>JADJEQ010000037.1:107500-394467 GCA_016709025.1 Bacteroidales bacterium | reverse complement strand
ATTAAAATGCACCCTGCCAAAACTTTAACAAATATTTAACATTAATTATTTAAAAACGTTCTAAATTAGCGGATGATTTGATCAGTTTGTTTTGGAATCACTAAGACCTGAAAAATCTTTGGCTAACCCTTGGTATTCTGTAGATAACACTGATTGCTTATTTTTTTGAAAAGAGGATTAAAACACACCGATAGAATTATTAGCTTTAGGAATACATACGATTCAAATTCTGTATTCTTTTTCAATCAAGTATGGATTTGAGATTCTGAACTCTTTCGCAACTTTTTTAAGCATTAGCCTAAGTTCTTTGAGGTTCGCATTTACCGATTTTCTACATTGCCTCGCAATCCTCTTATGCTTTTACTACAATATTTACTACTCCTTTACTGATTATTCTTAACGAAATGCCCTGGCCAACCGGTTGCTCTTGTTGTTTATTGTTTCTTTTGAATTAGTTTAATTTTTAATATTTCTGATATGTAAAGCCATTACAAAGATTTTTAATACTTTTATCATCGACCCTCAATGCCGCAGGTGGCTGTCAATACAGATGGCACCTCGCCAATAGTTCGGCCATGCTGGATGTAAAATCCACAAACCGGCTTTTGCTTCCGCCCAGGATGACAACTGCAGCGAAATGCCATCGCTTCACCGGCAGAAGGACTGGTTATATACAACACCGATGATAAAGCCTGAATGTTTATACCGGAACTTCCTGGTGGTCGATGAATCCGGCTTTGCCTGCGGCCTTTCGATTACTGTCAACCATCTCGTTGCGGGTGGGGTTGCCCCAGTTAATAAGACAGTCACTTGTGGAACGGCTACCAGTATCCCCGGTGAACCCACCAAATGCTGGATTACCAAAATCTTGGTGCCGATCGTCAGGCAACGGCCACTGTTGATGATGACCGGAACCTTCAGCAGGCTGGTACTGGCAGTTTAACCGTAAACAGGGGTTTAAGCACGATGGTGTCACCCGTACGCCCAACACGACATGGATAAACACCATCAATGAAAGTGCCGACTGGACTGCCGTGAATGATCCATGTGCACTGGAGCTTGGCAATGGCTGGCGGCTTCCCACCTCAACCGAATGGACCAATGTGGATGCAGGCGGGGCTGGACCAACAAAAACGGGCCCTGGAACTCGGCATTAAAGGTACATCCGGCCGGTTACCTCTACCAGTCCGCTAATGGGCCCGGGATCAATGGAGGGATTGACAGGTCATTACTGGACTGCCAATCAATCGGGCACAAGCCAGGTTCCTAGCTTATATTTTCATGGAGGGACTGTAGTGTAAGTGTTGATGCAAAAGCTGCCGGCATGAGTGTGCGGTGCATCCGGAATTAAAAAGCCAAAGACCAACACCAAACGGATTGAAGGGTTGTTTTTTATTAGATCTGGCTGGTGGGAGAGGGGGAGAGGGGGAGAGGGGGAGAAGGGGAGAGGGGGAGAAAGGAGACCCCCGCCCCCCAGGGAGAAGGGAGAAGGGAGAAGGGGAGAAGGGGAGGAGGCGGTGGCCTAACCTAAAGGCTTCGCGTGAGGGAGGAGATGAGGAGTGAGTAGGGAGAGAGGGAGAAAGGGACAGGGAGGAAGGGAAAGGGAGATAGGGAAGAGTAGGGACTGGGAGCATACTGTCCATGGGCCTAACAAAAACGAAGACGGATAGGACTGAGGACGTTGTTTTCAGGCAGAAATTACCCTGGAACCGTCATAATAAAGATAATCAGAATTAAAAACAGAAATCAAATATTTGAGTATTGTTAAAATGAAAAATGTTTTGCTGTTATTTATGCTTACCATTGGGATCATATCCATGCTCGGTAGCCATCAGCACAGATGCCTCAGCACCCGACAATTCAGCCATGCTGGATGTGAAAAGCACCAACCGCGGAATGCTTGTTCCGCGGATGACCACTGCACAGCGCACGGCCATTGCCACACCGGCTTCCGGACTGCTGGTTTTTGACAATACCACTGGAGTTTCTGGTTTTCAGCGCCGGTTCATGGGGTTGAACTTACCGATCAGGCTCACTGCAGTGGACACCGAATGGCAGCAATATCTCTTATTCGGCTGGCAATGTCGGGATCTGGCGATGCCACCCCGGTACAACATTGACCGTAGGCGATGGGGATAAGTTCCAGGTAGTCGGATCTGATGGCGATGTCTTGTTTGCTGATGACAATGCAAGTATCCGTTTTCCTGCCACTGAAATTCCCCAACAGCCCGATGATTACATGTTCGGTTCAGAACCCAGAATGCCGACCGCATGGTGATCGGCCATTCCCTTCTTATCCGCGCTGGGGAATAGAATATCATGATACGACGGATATATTCTATTTGAGGTCATCATCAGAAAGAGGATTTGCATTTGACCTGAATTACGGTAATTTGGGAATAGGTCTTGATGTACCTGATGCAAGACTTCATGTGGCCAATAGCCCATATTTCAGAACAGCGGTTTTTGGTTCAGAAGCCGGGAATGTAACTTCCAAAACCAATGTTTCTATCGGCAGTGCAGACAGCGATGCCCGATTATTTATCGGAAAGGATGCGGCAGATTTCGGTGAGATTATCTGGCGGCATAGCCCCAACCCATCGGAAGGATACCTGAGCATCAGCTCAAAAGGGGCGTCCACCATATCGCTCCAGGAATCCGGGGCAGGGTAGGCATCGGAACAACCCTTCCGCAAAGCCGTTTTGAGGTATATTCCGGTATCAACAATTACAGAGCTGGTAAAAACAATGGTACAGCAAATGTTTTCTTCCTGAATCAGGATCGCCGGAGGTTATAACTAATCGACCCTTTGCGCCGTGGACAGAACAAGTGCTTCACGGGTATTTCCTCTCAGAATCATTATACTAACGCCAGCTTTAAAAGCGTATTCCAACTGCGGAATCCCTATACTTTGCGCTGACAGCATATGGCTGGAACGATTTCCAAAGGTCAGGTGCATCGCTGGGTTGTGATGAGTTTGGCAGTTACTGGGAGCACTTGTTTATAAGAACAGTGGTGGCACCAATTATGGTGGATATTTTACCAATTCCACCAGTGGTGTTGGCGAAAGCGATCTGGCTGTTACCGGGATCGGCACTCGGAGCCTGGGGCGACCTGATGGGCGCCGATATTCATGGGAAGATTTACGCTTTTATGCTGAAGGTGGCGTTGCCATTTATGCCAACGGAACATCGGTTCAGAACGGTCCACAGTTGCACCCTGTCAGCCCATTGGAACAGATCAGCAAACCGTATTGTATACCCATGTCAATGGATATGACAGTGCAAACCAGTGGTTATGCTACCCTTAGTTCAGTGCAAGAGCGACCATTCAGTTTGACGAAGCCTTCCGGAGGCGGTTTCTCCGACTTTCCGGTGGTGGTAACCATAAGCCCTTTAGGTATATCTGAAGGTATTTACCAGAAACGAGAGTTGACGGAAGGATTTGGGGTTGCGAAAGTGGTGATGCAAAAAGCAATGAAAGTTTGCCTTTATCGCTGTGGGAAAGGGCAGGGTTTGAAAATCCGAATTCCCGCAGAGTGCCCAGTCAGACTTTCGTCAAAGATCGGCAGGGGCTCCTGTACAACGATGCCGACACCAAATCAGGAAGGGGAAGGGGTCTACTACAAAAACGGCAGATTGTCGGTCGGGAAGCACCCGTCAACCAGGGTAGATCGTACCAAGCAGCCAGCCAAACACGGCCTGTTACAAGGGTCTGGTCAATAGGCTTGGTAACATAGTAATTCTTCATCACACGGATTATCCGATCACAGAGCAATATAAGTATTAAAGATACATCATTAGTTACAAAGAACCAATCAACATAACAGAAAACAAATAACCAAACAACACATCATGAAAAACACCTGCTACGTTCTGATCCTGATCATTGGGTTTCGGCCAATGCCCAGGTAGCATCAACAGCGATGCATCAGCCCCGACAATTCGGCCATGCTGGATGTAAAGCACTACGCGCGGCTTCCTGGCCCCAGAATGACCCTGGCCCAGCGGAATGCCATCGTAAACCCGGCAACGGGACTTACTGTCTTTCAAACAGATATCGCTCCCGGCCTTACTATAAATTCAGGACTCCCTGCAGTTTCTTCCTGGAACCTGGTTGATAGCAATCCGGCCAATGGCTGAACAATGGTACCAATATTTATTATAATTCCGGAATGTAGGAATTGGCACCAGTACCCTGCTGCAGCATCTTCATGTAGCTCCCAACAGTCCCGGTTTTACTGCCTTGTTTGGTTCCGATATTCTTGGCTGTCCCGGTGCCGCAATGTTTTAATAGGAAATGCCGCTGGTGACGCTCTTCTTTATGTAGGGCAGTCGGTGTTTGATAAAAGGCTATCTACTGGAATTATAACCCTAATCCTGGCAGATGCTAAGTTTTTGGTTAGGACCTACAATGGCTCCAATCTGATACTTCAGCCAGTTGCAGGAATGTTGGAATCGGAAATGTTGTCCCTTCCGGTTTACTTCATGTTGCAAAAGTTCCCGATACCAAACAGGAATATTCGGAATACCACTCAGTACATTTAACTCAGTCACCAATTTATCCATCGGGGATGATGCTGGTACCGCACTTATGTATGTCGGGCCGTCAACCGATAACGGGGAAAGGCTCCTCATCTGGAATCAAGACCCGACACCGGCCAATGCCTAATTCTGGGTTGGAACTTACAATGGTTCGAATCCACTTATGTTTCAGCCGGTTGGTGGCAATGTCGGTATCGGCACCTATGACCCGGCCAAGATTGCAGGTTGATTATGATTATAATGGCCAGAATAATCTGGGATACAGCATAATCAACCCAATTATTTCTATCATAATGAAGATGTTGCATGGTTCAGGGCAGTCAAACTTATATGCATCCAGAACCAGTTCAGCAAATAATGGATGCGGCTATGGAATAAGCACGAGTAACAGCGCTGCTGTAGGCTATTCCTTCTAAGGCGATAATTACTCCTTTGGACTACCGGATTTAACACAACGATTATTCCCGGTGTGGCGGAGTGCTTGGGTGCACGATGTGGTTACGATTGGGGTTCTCTGGGCTATAAGGACAGCGGAGGCTCCTGTTATGGCGGATATTTCACCAGTTGGAACTTCGGCGGCGGGAAAAGCAGCCAGGCGAGCATTGGTGTCGGCATCGGCGCTTTTGGCGACCTGATGGGTGCCAAACATCCATGGCAAGGTTTACGGTGTTTATGCCGAAGGGGAAAACTACGCGATGTACTCCAACGGCGTGGTATGTTAAAAACAACCTTGATGTTCATCTTCAGGAGAATAACCGAACCAATACCGTTCTTATACCAATGTTTCTACGGATGTTACCGTGCAGACCAGCGGATATGCTACCTTGTCGGGTGGAAAAGTCAGCATAGATTTGATCCGGCTTGCCGCCGCAGTTTCAAATCGGAAACGCCCGTGGTCGTTACCGTTACACCGACAGGGAAGCTCCAATGGCGTCTATCTTGCTGAAGTGTCAGGTAAAGGATTCAAAGTTGCTGAAAACAACGATGGCAAAAGCTCGGTAACTATTTCTGCATTGCCATCGGCAAAAGGGCTGGGTGAAAATCCAAACCTTCCGCGTGAAGTAATCAGTTCTGATTATAACCAGAATCTTGCCCGTGGATTGCACAACGACGCTGGATACCCAAACCAAAGGCGAAGGGCTTTATTACGAAAGTGAAATCTGATGGTTAGAATACGCTTCCACATTGCCTGATCCGAACAAGCCATCTGAAGAATCCGTCAGTCCAAAACCTTCAGTCCTGCTGAAAGTGCACAGAATTCGGGGAATGGGTGATGCACTTCCGGTGCAGTCGGGCAAAAGGCGCTGCGCAAATGCACCTAAGGTTAAAAGCAATTGAAGACTTTTAAAAACCTTCTCCGGCCTTTGGTAAGCAGATGACAAAAGCTCACCGAGGCTAAAATCTCTGGATGGAGGAATTTCTAAATAACAACGTTGAACTCTTTTTAAAATTAGATTGTTAATAAATTAAAACCATGAAGATGAAAAATTAGAGGATAACCGGATCAGCGGACTAAGTAAACTTCGCTTCCTCAGCATCGCTTCAGCATTGCTGCTTTCAACAAGCTGTTTGCCGATAACATCATCACTTCGGGCACAACTCTTGGGGTGACTGCTGAACAACATTCGTCAGTCAATCAGCAATCACCATTCAGAATGGCGGAGTACTGAAATAATCTGGGAACGGTTTACTATCCGGCAACCTGACCAATCAAAACGTCGCAGCTTCCAACCTGGGAGCCGGCACCATCTCTATGTCAGGTACTGCACTTGCAGATTATCAACGGCCAGAATGTTTTCGGCAACCTTACCCTCAACAATGCTGCGGTGAACCTGAACGGCAATACTACCGTGAACGGGGTATTTACCTTTACCAACGGAAGGCTCAACCTGTTAACCCATAACCTGACCATGGGAACTGCAGCAACCGTTGCCGGCGCACCTTCGGCTAGCCATGGTGGCAGCCACGGAACCGGTCAACTGCGTAAATCATTCAGTGCTGCCGGAAGCTTTCTCCCGGTAGGAGATAACATCGGTACCGCCGAATACTCTCCGGTTAGTTTTGACTTTTACCGGGGAACTTTCGGCTCAGGGAATTATGCAGGTGTGAATCTCGCAAATTTAGCATATCCCGTGCCAGTGGAAGTTATATCAACCGTTACTGAATGTAACACAGAGCGGCATCACCGGTTTTACGTCCAATGCTACTTTAAATACATGCCTGCCGATGTGATCGGGACGGAAAACCTGATCTACTGCCTCCGCATTACTCCAACTTCGGTGGCTTACTTCAGCGCCAACCAATACAGCAACAGATATCCTCACCACCAATGGGCTCACCGAGTTCGGGACGTTTACCCGGCTTCAGCAACTGGCGAACAAAAACCTTTAACCTTACCGCATGTCTGGAAGGTCTGTACAATGGAGGAGGCACCATGCGCAAGGCTCAGAATGCAAGCGGGCCGGCCAGTTTCCGGCCTTACCGCCACCAGATTATCGTATTGAATTACACAGTACGGCCTCTTATGCCAATAAGATTTTTACAGTTAACAATGTTAACCTGAGTACCACCGGTACTACCGGCCGTTACCATTCCAGGTCTTTACAGTGGGTCCTATTATGTTACCGTGCGTCACCGCAACAGCATCGAAACCACAACGGCAGCTCCGGTGTCCTTTGCGGGAGCAACTGTTAATTATGGTTTCGGCGGTCCTGCTCAGGCGTATGGAGGCAACCTGTTGCTGATGGCCGGCGGATTTTATGCCATCTATGGAGGTGATGTTAACCGGTAAGGCTCGTAGGATACCGGTGATAAGACCCCGGTTGACAACGATGCTTGCTTTTACCGCTGGTTACTTTCCAACAGATGCCAACGGCGATGGGATTGTGGATAATGGGAGATGTGACCATTGTTGGCAACAACAGCGCAGATTTATAACAGCGTCTACACCCTGAGTTATAAATCTTTTCGATTTAATAAAAGCCTCCTTTCATCACAGGAGGCTTTCACGATTTATTTTCTCGAATACAGTCAAAAATTTTCGCGGCAGGCGCATGTCTGTTGTCACTCAGAAACGCAGGTATTGAATTCATAATAAAAAACTGCTTTGACACATTGAATAAATAAATCCACCTGGCAGGCCTTGGCGCAAGTCTGCGACTTTGGCCCCCCTTCTTACTTACAGCAAATTTAAACCAACGCTGGTGAAAGCCTGCGACTTGTTGCCGTAAAATAAGTAACATGTAATTAAAAATAAATCACAAACTTGTATGGCCGCGGGACTCTGGCTATAAAATTGAACTAAAACAACCAGGATTTACATTTATTTTATCTAGATATACAACACCTACTTCCAATACTTTCCCGTTATTACAAGGAAAAAATCGATTTAAAAAAAACCTTGTGATCCTGACTCAATTTTTTTTTGTCTGATTTTCTTATATTTTAAGTCCGGATAAAATAAATTGCAAAAATGTTGAATTGCTTTTCGGTTCAGCTTTTGAAAATTAAACTCAATAACTGCCGGCGCAAGTCTGCGACTTGTGCCCGCTGCAGTATGTTTTAATCAGATGTCAGATTCGACCATGCTAAATGCTTTCAGTTATATCCTTTCTATGATTAACCCTCAATATACTTTTAATCAAAATCACAACTATCAAACAATCAACCTTATGAAAGTCATTACCCTGTTTTTCAGACCTATAAACTAAAACCTTTCGGTTGTAAAAATCATGATGGGCTTATTGTTGTGACCGGACTTTTTTGTCCATGCACAAACACCTGTTGCGTATTATCCTTTTAACGGTAATGCCAACGATGCCGTTGGAACAAATCACGGCACCGTTAATGGAGCCGCCCTGACCACCGACCGCTTTGGCAATGCCAACAGCGCGTATAGTTTTGATGGGGTCGATGATTTTATTGGACTCAATTACAATTTTGGCCCATATACTGAATTAACCGTTTCGGCATGGTATAAAGTAACGGCCACTTCGCCAGAATTGCAAGCAATCGTTTCAAGTGATCATACGGCGAAACTCCTGCACATGCAAATATCAACCTCAGGAGCTGCGGATAATGCAGTTTATTTCAATCCAGGTCCGGGCAATTTGGGTTTAACCCATCTGATGCCGGTTTTAAATCAATGGAGACAGGTAACCATTTCTTCCAAATCAGGCGAATCAAAATTGTATATAAATGGCGTATTAACAGACACAGACAATTCAACCTTTACAAGCACTACAGCAGCTGATTTATTGCGAATTGGTTCCGGATATTTGAATGGGCGCTTCTTTAATGGTGTAATTGACGAAGTAAAAATTTACAACACTGCATTAACCGCCGCTCAGATTATAGAGGACATGGGTAATATTCCATTGCCCATAGCTGTTTGTTGTGGTGGTAGTAATGCGGGTTGTTCGAGTTCAAGTGCAAACAATATGAATGGGGGATCTGCCAGTGGATTTGGTTGTGGCGGAGGTGGTGCGGGATATTTTGGAGGACATGGTGGTAACGGACTTTATGGCGGTGGTGGCGGTGGTGCTGCCGGATTCAATCAACCGAACCGTAGCGGAGGTGCAGGTGGAACCGGGGTTGTGGTGGTTGAAATGTTAAATGCTCAAAATGAATTGGTAGAACGGAATGCATATACCGGTGGATCATCTTTCGTCGTTCCTGCCAATGTAACTTCGGCCCATGTTTGGGCTATTGGTGCAGGCGGCGGTGGCGCCGGTGCAACAGGTTCTGATGGCACCTCAGGTGGTGGCGGTGGCGCTGGCGGTGTGGCTTTTAAGTCATTCAATGTGAACAGTGGCGATATTTTTTCCTATACTTTAGGTGTCGCAGGTGCCGGAGGTGTTGACGCCAGCGATGGCAATACCGGAACCAATACGACGGTAACCTTTAATTCAACCACACTCATTGGTGGTGGTGGTGAGGGCGGAAAATATAACACCAATATTGATGCTCAGGGTGGAACCTTTAGTGGGGGTGATGGCGGAAGCAATGGAGGAAATGGGAAAGGTGCTGCCAGTGATTCAGGAGGAGGTGCAGGTGGAGGAATAGGACTATCCGCCAATCTATCCATATCCTGTGCAGGTGGTGTTGGTGCAAATGCCAATGATGTATCTGGACTTTTTGAAGTATTAACTGCTCAGCAGGTAATATTAATTGCAGATTACCATTTTAATGGAAATGCAGCCGATAACAGCGGTAACGATTTGCATGGCACCATCATAGGCTCGCCAACATTTGCGACTGATAGAAATGGTCTTGCGAATGGAGCCATTGTATTTGATGGCAATGTGGCCAACCGGGTAGAGGTGAACGATACTAGTTTGCTGCACGCAGCAAGCATTACGATAGCCGCTTGGGTGAAATTTAATTCTTTAGGGGGCATTCAAACCATCGTTCATAAAACATTAGGCAGTGGATCTTCCGATAGCTGGACGCATGGAACAGAAAATTCAAATTTATCTTCATGGCATTTTAATAACGCAGGTGGTGGCCCTTATAGTCAGGTTACAAGCCCTATTGTCAGCAATCAATGGTATTACGCGGTTAGTACTTTCGACAATACGACCAAACAGCACAAACTGTATATAGATGGCATCTTAAAAGCAACCAACACATTCAACAACCTCATTGGCTACGATAATAGTAAAATGTATTTCGGTGCAGGAATTGAAAATGGCGGTTTAGATTACCCAATGAATGGTGTTGTTGATGAAGTAAAAATATATGGCTCGGCACTAACGGCTGCGCAAATAAGTGATGAGTATGAAAATGCTGTAAATTCTTTGCCCGGCAGTGGTAATGCATTAAGTTTTGATGGGGTGAATGATAATGTGTATTCTACACCACAACAAACGGTTTTTGATAACTTCACTATGGAAACCTGGGTTAACCCAATTGCGACAACACCATTGGTGCCCCAAAGTACAACAGGAGCAGAGGGCGCATCCGGAACTCACAGGTATCTGGCATTCCCGGTAAATGGCTCTGTTTACGGAAATGGTAATACGCAGGCTGGTGCAGGTTTCTCTGTTGGAACCAACGGTATTTGTGTGTTTGAACATGCACCTTTTTACTTACCTTCATTACTTACATGGACAGGAACCATTACCGGATGGACACATATTGCCGTGGTTTACACAAACAAACAGCCCTCTCTTTATGTAAATGGTGTTTTAGCAGCCACCGGATTAACCAGCCCCCGTGCCCAGGTATTTGCCTCAAATTCAGAAATTGGAGGAGGCGCTTATGGCTTTTTTCAAGGTCAGGCTGATGAAATCCGCATTTGGAACACCGCCCTCACCGAGTCCCAAATCCGTGACCGCATGTGCCGCAAAATAACTTCAGCAGATGCATTATACTCAAACCTTGCGGCCTATTATAATTTTGACGAAAGCACCGGCACCACTGCGTTTGATGTTACGGCCAGCGGCAATAATGGTACTTTGGTTAACGGCCCAACCCGTGTAACCAGCGGGGCAGCCATCGGGAATACATCTGCGCACAGCTATGCAGGAGCAAGTTCTTCAATAAATCTTGCACATCCAACCCGTGGTGATGATTTCACAGCTACACTTACAGCAGGTGCTGCCGCCGGGATTCAGGTCTATCACGTCAATGAAGAACCCAATACAAGAACCGGTGTACCCGGTTTAGCATCTAACAACGCCTACTTTGGAACATTCGTCGTTGGGGGTAGTTCACCAACCTTGAATGCAGTTTATAATTACGATGGCATTCCCAATATTGCGAGTGAAGTTGGATTGGGGTTATTTGGCAGGAATAACAACAGCATCACTGCCTGGAATGCTGAAAATGCCGTTATTAATACAACTGCCAATACGTTAAGCCTGAATGGGATTACCGGAACTCAGAAAGAACTTATAGTTGGAGAAAACAGTGCAGGTACCATCAGCTCAAGCCAGAGCAGTTGCCTGGCCATCGTGCCTGATCCCTTAACCGGAACAGCCGCGTTCAACGGTGTTCCCGGTGTAACCTATCAATGGCAGGACAGCATTGTGGGTGGTACCTGGACAAATATTCCGGGCGCTACCAATGGCACAACGTATGCCCCGCCCTTATTAAACTCACCAAAATATTTTCGTCGTTTAGCCACTTTCAATGCGCTTACGATTCCGAGCAATGAAGTTTTCCTTGACATTCGTGGCGCGGTTCCCGCATCAACGGTTCCGGTAAATCAATGGAATGTATATGCCTACAACGGCACTGATTTAAATCTGGGCGCAGGCACCACATATCAGGGTTATTACTCTGTAAGCGGTTTGGTTGTAAATTCCGAAAGCCTCTGGAATCAGAATGCAGCACCTTCCACAGCACCCGGTTATAAAGGTTGTGAAGTCAATCAGGCGCCATGGACACTGGCTGTGAAGCGCCAGGGATTTCCCAATGGCAATTATGTTTTAAATATTACGTCTGTCGACAATGGCGTTCGTGCATATTTAAATGGCAATGAGATTTTTGCAGCCGGCGGATTCGGACCTTATAACAACATCACCCTGGGCGCGTTAACATCAGCTTCTGTCATTGAAGTGCGTGCAGAAAATTCCGGTGGCCCCGGGTATTTAAATTTTAATCTGCAAACATCGGCCCTGCAAGGCGGAACCATTTCTGCAAACCAGTCAAACTGCGGCAGTTTTGTTCCTGCTTTGCTGAACAATGTGAACAGCGCTTTTGGTGGTTCCTTGCTGAACATAACCTACCAGTGGCAGCAAAGCCCAAGCAATACAACCTTCACGGATATCAGCGGAGCTACTTCCGCCACCTATCAACCAACAAGTGTTGCATCTGATATTTACTTCAGAAGAAAAGCCTCGAATGCCAACAATGAAACAGCTTTCAGCAATACGGTTTTCATCGATATTACAGGAATTACCTATTATGCTGATACAGATGGAGATGGATTCGGAGATCCGAACAACACCATCATTGCCTGTTCTCTGCCCCCGGGTTACCTGACCAATAACACCGATTGTAATGATACCGATCCGCTGCAATTTCCCGGACAGGTATGGTATACAGATATGGACAATGATGGCT
This sequence comes from Bacteroidales bacterium, assembly GCA_016709025.1. Lineage (GTDB taxonomy): Bacteria > Bacteroidota > Bacteroidia > Bacteroidales > Lentimicrobiaceae > Lentimicrobium. The sequence goes on along the minus strand of JADJEQ010000037.1, from coordinate 381,853 downwards.
ATGTTTCCAGCAATGGTCCCGGACAACCGGCTTTAACCATTACCCAGTGCAGCCGCCCGGCCGGCGGAAAAGTTGCGGCTGAACTGGTAACAACGGTTGGAAGAGACTGTGATGACAATGATCCAACCATTAATCCACTGGCCCAGCGGCTCACCATCAGTTCCTCCCCTGATTTTGCGAATGGTGTTTACCCACTTCTGGGCGATCCTTCAACTACTTTCTTTTTTGAGGCTTTGTATTTCGATGATAACAATGCGTTGCCTTCCATCACTTTCCCGAGGGCCTACCTTGATTTTGAGAGCAATAACTTCATTAACGAACCGCAGGATCGCATTGTAATATTGTCTGAATTTGATGCAGCCGATCAGAATACGGTTGATGGTAAAAAATATGTTGGATCAATCTCAGGCTTGCCCAATGGAAACACCTGGCAGACTTTCCTGATTTCTGAATACAGCAATACCTGTCAGCGTGGCACCGGGCCTTTCCCGCATCCCGATGTACTGTTGCAGCCCAATGTGCAGATTTTTGCCAATGATATTGAGTTCAGCGATGAAAATCCTCCGGTGTCTTCGCCAATTACAATTACAGCCTCCGTTGGTAACCCTTCCGATTTCGCGGTACAAAATGTGGTGGTGCGCCTGAGGAACCAGGCGGAACCCAATACTGTTTTTCCGGATGTTACCATACCGTATATTGCAGCACATACTTCGGGAGTGGTCACCTGGAATATTACCACGCCGGCGTTCAATGGGTTATGCCCGATGCAGATCACGGTTGACTATACCAATATTATTGTTGAACCAAATGAACTTGACAACGTGGCTGTTGCTTCTTTCAACAATGGGAACGGGCCGGTTACCGGAGACATTATTGTGGAAGCCGGTGTAACACCGTCCACCTCTTATGCCAGTGCAAATAACATCTTACATCTTGATTTCAATGCTGCTTTCAATGGTACCAGTTTACCGGCAGGATTAAAAGTGGCCGGGGCTTTGGTCACCTTTCAGATAGATGAAACAGGAGCTACCTTTACCGGGTTCACGGGTAATGAAGGCAATATTTTTATACCATTTACTGCTCCCGTAAGCCCCGGAGTGTATCATATCAGCGGAACAGTTTCAAGCCCGCCTTTTACGGGATTTATCAATCCGAACATCACCACTTTTGAATTGATCAATGGCAATGATCCCGATTTCACGGTTACCCTTACCGCTACGGATGTAACCTGCCTGGCCGGACAATCTGTCGGGCATACCATCGTGGTGAATAACAATGGACTGGTTGCGTCAACCGTTAATACGCAACTTACCTTAAGCATACCGGGAGGCAATCCTTCTCTGCTGACCTTTGTTGTCCCGCCAATATCAGCCGGTGGCAGTCATACCATCCCTGATGTGAGTGTTCAATTCCCGACAGCCGGAACATATACTGTTTGTGCACAGGCAGATGCGCTGCAGGAAATCAATGAATTGAACGAGAGCAACAACAGCGGTTGTTTGAATATTGTTGCTGTAGTAGCCGCTCCGGATCTGGAAGTTATTTCAGGTTCGTCCGGGCCACAATCAATTTGCATTCCGGTTGTTCTGTCTGCCGGTATCCGCAATTCGGGCGGGGTATCCGCTGCAGCCAGTACCAGCCGGATGGTAGTCAAACTTGGTAATACCACCGTTCAAACCTTTAATCATGCGGTTCCTGCGCTTGGGCCTTCAGAAGTTCATAGTTACACACAAACTTTTATTCCATCAGTTACGGGGATATATACCTATTCGGTAGAAGCTGATGTTAATCATGTTGTAACTGAAGCCAGTGAAAGCAATAACATCAATTCATTTACGATAACGGTTACTCCCTGTTTACCTGATCTTGTTGCCGGAGACTGTGATCTTGCTGCTACCTCAGCCACAAATTACGCATCGGGCAATATGACACTCAGTGCGACCATCTTTAATGACGGGGAAACAGCAACCTCTTTGCCGGTAACTGTCCGCTTTCAATTCAGCAACAATACCTTTGTGAATGCTGTGCATTCAGGAGGCATTCCCAAAGGTCAGTCAGTAACTGTAACTGCCACAGTAGCTGCATTTGTCAATCCGGGCGTGACGATGAAAGCAATCGTTGATCCGAATAATACAATCGCAGAATTGAACGAAGCCAACAACGAATCATTCCCAAAACCAACCGCATGGGATCTGGCTTTTACGGGTTCTGTTGATGGGTGTGGTCCGGATTTGACTAATTTTAGCTACAAGCCTTTCTTTAGCTATTATTTGCCGGTTAAGATTGCAAATTACTCCTTATATACTGCAGCCAACGTTAAGGTAAAATATCAGATCTCCGGTCCGGGGCTCATTGGAACAGTAACTATAGCTACGGCAGAGGCGGTTGATGTGATAACCAATTGTGTTGTTTGTCCCCAGGGTGTTTCACTGCCTTCTCCTTTTGTTTTTCCTCAAACAGGAACTTACACCATTACACTTACCATTGACCCTGACAATGAGTATGCAGAGGTTAATGAGAGTAACAATGTCCGGGTGGTTACCGTTGAAGTCAGTAACAAACCGGATATGCGGATAGTTTCAAGTTTCATCAATCCGACACTGCTGAACCCGGCAATAGGTGAACCCATTACCGTAAGTGTTACCTACGATAACACCGGCTCCTCAAATGTAAATGATCAGATGAAAATGAAATTGTTCATTGACAATGTAGTCATTGAGACCGTGTCGGGTTTGAGTGGCCTGGCAACGAACAATTACGCGACGGTTAACTTTACAGTACCCTGGTCTTCAACAGTTCCTGGTACGCATGTGATCAAGGCATTTATTGACAGTGATAACGGGATCATTGAAAATGATGAAGATAACAATATTGCCACGAGGTCGCTGACGGTTGGCTCCTCTGCCAATTTGTGGGTAAAATCGCTGAGTGTTCTCAATTACTACCCTGACTTAAATGACAACATAAACATCAGGGCAAAAATCGAAAATCAGGGTGATTTGCCGACGAATGCCATCGTTTCAGTTTATTATGTCAACAATAGTCTTGACAGTGTTTTGATTAATGCACAATCGGTTTCGTTGCCGGGGAACGATAGTATCAGCCTGGTTATCCCCTGGATTGTGGCTGATAATAAAACAAAGATTGTGGTGGTTATTTCGAATTCAACGGCATTGGAATACAACTATACCGACAACGCCGCATTTATTGAATTGGGTAAAATGGCCTTGTTTACGGAGGCGTTTCCGGCGTGTGAAACAGGGGATAAAGGAACAATGACCGCCTATATCAACGGAGGTGAACCCCCCTATACCTATGCATGGAGTAACGGTTCGGCAACAAAATCGATTTTAGCTGCTGCCGATACTTATAGTGTAACGGTATTTGATGCAACCGGCCAGCAGGTGAGCGGGTCGGATGTTATACCGCCTTGCACCGGAATGTTACTTAAAGTAAAATGTTTCCTGCAGGGGTATTATATCTCCCAGGGCCTCATGGCTTCCGTACTAACCCAGAGTGGAATCATCAGTCCGCTCGAATACACGGATACCATAACGGTCAGGTTACATGCGTCCACCCTTGGGTTCCCGATGATGGCCAGCAGCAAGGCTATCCTGCATAGCAATGGCACCATCACCTGCGAATTTCCCGCGGGTGTATTGGGCAGTAGCAGGTTTATTGTTCTGGAACACCGGAACAGCATCGAAACGTGGTCATCTGCACCGGTGCTTATCAGTAATAACATGATGTATGATTTCAGTAATGCGGTAAATAAGGCATATGGCAATAACCTGCAGCTGATGTCGGTAGGGGTCTATGCAATCTATGGCGGCGATGTCAACCAGGACGGCGCGGTCGATACCGGAGATATGACCCCGGTTGACAACGATGCCGCAGAATACTCCGCAGGCTATCTGCCAACCGATGCCAATGGCGACGGAATTGTGGATACGGCCGATATAACCATTATTGACAACAACGGGGCTGATTATGTGACATCGGCAAGACCCTGAGTAATCTGATTTTTCTTTTTAATGAAAGCCTCCTGAAAAAATCGGGAGGCTTTTTTATTGGAGACTGGCAGGCGCAAGTCTGCGACTTGTGCCAGAAACTTATGTATGGAATTCACAAAAAAAACTGCTTTAACCGGCAGGTGCAAGTCTGTGACATGTGCCCATTCTAATATAAATTATGCCAGATGATTTTCAAATGCCTGAAATAATATTTCAGGTCATGACCACGTTATTCCTGAAACATCCTTATTAAGCACCTTTACGTTTCGTGTTTTCTAAAACAGATTCCTTCCTTATGAGGTGCCTGATAATCGTTGGAGTTTTACTTCTATCCTGCCTGTTTGCATTTGAATGTAAAGCACAGGATAGCGTTTCCCCTGTTAACCGGGTTCTTCCAAAAGAAGCTCTTAAAAGCCATTACAGGATTCATGTCATTGATTTAAAAGGTGATCAGTTGGAATCAATGCAAAAGACTGCGAAGGAATTCACTGTAAAATACAGGATGAACACATATATCATCAGAAAAAATGGATTTTTTCACCTGGTTGCCGGTGATTTTCGTGAAAAAAAGTACGCGAGGAACCGGCTCAGTTATATAAAGAAAACCTATAAAAAAGCCGGGGTTGTAAAATCGGACAATGATTCAATTTTCATGTTTTACACCATGGAGAAGAGGAAACCTTTTAAGGCGAATACAGTCGCCGCTTCTCCCGTTAAAGATCCTGAAATTAAAACAAAGATTGAAACTCTTGATAACACCCCAAGTGATCCCCCCGTTAATGTCCCTTCGGTATGGGTGGATATCAAATACCCTGAAGCCAATACAGCAATCGGTGAGGATTATTTAACGGCTGAAGAGAAGTTGATTTATTATTATCTGAACCTTGCCAGGATCAATCCGAAATTATTTGCGGATACTTACCTGGGTCATCTCCGCAATTCTACCGATAATTATGAAAGCAGTCTTTATGAGGAGCTACAGCGGTTACAACCGCTGCCCGTTTTAAAACCCAACCGCAAACTCTTTGAATCGGCAAAGTGTCATGCTGTGGAATCTGGTTTGAGCGGTTATGTTGGTCATACAAGAGGTAGTTGTAGTCAGTATTTCCGGGGGGAGTGTTGCCAGTATGGATTGTCAGGTGCCCTTGAAATCGTAATTGCTCTGCTGATTGATCAGGGCGTTCCATCCCTGGGCCACCGCAAGATCTGCCTGGGTAGCTATGCCGAACTCGGCGTTTCGATTCAGCCACACAAATCATATGGGGTAAATGCCGTGCTTGATTTTTACTGAGTTTCCTACGGATACGACGTGGAGAATGCATATCTATCCTGTGCAGGAACAAGGCTGCGGTTTGTGCCATTATCACAGGCGTAAATCAGCTGGCGCAAGTCTGTGACCTGTGCCCCCCCCCCCCCCCCCCCCCCCCCCCCCCCCCCCCCCCCCCCCCCCCCCCCCCCCCCCCCCCCCCCCCCCCCCCCCCCCCCCCCCCCCCCCCCCCCCCCCCCAGCCCGGATCAGCTGGCTCAAGTCTGTGACTTGTGCCCCAGTTTCTTTCTTCTTCAAATCAAGCCCGGATCAGCAGGCGTAAGTCTGTGACCTGTGCCCCTGTTTCTTCAGCTGGCGCAAGTCTGTGACTTGTGCCCCTGTTTCTTTCTTCTTAGAAGCAAACCCGGACTTAAGGGAAGGACTTTCTTATAAACCAACCATCATGAAATCAGAAAAGTGGTAAACATATAATTTCTTCATGGAATTATGTAATACGGTTTGGTACTTATAGTGACAACTTTGTGTTTTTAAAAACCAATTAAATTTAAAAACCATGAAAATGACGAAATTATTGATTTCTATGTTGATTGCCATAGTCGGAAGCTTTGGTATAGCAAGTGCACAGTCACCAGCAGTTGTGGTAAGTGATGCTGCAGGTTGGCATAAAATCGGCGAAAAAACGGTAGACTTTAAAATGGATCGTGATGAAATCTCTGTTATGGGTGCCGATAGATTCTCTACTATCAAATTCAAAGTAACTGAAGCTGCAATTGAACTGGTTTCACTTGAAATCACTTACGAAAGTGGCGACAAACAAGATGTAGTGATCAATCAGGCCATCAAAACACCTAGTGAAAGCCGTACAATTGATTTAAAAGGTGGTTCAGAACGTAGTGTTAAGAAAATCATTTTTGTTTACAAAACACTTCCGAATAGTAAGGATGAAAAATCCCATGTAGAAATATGGGGGTTAAAAACCAACACTGTAAAGTAGAAATACCTGCTTATTTTAAAACCGTCTTGTTTCATTGCAGGGCGGTTTTTTAATGGGCAGCCAGTTTGGTTCCGGGCTATGAATTTGGTATATCAAATTATCCGCTGGCAAGTGGGGACACCAAATCGCACTAAATGAACAAATTAAATTGATGAAACCTGCCAGCCGGCAGGCTGGTTTGGTGATTTTGTGCTTTATTTGCTAAATTTGAAAAGTAAGGTAGAGATTCTCAATTTCGATTAAACATTAACATTATCAATCATTTATATTAATTATAAAAATTTCTTCCGGACAACAATGCTATTATATAATTAATTAGCTTAAATATTTGACTTTTTGTCAATAATATCATACTTTTGATCATCTTTAAATAACAGATTCTTCCTTTACTACCAATCTGATCTCTTCCCACGATTTACTTTATCAGCCTGTTATAAGTCTGAATTTAGTTAACTTCATGTATTCACTGCCTTTGCGATGGTTTTCCTTAAAAAATCCGGTTAGCATTTAAATCTTTTGAGTGGTCAATATCAATGCTGAATTAAATTCTACTCCGGCAATTGAGAACTGCCTTATAGGGTCTGAAAATAGTTTACTTGAGTTTAAAATAGGATTTTCTTTTGTTAAAGCGCACGTTGCGATGATACTGGTTTTCGATAGAAATTCCGGTGGCTGATTCAATGATTGATTTACAGGCCTGCTTTTTTAATTGCATTATTCGAGATAGTTAACTTAAAGATAATTACTTAATAGCGAATCCATTTGAAAACAATTCCATCGTTTTTCAGTATCTTCTTTCTTTTACTGACCGCCTGCATCCGGCAACCGGAGCCCCAAATTACCGATGTTTTTTCACCAAAGATAACGGAAGCCAAAGGCTATATTGTGCCAAAGGACAGTTTTGCGGTGCCAAAGTTGGTGCCTGCAGGAAAGCCCGCTTTGGTTAAAACCGGGAAACCGGAAGTATTTCTGGCGAACACCAATATGGTCCCTGCCGGGGAACCCACAGTAGTTGTTGCCGGAACACCAAAAATAATCACACCGGGCCAGGATGGTGTTCTGCTGCCCAGAATTGTAACGGCGATCGACAGCCCCTTTGTTGCCGGGGTACCGACAGCCTGGCCCGTTAAAGACACTTACTTCCAGGACAATTTCCCGAAACCCAACAGCGCTTTTATCAAACTCCGGGGCTTGAGCCGGACTATCATTAATTGTATTACCAAAGACAATAACGGGAACATCTGGATCGGGACAGAAGGAAGCGCAACCCGCTTCAACGGGAAATTCACTGCGGGCATGGGTTCAAGACAAGGCCTGGTTTCCAATACAGTATGTTCCATTTTACAGGATTCACATGGAAATATGTGGTTTGGTGGCATCGGCGGCGTAAGCAGGTTTGATGGAAAATACATCACAAGATTTAATGATGACAAGGTCTTTAAATCAGTCTCAATCAGGGCCATTCTGGAAGACAGGAAAGGAAACATGTGGTTCGGGACCGATGATGGAAGCCTGATCATGTTCAATGGTAAGTTGTTCACGATTTTTAGCCAGGAACAGGGGCTTACAGGATGAAAGTATTCTTGACAGTTGTCCAGGATAAAATGGGAAATATATGGTTCGGGACTGATGGTTTATGTTGCTACGACGGGAAATCTTTCCGAATTTTCACAAAGGATGAAGGATTGAACAATAATGGGATACAGCGTTTGTTGACGGATAAAAAGGAAACCTTTGGATAGCATCCGCATGGGCCGGTATAAGTTATTTTGACGGCAAAACATTTACAAATTTCTCTGATAAAGATGGCTTCGGCAAGGATGGTATCTATGATATGACATTAGATAATTTCGGCAACCTTTGGCTCGGAATGGTTGAAGGTGGTGTGTGCAGGTTCGATGGCAAAACTATTACCCGATTTAATAACCAAAAAGACCTGGCTGACAATGAAGCAACGGCAATTTATTGTGATAACTCCGGGTATATCTGGGTCGGGGGAGGGAGAACGGATGGTCTGATGCGGTACAATGATGTGTGCTTTTCACACTATACCACGAATGAAGGTTTGAGTGCGTATGAGGTTTTTGGTATATTAAAAGATAAAAGCGGCCAACTCTGGATCGGGACCTTTGACGGGGAGGTGAACCTTTATGATGGTAAGTCTTTTACCCATTTGAACATTAATGAAAGCCAGTCCTATAATCCAGTCATGAAAATGATCCAGGCTGTGAATGGCGACATCTGGCTGGCTACATGGGGCGCCGGCCTTTTACGTTATGACGGGAAATCCTTTTACAGGTTTACTAAAAAAGAAGGTCTGCCTGGTAATGATCTCCTGAGTATTATGCAGGACAGGGACGGGAACATATGGCTGGGCACTGATGGCGCCGGAATATGTCGTTATGACGGTAAAACGTTTACGCATTTCAACAGGGAGAATGGCTTAAACGACGATACTTATATGAGCATTTTCCAGGATAACACAGGAATTATCTGGTTTGGATCAGTGTCAGGCGGTGTAACCAGTTTCGACGGGAAAACATTCACTCAGTTCACTCAAAATGAAGGATTTTGTAATAAACCTGTTAAACGGATTCTCCAGGATAAAAGCAATTTCATCTGGTTTTGCACCTCGGGTAAGGGCGTTGTCAGGTACGACGGAAAGTCTTTTATGTACTTAACTGAAAAAGAAGGACTTAAAGCTAATACTGTCAATGGGATGACTCAGGACAGGAACGGAAACCTCTGTTTCGCCAGTGGTTCCGGTTTAAGCATATTACGAGCTGATTACACTGATAAACTAGGACAAAAATCAGGTGATGATAAGACAAATCAGACTGTTTTATTCAGAAACTTTTCCCCTGACGATGGTTTTTCAGGATGGGGCTGCAATGGCGCAATCGTCGAAGACGACAGCGGCACGATCTGGATATCCGCATCCGACAGACTTACCCGTTATTTTCCTGGCCTGGATGTTCCTGATACAATTGCGCCCGTGATTCAATTGACCAGCGTGCAATTGTATAATGAAAATGTTCCCTGGCTCGATTTAGAAAAAAAGAAGGATACGGTCCTGGTTCTCGGTAATGGAGTAAAGGTCAGGAATTTTCAATTTGACAGTATTGCAAAGTGGTATGCCTATCCGGAAAATCTTAGCCTGGCATATAACAACAACTATCTTACTTTTACTTTTGTTGGCATCACCCCAAAACTCAATACCAGGGTAACGTACAAGTATAAACTTGAGGGTCTGGACGAAGACTGGAGCACCTTTTCCAGCCTGATCAGAACAGATGCCCCTTACGGCAACATCCCTCCCGGAACCTACACTTTTAGAGTTAAAGCTATGAATGGCGAAGGATATTGGAGCAAGGAATTCACCTATACATTCACCATCCGGCCGCCCTGGTGGAAAACCTGGTGGGCCTATGCCGGCTATATGCTACTGTTCATTGCTGCCATCTGGTTGGTAATTTATTCCGTTATTGAAAATCAACGAAAAAAGATCAGGCTGATCGTAAATGAAAGGAACCGCATCGCCAGGGAGTTGCACGACGATATCGGGGCCGAACTTACGCGGATCACCCTGATCAGCCAGTTGCTGCAGAAAAAACCGGAGTTGGATGCTGAGAACAGGGATAAACTCAGAAAAATTTCGGAGGCCGGTAAAAAAGTGATGGGGAGTATCAGCGAGATTATCTGGACCATGAACCCGAAAAATGACAACCTCGACAGCCTGGTAGCTTATATCAGGAGGTATGTAACCGATTACCTCGAAACAAACGGGATAGATGTAAATATTGATTTTCCTGACGATATCCCGGCAAACGAAGTCAGTGATGAATACCGCCGCAATGTTTTCCTGGTGGCTAAGGAAGCCCTTTCCAACCTCCCCAAGTACCCAACAGCCAGCAGTGTGCTACTCTCCCTGAAAATAAAGGAAAAACTGGCGGAATTTGAAATATCCGATAACGGAATAGGTTTCTCTTTGAAGGAAAAGCAGAACTGGGGCAATGGTCTCTCCAATATGAACCAGCGGATGAAAGCAATAGGCGGCAATTTCCAGATCAGTTCATCGGAGCAGCAAGGCACTTTCATCAGGCTTACTTTCCCCGTGCGGTAAGCAAAAAAATACCACTTTTTTGGTATTGTTTGCTGTTGATTTTCGTTGGAAATTTAACTTATGATTTCAATAGCCATCATCGAAGACAATGAAGATATCAGGGACAGCCTGAAAGCCATTATTCAGAGCACACAGGGCTTTGAATGTGCCGGGGCTTTTGAAGATGCTGAAACCGGTCTTGGAGCTTTGTCACTTGAGCCGGCTGATATTGTGCTGATGGATATTCACCTTCCGGGGATGGATGGGATTGAGTGCGTCAGAAGGTTGAAGTTTATCCGTCCTGAAATTCAGTTCATCATGTGTACCATATTCCAGGATGATGAATCGGTTTTCAATGCCCTGAAGGCAGGTGCTACAGGATACCTTTTGAAAACCGATGATCCGACAAAAATCGTAGATGCCATCCATGAACTTCATGCAGGGGGGTCCCCAATGACCCCGCACATTGCCCGGCGTGTAATCGAGTCGTTCAACAGGCCTGCCATGAATGAGGAAATCCACTTGCTGACCAAAAGAGAAACCGAGATGCTCAGCCTTTTGTCCAAAGGGCTGCGCTATAAGGAAATCGCGGATAAACTATTTATCAGCAACGAAACCGTCCGTAAACACATATATAACATCTACCAGAAGCTCCACGTACAATCACGGATTGAAGCAGTAAATAAAATCTTCGGGGAGAAGGGCTGATTTTATTCGTTTTGCCAATGTATTTGCCCTGCAAGACCTGGCGCGCATTCATATGCTGCTATTCTGCTAATATTAAAGCACTTTCCAATATTTTTCCGAAAAAATTACACGAAAGTGGTATTGATTAACCTCTTTTTTGATTCTAATTTTATACTACTATTATCATTAACGGATTAAGAATACTCCTTACCCTCAAAATCAGCCTGCACTGATCAACCAATTACAGGTCAGTATCTAACCATTTATTCAGGCAATCCTTTCAATTCATCTGAAAATAGTTTTTAACCTTAATCTTTATTCCTTATGAAAACAAAAACCTCTACTCTTCGATTTGCAGTCATTGCTTTTGCATGCCTACTCTTCGGCGGATCAGCCATTTCACAGAAGGCAATTACTGAACAGAATGGATCCATCCTCCGGGTAGCCCATGAGAAGATCCAGCACAAAACCCCCGGGCATTTTGCCGTTTCCCCCGGCCAGTCAGGCGATGAACGCTCGTTTCCGGCAATTATCAGCGGGAAGTAGTTTACCTCGCCGACACGGTCATCAGGTATTCGTTGACCGGTGGCAGTGAAAGAGTTGCAAATGCTTATAACAGCGCCGGTAAGCAGTTGAGTACACTCGAACAAATCTGGATGATCAATAAATGGGTAAATACCAGGATCACCACAAATACGTACGATGCAAATAACTGCTTACTAACCCAATTAATTCAACTCTGGCAAAACACAGCATGGATAAATGAAAAAATGATTACCTGCACCAATGATGCATCGGGAAATTGCCTTACAAAAACCGGCCAGGGTTGGGATGGTTCCGGATGGGTAAATCAGGGTCATTCAGATTATACATACGACGGCAACGGCAATATGCTGACCGAACTATACCGGGAATGGGACGGCATGGAATGGATGAACAGCTCGAATGACAGTTGTACATACAACGAGAACGGGAATTGCCTCACCCATCTCAACCAGTTTTGGGATGGGTTGGAATGGATGTACAATTCGATGCAAACCTGCGCCTACGATGCAAACGGGAAAATTATTACGGATCTGTATCAATCCTTTGATGGAGAGGGTTGGCAGAACGATATGATGTCCAGTTATACCAACAATGCCAATGGGAACCGTCTAACCTCTATCGATCAGTTCTGGGAATCAGGCGAATGGATGGCTTTCTATAAAGATTCAATGTTCTATGATGAAAGCGAAAATTACATAGGCTATACCAATTACAACTGCTGGGATGGTGAGACCTGGGAGCCATACTCTCATGGCTCTGCTACATGCGACGCATCAGGAAACTGGTTAAACTTCATGCATCAGCAATGGAGCTGGGAGGGCATTTGGGATAATTACACCAATGTGGAATACACGTACCAGGATGGTGTAATAACAGCCGATGGCTATACGTGGACAGGAACCATATGGACTCCTGGTGATATTTATTTATCTGTCAGATACAATGACAATGGAAATATGGTACAATTTTTTAGCGGGGGGCCGGCTGTTGAAGTCGTCGTTTACTATTCAACTGCTACGGTTGGAATTGAAGAACCTGAACAACCGCAATCAAGCCTTGTTACAGTGTATCCTAACCCGACAAGCGGTCAGCTGACCTTTATTCCCGCAGATTCAAAGACGAAAATAGAAAGACTTCAACTTATCGATCTGGCCGGAAAAGCACATCAGATCACTCTGAACGGGAACAGGGCAAATGTTGATTCTTTGCCGGAAGGCATGTATTTTCTGAGGATAACAATGCAGGACGGGCAGATACTGGTGAAAAAGATGGTTAAGAAATAGAATTTACCGACAGAAGGGAAGTACTCTTACTGGAATTAATTCCGCTGGCGCAAGTCTATGACTTGTGCCAGCTAATTTTGACAGTATTTCGAACGTGCTCCGGTGAAAAATTGGTTCCAACAGGATTAATCTTTAGTTATCAGAAACCGCCTGAAGGACCAGATTTCAGACTCATTCTGGCGCAAGTCTCAGATTTGTGTTTTTTACTTGCACCAGCAATATATTTGCCAGCAATTAATTTTTCTTTTCCCTGAAGAAAAATTTGCATTCGCCTGCTTATTTTCGTATCTTAACTGCTTCGTAATCTTACAGCCTGGGTGTCTTGTTTTCGAACAGGCAAGTTTACTTCCCGCCTTTATCTGGTGCATTCTTCCCGTTTTGTTTTTGAATGGTTTTTTGTTGACAGGACTAATCAAATTATTCCTCAATAATAGATTTACCATAAAAACCGAAATGTATGAAAACTTTATTACTTTTTTGCCTGCTGGCCATTGGAATCAGTCTCCAGGCGCAGGTTGCCGTTAATACCGATGGCACAGCACCCGATAATTCAGCAATGCTGGATGTTAAAAGCACAACAAGAGGCCTGCTGGCACCCAGGATGACCCTGGTACAGAGGAATGCTATTGTAACACCGGCCACGGGTTTAATTGTTTTTCAAACGAATGGTACACCGGGCTATTATTACAATTCCGGTACACCTGCTGTCCCGGCCTGGGCGTTGGTGGGAAGCAATGCCGGCCAATGGCTAACCAACGGAACCAGTATATACTATAACCTTGGAAATGTTGGGATTGGAACATCCACCCCGGGACAGGACCTCGATGTCAGGGGGCTGAATACCGATGATGGAGGCGCAATTGGTATAGGAAACTCAGATTTGTCGCACAGATTGATCTTATTTAGCGGAAGATTGAACGATCCGAACCCTTTCATCAATTGGAAACAAGGTGATCCGTTGAGGTTTGCAACTGACGAAGGCGGATGGTCTGAAAAAATGAGGATTACCAGCGATGGCAGTGTGGGCATTGGGACAGACACTCCACTCGAAAAATTACATATTGAAGGTGACGTACATCTGTCAGATAGTTACCCATTTATAAACTTTAATAATACCAGTGCCGGAGGTAACTCCGGATTGGTTTTAAGGGAGAATGGCGTCAACAAGGCATGGGTAGCCTATCGTGGCGATGTTAATTCGCTAACCCTCAATGCAGATAACTCGGGAGGATGGAGTCCTGACCTAATAGTTCAGAATGGTGGTAATGTTGGCTTCGGTACCCTGGCTCCTACTGCCAATCTGCATGTGGTGAAAAACCTTCCCAAATACACTGCTTTGTTTGGCGATGATATTCAAGGATATAATGGCGCCACTACTGTATCTATCGGGGATAATAGCAGTACTGCCCTTTTATATGTCGGGCAGTCTACGGTAAATAAAGGTTTTTTACTCTGGAATTACGATCCCACGCCTGCAAATGCTCAGTTTTGGGTAGGAACCTATAACGGATCAAACCCTTTGGTGCTGCAACCTGTAGGTGGTAGAGTCGGGGTCGGAATCTCAGCCCCTGAAGCAAACTTTCATGTTGCTGAAGGCGGATCTTCTTATACCGGATTATTTGGCACGTCCATCAGTGGCTGGACTTCGAGCACCAATGTTTCCATTGGAGATGACAACGCTCATCTATACTTTATATTAGGTCAGAGTTCAGCCAATAAGGGATTCCTGTACTGGAATCCTAACACCACAACTCCTTCCGCTGCGTATTTCACCCTTGGCACCTTTGGTGGAACAAATCCGTTAATTCTCCAGGAAGCTGGCGGTAATGTTGGTATTGGAACCTTCTCGCCCGTTTCTCGCCTGCAGATTGACTATAATGCCGATGGACATAGTTACCTTGGCTATAGTGCAGACTATCCTGCTTATTTGTACCATGTTGAACAGGTGGCTGATGGTGACGGACAGGCAAACCTCTATGCACTCAGGGATCGCAGCGCCCAGAATGATGGGACAGGATATTCATATTATACCTGTAACACAGCAATCAATGGATATTCATACTGGGGAGATATATACACTTTTGGAACCAGTGGATTTAATTACAATGATTTAACGCGCTGTGGGGGAGTTTTAGGAGCCTATGCCTATGGAAGTTATTGGGGATCATTGGGCTATAAAAACAGTGCCAGCACTACTTATGGAGGTTATTTCACCAGTTCTGCCAACGGTGGAGGTAAATCGCAGGGGCAGGCTGATACCGGGATTGGTATAGGTGCCTGGGGCGATCTGATGGGGGCCGATATTCACGGCAAGGTTTATGGCCTATATGCGGAAGGTGAAAACTACGCCATGTTCTCGAATGGCGATGTTTATAAAAACAAACTGGATGTGCATCTCCAGGATAACGGGACCGGAACCAATACGGTACTTTACACCAATGTATCAACCGATGTTACCGTTCAGACCAGCGGGGTGGCAACCCTTTCCAGTGGAAGGGCAAATATCGCTTTTGACCCGTCTTTTGCCGCTTCCGTATCTTCTGAAGCACCTGTTATTGTTACAGTTACCCCAATTGGCAATTCCAATGGGGTTTATCTGGCTGAAGTATCCGGGTCCGGGTTTACGGTTGTGGAGAACAATGCCGGTAAAAGCAATATAACGGTGAATTATATTGCCATTGGTAAACGGGCCGGATATGAGAACCCCAATTTGCCTCGGGAAGTCATTGATGCCGGATATACCGGCAAACTGGCTAGTGGGCTGCACAACGATGCTGACACGGAAACAAACGGAGAAGGACTTTATTACGAAAACGGTGAGTTGGTCGTAGGAATAAATCCCTCAACATTGCCTGATCCGAATAAACCTGCTATAGAAACAGTTATTCCCAAGCCGTCAGCCCCTTCTAACGAAGGGTTGGGTGTTAAAGGCATAAGCACCGGTGCCATCGACCCCGGACTGATTCAACCTAAGGCTTCTTTTACAGAAACCTGGTGACGGTTCCAAAATCCGGCAGAACAGGGAACCGGCAAGCCCATCACACCCCCGAAGGTATCGCCGAAGGTTGAAAACAACGGGAATGTAAGTCCTTCATCACTCAGCAGCCCGCCTGATCAGCCGGTTCAGAAAAAGTAAACGGATGTCAGGCCAACCAAAATAAATAGAATGCTTGTTTTAAAATTTAAATTTAAATGATTTAAATAAAAATGAAAACGTTGTCAAAACACCTTAAGCAACAAGGTGTGTTTCGATCCTTATGATGCTGCCTGTCTTTCTTCTCTTTGCAGATGGTTTGATGGCAGAGAATATCATCACTTCGGGTACCACGCTGAGGGTGACCGCCGGGACAACAATGGTCAGTTCAAATTCACTGACCATTCAAAACGGCGGAGCACTTAACAATGCCGGCACCGTTATCCTGGCCGGCAACCTCAACAACCTGAATGCCGCTGTCACCAATCTTGGAACAGGAACCATCAATATGGCAGGTACCGCCGCGCAACAGATAAACGGTCAGAACATCATCCAAAACCTGACAATTAACAATGCAGCAGGCGTTAACCTCAATGCCAACAATTCAGTGAATGGTGTTCTCACGATAACCAATGGTCGGTTGACCCTTGGTGCCAATAACCTGTTTCTGGGAACAGCGGCAACCATCGCAGGCACCCCCTCGGCATCAGCCATGGTAGTAGCTACAGCTGCAGGTCAAATGCGTAAATCTTTTAGTGCCGCGGGCAGTTTCTCATTCCCGGTAGGTGACAATACAGGAACAGCTGAATACGCCCCGGTTACGGTCAGTTTTACCGGCGGTTCTTACGGTGCCGGAAATTATGTAGGGGTGAATCTTCTTAATTCAGCCTATCCCGGTGCCACCGGCAGCTACATTAACCGTTACTGGAATATAACACAAAACGGCATCACCGGCTTTACGTCCAATGCCACCTTTAAGTATATGCAGGCCGATGTGGTCGGGACTGAAAATCTGATCTATTGCCTGAGGATAACTCCAACTTCAGTGGTTTATTTCAGTGCAACCAATACGGCAACCGATTTACTTACGGCAAACGGTATTACCGAATTCGGGTCTTTTACCGGAGTTCAGCAATTGACTGGTAAGACCCTCAATCTTACTGCCCTGCTTGAAAGTCTGTACGATGGGGGAGGTACCATGCGCAAGGCACAGAATGCGACGGGAGATCAATTCTCAGGGAATACTGCTGACCAGGTTAACATAGAGTTGCACAGTTCGGCCTCTTATGCCAATAAAATTTATACCATCAGCAATGTAAACCTTAGCACAACAGGCACCTCAGCAATTACAATCCCGGGAATTCATAGTAACTCATACTATGTAACTGTGCGCCACCGCAACAGCATTGAAACCACCACCGCAGCACCGGTATCGTTTGCCGGAGCAACCATTAACTATAATTTTGATGGTCCTGTAAAAGCTTACGGCGGTAACCTGTTGCTGATGTCCGACGGGTGGTATACGATCTATGGCGGCGATGTTAACCAGGATGGTTCAGTGGACACCGGCGATATGACCCCTGTTGACAACGATGCTGCCGATTATGCAGCAGGTTATCTCCCGACCGACGCCAATGGCGACGGAATTGTGGATACGGCCGATATAACCATAGTTGACAACAATGGGGCTGCTTATGTTACTTCAGCTATACCATGATCTGCCTGTTTAATAAACCATTTGCTTATAGGCTGCTTCAACTTAAAGCAGCCTATATATTTGCCCGGACTAATTTTCGGTAGATCTGAAAAGACTAAACCCACTTTGCAGCTAATCTGAAGGAAACCATTGCTGATTAGTATTTTGGCATACATCAGGTTCAGATTTGTGTACTACGGATTTATTCTTTGCAAAGGATGCAGGTGCCACGTAAAAAGTAAAAGTAAAAAGTCAAAGTAAAAAGTCCAGCAGGCCTTAAATACCAATAGTTAATCTTTACTAAAATTTAGTCAACATTTTATCAGTTTTCATTGTTTATGATGAATGCCAGGTTTAAATTAACCCCGGTTACACCCCGCATTTTCGGAGAGTAATCATTTATTCCCTGTCCTGCTTTTTAAGGAAACACCTTACCTGTCTGTCTGATTGTTCAAACAGAAGGAATTTCTGCCATTTCCTAACACTGGTTAATACCTGATAAATTTACAAACCATGAAGAAAATATACATCATCTGGTTGCTGGGTTTTTACCTGATTGCCGCTCAGTCAGAGGCGCAGGTTTACGGATGTACCGATCCACTGGCCAATAATTACAATGCTTCGGCAACCAATAACAACGGTAGTTGCACCTATAATTCAACTTCTGTTTCATCAACAGCAAGCTTCAACCTGGCTGCAGCGCTTGATGAAACATCCGGTTTGATCCGGTGGAACAACCAGGTTTGGACGCACAACGACAGCCAGGACATCAATATTTATGCGCTGGATACGCTGAACGGCAGCATTGTTCAGACCCAGCCTTTAAGCGGAGTTGTGAATACCGATTGGGAAGAGATCTCTCAGGACGATGATTATTTGTACATTGGTGATTTCGGAAACAACGGGAATGGAAACAGGACCGATCTGAAAATTCTGAAAATCAGCAAAAGTTCGGTACTTGCCGGATCACCGGTAACAGAAACCATCAATTTCTCTTACTCAAACCAGGTAAATTTTAATCCGACCGGAGGTAACAATACCGATTTTGATTGTGAAGCCTTTATAGTTTCGGCCGACAGTATTTTCCTTTTCACCAAACAATGGGTGAGCAATCAAACCAGCGTCTATTCACTGTCAAAAACGCCGGGAACCCATATTGCAAATCTGAAAACGACCTACAATGTTCAGGGACTAATTACTGGTTCCACTTCTGTTTTACAGGAGAATTTAATTGTTTTAAGCGGATACAGCAGCACCTTACAGCCATTTGTCTACCTGCTTTATGACTATAACGGAACAAACTTTTTCAGTGGCAACAAACGGAAAATCGGTCTTAATCTGGCTTTCCACCAGGTAGAGGGCATCGCCACGAACAATGGTTTGAAATACTACATTTCAAATGAGTATTTTAACCAGTTTCCATTCAATGTACAGCAGAAGCTTCAGGTGCTGAATCTGAGTACTTACCTGGCCAATTATATCAACACAAATAACCTGCCTGCCAACCGTAATCTTAACCTGACGCTTTTTCTGGAAGGGCTTTTTAACGGCACTGCAATGAATAAGGCTCAGAATTCAGGCGGGGATCAGTTTCCAGGTACCATTGCCGACCAGATCACGCTGGAATTGCACAATGCCTCTTTCCCTTATGCAACTGCGGGTGGTCCGTTTACGGTTGACCTGAATACCAATGGATCGGCTTCTCTGACTATTCCTGCCGCTTTTAATGGAAGCTACTACCTGGTTTTAAAGCACCGGAACAGCATCGAAACCTGGAGTGCAAATCCGCTTTCATTTGCCGGATCAACCATTTCCTACAGCTTCAGCAGTGGAGCATCTCAGGCATTTGGCTCCAACCTCAAAGAGATGGGAGGATTTTATGTGATATACGGGGGCGATGTAAATCTGGACGGCTCGGTTGACACCGGCGATATGTCCCCGGTTGACAATGAAGCCTCAGCGTACAGTACCGGTTACCTGCCGGCCGATGTCAACGGGGATGGGGTAATAGATACGGCCGATGTGACTATTGTTGACAACAATGGCGGAAATTATATTTCGGTGGCGATGCCATAACGGTAGTTAATTCCCGCATCTGGTCGTTTTAAGCGGTTAGATTCAGACTATATTCTGCTTTTAAGCTTCCGTGTTGCAAGCGGAAGTTTTTTTATGTGCTTCCCTGAAAAGGTGTTGATTTTTGAAACCGATCATTGACTACCTTTGCAAAAGTTTATGTAAAGGGAATCATAGAATTTAAGTACCTGAAAATCAAATTTATGAAAACATGAGAGGTAACAAACAGATATCGAAAAACCTGCTGGCGTGGTTTCTCCAGGGATTACTTTTTACAGCCCCCCTTGCGCTGACCATATACATCATTTATGCGTCATTCAAAGTAGTTGATGGCATCCTTACCGATGTAATCCTGAATATTTTCGGGTTCAGGATTCCCGGATTGGGCATGTTTGTAATCCTCGGGTTTATCACCCTGATTGGTTTTTTGGGATCTTCCATTGTCTTCAGACCGCTGCTTTCATATCTTGACAAACTGATCAGTCAGGCTCCACTGGTGAAAATTATCTATACTTCCATCAAGGATTTTATGGCAGCATTCGTAGGAAAAGAACGCCGTTTTACTGAGCCGGTGCTTGTAAAAGTCAGCAACGATGCAAACCTCGAAAAGATGGGCTTTGTTACACAAAAGGATCTGACAAACCTCGGCATTCTGAGTGGCAAGGTTGCAGTTTACCTGCCCCATTCCTATAACTTTTCAGGAAACCTGTTTATCGTGCCCGTTGAAAATATCACGCCGCTCAATGCCAATCCGTCTGAAGTCATGAAATTTATCGTAAGTGCCGGTATTACCAGTATTGATCAGAAACATCCGGTACCGGAAAAGTGAACTTTTGGGGGATGACAGGGTTTTATGTAAAAAGTAATTTGGCACAGGGCACAGAGCACAGGGCACAGGGCACAGGGCATGGAGCATGGGGCAAGGGGCATAACCGGGAAATTCTCGTCTTTGAATCAACAGACAAGGGGACAAGGGGAGATGGGGACAAGGGGAAAAAAAGACTGAGCGATGAAGAGCATAAAGATAATTAATGAAAACAGAGGATCCGTCCCTCGTCCCTTTTGCGTCCCTCGTCCCTTCCTGGCACAGAGCACAGGGCACAGGGCACAGGGCACAGGGCATGGAGCATGGAGCGTGGGCTTCGCATGGGGAAATTCTGTCTTCAAAGTGGCAGACAAGGGGACAAGGGGAAATGGGGACAAGGAGAGACAGTCCCATTTTTCCCCTTGTCTCCCCGTCTCCTTGTCTCCTTGTCTCCTTGTCTGCTAAATCGTGGCAGGATTCTCTTTTGTAAATCGCCCCTCGTGAGCGAAGACGAAGTGCGTCCCTCGTCCCTTTTTCAAAAAGAATTGAATAACAATCCAATAACATATAATGAATGACTAAACCACTGATTCTTATTACCAATGATGACGGTATACATGCCCCGGGAATTCGCACACTTATAAGGCTGATGCGCCAACTTGGCGATGTATTGGTTGTTGCACCCGATAAACCCATGTCGGGGATGGGGCATGCTGTAACCATTACTTCACCCCTCAGGGTGCATAAACTTGCTGAAGAGCCTGGCTATACAGAGTATTCGAGTAACGGTACTCCGGCTGATTGCATCAAACTCGGACAGAAAGCCATTCTTGGGCGTAAACCGGATCTGATTGTTTCCGGAATCAATCATGGTTCCAATTCATCGGTTAACGTGATCTATTCAGGGACAATGGCTGCAGTGCTTGAAGGAGCTCTGGAGAATGTTCCTTCGATCGGGTTTTCACTCAACGACTATGCGTACGCGGCCGATTTCAGCAAATGTGAGCCATATATCCTCGTAATAGCCAGAAATGTATTAAGCAAAGGATTGCCAGAATATACCTGTCTCAATGTAAATATCCCAGCTGTAAATGGCTCACCAATCAAAGGAATCAAAATAGTCAGGCAAGCCATGGCTTACTGGGACGAAAAGTTTGATCACAGGAAAGATCCGCACGAACGTGAATATTATTGGCTTACAGGTGTTTTCCGCAACCGCGAAGAAGGTGAAGATACCGACGAATGGGCCATTCATAACAATTATGTCTCCGTTGTTCCTTTGCACTTTGACCTTACATCTCATAAAACCATACCTTTGCTGAAGGAATGGGAGACAGGTAACCTGGATTAACTGATAATTTAGATTTTTTTTAATCCTATAGAATTTACGAATGACGAATGACGAATGACGAATGACGAATGACGAATGACGAATTTAGAATGACGAATGACGAATACTTCTCTGACTTCTGACCTCTGACCTCTGACCTCTGACCTCTGACCTCTGACCTCTGACCACTGACTTCTGATGGTTGATTCTTATTTTTTACTTTGGACATTAGATTTTTTGACTTTTAACTTGGAGCTTTAAACTTTTTACTTTGAGCTTGTATGTGGAAACATGATAATTTCTTTATCGGTGCTTTTTCAACTATGATAATCAGTTTAGTTGCTGCTTTTCTGATCATTTTGCTCGGCCCCTGGTTTTACCGGCTTTTTTCTGATTATATGCCTCAGAACAAGCTGCTGTTGCTCGCTTTTATTCCTGCAATTATCCTGATGCGGTATTATCTTCGTAAATTGCGTTTTGAAAAATCAGGAATGGGTTCAGTTGCTGTCGTCTTTCTGCTGATAGTGCTATATTTTGTTTTTCTTGACAGAAAGCCTTTCAGTGTCTTTTTCATAAATTTATGAAGTATTACATCATAGCCGGAGAAGCCTCAGGCGACCTGCATGGTTCAAACCTGATCCGGGAGATTAAAAAATCAGACCCGGCTGCTGAATTCCGTTGCTGGGGTGGCGACCTGATGGTTGCGCAAGGTGCTGTCCTGGTTAAGCACTACCGTGAACTTGCATTTATGGGTTTTCTTGAAGTAATTCTGAATCTCAGGACAATCATGGGAAACCTCGCCTTCTGCAAACAGGATATCCTCCGGTTTAAGCCGGATGCGGTAATACTGATCGATTACCCGGGATTTAACCTCCGCGTGGCAACGTTCCTGCATGAAAACAAAATCCCTGTTATCTACTACATTTCCCCGCAGGTATGGGCCTGGAAGCAATCAAGGGTTAAAACCATCAGGAAAGTGGTTGATAAAATGATCGTTATCCTGCCATTTGAAAAAGACTTTTATGCCCGGCATGGCATCGAAGTCAGTTTTGCCGGACATCCTTTGCTTGATGCATTGGCCGAAAATACCTCCGGACCTGTTTTGCCGCTTTTTGGCAAACGACTCGTTGCCTTGTTGCCTGGCAGCAGGAAACAGGAGATTAAAACGATGTTGCCGATCATGCTTTCGGTTGTTAGGGATTTTCCTGATGTTGCCTTTGCCATTGCCGGAGTGCCTTCACTTGGTGAGGAATTCTATAAAAAACTGATGCAGGGTTCGGAAATACCGGTGGTGATGAACAAAACATACGACCTTTTAGGACAGGCTTCAGCAGCATTGGTTACTTCTGGTACGGCAACCCTTGAAACGGCATTGATAGGCACACCAGAGGTTGTTTGCTATAAAGGTGGGCTGATTTCTTATCTGATTGCCCGACAGGTAATTAAAGTAAAATACATTTCCCTGGTCAACCTTATCATGGACAGACCGGTAGTGAAGGAACTGATCCAGCGTGAATTAAACAGGCAAAACCTGAGGACTGAATTGAACCTCCTGCTCAATGACGCAGAGCATCGACGTGCCGTTATCAAAGGCTGCAATGAATTGCGCCAGAAACTGGGTGGTTCAGGTGCTTCAGCCAAGGCTGCTGCAGAAATCATTGATTTTCTAAATAAAAGTAAAAGTTTCGGGTGAAAATGGCGGTTCTCTGCCAATCATCCTTTCGTCAAACGTTGCATTCAATTCGGATAAAATGAAGTATTCTAAAACCCTGCAAAACCTGATTGCATCACTTGCCCTGATTTTAACACTGTTTTCATGCAATCAGGCGAAAAATAATAAAGTCACTGCAAAGGTTGATTCAACCATAGTCACTGAATCGGGTCTTCCGGCAACCGATTCCGTCAAAAATACCGGGGCTGTTGAACCGGGTGGCTTTGACCAGATTCCCCTGGTTCAGGATTTTCAACCCGGGAATAAAACAGCAAATGCCGACAGGAAATCTGATATGTTCAAGCAGATAAAATTTCGCGGAAGAGGTGCTGAAGAAAGGAAGAAGGGGGTTGAGCTGGCATCTGACGGTGATATGAAAGGTGCTATTGAGCAGTTTACAAAATCTATAGAAATTTTTGCAAAAAACCCGGATGCCTATTTTTACCGTGGAAAAGCGAAATGGGAATTGAAGGACTACAAAGGTTCGGAAGAAGATTTTACCCAGGCAATCTCTATCAGGCCGCTTCAGGCACCTTATTATTACTATCGTGGTCAGATGTTCCTTGATCAGCAAAAATACAGGGAAGCCCTTGCTGATTTTAATGAAACCATTAAACTGGCACCGAACTATATAGATGCTATGAATTATAAGGGGGTCGTCCTGGCTAAGTCAGGCAAACACGAAGATGCGATTGCTGTTTATAACGAAGCAATAGCGAAAGATCCGGCGCAATTTCTAACCTATTACAACAAGGGGACTTCACTGGCAGCATTGAAAAAATTCAATGACGCCGATGACATGTTTACCCGCTCACTGAATCTCAATCCGGATTATGCTCAGTCATACGTTAACCGGGGTAACTGCCGCTTTATGCTTGAGCGTTTCAACGATGCGGCTGACGATTATACGAAGGCGATTTCAATGAAAACCAATCATGCCGAAGCCTATTATAACAGGGCCTATGCCTTTCAGCGTTCAGGTAAGCCGGCCGAAGCCTGCGACGATTGGAGAAAAGCTTCTGAATTAGGGCATAAGGATGCGGTTAATATGTTAAGCAAGTATTGTAAATAGACCTTGAGTTGATTGATTTTAATTCAGCAACATATCAATCAATTTGTGAATAAATTCTATGTTAATCAGATAAAAGAAATCAATTTATTCTTGCTAATTATCTGAATTCATTATATATTTATATGCCTGAAAAAATTGCTGAACAGCGCATCAACAGGCTTATAAAAAATGAAAATCTGGACCCGGTTTCCTTTCGTCAGACTTCTGTTGCCGCTGATTACCGGTATCCTTTGTTACCGTCTTATTCCAAATGCATCAGGTGTTCCGGCATGGCCGCTTATCATCGGATGTTCTGTAATAGCAGGAGCCCTGGTAGTATTGTCAAAGATTCAAACCTACCGTACCCGGTGGATGTTTGGCTTTATAATAAATATATTGCTTATCCTGTTTGGATTTGTAATTTCCTGGGCAGGTAACCAGCGGGATTATTACAGTCATTTTTCCCGTTTTGGCGGCGATAGCAAGATTATCTATGAAGCTTTTTTGACTGAACCACCAGCCCAAAGAGCTAATTCAGTTAAATTTACCCTTCAGGTCAACCGGGTTTCTTTAAACGGCAGGTCTTTCCCGGTCCGGGGTAAGATCATTGCCTATGCCGGCAAGGATTCTTTGGCGACTTTATTGGACTATGGTACCGGAATACTCTTTTCGGAGAAGCCACAGGCTCTCAGGCCGCCTGCCAATCCGGGCGAATTTGATTATGCCCGTTATCTTTCTGTAAATCATGTGTTTCACCAGGTTTATCTTGGTAAAGGTAATTATACGTTAACCGGCAGGCAACATGGCAACTTTTTGAAATCTTTTGCTCTTCAGGCCCGGAACCGTTTATTGATAATTATGCAGCGTTACGGTATTACCGGTCGCGAATATGCTGTGGCCGCCGCCCTGCTGATTGGTTATGATGACCTGCTGGATGCGGCGCAGCGAAAGGAATATTCCGGGGCCGGTGTAGTTCATGTGCTTTGCGTGTCAGGCTTACATGTCGGAATTGTTTTTCTGATAGCAGACAGTCTGTTCTTTTTTCTGCGTAAACGAAAAAAGGCTGCCTGGCTTCGGCCTTTGCTCATCATTACATTTATCTGGGTTTATTCATTGATCACCGGTCTGGCTCCTTCGGTTCTGCGTGCATCGCTGATGTTTTCATTGATAACCATTGGCAAATCACTCAACCGGCAATCCCATACCTACAATACCCTCGCTGCTTCCGCTTTTTTTCTTTTAATTTTCAACCCGGGAATGCTCTATGATCTTGGATTTCAGCTTTCATATGGTGCCGTTTTCGGGATTGTTACCTTTCAGCCATACATCAGACAGTTATTTATTACAACCAATAAAGCAAAGGAATACCTGTGGAGTATGATCAATGTTTCTCTCGCTGCTCAATTGTTTGTTACACCCGTGTCGGTTTATTACTTTCATCAGTTCCCGAATTATTTTCTGATTGCCAACCTGATTGCCATTCCATTGTCGGGCATCCTGATTTATACAGGCGTTATTTTTATTTTTCTATCATTTATTCCTTTTCTCGGGAAAATTGCAGCCGTCGTTGTTGTTGCGGAAATAAAAATCCTGAACTCATCAGTCGCATTTATTGAAGGTTTACCTGGTGCAGTAAGTCATAATTTATATCTGTCGTCAAATGCAACCCTCTTATTGTACCTGTTGATTTTTGCAGGCTTTATGCTTTTTATCAGTAAAAACCGTTTCTGGCTTTATCCGGTATTGGGTGTAAGCCTGCTGCTTGCTGCTGACTTCGCGGGAAACGCAATCGGGCGGATCAACAACAGGGAAATCATTGTTCAAAGCATCAACAGGCATACAGTGATAAGCTTTACCAATGGTCGTACCCAGGTTATTCTTGCAGATTCAGCAGTGGTTTCAAAACCCGAACTGATTAAATACAGCACCGAGACACACAGAATCAGTGCAGGTATCCGTGACATCGTTTACGCTGAGCTTTCAGATGATTCCATTGCAAAAGCGGGCCTTCCCGTTTGTCTTGAAATAAAAAACGGATTTTTTAGCTTTATGGGAAAAAGAGGGGTCGTGCTAACTCCGGAGATCAAACTACCAGTTGAAGAAAAGCAAATCATGGTGGATTACGTGATTCTTGCCGGAAATCTCAGACAAAAACTTGAAAAACTCTCCGGGAATTTTCCGGGCGCGACTTTTATTGCAGATGCATCCAATTCGGGAAGAAAGAGTTTAAGCTGGAGTGAAGAAAGCACCAGGCTAGGCCTGCCGTTTTATTCAGTGCGGGAATCGGGAGCATGGGTGTTGAAGCTGAATTGAGATGATGAGGATACAATAAGACTAACCTGTGATTGTCAGATTTCTCCCTGGTGTCCCGACATTGGAATAAAATCCTGAGCCTGCTCCGAAAAATCAAAAAAGAAGAACAGAAATCAAAGTACCCAACACACAAAAGTTGGTGAGATTTGGTGTTTTAGTGTCTTGGTGTCAAGAATTTAGTTTTCAGGAGCAATACTCCGTTTATATTTTATAAACTAATGATTTTCAGGGTATTGAATAATTGGATGGACAATTGACAACATGATGATAATCAATACTTTGCCCGCCCTTTGCGGGCCTCCCCGCCGCTTCGCGTGATTCTTTTAATTACCGGACTATTGAGGAGTGGACTCCATTTTAATACCTGAGGTGTAAAAGTATCGGCAAATGGTCGCTGAAACCTCCCTGGTAAGCTGGCCCGTTATAGGTTCTGTAAGGCTTGGTTCCGTTGAAATTGAGATCCTCCTCGATAAGAAATGGTACCCTGAATATTTCAGCCCTTTTTTCAGACAATCTCAAGCCTGAAGTGCGTTTCAGCAAGGCAGACGAAACGATAAACTGATCGATGATGCTCCATTCTTCACGGAATTTGTTGGAACCAACATCCCATTTGCCCATAAGCTCCTGCATCAGGTTGTACAGATAATAACCAGTGGTATCTGTTGTACCGTAACGTGCATGAAGATGAATAGCCAGGCTTTCATCTGTAGGCTGATCGTTAAAATCACCGGTGATCACGATAAGTGCTTCAGGGTTTACTCCTGCAATGGAATCGGTAACCCGCTTAAGTGTTAAGGCGGCATCTTTGCGCCGTGGAATGGTTGCTGCGGCACCCCCGTATTTTGAAGGCCAGTGGTTTACGAAAATATGAAGGGTGTCCCTGTTTGGAACAAGGCCTTTGACGTATAGTATGTCGCGGGTTGTTGCAACGCTGTCCCCTTCAAAAATTACCGGTATAGCCCTGTGGCATAGCAGGGTGAAGCGGTCGGGCCTGTAAATCAGACCTACATCAATACCCCGTGCATCGGGCGATTCATGGTGTACGATCTGGTATCCGAAAGGCTCAAGGGGTGTCCTTTTTAAAAGTTGAATCAGGGCAAACCGGTTTTCAACTTCACAAAATCCGGCTATTTCAGGTGGGCGCCAACCGCCGGCCGTAATAATGACCTTGGATGTATTCTGCAGCTTCCTTTCAAATTTCTTCCATGTCCAGCCTCTAATCCCCGTGGGAAGAAATTCGTTGTCATCTTTCAGGCTGTCATCAAACGGATCGAAAAGGTTCTCGAGATTATAGAACATTACTTTAAACTCTCCCGTTGCTTCCTTTCCCTGTTGTCCGTTCGCATGCAGGTTGCAGGTAAATATTATGGCGACCAGTATTGTTTTCAGGAAACCTGATTTTTTCATTTTACCCGCGGATTTGTTGAATCAAACATACGAATTATTCCTGTAAAGGTTACCTGAATTTCCTTTCTGCTATTTAAAAGCATTCTGAATTATGACAATGCTGTAGCCCGCCTGAATTTGTTCATACTTTTGAGTCTCCTAATTTCAACCGATTTCGAAAACATGGCAAAAGCAGTTAAAAGGAATATTTACCGGCTTGCTCTCCAATGGATGGTGCTGCTGGGGATTATCTATCTTTTGGTTCGTCCGCAGTTTGACAAAACCTATACAGCTGATTTCGAGGCATACTGTCCGTTTGGCGGGTTACAGGCATTTTCTTCTTTCCTGGCCAACAATTCGCTTGCTTGCTCGATGACTACTACCCAGATAGCCATGGGGCTGGCCCTGATCCTGGGCATTTTTATATTCAGCAAGCTTTTTTGCAGTTATATCTGCCCCATTGGCACTTTTACCGAATGGCTTGGACGAACTGGTAAAAAGATGAAAATGAATTTCGTAATAACAGGCCTTGCCGACAGGATTCTAAGGATATTTAAATATGCTGTGCTGTTTATTACCTTCTATTTTTCTGTTACCAGCAGCGAACTTTTTTGCAAAACCTTCGATCCTTATTATGCTGTTTTTTCCGGCTTCAGTTCTGATGTCGTGCTAAGTTACGCCATCATGGCTTTATTTCTGGCTATTCCGGGATCATTCTTTATCAGGCAGTTCTGGTGCAAATATTTTTGCCCGCTCAGTGCAGCTTCAAATATTTTCACTTATGGCTATATTTTTCTGGGATTAACAGGTCTGTATGCATTATTGGTTTTGGTTTTTGGCTTAACCATCGGTTGGGTATGGCTGCTGGGTGCATTGAGTTTGGCAGGCATGCTTCTGGAAACAGGCAGGCTTAAAACCTGCAGATCGGTTTGGTTTAAAATTACCCGCAACCCCGATACGTGTACTTCCTGTACCCTGTGTGATAAGGTTTGCCCGATGGCCATCAAAATCTCCGACAAACCAGTGGTAGATCACATCGATTGTCATCTGTGCGGAGATTGCATAACACGTTGCCCGGAAAAAGACACCCTGCAGATCAACCGGAAGAAAATGAACTGGTTACCTGCAACAGCAACGGTGATTCTGATAGTTGCAGGGCTTGTTTTTGCAGCCTTCACCGATATTCCAACCATTAATCAGCGATGGGGCAGTCCTGAGCAAATGGAGAATGCCGGCATCTACCGGCAATCCGGACTTGCCAGCATCAAATGCTTTGGAAGCTCTATGTCATTTGCCAATCACATGAAGGAACTCCCGGGTGTTTTGGGTGTTGAAACCTATGTTGGCGATCACAGCGTAAAGGTTTTCTATGATAAAGCATTACTTTCGGATGAAGACATTAAAAAAGCAATCTTTAAGCCGGTAAGTTCGGTTATTGCTGCGCCTTTTAAAGGTTTGCCGGCATTATCGGTTGCTGAAGCCTCGATCAATCAGTTCTTTGATCCAAAAGATGCCATGTTACTTGGAATCAGATTCGAACAAAATAAAGGAATTCTGGCCATACAGACTGTTTTTGGTGAACCGGTTCATGCTTTGATCTACTATGATCCCCGTTTTATCAACATCGGCAAAATCGGTGAGTTGATTGAAGCAAAAAGGGTAACATGGAACGTTGATGGTGAAACCATGGCTGCAAAAACGGATTTTGAAGTAGCATCCATAACGGAGAAGAACAGCGGGATGCCACTATCAGAATACCTTGCCATGATGTACGAACCGGTTGAAATGGCTTTTAATGAATTTGAAAGTTACACCCCTGAGCAGGTAGATTCCCTTCAATTTGACTTCGATGCCGCCGCTGATCCGGAACTTGGTGATATGCCCTGGTATCTGCTTAGCCATGTGAGCAACGACAAGGGAGTGGTTAAATTCACTACCCTTTTTACCGACACCGGGATTAAACTGCGACTGCTATTTATACCTGCTCTAACCAGTAAGGATAAGATTAATGCTTTGCTCAATCAGCCTGAACTTGATGTTCACATGAGCGACGGGACAAAACAAAAATTGGAGAATCCATACCATTTCTGATAATTCTATCTCTATAGAATAATTGAAGTGCAATAAACAAAATCGCAGGGACACGACATGTCGTGTCCCTGCGATTTTGTTTACACTGCGCTGTTACCCGGCCAGATCAAGCCCAGCTTATCATAAGAACAGGAGTTTCCATTAAAATGGCTGTAGGGACACGACATGTCGTGTCCCTACAGTAATTTTAATGTTGTCTGCAATTATTTTACCAGGAACCTTCCGGTTTCAAACCGCTGGTTGTTTGATTCGACAGAATAGATATACATACCCGGTTTATAGCGCCCGGTCGGGAGTGTAATTCTGTCAGCATTGCTGTTAATGATCAGTTCATCTGTTATTTTCCCCTGCAGGTCAGTGATAACAAGATTTCCGGAAATAGAACCAGCTGGTAATCTGTATTTTATGTTTATATAATCAAGCGCCGGATTCGGGTAAGGAAGATTTTTAGCCGCAGGCAATGTATGGTTTTCAGTAGCGGTTAACTGGCCCGGAAGTGAGTAAATCCTGGTTTGAATAGTATAAGGAGATACAGAATAATCGTAACAATAAGCAACCAGTTTAAAACCTTCACTTTCCAGATCTACCACTTCCATATACTGGCAGCCGGGAATAGAAAGCAATTCTGTTCCGTTTTCCTTCACTATTTTGGCGTTAAAGGTATAGATGGCAGTGATTTCGTCATAGATGTAATAGACATAACCGAGGCACAGGGAATTGTCACTCGTGAATAGTCCTTCGGACAGGTATTTTAAATCGTACAGGTAGTTACCAGTCGGAACACTCAGGTTAAGGGTTTTCCATGGTGTATGATTTGTATTGAAAATCCGGCATTGGGCCAATGCTACATCCATCAGGTAAAACTTATAACCTGAAACCGTAAGCCGGGAATAGGTTCCGGAATAGCTGTAATTATTTTCCAGAGGAATTTGCCCGAATGCAATACCGGAAGTCATTAAAAGCAGGCTTAAGACGATTTTTTTCATGATAATTCTTGGTTTAGGATTCTGAGTGCTTTAAGTCGCAAATTTATTTGGCTCTGCGGGGTGATTAGTTATAGTATTCCCTTTTTATTGTACAAGATTTTTATACCCCTGATGCATTGAATGATGATAATATTATGTTTGCTGATTGTATCATGAAACAGCACGATGAAATGGTTGATTCCAACATAGATTCTGATTTAAAATCCGATTCCGGAAGGCTGTTGCTTCCCGATTTACTCAAAGGGTTGGCTGTTCTGCTAATGATTCAGGTTCACCTGATGGAGCTATTTGCTTTGCCTGAAATTTATTACAGTATATGGGGAAAGATTTCGTTGTTTCTCGGTGGCCCACCTGCTGCCCCGGTATTTATGGTAGTAATGGGTTACTTTCTGGCAACATCTGTTGATGGGTTGGTTTCATTTATTGGTCGTGGACTCAGGCTGATTGTTTACGGATTTTTACTAAATGCCGGGTTGAACTTGCACCTGTTCTATCATATTCTTACCGGTCAATCTACCCTAAGTCCACTACCTTACCTTTTTGGGGTTGACATTCTTTTCCTTGCCGGGCTCAGCATCATCTTTGTAGCTTTGTTTCGCCTGGTCTTGCGCGATAAAGTGTTTCTCTGGTCAATCGTAACGCTGATTGTGGCATCGGTCACGACTTTTCTGCCTGCCGTTGATGGTAACAACAGCTGGTCTGATTACCTGCTGTCCTATTTTTACAGGTCAACCTGGTGGTCCTATTTTCCACTTTTCCCCTGGTTAGCATATCCTCTTGCCGGTTATTGCTTAAATCTGATCATTGCAAGATTTGGTCAGACAAATATACCCCGGACAAAGTTTGCCCTTTCGGCTTTGTTAATGCTCATTCCCCTTGCTGTTTTCTTCCCTTTCGGATTCAAAGTAACCACTGACCTTCATGCCTACTATCATCATTCTGTTTCCTATTTTCTATGGGCTTTGTTATTTCTCCTGGCATGGGCAACCCTGATACTTTTACTCATCAAATATCTGCCTGAAAACCCTGTAGTGAAATACCTCAAATGGACCGGCCGAAATGTAACAGCTTTCTATGTGTTTCAATGGTTGATCATCGGCAACCTGGCGACCACCTTTTATAAGTCGGTTTCTACAGTTCAGCTTATGCTTTGGTTCGCCGGAATTACATTGATTACCAGCCTTTTGGTCTGGATATACCGGATTGCTCTTGTAAGATACAGGAATAAAAAGGATCCGGAAATCCTGTAAATCGAGGGTTGGTTTTCGAAAGCTAATTCACCAGAAATGCAACTGATGGCCAGTTACAAATCATTGATGTTGACAAGTCTGTTTTTTAAAGCGTATAGAACAAGATTAATTGTATTGGGGACACAGGCTTTTACTATCATCCGTGATTTGTGACCTTCAATTGACCTGGATTTCAGATTGAGGAGCTCTGAAATTTCCGAATTATTGTACCCTTTACAAATGTATTTCAGAACTGTTATTTCCCTTTCTGTCCATTCTTCCCGTTTATGACCGGAATTAGATGATCCTGAAGGCTGCCTTTTGAGCAAATAGGGCAGAATTTCCTGGGAATAGTAAGGAAATCCTTTTCTGAGTGTTTCAAAGGCAATAAGTAATTCCTCTTCGCCGATGGCTTTGTGAATAATACCCGCGATTCCTTTGATATAAGCTGTGTAAAGTTCAGGATGTCTCGAAATGTTGGTCAACAGCACGATTTTAAGACCGGGAAAATCAATCATGATTGATTCGGCTACTTCCATGCCCGCTTTGAATGGTAAAGTGTAAATCAACAAAAGGTCAGGCCGGGTTCTCATCAAAGATTCACTTAACTCATGAATATTATCAGATTCACCGGCAATTATAAGACCCGGATTAGCGGATATTATTTTCTTTATGCCTTCACGAAAGATCGTATGAGGGTCTGAAATGAATATTCTGAAAGCATCCTTCATTTTGGATATTGTTAAAATAATTATTACTCAGGCTTTTTATTTACACTGAATCTTTTGGTCTTGTGATGCGACAAAGCATGAATACCAGATTCTTAATTAAATGACAATATGGTCAGTATTGTTTGGTTTTTTCAATCAGAACCTGACTTATAGTCAATTTTACCAATACTTATAATTCCGTTCTTTATTGCGTAAAGCACCAGTTCAAGTGTTGATTTTTTCCTTGTCTTTGTCAGCATATTTGACCGGTGCTTTTCAATTGTCCGGATACTTACAAATAACTTTCCTGCAATCTCATCAAGGTTTAATCCTTTGCACATGAAGCCCAGAATTTCAGTTTCACGTCGGGTAAATTCATGATGAACAGGGTGCATTACATTGAATTGAATCACCTGTCCAACCAATTCAGGTGAAAAATAGGGGAGGCCATTGGCTGCATTGGTCAGGGCTTTTATTATCTGTTCAAAGCCCTCAGTCTTGAGAATATAACCGAATATTCCCATTTCAAGGAGTAGAATCAATTCATCTTTCTCGACATTCGCACTAAATATAATGATTCTGAGGGTGGGTTTGATTTCGAGTGCTTTTTTTGCAACTTCAGTTCCATACATACCTGGCATCGTCAGGTCTAGTATAACAAAATCAATATCTGATGAAGGTAGAATGTTCAGAAATTGCACCCCGTTTGTAGCCTCTCCTGCAATTTCAAAAAGATGCGAAAATCCGATGATTCCCCTCAATCCTGTACGGACTACAGCATCATCATCTACCAGCATGATTTTTTTTAAAGTGCCCATCTCTGATTCTTTATTGAATTACAATAATCTGATAGTCATGTTTTAACATATAACTTTCCAGTTTTAATTTTCTTGGTGAAACAAAGTTAATTCGTAAATTCAATTATTGTAATTTTTTTCTTACGTATTTTAGCGTATAAGAATTTTATTGAATTTACCCTACCCCATGCTGGTTAATTGTTCTAATTTGCACCAAAATTCTTAGAGGGTTATTTTGATTAAATTATGCATGTTGAACTTAAAATTATTGATTGTTAAGAAGCATTCGTAAAACAAACCGGAGACCTGTAACTTACTTATATAACTTCAGGAGCTCGCCATTCTGTAATAACAAACTTAGTTGGATTTTTTCTGAAGGATTTTGTTGATATTTCAAATTCACATTGGTTTCCCGGACAGATAATCCGGGAACTAAACTTATAAACATACTTTGGCAATAATAGCTGCATTAGTTTTACATATAACGCAATTTCTTCCGGAGTAAAAAGATTCAGGGCTGATGCGGCACATCAATGGCTGATCATATTAACCAGGTAAATTGAATTAGCATAGTTTTTTCTGATATTTTCTTCTGTGTAAATTTTAATATAAACATATAACTTATCTATTAATTATAAAATCAATGTGTTATGAAAAAAAATGACCGTTTATTTAGGATGAGATTCTCTCTTATAACCCTAATGGTTATGCTTTTCGCAGTACAGATTATCACTGCTCAAACCGGCAATCAAAACCCAAGGGTTTCTCAAAGGATACCTGAACAACGGGTAGCTCCAAAGGTAACCGGAAAATCAGCCTCTGGTTCCATTGCTGTTAATGAGAATGCTGCATATGCGGCTTACTCGGCTACTCAGCTTGTTCAGAATCTGCTTGTTACAGGTTGTTTACAGGCATCAAATGTAACATTTACCGGTTTATGGAATGCGTCAAATGCCGATCAACGGGGGTTGGGTTATTTTAATAAAGGTACCTCAAATTTTCCGATTGATGAGGGTCTGATCCTATCAACGGGCTATATTGCCGATGCGGAAGGGCCTAACAATTCACCCAGTTTAACCAGGGAAGTAGGTACTTCAGGGGATGCAGATCTGCAATTTATTTCAGGATATACAACATATGATGCTTCTGTTCTCGAGTTCGACTTTATCCCAGCTGGTAACGTAGTCGAGTTCCGATATGTATTTGCATCTGAAGAATACCTGGAATGGTCATGTTCTCAGTTTAATGATGTATTTGCCTTTTTACTGTCCGGACCTGGTATAACCAATGATCCGGGTCTTACAGGAAAAAACATTGCCAGATTACCCGATGGAATTACACCGGTTACGATCAATAATATCCATGCACAGGGTAGATATTCTCCTGCCAGTCATAACAGAAACTGGGCGAATGATCCAACCTGCCCTGCCCAGAATGCGGCTTATTATGTTGATAATGGAGATGGTACTACCAGCAGTGGCGGTAACGGAGGCGGAATATATATGCAATATGATGGACGGACGGTAGTGCTGACCGCTTATCATACGGTGGTGCCTTGTCAGACTTATCACATCAAACTTGCATTGGCTGATGTTTCTGACCGTAAATGGGATTCAGGGATTTTTCTGGAAGGCAACAGTTTTTCTTCGGAGCAGGTTGCCTTATCGCATATAGGTAATGGAATACCAAACAATAACAATATTTTTGAAGGATGCACTGACAACAGCCTGACCATTACCCGTCAGACTACTGACCTATCACAGGAATACGTTGTAGATATATTGTTGTCCGGAACTGCTGTAAATGGAACTGATATCCTGACATCGGGAGGTCAGCCATTTCCTGCGCAAATAACAATACCAGCAGGTCAGGCTACCTATGTTATTCCATATTATGCTGTTAATGATGGGGCCGGTGACAATGCCGAGACCTTTATTGTGAGGATTCGTAATTCGTGCCCGTGTGCAGAAAATGTAGTATATGTAGAACAGGATATTTATATATATGAACAGGTTATAATATCTTCAATTTCAGCGACAAACGCTCAATGTTCAGGTCAGAGCAATGGGGTAATCACTGTGAATGCCACAGGTGGAAGCGGAAGTTACCAGTATTCAATAAACAATGGGTCCACCTGGCAGACATCAAATACATTTACCGGATTGGCTGCAGGTTCTTATACTATTCTCGTGCGGGATCCGGGGAGTTGTTACAGCCCTGTATCAGGCTCTGCAACCATTGGGAGTCCAACGCCTATTGTTGCCAATGCTGGGCCGGATGCAACAATTTGCTCAGGTTTAAGCACTCAATTAAATGGCTCAGGGGGTGTGTTGTATTCATGGAGTCCGGCCACCGGACTTAACAATCCCAATATTGCCAATCCGATAGCAAACCCATCGGTTACGACTACATATACATTGACAGTTACCAATGCATCCGGGGCCTGTCCTTCATCGGATCAGGTGGTCGTTAATGTGAATCCTTCACCCTCTGTTACAGTCGATCCAACTGAAATTGAAATATGCAATGGAAACAGCACAACAATTACAGCTTCAGGTGCAGCATCATATATATGGAATCCAGGCGGGGCAACGAATGCATCCATAACTGTTTCACCTGCATCAAACTCATCTTATACTGTGACCGGAACTGCAGCAAATGATTGCACGGGATCAGCGACTTCAACGGTAGTGGTTAAGCCGGCACCTGCTGCAGCTATCAATACACCAACAACGACCATCCTGACCTGTTCAGTGACTTCGATCAACCTGACAGCCACGGGTGGCGGCAGCTATTCATGGTCAGACGGCACCAATATCGTAGGCACCACAGCCACCCTGAATGTCACCGCACCGGGAACCTATACGGTAACCGTTACTTTGGCCAATGGTTGTTCTGATACTGAAAGCATCGTTATTACCCAGGATATCGCTGTACCGACTGCCGGGATCACCCCGCCAACAGCGACCATCCTGACCTGTTCAGTGACTTCGATCAACCTGACAGCCACGGGCGGCGGCAGCTACTCATGGTCAGACGGCACCAATATCGTCGGCACCACAGCCACCCTGAATGTCACTGCACCGGGAACCTATACGGTAACCGTTACGCTGGCCAATGGTTGTTCTGATACTGAAAGCATCACCATCACCCAGGATATTGCAGCACCGACCGCCGGGATTACCCCGCCATCGACGACCATCCTGACCTGTTCGGTGACTTCGATCAACCTGACAGCCACGGGCGGCGGCAGCTATTCATGGTCAGACGGCACCAATATCGTCGGCACCACAGCCACCCTGAATGTCACCGCACCGGGTACCTACACGGTAACCGTTACGCTGGCCAATGGCTGTTCTGATACTGAAAGCATCGTTATTACCCAGGATATCGCCGTACCGACTGCCGGGATCACCCCGCCAACAACGACCATCCTGACCTGTTCGGTGACTTCGATCAACCTGACAGCCACAGGCGGCGGCAGCTACTCATGGTCAGACGGCACCAATATCGTCGGCACCACAGCCACCCTGAATGTCACCGCACCGGGAACCTATACGGTAACCGTTACGCTCGGCCAATGGTTGTTCTGATACCGAAAGCATCGTTATTACCCAGGATATCGCCGTACCGACTGCCGGGATCACCCCGCCAACAACGACCATCCTGACCTGTTCGGTGACTTCGATCAACCTGACAGCCACGGGTGGCGGCAGCTACTCATGGTCAGACGGCACCAATATCGTCGGCACCACAGCCACCCTGAATGTCACCGCTCCGGGAACCTATACGGTAACCGTTACCTGGCCAATGGATGTTCTGATACTGAAAGCATCGTTATTACCCAGGATATCGCCGTACCGACTGCCGGGATCACCCCGCCAACAACGACCATCCTGACCTGTTCGGTGACTTCGATCAACCTGACAGCAACGGGTGGCGTCAGCTATTCATGGTCAGACGGCACCAATATCGTCGGCACCACAGCCACCCTGAATGTGACCGCACCTGCTACCTATACGGTAACTGTTACGCTGGCCAATGGATGTTCTGACACAGAAAGCATCGTGATTACCCAGGATATCGCCGTACCGACTGCCGGGATCACCCCGCCAACAACGACCATCCTGACTTGTTCAGTGACTTCGATCAACCTGACAGCCACGGGTGGCGGCAGCTATTCATGGTCAGACGGCACCAATATCGTCGGCACCACAGCCACCTTGAATGTCACCGCACCGGGAACCTACACCGTAACCGTAACCTCGGCCAATGGATGTTCTGATACTGAAAGCATCGTTATTACCCAGGATATCGCCGCACCGACCGCCGGGATTACCCCGCCATCGACGACCGTTTTGACCTGTTCGGTGACTTCGATCAACCTGACAGCCACAGGCGGCGGCAGCTACTCATGGTCAGACGGCACCAATATCGTCGGCACCACAGCCACCCTGAATGTGACCGCACCTGCTACCTACACCGTAACCGTTACTTCGGCCAATGGATGTTCTGATACTGAAAGCATCACGATTACCCAGGATATCGCAGCACCGACCGCCGGGATTACCCCGCCATCGACGACCGTTTTGACCTGTTCGGTGACTTCGATCAACCTGACAGCCACGGGCGGCGGTAGCTACTCATGGTCAGACGGCACCAATATCGTCGGCACCACAGCCACCCTGAATGTGACTGCACCGGGAACCTATACGGTAACCGTTACCTGGCCAATGGATGTTCTGATACCGAAAGCATCGTTATTACCCAGGATATCGCCGTACCGACTGCCGGGATTACCCCGCCAACCACCATACTGACTTGTTCGGTGACTTCGATCAACCTGACAGCCACGGGCGGCGGCAGCTACTCATGGTCAGACGGCACCAATATCGTCGGCACCACAGCCACCCTGAATGTGACTGCACCTGCTACCTACACCGTGACCGTAACCTCGGCCAATGGATGTTCTGACACAGAAAGCATCACCATCACCCAGGATATCGCCGTACCGACCGCCGGGATTACCCCGCCATCGACGACCATCCTGACCTGTTCGGTGACTTCGATCAACCTGACAGCCACAGGCGGCGGCAGCTACTCATGGTCAGACGGCACCAATATCGTCGGCACCACAGCCACCCTGAATGTGACTGCACCTGCTACCTACACCGTAACCGTAACTTCGGCCAATGGATGTTCTGATACTGAAAGCATCGTTATTACCCAGGATATCGCCGTACCGACTGCCGGGATCACCCCGCCAACAACGACCATCCTGACCTGTTCAGTGACTTCGATCAACCTGACAGCCACAGGAGGCGGCAGCTATTCATGGTCAGACGGCACCAATATCGTCGGCACTACAGCCACCCTGAATGTGACCGCACCTGCTACCTATACGGTAACCGTTACTTTGGCCAATGGATGTTCTGACACTGAAAGCATCATTATTACCCAGGATATCGCAGCACCGACTGCCGGGATTACCCCGCCATCGACGACCGTTTTGACCTGTTCGGTGACTTCGATCAACCTGACAGCAACGGGTGGCGGTAGCTACTCATGGTCAGACGGCACCAATATCGTCGGCACCTCAGCCACCTTGAATGTCACTGCACCGGGTACCTATACGGTAACCGTTACTTTGGCCAATGGATGTTCTGATACTGAAAGCATCGTTATTACCCAGGATATCGCCGCACCGACCGCCGGGATTACCCCGCCGACAACGACCATCCTGACCTGTTCAGTGACTTCGATCAACCTGACAGCCACGGGCGGCGGCAGCTACTCATGGTCAGACGGCACCAATATCGTCGGCACCACAGCCACCCTGAATGTCACCGCACCGGGAACCTATACGGTAACCGTTACGCTGGCCAATGGCTGTTCTGATACTGAAAGCATCATTATTACCCAGGATATCGCCGTACCGACTGCGGGGATTACCCCTCCGACAACGACGATCCTGACCTGTTCGGTGACTTCGATCAACCTGACAGCCACGGGCGGCGGCAGCTATTCATGGTCAGACGGCACCAATATCGTCGGCACCACAGCCACCCTGAATGTCACTGCACCGCGACCTATACGGTAACTGTTACGCTGGCCAATGGATGTTCTGACACTGAGAGTATCATTATTACCCAGGACGAAAATGTACCGACCGCCGGTATTGGAATACCAACAACGACCATCCTGACCTGTTCAGTGACTTCGATCAACCTGACAGCCACAGGCGGCGGCAGCTACTCATGGTCAGACGGCACCAATATCGTCGGCACTACAGCCACCCTGAATGTGACTGCACCTGCTACCTACACCGTAACCGTAACCTCGGCCAATGGATGTTCTGATACAGAAAGCATCGTTATTACCCAGGATATCGCCGCACCGACTGCCGGGATCACCCCGCCAACAACGACCATCCTGACCTGTTCGGTGACTTCGATCAACCTGACAGCAACGGGTGGCGTCAGCTATTCATGGTCAGACGGCACCAATATCGTCGGCACTACAGCCACTCTGAATGTGACTGCACCTGCTACCTATACGGTAACTGTTACCCTGGCCAATGGATGTTCTGATACTGAAAGCATCGTTATTACCCAGGATATCGCCGTACCGACTGCCGGGATTACCCCGCCAACAACGACCATCCTGACCTGTTCGGTGACTTCGATCAACCTGACAGCCACGGGCGGCGGCAGCTACTCATGGTCAGACGGCACCAATATCGTCGGCACCACAGCCACCCTGAATGTCACCGCACCGGGAACCTATACGGTAACCGTTACGTTGGCCAATGGATGTTCTGATACTGAAAGCATCGTTATTACCCAGGATATCGCAGTACCGACCGCCGGGATTACCCCGCCATCGACGACCGTTTTGACCTGTTCGGTGACTTCGATCAACCTGACAGCCACAGGCGGCGGCAGCTATTCATGGTCAGACGGCACCAATATCGTCGGCACCACAGCCACCTTGAATGTCACTGCACCGGGCACCTACACCGTAACCGTTACTTTGGCCAATGGCTGTTCTGATACTGAAAGCATCGTTATTACCCAGGATATCGCCGTACCGACTGCCGGGATCACCCCGCCAACAACGACCATCCTGACCTGTTCAGTGACTTCGATCAACCTGACAGCCACGGGCGGCGGCAGCTATTCATGGTCAGACGGCACCAATATCGTCGGCACCACAGCCACGCTGAATGTGACTGCACCTGCTACCTACACCGTGACTGTAACCTTGGCCAATGGATGTTCTGATACTGAAAGCATCACGATTACCCAGGATATTGCAGCACCGACTGCCGGGATTACCCCGCCATCGACGACCGTTTTGACCTGTTCGGTGACTTCGATCAACCTGACAGCCACGGGCGGCGGCAGCTACTCATGGTCAGACGGCACCAATATCGTCGGCACCACAGCCACGCTGAATGTGACCGCACCGGGAACCTATACGGTAACCGTTACGCTGGCCAATGGATGTTCTGATACTGAAAGCATCGCCATTACCCAGGATATCGCCGTACCGACCGCAGGGATTACCCCGCCATCGACGACCATCCTGTCCTGTTCGGTGACTTCGATCAACCTGACAGCCACGGGCGGCGGCAGCTATTCATGGTCAGACGGCACCAATATCGTCGGCACCACAGCCACCCTGAATGTCACCGCACCGGGAACCTATACGGTAACCGTTACGTTGGCCAATGGCTGTTCTGATACTGAAAGCATCGTTATTACCCAGGATATCGCCGTACCGACTG
The DNA here is from genome assembly GCA_016709025.1 of Bacteroidales bacterium. Classification (GTDB taxonomy): domain Bacteria; phylum Bacteroidota; class Bacteroidia; order Bacteroidales; family Lentimicrobiaceae; genus Lentimicrobium. Next base: position 340,021 of record JADJEQ010000037.1, on the reverse strand, counting down.
CCGGGATCACCCCGCCAACAACGACCATCCTGACCTGTTCGGTGACTTCGATCAACCTGACAGCCACGGGCGGCGGCAGCTATTCATGGTCAGACGGCACCAATATCGTAGGCACCACAGCCACCTTGAATGTGACTCACAGCCACGCTGAATGTGACCGCACCTGCTACCTATACGGTAACCGTTACGCTGGCCAATGGATGTTCTGACACTGAGAGTATCATTATTACCCAGGATATCGCCGTACCGACTGCAGGGATTATCCCTCCGACAACGACCATCCTGACCTGTTCGGTAACTTCGATCAACCTGACAGCCACAGGCGGCGGAAGCTACTCATGGTCAGACGGCACCAATATCGTCGGCACCACAGCCACGCTGAATGTGACCGCACCTGCTACCTACACGGTGACTGTAACCTCGGCCAATGGATGTTCTGACACAGAAAGCATCGTGATTACCCAGGATATTGCAGCTCCGACCGCCGGGATTACCCCGCCAACAACGACCATCCTGACCTGTTCAGTGACTTCGATCAACCTGACAGCCACGGGCGGCGGCAGCTATTCATGGTCAGACGGCACCAATATCGTCGGCACCACAGCCACCCTGAATGTGACCGCACCGGGAACCTATACGGTAACCGTTACTTTGGCCAATGGATGTTCTGACACTGAAAGCATCACGATTACCCAGGATATCGCCGTACCGACTGCCGGGATCACCCCGCCGACAACGACCATCCTGACCTGTTCGGTAACTTCGATCAACCTGACAGCCACGGGCGGCGGCAGCTATTCATGGTCAGACGGCACCAATATCGTCGGCACCACAGCCACCCTGAATGTCACCGCACCGGGAACCTATACGGTAACCGTTACGCTGGCCAATGGTTGTTCTGATACTGAAAGCATCGTTATTACCCAGGATATCGCCGTACCGACTGCCGGGATTACCCCGCCATCGACGACCGTTTTGACCTGTTCGGTAACTTCGATCAACCTGACAGCCACGGGTGGCGGCAGCTATTCATGGTCAGACGGCACCAATATCGTCGGCACCACAGCCACCCTGAATGTCACCGCACCGGGAACCTATACGGTAACCGTTACGCTGGCCAATGGCTGTTCTGATACTGAAAGCATCGTTATTACCCAGGATATCGCCGTACCGACTGCCGGGATCACCCCGCCAACAACGACCATCCTGACCTGTTCGGTGACTTCGATCAACCTGACAGCCACAGGAGGCGGCAGCTATTCATGGTCAGACGGCACCAATATCGTCGGCACCACAGCCACCCTGAATGTCACCGCACCGGGAACCTATACGGTAACCGTTACGCTGGCCAATGGATGTTCTGACACAGAAAGCATCACGATCACCCAGGATATCGCCGTACCGACTGCCGGGATCACCCCGCCAACAACGACCATCCTGACCTGTTCAGTGACTTCGATCAACCTGACAGCCACGGGCGGCGGAAGCTACTCATGGTCAGACGGCACCAATATCGTTGGCACTTTGGCCACATTGAGTGTGACTGCACCGGGCACCTATACGGTAACCGTTACGCTGGCCAATGGATGTTCTGATACTGAAAGCATCGTTATTACCCAGGATATCGCCGTACCGACTGCCGGGATCACCCCGCCAGCAACGACCATCCTGACCTGTTCAGTGACTTCGATCAACCTGACAGCCACGGGCGGCGGCAGCTATTCATGGTCAGACGGCACCAATATCGTCGGCACCACAGCCACCCTGAATGTCACCGCACCGGGAACCTATACGGTAACCGTTACGCTGGCCAATGGCTGTTCTGATACCGAAAGCATCGTTATTACCCAGGATATCGCCGTACCGACTGCCGGGATCACCCCGCCAACAACGACCATCCTGACCTGTTCGGTGACTTCGATCAACCTGACAGCCACGGGCGGCGGCAGCTACTCATGGTCAGATGGTACCACCATCGTCGGCACCACAGCCACCCTGAATGTCACCGCACCGGGAACCTATACGGTAACCGTTACTTTGGCCAATGGATGTTCTGATACTGAAAGCATCGTTATTACCCAGGATATCGCCGTACCGACTGCCGGGATCACCCCGCCATCAACGACCATCCTGACCTGTTCGGTAACTTCGATCAACCTGACAGCCACGGGCGGCGGCAGCTACTCATGGTCAGACGGCATCATCGGCACCTCTGAATGTAACCGCACCGGGCACCTACACCGTAACCGTTACTTGGCCAATGGTGTTGATACTGAAAGCATCGATTACCCAGGATATGCAGTCCACTGCGGGATTACACCTTAACCACCATTGACCTGTTCGGTACTGATCAACCTGACGCCACGGGGGCGGAGCTACTCATGGTCGACGGCACCAATGTCGGCACCACGGCCACCTTGAATGTAACCGCACCGGGCACCTACACGGTAACCGTTACCTTGGCCAATGGATGTTCTGACACTGAAAGCATCATTATTACCCAGGATATCGCCGTACCGACTGCCGGGATCACCCCGCCAACAACGACCATCCTGACCTGTTCAGTGACTTCGATCAACCTGACAGCCACGGGCGGCGGCAGCTATTCATGGTCAGACGGCACCAATATCGTCGGCACCACAGCCACCCTGAATGTCACCGCACCGGGCACCTATACGGTAACCGTTACGCTGGCCAATGGCTGTTCTGATACTGAAAGCATCGTTATTACCCAGGATATCGCCGTACCGACTGCCGGGATCACCCCGCCAACAACGACCATCCTGACCTGTTCAGTGACTTCGATCAACCTGACAGCCACAGGAGGCGGCAGCTATTCATGGTCAGACGGCACCAATATCGTCGGCACCACAGCCACCCTGAATGTAACCGCACCGGGCACCTATACCGTAACCGTTACTTGGCCAATGGATGTTCTGATACTGAAAGCATCAGATTACCCAGGATGATCGCAGTTCCGACTGCCGGGATTACCCGCCATCAACGACGATCCTGACCTGTACGGTGACTTCGATTAACCTGACAGCCACGGGCGGCGGCAGCTATTCATGGTCAGACGGCACCAATATCGTCGGCACCACAGCCACCCTGAATGTCACCGCACCGGGAACCTATACGGTAACCGTTACGCTGGCCAATGGTTGCAGCGACACCGAACAGATAACCATTACCCAGGATATCGCCGTACCGACTGCCGGGATCACCCCGCCAACAACGACCATCCTGACCTGTTCGGTAGCTTCGATCAACCTGACAGCCACGGGTGGCGGCAACTACTCATGGTCTGACGGTATCAATGTAGTAGGTACAGAAGCTACCCGAATGTAACTGCCCGGGACCTACACCGTAACCGTTACGCTGGCCAATGGATGTTCTGATACTGAAAGCATCGTTATTACCCAGGATATTGCAGCTCCGACTGCCGGCATCACTCCGCCTTCAACCACCATTCTGACCTGTTCGGTAACTTCGATCAACCTGACAGCCACGGGCGGCGGAAGCTACTCATGGTCGACGGACCAATGTGTGGCACCAAGCCACCTTAAATGTAACTGCACCTGGCACCTACACCGTAACCGTAACTTCGGCCAATGGATGTTCTGACACGGAAAGCATCGTCATTACCCAGGATATCGCGGTTCCAACTGCCGGGATCACCCCGCCATCAACCACCATCCTGACCTGTTCGGTAACTTCGATCAACCTGACAGCTACGGGCGGCGGAAGCTATTCCTGGTCAGACGGCACCAATGTCGTCGGCACCGCAGCCACCTTGAATGTAACCTTACCGGGCACCTATACGGTAACTGTCACTTCAGCCAATGGATGTACCGATACAGCAGAGATCACAATTACCCAGGATATCACCGTTCCGACTGCCGGGATCACCCCGCCAACAGCGACCATCCTGACCTGTTCGGTGACTTCGATCAACCTGACAGCCACGGGTGGCGGCAGCTACTCATGGTCAGACGGCACCAATATCGTCGGCACCACAGCCACCCTGAATGTCACCGCACCGGGAACCTATACGGTAACCGTTACGCTGGCCAATGGTTGTTCTGATACTGAAAGCATCGTTATTACCCAGGATATCGCCGTACCGACTGCCGGGATTACCCCGCCGACAACGACCATCCTGACCTGTTCGGTGACTTCGATCAACCTGACAGCAACAGGCGGCGGCAGCTATTCATGGTCAGACGGCACCAATATCGTCGGCACCACAGCCACCCTGAATGTCACCGCACCGGGAACCTATACGGTAACCGTTACGCTGGCCAATGGTTGTTCTGATACTGAAAGCATCATTATTACCCAGGATAAAATGTACCGACTGCCGGGATCACCCCGCCAACAACGACCATCCTGACCTGTTCAGTGACTTCGATCAACCTGACAGCCACGGGCGGCGGAAGCTACTCATGGTCAGACGGCACCAATATCGTCGGCACCACAGCCACCCTGAATGTCACCGCACCGGGAACCTATACGGTAACCGTTACGCTGGCCAATGGCTGTTCTGATACTGAAAGCATCGTTATTACCCAGGATATCGCCGTACCGACTGCCGGGATCACCCCGCCAACAACGACCATCCTGACCTGTTCGGTAACTTCGATTAACCTGACAGCCACAGGAGGCGGCAGCTATTCATGGTCTGACGGTATCAATGTAGTCGGCACGGAAGCTACCTTGAATGTAACCGCACCGGGCACCTACACCGTAACCGTTACTTCGGCCAATGGATGTTTTGATACTGAAAGCATTCAGATTACACAGGACGATGCAGTTCCCACTGCAGGTATTGACACACCTTTAACCACCATCCTGACCTGTTCGGTGACTTCGATCAACCTGACAGCCACGGGCGGCGGAGCTACTCATGGTCAGACGGCACCAATATCGTCGGAACCTCAGCCACGCTGAATGTGACTGCACCTGCTACCTATACGGTAACCGTTACGCTGGCCAATGGATGTTCTGACACAGAAAGCATCACGATTACCCAGGATATCGCCGTACCGACTGCCGGGATCACCCCGCCGACAACGACCATCCTGACCTGTTCGGTGACTTCGATCAACCTGACAGCCACGGGCGGCGGCAGCTATTCATGGTCAGACGGCACCAATATCGTCGGCACCACAGCCACCCTGAATGTCACCGCACCGGGCACCTATACGGTAACCGTTACGCTGGCCAATGGTTGTTCTGATACTGAAAGCATCGTTATTACCCAGGATATCGCCGTACCGACTGCCGGGATCACCCCGCCAACAACGACCATCCTGACCTGTTCGGTAACTTCGATCAACCTGACAGCCACAGGTGGCGGCAGCTACTCATGGTCAAACGGCATCAATGTAATCGGCACGGAAGCTACCTTGAATGTCACCGCACCGGGCACCTATACGGTAACCGTTACGCTGGCCAATGGTTGTTCTGATACTGAAAGCATCGTTATTACCCAGGATATCGCCGTACCGACTGCCGGGATCACCCCGCCAACAACGACCATCCTGACCTGTTCAGTGACTTCGATCAACCTGACAGCCACGGGTGGCGGCAGCTATTCATGGTCAGACGGTACCAATATCGTCGGCACCACAGCCACCTTGAATGTCACCGCACCGGGAACCTATACGGTAACCGTTACGCTGGCCAATGGTTGTTGTGATACCGAAAGCATCAGCATTACCCAGGATATCGCCGTACCGACTGCCGGGATCACCCCGCCAACAACGACCATCCTGACCTGTTCAGTGACTTCAATCAACCTGACAGCCACGGGCGGCGGCAGCTACTCATGGTCAGACGGCACCAAGTGTCGGCACCAGGCCACCTTGAATGTAACTGCACCGGGAACCGATACGGTAAGCGTTACGCTGGCCAATGGCTGTTCTGATACTGAAACCATAGTTATTACCCAGGATATCGCTGTACCGACTGCGGGGATTACACCACCAACAACCATCATACTGACTTGTTCGCTAACCTCGATCAACCTGACCGCCACGGGCGGCGGCAGCTACTCATGGTCAGACGGTACCAATATCGTAGGAACCACAGCCACATTGAATGTAACTGCACCGGGTACTTACACCGTAACTGTTACTTCGGCGAATGGATGTTCTGACACGGAAAGCATCACGATTACCCAGGATATCGCCGTACCGACTGCCGGGATCACCCCGCCAACAACGACCATCCTGACCTGTTCGGTAACTTCGATCAACCTGACAGCCACGGGCGGCGGCAGCTACTCATGGTCAGACGGTACCAATATCGTTGGAACCACTGCTACGCTGAATGTAACCTCACCGGGTACCTACACCGTAACCGTTACTTTGGCCAACGGATGTTCTGACACTGAAAGCATCGTTATTACCCAGGATATCGCCGTACCGACTGCCGGGATCACCCCGCCAACAACGACCATCCTGACCTGTTCGGTAACTTCGATCAACCTGACAGCCACAGGAGGCGGCAGCTATTCATGGTCTGACGGCATCAATGTAGTCGGCACGGAAGCTACCTTGAATGTATCCTCGCCGGGCACCTACACCGTAACCGTTACTTTGGCCAATGGTTGTTCTGATACTGAAAGCATCGTTATTACCCAGGATATCGCTGTACCGACTGCCGGGATCACCCCGCCAACAACGACCATCCTGACCTGTTCAGTGACTTCGATCAACCTGACAGCCACGGGCGGCGGAAGCTATTCATGGTCTGACGGCATCAATGTAGTCGGCACGGAAGCTACCTTGAATGTCACCGCACCGGGCACCTACACCGTAACCGTTACTTCGGCCAATGGATGTTCTGATACAGAAAGCATCGTCATTACTCAGGATATCGCAAATCCTACTGCCGGAATTACCCCGCCTTCAACCACCATCCTGACCTGTTCGGTAACTTCAATCAACCTGACAGCCACGGGCGGCGGAAGCTATTCATGGTCAGACGGCACCAATATCGTGGGCACCTCAGCCACCCTGAATGTCACCGCACCGGGTACCTACACGGTAACCGTTACTTCGGCCAATGGTTGTTCTGACACTGAAAGCATCAGATTACCCAGGATATCGCCGTACCGACTGCCGGGATCACCCTGCCAACAACGACCATCCTGACCTGTTCAGTGACTTCAATCAACCTGACAGCCACAGGCGGCGGAAGCTACTCATGGTCCAACGGAACCGGGGTTGTAGGTACTGAGGCCATATTAAATGTAACTTCACCGGGCACCTATACGGTAACCGTTACGCTGGCCAATGGCTGTTCTGATACTGAAAGCATTCAGATTACCCAGGATGATGCAGTTCCCACTGCAGGTATTGACACACCTTTAACCACCATCCTGACCTGTTCAGTGACTTCGATCAACCTGACAGCCACGGGTGGCGGAAGCTACTCATGGTCTGACGGTATCAATGTAGTAGGTACAGAAGCTATCTTGAATGTAACTGCACCGGGTACTTACACCGTAACCGTTACTTCAGCGAATGGATGTTCTGACACGGAAAGCATTGTCATTACGCAGGATATTGCAAATCCGACTGCCGGCATCACTCCGCCTTCAACCACCATTCTGACCTGTACGGTAACTACGATCAACCTGACAGCCACGGGCGGCGGAAGCTACTCCTGGTCAGATGGAACCGGGGTTGTGGGAACAGAGGCCATATTAAATGTAACCTCACCGGGCACCTATACGGTAACCGTTACTTCGGCCAATGGATGTTTTGATACTGAAAGCATTCAGATTACACAGGATTTGGAACATTGTGAAGAGGAATACTGCACAGTTACCCAATTTACACTTGGCAGTGAAACGGGATCTTTCTGCGACGGAACGAGTTCATATGATCTGATGAATTCTTTGCTGAGCGAAAATGGTCCGGTGGTTATAGGTATTCCAGCTAACAACCGTTCTTTTACTGTTCCTGTTGATGGAGGAGCTCAATGCATCATTGACCGTTTCCCGACATACAACAATGCATTTGTCTTAACCGGGAACTGGGGCTGTGGGAATTTTGGAAACCTGTTGCAAACTGATGGAAGGTTTAACAACTCTCTTCTGGTAGAGGCAATCACCATGCAATTTAATCTATGGTTAACGCCTGCATTAGGCAGCCTTGTACTTGAAAGTCCCGAGTTTTATATCAGGTCTTCATCAGGTTGTGGCAGCGGTGAGAATATACCACTAGATGATGCGACCCATTATGTGATTCCACAGTCCGTATATAACTATCTGGGCGATGACCCGACCGTTCAGGACTTGTTTGATCTGGCTAACCTGGCATTGGGCAGTGCTTCATTACCCGGCCCGAATGCTCCTACACTTGCCAATATCAAATATTCACTTAAATGGATCAACGAAGCTTTTGAAAACTGCGGTTTTATCTACTTTGTTCCTGCTTTATCAAATAAAATTGAACTTGCCAAGACCGGAACATATATTGATAATGAACCAACAGGTATTTACAATGCCGGTGATCAGATTTCATATGAATTTGCAGTTTCTAATATCGGGGATTTAACATTGACTGATATTGTAATAAACGATCCGAAGGTAAGTGTAACAGGAGGTCCGATTTTATCTCTTGCACCGGGAACTGCTGATAACACTACTTTCAGTGCTGTTTATACTCTGACAGATGCAGACCTGATTGCCGGATCTGTAATCAACACAGCCACTGTTATAGGTTTTGCAGGATCAAATGCCTATTATGATACAGATAACGATGTCCAGACCTTTACATTGCCAGACCGGATTCTTGCTCTTGAAGTTTTCCTTGAAGGATTGTACGATGGAACCGGGGTGATGCGACAGGCGATGGATGAGAATGGACCGAATTTCGGGACTGGAATTGCTGACCATATCACTGTTGAACTACACAGTGTGGCAGATTATAATTCCATTGTGTATACCATTGATGATGTAGCATTGGGTATCAATGGTCAGGCCACAGTAAACATTCCTTACTTTTACTTCGGATCATACTACATTACTGTAAAGCATCGTAACAGTCTTGAAACTGTTTCTTCTGTTCCGGTATCGATGAGCAGTGGATCTGTGAGCTATTCGTTCGATGCGCCTTCAAAAGTATATGGAGGCAATCTGTTGCAGATGATAACCGGCGAATATGTAGTATTTGGTGGCGATGTGAACCAGGACGGAATTGTTGATACTGCGGATATGACCCCGGTAGACAATGATGCAGCGGGCTTCATATCCGGATACAATTCAAATGATGTGAATGGAGACGGGATTGTTGACACGGCCGATATGACCATTGTTGACAACAATGCAGCCGGATTTGCCGGTAGTATTACACCCTGATAGATTTTAATTGCCGGGAATACCAATTGAATCAGTTGTCGTTGTTGATCGGTAGCTGATTGTCAGAGCCTTCCTCAGAAGCTCAATGCGGATGAGGGAGGCTTGTTTTTAAAATTGCTATTCAGCAGATCTTGTGATTCAATAGTTGCTTGCGAATCGCCGGGATCAACACTAAACCTATATAAGGTGACGGATATTTCCTTAATCCTGAAAGAATAGCTTGTCAAAGATCAAGAGCTTTCTTGCTGAAATAAAAAAAAGCCGCTATTTAGCGGCTTTTGTGGGATGTACTGGACTCGAACCAGTGGCCCCCGCCCTGTCAAGGCGATGCTCTGAACCAACTGAGCTAACATCCCGATTTGGGAGGGCAAAGATAAAAAATCTTCCGGTTTTTTTTCAGAATTCTGCTTTTTTTTCATTTCTTCATCATTTTCATGAACTTTTATTCCTCTCATGGATGATAGTTTTATCTTTGGCGGATTAATTTCATGCTTCCGGAAAGTCCTTTTATGCGAATCCGATTGAGGAGTTTGAGGTTAAGGTTGAGATTTAGATTTAGATTGAGATTGAGCTACGACCTGGTTAGACATAGACACAAACACCAGCGCAACAAATAGGGTGTATGTTAAAGGGAAGTAGTAAAAAGTTTTTTATAAAATCCAATTGAGGAGGAGTTTGAGATTAAGGTTGAGGTTAAGGCTGAGATTTAGATTGTGATGGAGTTTCGGCCTGGTTAGACATAGATACAACCATCAGCGAAACAAATAGGGTGTATGTTAAAGGTGAAGAAGTAAAAAGTTATTTATTAAATCAAATAGAGGAGGAGTTTGAGGTTAAGGTTGAGGTTAAGGTTGAGATATGGATTGTGATTGAGTTTCGGCCTGGTTAAATATAGGCTAATCGATCCTCGCCTTACCAGGGTTGATGCAAGGGTAAAGTATTAAAACTTTAATTTAATAGGTTCCAAAACTAAACCTAAACCTAAACCTTATCCTTAATCTTAACCTGAACCTAAACCTTAACCTAAACCTAAACCTTAACCTCCTTAACCTTAACCTTAGAAACCACTGAAAATGAATCACTTACAAACCAAAGTAATCACTATTGCAGGACTAATTTACCAAAACCTATGAAAAGATTTCTTGTACCATTTCTTGTTGTTCTCGCATTGTTTCAGTTGCCGGTTTCCGCTCAGGGACAAAGCTTAAGAAAGCCTTTTAGCCTTGACGACCTGATGAAAAAACGGGTTTTCGCCGCTGCTTCGGTTGATGGACTAAAATCGATGAACGATGGCGTGCATTATACCACACTGAGTGAAGATAACCTTAAACTTGAAAAATTCAGTTACAAATCCGGCGAAAAGGTGGCAACCATTCTTGATCTGGGTGAATTTCCTGATTCAGAGATCAAAATGATCGTAGATTATGAATTCAGTGCCGATGAAAAAAGGCTGTTGATCCAGTCGAATTACGAACCGCTTTACCGCAGGTCGTTCAAAGCCGATTATTATATTTATGATATTTCAGCAAAAAAGTTTACACCATTGTCCGCAAACGGAATGCAGCAATTGGCAACCTTTTCGCCCGATGGCAATCTGGTCGCCTTTGTGCGCGAAAACAACCTGTTCATCACAGATCCTGCAAAAGGAAAGGAAATTCAGATTACCACCGATGGTAAATTCAACGAAATCATCAACGGAGCCCCCGATTGGGTTTATGAGGAGGAGTTTGAGTTTAATAAGGCATTTTCATGGTCGCCCGACAGCAAAAAGCTGGCCTATATGAAATTTGATGAGCGTGGTGTTAAGATGTTTAATATGACCATGTTCCAGGGCCAGAAACCATCTCTGGATGATAATGCACTCTATCCGTCGAACAGCCAGTTTAAATATCCCAAAGCCGGCGAGGATAATTCAGTTGTTACCGTGCACGTTTACAACCTTGAATCAGGCAATACGTTAAGGGTAAATATCGGGCCAGAGAAGGATCAGTACATACCCCGAATCATGTTTACAAATGAGCCGGCGTATCTGGCAATTCTCAGACTTAACAGGCTGCAGAACAAGCTTGAAATCCTCAAAACCAATGCTGCCACCGGTCAGTCAGAGATTATTTATACGGAGGAAAATAAGTGTTACATCGATGAAACGAATTTTGACAATATTCATTTTTTACCCGATGTAAACAACTTCGTGATAACGAGCGAAAAAGACGGATGGAATCACCTGTATCTTTATGATATAAAAGGAAGCCTTATAAAACAACTCACTTCCGGTAATTTTGATGTCACTGCTTTTTATGGTTTTGATCCGGCAAAAAAGCTTTTTTATTACCAGGCTGCCGGCATTTCTCCGCTTCAGCGGGAAGTGTATACTGTGAACACAGATGGGAAAGTCAGAATGATTTCAGTGAATTCAGGCACCAACAGCGCCGCATTCAGCAGCACTTACAAGTATTATATAAGTACCTTTTCATCGGCAACCACTCCGCCGGTTTTTACTTTATATGAAGCCTCCGGCAAACAGATTCGCATACTCGAAGACAATGCCGGCCTTACGGAAAAGCTGAATGAATACAAACCCCGGTTAAAAGAGTTCTTTACCTTTAATACATCTGAAAACGTTGCCCTGAACGGTTGGGTTATTTACCCGCCTGATTTCGATCAGTCGAAGAAATACCCCGTTCTGCTGAATCAGTATAGCGGACCGAATTCACAGGAAGTGCTGGATCAGTGGGGTTTTGGATTCGATGAGTACATTGCGCAGAAGGGTTACATTGTTATGTGTGTCGATCCGCGTGGGACAGGCGGCAGGGGAGAGGCTTTCCGAAAGGTTACCTATCTGCAGCTTGGCAAATATGAAACCATTGATCAGGTAGAAGTTGCAAAATATGCGGCTTCCCTGCCCTATGTCGACGGAAGCAGAATTGGCATCTGGGGATGGAGTTATGGAGGATTTATTTCGTCTTCATGCATGCTCAAGGGCGATGGTGCCTTTAAAATGGGGATTGCTGTTGCACCGGTCACCAACTGGCGTTACTATGATAACATCTATACTGAGCGCTTCATGCGCAAACCCAAGGATAATCCCAATGGCTATGATCAGAACTCGCCGCTTTTCTTTGCTGATAAGTTAAAAGGAAAGCTTTTGCTGGTTCATGGCATGGCAGATGACAATGTGCACGTGCAGAATACGGTTGAATTGTCAGAAAGACTGGTTCAGGCCGGAAAGCAGTTCGATCAGATGCTTTATGTAAACAGGAACCATGGAATCTACGGCGGGAATACCCGGATGCATCTGTTTACATTGATTGAAAATTACCTGAACACAAACCTCTAAAAAAAAATGACTTATAATTTTGCAGAGTTAAAAGTATATTCTATCTTTGCACCCCTTAAACAAAGATTTCATTTAACCATTAACAGAAAGAGAGCGTATTTCGTATGATTATCGTACCCGTTAAAGAAGGCGAAAATATCGACAGGGCCTTAAAGAAACTGAAACGTAAGTTTGAAAAAACCGGCGTGGTAAAAGAGCTCCGCGAAAGGCAGAAATTTACTAAACCTTCAGTTAAAAACCGTGAACAGAGGTTGCACGCTATATACGTGCAGCAATTGCAACAGGCCGAAGAAAACTAATCCGCCTTTTTTAAGTGCGATTTAAGGAAGAAAATTTTGTATTCGTGCAATAATGTCTTACATTTAGACATTATTTCAGAAGGGATACAAGGTTTTCTTCTTCTTTTTTATAAGTTGCATGATCAGAGACTCTTTCTACCAGTACTTACAATCCGAGAAACGCTTTTCTGTACATACGGTTGCTGCCTATAAGTCTGATCTCTCCCAGTTCGGAGATTATTTAACAGCTGCTTATGGAATTTCGGCTGATGCTGAGATCACCTATAGTATGGTTAGATCCTGGCTGGCTTCACTCATCGATGAAGGCCTGACTTCCCGCAGTGTTAACCGGAAATTATCAACGCTCAAGGCTTACTTTCGTTACCTGATGAAAGAAGGAATGATTTCATTCAATCCGGTCAGCAAAGCCATTTCACTGTCAATTCCTTCAAGACTTCCTGCTTTTGCTTCAGTTTCAGAAATGGAATCCATTCTTCAGTTACCTTCAGGGGATGACGAATTTGGGCTAAGGCGCGATTTGCTGGTCATAGAAATTCTTTACAGTACAGGAATCCGGCTGTCGGAGCTTATTGGCCTGAAACTACCTGACCTCGACAGGGGAGCACTGACCATAAAAGTAACCGGTAAGAGAAACAAACAAAGGATTATTCCGGTTACAAAGCAACTTACAAGACTGATTGACGAATACCTGAAATTGCGTGAAGCAGTCGTAAATCATGGAGTTCAGGAAATAATTGTAACTGATCAGGGAAAAAAGGCGTATCCGGTGTTTATATATCGTCTGGTAAAACATTACCTGACACTTGCCGGTGTGAGGGGCGTTAAAAGTCCGCATTTACTGAGGCACACCTTTGCCACACACATGCTCAACGAAGGTGCAGATCTGAATGCGATTAAAGAAATTCTGGGCCATGCAAGCCTGGCCGCAACCCAGGTTTATACCCACAATAGCATCGAAAAGCTTAAATCTATATACAAACTCGCCCATCCAAGGGCCTAAAAAAAGGAGGAATTATGAAAGTTAGCATCAATGCTGTAAAATTCAAAACCGACAAAAAACTGGAAGCATTTATCAGTGAAAAAGTTGAAAAATTGTCTGGAGTTTATGATGGCATCATGGGAAGTGAAGTAACTCTCAAATTGGAAAATGCTGAAACACAGGATAATAAAGTAGCTGAAATACGTCTCTTGATTAAGGGGAATGACCTGTTTGCCAAGAAGCAAAGTGCTACCTTTGAAGAAGCCACAGACACTGCCATAGACGCATTGCGCAAGCAACTTGACAAGCATAAAATGAAGCTCAGAAAATAAAATTCGACGATCAACAAAAAAAAACTAAAAAGTATTTGTTGGTATCAAAATAGTTTATACATTTGCAGTCCTTTTTGAAAGAAGGACTGCATTTTTTTAGGCAGTACAGAAAGTTCATCGAAAGCCGGAATACAGTAGGAAATCTTCTAATAAAACCAGATTTTTTCAGGCTGAAGGCAGGGATAAAAAGGAGCGTTTGTGCAATTTGCTTCAAACATCATGCCGATGTAGCTCAGTTGGCCAGAGCAGCTGATTTGTAATCAGCTGGTCGGGGGTTCGAATCCCTCCATCGGCTCAGTTCTTTAATATTTTGAAATAATTGCAAGGGGGGATACCAGAGCGGTCAAATGGGGCAGACTGTAAATCTGTTGGCACAGCCTTCGGAGGTTCGAATCCTCCTCCCCCCACACATTATATATATAGTAGTCGTTTTTTTTCTATTATATTTTGCGGAAGTAGCTCATTTGGTAGAGCGATAGCCTTCCAAGCTATAGGTGGCGGGTTCGAGCCCCGTCTTCCGCTCAGTGATGCGATGATCCTCTCCGGTTTTTCTCGTAAGGATTTATTGCAATAAGCCGATGTAGCTCAGTGGTAGAGCACTTCCTTGGTAAGGAAGGGGTCACGAGTTCAACTCTCGTCATTGGCTCTGATTCATTTTACTGAAAGTAACTTTTCATTAAATTTACAACAATTAACACAACAATTATTTAATATGGCAAAAGAAAAATTCGATCGTTCCAAACCGCACGTTAATGTTGGTACCATCGGTCACGTTGACCACGGTAAGACCACCTTAACCGCTGCGATCACCCTTTGTCTTGCAGAAAAGGGATGGTCAGTGTTCAGGTCATTCGATTCGATTGACAACGCACCGGAAGAAAAAGAAAGGGGTATTACCATTAATACCGCTCACATTGAGTATCAGACATTAAATCGTCACTATGCTCACGTTGACTGTCCGGGTCACGCTGACTACGTTAAAAACATGGTTACAGGTGCTGCCCAGATGGACGGCGCTATCCTCGTTGTTGCTGCTACCGACGGACCAATGCCACAGACCCGCGAGCACATCCTGCTTGCACGTCAGGTAGGTGTTCCCCGTTTGGTGGTTTTCATGAACAAGGTTGACCTTGTTGATGATCCTGAACTTCTCGACCTGGTTGAGATGGAAATCCGTGAACTGCTTACTTTCTATGGTTTTGATGGTGACAACTCACCGATTATCCGTGGTTCAGCCCTTGGTGGACTGAATAAGGAGCCGGTATGGGTTGAGAAAATCATTGAGCTGATGGACGCAGTTGATACCTGGATTCCATTGCCTCCACGTGATATTGATAAACCATTCCTGATGCCGGTTGAGGACGTATTCTCAATTACCGGACGTGGAACTGTTGCAACCGGTCGTATTGAAACCGGCGTTATTCATACCGGTGATCCTGTTGACATCATTGGTCTGGATGCTGAGAAACTGAAATCAGTAGTTACCGGAGTTGAAATGTTCCGCAAGATCCTCGATACAGGGGAAGCCGGAGACAACGCAGGTTTACTACTCCGTGGTATTGACAAAGATTCCATCCGTCGTGGTATGGTAATTGCCAAGCCAGGTTCAGTTACTCCTCACAAAGATTTTAAAGGTGAGGTTTATATCCTGAAAAAAGAAGAAGGCGGACGTCATACTCCATTCCATAACAAATATCGTCCTCAGTTCTATTTCAGGACTACCGACGTTACCGGTGAAGTTCATCTTCCTGAAGGAGTTGAAATGGTTATGCCAGGTGACAACCTTTCAGTTGTTGTTAAACTGATTGCCCCGATTGCTATGTCGAAAAACCTCCGTTTCGCTATCCGCGAAGGTGGTCGTACAGTAGGAGCAGGTCAGGTAACTGAAATTCTCGACTAATACAAAATTACCCGGGATAAAGGTGTTCTATAGAATGCCTTTATCCCTGCCATATTAAATAAATTGGAATTGGCGGGGTTAAGTCCTCTTGAAAGAAATCAAACGGGTGTAGCTCAATTGGTAGAGTAGCGGTCTCCAAAACCGTTGGTTGGGAGTTCGAGTCTCTCCTCCCGTGCAAAAATAATACTGGTCAAATGGCAAAGACAAAAATTCAGGAATACATCAGCGAAAGTTACGATGAGCTGGTTAATAAAACTTCCTGGCCAACATGGAGCGAGCTCCAGAATAGTGCAATCGTTGTATCCATCGCTTCCCTTATAATCGCGTTAGTCGTTTATTTGATGGATATGTCTTTCCAGACTTTATTGAAACAGTTCTACCTGCTGTTTTAAAAGGTGACCATTTTTCTCTACTTTTTCTAAATCAGTTGTTTGAAAAACCAACTTATCATTTACGATTTTCTGTATGGTTGATGACAATAAAAAGTGGTACGTAATCCGGGCCATCAGCGGGAACGAAAAAAAGGTAAAACAATACCTTGAAAGCGAAATAAACCGCCTTGGCTTACGCGATCACATATCTCAGGTTCTTATCCCTACCGAAAAAATTTATCAGGTTCGTAAAGGTAAGAAAATCAGTAAAGAGCGGAACTATCTTCCGGGCTATATACTGATAGAAGCAATACTGGTTGGAGAAATCCCGCACATTATTAAAAATGTACCGGGTGTTTTAGGTTTCTTAGGTTCTAAGGGTGAACCCGTTCCCCTCAGGCAGGCCGAAGTAAACCGCATATTGGGTAAAGTCGACGAATTAACAGAGCAGGGCGAAGAAGTCAGTGTTCCGTTTATTGTTGGCGAAACCGTAACTGTAATCGATGGGCCTTTCAACAGTTTCACCGGAGTGATCGAAGAGATCAACGAGGAGAAGAAGAAGTTGAAAGTAATGGTCAAGATTTTTGGCCGCAAAACGCCCCTCGAACTCGGCTTTATGCAAGTAGAGAAAGACTGACGAACGGGTGACTGTGAATTTCTAAATCACTAAGTTTTCAACAATGGCAAAAGAAGTAAGCGGTTTTATTAAACTGCAAGTAAAAGGTGGTGCAGCCAATCCGTCACCTCCCATCGGGCCTGCTTTAGGTTCGAAGGGCGTCAATATCATGGAGTTCTGTAAACAGTTTAACGCACGTACGCAGGACCAGGCTGGAAAAATCCTCCCGGTTATCATTACTGTTTATAAAGATAAATCTTTTGATTTTATCATTAAAACTCCGCCTGTAGCTGTTCAGTTGTTAGAAGCAACCAAATTGAAGAGCGGTTCGGCTGAGCCAAACCGTAAAAAAGTTGGTTCAGTTAATTGGGATCAGGTTAGAGCTATTGCAGAAATAAAGATGGCCGATCTGAATGCTTTTACAATCGAATCAGCAATGAGTATGGTTGCAGGAACAGCAAGAAGTATGGGAATTACCGTATCTGGTACTCCTCCGTTTGCTATTGACAAATAACAAAGCTGACACAAAGCGTGACAGTAAAATTGTTAAAACAAATTCTTAACAAGGCGTGAAATGGCTAAATTGACAAAAAAAAGGAAAGAGGCTCTTGCCAAGTTCGATAAGAACGGCACCTACCCCCTAAGCGAAGCCATCAAGATCGTGAAGCAGATATCAAATACCAAATTCGACAGCTCAGTAGATATTGATGTCAGGTTAGGTGTAGATCCCCGTAAGGCCAATCAAATGGTCAGGGGAACGGTGATGTTGCCTCATGGTACCGGCAAAACCTTAAGGGTATTGGTTCTTTGCACTCCCGAAAAGGAGGAAGAAGCCAAAGCCGCAGGTGCTGATTACTACGGACTGGATGAATACATCCAGAAAATCAAAGAAGGCTGGACCGATGTTGATGTAATAATTACCATGCCCAGCATTATGCCTAAAGTAGGCGCCCTGGGTAAAATACTTGGTCCCCGTGGCCTGATGCCTAACCCTAAAACCGGTACCGTTACGATGGAAGTCGGAAAAGCGGTAACTGAGGCAAAGGCCGGTAAAATCGATTTTAAGGTTGATAAGTTCGGAATCGTTCATGCAGCCGTCGGTAAAACTTCGTTTGATGAGGTGAAATTGCTCGAGAATGCAAGAGAGCTCCTTCAAACCATCGTTAAACTAAAACCGACAGCAGCTAAAGGTACCTACATGAAATCACTTTTCATGTCAAGTACCATGAGTCCGGGTATCCGTGTTGATCAAAAATCAATCACTGCGTAGTTAATCTGTGGAACTTTCCTCGAAAACTGAAAAATTATCATGAGAAAAGAAGAAAAGAGTCAACTGATTGACACCCTGACCGAACAACTTCAAAGCAGTAACACTGTTTATATCACCGATATCTCCAACCTGAACGTAGAAGTTACCAACAGATTGAGACGGTTGTGTTTTAAACGGGGTGTGAAACTCATCGTTGTAAAGAACAAATTGTTGCTTAAAGCAATGGAACGCTCCGATAAGGACTTCTCAGGGCTTTATGAAACACTCAAGGGTGCTACTTCCATCATGTTATCGGAAGTAAACAATGAACCTGCAAAGCTAATCAAGGAATTCCGCAAAACCAGCGACAGGCCTATTCTTAAAGGCGCTTTCGTTGAGGAAATGTCATTTGTCGGAGATAAAAGCCTTGATGCGCTTATCAGCATCAAAACGAAGAACGAACTCATCGCCGAGATTATTCTCGCACTCAAGTCACCTGCAAACAATGTTATTTCTGCATTACAGTCGGGTGGCCACAAGTTGAGCGGCGTTCTCAAAACCCTGTCAGAAAGGGAAGCATAAGCTTCATTAAGAGGCATTCAAAATCACAAATCTGAATTAAAACTTTCATTGTAAAACAATTTAAACATCAAATAAAAATGGCAGACTTAAAAGCTTTTGCAGAACAATTGGTTAATCTGACTGTTAAAGAAGTTAATGAATTAGCCCAGATCCTTAAGGACGAATACGGAATTGAGCCAGCAGCCGCAGCTCCTGTTATGATGGCAGGCGGTGGTGCTACAGAAGCTCCTGTAGTTGAAGAAAAAACTCAGTTTGACGTTATCCTTAAAGCAGCCGGACAGGCTAAACTGGCAGTTGTAAAACTCGTAAAAGAGTTAACCAGTCTTGGACTGAAAGAAGCCAAGGAACTTGTTGACGCTGCTCCTAAAGCAATCAAAGAAGGCGTTTCCAAAGACGAAGCTGAAGCACTGAAAAAACAACTCGAAGAAGCCGGAGCAGAGGTAGAAGTAAAATAAGTAGATGGGATTTTTTTGCAATTATACATGCAGATTCTGTTCCTCTGCGTACGCATAGGCGCAGAATCTGCTGTTCCCGGTTATATAATCGGGCTTAATTGTTTAAATAACTGAGTATTTACTTTAAATTTTACGGCCTTGGCTTCAAAATCAATCGAACGCATTAGTTTCGGAACTTCCAAGATAATAACCGCGTATCCTGATTTCCTTGATATACAGATCAAGTCATTTCAGGATTTTTTCCAATTAGAAACTAACCCGGAAAACCGGGCTTCGGAAGGCTTGTATAAGGTTTTTGCCGAAAACTTCCCTATCACCGATGCGCGTAACAATTTCGTACTCGAGTTCCTCGATTACTTTATTGATCCCCCGCGCTACTCGATTGAGGAATGTATCGAAAGGGGGCTCACTTACAGCGTCCCGCTAAAAGCCAAATTAAAATTGTATTGTACCGACCCGGAACATGAAGATTTCGAGACCATTATCCAGGATGTTTACCTGGGTATGATCCCCTACATGACTCCGAAAGGCACTTTTGTTGTCAACGGCGCCGAAAGGGTCGTTGTATCACAGTTACACCGCTCACCAGGCGTATTTTTCGGCACCAGTTATCATGCCAACGGTTCACAGTTGTTCTCGGCCAGAATCATCCCCTTCAAAGGATCATGGATGGAATTTACCACCGACATCAACAATGTGATGTATGCATACATTGACCGTAAAAAGAAATTACCTGTTACTACCTTACTTCGTGCCATTGGTTACGAAACAGATAAAGATATCCTCGAAATTTTTAACCTTGCTGAAGAAGTTAAGGTTTCTAAAGCCGGAATCAAGAAGGTTGTTGGTCGCCGACTCGCAGCCAGAGTGTTGAAAAACTGGGTTGAAGATTTTGTGGATGAGGATACCGGTGAAGTTGTTTCTATTGAGCGTACCGAGGTTATTATTGACCGCGAAACGATCATTGAAAATCATCATATTGACCTTATCGTTGAATCGGGTGCCAAAACTATACTCCTGCACCGCGATGATCCTGATAACATTGACTATTCAATTATATTCAATACCCTTCAGAAGGATACAGCCAATTCCGAAAAGGAAGCTGTGGAATATATCTACAGGCAATTGCGGAATGCAGAACCACCTGATGAAGAGACTGCACGTGGAATCATTGATAAACTCTTCTTCTCTGATAAACGTTACGACCTGGGAGATGTCGGACGTTACCGGATCAATAAAAAGTTAGACCTGGATACCTCCCTGGATACCAAGGTGCTGACCAAACAGGATATCATTTCGATTATCAAATACCTGATCGGACTGATTAACCTCCGTACAGAAGTTGACGATATTGACCACTTAAGCAACCGTAGAGTACGTACTGTTGGTGAACAGCTTCACAATCAGTTTGGCGTGGGACTGGCCCGTATGGCCCGTACCATCAGGGAACGAATGAATGTTCGTGACAACGAGGTTTTTACCCCGATGGACCTGATCAATGCCAAGACACTCTCATCGGTGATCAATTCATTCTTTGGAACCAATGCACTGTCGCAGTTCATGGACCAGACAAACCCGCTTGCCGAACTTACCCACAAACGCAGGGTATCAGCACTGGGACCTGGTGGTCTGTCACGCGAACGTGCCGGTTTTGAGGTCCGCGACGTACACTATACGCACTATGGCCGCTTGTGCACCATTGAAACACCCGAAGGTCCGAACATCGGTCTGATCTCTTCTTTGTGCGTTTACGCCAAGATTAACAGGCTGGGCTTTATTGAAACACCTTACAAACGGGTGATCAAGGGCCGGGTTGATATGGATGAGGTGCCGGTTTACCTTAGTGCTGAAGAGGAAGAGAACAAAGTAATTGCACAGGCCACTACTCCGATTGATAACAATGGTAATTTTATCAGCGACCGCATAAAAGTGCGGTACCTTGCCGATTATCCTATTGTTGACAAAGAGAATGTTGACCTTATCGATATAGCTCCGAACCAGATAGCCTCAATTGCAGCTTCCCTGATTCCGTTCCTTGAACACGACGATGCCAACCGTGCCCTCATGGGATCAAACATGATGCGTCAGGCAGTTCCGCTGCTTAATCCTGAAGCCCCGATCGTGGGTACCGGGATTGAGAAAAGTGTAGCCTTCGATTCACGTGTACTGGTAACTGCTGAGAGTGATGGTTTGGTTGAATATGTGGATGCAGCAGAAGTTGTAATCCGTCATATCCGCCTTGAAGAAGAGAAACTGGTTAGTTTCGACGATGATGTGAAGCACTACCCGCTTACCAAGTTTTCGCGTACCAACCAGAATACCTGTATGAACCTTCGTCCGATTGTCCGTAAAGGCGATAAGGTGAAGAAAGGACAGGTTCTCTGCGAAGGTTATGGTACCGAATTGGGCGATCTTGCGCTGGGCCGTAACCTGATGGTTGCCTTTATGCCCTGGAAAGGTTATAACTTTGAGGATGCTATCGTAATTTCTGAGAAGGTTGTTAAGGAGGATATTTTCACTTCCATTCATATTGAAGAGTTCGTTCTTGAAGTCCGCGATACCAAACGTGGGGTCGAAGAACTTACCAGCGATATCCCGAATGTCAGCATCGAAGCCACGAAAGATCTGGACGAAAACGGTTTGATCCGTATTGGTGCAGAAGTAAACGAAGGCGATATCCTTATCGGGAAAATTACGCCAAAAGGCGAAAGTGATCCTACTCCTGAAGAAAAACTTCTCAGGGCCATCTTTGGTGACAAGGCCGGTGACGTGAAGGATGCTTCATTAAAAGCACCTCCATCGATGAAAGGTGTGGTTGTTGACAAGAAACTTTTCTCACGCATGATCAAAGACCGCAAGGTTAAGGCAAAAGAGAAGGATATGGTTAAAGTTCTGGATGATGAATTCGCAAAGAATTCACAGGAACTCAAAACCAAACTTGTTGATAAACTTACGATTCTGGTTTCCGGTAAAACCTCACAGGGTGTTTACAACAACTTCAAAGAGGAGATTGTACCCAAGAAAATCAAGTTTACCCAAAAGATGCTCATGGGCATTGATTACCTGAATGTTATGCCAGGTAAATGGACAACCGATAAAGATGTTAACGATCTTGTTAAGTCACTGATCAATAACTACATCATAAAGTACAAGGAAATCCTGGGTGTTTACAACCGCAAAAAGTTTGTTGCAACTGTTGGTGATGATCTGCCAAATGGCATCGTACAGATGGCAAAGGTTTATGTAGCCAAAAAACGCAAACTGAAAGTGGGTGATAAAATGGCAGGGCGTCACGGTAACAAGGGTATTGTTGCGAGAATTGTCCGCGAGGAAGACATGCCATTCCTGGCAGACGGAACTCCGGTCGATATCGTGCTCAATCCGCTGGGTGTACCATCGCGTATGAACCTTGGCCAGATTTATGAAACTGTTCTTGCCTGGGCAGGTAAAAGACTGGGATTACATTTCGCTACACCTATTTTCGACGGTGCATCGAATGAGAAAATCAACGAATATCTCAGAAAAGCCGGATTGCCTGACAACGGACGTACTTACCTTCATGACGGCGGTACCGGCGAACGGTTTGATCAACCAGCAACAGTAGGATATATCTACATGCTGAAGCTTCACCACATGGTTGATGACAAAATGCATGCCCGTTCAATCGGACCTTATTCACTCATTACACAGCAACCGCTAGGTGGAAAAGCCCAGTTCGGAGGTCAGCGTTTTGGTGAAATGGAGGTCTGGGCACTCGAAGCATTTGGTGCATCACACATTCTGCAGGAAGTGCTCACTGTTAAATCAGACGATGTTATGGGTCGGGCCAAAGCCTACGAAGCCATTGTTAAAGGTGAAAATATGCCTTTACCTGGTATTCCTGAGTCGTTCAACGTTCTTGTTCACGAACTCAGAGGTCTCGGACTGAACATTTCTTTCGATTAAAAATAACGGAACCCCGTCAGCCGGTAAAACATCAGATTGTTTCACCGGTTGTCGGGATTAACCGGTATTTCAGAATCTTCATTAAATCTTTATTCAACAGCATATGGCTTTCAGAAAAGACAGCACAATTTCCAGCAATTTTTCCAGGATTACCATCAGTCTTGCATCGCCCGAGGCTATCCTCGAGCGTTCAAGCGGAGAAGTACTGAAGCCCGAAACAATCAATTACCGTACATACAAACCTGAACGGGATGGATTGTTTTGTGAGCGAATCTTCGGCCCGGTAAAAGATTGGGAATGTCATTGCGGAAAATATAAAAGAATTCGTTACAAGGGTATTGTATGTGATCGCTGCGGTGTAGAGGTTACAGAGAAAAAAGTACGCCGCGAACGGATGGGCCACATTCAGCTCGTTGTTCCCGTTGCACATATATGGTTCTTCAGATCGTTGCCGAATAAAATCGGTGCTCTGTTAAACCTCAATACAAAAAGACTTGACTCAATCATTTATTACGAGCGTTATGCCGTAGTACAGCCGGGTATCATGGACGGCGTTATGCTGAAAGAGGATGTTAAGATTGAGAAACTTGCCCTTCTCACCGAAGAGCAATATTTCGAAGTTCTTGATGCCCTTCCAAAAGAGAATCAATACCTCGACGACAGCGATCCCAATAAATTTATTGCCAGGATGGGCGCAGAAGCCTTGTTTGATCTGCTTAAAGGACTCGATCTCGATGTTGAATCCTTTGATCTGAGGCATAAAGCCAATACCGAAACTTCACAGCAGCGTAAAGCCGATGCTTTGAAACGTCTGCAGGTTTTTGAAGCTTTCCGTGATGCACAATCCCGCATTGAGAATCATCCCGAATGGATGATTGTAAAAGTGGTACCGGTGATTCCACCCGAACTCAGGCCTTTGGTACCTCTGGATGGCGGACGTTTTGCCACCAGTGACCTCAATGACCTTTATCGCAGGGTTATTATCCGGAACAACCGTTTGAAAAGACTGATCGAGATCAAAGCGCCTGATGTAATTATGCGCAACGAAAAGCGTATGCTTCAGGAAGCAGTTGACTCTTTGTTCGACAATTCACGTAAGGCCAATTCGGTTAAAACTGAATCAAACAGGGCTCTCAAGTCATTGAGCGATAGTTTGAAAGGTAAACAAGGACGTTTCCGTCAGAACCTGCTCGGTAAACGTGTCGATTATTCAGGCCGTTCCGTTATTGTGGTAGGTCCTGAACTGAAGCTGAATGAATGCGGTATTCCCAAAGACATGGCTTCTGAATTGTTCAAACCATTTATCATCCGGAAGATGCTCGAAAGAGGCATCGTAAAGACGGTAAAATCAGCCAAGAAAATTGTTGACAGGAAAGACCCGGTTGTATGGGATATTCTGGAAAACATATTGAAAGGACACCCGGTGTTGCTTAACCGTGCACCTACCCTTCACAGGTTGGGTATCCAGGCTTTTCAGCCTAAACTGATCGAAGGCAAGGCTATTCAGCTGCACCCGCTTGTTTGTACGGCTTTCAATGCCGACTTCGACGGTGACCAGATGGCTGTGCATGTTCCGCTGGGCAATGCTGCTATTCTTGAAGCTCAGCTGCTCATGCTTGCTTCGCATAACATTCTGAATCCCGCCAATGGTGCCCCGATCACTGTACCTTCACAGGACATGGTTTTGGGTCTGTATTACATGACCAAAGGCCGTTTGTCGATACCAGAAAACCCGGTTAAGGGTGAAGGTATGATTTTCTACTCTCCTGAAGAAGTAATCATTGCATACAACGAGAAGGTTATTGACCTCCACGCATATATAAAAGTTAAAATCAATGACCCTGACGATAAGTTATCGCCGGCAAAACTGATTGAGACTACTGTAGGACGTGTTCTGTTCAACCAGGTTGTACCTGTTGAGTTTGGATACATAAACCAGTTGCTGACCAAGAAGGCTCTGAGAGATATTATTGGCGATGTACTGAAAAAAACCGGTACAGCTAAAACAGCCCAATTCCTCGATGATATCAAGAACCTTGGTTATACCATGGCTTTCAGGGGAGGTTTGTCGTTTACATTGAGCGATGTTATTGTGCCCGATGTTAAAGAAGAACTGGTTGGCCAGGCCAATGAAGAGGTTGATGAAGTAATGAGTAACTACAATATGGGTTTCATTACCAACAACGAACGTTACAATCAGATCATTGATATCTGGACTCATACCAATTCGCGACTGACATACACGCTTATGGAGAATCTCTCCAAAGACCATCAGGGTTTTAACCCGGTGTATATGATGCTGGATTCAGGCGCCCGCGGTTCAAAAGAACAGATTCGTCAGCTTTCAGGAATGAGGGGTCTTATGGCCAAACCTCAGAAATCAGGCGCTACCGGAGGTGAAATCATTGAAAATCCGATTCTTTCGAACTTTAAAGAAGGGTTGTCGGTTCTTGAGTACTTTATTTCAACACACGGTGCCCGTAAGGGTCTTGCCGATACCGCTCTGAAAACTGCCGATGCCGGTTATCTTACCCGAAGGCTGGTCGATGTAGCCCAGGATGTGGTGATTACACAGCCCGACTGTGGTACACTCCGCGGCTTGACGACTACCGCCCTGAAGAAAAACGAAGAAGTGGTGGAAACCCTCTATGACCGCATACTGGGCCGGGTTTCGCTGCACGATATTTATCATCCTCAAACCGGCGATCTGATTGTAAGTGCCGGTGATGAACTTGTTGAAAATGTTTCACGCATTATTGACGATTCACCGATCGAAGCTGTTGAAATCCGTTCGGTACTTACCTGTGAATCGAAGAAGGGCGTTTGCGCCAAATGTTATGGCCGTAACCTGGCTTCGGGTCAGATGGTTCAGAAGGGAGAAGCAGTGGGTGTTATTGCAGCCCAGTCGATCGGAGAACCTGGTACACAGCTTACCCTTCGTACATTCCACGTTGGGGGAACTGCTTCAAACATTTCGGTTTCCTCACGTATTGAAGCCAAATACGACGGAATACTTGAGATTGATGAGTTAAGGTATGTTGAATACGAGAACGCTGAAGGTAAGAAATACGACATCGTAATCGGTCGTTCGGCTGAAATGCGTATTGTTGATAAAAAGACCGGGATTATCCTGGCTTCTGCTCATATTCCTTATGGTGCAAATTTGTATGCCCGTCAGAATGATGAAGTGAAGAAGGGTATGATGATCAGCGACTGGGATCCATACAATGCCGTTATCCTCTCTGAGGTTCCCGGTAAAGTTGTTTTTGACAACATCATTGAAGGGATGACCTACAGGGTTGAATCGGATGAACAAACCGGTTACCATGATAAAGTAATTATTGAATCACGCCAGAAAGCCAAAAACCCAAGTATAAGGATCGTCGGAACCGACAATGCTGACCTAAGGGTTTATGATATTCCGGTTGGTTCGCACATTATCGTGGAGGAAAGCAAGAAAATCAAAGCCGGGGAAATCCTGGTGAAGATACCGCGCGCTATTGGTAAATCAGGTGACATCACCGGAGGTCTACCACGGGTAACCGAGTTGTTTGAAGCCCGTAACCCTTCCGATCCTGCTATTGTAGCTGAAATCGACGGAGTTGTTTCCTTTGGTAAAAAGCTCAAACGTGGAAACCGTGAAGTTATCATCACTTCAAAGACAGGTGAAGAGAAGAGTTATTTGATCCCGACTTCAAAACAAATCCTAGCACAGGAAAACGACTACATTAAGGCCGGTACCCCGCTTTCGGAAGGTGCCATGACCCCGAGTGACATTCTTGCCATCAAAGGCCCGATGAAGGTTCAGGAATATATCGTGAACGAAATCCAGGAGGTTTACCGTTTGCAGGGTGTGAAGATCAACGATAAGCATTACGAAGTCATTGTACGTCAGATGATGCGCAAGGTTGATGTTGCCGATCCGGGTGATACCAAATTCCTTGAAGGTGAGCTGGTGAACAAGATTGACTTCCACGATGAAAATGACTGGATCTTTGGAAAGAAAGTCGTGATCAATCCGGGTGATTCATCTTCCCTGAAACCAGGTCAGATTGTAACAGCCCGTAAGCTCCGCGATGAGAATTCATTGCTCAAACGCCGCGACAAGAAGCTGATTGAAGCCCGCGATGCACAGCCTGCCACCGCAAAACAGGTGCTTCAGGGGATTACCAGAGCTTCGTTGCAGACCAAGAGTTTCATCTCGGCTGCTTCCTTCCAGGAAACAACCAAGGTGCTGACCGTTGCTGCCATCAATGCCAAGAACGATGATCTTCTCGGTTTGAAGGAAAATGTAATTGTGGGTCACCTGATACCTGCCGGTACCGGTCTCCGCGAATACGATGACCTGATTGTTGGTTCACGCGATGAATATGAGAAACTGATGGCCTCAAAAGCCGACGTTTTAGAGGACTAATAAATATTTAAGATGAGCGGCAGGTGCATTTGTGCCTGTTGCTCATTTTTTTTATCAACGAAAATTAATTCTAACTATCATGAACGATAATAAACAGAATCAGATCAATATAGAACTCAGCGATGAAATGGCCGAAGGTATTTATTCAAATCTGGCCATCATCACGCATTCAAATGCTGAGTTTATCATCGACTTTGTAAAAATGATGCCGGGTGTGCCAAAAGCAAAGGTAAAGTCACGGATTATTTTAACTCCCCAGCATGCCAAAAGATTGATGGGAGCACTCCGTGAAAATATCAGCAAGTTCGAAGCCATTCACGGAAACATCAAGGAAAGTGAATCGAATACACCGTTTACCTTAGGTGCACCGACCGCACAGGCATAAACAATTTCAAAATATTGAAATACCGGGTTTCAGAGAGTATCTGAAATCCGGTATTTTATTTACTGCCGGCTATAATCCCAACTTCCTTTAAGTTGGTTTGTTCTTTCGAAAGAGCCTCCTCAATAAATGGCCGGCTGTCTTTATCAGCGTAATATTTGTTCAAGGCTTCTCTGGCTGGTTGCGATAGTTTTGGATTCCAGTAGCGGGCAGCTTTTACCAGGTTAATTGCATGCATCTTATCTATAAAGCCAAGCGTTTGCAAGGCTTTGATGGCGTTTGTGCGCGTCTCAAACCCAAACGAAACCGATGCGTAGTCCTTCAACTCGTCCAGTTTTGAGCGGTCGCCCTGTCTGATTGCAATCTCCAGCCATGCGATCCTGATATTGTTTCCCCGCCAGCCGGTTTCCCCGGATGTTTTATACAGCCAGAAATTTGCTTTGGCAGGCATAAAGTTGCATAGTTTTCGCAATGCCAGTTCAACATTGATATAATCCGGGTCTGATAACAGGTAAACCAGCCTGCTGGTATCAGAATCAACCAGGGGAATGTAGCTGGTAACTGCCGAACGTCGAATCAGGGCATCGGGATGACGCAATGCACCGTGGAAAAAAGTGCGGACTATCTTACTGGTGTCTGCCTGAAGCTGGGAAAGCACTTCTGTGTAAATCAGCTCATTCTCGGATAGCCCGGCGCATTTTAATAAAGTTGCACGCTTGATCTCAACGGGAATATTGCGCATTGCTGTCAGTGCTTCATACCTGTCGATGGATAGTGGCGCTTTGATGGCAGCTGCCGCAAGCACATCGGCACTCCGGTTAAAGGTCAGCTTTTTCAGCAACCGGTTGCCTGTATCAAAGATGACGTATTCAACCGCGATTTTATCATCGTTCGGTAGCCGGAATATTGAATCCTTTCCTGTAATGGTTATTTTATGGTTTGATGTACTTCCGTTTTTATAACCAACGGTGATTCCTGCTGTAGCCCTGAATAGACCGGATGTTTCGCTCAGGGGCTGAATTTGCCTGACTGAAAGTGCTGTAGATGGATTTTTTAAAGAACTGTTGTCTGAAAAGCTGACTTCAAAATGCGGCTCGCCCCCATGGAAAAGCCATTGATCGAAAAACCAGTTGAGTGGCATGCCGCTGACTTCATAAAATGCTTTAATAAAATCATGGGAGGATGCCTCTTTGAACGCAAATTTTAAAAGGTAATGAGTCATGGCTTTCCGGAAAAGGGAGTCGCCCATTTCATCGCGCAGCATATCAAGCACAAGCGAGCCTTTCTGGTACCAGCGGAATGAGCCGGCACGGGAATGAGCCAGTGGAAAATCATCCTTTTCGGATTGGGAAAATGCTTTTTGTTGTTCCGACAGTTTCTCCTTTTCATAAAAATCGTCCCCGTAAATGCTTTTCTCAAAAAGCTTCGCATAATAGGTTGCCATGCTTTCTGTAAGCCACACATCTGAAGCGGGCTCATGCGCGATGTAGTTGCCGAACCATTGATGGGTGAGTTCGTGAACATTCACATTTACATAGTTTCTTCCCCACCAGCCACGCTCATCAATTTGCATATAATCTCCGAATATAGTGGCTGTAGTGGTTTCCATAGCACCGTAAAGGTAGTCGGCAACCGGGGCTTGCCTGTAAAGTTCCCAGGGGTAGGGCACTCCGAGTTCTTTCTCCAGAAATTCGAACATTTCGGTAGAGTACCTGTAGGTTGGTTCGAAGTGATCTTCCTGATCAGGGTAATACCAGTATTCAAGCGGGACTCCTGACGTGGTGGTCATCTCCTTAAAGTTGTATTTTCCAATCACCAGAGCTGTTGAAAAGAAAGGGTGTGGCTTGTTCATCCGGTAATGCCAGGTTCTGGTCATATCGGGGTTATCCTGAATCATCACCCTGGTTCCATTCGAATAAACCTGGTATTTGTTGCTGAAAGTAATATACAAATCCACTGTTATTCGGTCGTTCTGAAAAGGAATCCAGCCGGATGGCCTGTGTGCCCATATCTGCCTGCGCATTCTGCCGGTGGGGTCTTTCCAACCGACAAAGTAGGGCTCATGAGGGCCTGTGGATTGGTACTTAATTTCGAGGCGGTTGTGCTTTTCAGAAAAAAGATCTGCAAACCCTTTGATAATGAGGTTGCTTCCGGAAACTGCAAAACCGGCATTTATATCATTGAGCTTAATGTATTCGGGTTTGATGCCCGGAGCGTACATCACAATGGAATCAATATCAGGCCGAAGCGGGCTAAAATCAAAGATTGCTGTACCTTTTACAGTTTCTGTCAATGTGTCGGGTGTAATATGCGCTTCAAGATGATTCAATCTGATTACTTTATTTTCATAAACTGAACCCGGATCCGAATGAAAAGAAACTTTTCCGGTTTGTGCAAGTGACAAACCGCTGGTCAGTATTACGCTGAGAAATACGAGGATTACCCGAAGTGATCTATTATTATGGATGCAGGATGAAGCTTTGATGGACATAGGCAAAAGATTTTAAGGTCCGGAATGCCAATACCGGAAACACAAAGACATGTGAATATAGGTATGTTAATACGAGGGGTTGTCAATAAAGTCGGGTCCTGATTCCATTAGCCCGAGAAATGCTGACCCGAAAATGAGAAGAATGGCAACCCACAAGACAATTGAAATGGCTATCCATATAAGAATTGCCTTAGCCCAGTTGGCTTTGTTGGGATTGGTACCTCCGCCAAAAGACCAAACGAATAACATGATGATGTTCACCAGTGGAATGGCTGATACCAGTAAAGTTATGATCCAGTCGCCGGTAGTAACAACAGGAGTGGGGTTATTCTCAGGATTTTCCATAAAAGATAGTTTCAGTTAATAAATAAGATTTGAATGCAGATCAAATATACACAACTATAGCGATTTGCTTCAGATTCTGTCTTAAATTTTAAATCAGTACGGTGAAATTTTTCAATGTATTATAAGATTCTTCACTTCACTGTCGCGCATGTGCGGGATTGAGAATGACAATACAATAGCGTTTGAAGAAAGTGGGTTTAGTGGTGGTTTAGCCGCCAATAAATCCACCTTCTTCTAAAAACAAAGTAAATCAATGTCTTTCTGATCGTTAGCGAAGAATCTCATAATCTTATCATATTGAACTATTCGAGACAGTTTAAATTTTTAATTTCTTTTACAATAAGCCCGTCCTTTTGGGCAGGTATATTAATAAAACATAAATCCGGCAGGTACGCATTTTTTTCTTAAATGCTCTTTTCGAGTACCTTTGCGGGCAAATTAATTTAAGCAATATGGATATTTCAAGTCTGTTTATTCAGGATTCGCCAATTTTTACATGGGTAATATTGCCTTTGCTCATCTTTGTGGCGCGCATCAGCGATCAGTCAATAGGTACTTTAAGGCTTATTTTTCTTTCAAAAGGTCAGAAAGGACTGGCACCTTTCCTTGGATTTTTTGAAGTGATTATCTGGCTGATTGCTGTTGGTCAGATTATGAAGCATCTCGACAATGTTTTGTGCTATATTGCTTATGGTGGTGGATTTGCGATGGGAAATTATTTAGGAATGGTTCTCGAGGAAAAGTTATCAATTGGAAATGTTCTGGTGAGGATTATTCCCAGGAAAGATACCCGCGACCTGATTGCCTATCTCCGTGAGAATAACTATGGAGTAACTTCTGTGGAAGCTGAAGGTGCAATGGGTAAGGTGAATATTGTATTCAGTATTATTAAACGCAAAGATGTGGAACACGTCGTCTCCATCATCAACCGGTTTAATCCCAACGCATTTTATACCATAGAGGATGTAAAAGCCATCAATGAAGGAATTTTCAAAAACAGGCGATCACGAACTATTTTCGACAGTATTTCCTATGGGCTGAAAAAGAATAAGTGATCCATGAATGCTAATTGAACAAATGTTCATAACTTTGAGGACATAATAATTCAGGCATGCCCCGACCGAAACGAAGCAGAAGGATTCACCGTCCGCCAATAGCAACCGGCTTTGCGCCATTTGGCATTGCATCAGGTTCCAACGGCAGCATTACACTTCTTTACGAAGAGTATGAATCACTGAGGTTGTCTGATTATGAAGGAATTGCCCAGCAGGAAGCAGCTGACCGGATGGAGGTATCGAGGCCTACCTTTTCAAGGATCTATGACCAGGCAAGGCAGAAGCTGACGAGGGCGGTTGTTGAAGGGCTCTCTTTAGTGATTGAAGGGGGAAATGTTTCATTTGATGAATCCTGGTTCAAATGCAAAGCGTGTAATACAGCATTCTGTTTGCCTGACAATCAGAAAAAAGTTAGTGATTGTCCTGTTTGCCGGAGTGCAAATATTGTTGATGTCAGTCGCCTGGTGCAGGTTAAGAACAGCGACCTTCTGCCCCGTCCGGCCGTTCATCAGACAGGTTACTGCGTTTGTCCGCGCTGCAGTCTCAGAATTTCACATCAATCTGGTATTCCTTGCCGCAGCCTGATATGTACTTTCTGTGGTTCCGGAATGATCCGGGAGCATCATCCTCTGGGGCCATCTGTTAAATAGAAAGGAAGGATGGACATTCCCACGAAAATATTGAATCATGTCGCCATACCTGTTGGATTTAAAGAAGATATCACAAACTTCTACTGCAATGTTTTAGGGTTCACTGAACAATACCGGTTTGTAGTTGACCAAAAGACTGCTTTCAGCATCTTTGGTTTTGAACATGAACTGGAAGTCACTCTGATTGAAAAAGACGGGCTTAAACTTGAGCTTTTTCACACAGTCGGATTTTTTAAGCCAGGTATTTCTCATATTTGCCTTACGGTATCCAATAAGAATGAAATTTGCCTTAATGCTGAAAGATCCGGATACCAGTTAATTATGATTACAAGGCCTGCCGGATCCATTGCATTTATCAGCGATAAAACAGGAAACCGGTTTGAAATCAAGGAGGTCAGTTCAGGAGATTATCCGGTTGTTTATTAAGAGTATTACACCGTTAACAATTATAAAAATTGGAATTCAATGAAACATTCTAAAAAACTGGGAATTAACTCCCGCCTTATTCACAGTGGTGAATTCGAAAACCCGCTTGGCAGTGCCACAGTCCCCATTTATCAGACTTCGACATTTATTTTTGAAAGCGCCGACCATGGTGCCAAATGCTTCTCGGGAGAAGAAGACGGGTATATTTATACCCGGATAGGAAACCCTACCATTCATGCACTTGAAACACTGGTTGCCGACCTTGAAACAGGGACACAGGGAATAGCCACATCATCGGGTATGGCAGCTGTAAACACGATCTATATGGCGCTACTGTCGAAGGGCGACCATATTGTTAGTTCTGCAGCGGTTTACGGGCCGTCAAGGGTTGTGATGGAACAGCACTGGTCGAGATTCGGAGTGGAATCCACCTATGTGAATACCGCCAACCTTGATGAGGTGAAAGCTGCCATCAAACCAAACACCAAAATGTTGTATGTTGAAACTCCTGCAAATCCAACCATGGATATAACCGACCTGGTTGAATGCGCTAAGCTGGCACATGAACACAAGATGGTATTGGTAGTTGATAATACCTTCAGCAGCCCTTACTTACAACGACCATTGGAATTAGGCGCCGATGTTGTTTTTCATTCGATGACAAAATTTCTGAACGGACATGCCGACATTGTTGCCGGAATGATCGTAACCAAAGACGATGCCCTGGGTAAAAAACTCAGAAGCATGATGGTGACACTCGGTTGCAACATGGATCCTCATCAGGCCTACATGGTTATTCGTGGTATCAAGACCCTCGGAATCAGGATTGACAGGTCACAGGGAAATGCGATGGAAATTGCCGCTTACCTTGAAAATCATCCCAAAGTTGCCTGGGTGAAATATCCGGGACTTAAATCACATCCGCAACATGAACTGGCTACCCGGCAAATGGATGGTTTTGGCTCAATGATCAGCTTTGAACTGAAAGGCGGACTGAAAGCCGGTAAAATATTGATGGACAATGTTAAAGTAGCTATACTGGCAGTTTCATTGGGAGGTGTTGAAACGCTCATTCAGCATCCTGCATCGATGACACATTCCAAAGTGTCTGCCGAAGCCAAAGCCAAAGCAGGGATTACCGATGGCCTTGTCAGATATTCTGTTGGAATTGAAGATGTTGAAGATTTGATCAGCGACCTGGAACAAGGGCTGGATCTGGTCTGATAATTTTCATTGTTTTGCTTTTTGGCAGCGGTGTAATGGATAATTGCATCGCTGCTTTAGTTATCTTTACATACCTGATAATAATTGTTTCTGGACAGGTAAGGTCATGAAAATAAATGTTTTAAAATTTCTTTTTGCTTTATTTACTTTCACAATCCTGGTCTTTCCTGCAAATGCCCAGAAAGTAGGCCTCGTGCTGAGTGGGGGAGGGGCAAAAGGGGTTACCCACATTGGCGTTATCAGGGCACTCGAGGAAGAAGGGATCCCGATTGACTACATTACCGGGACATCCATGGGTGCTATTATTGGCGGATTGTATGCTTCTGGTTATTCTCCCGATGAAATGGAAGCAATGATTACCTCTTCTGAGTTTAACTACTGGGTTTCAGGGAACATTGACGAAAAATATACCTATTTTTTCAAAAAACCCAGGCCTGATGCTTCCTGGGCAGATTTTAGATTCCGGGTTGATTCGCTGCTGACACCCAGTTTGCCTTCGAATATCGTTTCGCCGGTTTTGATGGATTTTGTATTTATGAAGATTTTTGCCGGGGCGAGTGCTGCTGCGAATTATGATTTCGATAGTCTGATGATCCCGTTCAGGTGCATGGCGTCAGATATTGCCCGCACGGAAGCGGTTGCCTTAAGTAAAGGTGACCTGGGAAGCTCCATCCGCGCATCCATGACTTTCCCGTTCTACTTTAAACCCATCAGTATAGATGGAAAATTGCTTTTCGACGGAGGGATGTATAATAATTTTCCTTCCGATGTCATGATGGATAACTTCTTCCCGGATATTATCATTGGCAGCCAGGCGTCTGCCAATTATGCTGAACCTGATGCAGATAATATTATCTCACAGCTTCAGAATATGCTGATGCTGAAAAGCGATTACTCTGTAATGTGCGAGAACGGGGTTCTGATAAAGCCCAATCTGAAAAAAGTAAATGTCATTGATTTCAGTAATACAAAGGAATTTATCGACAGTGGCTACGTTGCAGCAAAAAGGATGATTCCGGAAATAAGATCTTTTATTGTCGGAAAAGTACCTCAGGCCGAAGTAGATGCAAAAAGGGCTGCTTTTATCAAAAAAAAACCTCCCCTTTTAATAGGAAATTTTCATGTTACCGGGCTCAAAAGCGGGCAATTTGAAAATGTTAACCGGATGCTCCGGAAGAATACTTTTAATCAGGCGAAACCCGGGAAGGTAAACAAGATGGCCAGCCTGAGCCTTGACATGATCGAGCCGGAGTATTTCAAGCTGATTTCAGAAGAAAAGATAGAGCATATTTACCCCCGGCTTTATTTCAACCGGGAATCGGGCTTTTACGATCTTATGCTTGATATAAAAGCCCAGAACCAGCTTTTGACATCGGTTGGAGGAGCAGTTACCTCCAGCGCTGTAAACGAGTTGTTTCTGAAACTCCAGTACAACAGTTGGAACAGGAATTCCCTGCGGTTGCAGGCCAATTCATATTTCGGACGGTTTTATAATTCCGGTATGGTCGAAGGCCGGATAGATTTTCCCAGACGCCTGCCTTTTTTTATCAAATCACAATTTACTTTTAATAAGTTTAACTTTTTTAAGACGAATACCTACTTTTTTGAAGATGAAGACCCTTATTTCCTGATTGAACGCGATAATTTCTTTTCAATTATGTCGGGTTTCCCGGTAACCAACGATGGTGTGCTGGCATTCGATTTTCAAATTGGGGTTAACCGGGATGAATATTATCAAACCAATATTTATTCCCGCAACGATACCCTAGACAGGACCAGTTTTCATTTTTATTCACCGGGTGTATTACTGGAGTTCAACAGTCTGAACAGGAAAGAATATGCAAGCAGCGGTGCCAGGCTGGCCATTGAAACCCATTTTGTTTTTGGCCGGGAAGATTACCGGCCGGGAAGTACCTCACTGACCGATGAAGAATTTTCCCGCAATCATTCCTGGTTGCAGGTTCAGCTTACCTATGATAATTACTATAAAAAGATTGGCAAATTCAGGTTTGGGGTGTTCACGCAAGCACATTACTCAACACAGAATTTTTTCAGCAATTACTCTTCCAGCATCCTTTCTGCTACTGCATTTCAGCCTATCCCGGAAAGCAACATCCGATTTATGCCGCAGTTCAGGGCAAACAAATTTCTGGCTGTAGGATCAAAGAATTTATACTCTTTTACCAAAAAAATCGATTGGAGACTCGAAGCATACCTTTTTGTTCCAACCAGGGGTATTGAGCAAATACCTGTTACACGTCTTGCTGAGGATGCTACTGAAATCAAGATTTTCCCAATGGCCACTACTGCTGTTGTTTACTTTAGTCCCGTAGGGCCCATCAGTTTAAGTCTCAATTATTTCAGCGGAGAAAATGAGCCCTGGTCGTTCTTCCTTAAATTCGGTTACCTCATTTTTAACAAAAGACCGCTTTGATTTACAGGGCCTTAAACCCAAATAATTATTGTTTCCGAATTGAATTAAAAGATGTACTGTAACAAAAGAATATTATTACCTTTGCATCCCTGAAAACATTGCGAACCTAAATAACTGAGAAATAAACAGTTTAAATCCCGCCTCCATAGTTGCCGGCCCGTAGGCCTTTACCGGAAAATCTCTTAATTTTCATTGAATTAGCCGGAAATGGACATTTGTCCGGACATGGTAGGAATGCTTGCTAAATCTATTATTAATCATTCATTTGAATCCCTGATGGAAACGAAAGACCAATCCAATCAAAATCCTGAGAAAGTAAATCCTGCTCAGGAGGCGAATTCCCTTCCCGTTGAAGAAACGGTTGAAATTGTTGAAAACACCGAAGATCATACTGATGAAATAGCTCAGGATCTTGTTGAAGACCAGATTAGCGGAAGTGAAGAAGAACAACCAGAAATGCCTCTGAATGTTGAACCAGAACCAACTGTTGCAGAAACTGAAGTTGAAACCGGTGAAGCTCCTGTCATTGAGACAGAAATTGCTGAAGCGATACATCATTCTACAGAGATTTCAGATGATGCGCCGGAAGTAGTTGAAGAGATTGCTGAAACAACAGAAACAGCTCCGGTTCCGGATGCGTTTTCTTCAACTGAAGCAGAATCTGATGTTGTACCGGAAGTTGCTGCGGAAGAGCATACGGAAACTACAGAAGCAGTGCAGGCTGAAGCCACAGTTGCTGCTTCAGATGTTATTTCTCCTGTTGTGGAAGAGCCGGTTGTGGAAAACGAAGTTGTTGCTGAGGAAATTACATCAACTGAACCAGAAAAAGCTGAAGACACTATAGTTGCTTCAGAAGAGATTTCAGCTCCGGAGGAAGAACATATTGCTGAGCCAATTTTGGTTGCGGACCTGAAAACAGCTGCAATTGAATTGGTTAAGGTTGATCCCCCAGCCCCGGTTAATGAAGAGATTCTTTTAGTGCCGGAAGATTCTGCCGACGAGGATGAGTCTGATGAACTTGAAATTCATGAGCATGAAACAGAGGCCAATCCTTTGTTTGAAAACCTTGACCGTGAACAACTGGTTGAAAAGCTCGAGGATTTGGTTAAGGATAGCAATGTCAATACAATAAAATCAGCTGTTGGCCTTATCCGGCTGGCTTTCCTGAAATTGAACAAGGAATTCAAGCAGGAGCAATACCAGAAACTTGCAGAGGTAGCCGACGAACCAGATGCTGAAGCCCCAGCAGAGGCACAGCCGGTTCAGGATGATGCCATTGAGGAAAGGTTTAAAGCGGCATTTAATATATACAAGCAGAATAAAGGGAAATACAACGAGGAGCAGGAAAAACTCAAGATTAAAAACCTGGAGGCAAAAAGCCAGATTCTCGACGAACTTAAGGTACTCATCAATTCAGAGGAAACACTGAAAAAAACCTACGATGAGTTTAAAATTCTTCAGGATCGCTGGAAAACAATAGGAATGGTTCCCAAAGGTGAAATCAACACCCTTTGGCAAAATTATCATTTCCTGGTAGAAAAGTTCTTTGATAAAGTTAAAATCAACAAGGAACTGAAAGATCTTGATCTGAAGAAAAATCTGGAAGCTAAAATTCACTTATGTGAGAAAGCTGAAGAGTTGTTGCTTGAACCATCCATCATAAAATCCTTCAAAAATCTCCAGCAATACCACGAAGAGTGGAAGGAGATAGGGCCGGTTCCCCAGGATAAGAAAGATGAACTCTGGGATCGGTTCCGCAGTGCCACTGAGAAAATCAATGAGCGCCGCCGCGAATACTACAACGAAATGCAGGAAAGCCTTGAGCAGAACCTGACTGCTAAAGTTATCCTG
Organism: Bacteroidales bacterium; assembly: GCA_016709025.1. Lineage (GTDB taxonomy): Bacteria > Bacteroidota > Bacteroidia > Bacteroidales > Lentimicrobiaceae > Lentimicrobium. The sequence goes on along the minus strand of JADJEQ010000037.1, from coordinate 301,311 downwards.
TGTGAGAAAGCTGAACAGCTCGTAGCTACTGAAAGCGACTCTATAAAAGCATGGCAGGATGTTACAGCACAGTTTACTGAATTGCTGAAAATCTGGAAGACCATTGGACCTGCTCCCAAAAAACAGAACAATGAGATCTGGGCCAGGTTCAAAACTTCGCTCGATGGTTTCTTTAATGCCAAGAAGGAGTATTTCAATAAGCTGAAGGAACAGCAGATGAACAACTTCAACCTGAAGCTCGATTTGTGCGTTCAGGCTGAAGCATTGCGCAGCAGTACCGACTGGAAAAATACCAGTCGCGATCTGATCAACCTGCAGAATGAATGGAAGAAAATAGGACCTGTGCCGCGTAAACAAAGCGACCGCATCTGGAAACGTTTCAGGGCTGCCTGCGATGAATTTTTCTCAACCAAATCGGAATATTTCAAGAATGTTTCGGGCCACGAAGAGGAAAATCTGAAACTGAAACTCGACCTGATCGAAAAAGTAAAGGAATTCTCTGTGGGTGATGATCGTAACCTTGCGGTTGACACACTCAAAGACTACCAGAGGCAGTGGATGGAAATCGGACATGTTCCCATCAGGGAGAAAGACAAGCTACAGACCGAATTCAGGGCGCTGATAAACAAGCATTTCGAAAAGCTGAAAATGGATTCTGTTTCCATGGGTGCTATGAATTATCGCAGTCGTGTTGAACGCATGTCCAAAGATGCTCCCGATGCCGGAAGAGTCATCAGCAAAGAAAGAGGTTTTGTTCAGGGCAAGATTCAGCAATTGCAGGACGAAATCAAGACCTGGGAAAACAACATCGGGTTTTTCGCCAAATCCAAAACAGCCAATCTGCTAAAACAGGAATTTGAGAAAAAGATCGATAAAGCCAAGGAAGAACTTCAGTTGCTTGAAGCAAAACTGAAAATGCTTCGCGACGCCAACCAATAAGAAAAACCGCCGGAAATTCCGGCGGTTTTTGTTTCTGACCCATACTTTTCTTTTCGTATCTTAGCTCCATGGCTGGTAACACATTCGGACATCTGCTCCGCCTTACCTCTTTTGGTGAGTCTCACGGTCCCATGATAGGTGGGGTAATTGATGGTTTTCCTGCAGGACTGCAGATCGATTTTAACAAGGTCAGATCGGCAATGCAGCGGCGAAAACCAGGCAATGGTGAATTTCAGTCGCAAAGAAATGAGGATGATGTCCCCGAATTTATTTCCGGGGTATACCAGGGTAAAACCACCGGTGCACCCATTGCATTTCTGATTGCTAATAATGATCAGCGACCTGCTGATTATAAAGAGCTTGAAAATTTTTTTCGTCCGTCGCATGCCGGATTTACCTGGGATGCCAAATTCGGCTTTCATGATCCAAGAGGAGGAGGAAGGTCCTCGGCACGCGAAACAGCAATCAGGGTAGCTGCAGGTGCGCTGGCAGGGCAATTGCTTGAACGTTTCGGAATACGCATTACCGGATATACTTCACAGATTGGTGCGATCGTTATTGGACCGCTTCGGGAAGTCCCGAATGCTGAGTTAATCTCAGGTTCATCTCTCCATTGTCCCGATCCTCAGGCAGAAGCCCTGATGCAAACACTTCTTGAGAACCTTAAAACGGAAGGTGATTCAACCGGAGGTGTGGTCAGTTGCATGATTGAAGGCGTGCCGGCCGGATTGGGCGAGCCCGTATTTAACCGGCTTCAGGCTGATCTGGCCGGAGCAATGATGAGTATCAATGCTGCCAAAGGTTTTGACTACGGCGATGGATTCGAAGCTGCCGGCAAACGAGGATCTGAACACAATGACCCATTTTCGGTTGGCGAAAAGGGACTCCATCCTGCAACCAACCACGCCGGAGGTATTTTAGGCGGTATATCTACCGGTGAAACCATTCTTTTCAGAGTTGCCTTCAAACCGGTTTCCTCCATTTCAAAACTTCAGATTACTGCCGATAAGGAGGGAACGATGAAGGAACTTTCGATCGGCGGCCGTCACGATGTTTGCATTGTTCCCCGTGCTGTTGCCGTTGTTGAAGCCATGGCCGCCCTGGTCATTGCCGACCATATGATTGTGTCTGGTCATATCGGACACAACATTACATGATTCGAACAGTTATTTACTGGTAAGAAATTCATTCATGGTTTGTTTAGGGTATTTCAACCGGAACAAAAGCCGACCAAGCTTTCCAGCCATAAATATTTAAATTGTTTACAAATGAAAAAAGCATTAAAAATCTCTGCGATTGTATTCGTGTTTCTGCTGGTGGTAATTATATCGCTGCCCTTTATTTTTAAGGGAAAAATTGTCGAAACCGTCAAGCGTGAAGCCAATAAATCGTTGAATGCAAGCCTTGATTTCAAGGGAGTCAGTCTTTCGCTGATCAGGAGTTTCCCTGATTTCTCGCTGGGGCTGAAAGATCTGACAATCATTGGTATTGATGACTTTGGCAAAGATACACTTGCAAAAGTGCCGGATCTCAGATTAACCATTGACCTGATGAGCGTATTCAAAGGGGATCAGTATGAAATCAGGAGTATAAAACTCGGTCAGCCTTCCTTTAAGTTCAGGGTATTGCAGGATGGACGGGCCAACTGGGATATTATGAAACCATCTGCCGATACCAGCGCTGTGGCAGAAGAGGGAGCTACACCATTCAGGGCTGCATTGCGGAGTTTTATGATTACCGATGGCAGCATAATTTACGACGATGCAAGTCTGAATACCCTGGTGGTAGCCAGGCAGGTAAATCATGAGCTCAGTGGTGATCTAACAGCTGATTTCACTGATCTTTTAACAGAAACCCTGGTGGGCGACCTGACGGTTGACTACGACGGTGTGCGTTACCTGAACAATGCAAACGCCAATCTGGCTTCAAAAATCGGAGCCGACCTGAATGCATGGAAGTTCACTTTTCCGGATGCAAAGCTGAAGATCAATGGACTTGAGATGATGGCTTCAGGTTTCTTTGCCATGCCCGACGAGGGTTACGATATGGATATTAAGTTTGAGGCTGCTAAAAATGATTTTAAAAGTTTCCTGTCGTTGATCCCGGCCATCTACTCAAAAGATTTTGCCTCGGTTCAGGCAAAAGGCAGCCTGTCGTTAAAGGGATTTGTCAGAGGGCTTTACAGTGACAATTCCATGCCTGGTTTTGGTCTCGATATCTCGATTGCAGATGCCATGTTCCGCTATCCTGAGTTACCGGGTTCAGTGGAGAATATTTCAATGCAGGCAGCGATTACCAATGCAACCGGTGATCCGGATGCCACCATCGTTGATGTAACGAAATTACATCTCGAAATGGCCGGCAATCCTGTGGATGCCAGGCTTTACGTCAGCACTCCGGTCAGCGATCCATTTATTGATACAAAAGTTACCGGAAGACTGAATCTCGCTGACGTTGGTAAATTCTATCCGCTTGAAAAAGGAGATGAACTCTCGGGAATTCTGGATGTTGATATCCTGGCAAAGGGAAAACTTTCTGCCATAGAGAGTAAACAGTTCGGTCAGTTTAATGCGGAAGGTAAAATCGCCGCTTCCGGCATTGTTTACAAAACGGCTGCATTGCCCGAAAAACTAACCATATCGGAAGCCGTTTTAAGCCTTTCACCAGATAGGGCCGATATGCCGGTAATGAAAGCCACCATCGGAAAAAACGATATAATGGCCAGCGGAAAACTGGAGAACCTGATGGCCTGGTTTTTCGACAAAGGCGATTTGAAAGGTAACATGCAAATGAATTCTTCTTATTTCAATGTCAATGATTTCATGACAGAACCTGCCGGACCCGTTGCAGCGACAGATACTTCCGCGATGGAAATCTTTGAGGTTCCGGCCGGCCTCGACTTGGTTATGAACGCAAGCTTTGGGCAGGTAATTTATGATAACATGGATCTGAGGAATGTGAAAGGCATTCTGCGCATAAAAGATCAGCAGGTGTTGCTTGAGAACCTGAATATGAACGCCATGGATGGCTCCATCGGGGTAAATGGCTCTTATTCTACGGCTATAGCCGGCACCCCGGTTGTTGATTTCAAACTTGATATAAAGGATATGGATGTCCGGAAAGCTTTCAAAACCTTTAATACCATGGAAAAACTGGCTCCTATTGCCGGGCTGGCTTCAGGCAGGTTCAGTACTCAGTTGAGCCTGAAAACCGATCTTGATGGAACTATGATGCCCGTATATTCCTCAATCAACGGCGGTGGTAAACTCATGTCACCTGCACTTACATTTACCAATGTCAACACCTTCAGCAAGGTAGCCGATGCCCTTAAAATCGACAAACTGAAACAGTGGGCGATTGAAAAGATAAACCTGTCGTTTGAACTGGTGGATGGTAAAGTGTTTGTGAAGCCGTTCCAGACAGCCATCGGGAAAACCAAAGCCGACATTTCCGGATGGAATTCCTTTGACGAAACCATGGAATATGTGATGCAGCTTTCCATCCCGCGAAGTGAGTTCGGCGGGGCTGCCAACAATGTGCTGAATAACCTGGTTAGTGAAGCGAATAAGAAAGGGGCAAATTTCAGTCTGGGTGATCATGTTCCTGTGGCTGTGCTGATCAGTGGAACCGTGTCCAACCCCAAAATTTCTACCAGTTTGAAGAGTATGGGCGCTAATGCTGTTGAGGACATGAAACAGCAGATTACTGAAACCATACAGCAAAAAAAGGAAGAAGCGGTAGCTAAGGTGCGTGAAGAGGCCGGTAAATACATTGAAGAGGCGAATGCCAAAGCGCAGAAAATCCTCGCTGATGCGCAGAAACAGTCCGACGAAATCATGAAAACCGCCAATAAAACGGCTGTTCAGATTAAGCAGGAAGCCGACAAACGTGCCGAACAGTTGATCGCTGAAGGTAAGAAGAACGGACCCATAGCCGCACTTGCTGCGAAAACAGCCGCAGACCAGGCGAAGAAAGAAGCATCCAATCAAGCCGATAAAGCTGTGGCCGAAGCACAGAAGCAGGCCGATGGCATCATGGCTAAGGCCCGGCAGGAGTCCGATAAAATTGTAAAGGAAGCCAATGACAAGGCTTCCGGCAAGTAGGAAAACAAATAACCTAACAGGTCTTCTTCCGACCTGTTAGGTTTTCTTTTGACTTGTCAGAAACTCTTCCGACCTGTTAGGTTTTCTTTTGACTTGTTAGGTCTTCTTCCGACCTGTCAGGTTTTTCTTTTGACCTGTCAGGTTATCTTCTGGTGCCTGAGCCTGTCTTCCAATCTGCCCAGGCAATCAGCCTCTCTGACTGCGTCAGGCAAACAGGGCAGGACCTTAGTCGAAGGCCGACCTGTCAGGTTTTACCAACTTGTACGATTATTCGTAACCCATTCTGGTTTTCAGATACTTTCCGTTTCAACGATTTTCGCCAGGAGGTCGGTGTAAGGGACGACCAGGTATTTACGGCCTTCGAATTCAATATCGGTACCGGCAAATTTTCTGAACAGTACGGTGTCTCCTGCTGAAATCTCGCTGTTTTCAATGTTTCCCGTTGCGATTACCTTTGCCATTTGAGGTTTCTCTTTCATGGTGTCGGGAATAATAATACCACCCGAAGTACGCTGTTCTCCGGTCGGTTGGTTCATGTCGAGCAATACATTCTGGTTGAGCGGTTGCAATTCTTTCATTGTGTGTTTATTTGGATTTATCCGTTAATACTCAGTAGTCTGTTGATTTTTGCTTTGTCGAAGCCTACCACCATTTCACCGTTGATCTCAGTCTGAGGTACACCTGTTTGCCCTGTTCGGTTTACAAGTGCCCTGGCCTGTTCCGGGTCAGCGGAAACATCAATATCGGTGAATGAAATTTTGTGCTGCCTCAGGTAGTTTTTCAGGGTGGTACACCAGGAGCAGGTAGGGGTGGAATAAACTGTAACACTGGGCCCGCCTGCGGAACCTGAACTCACCTGATAAAGTTGATTCTCAATCAGGTTTTTGTAATAAGTAGCAGTCTGGCATCCCTTGATGATATTTTTCAATTCTGATTTTGCGAATACCAACAGCGAAGGAACGGTATCTACTCCATATGCAGGGTGTATATCCCTGACGGTAGTTACATCTGCTTTGAGTATGGCGGCGTTTTCAACCTGGGCAGCAGCTTCTTCGATGTACGATTCGGCACAGCCGGATGTTGCTGAGTTGCTTTTATAAAGCAGCAGGAAACTGCGTTCGTTGGTGCCGGTTATGTTTTTCAGTTCAGTTAATGATTGGATAACTTTTGTCTTCATGCCTTTTTCGTTTGCTCCCCGCTCCTCAATTTATATGCCAATGACAGCCTTTTGACAGTGCCTGATCCCGAATATAGTGATAATTAAGCGATTTAATATTGGGCGAAATACATCTATGCCAATAGAAGTTTTCAAATGCTGACGAATTGACAGACAGGGATCAAATAGAAAGTGGAGAGATAACGCGGCCCCCGGGTTACCTCGTAACAGAAAATTCCGGGACAGAGTTCTTCCCAGCATTTAACAATCCTCTCGAATCACTGGAGAACTGCCTGAGATTTTCCCTGGATATTGAATCCATCGAAGGTTCATTCTCAAACTGTTTTACAGGAAGGATATAATACTGTTTTCTGCCGTTTACATATGGAGTATGCACCCAGTTCAGATGATATTCCGGACGGCTGACTGTTTTTTTATTCCAGGTTTTTGTCAGGGTAAATCCAATCATTGCCCCACCGTCTTTATAGCGGTCGCGTTGGTTGGAAACATAATTTCCCAATGAATAAACCAGTAGATGCCCAACCGGATTTAAGGTGTCAGGGGCAAAGTATTCCATGGGCTGAATAACATGAGGATGAGAGCCGATTACGGCATCAGCGCCATGTTCGCGACACAGTCTGGCAAGTGCTTCCTGATCTGTTGAAGCTTGCGACTGGTATTCATTGCCCCAGTGAAAAAATATAATAACAAAATCCACACCCGGTTTCCTTGCTGATTTCAGGTCATTGATAATTTTGCTGGTATCGATCAGGCTGACGATCGTGGGTTCATGCACCGGTAAGCCGTTGGTGCCATAGGTGTAATTCAGCAGGGCAATGGTGATGTCGTTTTTCTTCAGAATCAGTGGATGGTGATCCCTGAAATCAGCACTGTCGAGGAAGGTGCCTGTGCGCTCTATTTTAAGACTGTCGAGAACACTGAGAGTGCGGATAAGTCCTGCTTTTCCCCGGTCGCAGCAATGATTGTTGGCGGTTGCCAGTACGTCAAAACCGGCATCCCGAACCGCGACTGCCAGTTCATCCGGAGCACTGAATTGTGGATAACCGGTATAAGGTTTTCCCGCAAGGGTCACCTCAAGATTGGCAATGGCTATGTCGAATCCGGAAACAATTGGTTTTACAAAGCTGAAACAGGGATTGTAATTGTATCCGGAATCACCGGCATACCATGCAGCTTCGATTTGAGGGCCATGCTGCATGATGTCACCGGCAAACAACAGGGTAACCGATGTTGAATCAGGCGCATTGATCGCATCCACTGGGTGGGTTTCATTTGTAAGGGTTGAAACCAGCACCGTTGAGGCAAGCAGCAGATATCTTATGTAATCAATGATCATTTCTTTATTTTAACCTTATTTTATTCGAACAGGGGATTTACTGTTGAATTTTTATCACCTTGCCAACATTTGAACAATAGACATCTTACAATCCAAACTGTAAACCAATCTGCCCCCAGAAATGTTGCCTGCCTTCCTCAAATTCTGGGCTAAGATAATATTGCGATACACTGAGTCCGAATTTCTGATAATTGACAAACAATCCAAAATGGATGGCAGCCACCAGGCGTTCAATTTCATCCGGCTTTAAAGCGTACACGTTGTTTTTGTTAAACATTCCCCCCTGCAGCGTCGCGTCATAACCTACCATCCTTAGCTCCAGTCCTCCACGGGCTCCATATTGCCAGGGCCTGGAATTTGCCGATATCTGACTGTAGTCGGCAGGCAAAGGAGTCAGCCCCGGCCGGTAAACGCCAACAACTGCATTCACCCCCATGGTAGCCCTGGTGTAAAGTGTGCCAAGCATAGCAGAACCTTCGGCATAAACCTCGTTGTGGCGGCTTTTAACCAGTTGCTTCCGGATGTTTGCAGAATAATTCAGTACCAGGTCATTTTTTATCTGGGTTTCCCAACCCAATGGTTCATCGTTTGATGGGATACCCGCATGAACAGAGCGTTGTAACATTTGTCCAAGTGCAACTTCTCCGATTACACCTGCATCAATGGCGCTGCTTAACATGATTTCTGCCTGTTCATCTTCCGATACCTGACTGTAACGAATGAACAATGCAGATGCATAAGGGCGGTCGTTGGCCAGCGTCGGCGCTTCCTTAGTTGTGAGTGGGGTGAACATTCCATGATGCAGACTGATGGACGAATGAACCACACTATTGTGGTTGTGCCTGATCATCAGCCTGTTTATCTGCCATGAGGTCAGTGCTGGCGCTGTATATCCGAGCACGACTCCATTGGTGTAATATCTGTCTGTATTTGAAAACATGTCGTTGTCAAATTCCAGCCAGAAGCGGCGGTTAGGACTTATGTAACTGTTAACGACGCGGATACCGGCAGTTTCGTTGCGAACCGGAGGTGTTTCCTGTCCCGGGAGTAAGTAGAGTCTCAGTGTGGTTTCTTTCAAACCAGGTATAGAACTGTAGTTTTCGGTCCTTACTGGCTGTTCAGGAGTGGAAGTGTCGCCTGAATCAGGTATTAACACATTCGTCGCGGATTCCGCCTTGTTTTTGCTCCTGATCTCACGATGATTGTATTTGCGGATGATGTCCCCAGCGTCTTTGGCTCCTGCAACCACCGGCGTGTCCTTCCCGTTAAAGACTATGACTTTCCAGGGCTCATGTATCCGGCTCAGGTCAATGTCGACGATGGTTCCATCGTTGGTTACAAACCTGTATTTACCCGCAGTTCCCGACCATGTAGTCAGCTTGTTTTTTTCAGCAAGCAAGCGTGTTTTTGAAAATTCAGCACCATGCTGGTCGGAAAGACTATAAAACCGATTGCTGCCCATTTCTTTCTTCAGGCTTTCAACCTGAGAATGATCAGGGTAGATAAAAGCAACCACCGGATTGCTGAAAGTATGAAGTATCTCTTTTTCTGTTGAATCAGATACCGGAGGAGCAGGCACAGGAGGGTCGGACCGGCGGCATGAAACCACCGTCAGTAGCACTGATATTGCCAATAACCCCGAATGCCTGAGCATAGTATGATTAATCAGAAGATTGCTTTTATGTAACCTACGAAGATACATAAAAAACAAAGATGATGGCCAGATGTTGGCACAGGGCTCAGGGCACAGGGCGCAGAGCACAGGGCTCAGGGCATGGAGCATGGGGCAGGAAAGAATTTCCAATTTCCAATGTCTAATTTCTAAAAGTTCCGTCCATCGCCCCCCTGTCACACTGAGCGAAGTCGAAGTGCGTCCTTACTTTCTTTGCACAATCCGAAATCCGCAATCCGCAACCGACCGAAGGGAGTTCACCGAAGGTAATCCGCAATCCGCAATCCGCAATCCAATCAATTATGAAGATCCACGGTCCAATCTCCGGGTTCTGAAATTTTAAATTCAAACTTTACATAGACTTCTGTTGTATTGGTCTTATTCGGTGTTGAATACATGACCTTAATTATTACAGGGAAGGTAACCTCTTCAAATCCTGTGGCTGGCCCGAGGGTTGACTCATAGCCGCTTGATGATGAAAGCATAAGGTTGCTGATTCCCATGTTCCGGGCCCCGTTCTGGTACATATTGATCATTACCCTGTGTGTGGCATCGCCGCCTTTTTTAAATGTGAAACGGTCAACACCTTCTTTCGAAATTACCTGCGGTTTCGGCACAACCGGTCCCGCGTAATGATCATTGACCCAATGCCCGTCCCTGATGGTGTCACTGCCGGTTCCATGAAAGGTATAGATGCCGATTCCGTGACGTTTGCCTTCTTTCCAGTCGCCACGGTAAATCTCCCCGCCCGACCAGTAATAGGTTCCTTCGCCATCGGGCAATCCATTTTTAAATTGCCCTTCATAACGGTCGGCTCCTTGTGCAATTCCTTTGCCATGTGCCAGCCCTTTTTTACACCCACCAGTGTATGTTCCCGTCAGGGCCTGTTTCATTACCTCGCAACTATTCTGGCTGAATCCTTTCACAACAGAAAACACTGCAATGATCAGTAATCCGGTGATAAGTTTGTTTTTCATTGCTGTTTAGTTTCGGGACAACTAATTTGAGGCAGATGATTTTTCTTTTGTTCAGGATGTTCAGAAGGTTACTCAAAAACCAGTTTTCCGGCGTGAATCAATTCTTTTCCGCGCATGATTGTGTAATAATAAATTCCGCTTTTCAGATTTCCTCTGTCAAGCAGCATTTCGCTTCCTGTAAAATCCTCAGACATCATCACCCGCTTCCCTTCCTGATTATAGAGTATAAATTCAGAATTGGTAAGGTCGGATGTTGAGTAAATTCTGAATTGACCGGTGACCGGATTGGGAGATATCGTTAACGTTCGGCCGGAATTCCGGAATTCCGGTTCTGATACACCGGTAATCAGCGCTGTTGTGGTTGAATCGCTTCCCGTGAGGGTTGTATCCGTAGAGTAACCCGAAATCATAACCCAAAAGGGGGTGCCGGGCGGAACGGATGAATTGTCCCAGATCCAGGAGGTGTCGGTTAGATGTTGTGCAATTAGTTCATAGCTCAGACTGTCGTTCAGGCTTAACCCAACATCGTAATACACGGGTCTGCCGTCATCGGGATTAAGCAGGTCCCATATAATGGTGTATAACCCGCTCTTAGCCAGGTTTTTGGTCTGGTCAGCTATTTCAATTTCAGGATGTTGATAAGCGTGGACGAGTTCCGCGAATCCAACTCCTGTAACTGTTTCAGTACCTACGGTCCCGGTAACATCCACACTTCCCTCGTAAAACCTGAAAGGCAGCATAACTTCCTGGTTGTCATGCAGGGTGGTGAACGTTAGGTCAATCGTGTCGTGAACAAAATGCCACTCCCTGGAATAGCATTTCTCCTGGTCAGGCATGAAAATATATTGTAAGCGTTCGAGCGTAAAATCAGAGCTGGAATATGAAGAGGAATCATTGAGGTAAATACTGAAATGCCTGTAAGTTGAAGTGTCGGGGATGCTGTTTTGAGGTGTGAAAAGTTCCCAGATATTCAGATCCATTCCATTGGAAAGCTGCAATGAAAACCATTCATATTGCTCACCGATACTGGGATTAAAGGTGCCATACTGGCGGTCGATCCATGCTTTGCCGCTTACGGGTTCAGTAATTCCGTTCAATGTCAGGGTGCCGTTGACATCCAGCGTGGAGAGAGAATAATAATAGGAATAGCCTTCCGCCCCCTGGTAAACGAAGCCCGAATCGTTGATCATCAGCGGCCTCTTGAGGGAGGCGTAAGTAAGATCAATGCTTCCTGATTCCGAAGTTGCATTCAGCTGATATTCAAACGGGATCAGATTGCCCTGGTCGTCCTCCAGGGTGGTCCACTGTTCACTGCCACCCGTATACACCTGGGCCTGTATATTCAGGTGATCCTGCGACATTACCGGGTAAACGCAGGGGAGGGCTTCCGTGAAGAACTGGCCAGAGGTCTCATCGGCAAGGTTGAAAATCCGGAAGCCATCAAAACCCAGGGCCGGATAGTAAAAATAGGACAACATCACCGAATACTCCTTACCTGTAGTTAAGCCTGTGAGGAAAGCATTGGTGTACCACCATTCAGTGGGTTCTGCCGGATGACGGCCTTCGTCCTGCGGGAAAAAGATCAGTGTGCCTTCCTCATGGTAAGGGTAGGTTTTCCATGATTGGGCTCCGGCCAGATGAGCTGTAAATAAAAGCGCTGTGAAGAGGTAGATTTTCAACATAGTACATTGATTGCATTGTATAAATATACAGACTAAAATGAAAACAGAAATATGGGCTTTTAGTTCTCTGTTAAAATAAAAACAGCAACCAATCTAAAGTCTTTTCAGCGTGTGTTTTTTTTGAAGAAGATGTCCTTTATCTGGTATGGCACTTTCTCATCCAACAGCAGAGCTTCCTGTATGATTTCGTTGATTTCGTCAAACGGAATATCTTTCAGGGAATTGAACACTATTCCCCTGACTAATTTGCGATTTCCGGCTTTCAGCAGACCGGAATGGTTTGAAAGTTCGTTTCCGCGGGTAAAGGCCAATTCTACGCTCCCATCCTTTTTAGGATTCAGGTAACAGACCCAGGATTTCCGGTTAAAGAAGGGAATGCCAAAGGAAATCTTTGCGATAACACCCGGCTGTTCAGAAAGTAATTGATAAAAGTACAGCATAATCTCTCTTTGCTGTCCCTCATACCTGTATATAAATGATTCAACAGGATTCATAATTTAAAATTACCTGTAAGAATTGGTAAACACAAAAAGGGGTTAAAGGTTCGCATTTTGTTCTTTAAAACTCACCTGTATAATATCAAATTCAGTCATCCCGGGCACATCCGGAAATGGTTTCATTTATAGCAATTTTAGTTTGAATACCCTGCTCATCTGCAGATTGGAAACAAAGAAGATAATCAGTTGTCCCGGTTTTGCATTGGCTTATTTGTTAGGCGGATTTTCGGGACAAGGTTGTAGAAAAGCTGTTGCATTCACCTCAGGTGGGAGTAATTTCCTTAAAGTTTCTGTCATTCTGAACCAGAATACCAATGTATCTTTTCTGTTACATGCATTCAGTTCAGCGAGGTTGATCTGGACTGGCAGCAATTCTTCGCTGGAATTATTAAGAGAAGCAGTCATATCCAGTGTCCGGAATCCATTGAAACTTGTGACAGCCACAGGATAAAAATCAAAATTCGTGGGTTTCAGCTTTTTCAGAAATTTTTCAGGAAGCGAATGGCCGGAAATTTTTTCACCTTTTTGCAGAATGATGCTTGCACTATAAGTGCTGTCCGTAAAATACAGGCATAGGGTGCTTTTATCCTTCCTGTCCAAGCGGTTGTTTTTGTAGAATAGTCCTGAACGGGTCCATTCAAATCCCAGTGATTTTAACTGGTCAGTATTTAATGAGAGATACTTTCTGTTGGAATTGACTTTCCCATCCGAACCTGAGGTGATGATCTCCTTTTGAGCAAACACCTGCACCATCAGGGCGATGAGCGGGATAAAAAACATAATTCTGAGCATCGCCAGGGAACTGGATTTCCTTTTATTCATCATGTTGATACGGGTTTTGATGTTTATTTGATTGAATTGATTGGCCAGTCTGAAGCGGTGCTCCCCAACGGCTGTTTTAACCAGCAATAATTGATAATCCGATGGCTCAAACCCGGTTCTTACCACATTTCGGTCAGCTTCAAATTCGTGGTTTTGCTTTATTTCAAAGCGCATCAGCCATACGAATGGATTGTACCATGTCAGCGCCAGATATATTTCAGTAATAATTAAATCAAATCCATGCAATGCGTTCAGATGTGTTTGTTCATGTCTTATGATTTTATCCCCGTGCTCTTGAAAATCTTTTTCAGAGATCATGATATATCTTCCGAAACAAAAAGGAGAGATATTCTGAGGTATAAAAGCAAGCCTGAGGCCTTTGTATTTTATCTTATCTGATTTGCGAAAAAGAATAAAAATTCTACGCATTGCGTTTAAAAGCAGAATTATCTGAATCGTAAATCCGGCCAGATAAATCAGTTGGACCAGGTTGCCTGTTTTGTTTTCAGGTGCTTGTGTTAGTGTTGTTGAATCTGGTTTTTCAGGGATAACCGATTGTATCGCAGATAAAAAAGCCGGTTTCTGTTGTTCAAAAACGATATCTTCCCTTCCCGGGCTAATCTGTAGTGTTAACTCAGGAATAATCAGCGATGAGAGGATGATGGCCAGTAGAACAAATCTTTTTATCCGATGAAATGTTTTGCGCCTGATCAACAGGATGTACAACAGATATCCGGCTGAAAGACAGCATGACGATTTCAGTGTGTAAAGAATGAAGGCGTCCATTATGGCCTGATATTTCGTTTATTCTCAATTTCATGGATCAATTCCCTGAGTTCCTCCAGCGACAAATCCTCTTCTTCAATAAGTGCCGATACAACCCTTTTGTAGGAATTTCCGAAATACCGGTGAATCATATTCCTGAGATTCTGGCGATTGTAGGTTTCCTTAGAGATAAGCGGATAATATTGGTAAGTATTTCCAAAGGAATGATAGCCCAGGTATCCCTTTTCCTCCAGGGCCCTTACCATTGTAGATATTGTATTGTAGTGCGGTTTTGGCTCAGGATAATAATCCAGCAGCTGCTTAACGAAGAGGTTCCCTTTCTCCCAGAAAAAGTCCATGATCTCTTCTTCTTTGGCAGTAATTTTTTTCATTGGATAATTTTAATGCAAATATAACTATAAATTGTAGTTTGTCAACTAAAAAATATAGTTTATTAACTAAAAATAATAGTTAGGAATTCGGGGAGGGTAAAATTTAAGTCAAAGGCCTGGTTTTGAACTAAAAAATTGAGTCCACAACGAAAAGTAAGAAATTCAATGATTTTCAGATGTTTGATTCGTGACCCCAAAGGGGAACATCTGAAAATCATTGAATTAGGATGTTCCCCCTACGGGGAATAGGGGGTCAAATGACTTTTCGGAGTGGACTCAAAATTACAGTATATGATTTTTGGGCGAGATCATATTTTTAGACAAGCAGCGAAGTAACGATCTATTTTTTCTTTTTTACAGATGGTTTTACAACCTGATTGTATTCAAGCGCCAGGTCAGCCCAGTATTGCAGTTGCTTGTGTGACGCCAGGCTTTCCATTTCAACATAAACGTATCCTTTCATGGTTTTGCCGGTAAAATCCATGGGCCGGCATCCATCCAGTTCAATCACTTCATCATACCTATCGGGATTAAGGCGAACCATCAGGCGGTCATTCATCACTCCCAGGCACATTTTGTCGTTTACCATAAAACAAAGACCACCAAACATCTTCTTTTCTTCCACCCGATCATGTGTAAGGGCTATAATTTCCCTTGTTCTGTCGGCCAGATTTTCATTGTATGCCATGGGTAGGATTGTTTGTTAAATGGCCTTCATTTTATTCCCTTTTGCTTCATGTGTCAGCTCTGCCAACCCAAGCGCTTCCATCAATGGTGGCACATACATGCCAAACCTTCCGCGAAGTCCCTTTTTCAGGCCATACCAACCAGCAACCGGGTTGGATTCAGAACGTCCCCAGGCTTCAACCGTGCCTTCTTTTGCAGGTTTCTGCTCATCGGCACTGCCCAGTTCCATCCAGTCACCGTGTTGTTTCAGCATTTCATGAAGATCGTGGATACACCGGTAGTCATAAAACAGAACTGTTTTACCGACCGTACAAACCAGGATTTCTTTCCCATCCCTGGTGTCTTTATGCATGGTAAACTCAGAGGAGAGGGGAGGAGTCTTCAGTTTCCATGGATTTTCAGCAGTGCCTGTTTGCATCTTGCTATGTTTTAATATTGAAATTTCTCATCCGCACTGTGAGGTGCCAAGCCTTAACCTTAACCTTAACCTTAACCTTCTTTTCTTTCGGGCTATTTTATCTTAATTCAGACTCTGATTTACAATCAATTTGCGGGTTTCAACCCCGTCATTACTTACCATTTTCAGCAGATAGGTGCCTGATTTCAGCGAGCTTACATCTAATATTACAGAGGAACTGACATAAACATTCTCCTCATAAACAAGCTGTCCGTTCAGGCTGAAGATACTTACCCGTGCTTCACCGGCAGATGTATTTATATCAGAAAGGGTGATTGTTTTTCCAGCCGGATTCGGATAAAGCTTCAGAGAAGTTGTTTCGATGTCCCGGACTGAGGTGGTTGTATAAGTGCTTCTGGCAAAAGACGAATTATCACAAACGATTTCTGAAACATTCCCGGGTACATATCCGGTTTGATAAGAATTGGTATAGGTATCGAAAACAATCATTTTTGCCGCAAAACTACTGTCAATCCCAACCAAAAGAAGGCTTCCCGAGTTTTGATCAAATGATGATGAGCCCCCCACAAAATAAGGGAATTCGGCCAGGGAGCCTCTTGTGATAACATCTCCGGCTATTTTATCGATTTCAACAACGTAACTGCCGGCATAGTTCCAGGTCGAATCAAACCGTGCATTCAATGCATACAGCGTGTTGTTGATGTTGTCGTAGTTTAGCCCGGTGAAATTGTTCCCTGGTGCCACAGTGGTGAGAGTTGTTTTGGTAAATGTAAAATCATTGCTTCTGACGGAAATCGCGTAAAGGCAGTAATTGGGCGAATTGTCGTAACCGACATAATAAAGAATGCCATTGTTGGAATCAAATCCGGTTGCATCTGCAACTATTCCAATAATGCCGGGCTCAAAAATCACGCCCAGCAAACTATCTGTTCCGGTCCTGATATCATATTCATTTACACTGAAATAGCCGATAGAATCAGAGGTCAGGTTGTAGATTTTGCCGGTACTCATGTCGATTTCCGTAATGTTGGAAAATGAAGAGTAACCGCTGATCGTATAGGTATCCGTTCCTGAATTGAATGAAAGCAGGCCGCTGGTGTCGGCGCTGATGCCCGTTAAATAATAGTTGCCGTTCCATGAATCGAATACGGAAGATCCGAAAAGGTAGGCTTCGAGAACAGTCGGATAGCTCGTAAGTGAAGCAGAATCGAGTGCCTGCCATTTTACGATGCTGATCACATCCGGATTCTGTGAAGCACTCGACCCTATCAGGTTGATCTGGGCCTGGACTCCGTGAAATAACAATATGATTACAGAGAGAGAAAGTATACTTTTTTTCATGTTATTTGTGTTTTTTGTATTAACGTGAATTCCGATAATTTGTTCCTTCCCAATGCAAATTTCGCATGATTCAGGCAGGCAACAGAAGAACTTTTTATTCAGGAAACAGACTGATTTTCTTTTACCGGAATTTACAGATTAGCCATGCTGACTCAGCAATCAGGGTGAAACAGTCGCGATATATTCTGACGAATTGTTATCCAGAATCGTCATATCGGCTGTGTCAACTGATCCATCGCCATTTGCATCGGTTACCAGGTAGCCCGTTTCAAAGTTTCCCGAATCGTTGTCCACGGGTGTTATATCAGCGGAATCTACCAGGTCGTCCTGGGTTACGTCGCCTCCGTAGATTACATACTTCCCGGCAATTAGTTTAAGATTCCCTCCATATGCCTGGCTGGCAGCCGTGCTGAAATCATAATTTATAAGCTGACCACTGAATGATACCGGACTGCTGTTCCATGTTTCAATGCTGTTGCGGTGTTTTACCACAATGTAATAATTGTCGCTGAATGACCCGGGAATACTCAGAGAGGCAGTGCCTTCAATACTCAGGTTTGCCAGGAATGGAGTACCTGTTATGTCATAGGGTGGAGTGGCATTGTGTAACTCAATAAATACCTGATCGGCAGTATTTCCCGGAAACTGATTACCTGAGGAACCCTGCGCGTAGTTCATGGTTGCCCCGTTAAACAAGCTTTCAAGGTAAAGAGTTAGATTAAGGGTTTTGTTGACCGATTGGGCCTGTGTTACAGTAACAATAACAGGCTCAGCACCTGTAACTAAAACCGTAATGGCGGCTATTCTGTTTAAAGGCAGCGTGTTGTCGGAGTAATTGGCAACAAGGGTGCCGTTACCCGAACCGGAAGGTGTAACCGTACACCAGGGTTGATTGCTTTGTGCTGTCCAGTTGGCAGTTGTGGTAACCGTAAAGGATGTACTGCCTGCTGCAGACGCAACATCCCGGTTAGCAGGTGTTACAGAAAGGGAAGGAGGATTGGTTGCGGTAAATGAACCGATCATTCCACTACTAAAATGAGGCGTACACCGGTAATTGTATGTGCCCGGAATGGTTATCTTGTATTCATATACCTGAACAGAAAATGATATGGGACTATTCCAGGTGGCTGCTCCCGCAGGTATGGTTGTGGAAGTAGTGGTATGGCTACCATTTACCCATACCCAGCGGATGGTATCGCCAACAAAAACATTGGGGAGATTGGCCGGGGTAAAAACAAAATTCTGAACGTTTACAATATGTTTGGTGGCATAAGCCCCGGTCGTTAGCATGATAGCAATGAAAATGCCAGGCATGCCCATGAGTATCATTAATTTTTTCATATGGCTGGTTTTGTAAAGTTGTATAATGCGTTTTAGGTCAATAATTAAACAGATATCTATATATATTGTTATGGGTTTTGCGGTGATATGCGTCAATGGGGTAAATTCATGGATTGAAAAAATTAACCGCAGAGTAACGCAATGATTATCGCAGAGAACCGCAAAGAAATGCGAACCTTGCTAACTCCGCTGCCCCCTGCCCGACGACAGGCAGGTAAGCTTGTTCCTCAGCGCACAGTTCGGCAGTCTTACTGCGTCGCATTGCGTTTAAAACATTTCAGCATACAAGTCCCTTAACTAAATGAAATTGTTTTCTGTATAGAGAAAACCTCCCTGATCGGATTGATGTGAATAAAGTGTAGGAGTATTCCACACCGGTTTACGAACAGTTCGTATGGCTGCCAAAACCGGATTATAAACATTTTGTTATGATAATTGCAACAATGCACAGGCCTGATTGCCACGGAGTATGAAAAAGCCTGGTCATTCTGGACTTAAACTAAGCCTGTAGCAAAGTTTCAATATCAAATTTCTTCATTTTTAGAAAAGCCTCAACAACCCGCGGGGCTTTTTCAGGATCAGCCATCAGTTGTTCGAGTATTTCGGGAACGATCTGCCACGACACCCCGTATTTGTCTTTCAGCCAGCCGCACTGACTTTCTTCACCACCTTCGGTAAGTTTGTCCCAGAAGTAGTCAATTTCATCCTGGGTTTCGCAGTTTACAACGAAGGAGACGGCTTCATTAAATTTGAATAACGGGCCTCCGTTCAGCCCCATGAACCTTTTTCCGTTCAGTTCAAAACTGGTAACCATGGGACTACTGGAAATGATTTTCGAATTTCTGAAAACAGAGCAGTAAAAATTTGCTGCTTCTCCGGCCTGTCCGTCAAACCAGAGGCAGGTGGTTATATCATTTTTCATCAGGGTTTTTTTTTGGTGTATAATGTAGCAGTACAACACCGCTTTTAAATGTTTGAACGCTTTTAAGATTCAGATTCAGTTGCTTGGGAATTCCTTTGAAAATTGGTGTTCCGGTTCCGATGGCCACAGGATCAATCATAATCAGGTAATCATCGATCAGGCCCTTTGCTGCGAACTGGCTGAGTATGTTTCCGCTTCCAAGCAGGGTCATATTATTCCCGGGGGTCTGTTTCAGAAGCCTGATTTTCTCTGCAATATCTCCGTTAACAATGGTCGTATTCTCCCATGCTGCTTCCTGAAGTGTTGATGAAAAAACCAGTTTTTCAGCCTTGTTCATTCCGGCTGCAACTGTCGGGTCATTTTCAAGTGCCATCGGTGTTGGCCAGTAACTTGCCATCATTTCCCATGTTTTACGTCCGAAAAGGAGAATATTTGCTGCTCCGAGTCCATCTGCAGCTACCTGGTTTTCCTCAGCGCCGTGCTGGTGCCAGCCGATGTCTCCATGCTGATCGTGCATAAAGCCGTTGAGGGTGATGAAAGTGAAAGAAGATAGTTTTCGCATAAAGTGAAGAGAGGTTGAGGTTAAGGTTAAGGTTGAGGTTGAGGTTAAGGGCTGGTTACTGGTTACTGGTTACTGGTTGGCAAAAAAGCTAACTATCTAAAGTTCAAGAGTTCAAGGGTTCAAGAGTTCAAAGGTTCAAAAAGCCCTCTATTCAGTAACAACCATATGGCCAGCATTAAAAGGTTGAGGTTGAGGTTAAGGTTGAGAGCTGGTTACTGGTTGCTGATTACTGGTTGCTGGTTACTGGTTGCTTGTTACTGGTTACTGGTTGCCAAAATAATAGTTGGCAAAAAACTAATAATCTAATGTTCAAGAGTTCAAGAGTTCAATTCAAAAAGCCCTCTGTTCAGTAACATCTCTATGGCCAGCATTAAAAAGTTGAGGTTAAGGTAATCATAAATCCTCGTTATCGCTCCACTCTCACGAGGCAAGCTGTAAAACGTAAATCGTAAATTCTACATTCTACATTCGTCATTCACTTACTCAACCTCAGCCTCAGCCTCAACCTATTTCTGTGCTTAAGGAATCATGAAATCACAAGCTTTTTGAAGCATTTTTACTTTTGCTCCGCGCAGTTGAACATCCATTGTACGCCAAACTTGTCGCGGAAGCTACCATAGTAATCGCCCCAAAACATATCCTGTAATTCCTGTTCAATCTTTCCTCCTTCAGAAAGCGCTTTAAACAACCTCTCAGTTTCCTTCCGGGTGTCAGGCTCAAGATTGAGGTAAACGTTGTTACCAGAGTTAAGCTTAAATCCCATCGACTCCGGTGCATCGGTCCCCATGATAACATGTCCGCCAAGAATAGGCAGTGAAACATGCATCACCAGGTTCTTATCTGCCTCGGGCAGGGGAGGCATGCTTTCGGAAGGTGGTATATCGCTGAAGCGCATAAAGCCTTCGCCAAGGAATTCAGTTCCGAATACTGATTTGTAAAATTTAAAAGCTTCTTCCGTGTTCCGGCCAAAGTTTAAATAAGTGCTGACACTTGCCATGATAATTGATTTTTAGTTAAAACAATGATTAACTCTGTTCGCTTACAGCAGCCAAAGCCCGGAAATAAAGGCCTTGTAGCAACTGCTGTATAATTGTGGTTTGTTTATTCAGTTTGTTTTCGTGGTCATTTTTCACAAATCTCTTTTAAAACCTTCAGTGCCGCGGGCCAGGTCTTCTCAAAATATTCTTTATGTTCTTCGATTGAGTCGAGGCTAACCGAGAGTAAAGTAGTGCCGTTCGTTTCCGTAAACGTATAATTTTCGAGTGCACCGGCCCAGTCATCTACCTCAGGGCCTGAAGATGTTTTTACTCCGTTTTGAATAATTCCCAAATGCTCTATGCTCAAAAACCGGTTGGGAATGTTTTCCTTTATCCTGCTGTACATTCCACCAACATTGCCTTCCTTGTCGGTTCCCAGGAAGTTGATATCTGAACCCTTTTCCCAGGAGCCTTCATAGCGCGAAGTCGGGCTAAAAACAGCAGTCCACTCCGCATAGTGTTTTTCATGTATCATGGTACTGTAGACTTTTGAAGCGCTTGCATGAATGCTGATTTCAAAATGCAGTGTCTCCTTGCCGGTAGTGGCTTCAGCGTATTTTTTGAAGTTATCCAGAATGGCCTGCCAGCCTGTTTTCTGCAATTCAGCCGAATTGACTTCTTCCGGGTCAAAAGTCTCAATTACCCTGGTTTTGTTTCCATCTGCCACAAACCTGATCTCAACTTTTCGTTCGTCGCCCAGGGTGTATCCGATGTACTGATGTGGTTCAATGGTGGTATAGATCCCCCAAAAATCAAACCCCACACTTCCATCCTTTGCTTCCATCCTTGAGGAGAACTTTCCACCTACGCGTAAATCGTTTTCGGCTGAAGGCGTGTGCCAGTCATCGGAGGCATTGTTCCATCTGGTGATGTGTTCCGGCCTTGTCCATAAAAGCCAGACTTTTGCAACCGGAGCATTGATTGTTGCTTCTACGGTTATTTTGGTTCTATCTGTTGTTGCCATTACCCTAGATAAATTAAATTCAGAATTCGTTTGTTGAACTTATGGTTCACTTTTCAGAAGAAATTATTAACAAAAGAATCTGACTTTTGGTTTAATGTTCACCTTATTTAGAACCGTGCATAAGATTTAGGAATGCCAAAGATGTATATAGCCAATTTGGAATTGGGTGATAATATGATAATTATCTCCGGATTATAATCAAATCCTGTATGTTGTTTTGATAATAAGCAGAAATGAGTTGTTTTATGCCAACAAACAAAAATATAAGAGCCGGATATGATTCCGGGATTCAACATGCTTTATTTAACGCTTTGATTGTGGGCGCAGGAACCTTTTATTCTTCCCGCATATTGCTCTCAAATTCAGTCACAATAAGCATTGCCTTATCATAATTCGTCGGGTCGACCACTACTTTTACCGATCCCGCACCACCAGGCGCTGTCCACCATGGATTCAGGGTTCCGATGATTTCATCTATTAGAAATGCTTCAATTTCAGCATTTTCCAATAAGCTTTTAAGCAATCCTGCCTGCCAGGCGGTGCCGGCATATACTTCAACAGGTTCGTTGTGGTTGGTTGGGTTCATCGTTTCATAGCTTAAGTTGATTTCGGTGATATTATAAACAGCAAAAAGCGGCTTTTAAAGAAAACTTTTTATCTCTCTGATTTTACTTTCCCTTTCAATGGAATAAGTCTTGTCGATGCTTTCACTCAATTCGAAAAGCTGTATTGATTTTGTAAGTAAAACGCTCTTTTTATCTGATTCCTCATTTTTTCCCAGTTGAAACAGAATTTCCGCAAGTTGTTCAAGATTGGTGGTGTTCATCCCTTTGAACCGGGCGAGGTAATCCTCGGAAGCCGGTTCGTCCATGGCCAGAAAACCGTTCAGATCAAAATCCGCATCACTTAGTAAAAGCTCACTGGTTGCTTCGAAACTGCTTTCTAATGTGATTGGAAAATTTCCCCCTTTACCTGTCAGCCGGTTGAGAATGGCCTGAAGGACCATCCCTATTTTCTCTATTTCCCTTAACAGATAGTCTCTTCGTTCCATTGATAATTTATTGAATCTAAGCTTTTCACGATTTAAATTATAATATCTGAATAAAACCAGGCAATTTGACACGAATATACAAAATTGCTGATTATTATACAAGAAGTAAAGTGATAACAGAGAATAACAATCATTTATGCAAATCGTGAGAATTTTCCCCTGAAAACAATGAAATACAATATTCTTACTGTTAATTGATCTGATTAATCGTCCATGCATGGCTGGATACAACTCTTCCGATTTTTAAGGAAAAGACCTGAATTCCCGTTATATTGAATTCCCCAAAACGCATAATTACTTGTTTATTCTTACTTTTGATGAAGATTTTCATGAAAATGGAAACCGGATTGTAACAATTTTTACAGGCATGATTTTAAATGGCGGGGTTAATTCCGATTCGATAAACCATTATTCTGTATTACAGACCACAGAAGATTTTTATAGATTGCCTTTGCTGTGAATGCATCATCAGCAATGCCAATTACCGGCTACTGGAAAGAAGTCAATGAAATAAATAAACCTGAATACGACGAAGAAAAGGTTACTATTTATCCTGATCCGGCTTGAATTCAGCCAAAGTAGCAGTTAACTCATGAAGCATACAAATTAAATCGGGAAGCATATGAAAAAAGTGATTTTGATTTTGCAGCTAATCCTTTTGGTTTGGTCCGGGTATAGCCAGGACTGGGAAAAAATCAATACCGGGTATAATTACATCTTTAAAGGGATTGAATTCCCGGGGGGGCAAAGTCAGATCGGTTATGCCGGAGGACAATCCTTAACCTATATGGGTGATGGCATCGTGATAAAAACAAGCGATGGAGGAAGCTCGTGGAGTTCATTATGGACAGGTACAGATCAGGGGCTCGAAGGCCTCAGTTTCCCTGATCTGAATACCGGTTATGCCTGTGGATGGAGCGCTTATTTTGCAAAAACGACCAATGCCGGTGTATCGTGGACGCCGCAATCGCCGGGTTCTGACATTTATTATTACACAGATGTAGTGTTTAAGGATGCCAACCATGGGGTGGTCGCAGCCCAGACAAATACCGGAATGGGGATCTACGTTACTTCCAACGGTGGAGCAAACTGGACTGAGGGAAGCGGTCTTACGGGCATTCCTTACAAGGTTTGCTATGTAAGCGCGGATACCTATTTCCTGGTTACAAACGGAGGTGATATCCAGAAGTCAACCAATGGGGGTCTGACGTGGAGTACGGTATATTCTGCAGGTGGATTGTTGTTGGGAATTGATTTCTATAGCCCAATGACCGGGATGGCAGCCGGTGAAGATGGGTGGCTTTTCAAAACCTACGATGGTGGCGTAACATGGACTTCACAGCAGATTGCTTTCGGCTATCCGTTGTGGCATGATTTTGCCTGGTCGGGCCAGAATGAAGTGTTTGTTGCGGGAACACCGGAGCAGATCTACAAATCGATGGATGGCGGATCAACCTGGAGCGATGATTATCCACAAAGCACCGGTGACCCCGCATTGTATGAAATCCTGTACACCGGTGACGGAATAGGCTATATCTGCGGTTCACAGGGATGGTTTTACCGCAGGGCACCTTTGCTTACGGCTGCGTTTAGCGTTGACAATTCAACAATATGTACCGGAAGTTCGGTTCATTTTACCGATCAGTCTGTTGGCAGCCCTACGGATTGGAACTGGACTTTCGAAGGTGGCACTCCATCAACATCAACACTCCAGAATCCGGTGGTCGTTTATTCTGCACCGGGAGTTTACGATGTAACCCTTGAAGTAAGTACCGGGACAATTACAAATACAGTCAGTAACGAGGATTATATTCATGTTGAAGAACCTCTTTCTGCAGCACCCGGTCAGGCGTCGGGACCAGCTGAAGTTTGTGGTTCATCGGTGAGTCAGTATACCACAACTCAGGTATCCGGAGCCTCAGGTTATCTGTGGACGGTTTCACCTCAGGCTGCAGGTGTTTTCAGTGGAAACGGTCTTACGGCTACTTTCACGGCATCATCATCGTATACCGGGTCATTTGGAATAAGTGTTTCGGCCACGAACCAATGCGGAGCAGGGCCTGCTTCAGAATCGCTTTCATGCATGCTGAATCATCAACCGATCGTATACTCTTTGTACGATGGTGGTGGCTATTGTAACGGACAGTCAGGAATAGAAATAGTACTTGAGGATTCTGAAACCGGCCTGGATTATCAGCTATACAGAAACGGATCACTTCTCGGCGAACCGGTTCCGGGAACAGGAAATGAACTCAGCTTTGGATACCAAACGGAAGGTGATTATACGGTAACAGCCACAAATGGGAGTTGTACTTCAGCCATGCTTGGAGTTTCATCCGTATTTGTTATCCCATTGCCATCTTCAGCATCAATTCCATCCGGCCAGGTATCAGTTTGTAATAATGCGGAATCTCTCTATACAGCAGTCTTACCACAGGACGCCAATTGGCTTACATGGACATTAAACCCGGCCGAAGCCGGGACGCTTTCGCAACCTGCCAATAATTCTGCACTTGTTACCTGGAACGTAAATTTTTCAGGCATCGCGACAATTCAGGTGCAGGGAAGCAACGATTGCGGAAACGGTCCACTTTCTCCGGCACTGAATGTAATTGTAAACAGCGTTCCGGTACCTGTAATCTCAGGAGAAACAACTGTTTGTGTAAATGATGAAACTACTTATTCTGCCGATCCGCATCCAGGGAGTATTTTCACCTGGACCATAACCGGAGGAAGCCTGGTTTCCGGACAGGGAAGTAATGAGATTCTGGTTCACTGGGAAATTTCCGGAAACGGAAGTATAGAAGTTTCCGAAACAGATGAAATGGGTTGTACAGGAATCTCAACTGCGTTTGATGTACTGGTTCAGGTGTATACAGGTGTTGCAGATGTCAGTTCCTCAGGGATGCAGATTTATCCGAATCCGGTCAGGGATGTGTTTTTTATTCAGTTTGAAAAGAACAGACCTGGTATAAAAGCTTCACTTGAAGTTCGTAATTCTCCCGGAAAAGTGCTTATAACTGAAAATGTGATAAGTGGTGTACCCAACATGGTTTCTTTGAAAAATATTTTACCCGGAATATACCTGGTAAAGTTGATTTTTGAAAATGAAACTATTACGAAAAAGCTTATTGTTCTGTAGCAAATAGTCTTCATCCCATAAGAATTCTGACTCTGTCAGAAAGCAGATGTAGGGACACGACATGTCGTGTCCCTACATCTGCTTTCAATCATGCTGACAATCCCGGTTAATAAAGATGAGCAGATTCTTACCTGATGACGCTTACCCGTTTGGTAACCACACCTTTGCTGGTCTCTATTCTAAGGATATACAGACCCTGGGAAAAAGTGCTGCAATTGATATTGTATGAAACATTATTTAATTCCATTGAGCTGATAAGAGCTCCCATTGTATTGAAAACCAATACTTTTTTAATCACTTCTGTGGAATTTAAGACGAAATGATCAAGTGCAGGGTTGGGGTAGACATTCACCACTATTTCTGGAGAGTTCTCCTTTACGCTAACCGTTTCTATCGGAATCACCGAAACATCGTCCAGTTTTACGTGCCACTTCTGGGTGCTCCATTTGTGGTGGAAGGCGATCCTTGCCATTTGTCCTTCATAGGCTGAAAGGTCGAGGTAGTGTTGTACCCAGGCATCTTCCTGGATGGTCTCCTCGTAAAGAATGGTAAAGTCAGCGGGATCAAAACTTCCGTTGGAGATCTCAACTGAATAGTGGTCATTCAGCGATCCCCCATGCGGGCTAACCCACCATACAAGTGCATTCTTCTGATCGGTTACTGTAAATTCAGGCGTGATAAAGTAGTTATCCGGAAATAATATGGCCCAGTCCCATGAGGATGAATAAGCGCACCCAATTCCTGAATGAGTGGAATAAAAAGGTACTGTTGGATCATTGGCATGTCTCCACATATAACCATCACCATCCACATCAATGTTTTTCCAGCCAAGAGGAGGGAATATTTCTCCATCAAAACTTTCGCTGGTAAACTCACCAATGGTAGCGGCCTCTCCGGTAAGATTGATACTTGCGGTGCCTCCATTGGTAATTATCTGGAATACAGCATTGTCAATCCCTAAATCATTGCCATAGTATTTGAATCCAAAGTGATAGGTTTCACCCAGCCCAAGTGAAACTCCTGATGGTTCGAAGGTGGTTTCAAAGTCGGTACCGGTAAGGTCGGTGATTGAAGAAACGGTGAGTATTCCGCCTTCAACGTTTTGAATTGAAAATACCGGCCCTGAGATTGCGCTGTCTCCAACAAGAATCACACTGGCATCCCATTCGTTTTCATTCGCAAATATCTGTGGATCAGGATTGTTAAACTCTATAACAACCTCGTCAAGCGCAACGCCTTTGGCAACATAATAATCGCCATTGGTAACATCCCGCCAACGAAGCAACAGGCTGTCACCGGCAAATGCACCGAGGTCAACCCATTCTTTGTGCCATTGTTCGGCTGAAGGGGCGGAGAGGGTTAGAAGGTTTGTCCAGGTTGTACCATGGTCAACTGAAGCCTCAAAAAAGGTGGTATCCTGGCCAATCACCAGTGGTCCTCTGGAACTGAGAGATTTTTCACCAGGGAAATCATTGTTGTTGTCGGCCCACCAGAAGGTGATCCTCATACTATCCGGCAGGTGGATAAACGGACTCATCATGGTATGCTCTCCGGCTGTCCATTCCGGTACGCCGGCCGAATAATTTCCGGCATGAGGGATCAGTCCCTGATACCACCCATTGGTGACCCAGCCATAGGCAGGGAAGATGTCGTCGTTTCCTTCGAATCCCATCGTATAAGGGAATACATTGATGGCCGGATCGGGAAAGCAATATCCTGACAAAGCTGTTGTATTGTTTGTATTGGCAGCATTGCTGGTAAATGCCGGTTCCTGGTTGTGCCAGCCGGTTGTGGTTGGATTAAAATAAATGGTAACGGGCTCCGAAGTTGCTCCCGGCGCAACGGTGAGCACAGAAGTTTCTATGCTATATGGGTCTGAAAGGCCTGTAACTCCGGTGATATTCAGATCAACACCACCAAAATTAGAAAAGGTAACCTGAGCTGTGTCCGCTTTGTTTATTTCAAGATAGCCAAAATTGATGGTTGTTGGTAATACCACAATCACAGGCTCGGGTGGTAAGGCTTCAAACTGCATGCGGATGTTCGGAAATCCTTCAATAAATCCATACTGCGGTAAAGGTGGGTTGTTTATATCGATCGGAATATCTTCCCGTATGCGCATGGAAACAACCCCTTCGCTTGCACTCCCTATGAAATAATCCTCCCATGAACGTAAACCCGGGGTATCCTCGCTGAAAGCCACCACCAGATTATCCACATTATTATAGGCAAAAGGGAAGGTGAGGGTAAGCTCGATCCACTTATCCCCATGTCCCGGGCAGGTAATGGTTCCATTATAAACTTCAACCATTTCGGATATAGGTATCCAGGTTTCGAGGGTATTGGCGGGGGTATGAGCCATGAATATCCGGATATGATCAGTATAAGGATCGATCGGAATATCCGAATCATGGTAATATCGGTATTGAATTTTGGTTATGCGCTCACCTGCCATGTTGATATCGCTCTGCTTGTAAATTGACTGCGAATAGGTGTATCCCCAACTTGGGTCCATGGGTAAGCCTAAACCAAAGTAGTTTTCATGTCCAACCTGTATCATGCCTTCAGGTAACTGATACCCTACCCCGGTAAGTTCAATTTCGACGGTTCCTCCATTGGTTACTATCGTCATGATGCACTCATCATTTGCGGTGGCTGTAGGCGTATAGGTGATGTCGAAGGTATAGGTTTCTTCAGCTTCAAGGGCAACATCTCCGGGATTAAAACCGGATGTAAATGCCGGGTTTGAAAAAGTAACGCTGGTGGCCGTAAGTGTGCCGGCACCTATATTGGTAATCCCGAAGCCCGCAAGTGTTGAAGACTGACCAACATCAATGGTTCCGAAATCGGCCGACGAATAATTTACGTAGGCAATGGGTTCAATGGGTGCGTCACCTACCGAAACCTGGTCGATAAAAACGACAGCGGTATATGAGTTGGAAGCCGAATATTCACGGAAAGCAAGGTAAACAGCCTGCCCTGAATAGGCTGAAAGATCGATGCTGTGATGGGCCCATTCCGTATTGCCGGTGTACCACGGTAATATATAGTCGGCCAGCACTGTTGTAAAATCTTCGGCCTGATTTCCTGTTGTTGAAATCAGAACCTGCACGGAATCCATATAAGCATCGGGCCATTTCTGCAACCAGAAGTCAAGTCGCTGACCAGCAGGTAAAGTAATCTGGGGAGTAATCAGATACTGATCACTTGAGAATTCCCCGCCTGTGTTCCAGGTACAATAGGCCACACCGGCACCCGCAAATGGAGAAGTAATGATTCCTCCGTTCCATCCCGGAATGGGTGTAGTGCCCACTTCACCTCTGTTCCAACCGGTTCCGCCATCGGGGTTTGCTGTGGACCAACCGGTAGGAGGGAAGGTTGTGGCATCAAAT
The DNA here is from genome assembly GCA_016709025.1 of Bacteroidales bacterium. Taxonomy (GTDB): domain Bacteria; phylum Bacteroidota; class Bacteroidia; order Bacteroidales; family Lentimicrobiaceae; genus Lentimicrobium. The sequence goes on along the minus strand of JADJEQ010000037.1, from coordinate 272,092 downwards.
GTTTCTGAAAGGATCGTGGTGCTGGTCGATTTTAATACCGGCAGCACATTTTGAGTAAGCCCGGTCTGGGAAAGGGTCACATTCTCCCGGTCTCTGACAGCATTCCGGGCCTGAGAAAATGCAGCGTCAGCCATCAGAATGATTGCCAACGTGAGCATAAGGCCGAAGATTGTAGATTTTCTTCTCATGGTTTTCTGGTTTTGTAAATGGTGATATTTAAGTTTTTAATTAAATGTTAGTCAGTTAAAGAATTTGTCTTCGACTACGCTCAGACTGACAGTCATCCTGAGCGTAGTCGAAGGATATTTATTCCATTTTTTTTCAAATACAAAACCATTACTAAACGATATTGGTTTTTGATTTGTCAATCGCAGAGTCGGCTGAATCGTGAGTCCGGTTGAAAAGTAGTTAAACAGTGTTTTACAATTCAACCAGTTTATTCTTAATGGCATACTTAACGAGTTCAATCGTATTCTTCAGTTCGAGTTTTTCGAGTATGTTGTTCTTGTGCGCTTCAACCGTTCTGGTGCTTATGTCGAGTTGACCGGCAACTTCCTTGTAACTCAATCCATCACTCAGATACCTTATAATTTCTTTTCCCCTGGCGGTGAGACCGGATTGTTTATAGAGTGCAAACTTGTCGCCCTCCCTGGCATTCTTTATGAAATTCCGGGTCAGGCTTTTTTCGAGGGATCTGCTTACATACTGCCCACCTGTATTGACTGAATAAATGGCTTCAATCAGTTCCGCCTTTTCAACACCTTTGGTCAGGTAACCTGAACCGCCTGCCTGGAAAGCATTGGAAATCAACACCTCTTCATCGTTTCCTGTCAGGAGGATTACTCTGATGTCAGGATATTGCTTCAGCACAGATTTCAGAATTTCAATCCCTACGGGCTTAGGCAAAAAGATGTCGAGTAAAACAATGTGTACTACATGGTTCTTAAGAAGATTGAATAATTCATCGCTGTTCGTAGCCTGTCCAACCACCTCAATGCCCTCTTCATCATTCAGCAATGCGGATATCCCCTCCATGATGATCTTGTGATCATCCACCAGCACAATGTTTATCTTTTCCATCCGGCAATTAATATCATATTCAAGTTAACAGGGTGGTTCATTGTGGTAGTAATATTCAATTCAGAATCCTAAGTCTTTGAACCTTATTCCTTTTGGTGAATAACCTGCAGGAGTTCCCACAAATGATGAACTTATTCTTTTACAACCTTGAAGTAAACATTCATTCCATTCGGGTCATTCAATTGAATGATATAAATACCGGGATCTACATCCATGCTGATATTGATCAGACTGGTATTGGTGAAACTACCTGTTGATATCAATTTGCCGGTAATATCCAGCAGGCTTGCTTCAACCTGTGCATAGGCGGTTTTGAGATCTATGGTGAGATTGTCTTGTACAGGATTGGGATAAAGGGTGAAGCCATTGCGGTTGATAGGATTTTCCTCTACGCCAACCGGTGTCTGGCTCATCTTATGGATGTAGGCATCTTCGTAATAGAACATGGTTTGAAGAATGAGTTCTGCCTGCAGGTAAAATATGGGAGCACCCGGATCAAAATCGGTGAACGATTCGAAAGTGCCGGTTGAGTATACATTCTCGTCATCATCAACAACGATACCATTGCCCTGTTGGGTATTCAGATCATACCATGTATTGCCTCCCATCACTACGGCCCATGAAAAGTTGCCGGTTGTGGTTACTTTACTGATAAAAATTTCCCAATGTGCGCCTGCGGTTAAATTGTAAACGCCTTCGCCCGGATTAAAATCAGCAGTCCCATGAAAAAACCCTGTAACATACGGATTGCCGGAATTGTCTACAGTAATGGCATTTCCCCAGGCTTCTGAAGGACCACGTACAATATCTCTGACCCAAACCAGGTTGCCATCCGTATCCAATTTCCAGATTTGCACATCCCAGCCTTCCGAGGTGAGTATCGTTTCACCAGCTCCCGGATCAAAGTCGACAGAACCATTAAACATTCCTGTAGAATAGCTATTCCCATTGTCATCAACGGCAATGGAATAAGCCCAGTCATCGGCTTCCGCGCCAAACTGCCTGGCCCACAGGAACCTTCCGTCAGGACCTAATTTGCATACAAAGCCATCCCCATAACCAAGCTGATCTCCATAAGAAGCCACCATTTCATACACATCAACACCCGGGTCAAAATCAACCGTTCCTGCAAAAAAGCCGGTCAGCAAAACTTCGCTGTTGGAATTCACGGCAACTCCCATCCCGGCATCAAAGTTATCGGCTCCAATTCTCACGGCCCAGGTAAAATCACCGTTCACATCCAGTTTTAACAGGAACAGATCATAATTACCCAGATAAGACGGCGAGAGTTCGAAGGTTCCTTGTCCCGGATCAAAATCGGCGGCTCCGGTGAAATATCCGGTAACAAGGATGCTTCCATCCACCGGGTCGATGGCTATGGTTTGCCCATTGTCATCATATTCACTTTGAATTTGCTTTGCCCATAAAAACTCTCCGTCAGTAGTCAGCGAAACAATAAAGATGTCTCTATAGACAGCAGTCATCTCAAAAACATCCGGACCCGGATCAAAGTCAACCGTTTCGGTGAATGAGCCTGTAATTACGAGGTTACCGAGCCCGTCCACAGCAATGTAATTGGCGTTACTGCCCATGGGGCCACTCATTTGTTTCGCCCAGATAAAATTTCCATCGGCATCCTGTTTGGTAACGATTATATCGGCAGAGCCATCAGCCGAAACCAATTGAAGGGTATCAGCTCCGATGGTGAATTCAACTGTGTCAGACATATACCCGGCTGTGTAAACATTCCCGGCATTATCCAAAGCGATTGACATTCCACCGTCAGCACCCATACCGCCGAACCGTTTTGCCCATTCGAACTGGGGTTGCTGAGCCATTACAACCATGCTGAGTAATGACGCCAAAATGAAAGTAATGATTTTTTTCATGTTTCCTGGTTTTATAAATTGTTGTTACGGGTTTTTCGGGTGATATCAGGCAAACATTAACAGCGTGTTATATTCGTGTTAAGTTTAAAAGAGACATCGCAAATTTAGTTTCACAGAGAGGTACGAAACAATAGGGAAATTAGCGGAGGGATTGGTAGGGGAATTACACCGGGTTATTCAAAGTAAAAAATTTCGGATTGCGGATTTTGGATTTCGGATTTCAGGAAGATCCCTTGGGACGAGGGACGATCATTCAATTTCGGATTTCAGGAAGAAGGGGCGAGAGACGGGGGACGAGGGACGGACATTCAATTTCGGATTTACCTTCGGTGAACTCCCTTTGGTCGGTTCGGATTTCGGATTTCGGATTGCAGATTTCGGATTAGCAGGTCGTGTCCCAGCCGAAAAAATAACACAAGTCTGACAATCACAATTCTATCAGTTTGTTCTTAATCGCAAACTTAACCAGCTCAATGGTATTTTTCAATTCGAGTTTTTCGAGGATATTGTTTTTGTGGGTTTCTACCGTCCGGGTGCTGATGTCCAGGAGTGCCGCAATCTCTTTATAGCCCAGGCCATCGGAAAGCAGCCTGATAATTTCGATTTCCCTTGATGTAAGACCGGTTAGTTTGTGGTGGGCAAATTTATCGCCATAAGTGGCTTTTTTAATGAAATTCCGGGTCAGGTTTTTTTCGAGCGACCGGCTGATGTATTGTTCTCCATGATAAACCGCCTGTATGGCTTCAATCAGTTCGTCCTTTTCAACATTTTTAGTTAGATAACCTGAAGCACCGGCCTGAAACGCATTGGATATCAGGTCTTCTTCATTGTTGCCGCTCAAAATAATAACTTTGATCTTCGCATACTTTTTTACCAGGGATTTCAGAATCTCGATGCCGATGGGTTTGGGCAGGAAAATGTCGAGCATCACGATATCGGCTTTTCTGTTTTCCAGAATATGAAACAATTCATCGCTGTTCAGCGCCTGGCCAATCACTTCAATGCCTGCTTCACTCACGAGGAGCGAAGATATCCCATCCATGATGATCTTGTGATCATCAATCAATACGATCTTTATAGTTTCCATGGCTGGTTTCAGGTTAACGGTCTGTTTTATGCGTTGGCTTTGATTATCATATCTTTAGGCAAAGTAAAATTAAAGGTTGAGCCTTTCCCGAATGTGCTTTCTACCCAAATATTGCCCCCATTCCTCGAGACAAACTCCTTACAGAGAATCAAACCGATACCGGTGCCTTTTTCTTCCGAATCTCCGATGGTTTTGTGATCAATCTCAACCCTGAATAATTTTTCAATATCCTCATCTGTTATCCCGATGCCATTGTCAGAAACAGCAATTTTAATATAATTGCCCTCATCTGAGGCATTTACTTCAACCACGCCTCCTTCGCCGGAATATTTGATGGCATTCGACAGCAGGTTGGTCATGATGGTCGAAACCATATTTATATCCCCGCACGCATAGGTATCCGTTTTAACATTCAATGCGATCTGAATGTTCTTTTTGTCAGCGCTTTCCTGGAGCAGGGTAACGGCCTTGAAGGCAAGAATACCCAGGTCAATTTCCTGGGGCTTGTACTGAAGGGTGCCGGATTGTGAGGTTGACCATTGCAGCAGGTTCTGAAACAGTTCGTATAAGTTTTCAGATGATCTGTTGATTCCCCTGATATACTCCAGTTTTTGCTGTTCGCTCAGTTCATAGAAAGAGTTTGAAAGCATTTTGGTTATAGATCTGTAAGCACTCAGGGGATTTTTGATATCGTGGGCGATGATGGTGAAAAATTTGTCTTTCGTCGCATTCAGTTCTTTCAAGGCAGCTTCAGAATCGGAAAGAGTATGATTCATCAGTTTAAGCTCCTCGTTTTTCTGAGCCAGCAATCTTGATGAATTCAGTTTCAGCGAATAGAGCCGGTAAAAAACAAGTAGCAGAATCAAAACCAGTAAAATAATCACAATTGAAAAGATCAGAAAGTTGCGGTTCTTTTCGAGTTTAATGGCCTGAAGTTTAATGTCTTTTGTCAGATTGCTGATTTCGATCTCCTTTTTCTCGCTGTTGTACCTTGCTTCAAGTTCAAGAACCTGCTTGCGGTTGTCGGCACTGGCCAGGCTATCGTCCACCTGTTTGAACAACTTAAAATATTCATAGGCTTTTTTAAAGTTGCCCAGGCTGTCGTAGGTTTCCGACAAGCTTTTATAAAAAACCCGCTGGGCATCGAACACATTGATTTCTTTGGCAATCATCAATCCGCGTTCACTGGATTCTATAACTGCATTGTAATCTTTCAGGTTGAGGTATGAGATGGAAAGGTTTGCCAGGCAGGTCGTAATGCGATACTTATCCCTGAGCGCTTCATTGATGCTGAGGGCTGACAGGTAGTAGTTTTTGGCTTTGCTGTATTCATTATTTTTATCCGAAACGATGCCCATATTGAGATAGCATGCAGCCTGTCCCTTTTTATCTTCAATTCCGATATAGATCTGAAGTGCTTTCCCCAGATATAGCATTGCCTGATTCAAACTGTCCTGATTTATGTAATTGGCTGCAATATTATTGTAACAAACGCCCATATTGTACTTGTCATTCATTCCTTCAAATATTGCCAGAGATTTTCCCAGGTATTGAATAGCCCCTTTAAAGTCGGATTGCGTATTGAGAATATTCGCTACATTGATATAACAGGTGCCAATTTCTTTTCCTGCCTTGTTTTTCTCTGCCAGGTTTAGTGCCTTGATGTAGAATTCCATGGCTTTTTCATACTTCTCCTGGCTGTAATAGGTGTGCCCGATATTGATGTTGCTGTGAATGACTCCTTTAAAATTTCCGGTATTTTTGTATAATTCCAGTGATTGACTAAAGTATTTCAGTGCATTGCCATACAGTTGTTGCCTCAGATAGATCTCACCTGCTGAACCATAATAACCGGCTATCCCGGCGGAGTCGCCCAGCTCTTTCAAAATAAGAAATGATTGATCGAGGAAGTCAGATGCCTTTTTAAAATCATTCTGACGGTACCAGGTCAAACCTGAATTCCTGAGAGAGAGTGCTATTCCTCTTTTGTAGTTGAGCTGCCTGGCCAGTTGAAGGCCTTCACCGGCATATTGCAGCGATTTTTTATAATCTGCATTGCGGAAAGAAATGGATAGCTCATTCAGGGTTTTTACTCTATTGGTGTCATTGGCTGAATTTCTTAGAACATTCAGAAGGCTGTCCTGCTTTTCCTGGCCTGATGCGGTTAAAGTAAGTATGAACAGGGGAAGCAAAACACTTCTTAAAAAGTATTTTCTATACATCGGTCGGGATTCTTTGGAATCGTGAAGCAAATCAGGTAATCAGGTTTACCAGTGCAAAGTAAACTCTAAAATTACTAATTTCCTCTAAAAGTAAACCGGGTCAGCAGTTTCTTGCCCGAAACGAATAAAAATCACCAAAACCGTTAACGATCAGAAATTGTCGGAGAAGGTGTAAAATGGCGATACCCCGGCACTTTAATGTCAGCCGGGAACATAAGGACCTCTTTTGATTTTTGGTACAAATTCTGTCAAACAAATAACCCCTCCACCGACAAGTATCTTTCCCCGGTATCATAGTTGAAAGTGAGGATTTTAGCTCCATGCGGAATCTCTGGTAATTTTTTTGCAACAGCCGCAAGGGAAGCGCCGGTTGAGATCCCGGCAAAGATGCCTTCTTCGAGTGCAATTCTTTTTGCGTATTCATAGGCTTCGTCTTTCCCTACCTGAATTACGCCATCAATCAGGCTGGCCTGGTAGTTCTGTGGTATGAAACCTGCACCAATTCCTTGAATCGGATGCGGGCCTGGTGCTCCACCGCTCAAAACCGGAGATAGCTCAGGCTCCACTGCAAACACCTTTAGCTGCGAAAATTTTTGTTTCAAAACTTCAGCAACGCCGCTTATATGTCCTCCGGTTCCAACACCTGTAATAATGTAATCCAGCCCTTCCGGGAAATCTGCCAGAATTTCCTGAGCTGTTGTCTTCCGGTGGATTTCAATATTCGCCTGATTGTTGAATTGTTGAGGCATCCATGCATTCGGAGTGCTTTGTACCAACTCAATGGCTCTTTCAATCGCACCTTTCATACCCTTTTCGCGGGGAGTCAGCTCAAATTTTGCCCCATAAACTGCCATGAGTTTTCGTCGCTCAATGCTCATCGACTCCGGCATCACCAGCACGAGTTTATAACCTTTAACTGCTGCTACCAATGCAAGTCCAATCCCTGTATTGCCGGAAGTGGGCTCGATGATAATGCTGTCTTTGGTTAATATGCCTCTTTTTTCGGCATCTTCCACCATCGAAAGCGCAATCCTGTCCTTGATGCTGTTGCCGGGATTGTTGCGTTCGAGCTTGATCCAGATTTCATGCGACTGCCCGAAGAGCTTGTTGATACGCACGTGCGGGGTGTTCCCTATTGTTCCCAGTATGTTATTTGCTTTCATTGTTTGCTTGTTAAATAATAAAATTCAATGGTTCAGGAAATGTCTGATTTTCTTTGATGATGATTTCGCTTTTGTGAAACACCATCGAATAAGGCGGAATTGAATGGGTAACCCACACGTTCCCGCCAATCACGGAATCATCGCCGATAACGGTATTGCCTCCGAGAATGGTTGCATTTGCATAGATAACCACCCTGTTTCCAATGGTCGGGTGGCGTTTGGTTTCGGCACCATCGCGGCTTACACTCAGTGCGCCAAGGGTAACGCCCTGGTAAATCTTCACATCGTTGCCGATATGGCAGGTTTCGCCAATCACCAGGCCGGTGCCGTGATCCACCTGAAATCGTTCCCCGATGGTTGCACCCGGATGAATGTCAATGCCGGTTTTGCTGTGCGAAAATTCTGATAACAGCCTCGGAATGATGGGGATATTTAAGCGGAATAATTCGTGGGCCAGGCGGTGCATCGAACCTGCATAAAATCCCGGATAGGCATACAACACCTCATCAATGGATCGGGCTGCAGGATCAGAATTAAATAAAGCTTCGAGATCATTTTTTAACAATTCATGAACCTGTGGTAGTTTATTGAAAAATGATTCCGCAGTAGTGCCTGAATTTTTATTGTATAAATGGGTCTGCTTTATGAATTGAACCAGCTTTTGTTTCAATTCAATCTCTTTCGCACGAAAGGTGTTTTCATCGTTGTAGGACGGATGAATACAGAAAAGCCACTCATACAATTCTTCGGCCCAGCAAGAAAGTAGTTTCCTGTCGAAGGACAGCTTCAAAAATCTGGCATTGTAATCAAAAACCTGATGTGACATTGAATGATTCCTTTCGCTGGTGTAATTGCTTGAAAATAGTTTTTCAGAAAATAAAAAAGCCCTTCTGTCGTGCGGAAGGGCTTTTGAGTAGTGTTTTGTTTATTCAACAGTTCACCTCAAATCTCTTCCGGATGCCCGGTTTCACCCAGCAACACGCATGCATGCACAATGCTGATTGAATATGTCCTGTCAGGTGAACCATATTTTCACGCGTTTGGTTGATTAACTTCCGGCTTTACAGCTAAACTCATTACGGTTTGCCTGAATCATTAACACTTATCAGGCGGGCTTGTTCACAGTTTCTTACTTTCCGTAGGCTTAAACTTTTTTCTATTGCGAAATCAATCATTCAGGATGATCTGTGATCGGTGAAAACCGGATAGTGCGATGCGCTTCGACTCCGCTCAGCGTGACATTAGTTTGAATACAAGTTACTTATCTCCAATTGCTTGCTATGCCTTTTAAACTGTCATCCTGAGCGGAGTCGAAGGATAGACACTTCATTTTCATTCCGATAATCAGTTCAATTTTTTTTACTGATCTTTCAATAACAAAGACAGACACACTGCTCTCAACCTGCTCTTGTCTGCCTGGCAAACAAGCTGGCTGAGTTCCGGATATATTCCTTAACCAAACGACTTTGTATCCTGAATCCTGATTCCGACACCCTCTGATTTTAAAGCATCCTGTTCTTTATGAAGATAAGGCTCTGCATTAAAAGCCGGTGTTAGCAGAATCGAAACTCCGGGGTTTTGTGCCCATGAACATTTAATCATCTTGTCAAAACCAATCCTTCCAACGATGTAATGACCATCGGCCGACCGGTATTTCTCGGTTATACTGATAAAGTCTGATGTTGGCACTTCATCTTTATGCTGAAAACGAACAAACACCTCTATAGAAAAGTCATTTGACAACGACAGTGATTCCTGCGACATTTTCTTGTATTCATACCGGTAGTTATACGAAAGGGCTGAAATATCGCTCAGAACAGCTGAAGCTGTAGGGAAAGCCCCGGCTCCCCTGCCAATGAAGAATTGCTTGTCGGCAAAACTGGTTTCGGTCTGAACCCCATTGAACACATCATCAACTGTATAAAACCGACTTGCCGGGTTCACAAACTGCGGCATCACAAAGGCAATAACCTTGTCGTTTTCAAGTTTACGGGCTAAGGCAATCAGTTTAATCTTATAGCCCTTTTCGGCGGCCAGTCTCAGTTCCAGTGCACCCAATCGCTGTATGCCCAGATTGAAGATGTTTTCGGGTTGCTCTACGATTCCAAACGCATGCAGAAGCAGGATAATCAATTTGTACTTTGCGTCAAACCCTTCTACATCCAGGGCCGGATTGCTTTCGACATATCCTTTTTCCCGGGCCAGTTGCAGGGCCTGTTCATACGAAATCTTGTCCTCGGAGGTGCGTGTCAGTATGTAATTGGTCGATCCATTCACAATGCCTTCGAGCGAAACCAGTAAATCGTTGTCGTAGTATTCTTCCAGGTTGCGGATAATGGGTATACTCGCGCAACAGGAAGCTTCATACAGGAACGGAACTTCGTATTTCTTCTGCATTTCCAGCAACTCTTCCAGGTGATCCGCGATCATTTTTTTATTGGCGCTTACTACACCCTTGCCATTTTGCATGGCTTTGGTCACGATCTCAAATGCCGCTTCCGGATCGTCAATCAGTTCAACAATCACATTGATTGATTTATCGTCGAGAAGGTCGTTTTTTTCAAACGTAAAATGATCTGTTGAAATCGGCCGGGGTTTGTCGTGATTTTTCACGCAAATCTTCCTGATATTGGCTTTCAGTCCGGGTGTCTGCTCCAGCACATCCCACAATCCCTTGCCAACAACCCCAAATCCAAAAAGTCCGATGGTTATTTCCTGTCTGCTCATCTTGTTATTTTTTATTGAATGAATAAGTTCAAAACTCCGTTAAATTTTTTTAAACAACTGATTTTCAGGGTATTGAATAATTGGATGAACAATTTTCAACTCAATGATAATCAACACTTTGCGTCTTTGCGTCCTTGCGTGATTCTTAAAATTACCGGACTATTGTAAGTTTGAACAGGGTTAAATTAGCCCTGGTGTTGTTTTTAGTTTATAAAGTCGGAATGGTAAAATAAAAGTCCTTTATTTAATCGAATTTCAACTGTTCACTGTTCACTTTTTACCCGCCTAAAAAGCGGCGGACAGGCTTTTTACTTTTTACCCCGCCTGTCCTCCTGCGTTGGGTAGAGCGGCGGGTAGGTTTGGACTTTTTCATTGCCAACTGCTTTTTGCCAATTGCCAACTTTTTACTTTTACTTTAGACTTTTACTTTACTTCAGCGCCTGCTCCAGGTCGGCAATAAGATCTTCTGCATCCTCGAGGCCAACGGATAGCCGGATCAGGCTGTCGGTGATCCCTGAGTTGTACCTCATTTCCTGTGGAACCGACTTATGAGTCATCGTTGCCGGATGACAGCAGAGACTTTTAATGCCACCCAGGCTTTCGGCCAGTTTGAAGTATTTCGTTGAAGTAACCAGTTTTGTGGCTGCTTCCAGGGTGTCATTGTTGAGGGTAAAACTGACCATGCCCCCTGAATGCCGCTGCTGACCGGCAGCCACGGCATGATTGCGGTGTGATGCCAAACCAGGATAGTAAACTGTTTTCACTTTCGGATGTGTTTCAAGGAATTGTGCCACCGCCAGGGCATTGGCCGAATGCTGCTTTATGCGCAGGCTGAGCGTTTCGATGCCCCGGATTACCAGCCAGCTGTCGAAAGGGGCGAGGATGTTACCCCCGGCATTCTGCGCGAACTTTACTTTTTCGGCCAGTTCCGGTGTATTCACAACCACCAGTCCGGCAATCAGGTCGCTGTGACCGCCCAGGTATTTGGTGGCTGAATGAATAACAATGTCAGCGCCCAAAGCCAGCGGGTTCTGTGAAGCAGGTGTTGCAAAGGTATTGTCCACGCCCAGTAATACATTGTGCCTGTGGGCAATGCCGGCGATGGCTTTGATGTCGGAAATCTTGAGAGTAGGATTGGTCGGGCTTTCTATCCAGATCAGCTTTGTGGCGGGCGTAATGGATTTTTCAAGCAGTTCAAGGTCCTGTGTGTCGACAAACCGGGTATTGATGCCGAACTTTGAATAAATAAGGCTGAAAAGGCGAAAGGCACCGCCGTAAATATCGTCGATGGCAAGGATTTCATCGCCAGCCTGAAGCACCGATTTAACCACGGTATCGATGGCTGCGAGTCCGCTGGCAAAAGCAAAGCCATGGCTGCCACCTTCCAGCACGGCAATCAGTTCTTCCAGCACCTGCCGGGTGGGGTTGTTGGTTCGCGAGTAGTCAAATCCCTTGTTTACGCCGGGAGCCTCCTGCACAAAGGTTGAGGTCTGGTAAATGGGTACGGAAATGGCCCCGGTAAGGGGATCCGAAGGAATGGAGTGAATGATTCTTGTCTGATCTTTCATGATGATTCGGGTTTTGAATGAATAATTTCTTTCAAATCCCACTTTCCATGAAATCCCTGCCGCAAGGGCATAAAAAAAGCCCTCCATAGTCAGAAGAGCAGTTGATGCAAGCTTGCAAAATCAAATGTATCTGACTTATCTACATCCGGTTTCCCGGAACAGGAATTGGCACCTTGCACGGTTGCAGGTTGCCAAGGCATCACAGGGCCAGTCCCTCCGCCTTTCTTGATAAGTGGTATGCAAAGAACGAGCGGCAAAGATAAATATTTTTTTAATTGAATCAGAGAATGTTTAAAATTTTAAATCCAGTTTCAGGGGCATTAGAACCTGAAATGATCTGCAACGGGATTTATAAAGGAAGCCAAATCCTGGCTTCATCCATTAAACAGGTGAGCTACAAATGCATTTATTTTGTAAGTTTGAATCAATCTTTCTCAGGAATACAACTAAGTACTTCATTAATTGCGTGTAAATGAAAATAGTTTGTGCAGCTGTGTTTGTTTTATTTTTTTTCAATGAAGGTATAGCGTCAAATCGGGATACTTTAACAATCTCACGAAATCTGAGGATTGCTGAGAGCCTTGCATCAACAAGTCCTGACTCCGCGTTAGCACTTACCAGCAGTGCCTATGCGCGGGCATTGCAAATAGAAAATGATACTTTAGTCGTAAAAGCTCTTAAAATAACAGGGCATATTTATCTTGTTTCAGGAAATAACAGGCTTGCGCTGGAGTATTATTTTAAAGCCTTAAGAAAGATTGATGATTCCCGGGTTAAATTCGCCCAAAGGTCCATGGATAACATAAAGGTATATTTATACAGTTCAATAGCAGTTTGTTATTATTACCTAAACCTTGTCCCTCAGGCAACTGAATTCATGAATAAATCATTTCGGGAGATTGAGGCAGCTAATAAAAGACAAGCGGGTACCATTTCCGAACCGTTAATTTTGAAGCTTATGTATAATGTAGGATCGTTGCAGCTAGAAGCAAAAAAATCCGACAGTGCACTGGTATTTATGGAAAAGGTGTTGGCAATCAGTGAAAAAAGGAACGACAGTACAATTATGGCTGCAGCATTGGCTAATATTGGTATAATATTTCTCGATAAACGTATGCATGAAAAAGCTTATCCATACCTTATGCAATCATATGCAATAAGGAGCAAAATGGAGGACAACTTTGGGATTGCGAGTGCAGGCAACAACCTGGCTAAATTATATACTGAGAAAGGTGACTATTTAACTTCAATTTTCTACTTTAACAACTCTCTGGATGCCAGCCGCAAATCAAACTCAGTACGCTCGTATAAAATTGCAATAAAAGGTCTTGTAAATGCTTACACTGAACTAAAGGATTTTAAAAACCTGGTAAAAAACCAAAAAATTCTGGACTCATTAAATTCGACTATATTCAATGTGGAAATATCCCGGGAAGCGGTCGATCTGGCCCGTCAATATGAATTCGATCTGAAATTTAAAATGGCTGATCTTGAACACAAAAAAGACATAAAGGCACAGCAGAATAAGATATTGATATTTGTTTTACTATCCGCATTTTTTCTGTTGTTAAGTATTGTGGTATTCCTGTTATTCAAAAACCAACGCAACAAAACCCACAATGAACAACTTAAGCTTGCACAAATGGATCTGGAAAGCAAAAATCTTAAACTTGAAAAAGACCATTTGCAACTTAACCTGGATTATAAGAACAGGGAACTCACAACAAATGTAATGTACCTGATGCAAAAAAATGAACTGGTTAATGATGTTGTAAAACGATTAAAGGAAGTTAAAGATGTGCTTCCTGAAAATTCTAAAGCTGGTTTTAGGTTTATTATGAACGATTTACAACAAAGTGTCGATTCAACCGGGTGGAAAGAATTTGAATTCAGATTTCAGGATGTACATCAGGAATTTTATGTTAACCTGCTCGAAAAGTATCCGAATCTTACCCCGAATGAAAAAAAACTGGCCTCATTTCTGCGCATGAACATGACCTCTAAGGATATTTCTGCACTAACCACACAATCTGTCGACAGCATAAAAATAGCCCGCACAAGGCTTCGCAAAAAACTGGGATTGCCACAGGATGCCAATCTTATAACATTTCTTGAAAGCATTTAAGGTAAAAAGCGGGTAAGTATTACCTGATCGTCACAACATATCGAATTGCGGCGTACTGATATGGTGCTATTTATGCAATTGTTAACCTTTTGTTACCCTTCGAATATTTTTAATTCCACGTGCGTCAGCTACTTTTGACATTGATTAACACGTCCTCGAAAAAATGAGCAAACAATCACCTGAAGAAGATCCTGATTTAAATTCGCTTGAAATATTCTCTCAATCATTGATAAGCCGAAACAGGGCACTTCGAAAAATTTTGGTAAAACTCCAAAAGGACTCTGTTGCTACCTCAGGATTTCAAGATGAGGCAACTAAAATAAAAACCCAAACAGATTCTGATTTCAAAAATCCCTAAACGAATAAAATCAATAACCAATCAAATTATGAAAAACACGCTACTTTGTATTTTATTTATTTTCACTCTCTTTGTTCAGGCACAGACTCCCGGTATTCCCGATAGCACTTTTAACGGCACCGGCCGGAATATTTTTTCTATCCAAAGTTATAGCCTGAGCTTTGGCGATAATGTTGCACTGCAACCTGATGGTAAAATTATAATGACTGGTGCTGCTATGTTCCTTAGCGGGCAGGCAAAACTGGCTGTTGTGCGAATGAATACCGATGGTAGTTTTGATAATACGTTTGGTACTACAGGTACATCAATTGTCGATCTCGGCGTATTGACCTATCAGGGTGGGTTTGAGCCTGAAATTTATATTCAATCAGATGGTAAAATTGTAATCTGTGGATTTACACAGGAAGTGCCGGCTGAGGATGCAATGCTGGTATGCCGGCTCTTACCGAATGGCTCGCTTGACACAGGCTTCGGAACCGGTGGAAAAACCTGGGTGAGCGTATTGGATCCCTCAATGCCCAATAGCGCTTATGCTGTTACCGGTGATGCGGCCGGAAATATTTATGTTTGCGGTAGTACCCGTACAGGTGGCTTACCTTTCAACCAGTCAGCCACAGTAATTAAACTTACTCCCAACGGCCAGCTTGATCCTACATTTTCGGGTGACGGAAAAATAGCTTTAACTCCCTCTGTGCTTAACAATTGGGCCTATGGTATTGCTGTAAAAGCCGATGGGAAAATTATTGTTTGCGGCTATTCAGGTTTTCCTGCCGATTTTATGGCTGTCAGGCTGCTTCCAGACGGATCGTACGATCCAACTTTTGGTAATAATGGTGTCACCCTGGTTGATATAACCGGAAATAATACGGCTGATGAATGTAAAGGAATGACAATTGATCCTGATGGGAAAATACTTCTGGCCGGGCATAGCTATTACGCAGCTACCATTGGCTACGCAGCTACATTGGTAAGGCTTACTGCTGATGGCATACCCGACAATTCCTTTGGCGACAACGGAAAGTTCGTGTATCCCGTTGCAAATACGATGTACGATATTGATAATATGTATAATGTAGTTGCGCAGCCAAACGGTAAATATCTTTTGAGTGGTGATGCAATGAAGAACGGTAATACAGATTTTGCTGTACTTAGCATTAAACCTGATGGTACGCTTGATCAGAGTTTTAATCAAACGGGAGTTCTGACTATTGATGTGGCAGGAACCGGGAAAGAGGATTTCGGTTTTGGTCTTGCATTGCAGGCAGACGGAAAAATATTGTTGTCAGGTAACACTCAGATATCTGAATTTTCCAGCCAGAAGTACTCAATTATGAGGATAGTAAACAGTGAACTGATGGCAGCTTTTTCGGCTACGCCGACGCTTGCATGCATCGGACAGCAGGTGCAATATACAAACAGCTCGTTTGGAAACGACCTCACTTATAGCTGGACTTTTGAAGGAGGCACACCTGCAACTTCAAACGAGCAAAACCCGCTTGTCACTTACAACTCAACGGGCATTTTCGATACCAGGCTGGTGATCACCAACACGAATTCAGCAGATACACTTTTCAAGAACAACCTGATCGAAATACGCGATACTCCTGTTGCACCACTTACACCAACAGGTATCACCCAGGTGTGTGGTATACAAAGTGTTGAGTATGTAACTCAGGCTGTTAGTTTTGCTTCATCCTATGCATGGATTATCACTCCTTCGGATGCGGGAACCATTTCCGGTAACACTGCGACGGTTTTATTCACATCATCTGCAGCTTACACCGGGCCATACACAGTTAAAGTTCAGGCAACAGGATTCTGTGGCAGCAGCCCGTGGTCCGGCGAATTATCCTGTCAGTCGTATTTAATGCCTGCTGCATTCTCATTGCAGGGTGGAGGAAATTATTGTGCAGGAACCAATGGTACAACGATTACGCTTTCCAGCTCCGAAACAGGCGTAAATTATGAGCTATACCTCAATGGAACGGCTACCGGACAAATTATGGCCGGAACAGGCAATCCTTTATCCTGGTATTCAGTTACAACCGAAGGAAATTATAGTGTAATGGCATTTGCTGATTTTTGTTCGAACCAAATGGCCGGAGAAGTTACCGTCACACTTATTGCAACACCGGTTCAGCCGGGTATTCCTGTTGGCCCTGTGCAGCTTTGTAAAGGGGTAGTCAGCGATTATTATATTTATGATGTCCCTTCGGCTGTTACCTATCAATGGACACTAAATCCATCCGATGCAGGAGTGCTTTTATCTTTCGGAACCAGTGTAAACATTGCCTGGAACCCCATTTTCACAGGAGAAGCTGAACTTTTTGTAACTGCCGAAAACCAATGCGGTGTCAGTATTGCTTCTCCTGTTCTTTCAATCTCAGTATTTGATATACCGGTTCCTGTTGTAAGCGGACAGCAGGAGGTTTGTACAGGTTGGACAGCCAGCTATGAAACAGCAGCAAATGCAGGAAGTAGTTATAATTGGACAGTTGTTGGAGGAACAATTATAGCAGGTGCAGGCACCTCACAGGTTGATGTGTTGTGGAATACCCCCGGAACAGGATCACTTAAGGTGGATGAAATCTCATTCAACAACTGCACAGGCACATCACAGATATTTAGTGTGTTGATCGACCCATGTGTAGGGCTGGAAGAAAGTGAACCTAAGACAGAAATCTGCGTTTATCCAAACCCCACTTCGTCAACTTTAACCATAGCTACTGATTTATATTATTCTTCTGCCACCATCATTCAGGTGATTGACAATACAGGTAGAATTGTAATGCAAACTGAAATTCCGGCAAACTCTGCTGGAAAGCAACATCTGAATATCAGCAACCTTGGAAAAGGGATCTATGTGCTTCGCTTAATTAACGGCAGTAATATTTCCAAACAGATTAAACTGGTAAAAGAATAAATTTCTGTTGGTTAAATCAGTTACATGCGTGCCGTGTAGTTTGTTAATACTCCCGTTAATAATGCATTTAGGGACACGACATGTCGTTTCCCTAAATGCATTATTAACAAACGGTGTCGCATATAATCACAAGGTTTAAACCTTTGATAACCGGTTATCGTAGTTTTTTAATCAACCGGATCAATGCAAATGCATTTTCACCGTTACCGGCATCAGCTGAAATCCCGGTCACTTCCCTGAAACCGGCTTTTATCCAGAACCTCAGGCCTCTCAGGTTTTTCAGATATACCCCTATCCCGATCTGGTCAAATCCGGCTCTGATGCATTCTGTTGATATTGCTTCAATTGCTTCCTGAGCAAATCCTTCTTTCCGGTGAACTTTCGAAATCAAAAAGATGCTGATCCAGGCCGTCTTTTCCGTAGGATATCCGAAATATAGATCCGTAAAACCAATCAGCCGGCCCGATTCTTTCAGGTGAAATGACTTCAGCCTGTAATTCTCCTTTGATGCGCCTGGTATGGGTGGCAAATCGCCTTCGGTCAGGCATTTCCTGATATATCCGGGCTCAAAATCTTCACCCTCCATGAGTTTTTTGTCGTCCCAGGTTTCACAGATTTCCTGAAGTTCATCGCATTCTTCTATAAAAGCATCCGTAATGAGGAGCCTTTCTGTTTCAGTTTTTCCAATAAAGGTAAGTGACATATATTTTGGGTTTGAGAAAATTATGTGCCGGGAATTATCTGTTATTCTTCTTCAAAAATATGCAGAAAAGGACAATGCCTGCAACCCCTCTTTATAAAATCCATCACCCGGAATGTTTCCGGGTATTGATAAAACGAATGCAGGGACTCGACATGTCGTGTCCCTGCATCTGAATAACTTAAAATTCTACAGATCCTTATTTATTAATATTCCTGAATCAACACATCTGTAGGAATATTCATCTTCTTATTGATTTTTCTGATCATTGAAAGGGATAATTTCCTCTTTCGGTTCAGGATTTCAGTAACCCGGCTTCGGAATCCGATAATACCGGCAAGGTCACTGGCTTTGTAGTTCATTTGCTCCATCCTGAATTTAATAGCTTCTACCGGATCAGGTAAATCAATCGGGAAATGAACTGTCTCGTAACTTTCAATGAGTAAGGACAATAACTCAAGCTCATCACCTTCCTCCGTGCCGGGTACGGCATCAAAAATTTCTTCAAGCCTTGCAAGTGCCTGTTTATATTCAGTTTCTGATTTGATAACTTTAAGTTTCATTTTCAAATGGTTTGAGCTTTAATTTTATCGTATTCACTGTGGGTGCCGATAAATCGTATCCAGATAATTCCGAAATCATAGTTTATCTTTACAATCAATCGGTATTTGTTCCCATTAATATTAAAAACAACCCGATTCTCCGGTATAATACTGGCAGATGGATACCACCTTTTTATATCAGCGGGCGATTTCCATTCAGCCACATTTGCCTCATTATACCACGACCTGAGAGACTGTTCACAATCCTTGTGTTGCATCCAAAACACCTTAAGTGTACTTTTAGCAATTACTCTCACCGTTTTTTATACAAATATACAGAAGAATTTCCCATTTTGGTAAATTTTCTGTAGAAATGTTTTGCGGACAAAGGGAGCCAAATCCACATTTAGCCGGAGAATATATACCAGATGTATGTATATAGCCTGTTATCAATACATGTAGGGACACAACATGTCGTGCCCCTACATTGGTTTCTTTACAACCCATTATATTATAAAAACATGCAGGGACACGACATGTCGTGTCCCTACAGTTATTTACATTGCGGATTTTACTTCTGCTCCGGTGCCTGCAGGGTCACCGTTTTCGGATCCACCGTTATTTCGCCGAGTCTGGTGGCAACTTCCGGTTTCATGCTTTCCTGATAACGGCCGCCGATGTGGCGGGCGAGGAATTTTTCGGCAGCGGCCAGCATGGCCATGTTGTTCACCGGACGGGCAAAACCATGTCCTTCATCCGGAGCGACAATGTATTCGACTGCAAATCCACGATCGCGCAAAGCCACAACAATCTGATCCGACTCAAATTTGTTTACCCTGGGGTCGTTGGCTCCCTGAACAACCAGCAGTGGTGCCTTTATCTTATCAGCTGAGAAGAGCGGCGACATCCGTTCGAGGTCTGCTTTTCCTTCAGGGGTTGATGGATCGCCCATACGCATGTTGAACACCTTGCGGATCGATTCCCAGTATGGGGGAATGGAGTTGAGCAGGGTAATCAGGTTTGAAGGGCCTACAATGGAAACGCCGCATGCATATACATCAGGCGTAAAAGCCAGGCCGGCCAGGGTAGCATAACCACCATACGAGCCTCCCATGATGGCAACTTTTTTGGCATCGACAATTCCTTGCTTTACCAGGTATTTTACACCCCAGGTGATGTCATCCTGCATTTTACGACCCCATTCATTGTTGCCGGCATCGATGAACTTTTTACCATAACCGGTTGAAGCCCTGAAGTTGGGATCGAGCACGGCATAACCGCGGTTGGCAAGGAACTGGGCGTAAGAGTTGAACCCCCAACTGCTGCGGCCCCAGGGACCTCCGTGAGGCATCACCACCAGCGGGAGGTTCTTTGCTTCAAGACCCTTTGGCAAAGTAAGGTAAGCAGGGATTTCAAGCCCGTCACTCGAAGGGTAGTAAATAGCCTTCATATTTGCCATATCCTGCATGGGGATATTTGGCCGGGGCCGGTACTGGAAAGTGAGCTTTTTGTTTTTACGATCATACAGGTAGGTAGTTCCGGGGTCAACATCGCTGTAGGCACCGATAATCCAGTAGCGCTCATCGGCAGTCGGCCTCGAGAAATAAAACTCAACACCCGGAAGTTCTTTCTTAATCAGGTTGTAATCGGCCTCATACGACTTGTCTTTAAAATAAAGACGTTCTTTTTCATCCTCATATGAAGTGAAGATTATTTCCCTGCTTATCTCAGAAATAGCAGCATCGCCGAAATCAACCTTTTTCATCGGGTCTGATTCAATAAATTCTTCTTTCAGCGTTTCAGGATCAAACAATACAAGTTGCGACAGATCGCGCTGATCGCCCTTGTTGGTTACCATGTAGAATTTTTTGTTGTCCTTTTGGAAGGCGAGGGGATAAGCCTGTTCAAAAACATTGGTGGTATAGATCGGGGTAAATCCCTTTTTATCGACCCTGAGCAGGTCATTGCTGCCATCCATGTTTGAACGGCTTGCCATGCGAAGATTGTCGTCCCAGTCAAAAATCCAGCTGGTAATCCGGTCTTCAGCCGAATTTTGCCTGATCAGGGTACGTTCGCCGGTAGAAAGCTTCATCTTATAGAGATCGTGCCAGGCCGGGTCGCGGTCGTTCAGGCCGATGTAAATAAGGTCAGGATCGGATTTCGGAACCGAATAGATCATAACCCTTACTCCTTTGAGATTGGTAAGATCACGGTTTACAGGTACTTCGGCACCCTCGGGTGCTTTTTCGGCCGGGTTCACGGCATAAATATTGAAATTCTCATCTCCACCCTTGTCCTGAACATAGAGTATATATTTTCCATCCCTCGACCAGAAATAGGAGCGGACCGGGCGGGCAACGTCGGCAGTCACCGGCCTTGCAGCACTGAAAGGTTCTTCCAGTTTTTTTACCCACACATTCATCACCCCGTTGTATGGCTTGGTAAACGAGATAAATGATCCGTCGGGTGATAACTGGCTGCCGGCAATCTCAGGATTGTCGAAGAAGAGTTCACGATCCACCAGTGGAGGTAACTGATAGGGATTGGGTTGTGCCATTGCCTGGAAACCGGCGAAGGGCAGGAGCATGGTAATCAAAAGCATTTTGATGGTTTTCATATTTGGTTGATTTGGGTTTAACAAGCTTAATGTATAACGTAACAAGCTCAAGGAAAAGTAAAAAATTTAAAGTAAAGATTAATAAAAGAAACTTAATGGAGTAAGAAGTGCATTCAGAACCGGTAAATAAATAGTTGTGGATAGCATTTCAGGTAATTTCTGTGAACCGGATCAGAAGGTTAGACGAAGAAGTCAGAAAAAGATTACATATAAACAGGTAAAAATGAAAAATTCCTTTCAGAAATGGTGAAATATTTCAATGTGAAACAGGGAGCTACGTCATTTGCAATAAAGGAAATCGGCTAATCCGCAGATTAGCAAATTAGCAGATTAGCTAATTGATTATTTAGCAGATTTAGTAATATGGAAGTGGTGAGAGTTTGGAAGAATGGAATAATGGAATAATGGAATAATGGAATAATGGAATGATGGAATGATGAATGATACAAATTACGAATTACGAATGACGAATGACGAATGACAAATGACTCCCTTCGACTTACATAGGAAGAAAAGGGAGGTTTTATACTTTTGTGGAGCGTAATTTTTCCGGCTGAATATTAAAAACCAATCTTACTTTATGCTTTAGACTTTGAACTTTGAGCTTGTTCCATTGGAATGATGGAATAATGGAATGATGAAACAATGTCGTTTAGTTAAGGGAATGAATAAAAAATTAACCGCAGAGAACCGCAAAGTATATCGCAGAGAACCGCATAGAAATGCGATTTTTCTTGCTCTGCGGCTCCCTGTCTGCCGGTTTACCCGCCTCAGGAGGGCAGGCAGGTTTGCGTGTCCTCAGCGCACTTTGCGTTAAGACCTTTTAGCATCCACATTCCTTAACTAAACGACATTGAATTACGAATTACGAATGACGGGGACGCTAAGGGTAGTTTTATGAGTTACACAGATTTTGAGCTTATTCCGGGTTGAGGGTACTTTTTCCGGCTGAATATTAAAATTCAAATTTACTTTAAGCTTTGAACTTTAGACTTTGAGCTTGAGTTTCTCTTATTCCATAAACCAGCACGGCTCCAAAACCAATCATCGGAACAACAAATCCTACACTCATCGAATAAATATCGCCCAGGTAACCCATCAGCGGAGGACTGATTGCCCCGCCGACTATGGCCACTACAAGAAATGAGGAGCCTTGCTTGATCTGTGGTCCAAGCCCCCTGATACCCAATGAAAAGATGGTTGGAAACATGATTGACATAAAGAAATAGGTGCAGAAAAGCGCAATGATGGAAATCCATCCGAGGTTTGAAATTACCAGAACCATGATCATGACATTGATGGCGGCGTAGGTAACCAGCAATTTGCCCGGGTTAAACCGTTTCATAAAATAACTGCCCGATAAGCGTCCCAGCCAGAACAAGCCCATTCCACCGATGGCTAAGATGTATCCCGCAGTCTGATCAGGGATTGACGTCTCTGTTTCGGTAACGTAATTGATAAAAAAGCTGTTTACTCCCGTTTGCGCTGCGACATAGAAAAATTGTGCGATGACTGCCAAAACGAAATTGGGCTGTTTAAACAGTGGAATTGCCGTTGTTGGCGATGTTTCCCGCCTGACAATCTGATCATTTTCAACGGTAACTTCAGGAAGCCTGGTAAAGAAAAAGAAAATACCCACAAACAATACAATACACCCCAATCCCATATAAGGAATGGCAAGTGATGTAAACTCATTTCCTCCTCCTTTGGTGGTTGACAGTATAACTGCAGAACCAACAAGAGGGCCCAGGATCCACCCGATGGCATTGAAGGATTGTGCCAGATTGATGCGTCTCTCGGCAGAACCCGCAGGACCCAGAACCGTGGTATAGGGATTTGCGGCAGTTTCAAGGTAGGCCAGACCACAGGCAATGATGAATAACGGAACTAAAAATGACCAGAATTCTCTGATACCTGTAGCAGGAATAAACAGGAAGGCACCGGTTGCAACCAGCATCAAGCCCATGATAATTCCTTTCCGGTAACCAAACCGTTTCATGAATAAGCCAGCTGGAATTGCAGCGAGAAAGTAGCCGCCGTAAACTGCTGCCTGCACGAATCCGGACTCCATTTTTGAGATGCCCAGCACATTCTGAAAGTGTTTGTTCAACACATCCAGCAATGCATGCGAAAAGCCCCATATCAGGAAGAGGCTGGAAATGAGGATGAAAGGTACCAGGTAATTCGTATTACCGGATTGCAGGAGTTTGGGTCTGTCTGTATTCATACCTGGTTTTGTCATTAATCATTTCCTCTGCGGATTCTTATTTGTATCGCATTTTCCAATGGTTCATCTGTCACAAAAATCAGGTAGCCGCCACCTCCAGCGCCCGAAAGTTTCCACCCTTTCACTTTGTGGCGATACAGTTCTATGGTACCAAAAATTTCAGAATCAGCCATATTGGGGAACATGGCTATCTGGGCTTCAAATGATTCACGCATGGTTCGCCCGAAATCGTTGATATTTTTATTGAGTATTGCGCTCCAGCAATTACCGGCTGCTACGGAAAGTGCCACCACATTTTCCCTGGTGATGTTTGTGTTATCCAGTACGTTATAGTGGCTTTCTCTTGGACCCAGCGGTATCAGACATATTGAATGTTCTATCCACTGAAGAATTTCTTCGTCGTAGCAGCTTTCGATGGATTCAGGCCAATACGCGGCATTATAGTTAAGTTTGTTCAGACATGGCATGACGATTCCGAGTGAATCCTGCGAGCCTGATATTTGTTTTGTTCCCGGAGGATTTTCGAATGTGAAGAGTACTTTGGCCAATTGTTCCCGGTCTCCCCGGGGAAGTTCTGTCTTCCATAATTCAATGGCTTTCAGCCGCGTGCTGGTCGACATGCCACTACGTTGATTAAACTCGATGGTGGGTTCAATTGAAATGGTAAGTACCGGACCGGGATAGAATTCCGAAACCCAGGGTTGGTCAAGCCAGCCTCCGGCAAGGTCGATCCGGTAAGGGATCAGGCAGGCTTTTCGTAAATCGGTGGTTGATCTTCGTGGTAAATCTTCGTGTGGAATACGCTTAAGTATTTTATATTCAATGCCTTTGTTTCTGCATAATTCTGCCTTGGCAGGCGTATTTCCGTCTTCGTTTACAATAAAAATATCGGGATTTAACTGATCAATTTCATGAAGAAAATCCATGATGCCAAAACCGGAATTGACAGCACACCCTTTGACATACTTCACCGAATTCAACATGTAAATTCTTTCTTCCTGCGTATTTACCGGATAGCGTCCTTTGAGCTGATACACATTTTCATCGGAACCTATGCAAACATGTAAATCACCATATCCGGCAGCTTCCTGCAAAAACGCAACATGACCACTGTGAAGCATGTCAAAGCATCCGGTTACAAATACTTTTTTGCGCTGTGACTCATCTTTCTTATTCGTATTAAAAACCTCTTCCATATTCACAAAATCTGTATTTCTTATACCATTGGCACTAAGGGTATCCGAAATCAATGCTTTAAATTCATCAACTTTTCCGGCATATTGTGTATCAAGTAATTCAATATAGCCATAAAGACAGGCATCCCTGAAACTCAATACATTTGTTTTGAATGTCTCTGACCATTTCTGGGATGCTGTTTGAAATGCCGGGTTAAGGGCAGATTTAATGGTATGTGAATTGGCATCAGCACCGCATTTGAAAGCCATCCGGGTTGTGGCTCCATGGTGATTTTTCGGATTTTCCCACAAAAAAAGCTGTTCAGCTGCTGACCACCATTCTCCTTCATTTCGGGTAGCAAGGGGTTCCTGCATGGCATCGGTCAACTTCCACCAATCTTTGGTCACCTCATCGCCCATGAATGTCATATCAAGCTCATAATTTTTTCCACAATATTCAAAATGTGAAAAGAGCAGGTTGTTGTGCAGGAAGATACTGTAATTGCGAATGTTTGACTGAGCGATGCGATCAAGTACTCCAGGGAAAGTGTGTTTGTGTAAAATAATATATCGTTCTGTAAATTCAGGCTTCAGCGATATAAGGCTGGTGTAGTGAGAATGCATGAATTATTTTATAAAATAGTCTCTGAGCGGAAAATCAAAGATAAATTAAAAATACATTTAACAAAAAAACGAATCATTATCGCGGTTTAGTCAACCAGCGTAAATACGCCATTGTTTTGCGTGCCAAACCACTTTTTATCCTGTTTGTCAATGGCTATGCACCACACAGCATAATCGATGTATCCGTATTGTGGTGAATAGGTCGTCCAGACTAAATTGTCAAAACTGGTCAGCCCAAAGCCATTGGTGCCAAACCATTTAACACCTTTTTGATCAATTGCAACCGAAGTGATATTATTGGACATCAGTCCTGTGTTGTATATATTGTATGTTGTCCAGATACCCTGTTTAAATTTTGAAATTCCGGATACACTGGTGCCAAACCACATAACTCCCTGTTCATCAATCGCTATTGCGGTAATTAAATCTTCGGCAATACCACTGTTTGTTGTGTTATAAATTAACCAATCTGTCCCGTCAAATTTTGCAACACCTCCTCCCCATGTTCCTACCCACACATTGTTTTCCGGATCAACGGTTATTACAAATACAAAGTCCGCCCCCAGGCCATTGGATGAATTGTAAGTTGTCCAGGATGTGCCGTCAAAGCGGGACAAACCATACGAAGTTCCGAACCATTTGTTGCCGGTTGAATCTATTGCGATGGCAATGACCTGA
The DNA here is from genome assembly GCA_016709025.1 of Bacteroidales bacterium. Classification (GTDB taxonomy): domain Bacteria; phylum Bacteroidota; class Bacteroidia; order Bacteroidales; family Lentimicrobiaceae; genus Lentimicrobium. The sequence continues at coordinate 246,387 of JADJEQ010000037.1, read as the reverse complement.
TCGCTGCAAAGACCACTGTTCGATGAAGTATAAGTGGTCCAGTTCACCCCGTCATATTGAGTTACTCCGCTTCCTGTGGTAGATTGTCCATATCCTATCCATTTATTTCCTTCCTGATCAATTTCAACAGCAGTAACATGATCACCATTCATGCCGCTGTTGGAATTTGAGAAAGTTGTCCAGTTTGTGCCATCAAAAAAAGATAAACCGCCATCAACTTCAACATCAGAGGAATAGGCTGAAGCTGCAAACCATTTATTTCCCTCTTTGTCAATGGCAATGTCCTTGACGCAGTTGCTGACCAACCCGAGTGAACTGTTATAATTTGTCCATACCTGCGTTTTTGGTACATATGGATCGGTCGGCTCTTTTTTACATGCCGTTACAACAATTGCTATGATCAAAATATAACCCAATTCGGAAAATAGTTTATTCATGGATTTATGGCTTAGTCAAATATTTTTTCGAGGGCTAAATTTACTTGTTCAATAAGTAAGCAATATACGAATAATTTGGACTTTTTTAGGATTGATGGAAGAATGGAAGAATGGAATAATGGAACAATGGAATAATGGAACAATGGAAGAATGGAAGAACATAGTTTCTCCGGCCGAATATTAAACTCCGATCTTACTTTAAGCTTTGAGCTTTTAACCCTCCTGCCCTCCTACGGTGGGTAGAGCGGCGGGCAGGTTTGAGCTTGTTCCGGTTTAAGGGTAATTTTCAGGCTAAATATTAAACACCAATCTCACTTTAAGCCCGCCTTCACTTAGTTGTGGCGGGTAAACTTTAGACTTTGAGCTTTGAGCTTGTGTAATTTGAGGGTAATTCCACAGGCTAAATATTAAACTCCAATCTTACTTTTTACTTTAGACTTTTTACTTTAAACTTAATTTAATCTGTTTTTCCGCAACATCCCGACCTGCCTGCAGTGCATCCAGGTTCACCTGAATAACGTCGTCGCCTTTTTTGCGGAAAATATTACGGATCGCCTCCTGTAGTTCTTTGTATTCAATATCGAGAAATGGGGATGCTGCACCCAGAATAACCATATTTGCTGATTTCGGCGAACCAAGTTCCCGCGCAATCTCATCAGCGTCAAGTGAAATATGACGTGGTTGAGATTCAATTTCGGCCAGTAACTTATCCATTTCAGGATAGTTCCGGATGTTGATATAAGGTTTGGTATTGGTTATCAGCCAGCCTTCGGGTGAAAGCATCGGAAGATACCTGAGCGATTCCATGGGTTCAACCGAAATAATCATGTCGGCCTTACCAAAGGGAATAAGGTCAGAAGCGATATCGCGGTCAGAAATTCTCAGGTTTGATTGTACGTCGCCCCCGCGCTGACTCATCCCATGCACTTCGGCCTGTTTCAGATGCAGGCCAGCATTGAGTGCTGCGGTTCCAATGGTTGCCGCGATCGATAAAATACCCTGTCCGCCTACACCGGCGAGAATAATGTCCTTTTTCATCTTATGCCTCTGCTTTTTCGGTTGCCTGTTTTTTCTTTTCTTCCCGCATTCTGCGTGTCAGTGTTTGTATGCACTCGCGCCTTGGGATAATTACGGAAACACCCTGATAGGCAATCTCTTCTTTCATGATTGCCAGGTTTTCTTCATGATATTTCTGCAGCGGATTCAGAATCCTGATATGGTCTTTATGAACCCCCAGGGCTTCACAGATATTCTCAATTTTTCCTACAGCTGCTGAATCCTGACCGCCGGTCATACCGGTGGTGCCATTGTCAAGGATCATCACCGTAATGGATGAATTGGCATTGACTGCATCGAGCAGACCGGTCATCCCCGAATGGGTGAAAGTAGAATCACCGATTACAGCAACTGAAGGCAGCAATCCGGCATCGGCAGCACCTTTGGCCATGGTAATGGAAGCACCCATATCAACGCAGGAGTTAATGGCATCGAAAGGCTCCAGGGCACCCAGTGTGTAACAACCGATATCGGAGAAAACGCGTCCTTTATAGAATTCCGACAAGGCTTCGTTGAGGGCATTGTAGCTGTATATGTGCGGACACCCTTTACAGAGAGAAGGAGGCCGGCTGGTAACCAGCGAAGGAATATCCCGGCCGCGTGTATCGGTCATCCCCATTGCCACGGCAACGATGTTGGGATTAAGTTCTCCATCACGGGGAACGGTTCCATCCAGACGCCCTTTGATGGTCTTGCCTTTGTTCAGCAGCCCACGGAGTAATTCTTCAATGAGGGGGGCACCGTCTTCGAGTACAAGGATGGTATCGCAGCTTTCGTATAGATTGTTGATCATTTGTTCCGGAACCGGATATTGTCCGATTCGTAGCACAGGATGAGGTACGTGATGATCTTCAAAGTTTTCGATCAGGTAATTGTATGCCAGTCCACAGGCAATAATACCCAGTTTTTTATCAGGATTGTCAATCAGGTAATTGAAAGGAGATTTTTCAGAAGAATCGATAAAAGCCGACTGATTGCTGAGCAGGTGTTTGTATTGCCGGCGTGCATTCGCAGGTAACAGAATAAACTGTTTCAGGTTTTCGGGCAGTTTCAGATCGTTCTGCTTACGGATTTCGCGACGTTCCACCCCTGATCTGGAGTGTGCAAGGCGGGTGGTGATGCGCATGAGTACCGGAATCCGGAATTTCTCACTCAATTCGAATCCATAATGCACCATATCATAGGCTTCCTGCTGGTTGCCCGGTTCAAGAATGGGCATCAGGGCGAATTTTCCGAAAAAACGCGAATCCTGTTCATTCTGCGATGAGTGCATGGAAGGATCGTCTGCCGCGACTACAATCAGACCACCGTTTGCTCCGGTAATGGCCGAGTTGACAAAAGCATCTGCAGCCACATTCAGCCCCACATGCTTCATACATACCATGGCGCGCTTCCCGGCATACGACATGCCCAGTGCTGTTTCCATGGCTGTTTTTTCGTTGGCACCCCACGCGGCTGTGATATTCAGTGATTTTGCCTCTTTCGAGTGCATTACATACTCGGTGATCTCGGTAGAGGGTGTTCCGGGGTAGGCATAAATACCCGACATCCCGGCGTCAATTCCGCCCTGGGCAATAGCTTCATCGCCTAACAATAACAGCTTCTGCATAATATATTAATGTTTTAATAATGAACAAGGTAGACAGAACAGAATTGCAAAACTCTGTCGGACAAAACTATAAAATTTTAATTACATGCTATGCCCGTATGCTTATCTATAATTGTTTTAAATTACTATACAACCTGAAGTAGAGACGAGGGACGCAAAAAAGGACGAGGGACGAATATCCTGATTCAAAGGACAAAGGGACCGGGTGACATGGAGATGGGGAGACAAGGGGAGTAATAGTAAAGTAATGTGAATATTAAAGGTATAGTGAAAGTAGAATGACCCCCCCGCATGCCCCATGCTCCATGCTTTTACCTCTTAGTCTCTTAGTCTCTTAGTCTTTTTTCTCCCCTCCTTCACTCCGTTGCGGCGGGCAGGCTTGTCCCCTGTTTTCAAGACGGAAATTTCCCAGTTAACTCCTGCCCTGGCCCTGCCCTGTGCCTTGCCCTGTGCAAGAGGGACTGAGGCCCCCCCCCCCCCCCCCCCCTGCCTGTGCCCTGTGCCCAAGAAGGGACGAGGCGCTTGGGACGAGGGACGAAACACATTTCATTAATTTTATCTTCAGGCTCTTTATCCCTAAGCCTCTCTCTCTTAGTCTTTTCTCTCTCCTCCTTGTCCCCATCTCCCGTGTCCCCTTGTCTGCTACTTAAGAGACGAAATTCCCAATGAACTCCATGCTCCATGCCCCATGCTCCATGCTTTTTATCTCTTTGTCTCTCAGTCTCTTCGTCACTCAATCTTTTTTCACCCCACCTTCACTTAGTTGCGGCGGGCAGGCTTGTCTCCCCTTCCCTTGCTGTTTCTAACCCCAATGCTCCGCTCCATGCCCCATGCCCCTCCTCCTTGTCCCCATCCCTTGTCTGTTGCTAAGAGACGAAATTTCCCAATGAACTCCATGCTCCATGCTCTATGCCCAATGCCCTGTGCAAAGAAGGGACGAGGGCCGTTTGGGACGAGGGACGAAACATCAATTTTCAAAATTTTACTTCAGGCTCTTTATCCCTAAGTCTCTCGGTCTCTTAGTCTTTTCTTTCTCTCTCCTTGTCCCCATCTCCCCGTGTCCCCTTGTCTGCTACTTAAGAGACGAAATTTCCCAATGAACTCCATGCTCCATGCCCCATGCTCCATGCTCTATGCTCTGTGCCCTGATGCCCTGTGCCCTGTGCCCTGTGCAAAGAAGGGACGAGGGCCGTTTGGGACGAGGGACGAAACATCAATTTCAAAATTTTACTTCAGGCTCTTTATCCCTAAGTCTCTCGGTCTCTTAGTCTTTTCTTTCTCTCTCCTTGTCCCCATCTCCCCGTGTCCCCTTGTCTGCTACTTAAGAGACGAAATTTCCCAATGAACTCCATGCTCCATGCCCCATGCCCCATGCTCTGTGCCCTGTGCCCTGTGCCCTGTGCCCTGTGCCCTGTGCCCTGAGCCCCAAAACCATTACCTTTGATTGTTGTTATTATTTCTATGAATTTTCTGGCTCATTTATACTTATCAGGTGAAAACCACGACACCATCATCGGCAACTTTATTGCTGATCATGTGAAAGGTAATATGTTCAAAGGTTACAATTCCGGAATTCAGGCTGGAATTAAACTTCACCGTTCAATCGATTATTTTACCGATAATCATCCGGTTGTTAAAGAATCGGTGGAAAGAATCAGGCCCGAATTCCGCAAATATGCCGGGGTTGTTGTTGATATGTATTTCGATCATTTTCTTTCTGCCGGCTGGCCCGAATGGTCGGATGAACCACTGGGGGATTTTGCCTCCAGAATGTATGCCGTGCTGACAGCAGCCGATAATATTTTGCCACCCAGAACCAGGCAGATGCTGCCTTATATGATGAATTACGACTGGCTGAGCAACTATGGTAATTTTGAAGGTCTGAACCGCGCATTTAACGGGATGGCACGCAGAACGCCTTTTCATTCAAACATGGAGGTTGCTTCAGAAAAGCTCAGGAAGGATTATGACTTCTATGGAGAAAGTTTCCACCGTTTTTTCCTGAGCTTATCCATCACGCAGGTCTGGTTCGCGAACAACAATTAAATGAAGATATTCCATAGGGATATTAAATTCCAATACTCCGTTAATGGTTTTTAATCAACTGAATTTCAGGGCATTAAATAACAGGGTGAATAATTTTCAACATAATGACAATCAACACTTTGCTGCCTGCCCCGCCACTTTTGCGGGGACCTTGCGTCCTTACAGCCTGCCCCGCTGAGGCTTGGGCGATTCTTTAAATTACCGGACTATTGAAATTCTTTAAGCAATAAAAAGTCCTGCCGGAAAGCAGGACTTTTTACTGTTACAAAAAACTGAAGGAGGATTACACGAGGCCCTGGGCAAGCATGGCTTCTGCTACTTTAACGAAACCTCCGATGTTGGCTCCGTTTACGTAGTTAATGAATCCGTCAGCATCTTTTCCATATTTTACACATGTTTCATGGATATCGCGCATGATTTGGTGCAGTTTAGCATCCACTTCTTCGCGGGTCCATGATAAACGCATGGAGTTCTGTGTCATTTCGAGACCTGAAACAGCCACACCACCGGCGTTGGCAGCTTTGCCAGGGCCGAACAGTATCTTGGCTTTGAGGTAAACTTCAACAGCACCCGGGGTAGATGGCATATTGGCTCCTTCTGATACGACGAAGCAACCGTTTGCTACCAAAGTTTTAGCATCTTCTTCGTTTACTTCATTCTGGGTTGCGCATGGCAGGGCAACATCACATTTGATCATCCATGGACGTTTGCCTTCGTAAAACTCACAACCGTATTTGTCGGCATATTCCTTGATCCTTCCGCGTTTAACATTCTTCAGGTTCATCATATAGGCCAGTTTATCGGCATCTATTCCCTTAGGATCGTGAATAAATCCTGATGAATCGGAAAGGGTTACAACTTTACCACCCAATTGGGTAACTTTCTCAACTGCATATTGAGCAACATTTCCGGAGCCGGAAACCGTAACCACTTTTCCTTTCAGACTATCGTTACGTGTCTTCAGCATTTCTTCAGCAAAATAGGTGCATCCGTAACCTGTTGCTTCCGGTCTGATCAAACTGCCACCCCATTCACGGCCTTTCCCGGTAAGAACACCGGTAAATTCGTTGCGCAGACGTTTGTACTGGCCAAAAAGGAAACCGATTTCGCGGCCACCAACGCCAATGTCACCGGCAGGAACGTCGGTATCAGGACCGATATGACGGAAAAGCTCCGACATAAAGCTCTGGGTAAATTTCATTACTTCGTTGTCCGATTTTCCTTTAGGATCGAAATCGCTACCGCCTTTACCACCACCCATAGGCAGGGTTGTGAGACTGTTTTTTAGTACCTGTTCAAAAGCTAAAAACTTAAGAATTCCGAGATTAACCGTTGGGTGGAAACGTAATCCGCCTTTGTAAGGACCAATGGCACTGTTCATTTCAATGCGGTAACCGCGGTTTATCTGAACTTCGCCTTTATCATCAAGCCAGGGAACACGGAATAAAATAACACGCTCAGGTTCTGCCATGCGCTCAAGAATTTTGGCATCCTTGTATTTCGGATGCTCTTCGATGAACGGGATGAGTGATTCTGCCACTTCATGCACTGCCTGATGGAATTCCATTTCGCTTGGATTCTTGGCTATGATTTTTGCCATAAAATCATTCAGCTTCTGATCAAATACGTTTGCCATAACAATTAGAGTTTAGAAATTAGTTGATTGGTTGAAATAATGGGTCAATATTAGAAAATCTAACCCGAAGCAATGCAAGCTTATGACAGGTTTTCTTTCATCCCCTGACCAAATTCAGTAAATTACGCAAAATCTGTGAGTGATTTGCTGAGGATAGTTAGTTAATGAAGCTGAGACAGAAGTCGGAAGTCGGAGGTCGGAGGTCGGAAGTCGGAAGTCGGAGGTCGGAGGTCGGAAGTCGGAGGTCGGAGGTCGGAGGTCGGAGATCGGAAGTCAGAAGTCAGAAATCAGAAAGATGCTTGAGGTAGGAAGTAAGACTGAGAAACTCAGACAGAGAATAGGTGTTGCCTGATGATAGTTATAAAGAATTATCCTCGGTGGTTGAGCGGAGTCGAAACCATCCGAGGCATCAGAAATCGGAAGGCAGATAGTAAGAACGAATACTCAAATAGTCAGCTAATTTGCCATTCAGCTAATCCGCAAACGAACGAAGAGAATTCACCTAAAGCAATCCATAATCAGCCATCCTCATTCCGAAATCCGCAATCAGCAATCCGAAATCTGAAATCCGAAATCTGAAATCCGCAATCCGCAATCCGAAATCAGAAATCTTTGATTCTCTTTTCAATTAAACTGGTTGAATATCCGGGGAGGTAATCAATGGTGACTACTTTACCACCTTTGGCGGTTACGATATCGTATCCAACGATTTCTTCAGGTTTGTAATCGGCTCCCTTTACGAGGATATCAGGTTGAATGGTCTTAATGAGGCTGTAGGGTGTGTCCTCGTCAAATAGAACCACTGTACTCACAAAACTCATGGAAGCCAGTACCAAAGCGCGGGCATGCTCGTCGTTGATGGGCCTGGTCGGCCCTTTCAGTCTGCGCGTTGATGCATCGGTGTTCAGTCCGATGACGAGGATATCTCCCAGGTCGGCAGCTTTCGCGAGATAATCAATATGTCCGAGGTGAATTAAATCGAAACAGCCGTTGGTAAATACAATCTTGTAGTCTCTGAATCGCCAGTACGCCAGCAAAAAAGCAAGTTCAACCGGTTCAGGTATTTTCTTCTGCAATCTTTCCGGTCTTGTCATGATGGTTGTTTTTGTTTAGAACCGGAAGTAAAAGTAATGAAATTACTCCTGCCAAAAGGATCATCATTGTTTGTGAAGCCCAAATAAGCCATCCCATGGCGTATCCGGTGGTTGAAGGGATGGCATAAATAAAAAGGGTCTCGGCAACTATTGCCGGGTAAATACCTATTCCGCCCTGTACAATCATAATTCCGACCGATCCGAAAATAAGGACTGCAAGGCCGGCATCGAGACCGAGGTTTGAGGTTTCCTTCAGGCTGAAAAACACGATGTAAGCCATCATTAAATAAAGAAACCAGATTAAAAAAGAGTGCATAATAAACTGGAACGGCCTTTTTATTCTTGCAAGTGAACGGATCCCTTCCATAAATCCGGTGAAAAGATTGTAGAATTTTTTATAAATATTGGTATGCTTGAATTTCCTCTTAATAATGAAGAAAAGAATGATTCCTGCCAGGGTAAATGCGGCCAGGATCAGAACAAAATAGATATCGGGATCTGCAACCAGGTTGAACTTTTGTTGCAAAGGTGTATAAATCTTTTGTTCAATATAAATATGCAGTTTTCCCGAAAGGGTAAAAATCATCAGAAGGGAGAGCAATACAAACATGAGCATATCAATCGCCCTTTCTGTTATGACTGTTCCGAATGACTTGTTGAAAGGAATTTTCTCATATCGGGTCAGTACCCCGCAACGACTGACTTCACCCAACCTTGGAAGAGCAAGATTGGCCAGGTAGCCGATCATTACTGCCATAAACACATTGCTGGTCCTGGGCTTGTAGCCAAGGGGTTCCATCAGGATTTTCCAACGCAAAGCCCGGCTCAGATGACTTAATGCACCTAAAACAATTGCAATCAGTATCCAGTAATAGTTTGCTATTCTGAGCGATTGGTAAATTTCATGCTTCTGCGCTGAAGTAAGATTACGCATGAATAACCAGATAAAGAAAATTCCCAGTCCCAGGAAGAAACTGAAGCGAAGTATAGAGCCGAGGTTTTTTTTCAAAGCAGACTTAAACTATTTTATTGTGACTGTCGGGGAAAACAATTGCCGGTTTAAAAGACTTTGCCTCTTCCGGGGTCATTTGGGCGAATGCAGCAATAATAACGAGATCGCCGGCTACAGCTTTGCGGGCTGCAGCTCCGTTTAATGATATCATTCCGCTTCCCCGCTCACCTTTTATAACATAGGTCTCAAGCCGTTCGCCATTGTTGATGTTGAGTACCTGAACCTTCTCAAATTCAATCAGGTTTGCCGCTTCCATCAGGTCTTCGTCGATTCCGATGCTGCCAATGTAATGAAGGTTGGCTTCGGTAATCGCAGCCCGGTGAATTTTGGATTTTAATATTTCTATCGTCATAATGCGCAATACTCCGTTAATATTTTTTAAACCATTGAATTTCAAGACATTAAATAGCTGTTTGTGTAATTTTTAATATTATGATGATCAACAATTTGCGTCTTTGCGTCCTTGCGTGATTCTAAAAATTACCGGACTATTGAATGCGGCAAAATTACTAAATTAATCTGATGTTATCGATGAGCCTGATTTCTCCGGCAAAAACAGCAATAAATCCATAATTACCCGGATGGATGGTGCCCGAAACAGGCTGTAGAGTTTCGCCGTCTGAAATTGAAAAATATTCGAGTTTCAATAAAGGATGATCACTGAATTTTGCTACTACGAAATTGATAATCTGAATGGCGTTGTGCGCAGTTGAAAGACTTCGTGCTTCTTCAAGAACCATGTGGATATATGGCGCAGCTGCTCGCATTGCCGGTGTTAGTCTTTCGTTGCGCGAACTGCGGGCCAGTCCGTCCTTCTCACGGCTGATAGGGCAGGCGACTATCACAGGACTCAGTTTTTCAATTTTTACCAATGCCTTGATGATCTGCAGCTGCTGATAATCCTTCTCTCCGAAATATGCTTTGTGAGGCAGGGTAATTTCAAATAATTTTTGCACAACAACAGCAACTCCGTTAAAGTGACCCGGTCTGAAAGCCCCTTCCATCACATTGGCCAGTTCTCCGAAATCATAGGTTTTCTCAACCTTTTCAGGATACATCTCCTGCACTGAAGGGTTGAAAACAGCATCACAATTAACCGCTGCAAGCATATTCAGATCATTCTCAAGCGTTCTCGGATATTTTTTGAGGTCGTCGGGATTGTTGAACTGTATAGGATTAACAAAGATGCTGACGATCACAACATCATTTTCCTGTTTTGCTTTTCTTACCAGCGATAAATGCCCCTCGTGCAAAGCACCCATGGTTGGGACAAAACCGATGGTTTTACCTGATTGTCTTGTTCTTTCAGCAAAACTACGGGTCTCTGTTATTGTATCGTAAACGATCATATAAAAAGGGTCGGGATTTTACAAACTATTTGTTTTCCGGGGCACTCACCTTTCCATTGAGGATATTCAGGAAATCCTGTTCAAGCGAGGTGACCGGTGTTTCGATAATCCGGCCTGTTTCTTCACCATCCACAGTCATAATAAAAGTAGGAACCAATGTAACATTGAAGTCACCAATGCAAAAATTACCCGCTTTTTTATTGCGGTCAACGGCTACCATAAAAACCTGTTCGGGGGGATAGGAAAGCTGGTCCAGTATTTTCAGAAAATGTGGGACCTGTTCCCGGCTATCGCTGCACCATGTTCCAAGTACTATAAATACATAGGGATAATGGTCGCTGAATGTTTTAATGTTACTGATTATTTCAGGGTTGGGCTGATAGGCATTGTATGTATCGTTGAACCAGGTTCCCATTGAAATCAATCCATCACGGGTAACCGTTCCGATCAGGATATCTTTCCCTGATTTTTCATCAGGTACTAATTTGTTGTCGTCCTGGGCCTTTAAGCTGGTTAAGGAAATTAGAAAAAGGGCAATCAACAGGGTGTTTTTCATGTGTTACGTAAATTTAGTAAACAATAACAGACCGTAAAAGTTCTGTATTTACGAAGTGCAAAAATAGAAAAGGTTTTGACGTGGATCAAAACCTTTTCACTTACTCAATCAGATGTTACCAGAATGAGCAATTTTAATACTCAAACCGCTCAAACCGGCTATTTACACACTACATCGATCCTGAATCATAAGCCTGCTCTCCATGAAGTGAACTGTCAAGACCGATCAGTTCATCCGATTCACTTACCCTTACAGGTGTTATCAGATTAATCACTGCAAGCATGAGATAGGTGAAAATAAAGGCGTATGCCGAAGCACCAACAACAGCGATCAGCTGTTTAAAGAAAAATGAAGTTTCCCCAAACATAAGTCCCTGGGTGGTAACCATCGGATTAATGGCACTGGTGGCAAAAACACCAAGCAGAATGGTTCCGAGCACACCGCCAACACCGTGAACACCCCATACATCCAATGCGTCATCCCATCCCAGTTTGTTTTTCAATGCGACAGCATAATAGCAAACGAGTCCGGCGATAATCCCAATCACTGCGGCAGCCCAAAGAGGAACAAATCCGGCAGCCGGAGTAATGGTGGCCAAGCCGGCAACAGCACCGGTTAGCAAACCTATGAATTTTGGTTTGCGGGCTTTCGACCATTCAATGATCAACCAGGTAACAGTTGCAAAAGATGCAGCAATATCGGTATTGGCAAATGCCTGCGCTGTGATATTATCTACCGATAATTCACTGCCGGCATTAAAACCGTACCATCCAAACCAAAGCAAACCGGTACCGATGGCAACCAACGGAATACTGTTAGGCGTTGAGTCCTTGGTAGTTCGGGCTCCGACATAAAATACGGAAGCCAATGCTGCAAAACCTGCAGTTGCATGTACTACAATACCACCGGCAAAGTCGAGAACTCCCCATTGTGCAAGTAGTCCACCGCCCCACAACATATGCACGAACGGATAATAGACAAAAATCTGCCATACAACCAGGAAGATCATATAACTCTTGAAAGTTACCCTGCCGACAAAGGCACCTGTAATAAGAGCGGGAGTGATGATGGCAAACATCATCTGGTATAGAAAGAAAACCAGTTCAGGAATTTTACCGTTACCGGCATATACGCTGTTAAGGTCGACCCCGTTCATAAAAGCTTTGTCCAGGTCTCCTATAATGGCTCCGGTTCCACTGAAGCACAATGAATACCCGAAAGCAAACCACAATACTGTGGTTACTCCGAGTGAAACGAAACTCTGGATCATAATACCGAGAATATTCCGTTTGGATGCCAATCCACCGTAAAAGAAGGCAAGTCCCGGAGTCATGAGCATTACTAAGCTGGTAGCCAGTAACATAAAACCGGTATTCCCGACTTTCGAGGCTTCATTTAAAATCATTTCAGTTTCCATTTTTGCGAATTTAATTGTTCAACTATTTTTTTTACCACTTTTCTATCAATAATTATTGACCTCTTATGTAAAATAGAGTTTCATGAATTATAGGAACTCTACTTTAGACTTTTTACTTTTTGTTAGAGGGATATTCCAACCACAAGGAAAACATTTTCAGCCATAGGATTTACGATAAATGAGGTTGTTACCGGCAGGCTGAACTTATCGGTAATCTGAATTTCCTTCGAAACCGTAATTCCCAGATTAACGAAACCTGCTTTATCACCATAAAAGCCTGTTTCTCCCTTGTCTTCGTCAGGGCTGGTAGGCGTAAATCCTGCGAAAAGGTTGTAGTCAAGCTCTTTACAACTGCCATTGAACCCCAGCTCGAGATATGTGGAATATTGCTTCTTGCCATCTGCTTTCAGGGCATCAGCTCCCCAGAAGTTAACGGCAGCCATAAGGGTGAATGGAATTTTGTCGGTTCCATCGAATGATACGGAAGCTTCCAGAAGGTGGCCGGTTGAATCCTGATCAAACTCAAAATAATTGTTGTTGTCAAGCGTTTCATCAGGCAGAAAATAATCAGTAACTGTGATACTGAACATTTCTTTGATGGAGTAACTTAAGTACAGGTCAGTTTCCTGAACAGTTAGCCCATCGCTCATCGAAAAAGCACCCCAGGCACCAAGAGTGAGGTTTCCGACTGAATATTCAAGTGTTGGCTGGATGCTGGGCGACGAGCCGCCGAGGTTCATGCCACGCCAAACATAACGGCTCATGAGATCAACACCCGTATTGAAAGAAGTCTCTACCTGTGCACTTGCTTGCCCTGGTACAAACATAAGCGAGGCAATGGTCAGGCTGATCAGCAGCATAAATGTTTTTTTCATAAAAGGTTGGATTTGTGTTAGTGTGATGGAAATTCCTGCTCCGCAAAAATTGGAACTATTATCAAGTTGAACATTACAATAATAACGGAAATATGATAAGGTAATCACTTATTTATAAATAAGTGAACCACTTAAAAAGTGATGTTTAAAGCACGGGAAGGAAGGGTAGGGAAGTCAGCTTCAGATTTCTATGATCTGATGTTTTATGGCAAACTTAACAAGGTCAACAGTTGATTTCAGATTCAACTTCTGCATAATGTGGTTTTTATGCGATTCAACTGTTCGGGTGCTGATGAATAATCTTTCGGCAATTTCAGGATTAGGTAATCCTTCTGCAAATAGCTTCAGAATTTCCAGTTCCCGCTTCGACAGGTGATTATCTTGATTCAGATTTTCAGGTTCCTTGTCTTTTGCCTTTTTAATGTAACTCTTCAGGATAATGTTCGAAATGGATTCGCTGAAATATTCGGTTCCCTGACTAACCGATCTGATGGCAAGCAGTAATTCTGACTGCGAAATGTTTTTGGGCAGATAGCCCTGTGCGCCTGCTTTAATCGCATTAAAGATGTATTCTTCAGTGTTGTACATCGATAGAAAGAGGACATAAATGCCGGGATATTCCCTTCTGACAATTTCACATAATTCTATCCCTGAATAGTCCGGCAGGGAAATATCGAGCAAAATGATATCGGCCCTGGTTGTTTTTATTAAACTCAATAAATCCCTTCCGTTGCTGGCTTCACCTGCTATGGTTATATCATCCTGTCCGGTCAGCAATGCTTTGATACCATCCCGCACGATGGTATGGTCATCAACAAGAAGTACTTTTATCATGGAGTTGTTTTATTAATTGGTATCTCTATTTTAACTGTTGTCCCTTCGCCTTGTATGGATAATATGCTGGCCTCGCCTTTCAGCAGGCTTGCCCGTTCCCTGATGTTGTTCAACCCATGGCCTTTCAACACACAGGATGATTGTTGATCAAACCCTTTCCCGTTATCCGTTATGCTGATAGATAATAAATGGTTTTCCGCTTTAGCTGAAATCGTAATCTCCGTGGCTTCAGCATGCTTAGCTGCATTGTTGAGCGATTCCTGAAGTATTCTGAAAATATAGAGCCTTGCTTTCCTGCCCAGCACCTGTGCCGGGATTTCTCCGTCCAAAACTGTCTTTATCCCATTGGTTTCCGTCAGATTGTAGCAAAGGTTCCTGATCGCCGGCATCAATCCGAACTCAGCAAGTGCGGGTGGCATCAGTGCGTTTGATATTGCCCGTACTTCATCGATAAGGCTGTCGGTCAGCGAAATTACCGATTGGTAATTCTGCTTCAGTTTTTCAGGAAGCCCGGTTTCAATGGCAGCCAGTCTTAACCTGATGGCAATCATGCTCTGACCAATGCCATCATGCAGTTCCCTCGAAAGACGCTGGCGCTCCTGATCCTGCCCATCAATGGCTGATTTTAAACGACTGATCCGCTCAGCTTTCAGGGCTTCATCTTTTTCATGAAGTATAACAGCCATACTGTTAAAGGCTTCTGCAAGCTCCCCGATTTCATCATCCGATTCAATTCCTACCAGCGAACTGAGCCTTCCTTCGCCAAGTTCAACGGCTGCTTTCTTTAGTTTTTTAATCGGCTTTGTAATCCTGCTGCTGATAATATAGGTTATTATAAAAAAGAGCAATGCAGTAAAAACTGTCAGTAGCAGAATGTTGTTCCGGATCGAGTATATGGATGCCGTGGCTTCCTCATAATCCAACTCTGCTACAATTGCCCAGTTCAGGCCTTCAGTTTTTATCCTGCCGAACGAACTGAGCACCACAATCCCCCGGTAATCGTATGCCTGCATAACACCCTGCTCATTTTTCAAAGCCCGCGACACGGGCGTGGTCATTACATGGGTTTTCATCACTGAATTGTGAATAAACCTCGACTGACTCCGCATCAGATAATCGCTGCCCGCCAGATAGGTTTCACCTGAATACCCCAGCCCGTTGCCGGGATCAACTTCAAGCATGAAATTATCCAGCTGTCCAGGCTTAATCATCATGGCCAGGTAAGCAATAACATTACCATTGACCTTTACAGGACAAACCGATAGCAGATGGTTTGCCGGGTATGGCCCTCCAGCCCCGTAATCAATCATAAAAGACTCATTACTGCTTTTCAGGCCGGGTTGAATCAAAATTTCCGAATCAGAAAATACTTCAGAAGTTTCATGCTGCTCAATGAAGATAACTTTTCCGGATGTGTCAAGAATCATATAGCCCGAATAGTAGCCTGTTACCGGGACCAACCTTTTTTTAACTTCCGGTAAACCAATATTGCCATCATTTTTCTTTGATATCTGTTTTTTTGCCAGCCTTACAATTTCATCTGTTGAAGCATAGATATCTGTTTCAAGTAACCGGTCAGTAAAAAAACGCTCAACCATATACTGCCGGGCCTTTCTCAATGAAGTAAGCTGATCATAAGTGCGCTCAAGCAGCGCTTTCCGTGCAGAGAAAAATGAGAAAGATCCGGTAACTGCAATTGATCCTATTCCCAGTGCCAGGAAATAGAGTATCATCTTTTCAGTCAGAGAAGATCTTTTCACGGTTTGTTTTTATTTTTCAAACCTACGTGATTTTTTTTTAAGCACGGATGTTTCGTTGAAATTACTTTTGTATTCATTCAATGTGCTTGGTGTCAGAGTTATAGATTCGCCGTTGCATAAGTTTGGTTTTGTTTCAGAAATAAAAATGAACAAATTCTCTTTTCAAAGGTTTGATAACCTAACTGTCTGGGAATGGGACATTTTAAAAATTTTAATTATTTTAAATAATTGTTTATCAGTTAGATAGTCTTTGGCATAAACTTAAATTCCTGCTTGCATTCCTCATTGTTCAGGATTATATTTGCCGCCTTATTTTTTTAATTTGCTGATAACACAAGAGGATGAACATGGAGAAAATTGGGATATTTTACGGCGGAAGCCTCAAAGGCAGCACATACAAAACCGCTCAATCAATTGTAAAGCATTTTGGGAAAGATATGGCTGCTGTTCACAATGTGAGTGAAGCTACCCGCGAAGATCTTGAAAAATACGATTACCTGATTCTTGGAACATCTGCATGGGGAATCGGTGAGATGCATCAGGACTGGGAACGATTTATCGATGTGTTGGTTGAAGCCAGCATCGAAGAAAAGAAAATAGCCCTTTATGGACTCGGTGATCAGGTTGAGTATCCTGAGAGTTTTGTTGACGGAATGGGAACTGTTTTCTGCAGATTACCATTTAAGCATAATGTTGTAGGCTTTTGGCCAACCAAAGGCTACTCTTATTATTTTTCTACCGCAGAAAAAGACGGTAAGTTTGTGGGTCTCGCGCTTGACGAAGACAGCCAGCCTGAACTAACAGGTGAGCGGATTTCAAAATGGGTTAATCAGATTAAAACTGAATTAAAGATTAATTAAAACCCTTCTTCTAAAGCTTTTATTTTAGTTGGTCGCATATGCATTTTATATAAATGCTGATTGATTTCGATAAGCGACTGTTTAAATTTTATGAAACTGTATGAATAGACCTGTAGTTTTGGACGGGCCTGTTTAAAATGGATTTAAAAATTTAAACTGTTTAAATCTTTGGTCTGTTTTTCAGTAGATTCCTCCTTGTGCCACAACACAAATTTAATCCCTTCTGGTTTTCCATCGGGTATTTTTATAATTTTGCGCACTGCCGTAACTAAATCCGGTGTATCTTTTTTATTATGAGAATGTTTATCAGAAGATTATTCCTTTCTGGTTTTTTAATAACAGGTTTTCATATTGCAGTTGCGCAAACCTTAAACAACAGGGTTGATAAGCTCAGCACGGCAATTACGTATCTGGCTTCTGAAGAACTTGGAGGCAGAAAAGCCGGAACCGATGGCGATTCACTTGCTGCCGTGTTTATTCGGGGTAAATTTGCCGAAAGTGGAGCTGAATTGCTTGTAAACAAAGGCTTCCAATACTTTAATATCATAGCCGGTGTTAAAAGCGGAGAAGATAACAAACTGAATATTAATGGAACTGATTTCAAGCCAGGCCCTGATTTTCAACCATTCTCTTTTTCCGCGAATTCCACATTGACTGCCCCGGTTGTTTTTGCTGGTTTTGGTCTTTCAGGCAGCAGTGGCGATCTGAAATGGGACGATTATGCGGAAACTGATGTTAAGGGAAAGTGGGTGTTGGTTCTGCGTGGCGACCCCGAGCCCGAAAATCAAAACAGTGCCTTTATTCCGATGGCCACCGATCGGTCAAAAGCCCTGACTGCGCGCGACCGGGGTGCTGCAGGAGTGCTGCTGGTTTCACCAACCTCAGTTGAAAAGAGCGATCAACCGGTCGACATAAGTTACGACAAGAGTATTTCTGACGCCGGGATTCCGGTTATTAGTCTTACACGCATTTCTGCAGCGCTTATTCTGGGTCTGAAGTCAATGGCAATTGATTCTATTGAGAAAGTTATGATTACTGGTAAAATGCCGGTAAGTGTACCCGTTAAAAGTATTGTAAGCGCTACAACCGACGTCATCCGTGAAAAGGTAACTACCCGAAATGTGATTGCCCTTATACCCGGGAGTGATCCTGTTTTAAAGAATGAGTTCATCGTTGTCGGGGCGCATTACGACCATCTGGGTAGGGGTGGTCTGGGCTCAGGATCAAGGGTCCCCGATACTTCCGGTGTGCATGGTGGAGCAGATGATAATGCTTCAGGTGTGGCAGCTGTACTTTCATTGGCTGACTACTTCTCTGATAAAGATCACCGTCCTGCCCGAAGCCTGCTCCTTGTTGCTTTCGGAGCTGAAGAAATGGGCCTGCTGGGTTCCAGGTATTTCGTCGACCATTGCCCGGTCAACCTGAAATCTGTTATAGCCATGGTTAACCTCGATATGGTTGGAAGATTGAAATCAGATGCTCCGGTTCTATCTGTTTCAGGTACCGGTACATTCACCGAAGCCGATTCATTGCTTGACTTAATTTCTGCCAACCGTCCGTTTGAGGTTAAGAAAAATCCTGATGGTTACGGCCCTTCCGATCATGCTGCATTCTATGGAGAAGGCATTCCTGTGCTTTTCCTGACCACTGGTGCCCATGAAGATTACCATACACCTGCCGACCTGGCATCTCACATTAACTATGTAGGTACATCGGGTGTGATAGATTTTACGGCTGACCTCATTTCTTATTTGGGGAAACTCAATCCACCACCTGTTTTTAAAGAATCCGGAAGCCGCAGGGAAGGTGGTAATTATGGCCGTGGGCTCAAAGTTGTCCTGGGTATTATGCCTGATGTTTCAGGTGCGGAAACCTCCGGAGGAATGAAAGTAGAAGGAACACGCAAGGATGGACCAGCCTCAAAAGCCGGTATGCTGAAGGGGGATATTATTACAGCAATCAATGGATTGCCTGTTGGTAATATTTATGACTATATGAGCCGGTTGGGAAAGCTGAAGCCCGGTGAAACAGTTAATGTTGAAGTTTTAAGGAATGGTAATAAAGAAATTCTGATTATACAGTTATAAACACCACAGGAGTGCCACTGCTGTAACTTTGAAATGGTAGATATTTTAACACGGGAAGTAGCTTACAAGTTTATCAAATTTGGAATCGTAGGATTTTCCGGCGTATTCGTTGATTTTGGATTTACATACATTTGCAAGGAGTGGCTGAAAATACAGAAGTACGTAAGTAATGCCATTGGATTTATGATTGCAGCCTCTACAAACTACTATCTTAACCGGGTTTGGACGTTTCATAGCAACAATCCCGATGTGGCTGTTGAATATGGCAGGTTTCTTTTCATCTCAGCAATTGGCCTTCTTATCAGTACAGGAGTATTGTACCTGCTGGTTTCCAGGGCAAAGTTCAATTTCTATTTTGCGAAACTTCTTGCCATTGCGGTAGTCACATTATGGAATTTCGTGATCAACCTGAACTATACTTTTCTTGCAAACTGAGATACACTGATCTGTTTTCTAAATACTTCCAATTCCGGAGCCATGAAAAAAACCAGGACTCAACTGAAATTTCAGGTTGGGTCATCAATAGGTTTTGGTCATTGATGTAGGAATTATGAGGATGAAATCCGCCTTTTTCTCATTCTCTTCATCTAATTTGTCCACATTATCCTGCTCACAAGAGCTGATGGTCAGTATTTTGAGATCGGGATTCAGATTTTTAAGATACCACATAATTCCTTCAAAATTATCAGAATGGTAAGTTCCATGAAAGTGAATAAAGGTTCTTCCCCTGCCTGAATTCTGAGCAATAAAATAAGCCATGGTTGCATCTTTTACAGCCTGTGCTTTGGGGAGATTATCATTTGCATGGCTTCCACCGCCCTCCATCATGTCCAGCATGCTTTTATAGCCGGGCAGCTCAGGATCATAGGCAAAAGGAAGTGGTGCGATATACCTTTTTGCTTCGGAGTCAAGCGAATCCAATGCTTCAAAACCCTGTCGGTTGACGAGTGATGCATAGCGCCTCGGTACATTGGTTGCAACAAACATCACATTGCTGTCGCGGGCAAACATTAGCAAAGGTTTGTAATCTGATTTGTAATTAGGCCATAGTCTGGCTTCTGATTCAAAATTCTTGTCCTTAATCTTACCGGATAAGTACTCACTAATAATCAATGAATTATCTGCTTCAAACATTTCAGCACCCATCACCAGTTTATCTTTTTTCAGATAATAAAGCGACCTTGTTAATTCATATTCAAGCCAGTGGCTGATCGGATTGTCATGCAGTTCTCCAAATAATACAACATCGGCTTCAGCAGCTTCCTTTACAAGTTTGTCATAGTCAACGGTTTTCCCATTGACATTATACAATCGGTAAGCAGGCATATCCTGTCCCATGGAATACAGAGTAGCCAATGCAATTGTTAAAAGAAACAGTATTTTTTTCATAATATTATCTGTAATTATTTCCCGGACCAAAATCCGGATGAGTTTATTTTTATTAGGAATTCAGTTCAGGCAAGAAACGAAATGAAAGGAAATGCCTTTCAGATAATAGTCCGGTAATAAACTATCTGTGCTGAAGGTTGCTTGCGTTGAACGACAGAGGTAGCAGACTATCAATGCCATCTACCTGGATTATTCTACCGGTTTCACTTGCAAATATTATCCTGATTTTCCCCCCCTGTTTTTTTCGTACTCTGCAATCACCTGCCTGCAGGCTCCACAGGGTGGAACTGGTTCGGAAATTTTATTTTGGTCGGTATTTACTGTTATGGCAATGCACTCAATAACTGCCCCCGGATGTTGTGATGAAGCAGCAAAAATGGCTACCCTTTCAGCACACAATCCTGATGGATACGCTGCATTCTCCTGGTTGTTTCCGGTGATCATGATATTATTTTCAAGTCTTAATGCAGCACCTACCCTGAAGCCTGAATAAGGCGCATATGCCTTTTTCGCGGCTCCGGCTGCAGACTCCAGAAGCAAACTGTCAGCAGGTTCTAGATCAGATGCCTTGTCTGTTTCTAAGTATTTTATGTTTATTTCCTTAGTTTTCATTCCTGTTTGATTGAGTTCAGGGGTTAAATGTAAGGAATTTATTAACAGGGATCCCTGCTTTGTTTTCTGATCCTGCACCACCAGACCGCGTTTCCTGCCAAAAAGTAACAATGAATTGAAGAAAGCAAAAAATGTAGCACCGGCTTGAGTTTCAAGCGTATCCTCGGTCAACATCGACATAAAGACAATGGTGAAAAAAACCAGGAAATAATAATCGGAGTACCAGCCTGTTTTTAGCGGTGGATAAAAAAGCGTAAAAAGAAACAAAATGAGCCCGATTATCCCGAAAGCAACGAAAACGGCAAGAAACTGGTTGTGTGATCTGTTGCGGAAGGCATTGTCGAGTTTTGAACCCATTTCCTGATAAGCTTCAGAAAAGGCCTCATTCAGATCACCGGTTCCGACTCCGGTGAGCCAGTGCTGGCGTATGATATAAGCTGATGTTTTCCAGTATTCTACACGTTGCATCACCGACGAGGCGTTTGACTCGCCATGTGCAACATAATTGGAGTACCCCATTACCATCTGATCGATACGCGACCGGAAACTAAAGTTCTCAAGATATGCAACATTGGCAACACCATTTTCAATGTGTGCGATTTCTCTTTTGGTAAGACTTCTCACACCTTCGGCATCTTTTCTCAATCCCTTGGAGCTCAGAAAACGGATAAGCGTGTAGCTTAAAACCTGTCCCTTTTTATCCTGCCCGTCATAGCTCAGGCTACTCCGTCTGTTCCATTCCTGCCTCATCTCAGCCGGGGCAAGGTAAATTCCTACATATTTCCCTTTTTCTATCCCATATCCACAGGTATCATGGATGTAGGGAGCTCCATATGGTGTATATTTATCAAGGTTCTGAAAATTAACAGGTTCAACCTTGTTATACTGCTGTGTCTGCTGGATAAAATATTGAACTACAAAGAATGGGAATAGGATAACCGGAAGCAAAACAGCCAGCTTCAGGAACCACGATTTTATCCGGAAGGATGCGACCACAGCAAAGATGAATATAATCATCAATGTTATCGCCAGTCCTGTTACAGATTCAAGTATGATCAGGAAAACGAAAAACCAGACAATCCCGAGTGTTATTAATGTTTTTTGTAAACGGGAACTAAAACAGTGTTTGTAAAGAAAGAAAACAAGAATAAAAATGGAGAAGCAAATTGTCAGACCAAAACGGATATGTGAGATAAAAATGCTTAATTCACGCGGGTCGCTTACATGCCTGGTCAAAAGTACATAGATACTTGCTACGGTTCCTGCAAAAACAGCAATGGTGAAAAAGGCGAGTAATTTGTTCAACCGTTCTTTTGATAATGAATCAGAGGTTGAAATGATCACAGGCAGGCTCAATAAAGGGAGCTTGATTCTTAAATCTTTAAGAGCATAATCGAGATCGGTGGTGTAAAGTAATCCTGCGACATGGATAAGGTAAAGGGAAATTACTGCTAAAGCAGCCGGATTATTGAGAAGCCGTCTGAATTTGCCTGCCAAATTAAATCCGATAACTTTAAAATAGTCAGCAATCCTGGTGATGAGTCTTCTGCGAATTGTGCTCTCCTGCCGGTTAAAATCAGCGCCCTCATGCACCCACAATGCCAATAGAAGAAACTGTGAAATGCTCATGCCAAATTCTGAAAGTGGAATCGACATGGCCAGCAAAGTCATCACATAAAACATCAATGATGAAACATCGGTTTTGATGTTTTTTATTCCAGGGATGGTGACAATTGCCGGACCCATGAATTGCCTCAGGATTTGGTATTGGTAAGATTACTGCTACCGTCGAGAATTGCTTTATATGTTTTTTGGTCCTTGAGTATTTCAATGGCGGTTGAAATCTCTTTGTCTTCAGTAAGCGATGCCTGAATCCTTCCTTTCTGGGAATAATATCGTGATACGATTTCGCTTCTGAGTTGCGATTTTAATTCATCGCTGAATTTCAGGAGGTCAGCCTGCTTGTTATGCTGCATCTTCGACTCCAGCATATCAAACTCAGCTTTAAGTTCACTGTAGTATTGCTCTTTCTCGGCAATTTTCTTCAGATCTGATAACATTTTTTCGCTTCGGGTAATGTAATCATAATCCTTGTCATGCAACCAGGCCACAAAATCGTTGTAAAGTTCGTCACTGATTTTAAATTCCCTGGGTTCAGGTATGGTTGCATGATCACGCTTGTATTTGTTTGCATAATCAAAAATCAGGTACTTGGTAATCAGGCTTATTGCTATGTTACTAATTTCCGGTTCTTCGGCAGTAACATCGGGTATAATACCACCTCCGTCATATACAATTCGTCCGGCCCTGGTCTTAAAACTATTGATTAAAGAATCGGGTATCGGCCTGGGGAATCCCAGACTATCGTGGGTAGCGTAGTCAATAGCCTGTATGCACCGGCCACTGGGTATATAATATTTTGCCACAGTTACTTTCATCTGTGTGTTGTAACTCAGCGGAATGATGTTTTGAACCAATCCTTTCCCATAGGTCCGTTCACCAATGATTACGGCTCTGTCAAGATCCTGAAGGGCACCGGCTACAATTTCGGAAGCAGATGCGCTAAACCTGTTCACCAGAACCACAATCGGAATTTCCGGATCTACAGCCTGCAGAAAAGTTTTGTACGATTTGTTACGATCGGGTGTTTTGCCTTTGGTGCTTACAACCAGTTCGCCTTTTTTAACAAACAGGTTGGTGATGGTTACGGCTTCATTCATGAGCCCGCCTCCGTTATCACGAAGGTCAATGATCAGGGCATTCATGTTGCCATTTTCTTTCAGTTTCATGAAAGCGTCTTTCACCTCTTTGCCCGAATTTTGGGTAAAACCGGTAAGTTTGATATACCCTGTATTCTCATTGAGCATTTCCGAATAGGCTACATTAGGGATAGATACATTCTCACGCATGACATTAATATCGATCGGAGAAGTTTCCCCTTCACGGGATATCCGCAATTTAACGGTTGTTCCGGGCTGTCCTTTCAATACTGCGCTGACATCGCTCACAGATTTACCTTTGGCATCTTTGTCGTTGACCATAATGATACGGTCGCCCTGAATTAAACCGGCTTTCATGGATGGGGAACCTTCGTATGGTTCTGAAATAACGATATAATCACCCTGCTTGTGAATCAGGGCGCCAATACCTCCATATTGTCCGGTGGTCATAAAAGCGTAATCTTCAATATCTGCTTCAGAAATATAGACAGTATAGGGATCAAGCTTGTTTAAAATAGCATCTATCCCGGTTTTTACCAGGTCGCTGTAATTTAACTCATCAACATAGTTGTTGTTCAGCTCTTTGCACATAGTAGCAAAGATGTCGAGGTTTTTCGAAATCTCGAAATTTGATGATTCCTGGGCCTGTACTCTTATATTACCTGTGAATGCAAGTAACAGGAAGATGGTAATCGTGTATATCTGTTTCATTTTCAATTGTTAATAAAAAAGGTTTTAAGGTACAGGATCGTAACCGCTTCCACCCCACGGGTGGCACGACAAAATCCGTTTCAGCGTTAGCCAGCCACCCTTGAATGGCCCGTGTTTCTTTAAAGCTTCAACACCATAAGCTGAACAGGTTGGTGTGTATCTGCATGAAGGGGGCAGATAGGGTGAAATTGCACCCTGATAGAGCCTGATCATCCCAATCATCAGCTTAGCCAGCAGTTGTTTCATATTCCTTAACTAAACGTTCAAGAAGCTTAATTATTATAGGCTCAAGTGATTTGAATTCCGGAATCTCTTTGCCTGAATAAACAAGTGCAACAATACATCTTTTACCCGTAAGTCCATCTTCAACAATGACCTTGTTGCGCCGGTAACATTCTCTCAGAAGGCGCTTTATGAAATTCCGGTCAACCGCTTTTTTAAAATTTCGCTTCGAAACGGAGACGATAACTTTTGCAACTGGTTTACCTGCCCAATTTCCAGGAAGCCAATACAGTTTAACCGGATGCCTGAAAAATGATTTCCCTTCGTGGAAAAGTTTTTGAATCTCAGGGATGCTGCACAAATGTTCCTGTTTCCCGAATGTATGCATAACAGTATGTTATTTGCGCACAAATCTGTATCCCGGCTTGCTGCCGAAGATACCTACTTGGTTTTGCTGCAGGCAGAAAGAAACTGCTCAATGGCTTTTGCCATAGAAGGTGCAGTCGGAGTCGGAGCTTCTATCATGATGTTCAGGCCGGCTTCGCGTGCAGCGGTCGCAGTCGTTTGACCAAAAACACCGATGGATATTTCCCCCTGTTTAAAATCAGGAAAGTTCCTGAACAATGATCTGATGCCGGCAGGACTGAAGAATACCAGCAAATCATATTTTGCCAGATCCAGAAAACTCATGTCCTCTGAAACAGTCCTGTACATCACAGCCTTCGAATAAGAAATTTTGTGCTGATCAAGCATATCCGACAGCTCATTGTTATGCTCAGCACTACATGGAAACAGGTATTTTTCGGTTTTGTGCTTTCTTATAATGTCAACCAGATCGTGCAGTTCCTGGCTGCTGAAGAAAATTTTTCGTTTCCTGTATTGAATGTATTTTTGAAGATAGTAAGCAGTGGATTCTGAAGAACAGAAATATTTCATGGTTTCCGGAACATCGTTCCTTAATTCACCTGCCAACCTGAAAAAATTATCAACACTATGTTTGCTGGTGAAAATCACCGCAGTATGATCTGGTAACCTTACTTTGTTTTCTTTCCTGAAATCAATTGAACTTAATCCTTCAATTTTAAAGAATTTGTGAAAATCAACATTCAGGCAGTATTTTTTGATAATCTCGCTGTAAGGCGATTTTTCAAGTTCGGCTGGCTTTGGCTGTGAGATAAGTACATTCTTGATTTTCAATTTTCCCAGAGATTTAAAAATTAAACTTAATCTGTATTGTCTATCATTCTGGCTCTTAACATTATGTTAATCAGCGCCAGAAGCCATTCTGTAAAGAATCAGCAATGGTAAAATTTCGAGGGTGCAAAGATACAAAAATAAATAGATTACCGAAAACGTTTGCGCTGTCAATCCTATCACAAGACTTCTGAAAAATCTGAATGCCATTCCCATAAGCAGAATCAGCGCTGCAATTTTAATTAAAAGCAGGTTACCACTGTAAAATCCTGCAACCACAAAAGGGAAGATAATAATTCCGGCTGCACCATTGAAAATCAGGTTGGTCAGTATCAATTCACTGGTATCCTGCTTAGTTCTGAAGATTATTCCGGTAAACTTGATGGTCAATAACTTGATAAACCACAGGATACTGATGCCGGCAATTATTGCCGTAAAAATAAGCCATGGCTTTGCATATCCCAGCTTTTCATAAATTGTATTCAGGCCTAGCTGATAGATGATCACTGAAAGGCCGGTTAAATAAATTATAACAAGGCCGGGGGTTATTCGTTCTTCAACCAGGTTGCCATCACGTACCAGTTGGTTCACATGGTGTCGCCCGATAACCGCCTTGAATAATTGCTTGATTCTCCGGAAATTGTAATATCTGATCCAGGTAATTAATACCAGACAGATCATAAACAGAGCTGTTAACCAGTCATTTTCACGGGAAACCCTGACCTCGGGTTTTATGGGTTGAGGCTGCTTTCTTACAGTTGAAAATAGCGACGGTTTATCGTAAATTACTTTGTTTGAACTTGAATCTATGTCCTGTTCAGGTAGAATGATATCCTTAAGTTCAAAAATGAAGGTTGAATCGGGTTTGGATTGATTTAAGCTATCAACAAGAAAATCACCGTAGCCTTGAATTGAATCCGTTTCAGGCAGCGGTTCCCGGCTAACCGGCTTTAAGAAAAAGTCAGGTAATAAAGTTTGTTGCCCTGTTGTATCCATCCGGATGGCAAAATTAATACTTTTTAGGTTGCCCCTGTGTTCCCTCCTGATGTAAAGCCGGAATTTTACCTATTTAAAGTCAGAACCTCCGGAATAATAATACAGTTTATATAAATAACAGATAAACAGACAATTAATATGCTTGCTTTCGCATTTGCAAAATTCAAATAATGCCTTGTTTAATAGGAACACAATTGAATAAGTTCTAAATTTGCGCCCTGATATTCAGTATTATTAAATACTCCCACTTAAAATCCAACTACAATGTCACTAATGAACACCATCAGGGAAAATGCACAAAAAGCTTCAAAGTGCATTGTTTTGCCTGAGGGCACAGAGGAACGCACCTTAAAAGCTGCAGATTTTATTCTGAAAGAGAAAATTGCCAGAATCATCCTGATAGGTGATAAAGCAGAGATCGGTAAAAAGGTAGTTGAATTCGGATTACAGTTTATCTCAGATGCACGCATCATCGATCCTGTCGAAAATCCTGACAAAGAGCGGTATGCAGAATTGTTGTTCGAAATTCGCAAATCAAAGGGGCTTACCTACGAGGAAGCCCTGAAACTTGTTGAAGATCCTTTATACCTGGCTACTTTATTAATAAAAGCCGGAGAGGCAGATGGAGAAGTAGCCGGTGCCATGAATGCAACCGGAAATGTTCTTCGTCCTGCATTTCAGATTGTTAAAACACTGCCCGGGATTTCAGTTGTTTCCGGTGCTTTTTTTATGATTTTTAAGGACAACCCTTACGTACCCGGCAATATTCTGGTATTTGCCGACTGTGCCGTGCATCCTGATCCCACGGCCTCCGAATTGGCCGAAATTGCAGTTTCAACGGCTCTGACAGCCAAATCCATAGCCGGAATTGAGCCGAGGGTAGCCATGCTAAGTTTTTCGACCAAGGGCAGCGCCAAGCATGCGCTGTGCGACAAAGTGATTGAAGCCACCCGGATAGCCCGCGAAAAGGCTCCCTGGTTAAAAATAGATGGTGAGCTTCAGGCCGATGCAGCCATTGTTGAATCGGTAGGTATGCATAAAGCTCCGGGAAGTCTGATCGCTGGTAAAGCCAATGTTCTTGTTTTTCCCAGCCTCGAAACCGGCAATATTGCCTACAAGCTGGTACAACGCCTTGCCGGAGCTGAAGCCATTGGGCCGGTTTTGCAAGGAATGGCTGCGCCCATCAACGATCTTTCAAGAGGTTGCTCGGTAAGCGATATCGTTAACCTGATAGCCATTACGGCCACTCAGGCTGCAAATGCCAATAATTAATTTTTACATCATCATAATTTTTTAAAAATGTCAGAACGATTAGAAGATTTTAGCCTCGGTAAATCCATGCATTCCAAAGGCTCCCTGCAAAAAGTGGGAATAGTCGGATGTGGTACCATGGGGCAGGAGATTTCCGTATTGATGAGTCAATCGGGGATAGAAGTAGTTTTTATTGATGTAAGTGAAGATCGCGTTACTGAAGTTCTAAAACGTGTTGAAGCCCAGTTGGATGACCGGATCAGTAAATGGGGACTCACCGGTGGTGAAAAGAAACTCATTTTATCGCGCATCAAAGGGTCAACAGATTATTCTGAATTGGCTGAATGCGAAATAGTATTCGAAACAGTGAATTCCAAGAAAAAAGGGACCAGCCTTGAACTCCGGCAGGAGATTTTCCGGAAAATAGAAGCCGTGGTTCAAACCGATGCCATCATCGTGTCGAATACTGCAACGCTGATGATTTCTGAAATTTCTTCAGTTCTGAAACATCCTGAGCGGGCAATGGGGCTTCACTTTTTCTCACCCGTCGGTAAGGTAAAGATAATTGAAGCAGTCAGATCGGTGTATACCAACCAGGAAACTTATGCAATGGTTAGTAAACTTGCCCTTTTGATTGGTAAAAAACTGATCAATGTAAACGAGTCATCCGGAAACATCAGCACAAGGATGCTTGTACCTCTCATCAATGAAGCCTGCGAAATTCTGATGGAAGGGGTAGCTTCGGTTTCTGACATCGATGAAACCATGAAAGAAACCTCCGGATTGCAGTTGGGCCCTTTCGAAATGGCCGATAAAATCGGGCTGGATAAAGTCCTGAAGTGGATGGAAAATCTTTACGCCGAATTCGGGGAAACAAAATACAAACCTTCACCCATGTTGAAAAGAATGGTAAGGGCTAACCTGGTCGGACGCCGGGTTGGTGAAGGGTTTTATCTCTACCAGGGCGGTAAACGATTACCCAAAAAAGGATCGATCACAAACCTGGGCCGCGAATAGCTCAATTAAACAAGAAAGAAACTGAAAATGAAAATAGTAGTACTGAACTGCGGAAGTTCATCCATAAAATACCAATTATTCGAAATGCCGTCACAGGAAGTGCTGGCAAAAGGCCTGGTAGATAAAATTGGCCTCAAAGGATCGCTGATCAAGCATTGGCGAAACGACGGCGTTGAGGTTAAGCTCGAAGGAGAAATACTTGATCATCAGGCCGGTATTGAGTACCTTTTAGGGATCTTGATCAGTGAAAAATACGGAAGTATAAAAAGCCTTGAAGAAATTCAGGCTGTCGGACACAGAGTTGTTCATGCCGGCGAGAAATATAATGGCAGTGTATACATCAGCAATGCCGTTATCGATGCATTGGAAGAATGTATTGACCTGGCTCCTCTTCACAATCCGCCAAATCTCAAGGGTATTTATTCCATCACCAAGTTGTTACCCGAAATACCTCAGGTAGGAGTATTCGATACAGCTTTTCATCAAACCATGCCTGACTATGTATATCTCTATGGCATTCCTTATTCATTGTACGAGAAGCACAAAATCCGCAGGTATGGTTTTCACGGATCTTCACACAGGTATGTTTCCCAGCGTGCTGCAGAAATTCTTGGAAGGAACATTGAAGACCTGAAGATTATTACCTGTCATCTTGGAAATGGTGCTTCTGTTGCAGCCATTAAGCATGGTAAATCCCTCGATACCTCCATGGGTATGACTCCGATTGAAGGATTAATGATGGGTACCCGTACAGGCGATCTGGATATTGGCGCATTCATACAAATCATCAATAAGGAAGAAATTGATGTTCCCATTGCCAATACCCTGGTAAACAAGCACAGCGGAATGCTCGGTGTGTCGGGTGTTTCTTCCGATATGCGCGATGTTGAAAAGGCTGCTGAACAGGGAAACAAGCGGGCACAGGTTACCCTTGAAATGTACTATTACCGGATCAGGAAATATATTGGTGCCTATGCAGCTGCTATGGGCGGAGTTGATGTTATTATTTTTACCGGGGGAGTTGGCGAAAATGATTCCACAACAAGATACCTCACCACAAAGGATATGGAATTCATGGGCCTTGATTTTGATAAGGAAAAAAATGAAGGTCTTCGCGGAAAAGAAGCCATCCTGTCGAAAGAAGGTTCCAGGGTTACGGTTATGGTGGTTCCAACCAACGAAGAATTGGTTATTGCAATGGATACCCACGAAATTGTCATGGCTTTACCCGGGTAGATTTGGGTTAAACCAAATCTGTATGTCTAAAATTAAAACAGGCTGTCCTTTTCCGGACAGCCTGTTTTAATTTAGTCGTATAACTCAATCAAGTTCTTCCATCATTTCATCGGTGAGCTCCAGATTGTGGAATACATTGCTCACATCATCGTCTTCTTCAAAGAAATCAATCAGTCGCATTGTTTTTTTAGCTGCTTCCTTATCCAATTTGATGGTTTCTTTCGGAATTCTTTGTAATTCAGCATTTTCCGGCTCAATCTTCATCTCTTCCAGCTTCTTGATCATGGTTCCGAAATCTTCCATGGCTGTAGTAATGGTGATGGTATCTTCTTCCACCTGAATGTCTTCTGCACCGGCATCAATCACTTCCATTTCAAACTCATCAATATTGATGGTTCCTTTGGGAATGGTGAAAACACCCTTACGGTCAAAAAGAAATCCCAATGATCCATTGGTGCCCAGGTTTCCGCCAAACTTATTAAAATAAGACCGGATATTGGATACTGTACGCTGAATATTGTCGGTAGTACATTCAATGTATACAGCGATGGCATTCGGTGCATATCCTTCGTAAGTTACCTCTGTGTAGTTGGCCCCATCTTTTTCTGCACCTTTGTTTATTGCGCGGGTGATATTGTCCTTGGGCATGCTTGCTCCTTTCGCGTTGGCAATGGCAAGCCTCAGACGAGGGTTCCCGTCCGGGTCAGGACCGCTTTCCTTCACAGCTACGGTGATTTCTTTGATGATCCTTGAAAAGATTTTTGAACGCTTTGCATCCAGGGCGCCTTTTTTACGCTTAATGGTTGACCACTTATTGTGTCCTGACATATGGTTGTATGTATTTGTTTATCAGTTTAATGGCTTATAGTGAGCTATTTATTTCTCTTTTTGATGGGGGTAAAATTAATACTTTTTTTATAAAAGAAAAATGCTGCCATCCTTTCGGATAGCAGCATTGGCAGATGCAACATGGCTCAGTTTACCAGCTTAACAGTGTAATTCCTGCTACAAACGGGTAAAGTTCCGGGCCACGACCTTTCTCAAACATGGTGTTCAGTGAATAATTCGCAAACAGATTGATTTTTCCCCATCCAATACGGGTCGTAAGCCTGAAACTGAAAGGATTAATATCAAATCCATCATCGTCATGGTATTTTTCTTTCTGCTTTTCACCATCTTCGTAAACCATTTTAGTGTGAGAACCTATTCTTAAACCGGTAAGCAGACCTGCTCCGATATGAAAACTGTTTTTCTTGGAAAACCTGTTTGTCTGATATTCAAATATAACGGGCACATTCAGGTAATTAACAACAAGTTTGCTTTTTGTATAGTTTTTCTCTCCTTCGTAAAAACCGCCGTCTACACCGTCATCATTGGTAGTAAAAATAACATTGTTATCAAACCGGTAATTCTGCCACTCTATACCAAGGCCGGTTGTTATACCAAAATGATTTCTGATAAGGTTGAAATTCTGTTCAATCAGGTTGAGTGCTACATTGGTTGATTTTTCATAACGAAGATCAAGATATTCGTATCCGGCCGGCATATCGAATCCCATATCACTGTTCAGGTATCCATTGATGCCTAATTCAAATCCGCCCCAATGCCCATCGTACTTGTCCTGACGGTTGCGTTTGAAATCAACATTTCCTTCTTCATCAACCTCAAGTTCATTGTTCCCTATGGTCACCCTGGTTGGATTGCCTTCAATAACCTGAACTTTTATATCGCCGATGTTGATAAGCGTGGAATCTCCCGACTCAGTGGTACTGAGTATCCCTTCCGTGTCTTCTTCTTCAGGAATTTCCGGGTTCTGAAACTGGAAGTTATAAGTGCCTTGCTGGCTCAGTTTTTTAAGATCCGGATCATCGTAATAAGCTAAATTTCCAGCTCCGCTGAGCTCTGCATTCAATTCGTTTATCGCATAAACCCTGGCTTTTCCGGCTCCGCTGATATTGATGGTAACAGACTGCGCTACTAATTTTAATGCTTCAAGCAAAGCTGCACCTGAAACATCTGCATCAAGACTGGTTGCTTTGCCATCCAGCATAACTTTTGCTGCTCCGCTGACATCGCTTTTTATCAGTTGAGCATCTGTCATCATATTAACTTTTGATGCTCCACTTGCTTCAATATCGAGGTTGTTTATTTTAAATTCTCCTTTTGAATCCAAACGGGCGGCTCCACTTAATTCCAATGAAGTCAGATCAGGCATTTTAACATATACCTTCATAGCTGTTGGGTTTTTCATCCCGCTTGATTCCACAATCAAACGGTTATTACGGACGGTGGTGGTAATTTTTTCAAGATAATTGTCGTCTGTTTCCACGGTAACCTTCAGAGGTTCTCCTTGTTCCAGAATGATTTCAAATGCACTTCCTGCTTCAATTTCTGTAAACATTGAAACATCACGGTCTTGTTTTACCAGTTTCCCGCTGCCTTTTGATTGTGCCTGGGCTGCCAGGCTAAAGGTCATTATCAGAGCAGCAACAAAAGTTGACTTCCTGAGTGATAAAGTAGTTTTCATGGCTATTTGGATTATATCGTGTTTTTCATTGTGACGGCAAGCTTGTCTGGTTTGTTACAGCCTTTGTATTTTTTTTTATTTTTATTGTAAGTACAATTATTTTTTTTGAGTGCATATTCATGCAACCATATAAAAGAACCGAATAGTGGGGAATTGTAATTTAATTCAGGCAATCAATTTGGGTTTCTGGAAAATGAATAACCTGATCCATCCTCAGTTATCCGGACTTTTTCAGTACTTCCGTCGGGATTGGCAATGCGTTCAAGTTTCAGATTATTGTCAGTGAGAGCGTTGATTCCTTCAATGCCAATATCAGCCAGCATCCAGCCACTGAACGATTGATTAACCTGCGATGCTATCTGGGCCCCATTTCTGAGCAGGTTGCTCATTCGTCTCCCGGTTCTGGTATTGGAAGGAGAGTTTTCCGGAGTTTCTGCAATATTTGGTTCAAGCCCGGCAAGCATTGGTTCCTGCGCTTTTGTTATATCCTCGAAAAGGCCGGAGTAAAAGTTGCGGGCATTGCCGTTAAATGGTTCCGTAGTGTTGTTAAGTATCTGACGTGAAGGTATTCGTATGATCTCATCTGAATTTCTTTCCGATGGAGTGGGGGGCTGACTGCCTTTTTTATCGGCTGAAGTTTTTATGGTTTTTATTGCAGCTTTTTCTTTTTCAGGGGTTTTCGCAGTGCTTGTTTTTACACCCGGGTTAACGGTAGGGTTGTTTTTTTTGTCGGGTAACCGATCAATTGAAACTTCTTTACCCCCGATTTTTTCTGCGATACCGGGTGATTCAACGGGATCAATCCTCAGGTAAAGAGTAACCAATATAAGTATACTGGCTGCTGCAGCACTCAGGTAAATGAATTTGCGAATGCCGGAAATCACCGGTTTTTTTAGCCGGCCGGAATCCGGGAACCCGATTGCCGGATCGGCAACCAGCCTGGTTGCTGCATAAAGTTCGTAATCCTTCTTTAGCTCAGGATGATTCCTGATAAATGTGTTAACTGCATTTAACCCAATGGGTGACAGGTCTCCTTCATGCGCAGCAATAAAATAAAGATGAAAATTGACTAAGGAAAGGTTAACAGCATTTTGGTCGGCTGGTTGTATCAACAGCTCTTTAAAATCATAATGAATTTCCTGATCAGGGTTCAGAACAAGCGGCGCAATGCCTGAAACTTCTTCTTTCAGATCACGGTTTTGTTCCAGAAATAACAACAATTCGGCCGTTTCAACCGGATCAAGTGTTCCGTCGAGGTAGCTGATTACGAATGCTTCGTAATTCGTTCTGTCTATTTTTTTCATCTCCCTCATGGCATCTCTCTCCTTATGCCTGTTGGTTTATATTACCCGGTCAAGGCTGCCAATATAATTCTTCAGGCTCACTCTTGCCCGATAAATATAAACCTTCACCTGTGATTCATTCAAACCCGTAATTTCACCGATTTCTTCATAGGAATACCCCTCGTAATCCCTGAGGGTGATTACAGCTTTTTGAATCTCAGGTAATTTAAGGAGTGCGGTGTTCAGCACTTCCTGCAGGTCATTAAACGAATTATCCACAGTCAGGTCATTTACTTCATTGAGACCGGTAATGCGTTTTTGTCGTCTGATGTCATCAATCATGGTATGATAAGCCGCAGTAAAGAGGTAAGATTTTGATTTATCGTAGGAGATATCCCCTGCTTTTTCCCACATCTTGAGGAACGAGTCCTGCACAATATCCCGCGCACGCTCTGTATCCCCTATATTTTTGAGGATAAAACGGTAAACTCCGTTCGAAAATTTGCTTACGC
Organism: Bacteroidales bacterium; assembly: GCA_016709025.1. GTDB lineage: Bacteria > Bacteroidota > Bacteroidia > Bacteroidales > Lentimicrobiaceae > Lentimicrobium. Next base: position 212,089 of record JADJEQ010000037.1, on the reverse strand, counting down.
AACTATTGTATTCCGCTGTTGTCATCTGCCATGATTGGTTCAGTCGGCTTCTACTATGACAATATTAAAGCAAAAATGTTACAGGCGGCGCATGTTTTTTTTATTTTATTTAGAGACTGTTTAAATTTTGATTCCATTTTCAATAGGCCCGTCCTTTAGGGCGGGTATAATAACAAAACAGAAACACCGGGGGTAAAATCCTGAAAAATTTATTATTAATTTACAAATTTTCAGGATTTTGCCTTTGTCTTTGAAATTATATTCTAAACCCGCCCTAAAGGACAGGCCTATTCATAGAGTTTAACAAAATTTAAACCATCTTTAAATCTTAAACTTAACCTCAGCCTCTTTTTTTTGGTTACAATTGACCCATTTTGGTATTAACCTATTGAGTTTACTGAATTTTGAAGTTATTTGCATCATAATTAATACACGATGGTTTCTCATAAACTACCAGAACTTTTTGCACCCGGTGAAGTCCAATTGTTAGCCTCTTCAGGTAAACCCCTGGTGTTGGGTTATTCGGTTTATTCATATGTCAGGCGGTCTGACAGCAGGCCTGATCAGTTTACCTATAATAACAGTCGTTCATCTGATCCGGTTTCCGGTTTTGATGTACAGTTACCCCGGTTTTGGCTGCTTGCTATCGATCAGCTGATGGAACGTGCTGAATCGGAGGATAAAGAGGTTTTGGAGAACGGGGTTATGCTGGAATATATGCACGAACTATCTTTCGAAGGTTCCGATTATAAATTCCTGGTCAGCAAGTTTCCGGTAAAATCAGAAGGCTTTGAATTCCTGTTCTCGACATTCCGGAATGTTACATTTTACCTTGATTGCGTTGATGAAATCGGAAGCCGTAAAGTGTTGTTCAGTCTGGTAGCCGAAAATATGACCGATGTCTTTTGTGTTGTCGGCACTGATGCACGCCTGGCCTTTATGAGTGCTTCCATTAAAAACCTCACCGGATATAATGCCGAAGAAATTTCCTGCATTCCACTTAGCAATATCCTAACACCTGATTCCTTCAGCAGGCTGGTAAAAACCTGGGAGGATCTGAGGCAGCCGGATTTTGGCATCAGAAAGCAATTGTTCGAAATTGAGTTTATCCGGGATGATCATGAAAAACGCTGGGCTGAAGTCACAGCCGCTTCATTTGCAGGTCCCGATGGACATATTCTCGGGGTGCATGCCCTGATAAGGGATATTTCAGAACGCAAGGCCATGCAGGAAGAGCTGCGCAGCTCTCTCGAGCGTGAAATAGAACTGAGCAATGTCAAGTCAAAATATATTTCTACCATTTCACATGAGTTCCGTACACCGCTGTCAATCATCTACAGCAACCTTCAGCTATTGGAAAATCACCGGTTTGAGCTGGATGCGGATACCATCAACGACGCATTTGAATTGAGCCGGATGGCGGTGAAATCGTTGCTTAGGGTTTTGGATAAAGTTACAGTGATTGATGCAGTTAAAAAGGGAAAACTGGAGTTTAAACCAGCTCTGACTGACCTTAAATTGCTTTGCAGCAGTCTGGTAAAGGAATTGAACGAGATGGAAATGGTACCCGATCGCATTGACCTGCTAATTGGTCAGATGCCTGATGAAATATGGGTTGATGAATCGCTTTTTAGTCATATCTTTACAAACCTGTTGCTGAATGCCCTGAAATTTTCCGATAAAAAATCCAGGGTAAAATTTGAGGTTTACATGATTTCACCCGGTTTGGCCGGTTTCGCAATTACCGATCATGGGATTGGCATTCCGGAAGACGAAATGAGTTATATATTTGAACCGTTTTACAGAGCCAGCAATTCGAAACATGCAAGAGGTTCCGGGCTTGGTCTGGCTGTGGTTGGGGATTGCCTGAAGCTTCACAGGGGAGAAATCAGTTTTGAAAGTAAAACCGGAATAGGCTCAATTTTTAAAGTTGTACTTCCTGTTGCCGGAGAAGCCGGAATACAGGGTTAATAATACAGAGAAACTACAATGAACGAAGCTAACAATATCAAGGTTCTTTTGGTTGAAGACGATAAATCGCTTGCAATTACCATTTCTAATCTTTTACGTGTAAAGGGCTATGATGTTACCCATGCAAGCGACGGAGCTGCCGGTATTCAAAAAGCCTTTGCGCTGATGCCCGATCTTATTCTTTGCGATATTTCCATGAATGAGATCAGCGGTTACGATGTTTTCAATGTTTTGAAGGAAAGTTCAGCCACAGCAATGATACCGTTTGTATTTCTGACAGCCAAATCAGAGCTGAAGGATATTCGGTTTGGAATGCAGCTGGGCGCTGATGATTATATTGTAAAACCATTTGAATACGACGAATTACTTACTTCGATTGCTACCCGACTAAATAAAGCTGAAGCACACCGAAAAGCCAATGAGGAAAAATTCATTGCATTGTCAATGATTTCACCCTATGGTATCTACATTTATCAGGATGAACGTTTTATTGAATCAAATCCAAGCCTTTCAGCAACACTTGGTTACACCCGTGATGAACTTCTGAAAATGGGTTTTAATGATCTGATTGTTGAACAGGATAAAGCAGCTGCCCTGGAAAAAATAAGCAGATGCCAGCGTGGTTTCGAAAAGGAAATACACATTAAGTTCAGAGCCGGGCGAAAAGATGGTGAAACAATTAATCTGGAATTGTTTGGAATAGAAGGACTTAAAGTAAAAGGCAAGTCAAGCCTGATCGGAATGCTTACCCTTAGCAAACCGGAAGTTACCGAAACTCAGGGCCTCGAAAAGCTAAGCCTGAGCGAAATTGAAGAATTTGAGAAAGCAGTGGATATGTTATCCGGAAACCGGAATTACATATCAACCGAACTGATCAATAAACTGATTTCAGTTTTTGGTGTCAGTGAAACGGTTAAAGAGAAGCCTACCGAAGAAATAATCAGTTTTTCAGAACGTGAACTGGAAGTGTTGGGCTATGTTTGTAAAGGATTGTCAACCAAGGAGATTGCCGATAAAATGTTTATCAGTAGCCGTACGGTTGAAAAGCACCGCGCCAATCTGATGACCAAGATAGAAGCCAAAAACATTATTGAGGTTATTTTTTATGCGGTCAAGCATAAACTCATCAACATCTGATATTATTTACAATAGTCTGGTAATCTAAAGAGTCCCTGCCTCGGCGGAGCAATCTGCAATCCAGCATGCGGCTCAGGCAGGCTGAGGCTAATGTCCGCAAACTCCGGTTTTGAAGCTCAGATTAGTCACCAAACTTTTTTCTTATTCTGAAAATCTGTGGATAACTTTTTTTGTTTCACAGAGAACCACAGAGAAGTCACAGAGGTTCACAGAGTTCTTTCCTATTCTGAAAATCTGCTGATAACTTTTATTGTTTCAAAGTCACGGAGGCTCATAAAGTCTTACAATTTTCTCTGTGTATCTCTGTGATACCTCAGTGCTCTCTGTGTAATTTTTTATTGTTTCTCAAGGGTTTAACAGAAGAGTTACATAGGTCAACAGAGGTTAAAATTTTCACTGTGTATCTTAGTTGTAGTTCAGCTGAAAATAGGAATCAGCCCCAGAGGGGCGCAACGTTGGTAGAAATCAGGTAATTAAAAGTTTGCAGAGCCTCAGAGAGGCGTAACGTGACCTGTTATCCTCGTTAGATAATGCCGGAAAAACTGCCTTGTACCCTAATCAAGCTTCAGCACAGCCAAAAATGCGGTTTGCGGGATTTCCACATTCCCGACCTGACGCATCCGTTTCTTACCCTTTTTCTGTTTCTCGAGCAGTTTGCGCTTACGGGTAATATCTCCGCCATAACATTTAGCGGTTACATCCTTGCGAACGGCTTTTACCGTTTCGCGGGCAATCACCTTAGCCCCGATGGCTGCCTGAATGGCAATATCAAACTGTTGCCTGGGGATCAGCTCCTTTAATTTGGAACACATACGGCGGCCGAACTCATATGCATTGTCCTGGTGGATCAGCGTAGAAAGGGCGTCAACCGGCTCTCCGTTAAGCAGGATATCGAGCCTCACCAACTTGGCCTGTTTGTATCCGGTGATGTGGTAATCGAATGAGGCGTATCCTTTTGAAATACTTTTCAGCTTGTCGTAAAAGTCAAAAACGATCTCTCCCAATGGCAATTCCACGGTGAGTTCGATCCGGTCGCTGGTAAGGTAAATCTGGTTTTTGAGCATTCCGCGTTTACCAATGCACAAGGTCATTACAGCACCCACATATTCGGATTTTGAAATGATCTGAGCTGTAATAAACGGCTCTTCAATATAATCAAGGTAATTGGGGGCCGGTAATCCAGAAGGATTGTGAACCTCAATCATATCTCCTTTTGTGGTATAGGCCTTATATGAAACGTTGGGGACGGTTGTAATCACATCCATATTGAATTCCCGGTCAAGCCTTTCCTGGATAATTTCCATGTGCAGCAGTCCGAGAAATCCGCACCTGAAGCCAAACCCCAGCGCAGCAGAAGATTCAGGCTCAAAAACCAGTGAAGCATCGTTCAGTTGAAGCCGTTCCATCGAGGCACGCAATTCTTCATAATCGTCGGCATCAACCGGATAAATCCCGGCATACACCATGGGTTTTACATTGGTAAATCCTTCAATGGCTTTTTCGCAGGGGTTTTTAACGTGGGTAATGGTATCCCCGACTTTAACTTCGCGCGAAGCCTTTATTCCTGAAATGATATATCCGACATCACCGGCGCTTAAATAGTCACGGGGTTGCTGGGTGAGTTTCAGCACGCCGATTTCATCGGCATTGTATTCCTTGCCGGTAGCAAAGAACTTAACAAAGTCGCCTTTCCGGAGCTGTCCGTTCATGATTCTGAAATAGGCGATGATGCCCCTGTATGAATTAAAAACAGAATCAAAAATCAGCGCCTGCAGCGGGGCTTCCGGATCTCCTTTCGGTGACGGGACTTTATGAATGATTGCCTCGAGAATCAGGTCAATGCCCATTCCGGTTTTTCCGCTGGCCCTGATGATATCTTCAGATTTGCAGCCGATCAGATCGATGATCTGCTCTTCCACATCTTCGGGCATGGCGTTGTCCATGTCCATTTTGTTCATCACAGGAATGATTTCAAGATCGTGTTCCAGGGCAAGATATAGGTTTGAAATGGTTTGTGCCTGGATACCCTGAGTAGCATCGATGATCAGCAATGCGCCCTCGCAGGCAGCAATTGATCGCGACACTTCGTAGGAGAAGTCAACGTGGCCCGGTGTGTCGATCAGGTTAAGTTTATAGTCAACTCCTTCAAACTTGTACTCCATCTGTATGGCATGGCTCTTTATGGTTATGCCACGCTCACGTTCAAGATCCATGTCGTCCAAAACCTGGTCTTGTTGCTGGCGCTCAGAAATTGTACCGGTGAATTCAAGCAACCTGTCGGCAAGGGTGCTCTTGCCGTGATCTATGTGTGCTATTATGCAAAAGTTACGCGTATTTTTCATCGCTACAAATTTACGGCGAAATACATTAACTTGTTAAGGTTGGATAAAGCCAGACAAAAGTTAAATTTTATGCAATCGATTGCGGTTTTAAAGCGCTTTTTACATTTAAGGAAATGTTATAAAATCAATGTGCTAAATTACTGAAAAATAGATGAATATAAATAATTTTCAGATTATAATTGTTTTGTATGAAAGCATAAAATTCCTTACCTTTGCACTGTTTTTTTAACAGAATTCTTTAACCAAAATCTTCAAAATATGTCAAAAATTAAATTAGGTATCAACGGATTCGGACGAATCGGCCGCAATGTATTCAAGCTTGCTCTTGAAAGAAGCAATATTGAGGTTGTTGGTATAAATGACCTTACCAACACCAAAACCCTGGCCTACCTCCTCAAGTATGATTCTACCCAGGGACGTTTTGATGGTAAAATTGAATTCGACGAAACATCACTCATCGTAAACGGAGTTAAATTTCCAGTAACTGCCGAGCGCAACCCCGCAAACATTCTGTGGGCTGTTACCCCCGATGTTGTTGTTGAAGCAACCGGTATCTTCCGCGCCAAGGAAAGCCCCAAAGGCGGATATGGTGATCACCTGAAAAACGGCGCCAAAAAAGTTATCCTTACCGTTCCCTCCAAAGATGCCATCGATCGCACCATCGTTCTGGGTGTGAACGACCATGACCTGAAAGATACAGACCAGTGTATCTCCAATGCATCCTGCACCACCAACTGCCTGGCTCCTGTTGCCAAGGTTCTCAACGATAAATTCGGTATTGAGAATGGTTTGATGACCACCATTCACTCCTATACCAACGATCAAACCATCCTGGATGCACCCCACAGCGACCTCCGCCGTGCCCGTTCAGCCGCCGTCTCTCAGATTCCGACCACCACCGGTGCTGCTAAAGCTGTAGGTATTGTTATTCCTGAGCTTAAAGGTAAACTCGACGGTTTGGCCGTTCGCGTACCAACCCCAACCGGTTCACTGGTTGACCTGGTAGTCAATCTGAAGGTTGAAGTTACCAAAGAGCAGGTCAATGCTGCCATGAAAGAAGCTGCAGAAGGTCCGATGAAAGGCATTCTTGAGTATACCGAAGATGAAATTGTATCGGTTGACATTATCCACAACCCGGCTTCATCTATCTTTGATGCAAAAAGCACCATGGTGAACGGTAAAACTGTGAAAATTCTGTCATGGTACGACAACGAGTGGGGATATTCGGCCCGCGTAGTTGATCTTGCTGAGAAACTCTTCTAACATAAAATTTGATTCAAGAAAAAGGCTGCTGAGAGGTGGCCTTTTTTTTTGCACTGGAGTGATTTGGAGTAGAGATTTAGCTGATTGGCTGATTAGCTGATTAGTTGATTAGCAAATTAGCATATTAGCGGATGAGCAAATTGGCGGATTAGCGGATTAGCGATTAGCAGATTAGTTGATTAGCGGATTAGCTGATTGGAATAAATTATGGAATGTGGGATGTTGGAATGATGGAATAATGGTCAATGGAATGATGGATTATTACTGAGTGATGATTATAGAATCCAATTCAGCCTGCTGATCTATCCTAGGCCTATGGAAATTGAAATCATCGGTGATTGGAATATGATTAATGGAATAGTGGAATAATGGATTAGCGGATGAGCAAATTGGCGGATTAGCGGATTAGCAGATTAGTTGATTAGCTGATTAGCAAATGGGCATTTGTGAGTATGGAGAGATTGTGATCAAAGAAATTTCATTTGGAAGTTTCCGATTGATTTACTGGTTACTGATTACTGATTACTGATTACTGGTTTCTTATTTTAGTACCTTGAATGATTGAAGAATGGATTGGAAAAGCAACGCGAAATTCTTCATGCTGATTATTAAAATCCAATTTTACTTTAGACTTTTTACTTGTTCCATGGAATGATGGAATGTTGATGGAATAGGCATATTAAATTGGAATATGAATGGAAAATGGACGGTAAAGACGCGATGCTCGCGTCTCTGCGGGTCAGTTGGAAGGATGGAATGGGAATGGTGGATGCCTGTGGCACGCGTCAGAAGATGAGACGCCCAAACATTGCATCGATTTTATGCCGGGGCAAGCGTCAGAAGATAAGACGCGCGCAAACAGTGGATGGCATTTTTGAAATTGGATATTGGAGTTTCCTTATCTCAGCAAGTGAATGCTGTCGATCAGGGTTCTCTTCTGAACCCGCTTTTCCTCAGGGGTTTCGGGCGAACCGATTACTTCATACACATCGCAGGTGTAAAAATAAACACCGTCAGCGCAATCCATTTTTGAACTCTTATCTTTTCCGTCCCAGTTGATCTTTGGATCTGAGGTTTCATAAACCAGTACACCCCAGCGGTTAAAAATCTGAATGTCTATTCTTTCAACAGAAGTGTATCCCGGGTATGGGGTAAAAAAATCGTTGTAGGTATCGTTGTTTGGCGTAAAGACATTCGGAAGGCTGTATCTCGGGCAATTGTCGATGCTTACGCAAACCTGGTTGTAATTGGTTGTATCGGTGTTGCCGTTCACATCATCTGCCACTATGAAGAAACACCCGGCGATGGTCTGTGGCGGCTCGTAAACAAATGAAGTTACAGGCGAATCAAAACTACTGATCAGGGTGTGGGGGTTGCCTTTCAGATACAGGTAATAGCGCCTAACGTCAGGAGCGCAGGAAAGAGAAAGATCATTCCAGGCAAAACTGAGTTTGCGCTCATCGCAATTGACTTCAACCAGCAATTCGGGCGGACATGGAGCCACATTATCGAGTGGGGTTTCACAACTTTCCTGCGAATTGTTGATGATCGGATCAATGTATCCCGGTGTTCCGTAAGTGCCGGTTGCCCTGACCAGGTAACAATATTCCTGATCGTTGACCAACCCAGTATCTATATATGCCGGTAATACGGTACTTGCGATGCTGTCGAACAGCAGGGTGACGGGGTTTTTCCGGTAAATGGTATATTCCCGGTTTACCCATGGTACCACGGTGCGAATGCCGATGTTCATCTGCTTGTCGGATGGGGTAGTGGTGATAAATACCGAAGAAGCCGGTACGGCAAATCCGATGCTGAAGACATTTCCGGGTGTATTGTTGATAAATTCAATGGAGTAAGTCCATGCAGTATCCTGTGTATTACGGCCGGTATCTGTATAGGTGGTGTCGTCGAGACTGTTGAATTCTGTTATCAGCTCTTTCACGGCAGCGGAAAAGCCTTGAGAGCGGGAAAGCCGGTAAATAAAAGGACCGGGGGTTTGCAGATAGTCGAGTTCTGTCGGTTTCGACCAGGCAACATAGATCGATCCGTTGTCGGTTGAAGTTGAATTAATGCTGACATTGGTGATCACCGGGAGGTCTTTTTTCAGGCTGGCACAGAATTCTTCCGAAGCAATGCTTTCTGCTCCGTCCTCAAACCAGGCGGTGACAATATAACAATACATGATTCCTCTTACCAGCCCAATGCCGTTGTTGTCGTCGGTAAAATTTGTGATGTCGACGCCACTGGTCTCCCTGATCAGGCTGAAACCCGATTCCGGTGGCACTCCCGTTTCACAAGGGCCGGGTATAAACTCTGAAGTACCAGCCCTCCGGTATATCCGGTATCCCTCTGCTTCAGGGCAAACATGGGTATCCCAGTTTAAAACCATGCTGTTCCCCAATGGCGTGGCAGTTGGGTTGGTCACCGGCGGGGCAATTACTGAAATATTTACGGTCTCCAGATCGAAAAGCCTCACCGGGCTTCCATCATCAATGGCTTTGAAATAAATCTGGTAAGGCTGTTTCCTGACATGTGCACATACGGTGTTCCAAACGAGCGTATTGCTGATGTGGCCAAGTGAGTCGCCGGTTTCCTCAAATGTGGCCGGGCTAACGGGCAAAATCAGCGGACCTCCGTCGGCGGTCAGGGTTATATTGTCGTTATCGGCATCGCTGGCTTCCACGAAAAGGTTGAGCGTGCTGCCGGCGATTACGCAGGTATCGGTAACGACTGTTATTACGGGAGGGTTGTTGTTGCAGGAGGTGATGTTGACCTGCATGTCGCGGGTAACGTAGCCAATCCTTACGCCACTCCGGTATTCTTCGATGATAAAGGCAAAGTTGTATTCACCTTGCCTGGTGGGGCTATCCCAGATGATGTCGCCGGTGATTTCATTGATGGTGAATGACCCAGGATTCTGGGCATCGACTTCGCTGGGAAGTTTATAGCCCAATATATCAAGACCGCCGGCCCCTTTGCAGCTTACGAGCTTGTAAGCGAGGCTATCCCCATTGGGATCGAAGGCCCCCGGGTTGTGCAGGTATGGAATCCCGACGCAACCGTTGTCAATGGGAGGAAGCAGCAGCACAGGGGAACTGTTGCTTCCCAGGAATGGATTCACGACCAGTAAAGTTTCAATGTACAAAGGCACATCCACCGAATTGGGGATATTCTGAATGCCCAGGTTCCGGTTGGGGTCTTCGAGCCACAATTTGTAGGTGGATGAAGAGGCATAGGTGTGAACGCCTTTATAAATATTGAGCCTGATTTCCTGGGAGATGTTTTCGCCGGTGTGTTCGCAATAAATTCCGGCAGGGGTAATTCCCCCCACCCCGTTCGATCTGGACAGAACACTGCTTTCACCGTCGCCCCAGTTGATGGTTAGTTCGCAACGATCGGCTGCGCTGGGGGCAAAGGTATAGGTGGTGATGGTGACTTCGTAGGTAAGGCCTGAAATATGCCGGTAAGTGATTTCACCTGCGCGCTGGTGCATTGCAAAAGCCTGAAAAGCCTGGAGAAAGACCAGGATTGCAAGCAGATATTTGACTAAACTGATTAATTTGAGTTTATGCAGGTTCATCAGGTAGATAGCGTAAAACAATTGGGGCATCGCAGCAAGTCAAAATTAGTCAATTTTAAAGTACGGCCTGCAACTGCCGCAAAAACAATACCGGAAATCTTTCTTTACGGGAAATAAATCACCATTGAAGAAGGTCTGTTGCTTCTACCATTCCATCCGTTGGCGCAAGTCTGAGACTTGTTCCAATCCACCTCGCATGCGCGCTTGTTTTTGTTTTTTTCCCCCCCCCCCGGGCGGGTCTGTGGCTTGTGCCATCCCCCGCATGCGCAATTGTGTGGCTTGTTCCATTTCACCTTACATGCGCAAATCTGAGACTTTTGCCAATTCGCTATTCAGATGCATGACTGTATCTTATCCTATTTACAAATTCATTTATCTCATGTTAAATTTTAGGTACAAGTCACAGACTTGCGCCAGCATAGGCAGTATTGTGGCAGACCGGGAGCACGCGTCATAAGATGCGCGCCAATATTGGAATAATTAAGGCACAAGTCACAGACTTGCGCCAGCATTTAGATTCGGGCAAACTTTGGGAAGCGCGCCACTATGGACACTGATATGGCCATGCACCGGTTGTGGACATAGTCTTGTGACAGCAGTGTTAATTTTGCCTTTGTCTTCAAAATTGACGGCATCCGGCATCGGTAATTTGCTTAACTTTGTTCTTTACTTATTCTTTACACAATTACAGGTTTTTGCATGTATGTTATCAACGCGGAGCAAGAGCGCAGAGAGATTCTGAAACGTTACCGGGAGCTTTTGAATATCTGGAACAAGGGAGGTGAGGAACGGAGCCACCGCATGGTGCGGAAAGCCTTTAACCTTGCAGTGACCGCGCACAAGGACATGCGCCGCAAAAGCGGTGAACCCTACATTTATCATCCGATTGAGGTTGCCAGGATTGTTGCCGGTGAAATCGGGCTGGGAGAAACGTCTATTGTCTGCGCCCTTTTGCACGATGTAGTTGAAGATACCAACTATACCCTGGACGACATCAGGCAGATGTTCGGCGATAAGGTCGCCCGCATCATCGACGGCCTCACGAAGATCAAGGAACAGCTCGACAACACCACGGCATCGGCGCAGGCGGAAAACTTCCGCAAAATGATCCTGACCCTGAGCGACGATGTACGGGTTATTCTGATCAAGATGGCCGACAGGCTGCACAATATGCGCACGCTGGATGCCATGCCCACCGAAAAGCAACTGAAAATTGCCTCGGAAACCATTTATTTCTTTGCCCCGCTGGCCCACCGGCTTGGATTGTATGCCATCAAGAGCCAGCTTGAAGATCTTGCCCTGAAATATACCGAACCTGAAGTTTATACATTTATCTCCAAAAAGCTGGAAGAAACGGCCACTACAAGGTCTAAATTTATTGCAAAATTCATCTATCCCATTAAGAAGGCGCTGAGCGAGAACGGATTGCTTTTTGATATAACCGGACGGGAGAAATCTGTGTATTCCATCTATAACAAGATGAAAAACAAGCAGATACCCTTTGAGGAGGTGTATGATCTGCTGGCGGTGCGCATCGTGATTGATACCAATTTTGAGAATGAAAAATATCAATGCTGGCAGGCTTATTCCATTGTTACTGACTTTTACAGCCCGAAACAAAACCGCCTGCGCGACTGGATATCGACCCCCAAAGCCAATGGTTACGAATCGTTGCATACAACCGTAATGGGGCAGGACGGTCAATGGGTGGAAATCCAGATCAGGACGAAGCGGATGAATGAAATTGCGGAGAAAGGATATGCGGCCCATTGGAAGTATAAAGAGAAAAACAGCATTGAGAGCGGCCTCGACCGATGGCTGAATAAGATCAACGAATTGCTTCAATCGCCAGACTCGAACGCCCTTACTTTTCTCGATGATTTCAAACTCAATCTTTTTGCCGATGAAATCATTGTCTTTACCCCGAAAGGTCAGGAAAAAACCTTGCCTTCCGGTTCTACGGCCCTCGATTTTGCATACAACATACACTCCGAAATCGGCAACCATTGTATCGGCGCCAAAGTAAATCACAAGCTGGTACCGCTGAACCATCCGCTGAAGAGTGGTGACCAGATAGAGGTAATTACTTCGAAAAAACAAGCACCCCGCGATGAATGGATTGACTTTGTGGTGACTGCCCGGGCCAAATCATTTATCAAAGAAGCGCTGAAGGAGCAAAGGAAGATTTATGCCGAGGAAGGCAAGGCGATGCTGGAGGGGTATTTCAAAGAGCTGAAGCTGGAGATGAACAAGACCAATCTTCTCAAATTTCAGGAGTGCAACAAGGTAAGTTCTCCCATCGACCTTTATTATAAAGTAGCCCAGGGCCATTTGGGGATCAAGGAGTTAAAACTGTGTATCCAGCAACACGACAAAGGTGGATGGTTTAACATCATCACCCGCCCTTTTGGACGGTCAAAACCGAATATTCCACCCCGGCTTGCTGATCAGGTCCGCGATAAGCTGCCCGATAAAATGCAAAAATCCGTCAACGGGGAAGTAGAATACAGAATTTCTGATTGCTGCAACCCGATTCCGGGTGATGATGTGATCGGTTTTATGGCTCAGGACGGCAGTATGTGGATACATCGCACCAATTGTTCGGAAGCGATACAGTTGATGTCGAAATACGGTAACCGCATTGTTAAAACGAACTGGTCGAACCGCGAAGCAGTAACCTATCTGAGCGGTATACGTTTAACCGGCCTCGATCACCTGGGACTGATCAATGAAATTGTAAAGATAATTTCTGAGCAGATGAGCCTCAATATCAGGTCGTTTCACATCGATTCTACCGGGGAGGTTTATGAAGCCATGATCATGCTGCTGGTGAACGATACCGGTGATTTAGACCGCTTGATGTCCGAACTGAAAAAAGTGCGGGGGATCAGCAGTGTTTACAGGATCAGCAGGCTTTCGGATGTTAGCAGGTAGCATGAATTGTTTTTATTCATGTTTTTGTACGATAAATCCCCGCGATTTTATTTTTATTTATACCAAATAATAATAATGAATTTTTATCTACTTTTATGCTCGATTTGAATGCCTGAAATTGAGGGTAAATTTACAACTGTTTTTTATCTCTTAGCCCGTTTTCAGGAAATTCTAACCAATAAACTGAGCTATGAGGGATAACGAAAGATTGAATTTTGATACGGTAAAAAAGATCTTTACCGAGTATCTTGAAAGCCACCAGCACCGCAAAACGCCTGAACGCTTCACCATTCTGAGGGAGATCTATTCTACCGAGGGGCATTTCGACATCGAGACCCTGTACATACAGATGAAGAACAACAAATACAGGGTAAGCCGGGCTACTTTATACAACACCATTGAATTGCTGCAAAACTGCAACCTGGTAACAAAGCATCAATTCGGGAACAATTGTTCCCAGTTTGAACGCTCCTTCAAATTTAAGCAGCATGATCATTTCATCAACATCGAAGATGGCTCGGTGCTTGAATTTTGTGACCCACGGCTTCAGGAAATTCAATCCTCGGTGGAAAAACTCCTGGGGGTTACCGTTACCAACCATTCCCTGACATTTTACGGATATATTAACAAAACAGGCAACAGCCCGGCTAAAATTGAAATTCAGGGAAAGCCGGAATAGCTAATTCAGGTTAGCCGGGGTAAGAACATTCCGGTTTTTTATATAAACCAGTTCACCGGATTTTAGTATCATTGCACTGCCATTTAAACCATGGCAAAAATCCTGTTGGTTGTAATTTCAACTCCTTTATGAAATTTTCAATCAGACTGTTAACCAGAAAATCTATATAAATGAAAGTTGATGTTTTGCTTGGCCTGCAGTGGGGCGATGAAGGAAAGGGGAAAATTACCGATGTACTTACACCTGAATATGATATAATTGCCAGATTTCAGGGTGGTCCGAATGCCGGGCATACCCTTGAATTCAACGGAATGAAACATGTTTTGCACACCATTCCGTCGGGAATTTTTCATCCTGAAAAAGTTAACATCATAGGTAATGGTGTTATCATCGATCCACGCATTCTTGCAAAGGAAATAGCCCAGCTGCGTGAACGTGGCGCAAAGCCTGAAAAAAACCTCTTTATTTCAAAACGTGCCCACCTGATTCTTCCTACTCACAGGTTGATTGATAATGTATGTGAAGCATCCAAAGGCAAGGCAAAAATTGGTTCCACTCTGAAAGGAATCGGTCCTGCATACACCGATAAAGTTTCCCGCAATGGACTGCGGATGGGCGATGTTTTGCTCAAGGATTTCAGGGATCGTTATGAAAACCTGAAACAGGATCATTTACGTATTATCAATTCCTATAATCCTGACAAAGCGCTTATGGCTATTGAGGGCTTGCCACTTGAAGAATACGAAAAACTTTGGTTTGAAGGTTTGGAATACATCGCCGATATTGAATTGATCGACAGTGAAATTTTCATTAATCAAAGCATACAGGAAGGTAAACGGATTCTGGCTGAAGGCGCCCAGGGGACCATGCTTGATATTGATTTTGGCACGTATCCATTTGTAACCTCTTCGAGCACCATCAGTGCCGGAGTATGCAGCGGCCTTGGAATTTCGCCCGATAAGGTGGGCAAGGTATTCGGTGTTTTTAAAGCCTATTGTACCCGGGTTGGCAGCGGTCCTTTTCCTACCGAATTGCTCGATGAAACAGGTAGCAGGCTGAGAGAGAATGGCAAAGAGTTTGGCTCTACCACCGGACGTCCGCGGCGGTGTGGCTGGATCGACCTTCCGGCCTTGAAATACGCGGTCATGCTGAATGGCGTTACTGACCTCGTGATGATGAAAGCGGATGTGATGGATGAATTTCAACACATCGGAGTGTGTACACAATATAAGGTTGGCGAAAAAATATATGATTTTCCCGGATATGAGACGCTGAACCAGGAGATTGACCCGGTTATTCTTGAGGTTCCCGGCTGGGAAAGTTCTCTGCAGAATTTCACCAACTGGGAAAAGCTACCTGAAAAATTCAGGCATTATGTCAGATTTATTGAGAAATCGCTCAGCCTTCCAATTTCGGTGATCTCTGTCGGGCCAAGAAGGGATCAGACAATCGTGAGGCTTGTTTAATCATTAATTCGGTATGGCTTAGAATCACGCCTGTCTGCGTGTTGTAAACAGGCAGGCAAACCAGCCTGCCGGCTGGCAGGGACGCCAAGACGCAAAGAGTGATTTTTAGTTGTTTAAAATTCGATGTCTTCATTTCTAAAGCATTGATAATATAAACAATAAAAAATATTATCGGAAATCTTTAATGTAATTATCAGACTAAAGGCCGGAATTTGAAAGAAATAAAGGAACTTGTACGCAAGGATCTGCTGCTGGAACTCAGGCAGAAGTATGCCATCAATGGCATATTGCTCTATGTGGTTTCAACTATTTTTGTTGTACAGCTTTGTTTCGGGCGGGTTATCGATGAAAATGCCTGGATTGCCCTGTTTTGGATAATTCTTCTGTTTGCTGCATTCAATGCAGTTTCAAAGAGTTTCGTTCAGGAAAGTGCTTCACGCAGGCTGTATTATTTTATGCTGGCTCCGGCTGTTTCGGTAGTACTCAGTAAAATTGTGTACAATGCTTTACTGATGGTGGTTCTGGGGGTGCTCAGCCTGTTGGTTTTCATTGTATTTATGGGATTTCCGGGTTTTAACCTGTATCTTTTTCTTCCGGCATTCCTTTTGGGATGTATTGGGATTTCCGGAGCACTGACCATGGTCTCAGCCATTGCTTCACGCAGCGGTAACAATGCAGCATTGATGGCTATCCTGGGTTTTCCGGTGGTTGTACCGATGCTTTTATTATTGGTCAATGCATGCAGGCTGGCACTGAAAGAAGGCCTGATTGTAGCCGAAATCTTAAAAAATTTATCGGCATTGTTTTTAATTGATGCTGTTGTAATAATCCTTGCAGTAATTCTCTTCCCTTATCTTTGGAGAGATTAACCAAAAAACTGAAAAGTTTATGATAAAAGGAATTTGGTGGAAACTCGCAGGGCCGGCACTGATACTTTACTCAGTGATCGCCGGTCAGCTGATTGATGTACCTGATTTACCGGTAATTCGCGATACCATTCGCAACCTGTTTTATCATGTTCCCATGTGGTTTGTTATGTTTACCATGTTTGGAACCTCGCTGGTTTACAGTATCCGGTATTTATCGGGATTCAAACCGGAGCATGATCTGATGGCATCTGAATCGGTTAACAACGGAATATTCTTTGGTATATTGGGGCTGACAACCGGTATGGTATGGGCAAAATTCACCTGGGGTGATTTCTGGACCAACGACCCACAACTTAACGGAGCCGCAGTCAGCATGATGGCGTATCTGGCATATACAATTCTCAGAAGTTCTATCGACGAAAAGGCTATGCGGGCCAGGATTTCAGCCGTGTACAATATTTTTGCTTTTATGCTGCTGGTGATTTTCCTGGGTGTGCTGCCACGATTGGCTGAAAGTTCGCTGCATCCCGGAAAGGGTGGCAATTCATCAACCATGGAAGGCCTGGATATAACCATGCGCATGGTGTTTTATCCGGCGGCAATCGGATGGATAATTACCGCATACTGGTTACTTCAGATCAGAACGCGCAAACGCAGACTTATGCAGGTCGTGCAGAAGTGAGTGAAGAGTGAAAAGTGAAAAGAGAAAAGTGAAAAGTGAAGAGTGAAAAAGGAGACTTAGAGACATAGAGACTGAGAGATGTGTAGCGAATTATGTGGAGTGAGTGGGTGAGTGGGAGAGAGGGAGAATGTGTGAATGGGAGATCTGTCGAAGTCACGGATTACCGTAACTCTTCAACTTTGTAACTCTGAAACCTTGTAATTCTGAAACCATGTAACTCTTGAACCTTTGAACTCTTGAACCTTTGAACTGTGTTTGAACTGTTGAACAAACGATTGTTTAATTTAAAAAATCAAAAAAATATGGTAGGTGAAGATAAATATCTCGTAGTCGCGATCGTAATGGCGATCATTTTTACAGGATTGGGAATATACCTGTACCTGCTCGACAGAAAGATTTCGAGGATAGAGCAAAAACAGAATGAATTGAATGGCAAATCAAACTAGTACAATGCCTGGCGTAAACTTTCGCATTGAATGAAATGAATGTTCCGTTACTCAATCGGTTTCGTCTTTTTTACTTTTCACTTTTCACTTTTCACTTTTTATTTTTCACCTGGCCTTCACAATATAGAATGTTTCTTAATCCGGTAATGTAATGCCGGAAAGAATATTGCTTATTTTTGTATCCGTGAACCATTAAGTTGTAAACCATGAAAAAAATACATATTCTCATACTGATTTTATTAGTAGCTGCTATTGGTGTGATCATGAGCCTTTCGGTGAATACTTCCACCTATGCCGGTTTTTCAGAAGCCGAAGCCAGTCCGGGCAGGGAGTTTCATGTAATCGGGAAATTAGCTCCCGGTAAGCCCATTGATTTTGATGCACGAAAGGATGCGAACAGCTTTACATTCTATATGCTCGACAACAAGGGGGCGGAAATGAAAGTTCGTTATACCGACAGCAAGCCCCAGGATTTTGAGAAGCTTGACCAGATTGTTGTCATCGGAAAAATGAAGGATGGTGAATTCAAGGCGCACAAAATGAACCTGAAGTGTCCTTCGAAATACAATGATGAAAAGAAACCTGCTGAATTTTCGGACAAAGGTTATGAATCTGTGAAAAATTAGAATTACTTAAGTTGTCTAAACTTACAAAGCGAAAGGTGAAACCGGTTATCGGTTTCACCTTTCGTATTTTATGGACATTTTTAGGCACAAGTCACAGACTTGCGCCAGCGGGATTTGTGCCAGTGGAAAATGCGAACGGCGCTGGTCACGCGTCAGGAAATAAGCCGCCACCCCCCCCCCCCCCGCACCCCCCCCCCCGGGAAAGTGAAACCCCGCTGGGTTGTTACGCTTCAGAATATAAGACGTGCACCAGCGCCGGGAAAGCCTATTTATTTACAATCAACTTATCCACGATCGAATCCAGCAGTTTGTCATTATCCGAAACAAATTTCAACCCAGCTTCTTTCAATGCCATCAGGTTCTTTGGTGATGCATCGTCCATGTCGCTTTTAGCCTCATACAACGAGGGCTCCAGCCTGATATAATTATCGGGGTGCTGGTGGTTTCCCAGATTTTCCTTAACTGATAACTTACTGTTTCTGAGTTTCCCGACATCATAATATCAATGATCGGTTGAATCCACTGAATCATGCCCCAGTTTTTCACATCATCATACTGATATGGTTTGGCGGAAGAACCTGTACCGATTGAAACGACTATCATATCATGTGCATGGGGTTTGTCGGGTTTTTCAGGATCGTTTAATTCTTTCGAGAACATAGTGCCACGTGCTTCTGCATATGCGCACATGGCAGGATTGTTCGCAAATACACCACCATCCACGAGTGGGAATGGTGAGCCATAGGTCGATTTAACCCTTGCTACTTCAAAGTAGGTAGGCGCTGCGGATGTTGCCCTGGCTACTTCCCTGACGAGGAAATCATGGGTAGGCGTTTCTTTTGCATCAATCTGCGTAAAAAAGTGGGCTCTTCTGCTTTTTACATCGTAGGATGTAATCAGGCAGGGCCTCAGCAGTTCGCTGAGAAGGGTTTCGCCGAAATAGTCATTCAGGGCTTTTTCGAGCTCGCTTGAATCGTATTTCTCATCAACTAAGCCTTTCTTGCTCTTAAACTGCTGCCACATGGAAAGTCTGAAAATGTCATCACCCCTGTCGAGGTAAATGTCAACTGCCTGTTTAGCGGTGAGTTTTGGTCTACCGGTCGATTTTCCATTGCTGTCGCGCTGGGGAATCAGGTAGGTGCAGGTTAGAATTCCACCGGTACTTGTGCCGGCAATCATGTCAAAATAATCGCTGATCCGGGCATCTTTACCTTCTTTTGCCATCAGGCGCTCTTCGATATACGTTAAAATAACTCCCGGAAGTATCCCCCTGATACCCCCTCCGTCGATTGACAGAATCCTGATTTTTTTCATTTCCTTATAAGATTATATGATTAATTAATCAAAGTTAAGCATAATCATTCTAAATAAGAAATATTAACAAATTTTTGTGATTTGATAAACCAGGATGAGGCTAAGGTTAAGGTTAAGGTTAAGGTTGAGGTTGACCCTTCGACTCCGCTCAGGGTGACAAAAAAGGTTAAGGTTAAGGTTAAGGTTAAGGTTGAGATTGAGATTCAGATTAACATAATACTACGGCCTGGTTTAGCATAGGATCATCAGCCACCGGCTAAACAACTTATTTTAAAACCTAAATTATCTGCCAGGTTTACCCGCCACACTTCAGGCGCGCAGGTTTACCCTTAGCCTTAATCTCAACCTATTTGCATACTATTTACAAAATTTCAGCACCTTCTCTCCGAGGCAATTTTAAAGTCATATCTTTGCTCCAAAATTGCAAAAACAGTTTTTAACACTATATAAATTTTTAATTATGAATGAGAAATTGACATCAGAACAACTGATGCATCTGGAAGAAAAGTACGGAGCACACAATTACCATCCATTGCCTGTTGTACTGGCCAAAGGCGTAGGCGCCGAGGTTTGGGATGTTGAAGGTAAACAGTATTTTGATTTTCTTTCGGCCTATTCTGCCGTAAACCAGGGACACTGTCACCCCAGAATCATCAAAGCGCTGGTTGATCAGGCTTCTGAAATGACCCTGACTTCAAGGGCTTTCTACAATGACTCACTGGGCGTTTACGAGAAATATGTAACTGAGTATTTTGGTTACGACAAAGTGCTACCGATGAATACCGGGGCCGAAGCCGATGAAACTGCCCTTAAACTCTGCAGGAAGTGGGCCTATTTAAAAAAAGGTGTTCCCGAGAATCAGGCTAAGATCATTGTGTGTGATGGTAACTTCCACGGAAGGACCATTACGGTTATTTCCATGTCAACCGATCCTGATTCCTATGGTGGATTTGGTCCGTTTACCCCGGGTTTTATCAAAATACCCTACAACGATCTGAATGCATTGGCGGAGGCTTTGAAAGATCCCAACGTTGCCGGTTTTCTGGTTGAACCGATTCAGGGTGAAGCAGGTGTTTTTGTTCCCGATGAAGGCTATCTGGCAAAATCATACGCAATGTGTAAAGAGAAAAATGTTCTTTTTATCGCCGATGAGGTACAGACAGGTATCGCACGTACCGGCAGACTGCTTGCCTGTGATCACGAGAATGTCAGACCCGATGTGCTGATTCTGGGGAAAGCCCTTTCCGGAGGCGTTTACCCTGTTTCTGCAGTGCTGGCCGACGATGATATTATGCTTTGCATTAAACCAGGTGAACATGGTTCCACCTTTGGCGGAAATCCTGTGGCAGCGCGCGTGGCCATGGAAGCCCTGCAGGTTATCAAAGATGAAAACCTGGCTGAACGTGCTGAGTATCTTGGAAATATTTTCCGCACTGAACTCAGGGCCGTTAAATCAGATATGATTGCCCTGGTTCGTGGTAAAGGTTTGCTGAACGCAGTGGTTATCCGGCCGAAAAATGGCAAAGAAGCCTGGGATGTCTGTTTGAAGATGAAAGAAAACGGCGTTCTCGCAAAACCCACCCATGGTGATATTATCCGCTTTGCACCTCCGTTGGTAATTACCGAAGAGCAACTGCGAGAAGCAATTACAAGGATTGTTAAGTCAATTCAGGCATTCGAGTAGATTGTGTTCCGGAAAAAATGGCCTTTGTAGGGACACGACATGTCGTTTCCTTACAAAGGCCCTTTTTTTGTGGGGAATGTTGGAAATGAGCAGATTAGATGATTAGCAGATTAGCAAATTAGTAGATTCGCAAATTAGTAGATTGGATGATTAGCAAATTGGAATAATGGAATGATGGAATGATGGAATATTGGAATATTGAAAGATTGGAAGATTGTGCTCCAAAAAAATAGCCGTAGCGGGACGCTACGGCTATTTTTTATTGGGAATTATTAGAAATTAGAAATTATAAATTGGAATCCACAAAGACTTACACCTTTCTTCAACTTCCACTTCCCTCTGCTGAAAACATAGATGCCCAGCAAGGTAAGTATGCTTTCAGCAATAACAATAGCATAATAAACTCCATTTGTTTCAAACCCGGCTACGATGGAAAGGAAATACGCAAGTGGAATTTCGATCAGCCAGAAGCAGATGAAATTCAGCAGGGTAGGGGTATAGGTATCGCCCGCACCATTTAACGATTGTGTCATTACCATGCCGAACGCATAAAAGAGGAATCCTGAACTTACAATCTGCAAACAGGTAATTCCAGCCTTTAATACCTCAGTATCGTTGATAAACATCCTGACAAAGAACCCGGGGAAGGCAATAAAAACAAGGGAAATCAAACCCAGCAGGGTCATATTGGTGAATCCGGTTATCCATGCTGCCCGTTGAGCCCGTTCAGGTTTACCTGCACCCAGATTTTGCCCGACAAGGGTTGATGCGGCATTGCTAAGACCCCATGAAGGGAGCAGTGAAAAGATAATAATCCTGATTCCAATGGTATAGCCTGCAACTGCAACACTTCCGAAAACAGAAATTATCCGTACCATCACGATCCAGCTGGCAGTGGCTATGAGGTTCTGGAGGATTCCTCCGATTGAAAGTTTGATCAATGAAACCATCAGGCTGAGTTCCGGGATCAGGTGTGCGAGTCGGAGTTTAATCCGCATTTTTCCTCTGAAAAGTATATAGCACTGAAAAACAACGGCCAATCCCCGGCCGATATTGGTTGCAATAGCTGCGCCTTCGATACCCAGAGATGGAATGATGCCATATCCAAAAATCAACAGAGGGTCAAGGATGATGTTTATGCCATTGGCTATCAGCAGCACCCTCATGGAGAGCGCAGCATCTCCGGCACTCCGGAAAGCGGCATTGATGATAAACAGCATCATGATAACCGCATTCCCGGCGAACATAATCTGTGTATAACCATGATTTACACTTGCCAGTTCGTGACTTGCCCCCATCAGTCGCAAGAGTTCATAGGAGTAGAAAATGCCCGGAATGGCCAACAGGAATGAAACGAAAAGCCCGGCCAGTATTGACTGTCCGGCAGCTTTCGCGGCAGCTTCGGGATTCTTTTCCCCTATTCTTCTTGAAACCAGTGCCGTTGTACCCGCGCTGAAACCGACCGCAATCGCATATACTACAGTCATCATCGATTCTGTAAGGCCAACGGCGGCAATGGCATCCGATCCGAGTTTTGATACAAAGAATATATCAACAATTGCAAAAATGGATTCCATGATCATTTCCAATACCATGGGAATAGCCAGCAGGAAGATCGCTTTGCCTAGTTTGAGGCTTGTGTAGTCCTGGTCTCCTCCGGACAGTGCCTGCCTGAGCATATTCAGGTATTCCCTGGTTTTCAGGATATAATTATGTTGGGTTGTATTTATTTTATTCATGATAGTTCAGTTAATATTAACAAAAAACCCGGTCTGATTTCAGACCGGGTCGCTATATTTTTTTAAGCAAAAGGCTAGATACAAATCAAATATCTCACCCGGTCAAATAAGGTCTCAGCCACAAATACCGTGGTTGCTGGGATACAATTGAACAGGTAGGTTTCATAATTCTTAAGCGTTTTAACTCTGCAAAAATAAAAAAAATATTTTATCAGATAATAAAAGAATAAAAAAAAACTGCCCGGTAAAACCAGGCAGTTTTATAAAGATAATTAAAATCAATTAACTAGCCCACCAAACCGGCTGGTTAATATCCTGCTGAAGTGTTGCATTCGGATTGTTGATACGCTCATCCTGTGGGGTTGGGAAACGAACCGGAATAACTCCGCCGTTTTCAACATTTGGCCCGTTGTTCGGGGAGAGGGCAGGGATTCCTGTTCTTCTCCAGTCGTTGAAGTTTTCCAATTGGAGGAACAAAGCAACATACTTGTGGGTCATGATTTTGGCAAGTGTGATCGAAGAACCGGTTTCACTGGCCTGTGCAATATAGTAAGCAGCATCATCAGCACCGGTTACCTGTAAAACTGAAGCTTTGATGGCATCGTTGTGGGCTTGAGCAGCTAAGGCTGTATTCCCTTTTCTGAAGTAGGCTTCTGCTTCAAGGAATTTGGCTTCAACAAGGCTTACCAAAGGAATTGGACTGTCAGCGCTGGAATAGACGGGTCCGGTTTGTGATGCGTCAACATTTTCTGAACCGGGAGCAGCACCTGTATATTCACCGGCACCATCGGTAGCACTGAAGAATGGAAGACGCGGATCGTTGATGGATTTAAGCAGATCAACATAGAAAGCACCCATACGGATATAAGTACCACGCTCGTTGTTGAATGCATACCATGGATTCAATTCGCTTGAATTGGTTCCGAAAACAGCCATTGCATCGGCAGCGTTGGCATCAAGATTTCCCAGATATTCGAGAACTTTATCAGCAGATCCGGTATCCTTCTTGCTCAGTCTGTTGGCAAAACGGGCTTTCAATATCCACGCAGTGTTTTTCCATTTGGCAACATCACCACCATGAATAAAGTCATCATCGGCCGGAACCACAACATTATCAGAAGATGGTTTGTTAAAAAGAACAATAGCGTCTGAAAGGAGTGTCTGCATGTCAGCGTAAATGGCTTCCTGAGCATCATATTTAGGGCTAAAGTAATCTTCACCCAGGTATCCTAAACCGGCTTCACTATTGGGTACATCACCCCACATATCGGTTGCAACAGACAGATTAAGGGCTTTGACAACTTTGGCAATACCAACATAGTAAGGATTGGCTTCACCGCCAAGTTCAATCAGGGTGTTACATTCAACGATGCAATCCGTATAAATTGAATTCCATTCGTTCACGTTATCACCTTCGAGAAGCACGTAGTTGGCAACGTCTTTCATCTGCTCGGCAGTTCCCTCGAGCTGCTGGGTAAATACAGAAGCTGCGCGGTTCACACCACCATTGAAGGTGGCAAAAGTAGAAACTTCGATGGTTGAAAGTAACAATGCAGGGGTTACCTGTGTCGGATCATTTGGCGACAGATCGTACCCTTCAATGTAACTTTCACAAGCAGTTGTGAAAAAGAGAACTGCCATGATTAAAAGGACTGATATTTTTTTCATAATCTTTTCTTTTGATTTGAGTTAATGGAACATTGTTAGAAACCTACCTTAAGACCAACAATAAACGACTTGGTGCCCGGGTTGTTGAAATAATCAAAACCGGTAAGGTTTGAACCTGCGCCTGTTAGGCTGGTTTCCGGGTCAACGCCTGGATAATCGGTGCTAATCCATAAATTCCTGCCCGATAAAGACAGATCAACGTACTGTACCAAAGGAAGTTTTTCTTTCGTATTGAAGCGATAGCTGAGGCTGACTTCACGAAGACGAACCCATGAACCATCAAATACAGCCTGCTCAACAGCAGCACTTCCACCATCACCTACGTAATTGGAAAAGTATGAATTGGCTGAGATGGGAATATCATTAGGTGTACCGTCGGCTTTAACACCAGGAATAATGTAGGTCTGATCGCGGTTACCTGATTCTTCGGTTTTACCAATCCTATGCATACGGGCAAGTGTTCCGTTCCAGATCATTCCACCTTCGCGGATATCGATCAGGAAACTCAGGTTGATTCCCTTGTAGTTGAAACCATTGGTAATACCCATGGTCCAGTCTGGGAATGGATTGCCTATGTTGCCACGCTCAGGAGCGATGGATGGACGTCCGTTGGTTCCGATAATCAGGTCTCCGTTTTCGTTGCGAAGCCATTTGGTTCCATAAAGTGCACCATAAGCATCGCCAACAATGGCATAAGAACCTATAGATGTGAAGGCACTTTCAATGTTTACTTCATCAACACCTGTGGCTAGTTCAAGAACTTCGTTGGTGTTTTTGGTGAAATTAACAGCGATGTTCCATTTGAAATCCTTGGTTTTGATAGGATCACCGGAAACAACGAGTTCAATTCCCTTGTTTACCATTTTACCGGAGTTGGCAATGATCTGCTGGAATCCAGATGATGGAGCGATTGGGCGGTTCACCAGAATCTGGTCAGATTCTTCATTGTAATAGGTGAAGTCAACATTTAAACGACCACCGAAGAACCTTAAATCGAGACCGAATTCAGTACCGGTTTTTCTTTCAGGTTTCAGGTCTGCATTTCCAAGGGTAGCGCTGTATCCAAATCCACCTTTACCCAGATATGGGAAAGATAAACCGTTGGTGAATCCATCAGTAAAGATCGGCGAAGTAAAATAGGTCCTTGAAGTATAAGGTGAAGGATTGATACCTACACGGGCCCAGCTGAACCTTGCCTTACCGAAAGACAGAATATTGTTTTCAGGAACCAATTCTGTGAAAACAAAGGAAAGACTGGCTGAAGGATAGAAGAAGTCTTTCTTATTTTGCCCGAAGGTCGAAGCCCACTCGTTACGACCTGTAGTATTGAAATAGATCATATTCTTATAATCCAGGTTCAGGTCATAGAACAGTGCGGCTGTTCTCTCTTTGGTGGTTACTTCGCTGGCATACAATACTGCAGCGTTGCTTAAGTTGTAGAAGTTAGGAATACTCAGACTGGTACCTCTGGCATATAAATCCTGGAAATTCCTTTCATTCAGGTTGTTACCTACAGAAAGAGATCCTTTGAAGTCGCTGCTGAATTCATGGTTGGCAGTAACGATGAGGTCTGAATACATTTCCCTGACACGCTGGATGTTTTCTGTAATCTGGCCGGTAGGTTCTGCAGGCTGCATTGAGCCAATGGCAAAAATCTGTTTCCTCTGATCAGAATAGAAATCGGTACCAAGGCGATAGGTTGCTGTTAACCAGGTCATTGGCTGATATTCAACATAGAAATTGCCCATAAACCTGTTTACGTCATCGGTAAACGGGTTTTTGTATGCAGTAAAATAAGTGTTGTCATAAATAGAGATATACCTGCGGTCGGAACCGTTGGAGTACATATAGTTTTCACCACCACCCGGATTCATGTCGAAACTCTGTGGAGCACGCATCAAACTGAGCATGATACCCGAAAGGTTACTTCCATTCTGTGCTTTAATACCATTGGTATTGGAATAGTTGGCTGTACCACCGACTTTGATTTTGTTACTAAGTTTGTGGTCTGCAGTTAACCTGACAGTGGTTTTATTCAGTTCTGTATTTGGAATGATACCCTCATTATTAAGATGACTTAAAGAGAGGCGGAAGGAAGTGATGTCATCACCGCCTGCAATCTGAAGATTGTGGGTAATGGTGGTAGCATTCTGAAAGAAATTTTTAGCATTGTCAACCGGTGTTTGGCCAAGTGAAGCAATGGTTGGTCCCCAGCTATTGGCAACACCGCCTGAAATATCATCGTCGTTGTTCCAGATAAAGTCAGGACCAGGATCTGCAGTCTGGAATGTACCTTCAGGAATTGGATTTCCTTCGGCATCCATTGCACCCCCACCTGAACCCTGAGCATAAATGCTCTGTTGTTTTGGGAGCTGTGTAACACTGCTGAAATCAAGGTTGAGGCCGTAGGTTACCCTGATGCCCTGGGTTGCTTTTCCACGCTTGGTTGTATATATGATGGCTCCATTACCAGCCCTTACTCCATAGAGAGCAGCTGCTGCCGGGCCTTTTAGAATCGTAACAGACTCAATATCTTCGGCGTTGATGTCGAGCGCCCTGTTTGAGTTGTTAACACCTTCGAGGCCTATGTTGAATGGATTGTCGCCTGCATTGGTGGCATTGGTCGAGTTATCGAGCGGAACGCCGTCGATAACGATCAGAGGCTGGTTGTTGCTGGTAAAGGTCGAGTTACCACGGATAAGAATCTTACTGGAAGCTCCGGGAGTTCCGCCGGATCCAATAACCTGAACACCGGCTGCTTTTGAAGCAAGTCCCTGAATAACGTTTGTTTCACCTGAACGGGTGAGCTCATCACCTGAAACAGATTCAACAGCGTAACCCAGTGCTTTGGTTTCACGTGAAATACCAATAGCAGTAACCACAACACCTTCAATGTTCATTACGTCGGGTTCGAGTACAACATTGATAACTGTCTGACTGCCAACAGTAATTTCCTGAGTTTTCATTCCCACAAACGAAAACTGTAAGAATCTTTCCGTTGGCAGGAACTTTAATTGAGTATTTGCCACTCATGTCAGTAGTTAAACCAACATTGGTACCTTTAACAACTACGGTAGCTCCCGGAATGCCTTTGCTATCCTCGGAACTGGTAACCGTACCTGTAATGGTGGTTTGTGCCAGCACTACCTGCACTCCGGTAAAGATCAGAAGTGCAAGCATCATTGCAAATTTTCTCATAGTGTGTGTTTTTGATGAGTAAAGTGTTTAACAATAATTGGTTCAAAAAATATTTGTTGGTGGTTGGAAATTAGGTTCAACTTTTTGTTTTGGACCTCCTTTGTTAGTGGATAGTTGGCTTTTGTGTGAAAATCGGTGCAATTTATAATTAAAAACCGCTACTAGTCAAGCAAAATTAATAAAAAATTAACATGTTTTAACAACTATCCTGCAATACAAGCCTGAAATCACCGGATGACAACAAAGACATGCTAATTAATGTGCAGTATATCAATAGATAACCATGATATTTGAGTGGTTTTACAAATAGTGTAACCAAACAAAATGTTCGTTTTTTTTGCTCATATAGTTGATAAAAATGTTTATTCATCTTGATTTTTATGCAGACATGACCCGGAAAGATGCACATCTGCTGTTCGAAATGGAAAAGCACGGGCCTTGGCCCGTGCTTTCAGAATTTTTACTAAAACGATCTCTTTATGAGCTTTAGTACTTGTCCCAGAAAAGTTTGGTTGCAACATCATCTCCGCCAATAGCACCGGATGCAGAATTGTAATTTGCACCATTCAGCGTTTGTTCGGCAATGGGGTAGGTATAGCGGAGCGGAACATCGGAATACGCGTCGGGTGGTGCAACCAGTAAAGGATAATCCAGCCTTCTCCATTCAGTCCAGGCTTCAAATCCGCGGTTATAGAGTGCCAGCCATTTCTGAGTGCCGATAATCTCCTTGTAATTCCCATCAGCAGTTGTGTAGGCGACCAGCGGGTTTTCCAGATAGTCTGAAACTTCGGCTTCAGTTCCACCCCAGTAAGTAATAGATGCTTCTATTGCTTTGTTGTAGTGATCTTCTGCTGTTCCTCCTACTGCAAAACCCCGTTCAATGGCTTCGGCAAGCAAGAACTCCACCTCTGAATAGTCGAAAATGGTGCCTTCGAAAATGGGTTCCTGGATCCTGTCGGCGATATGGGAGTAGGTTGTAAAGTCATTTTCCATGCCGTTTTCTCCACCTACATATGCTCCTTCGTATAATGTAAAATAGAAGGGCCTTCTCGGATCTTCGAGCTCATTCATAACATCCACGATACGGCTGGTTGGCACAAAATCATGCCTGCCACTTGCAACCAGGTCGGCATAGAGCGGATTTGTATTGGGTGAAGCTCCGCTGTAAATCAATGCAGCATTGTCTGAATTTGAGGTGAATACGTGAGGTGCTGCTGCGATAACCGCTGCTTCAGCAGTTGCTTCATCCACATCAGCCAGTACCATGCCCATTCTGAGTTTCATCGAGTTTGCGAACTTTATCCAGGCTGCAACATCACCCTGGTAAATATTGTCGGCAATGCCAAAACTACCTTCTGACGGATCAAGCTGAGTAATGGCTGCATTTAACCGGTCGAGCAGATCCTTGTAAACAGTCAGTCCGTCATCGTATTCCGGAAGCAGAATATCTACATTCAGTGCTTCGTTATATGGGACATCACCGAAGGTTTCAACCAGGACACCGTATGTGTAAACTGTCATTATCTCAACTATAGCAAGCTTATTCTGCTTTACAACAGGGCTTTCCGTGATCGGATATACAGTTGTTGCAATTATTTTGGCTGACTCATCGAGGTCTTTAAGAACGTCCCTGTAAAGCACACTCCAATGGTTATCGGGAATTGTACGGGTAACCAGGTCGTAATTGCTTTCATCGGTATAGGTAGTTTCGGTCCAGTATTGAGCAAACAGTCTGAAAACATTAAAGTTAACATTTGTATTAACCATTTGATCGAGGAGGCTTTTCTGTGCACCGGTGAACAGTGATTCACCGGAGACATTTTCCGGGTCTTTCGTATTCTCGTTCAGGTCTTCCAGTTTTCCACAGGAGGAAAAAATAATGAAGATGGTAAGGATTGCTATTATTTTTTTCATGGCTCTATGTGTTAGAAGTTAAGTTTAATGTCGAAGCCAAAATCGCGTGTTGAAGGAAGGGAACCGGTAGAAAAGCCCTGCAGGTTACCAGCTCCCAGACCTGATTCGGGATCAGCATAAGGAAGGTTTTTAGAGATTATCCAGAGATTGGATCCAACTGCGCTGAAGGTAATCCCCCTGATAAAAGTTTTTTCCAGTAACTTTTCAGGAAGGGTATAGGAAAGTGAAACTTCCCTGAGTTTTACATAGCTGGCATCGTAAACAAAAGCAATATCCGGCAATCCCCTTCTGTATCCGAATGCTCCGTACCTGTCGGCCCGGATCCGGGTTTCATTTGGAGTAACAGCGCCTTCCTCGTCAACATTTACGCCTTCGTTGATAAATCCTCCGCTGGTGGGTGCATACCCTGATTCAAAACCGACATCAGGATCATTGTAAGCAAGCGGATCCCTGACCGGGTTGCCCAGATCATTGATAAACGAGGTTTCTTTGTACATGCCGGTGGCCAATCCATAATACATATCGAGTGAGAAGATACTGCCTCCTTGCTGGATATCGATCAGAAAACTGAAAGCCCAGTTTTTATAGGTGATTGTATTTGAAATACCAGCTATCCAATCAGGATTAATATCTCCGATAATATTATCGGATGTTGATGTTTTGATGTATTCACCACTTTCGGCATCAACGATGCGTTGACCATCTTCATAGGTATAATCAGTTCCAAAAAGCACACCATAAGGTTCACCTACTTTGGCATTTAAGGTAATTCCACCCTGGAAGCTTCCAAGTTGAAGGTTGTCAACCCCTTCAATCAGGGAGATAACCTCATTCCTGTTGCGTGACCAGTTAACTGCTATGTTCCATCTGAGGTCGGAAGTTTTAACCGGAGTGCCCATGATACTGAATTCAATTCCCTTGTTTTGGATTTCTCCGGCATTGATGATTTTGTCGTTTATACCCACAGCGGTTGAGACAGAGAGCGGTAATATCTGATCTGTTGTATTGGTTTTGTATACTGCAAGGTCGAATCCAAGCCTTTTATTTAGGAAATACATTTCAAGACCGGCTTCCATACTACTTGTCTTCTCGGGCTTCAGATCTGCATTTTTGAAAACTCCGTCAACAGAGGTCATCGGGCTGTTTAGCGGGGTAAAGACATTGTACCTGTTGATTAATTGGTCAAAACCAGCACCATTGCTGACAGCTGCATAATTCAACCTGACTTTTCCGAAGGAGAGCCAGTCCTGCTTAACAACCTCTGAAAAGATGAAACTTGTTGCAACAGAAGGATAAAAGTAGCTGCTGTTCTCCGGAGGAAGTGTGGAAGAATGGTCATTCCTTAAAGTCAGGTCAAGGTAAATCATACTTTTATACCCAAATGAAGCACTGCCATAAATACCGTCAACGCCGATCTTTGAAGCCAGCTCTTTCGAATATGGAAGCGGGCCTACGCTGTTCTGAAGGGAATATATCCTGGCTACCCCCAGACCTCCATTGGTAGCAGATATTACTCTGTCGTAATTGGTTCTCCTGATGTTCGTTCCCAGGACGCCTCTGAAACTCAGGTCTTTTGAAAAATCCTTTTTAAAGTTGAGCATCAGGTCGAAGTTGTATTCAGAGGAGGTGATATCGCGTCTCAGATAACCGGAGCCCTGGTCGCTTCTGCTGAAACTTCCGTCTGAAGCACTTCCATTGCCAATTCCGAATGTAGTAGGAATACTGCCGATTGCCCTGCGTTCTTCCTGCAGTTCATTGTATGAATCAACAGATACCCGGCCGAAGATATCGACCCATTCGGCAATCTTGTAATTAACAGATGCATACCCGAGGATGCGGTTCCTGCTATCGGTCTCATAGTTTTCATACCTGAGCCAGTAAGGATTGTCCCAGAAAATCGGAACAGCATCTGTAGGGTCAGCCCAGTTCCATGTCATATTTCTTTTGGTTGCATTATAGGCTTCTTCCATATCTTTGAGGTCAACATTGGTTTGCCACCATTGTCTGAATGAACCCATCTGGTTATCGTTATATCCGGTTGAGTTCCGGCCCAGTCCTTTTTGCTGCATAAAGTTGGCAGAACCTGAAACAGTCAGTTTTTTATTGACTTCCCAGGTTGAACCAAAATTCAGGTTGTTTTTCTTTAACTCACTGTTTGGAAGCAGTCCATTCTGTTTGTAGTTTGTATAAGAGAATCTGTATGCCCCATTTTCTACATTGTTTGTTAAGGCAATTGTATTTATAAACGTTGTGGGATTCTCAAAAAATGTAATAGGGCCGTTTTTTGCAGCTACCCATGGTGTAGGAGTCAGGTAATTCGGTGATTCCGGGTCAACGGCATCCCACTGATAAACCATCAGGTTTGGGTCGAAAGGGGCTCCATAGGAAGCATCTTCTGAGGTTACCACCCATTGTTCTTCAACTCCATCGTCATTCAGGTCCCTCATATACCAGAATCCGTCAGGACCATCGTAATATTGTCCATAACCTCCGCCATACTCCTGCTGAAATTCAGGAAATGTGCTTTTATCAACACTGCCGATGGTAAATCCGGAATTTATAGAAACACCGATTCCTTTTTTTGTTCCGATCCCCGGAGCACCTTTTTTAGTTGTAATCATCACGACTCCATTGGCGGCGCGGGATCCGTAAAGCGCGCTGGCAGCAGCCCCTTTCAATACATTGATTGATTCAATGTCATCAGGATTAATATCTGATGCCGGATTTCCATAGTCATACCCGACTCCTGCTTCTTTCTGGTCGCTTGAGTTTGATATTTCGTTATTCACCGGTACCCCGTCAATAACAAAGAGGACCTGATTGTTACCAGTCAGCGATTTATTGCCACGTACAACAATGTTGGTCGATCCACCCATATTGGTGTTCTTTTTAACCTGAACACCGGTTACTTTACCTGACATCGAGTTGATGAAATTTCCGGATTTGACAGTCGAAACTTCGTCCCCTTTCATTTCCTGCGTTGCATAACCAAGAGATTTTTTTTCTCTTGAAATACCAAGTGCGGTAACAACAACCCCTTCAATGTCCATGACTTCAGGATCCAGCGTTACATTGATAACAGTCTGGTTGCCGATAGCTACTTCTTTGGTTTTCATTCCCACAAACGAAAATACCAGGGCTTGCGCACCGGGAGGAACTTTGAGTGAATAATTGCCTTCCAGGTCGGTGGTTACGCCTGTTTTCGTATCCCTGACTATTACTGTGGCACCGGGAATCCCTTTTCCGTCTTCCGAACTGTTTACTTTTCCGGTTATAGTCTGGGCAACGATGACCTGCACCCCCGCAAAGAGGAGAAGTGCAAGTAAAAATCCAATTTTTCTCATAGTGTGTGTGTTAGGTGTGTGAAATCAATTATTTTGAGTGCTCAGATTTTGCAAAATTCAGTTGCTTATGGTGTCTTTCCTCCTTTCCTGGTTTGGGTTGCCTGGTTAATTCCTTTTAAAATTATGAAGTTGTATTACTGACAATTGAGTTATTGAAATGGAATGGCCACATAAATTATTTAAAATGAGCGAGGCCGGTAAGAGGAGAGAAGGTAGTAATATTGTAGTAAAGAGCTGTTAATCAATTTTGTAATGACCAATGCAAGCTTAATTACAATCTTTTCAATTTTTGATAAGGGTCAACTAGTGTCAAGTAAAAAGTCTAAAGTAAAAAGTAGAAATCCGAATAATTGATGGAAATTTCATTTTATCCAATGCGACAATTTGCACTTGACACAGCACTATTTCAATTGAAAATTCTGTTACTCAAAAAAAATCATTAAACTGAAAATGATTTTGGCACAGGTGAATGTAAGCGAAAAAATCAATGCCTGAAAAACCGATGCAAACTCATTTTTTCTACAAGACTGTGACCCCGGAGAAAAAAGAAGAGTAAAATTTCTGTTTTTAATCAATCATTGTTACAGACTTACAATGCATGCACTAATTAATCTACTGATAAAAAGGTCAGAAAAGAAAAGCAAATTACCTTTCAGGCAATTGTTAAAGCGCACCACTCCTTTTGGAAAAGAGTTTTAAATTT
Source organism: Bacteroidales bacterium (assembly GCA_016709025.1). Taxonomy (GTDB): domain Bacteria; phylum Bacteroidota; class Bacteroidia; order Bacteroidales; family Lentimicrobiaceae; genus Lentimicrobium. The sequence goes on along the minus strand of JADJEQ010000037.1, from coordinate 178,527 downwards.
GGGAATTTACCGATGAATAGTGCTAAATTAGGGAATTTTATATAAAAAAGTCAATATTTGTTGATAATTCTGAGACATTGTTAACAAAAAGCCATGAAACAGGGCATTTTCAGCGCATTATTCTGATATTAACAGCATATGCCATGATAAATGAACCGGTCAGCAGCAGGTTTGCAACCGGCAGAACAAAACCTTCTATCATCAGCAAAGGCACAATCAGCATTGCCAATTGGGCTGTTGTGTAAAGGTGAAATCCGTTTTTATATAGTCTGAACATCAAAATGGCACCTGACAATGATGCCAGATAAAGAATTCCGGTTATAAAAAAGAACAAAGGTCCGGCAGAATTAATCATTTCAAGCAGGGCTCCGCTATCCTGAATGGGTGATTGTTTTATTGCTTCCGGCATTAAATCGTAGGCAGCAGCAACAAAAAGCGATGAAATTGCAGATGCACCGCTTCCGATAAAAGTGAGTACACAAAGTATTGTCAAGCCCGGGGGCCGCTTGCCGGTGTATTGCCTGGTGGGGATATTTTCAGTTGGGTTTTCGTCCATTTAAAATTGTATTAATCATCCGGGTTAAAAAACCGAATGGTTTTATGAGACTATTTAAATTTTGTTATACTCTGTGAATTGGCCCGTCCTTTAGGGCGGGCAAAAATTAAAACAAAAAAACCAGGGGCAAAATCCCGAAAATTTATTATGAATTTACAAATTTTTCAGGATTTTGCCATTTTCTATGATGTTTTATTCAAAACCCGCCCTAAAGGACTGGCCTGGTGAAATTGGAATTTAAAATCAAACAGTCTCTAAGTTTATCCGAGTTTTCCGATCAGCGCTTCAACCTCAGTCAGAATTTCGCATGATTTTACCAATTCCTTCATTGCATTGTGATCGGCATAAAGCGGACGGTCGATGTCGAGAAAATCGACATATTTCCTGATTACTTCTTTTGCCCTGGTAACTCCTGCTCCAAATTTATATTCCCTGAAATCGAGGGCCTGTGCGGCGGCCATAAATTCAATGCCGAGTATTCCATAGGCATTGTCGAGAATCTGGTTGTTTTTGAGTGCTGTGTTCATTCCCATTGAAACAAAGTCTTCCTGATCGGCAGCCGCCGGAATTGACTGAATGCATGCCGGAGCGCTCAGGATTCTCTGTTCAACTATTTGCATATCAGCAGTGTACTGGCTCAGCATCAACCCTGAGAACATGCCTGCACCTTTGGTGAGGAAGGCGGGTAGCCCAACACTCAATGCGGGGTTGTTAAGCCGGTTCATCCTACGTTCGCTTAATACACTAACCATAGTTATAACATAACCTGCCATATCCATGGGAACAGCAACCGGCGAGCCCTGAAAATTAGCTCCTGAAACCTGAAGGTTTTCATCGGGGAAGAAAATCGGATTGTCACCAACGCCGTTTAATTCAATTTCAACCTGCGAACGGGCATAGGCCAGAGCATCGTGGGCAGCACCTATTACCTGAGGGGTCGAACGCATACTATAGGCATCCTGAACCTTGCATTTGACCAGTCCTTCGGCAAGGTCGCCGCCCGAAACAAGCTTTATGATGGCTGCTGCAGAGCGAACGGCTCCGGCAAAACCGCGGACTTCATGCAGTCTGGGTAAATAGGGTTTCATATTGGCTTTCAAGGCCTCAAGCGACATGGCTGTTGCAATTTCTGCCTGCTTCAGCCAGTTATTGGCATCGTATAGGAAAATGGCACTCATGGCGGTGAGCACATTGCTTCCGTTGATGGTAGCAAGTCCATCACGTGCCTGGAGGCCGGGGATGGCAATTCCTGCTTTATCCATTGCTTCTTTTCCTTCAAGTAGTTTTCCTTTATAGTAGGCTTTCCCTTCACCCATCATCAACAATGCAATCTGTGACATCGGGGCAAGATCGCCACATGCGCCTACCGATCCCTTCTGGCAAACATAAGGCGTAACGCCTTTGTTCAGCATTTCAATCAGGGTCATGGTTATTTCAGGTCTGACCCCGGAATTGCCGTGAGCATGCACATTGATACGGCCCAGCATTGCTCCCCTGACGTGCTCCAGTGGCATGGGATCGCCAATGCCTGCAGCGTGATTGTAGATGAGGTATTTCTGGAAATCCTTCACCTGATCGTCGTTTAAAACAACCTCCGAGAACTCCCCGATGCCAGTGTTTACACCATACATAATCTCACCCGCTTCAATTTTATTCTCCAGCATTGCCCGGCATTTTTTCATACGGTGCATCGCTTCTGGATGAAGGTCAACTTCTTTGCCATTACGGGCTACTTCAACCACGTCTTCAATGGTTAATCCACTGCCTTTGATAATAAGTGTCATATTTATACGGGTATTTGTGAATGATTATGCGGGTCAAAGGAAATCAAAAGGAAGGAATCCGCAAAGAAAATCGAAAGGTTTTTGGAATTGATCTGTTAAGAATTTGCTGATTTTGTGACACGCATGCTATCCCTACTCCGCAACAAAACACCAAACAACCAACCATTTGTTGAAAAATATTTAAGTTATTGAAAGGTATTCACTACTTATCGAGGACACATATTTAAATGAGGTTGTCTCAAAGTCTTGAAACTGTCTATATTTCGACTACGCCTGGTCGATAAAACCTGATTGCCGACAGTTAACAGGTCGGATAACCAGCCCTTTTGAAAACGGCCTTCAGGTTTAAAAAGATCTTATTCCGGGAAATCGAACTTCACCTGCTGAATAAATTCAAGGGTTTTTTGAATTTCAGTATACATGATCCGGTCATTCTGAATAAATGGCACTGCACTCCGGTATTCTGAGATAAATGCACTCAGAAAAGGGGAGGTATCGGCTGCTTCACGGAATTCAAGGGCCTGGGCCGACGCAAACAGCTCAATTGCCAGCAATTTTTCGAGGTTTTTTACTACCCTGAGGGTTTTTGTGGCCGCATTGGCACCCATACTCACGTGGTCTTCCTGTTCGTTCGAAGAGGTGATTGAATCTACAGAACAGGGTGTAGCCAGCTGTTTATTCTGGCTCACAATGCTGGCGGCAGTGTACTGGGGAATCATGAAACCGGAATTCAAACCGGGATTCGCGACCAGAAACTCAGGTAGCCCACGTTGGCCGGCTATCAGGCGATAAACACGTCTCTCAGAAATGTTTCCCTGCTCGGCAAGCGCTATAGCCAGAAAATCAAGTACAAATGCCAGGGGTTCACCATGAAAGTTGCCGCCCGACAATACCAGGTCTTCATCGGGGAAAATCGTGGGATTATCGGTAACCGAATTGATTTCAACCAGCACAACCGACGAAACATATCGGATAGTGTCCTTTACGGCTCCGTGTACCTGCGGAATGCAACGAAAGGAGTAGGGATCCTGAATTTTTTTGCCTTCTTTCTTAATCAGTTTGCTTCCATTCAGGATGTTTCTGATGTTGCGGGCTGTTTCTATCTGCCCTGCGTGGGGCCTGATGGTGTGCAGTTGTTCGAGGAAAGGATCGATGCGGCCATTGTAGGCTTCAAGTGAGATTGAGCCTGTGATGTCGGCCAGTTTTGAAAGTTTTTGGGCTTTCAGCAGTATGTAAACAGCGTGGGCGCTCATAAACTGAGTACCATTCAGCAATGCCAGCCCTTCTTTTGAATGGAGTTCAAGCGGTTCCCAGCCGAATTGTTTCAGGATTTTCTTAGCCGGATAAATTTTACCTTCAAACCTGACTTCTCCCATGCCAATTAAAGGCAGGCTGAGATGGGCCAGAGGAGCCAGATCGCCTGAAGCACCCAGCGATCCCTGCTCATAAACAACCGGTAATACATCGTTGTTAAACAGGTCGAGCAGCCTCTCTACGGTTTTTACCTGCACGCCCGAATTGCCCGATGAGAGCGCGTGGGCTTTGAGCAGAAGCATCAACCTGACAATATCGGGGCCAACTTCGGCCCCGGTTCCGCAGGCATGCGACATTACCAGGTTCTCCTGAAGTTTTTGAAGGTCTTTGGACGATATCTGAATATTACACAATGATCCGAATCCGGTAGTGATTCCATAGATGGGTTCGCTGTGGTTCTCAAGTTTACTGTCGAGGTATTCGCGGCAATGTTGAATTTTTGTCCTGGCTTCATCCGAAAGGATCAGCCGGGCGTTGTTTTCAAGAATTTCTTCGATGATTTCAAAAGTGAGCGGTTGTGGGCTGATGGCAAAAGTATTCATAGGATGTTGTTTTGTAAGGATAGTTTTTTAAGGATTCAGGTCGGAAGTCGGAGGTCGGAGGTCAGAAGTCAGAGGTCGGAAGTCGGAGGTCAGAAGTCAGAAGTCAGAAGTCGGAAGTCGGAAGTCGGAAATCGGAAGTCGGAAGTCAGATGCAGGATGTTTTTATTTTTTACTTTTTACTTTTTACTTTAGACTTGGATTTCTTCAACCTTTTATCAGATCAAACAATTTTTCAGGGGTAACTGAAACCTGGTCGCCCGTAAGCATGTTCTTAAGCAGGCATTCACCTTTGAGGCGTTCACTTTCACCGATAATTACCACAAATGGGATCTGTTTGCTGTCGGCATAAGAGAATTGCTTTTTGATTTTGGTGTTTTCCGGAAATACTTCCGTATTGACTCCTTTTTTACGCATGTCAGCGGCCAGTTTCAGACAAAAGGCTTCCTCCTCTCCTCCGAAATTCACGAAAAGGACCCTGGTAGAAGAGGCTGTTTCAGCGGGGAAAAGTTCCAGGTCGTTCATTACATCGTAAATACGGTCGGCTCCGAACGATATACCAACACCTGAAATTCCGGGCAAACCAAAAATTCCGGTCAGGTTGTCGTAACGTCCCCCGCCGCAAATACTGCCCATGGCAACATCTGCGGCTTTTACCTCGATGATGGCACCGGTGTAGTAATTCAGTCCCCTGGCAAGGGTCAGGTCAAGTTCCACCTGACTTTTAATCTCCATGGTATCGGCCATTTTCAGGATTTCAGTAGTTTCAGAAATTCCTTTCATTCCTTCTGTGGATGCTGCCAGAACCTTGCTGATCTGTTTAAGTTTTTCAGCGTTGCTGCCCTGCAGGTTGATGATTGGCTGCAGTTTTGCGATGGCTGCTGCATCCAGTCCGCGTTCGGCCAGTTCTTCATTGACCCGTTCCGGACCGATTTTATCCAGTTTATCGATGGCCACCGTTATATCCGTAATCTTATCGGCATGACCGATGATTTCGGCAATTCCGGAAAGGATTTTCCGGTTGTTGAGTTTTATGATGATCCGGATGCCAAGGCTTTCGAAAATCTGGTCGGCCATCAGCAACAGTTCGGCTTCATTCAGCAGGGAGTCTGATCCGATAACGTCGGCATCGCACTGGTAAAATTCGCGGTACCTGCCTTTCTGCGGCCGGTCGGCCCGCCAGACAGGCTGGAGCTGGTAGCGCTTGAATGGAAAGGTAATCTCATTGCGGTGCTGAACTACGTAACGGGCGAAAGGCACGGTAAGATCATAGCGGAGACCCTTCTCCGAAATTTTTCCGGCAAGCCGGGCCGGGTTGTTTTCAGATAATTCAGCTGTCGGAACACCGGCCATGAAATCACCCGAATTCAGTATTCTGAACAAGAGCTTGTCGCCTTCTTCCCCATACTTTCCCAGGAGGGTTGTAAGGTTTTCCATAGCAGGTGTTTCTATGGGCTGATAGCCAAAGCTTTCGAAAACACCGCGAATGGTGTTGAAAATATAGTTGCGACGGTTCATCTCGGTGGGGGAGAAGTCGCGTGTTCCTTTGGGGATGGAAGGTTTCTGGTTGCTCATTGCCTGCTGTTCCAACGTTTTTCCCCGTGGCCTGATATTGACCCAGGGGTTTGGTTTGGGAGGGGCAAAATTAAGCAATTTCAGGCAACCCTGAGACCCAGTTTTGCGATGAGTTGATCAAGGTAGTTTTTGACTTCCGGACTACCTTCAGCCGGAGCCCATGTAGCGAAGTTTTTATCACTGATTACAGCATAGGGGCCATCTTTTACTTCGTATGCCACCGACCCGCTTTCGAGTGAAATGATGCTGTGCCACGTACGCTCCGGTATTTCAGCACCGTAACTGCCTTTCGAGGCATCGAGAATGGTATGGTCAACGATTTCACCGGTATCATCGAATTCGATGATGCACAGGCTGCCACGCAGGGCGAAGAATGCTTCCCTTTTATCAGGGTTTTCGTGTTTGTGCGGCCGCAGATAGGTTCCGGGCTCCATGGCATTGAGCATGCGCTGCATGGTGTCTTCAGGGCCTGAGTGAAAGTTGTAATTCATCCTCAGGCGCGGCGAAACGCGGGCTTTCCGGGTTACCTCATCCAGTAATTCATCGTCGATCTTGATCATTTGCAATAGTCAGTTAATTTAAGAATCACGCAAGCCTGCCCGACGCAGGCGGGGACGCAAAGACCCCGCAAAAGTGGCGGGGCAGGCGGCAAAGTATTATTAAATTTAATCAATATTTTGATAACCAGTTGTTTGTAAATATTTACCGGAGTATTTTCATTTATGCAAAGTTATTTATTATCCATTGTGCAAGCAGACCTGTGAAAATGGCTGCAGTAAAGCTAATCATGGTGCCTAACAAAATATATTCGGCTCCTTTGCGGTTTTTGTTGTCCTGGATATCGCCAAACCGCAGGATCGATTTTGCCGCCACCAGAAATCCAATCGCAGAGAACTGCCCCATAAAAATAAAGGTCAGGATCATTACCCTTTCAAGCATGCCGATGTATCGGCCCGCATCCTTCAGTCCGTCGCCGGTTTCACTTTCTGCTTGCCATTTGCGGGTAAGCAAGGCAATGATGATTCCCATCGGCCACATAACCAGTAAATAAGCGGCGAAGTAAGTCCATAATGGCAGACTGTTAAAAAACCATGAGCAACAAACATCACCGGTTGCAGAATTCAGGTATAACCAGGTTGTCAGAAATGTGGCTGCCAGGTGAAGGGCCTGGTCGGAGGAGAACACAAGCGGGCTGTCAGGGGCGTAGGATTTTGCCAGATCGATGATGAAATGAACTACAAAGATAAGCAATGGCAGGTACCAGATGAAAAAGTATCCCGACAACAGCCATGAGAGTCCGGCTACTATTCCCGCGTTGGCGTAGAGATAACCTGACCGCCACCTGTGTGCTGTACGGTGAATGATCCATGATTTTTTCTGAAAGATAAAATCACCGGCAAGGTGGGCAATCAAAAGCCGTATTAACAAGGCGATGGCTTCTGTGTTGATGAAAGATTCAAAAATTGTATTCATGTAATATGGATTACTGATCCTGTAGTTGATGCACCAGCTGCATTCATTCGGGAAATGCCGGGTCTGTTGGTTAATGCAATTACTTAAATAGTATTAAGATGCTATAAATAGAAAAAATAGCTTTATAGTGCTATATTTAATCAATATAGCCATCCGGAGCTATGTGGTGAATGATTTCATCGTATCTGTCAAGCAACTCACTGATCCCCTGCCATCCCATAGTTTTGATTTTTTTCATAATGGTAGGCTGACTGTTCCGGGTTTGCAGGGCAATTTCCTTTTGAGTAAGGCCCTGCAATAACCAAAAGAACAAGGCTGCCTGGCTTGATGTCCATTTACGTGTGATTTCATCGGCCAGCGCAACTGCAGTGTTCAGTTCCCTGTCGGTTTCACCTCCTTTAAATCCGAACAAAGACTGCCGGTTGTGAGGAATTGTATCGAGCAGATGCCCACTCTGTGTAAATGCTTCTCCTGCACTTTCGGTGATGTTGGGGGCAATGTGGGAAGCGGTTCCCACTGTGACCGCGATCCTGGCATCTACAGAATCAGCAATTGTTTTGGGGAAAGTTTTCCGGAGTTCAGCCCTTACAAGGAACATGGTTTTGAGAGCTGATTGGGGAGTAGTAAGTACCTGGAAGCTATCGCCTCTGAAAATGCTGAACTTTGTGGTGCCCACCGGTTGGTTGCAGGCCAGGTCAACCTGTTTCACAATAGCAGAAAAGGCAGCAGGCAGCCGGGAAAGCTCACTACTTGTCAGTTTTGATGATCTGATAAGGTCGCCGGTAAGAACTGCAAAGAGTTGCGATTTCATTGTCAGGCTTTTAATTTTTTATACCTGATTCGGTGAGGGGTAGCATCTCCAATACGTTTCTTTCTGCTCTCCTCATATTCAGTATAACCTCCTTCAAAGAAAGCAACCTGGGAATCGCCTTCAAAAGCCAGAATATGTGTAGCCACACGATCGAGGAACCAACGGTCATGTGAAATGATTACGGCACATCCGGCAAAATTTTCGAGGCCTTCTTCCAATGCCCTCAATGTATTTACATCAATATCGTTGGTTGGCTCATCAAGCAGCAGCACATTGGCTTCTGATCTTAACGTAAGTGCCATATGCATACGGTTACGTTCTCCCCCTGAAAGGATGCCGGCTTTTTTGCCCTGATCTGCACCACTGAAGTTAAACCTCGCCACGTATGCCCTTGAATTGAATAGCTTGCCGCCAAGCTGAAGGTTTTCGTTTCCTTCGGAAATAACCTCCCAAACTGTCTTTTCAGGATCGATGTCGTTGTGTGCCTGGTCAATGTAGCCGAGTTTCACAGTTTCTCCCACAGAGAATTCACCTTCATCGGCTTTCTCAAGACCCATAATTAACCTGAACAGGGTGGTTTTACCTGCACCGTTGGGCCCGATGATTCCGACAATACCAGCAGGAGGCAGGCTGAAACTCAGGTTTTCGAACAGCAGTTTGTCGCCGTAAGCCTTCGAAATATCCCTGGCTTCAATCACCTTATTGCCCAAACGGGGCCCATTGGGAATAAATATCTCGAGTTTTTCTTCTTTCTGCCTGGTATCTTCGCCCATCATACGATCGTAGGCAGCAAGCCTTGCTTTTGATTTGGCATGGCGGGCTTTGGGAGCCATTCGCACCCATTCGAGTTCGCGCTCAAGTGTTTTCCGGCGTTTGCTTTCGGTTTTTTCCTCCATGGCAAGCCGGTTTGATTTCTGTTCAAGCCAGGAAGTATAATTGCCTTTCCAGGGAATCCCTTCGCCACGGTCGAGTTCCAGAATCCAGCCGGCCACATTATCGAGGAAGTAGCGGTCGTGGGTAACGGCGATAACAGTGCCTTTGTATTGCCTGAGATATTGTTCCAGCCAGTCAATGCTTTCTGCATCAAGGTGGTTGGTGGGCTCATCGAGCAAAAGAATATCAGGCTCACTTAAAAGCAAACGGCAAAGAGCCACCCTGCGCCGCTCACCTCCGGAGAGGTTTTCGACCGGCTGTTCGGGATCGGGGCACCTCAGGGCATCCATCGCCCGCTCCAGCCGGGTATCGAGTTCCCATGCATTGTGCTGGTCGAGCAATTCAGTCAGCCTGCCCTGTTCGTCGATCAGTGCATTCATTTCATCGTCGCTCAGTGGTTCTGAAAAACGATTGTTTACGGTTTCATAATCTTTAAGCAACTTAACTGTTTCGGCAACCCCTTCTTCCACAACTTCCCTTACCGTTTTGGAATTGTCAAGATGAGGCTCCTGTTCGAGCATCCCAACGGAATAGCCGGGTGAGAAAACGACTTCACCGGTAAATGATTTCTCAACTCCCGCGATTATTCTCAACAAAGTCGACTTTCCGGAGCCATTGAGTCCGATGATGCCAATCTTGGCACCATAATAAAATGAAAGATATATATCTTTGATAATCTGTCGGTTAACTGGAACAACTTTGCCCACCCCAACCATTGAAAAAATGATTTTTTTATCGTCTGCCATAACCTGAATTTCTTTTACGCAAACATACGCAATTTTGAAGTTTGAGCCTGCTCCGAAAAGTCAATAAGACAGATTCGACACCAGGTCACCAACCCTGCATGCCGGCAGGTAGGCTGCCCGCCCTCCAGCTGTGGGTAGACCGGGGTGGCAAAAAAATAGTTTTAGGAGTGGACTCAGGGTTCAATTCAGAAACGAGGGAGCTGAAATCAGAAAAACTGCCGGGGAGGTAATTGGTTAATCGCGGGATCTCCGGTTAACGGGTTGCATCAGAATGGTAAAGGTGCTTCCTTTTCCGGGTTCACTTTCAACCTTGATTATTCCGTGGTTCAGTTCCATAAATTCGAGGCAAAGAGCAAGTCCGAGGCCGGTTCCCCGCTCTCCCATGGTGCCTGCCCGCTGTACTTTAGGATCGAAGGTGAAAAGGCGTTCAAGGATTTCAGGTTCCATGCCGGTCCCGGTATCCTTCACAACGAGTCTTACCATTTCATCATTCTGGCTGGAGCTCAGGTGAATGCTGCCTCCCGGAGGGGTAAACTTGATCGAATTGGAAATTATATTTCTCAGAACAGCCATGAGCATATCCGAGTCCGCCCAGGCCTGCAGCAATGGAGGAAGGTCGTACGTAAGCTCAATGTTTTTCTTCTTCAGCGGAGTCTGAAATACCGGAAGTGTTTCCAGTGCAAGTTCTCTTACATTAAATGATCTGAAAACGGCTCTGACAGCGCCGGTCTGAGTTCTGCCCCATTCCAGCAGATTTTCAATCAAACGGTAAGTGTCGTTCGAAACATTCAGAATATTGGTTGCTGCCTCTTTTCTTTGCGATTCGGTAAGGTATTCATATTCAGAACTTAATAACTCTGAGAAACCCAATATCGACTGGAAAGGAGACTTAAGGTCATGGGCAATGATACTAAAAAATTTGTTTTTTGTTTCATTTTGCTTGTACTGCTCTTTGTAGAGCTGGTTCAGCTCCTCTTTCTGCAATATTATCTGCTCATTGCGTTCGGCAAGAAGTTCGTTTTTCTTCTTTTTACCCTGATAAAGTGAGAAAAGGAATGTTGAGAAAACAATGATTATAATAGAAATAGCGATTAGCAGGTTTCTGATAGTTTGTTGACGCTTGAGCGCCAGTTGACTGAAGATATTTTGTTGTCTGAGCAACTGGTTGTCGCGTTCAGTTTGCTCCGATTCGAAACTCACCCTGAGTAGGTTTAACCTCTCATTGCTTTCAAGGTTATAGATGCTGTCAGAATTTGACTGATAACGCGACTGAAAATCATAAGCTCTCTTATAATCTCCTTTCGCTTCCCAGGCTTTTGCCAGATTTGTGTATATTTCCTGAAGCAGTATGGCGGAGCCCGATTTTTCTGCAAAGTCAAGGGCTTCATTTAACAGAGAAATGGCTTCGTCGAGTTCATTCTGTTTTATCTTAAGACCGCCCAGGCTGGTAAGCAATGATGTGTGCAGATAGCCATCCCGGTAACTGTTCGAGAGCCTAAGTGCCTCTTTGTAATTTATCAGGGATTGGGTCAGGTCACCCTCGTCCTGGTATATGTTTCCTATATTAAGCAAGCTTGAAATAATCCCCCCCTGATCGTTGACCCGGCGCGCAGTTTCGATTGAAAGGCGGTTGTATTCCAGTGCTTCTTTTATATTCCCCATTCCCTGCATGGCAATGCCCAGGTTGTTATAGCTGGTTGAAAGGCTTTTGAGGTTATTTTGCCGTTTGTTGATATTTTCAGCTTTGTGGTAATAATCGGAAGCTACCTTAAAATCCCTGAGGCTAAGGAAAACATTCCCTATGTTGTTGTATGATTTAGAAAGACCGGTGCTGTCGCCGGTTTTCTCATGAATTTTCAATGCCTGGCTCAGGTAATCAAGTGCTTTATCGAAACGCCCGAGTGTGTAATAAACATTTCCGAGGTTAGTATACGAAAGTGCCAGTTTCTCATTTTTTTCTTCAGTTTTGGAGAAAAGTGCTGAAGCTTCCATGTATCGTTTCAACGCTCCTGAATAGTCTCCCTGGGTTTCCAGAATCAGGCCCGAATTATTTAATGTACTTCCAATTCCATCATCATCTTTAATCTGCTTGTAAATTATCAGGGCCTGTTCATAATATTCGAGTGACTGCCTGTAATTTGAAAGATAGTAATGTGCAACTCCAAGATTCTTCAATGCAGTTGCTTTTTCCGCCTTATCACCTTTGGCACTGGATAATTCAAGGGCTAAATTGGCCATTTTCAAGGCTTCATTGGCGAGTGTCAATGCTTTATCGGGTGATTGTTTCAGCATTTCTGAAACTCTCAGGTTCAGTTCCCTTACATTTTTCGGGTCCGGGTTTTTTTCAATGGCAGAAAATCCAGACATGCTGAGGTAAAGAAAAAATATAGGGAACAGAAGTAGCCTGTGAGTTATCCGGTTTATCATTTTGTTAGTCTGGCTTCTGGTTTATTCGGTTTTCAATGATTTGTAACGGGCTAAGTCTGTTTTTTTTATGATTAAGCGGTTCAATGGTGAGTGAAGGATCTGTTCATTTTTTCATCAGCAACTCCAATAGTTTCTCTGTGGCGTTTTCCCAACTGTAATTTCTGCGGGAGAAATAAAAACCATTTTCTGCTATCTGAAGCCTGAGTGTAGGATTGTCAAGCAAAGTAACCGCGTGACCGGCAACCTGCTGAGGTGTATCGCCAACCAGAATATCAGTATTGTCAGCAGCACCCAGTGCAGCATTACAGAGTGATGAAGTAATGCACGGCAAGCGCATCGACATGGCTTCCAGAAGTTTATTCTGAAGACCGGTTCCGATTTGCATTGGAGCCAGAAATATCATAGCACTGGAATAGCAGGTCCGGATATCCTCGACCCAGCCGGTGACTGTAACATGATCAGATGCCAGTGCTTTAACCCTTGCATGAGGAGATGCTCCCGCCAGAACAATTCTGGTTTTCGGGTGTGTGCGGTGAATGATCGGCAATACCTTGTTAACCAGATATTCAGCACAATCAACATTGGGAGGATAGCCCATATTACCGGTGAAAATCAATTCATGGGTGATGGTGCTTCGCCCGGGACTAAAGTATTTGCGATCAACGCCATTGGGCACTATCACAATTTTATCGCGGTCAGGATGTAATATATAATCCCTGTCAGGCCGCGAAATGATGGTTTTGTGATCGAACTGGTTAAAAAGCTTTTTTTCGTATTGCTGTAAACGCTGGTACTCCAGTTTGAGTAACGGTTTCATCAGTGCACTCGCCGTTGGTATCCTTCTCTCCATTCCTTTTGAGAATACATCCTGATAATCAAGCGTTTTTGGTCCTTTGAAATTCCGGGCGTATGCTGCAGTTCGAAGCAACTGACAATACAGACGATCCGGCTTTTCGTTTTTGATCAACCTGTCGATGCGGCGCTGTGCGCGGCTGCTGTAATAGTACCCTGCCTGAAAAGGCCAGCCTTTAAAAAGAGCTCTTATAAGGTTGAAAGCGACAGATACCCATGTTTGCCTGATGATGGTTACCGATTTACAATAGGGCTTGATTTTATTGAAATCGGCCTGACTGACTTTTCCATGACTAATGGCTACCAGGTGAATTTCAAAAGAATTGGAAAGCAGTCTGATCTGGTGAAAGGCGCGCAACTTATCCCCTTTTTCAATAGGGTAAGGAAAACGGGGTAAAATCACCAGAAGTTTCATCCGCTTCTTAAGCATAGGGGTTTATAAAAAGATATCTGTTCTAAAATCTTTACGTGCAAAGGTAAAAAAATAGATCAATGCCTGATATTTATAACTGTTGTCTGGTAAAAATTATGAGATTCTTCGCTAACGCTCAGAAAGACTTTGATTTACTTTGTTTGGAAGAAGAGGGCTTGTTAGCGGATTAGCCACCACCAAGCCCCTTCTTCTGATGCTAATGCATTGTCATTCTGAATCCCGCACCTGCGGGTCAGTGAAATGAAGAATCTTACACCGGATGTTGCTGTATCTTTATGTAAAAATCTGAAATATTTTGCATTAAATCAGTGTTATTATGCTTTTTTATGACCAGCTCCCTGGCTTGTCGCCCAAGGTTCTCAACCAGACCAGGTGTATTCAGACACTTTTCAATTGCATCAATAAATCCATCCAGGTCGTTTGCTATCAATAAGTTAATCCCGTCTGTATAAGAAATTCCTTCAGCTCCGATCGCGGTTGTTATGATTGCTTTTCCGGCCAGCATACCCTCAATTATTTTTATCCTGATTCCGCTACCGGAAAACAACGGAACAATCATTATCCCATGGGAAAACATGTAGGACCGGGCATCGGGCACTTCCCCATCGACGACAATTCCCGGTACATTGATGTTTTTCAGCCACCCGGGCATCTCGCGTCCGGCAAGGTAAAACCTGAGGTCCTGGTGTTTTCCGTATATAATGGGCCAGACTTTACGGATAAACCAACCGATCCCCTCCTGATTGGGTATCCAGTTCATTGAACCCAGGTGAAAGAGGCCCGGAAAGATTTTTTCTGTTAGTTTAGTATCAATATTACCAGCATCTTCAACACGAATTCCAAACGGGATGGCAGTTACCGGAATGCCAGGGGCTGCCTGTCTGAAAAAAGCAGCATCCTTTTCTGTAATCGCTACTATTCCGTCAACTTCATTAATTGTTTTCAGCTCATATCGCTTTAATGTTCTGGCAAGATGACGGAGGTAAAGTTTTTTCAGCGGATTGCGGCAACCGGCAGCACTTCTTTGCCAGATCAGATGCTCAATGTTGTGTGCCCGGAGAACAATCCGTGCATCAGATAAACTCCTGATGACATGCAGGTCTGGTGATGTAAAAAGTGTCTCAAACTGAATAATGTCAAACTTTTCCGTTTTCAGGATGGTTGTGAGAGCACTGGAAAATTCAAGCGAAATAAACCGTTCAACATGGTAAGATTTTCCGGTAAACAGATTCAGAAATGCAGGCCAGGGTTTAACAGAGAGGTCAATGTAAACTGTTTGAAATCCGGTACGCTTACGGTACTCTTCCGGGACAGACTGAAGGCTGACATTGTATTTATTGCTGTTGATGGCCAGCACTTTTACCTGGTGTCCGGCTTCAAGCAATCCAGTAGCCATCGCATTCATCGCGATCGGGCCTCCTTCGAGTGGTGGCCAGGGCGATTTATTGCAGAGAAGCAGTATTCTCATTCTCAGACTGTTTGTTCCGGTTACTTTCTTTTTTTGTTAATTTTCTTACCATGGAGGCAAAGAAACGCTTCCACACATCCGGGTCAAATAGTGGGGAATCGGTGGTTGCTTTCATGGTAAGAATTACACCCAACGGCAATAACACAACCGAAGAAAGCCACATTCCGTAAATCGCGTCCAGCTGCCCTGCTTTTACCGATTTTTCTCCGGTCATTGAGATTACATGGTAAATAACGAAGAAAACGATTGAGATGACAAGTGGAAGGCCAAGACCACCTTTACGTATAATGGCACCCAGGGGTGCCCCGATAAAGAATAGAACCAGGCAGGCAAACGAGAGGGTAAACTTGCGATGCCATTCCACTTCATGTTTATAGAGCAATATATTTCTCTCCTTCAGGTCGTTGTTGATGTATTCAACGTTGTTACGGGCGCTGCGGGCGGAATTGACAGAACTTTCGTATGCTTTTAACAGGTTCTCCCTGCTTAAGTCTCTGAGTGCAACCAGGCCTTTGCTTCTTTTTAAATCAGGGTTTGACGAAATTTTGATACTGCCCGAATCAAGTTGGGCGTTATAGTGATAGCTTAGCTTAATACTCCTTTGCAGGCCTTCGCGGCGATTGTTGATCTCTTTTTTCAGGGAATCTTCTGAGGTCTTTAGCTGCTTAAGGTTAAGCATCTGGTAATGATTGCGGAACAAAGCCTCATTGGTGCGCATCATTTTAAACTGAGAGAGGTCAAATTTACGGTATTGTTCTTCAAAGTAGGTCCGCTGAAATGGCCGCCGCTTATCGTTGCGCTTGTCTGATTTTTCATCATAACTATATCCATTAAAGAGGGTGAGCTCAAGAGTCCCGCCATCCCCACTCTGAATCATTTTTCCTGAATCGGCCCTGGTAACAGTGGTATTACCCATCCTTGATGTATGATTATAAATCATCACATCCCGGATTGAAACCTCATCTTTCCCTTTTAGACCAATTCGCATTACATACCCGTCAATTCCGTTGTAGAAGATACCTTCCCTGATATTCAGGGCTAGTTTCTGCTGTCGCACATCGTATAGGATAGACTTGAATTTAAGATTGGCAACCGGAAGGATGTTGTTTGAAAAGAAAAAAGCAAAAATGCTTATCAATACGGAAACAACAATGAGTGGCCGCATGATTGTGCTTAGTGAAACACCGGCTGATTTAATAGCAACAAGTTCATATCGCTCTCCAAGGTTACCGAAAGTCATCAAAGATGCAAGCAGGATAGACAATGGCAGCGCCAGCGGTACAAAAGTGGCTGAAGCATAAAACAGAAGTTGCCCGATTACATGCCATTGAAGGCCTTTTCCTACCAGGTCATCGATGTATTTCCACAGAAACTGCATCACCAGTATAAAAAGGGCGATGAAAAAGGTGAGGATGAGGGGGCCGAGGTATGACCTGAGCAACAACAGGTATAAGCGCTTCACAATAAATGATAAGTTGATAGCCGCAAAAATAAGCATTTGTTCCTTGCAGGCGTTGTCACATTTTATTGTTCCTCCAAAACTCATTACATTTGCTGTGATTTTAAAGAAACCAATCGCGATGATCCTTAAAGAAGTCAACAATAAAAGGCTGGCCAGTGAATTTCTTGATGTTGCACGGAAGATATATATTGACGATAAATTTTGGGTACGTCCACTCGATAAAATGGTTGAGAATGTCTTTAATCCTGAATCGAATGTTTTCTTCACACATGGTGAAGCTACGCGATGGGTTTTATATAATGACAAAGGGGAATCTATCGGAAGGGTTGCCGCCTTCATTAACCGCAAGAAAGCCTTCAACTTCGATCAGCCGACCGGTGGAATGGGATTTTTTGAATGCATCAATGACAAAGCCGCAGCATATTATATGTTTGACCATTGTAAAGCATGGCTGGCAGGGCGTGGTATGGAAGCAATGGATGGCCCCATCAATTTCGGCGAGAATGATAACTTCTGGGGGTTGCTTGTAGAAGGTTTTATGCACCCCAGTTTTGGTATGAATTATAACTTCCCGTATTATAAAGAGTTCTTTGAATCATATGGTTTTAAACCTTATTTTGAGCAGGTTACCAATCATCTTAACCTTACGAAGCCTTTCCCTGAACGATTCTGGAAAATTGCTGACTGGGTAAGACAGCGGCCCGGCTATAGTTTCAGACATTTTAGCTGGAAGAACAGTGAAAACTTTATCAGCGATTTTAAAGAGGTTTACGACGATGCATGGCGGTTTCACGAAAATTTCACACCCATAGAACCAAAAGTGTTGCTCAAATCGCTGGAAGAACTGAAGCCTGTTATGGTCGAAGAATTTATATGGTTTGCTTATCATGAAAATGAGCCCATTGCTTTTCTGGTTATGATACCCGATGTAAACGAAATGCTGAAGCGTTTCAACGGCAAAATTGATTTTTTCGGGAAGCTGAAATTCTGGTACCTCCGTAAAAAGGATATATTTACCCGTACCCGCATCACAGTTATGGGCATTAAGCCCAAATTTCAGAAATCAGGAATTGAATCTGCCATATTCTGGCATATGGATAAGGTGATGAAAAAGAAACCCAACTACACCGAAATTGAACTCTCATGGGTGGGCGACTTTAATCCCAAAATGCGACAGTTGCACGAGGCGGTCGGTGGCCATTTTGCAAAAAGGCATATTACTTACCGTTACCTGTTTAATCAGGTTATTGAATCTCAAAGGGCTACTACTATTCGCACAGATACAAAGGAAACGGCCTATAATTCCTGATTGCAGAATTGAAGATAATCCATTCGCAATAAAGCATGTCTTTTTATGAATTTTTACCTGTTTTTTTTCAGGGAATATCTGTTTTAAACAAAAAAATAGAGTAATTTCGCATTTACGGATTTACTTAAGTTTAACCCAAACAATAACCTAATGAAAAAACTTCTACTCATTGCAACCGCTTTGATAATCACCGTTGGATTATCGGCTCAGAAAAGTCCGGCAAAACTAAAGCCGGGAGTACCCACTGTTTCTAATCAACTCTTCAATATTGATGAAGAAACCATCATTAAAACCCCTTCAATTGTAAACCTTGTTGAGCGTCCTGAGTATCGTGCAACCAGCGATATCACAGTTCTTAACATCGGGAATGCCGCCAATGCCTACGGCTTATACAATGGTGGTCGTACAGCTGTTTGGGCCGATCCTCAAACAAATTCAGTCAGTTTTGTTCACCGTATGCTGGCTAGCCCCGGTTCGGGTTACCTTGCTTATGATCGTTCGAAAGATGGCGGAAATACATGGACATCAAACATCCAGGTTTTCGATCCTACTGCCGGAGGTACTGCCAATGCACGTTATCCTGAGGGTCTGATTTACAATCCTGCAGGAAATACAAATCCTGACAATGCTTATTTTACCTTCTTTGCACCAACCCTTGATGGTACCAATGGAACTGCCGGTAGTTGGGGTGGCTATGCTGGTGGCACAGTCAAACTCGATGGTACAGGCTTATCACAGATTGGCTGGTCATCGCAACCTCCGATCAGGCATAATGTACCGGATGCAATGACCGTTAACCCGGCAACCGGTGATGTTTTCGTGGTTGAATCTTCTCTTGTTGGTGGTCTCGGTAATCAATATCTTGATTCTCTGCTCATCACCCGTGGTGTATTCAACGCTTCACTCGGCAAGTATGAATATGAACAAAGTTTACTATATGCTCCGTCAGCGATAACTTACGGTGGTGAGTTTTCCGCAGTTTCCGATACCAGGATTGCTTTTGCACCCGATGGTATGATCGGCTATATTATGATTCTGGGAGACAATGGTGGCGATGTATTCGGAACCGGAGTATCCTATTACCCGATTCTTTACAAAACAACCGATGGTGGCTTAAGCTGGGATGAAACACCTACATTTGCTGTATTGGGAGGTCCTGACGGTATCCCTGGAATTGTAAACGAATGTCTGACCGATGATCAGATTGCCGAGCTTTTCCTTCCTCCTTTACCAGCCCGCGATGAGATCGGTTATACCACAGCATTTACCAGTGATTTTTGTGTTGATATGTTCGGAAATCCTGTAATCAGTGTAACCATTGGGATTGCATCTTCTGATACACCTTATTCAATCGTTGCTTCAGGTGGTTTCGGCGCATCTTACAATATCTTTTCACAGGATGGCGGGGAAACCTGGCTGGCCTATAAATTCCAGAGCAATAAAACCTTCCGTGGTACTTTTGGCGATGTTGATGAAGACACCCGTTCACAGCTTACCACTTCTCCTGACGGAAGCAAAATGTTCTTCTCATGGCTCGATACCGATTTTGAAGGTGTAACAGATAACATTCAGCCGGATATTTTTTGTGTTGGCTGGGATATAGCTACCAATACCTATACTGCTGTTACGAATGTTACTTTCCTTTCCGATGGATGGCTGCAGGCCTTTATGGGAACAGCTTCTTACTATGCATTTGTTGAGGGAAGCGGCAGTGAGGCATCCTATACGATTCCTTTCGTTTACCAGGCGATGGATCCTACCGATCCTACCTTACCCGTACAGTATAAATATATACCTGATTTCAAATTCGATTTCTCGGAATTTGTACTTACCGGGGTAACATCTGAAAAACCGGCAAACTACAATACTGTTTCCCAGAATTATCCCAATCCATTCAATGGAACATCTGAAATTAAACTAAATCTCGCTGTTACTTCAATGGTTGGCATGGAAGTCTATAACCTGATGGGTCAGAAAGTCAGGGAAATTCCTGCACGTAATTTACAATCCGGAAACCATACTTTAACCATTGATAGCAATGGACTGAAGTCAGGTGTTTATGCTTATTCTGTGAATATCAACGGAGAAAAAATTACCAACAAAATGATTGTTAAGTAAGTTGAATTACCAGTTATTTTAAAATGCGAACCCACATGGTTCGCATTTTTTTTATAGTGTATTTTTCAACAACAAGTGGCTGCGTTTCAAAAAGATTATTACTTTCGCAGAGAGAAAATTATTTTGTTTCACCAAAAACCAATACTCATGAAAAAACTAGTACTCTTTACTCTTGCTTTGGTTGTAAGTGCTGGTATTTTTGCACAACAAGCCCGTGTAAGAGTTCCTGCATCAATGAAAAACATTGCCATTGAAAAAATGGCTGCAATTGACGAAACTACCAATCTTCAGACTACTGTGAATCCTTATGTTCACTCAAGGGTTATACCTTACGAAGCTGAAATTGGAGGAACTATTTATGATCTGCAATCAAACGGATCAAGCCCATCAAACCGTTTACAGATGTTCAGCGATGGTACCATCGGAGCTACCTGGACACGTGGAACCGGCCCGACAGCTTATGCTGACCGTGGAACGGGATACAATTATTTCAATGGTGCCGACTGGGGACCAGCTCCAACCAACAGGGTTGAAGTTGCCCGTTCAGGCTGGCCTGCTTACACTGCCTGTGGACCTAACGGTGAAGCTTTTGTATCACATCAGTCAGGTACGGTCGGTCTTACCTTTGCAAAAAGGGAAACCAAAGGAACCGGCGCATGGACTGAAACTGTGATCGCTCCTCCTTCAGGTGCTTCCGGATTATTATGGCCACGCATGGTATGCAGCGGACCTGATAACATGTACCTGCATGTCTTTGCCTTAACTGCACCTGTTGCCAATGGTGGTGTGGTATATAACGGACAGGACGGTGCTGTTGTTTATACCCGTTCAACCGATGGTGGTGCAACCTGGTCACCAGCTGAGGTTCTCGAAGGAATGGGTGCAGATTATTATGTTGCATTTGGTGGTGACTCTTATTCTTTGAGTGCAAAAGGTGACAATGTTGCCTTCCTGCTCACCGACAACTGGACAGATATGTTTGCATACAAATCAATGGACAATGGTGAAAGCTGGGAGAAAATCGTGATCTGGGAACACCCGATCCCAATGTGGAATAATGTTCCTTCTATTGACACCATCTACTGTCCTGACGGAGCTGGTCATGCAGCTTTTGATAATACCGGAAAACTTCATGTTGTTTTCGGCGTTAACAGGGGTCTGTTTGAAGAAGGCGATACCGCTCCAAGCTGGTTCCCGTTTGTTGACGGACTTGCTTACTGGAATGAAGACAAAGAAACCTGGACCGGCGGTGATCAGGCCAATATTTTAAATCCTGATGCCCTTTATGAAGAAGGTAGCCTTGTTGGATTTATGATCGACATTAATAACAATGGTTCACTCGACTGGGTGGGTAATGAAATAGCCAACATTGGTCTTTATTATGTATCGCCTTCAAGTCTTGCCCAGATTGTAATTGATGACATGAATCAGATTTTTGTTGTATTTACTTCCATCACCGAAGGATATGATAATGGTTCACAGCAATACAGGCACCTGTGGGTAAGTACATCACCCGATGGCGGAACTACCTGGGGTGAGTTCTATCACCTTTCTGAGGATATTATCCACATCCTTGATGAATGTGTATTCCCTTCAGCAGCCAGTTTAACTGATGAAAATGTTCATGTTATTTATCAGGCCGATTCAGAACCCGGACTTGCAGTTCGCGGCGACGAGGATCAACCAGGCGAAAATGTATATTATTACATGCAGATCCCGAAAAGCGAAGTTATGGGTGTAAACGGTGGAAGTGTTAAAGTTAAAGAGATGGTTGTTTCACAAAACTACCCTAACCCTTTCAACGGAACTACTTCATTGGATGTTACACTTGTCGCTAATTCAAATGTGAGCGTTGAAATTTATACCATTGCTGGTCAGAAAGTCGCTGTCCAGTCATTTGGCAATTTCAATGAAGGTACCCACAGAATTGATCTCAGCAGCTCAAGCCTGAAATCAGGTATCTATTTCTATACTGTGAAAGCAGGTGAAAATACCTCAACCGGTAAAATGACCGTTCTCTAAGCTTTAATTTTCGCATAAATAAAAGGCAACCGTTTCATCGGTTGCCTTTTTTATTTATATTTTGTTTGGTTAAGCCGATAGTTTATTATTTTTGTGATCAACAGAAATACATGTTAATTTAAAAGAAAGACGATGAAAAGACTTTTACTCGTATCATGCATCCTGGCACTTGGCTGGTCTGTGAATGCACAGCACTATGCCCCGATGTCAAAGCAATTAAAGAACATCGCGATTCCGGATATGAAGTCGGTACGCGAAGCGGTTAATCCGGTAGAACAAACAGCGAATCCCTATGTCAGATCCGGAAGGGTTATCAACGAATTTGAAATTGGAAGTACTTTTTACGATTTGCAGTCAAATACCTCAGCTCCGGCTAACCGTTTCTACCGTTATGCCGATGGCACCATGGCTGCAGTTTGGACAAGAGGAATGAATACGGGCGGCTATGCTGACCGTGGAACAGGGTATAATTATTTCAATGGAGCAGACTGGGGAGCCAAGCCTACTGCCCGCATCGAAACACAGCGAACCGGCTGGCCTACCTATGCGCCTCAGGGTACCGGCGAATTGGTGATAGCTCATCACAATACTGCCGGATTGGTGGTTAGCCGCCGCGATACAAGAGGCAGTGGTCCATGGTCTGAATACATTCTGGCTGGTCCTGCAAGTGCCGTGGATATTTCATGGCCCAGAATGGTCAGCAGCGGTGACGATCATATGAATATTCATATGCTTTCCATGACTTATGTGGCATATGAGGGGCTTGATCTGGCTATGCTTTATTACCGTTCGACCGATGGTGGTCAGACCTGGGACAAACAGCATCAGATTTTGCCTGGCATGGCTTCTGACGAATACACCGGTTTCAGCGGAGATACCTATTCATGGGCCGATCCGAGAGGCGATACCATTGCTTTTATTGTATGCGATAACTGGACCGATATGTTTATCATGAAATCTCCTGACAATGGTGAAAACTGGGAAAAAATCATGGTATGGGAAAATCCTTATCCGATGTGGAATGGAACCGAACCCACCGATACTTTTTATTGCCCCGATGGTGCAGCCCACCTGGCTTTTGACAGAGATGGGAAACTGCATGTTGCTTTTGGCGTTAACAGGGCCATGATGGAAGAAGGTGCTACCGGCCCGAGCTGGTTCCCGTTTGTTGATGGCGTTGGATACTGGAATGAAGATATGCCAGCCTGGTTAGGTGGAGATGTTGATGCCCTTAATCCTGATATCCTTTTCGAAAGTGGTAATCTGGTCGGCTGGATGCAGGATCTGAACAACAACGGACAAATTGATCTTGTTGGAACCGATGTCAGTAATATCGGGCTTTATTATGTTAGTCCGTCGAGTATGCCACAGATTACTGTTGATGAAAATAACCAGGTTTTTCTGGTTTATTCAGGCCTGACCGAAGGCTATGATAACGGAAGTCAGCAATACAGGCATATGTGGGCACGTACCTCTCCCGATGCAGGCACAACCTGGGGTGATTTTACCGATCTTACCGGTGATATTCTTCACCTGCTCGATGAATGTGTATTCCCAACCATCGCCAACAGCACAAACGACCAGATACACCTGATCTATCAGGCCGATAATGAGCCTGGTCTGGCTCTCAGAGGTGACAATGATGCTCCAAGTGAAAACGTTTATTACCAGTTATCGGTAGATAAAGGTGATATTGTTGGTGCCGGAAACAAACCATCTTCATCTTTTGAGTTGTCACAGAATTATCCCAACCCGTTTACCGGAGAATCTGTCATCAATCTCACTTTAAGCAAATCATCCATGGTTAGCCTTGAAGTGAACGATCTTACAGGGAGAGTTGTTTATGCTTTGCCTGCTGCAAAACTCAATGCAGGTGTAAATATGCTGACTATCTCTGCAAACAACCTGAAAACCGGAGTTTATGTTTATTCTGTCATCATCAATGGAGAGCGGATTACCCGCAAGATGATGGTTGAATAATATCGTAAGTCAATAAAAAAAAGCGGTAGGGACACGACATTTCGTGTCCCTACCGCTTTTTATTTTGGAACAGGGATACTGGCAGAGCCTGCCATGATAGAAGGACGGTGGCTGAGCCACCGCCCGACCGTGGAAAAGATAGCGTGCACTGCATGGGTATTCAGGAATAATTGAAAGCAGGCAGAGCCTGCCGGGATAGAAGGACGGTGGCAGAGCCACCGCCCGACTGCAGGGCAAAAGCTTCAGTTTTGAACATTCTTTACGGATTTCTGGTTTTTATAAAGAATGATCTGTGCCATAAAAAACTGTTGATTATGGAAAAATTTATAAAACTTCCTGTATTGGTTTTTCTTCAACTGATCCTGATACAAGCCCAAGCTCAGCAATTTATCTGGGCGAATTCATACAGTATCAACAACACCAACGAAGTTGCTGCCCTTACGGTTGATGCAGTCAGCAATATATATACAGCCGGTGTGTATGGGGCTTCACAGTCTCTGCCGTATATTGGCAACTGCTATCTTCAAAAAACCACATCCGGAGGTCAGGCTGCCTGGACAAAATATTTCAGCGGCCTGGTGCAGATTGGTGATATAGCTGTTTCTGACAACGAACTGCTGATAGTGGGGCAGGCAAACGGAATTTTTAATTATGACGGGATTACCTGTGGCATTCCGGTTTACCATATGTTTATGATGAAAGTTGATTCGGCCGGGATTTTGTTATGGATAAGAACCGATGATACAAAAAATGGTTCAGGTTCAAATTTAGTTGCCGGAGATAATGGTAAGGTTGCCGTTAATTTCAAGGGGATATCCAATAGTGGCAATTTCATTGAAATTTTGGATCCTGATGGTAACACAATTCAAAGTAAGCAAATCACCGCATATTCAGCCGGCATCGTTGATCTCGCATATTTTAACAACAGAGTCTATTTGAATGGAGCTTTCAATGGACCCGACAGCCTTGTTGTGGATGATGTTGTTATTCATCTCCCGGCGATGGAACATGCGGCCTTTGTGCTCGCACTCGATAGCAATTTCATAGCTGAATGGGCTTCTGTTGATACAACCATCAACAACCGTGACGGGCGGATTGTTGCCGGAGAAGATGGCGTATATGCTTATTTCTCCGTACTTGAACCACCATTTGTAATTGTTAATGTCCTTAAGAAATTTGGATTTGATGGTCAGATGATTCAGGAAGTGGAAATCCCCTTCTTTACAACCGGAATTACTCTATATCCCGATATGGCCATTATTCCAGGGCTGATCGGGTTATATGTGAATAATGATTTTGATTTTAATGTTCATGAAGTCATATTATTCGATGCCAATCTGAATCTGATCGATGAAATGAATGTTCATGGCCCTTCTGACCTATATTCGGGTCAGATAACCGGTAACCATGAAGGGTTCTGTATATCTCATGTTCATTCAGGTGATCTGAATTTTAACAATGAGTTTACTTTGCCATATACGGGAATCGGAAAACGGCCTTATATTAGTAAGCTTTCACTTTCTGAGCCTACAGGGGTTTCGCTGGAAGTATCCCCCGGGGATGAATTGATTTTTTATCCCAATCCAACTGATCACATCATTTATATTGAATTGCCGGAATTCAGCAACGGTATTGCCGGTTTGAGGATTTCAGATTTATCGGGAAAATCAGTATTTCAGGCCAATTTAAACTCCGGACTATCAGGAATTGATGTCAGCCATTTGATTGCGGGGCTTTATATTGCAGATATTGAGTTGCCTGGCAAACAACCAATCAGAAAGAAGCTGATTGTGAGATAATCTACCGGAGGCAGTAACCATTTTTCGGCGGTATTTATTTTTAACAAGTAGGGACACGACATGTCGTATCCCTACATCTAAAAAAAGGGGCACTTCATTTTTTTAGGAAAAGAGGGATTCAGGCATAGCCTGCCATGATAGAAGGACGGTGGCAGAGCCACCGCCCGACGGGTGTGGTCAGATTGGCCTTACAGTCTGTTTTTCAGGAATATTAAGTGAATCTAGCTTTCTGAATTGGACCAGTTTTATCTGGTTGAAACTATCCGCCAGTTCTTTCTTTACAGGCAGGGCAGGGGGTGATTCCACTTTTAGCGGGTCGATCGGAGTGCCGTTTTTATAAAATCTGAAATCCAGGTGTGGCCCGGTTGAAAGCCCTGAACTACCGACATACCCGATCACCTGGCCTTGCTGAACATGGGAACCCCTGTTTATTCCTTTGGCATATCCGCTCAGGTGAAGGTAGGCGGTTGCATAGGTCGAATTGTGTTTTATTTTGATCATACGTCCGGCCCCGCCTGCATAACGTGCTTCTACAACCGTTCCGCTTCCGATCGAGTGTACCGGTGTTCCTTTGGGTGCGGCATAGTCAACCCCATGGTGTGGCCTGCGGATTCGTAAAACCGGGTGAAGCCTGCTGTTTGAGAAGTGGGAACTGATTCGTGAAAATTTGAGTGGTGATTTCAGGAAAGCCCTGCGAAGACTTTGCCCTTTATCATCAAAATAGTCAGGTTTATTATCCTGATCAAACCTGAAAGCGAAGTTGTCTTTACCTCCGCTGTTAAACCTCGCGGAAAGAATATTGCCCAATCCGATCGATTCACCTCCAACGAACAATTCCTCGTATATGGCAGTAAAATTATCGCCTTTTTGTATGGCGTAGAAGTCAATCGTCCAGGCGTAAATCTCTGAAAGCTCAACGGTAAGATTGGGACTTGCACTGATTTCTGCCATGGCATTCCACAAGGATGAGGAGATTTTATTGGATGCCGTTTTTATTCTGACTTCTACTTCCTTTTGTCCCAGATGAACATGCAACGAATCCCCGGTTTCGAAAACCACATATTCGGTAGGATTGTTTTCGTAAATAAAGTATTCAGCCTTTCTCAGACTATCGTTGGAGCATAGAATGGTATATTTATTTCCGGCTCTTATCTTTCTAACATCAAAAATCCCAGCCGCTTTGGTAACCAATTGTTCTATGGTAATCATGGAAGTATTGTAATTCATCAGAATGGTTGAAAGGTTCTCGTTTGCCTTAACCACATCTTTAACTACATAGAATGAATCTACTACAATTCCATATTCTATTCTTGGCTCAGGCAGATAGGTGTTTTCAGGCAACGGGCTTTTTCGCAGTGCCGACATATAATAATCCACAGTAACAACGAGCAGCAATGCGACAACAACAATTACAACAGCTTCAATTATTCTTCTCCTGGTGAAAAATTTCATGCAATATTTTTTAACGGGTTTCCTGTTCTTTAACGGTGCAAATGTACTTGTATTGTGCATTTGGCAGGTGGGGTTTTATTCTTTTTCCCATAAATACATAACTAATTGAAAACTGTGATAAATTTTTAAAATGCGATTTTGCGATCTGAAAACAATTCTATTATAACAAATAGAGACGCGATGAATCGCGCCTCTACAACATTATTGATTCTGAAATTCTATAATCCTGATCCAAGGGTGGTTTCGACTCTGCGCAACCACCGGACCCTGTAACCCTGTAACTCTGTAACTCTGTAACCCCGCCTGACCGACTTAATTCATGCTAAATTTCAACATAGTGTAAGTCAGTCGGGCAGGTCTGTAACCCTGAAACTAATAAACCTTCTTCTCCATATGGTTAAGGAAAACTTCTACATCCGGATAATACTCCTTAATCCTTTTGTAATCGCGTCTGAGTTCTTCGTAAGGGACATGTGTCACTACGATTTTTTTAGGCCTGATCATGGTTTCTATAATCCTGCGTCCTTCGCAATCGAGCAGAAACCAGTAATGAATAAAAGCGATGTCTATGTTTTCATCCTGCAGGTTAAATCCGGCAAAATTTTCATCTTCCCAGCCGGCATCACCGATGTGCAATATTTTCTTTCCTCCGAGTTCCATAAGTAACCCCAGGTTCTCCACTTTATAGTCATCTTTGCCCATGTGTCTCATAACAAGGCACTTTACTTTCAGGCCATCCGATTCATAGGTTTCAGTTCCAAATAAGGGCGCTGTCATTATTTTCACCTGACCGGGTCTTTTCAATTCGGGGTCCTGTTTATAAATCCGTCCTAAAACGGAATCTGTCTGACTGTTTGTTACCAGAACAGCTTTCGGATTATTGACCAGAAAGCGGGAAACAAGCATTGGGTTGAAATGATCTTCGTGAAAGTGTGAAACCAGCATGTGGCTGATGTTTTTAAAAGGTACATCCCCGGTTGTCATGGCCTTCTGAAGCTTTTTTGAAGGAGACTCCCAGATATCGCCGTTCAGGAACAAAGCATCAACAAGCACCCTGGTGGTTCCTGCAGAAAATAAGAACCCGGAATTGGCAATGTATGTGACTTCCAGTCGTCCGGAGGGCGGTAAGGGTGAAATAAATGGTTCTTCACGCAGCATATCCTGGGCAAACAGGTGCATGAAAGGGAACAACAATAATGTCGTGATAATTCTACGGTTCATAGGAATGGTCTTGATTTAATGAAACTTATTTTCAGTTTTCCCCTTTAATTGGGTTATAATTGATCAATAAATTGTCAGGAAGTAATGGGTACATATGTAAATTGTTCGCTATTTGGAACAATTCTCATGGTCATGAATTGTATTGATTGTATCAATTGGGTTATAACACATAGAATCAGCACAATAGGCTGGTTATTCCCGGGCAATGGTATATTCCCAGAGTTTTTGGTTATCTGAGTTATAGCAATTTACAGCTAACTTCCTGTCTTTTTCGGGTCCGGTGAAATGTATCATTCCATAGTTGCGTTCCAGGGTTACTGTGCCGGGAACCCGTAACGTATTCTTCCATGATGAACCTCCTTTATTTACGCCGGCACTCAAGGTGGAGAACGTAAGATCGTAAATAGTTGGTTTCCCTTCATTTTTAAGTACTGAAATTTCAGAAAAGTGAATGTCGCCAGTGAGAAAGATTACATTTTTTATCTGATGCAGGTATATAAAATCAATGATTTTTTGCCGCTCTTCCAGAAATCCGTTGGCAGTATACAATTCAGCCGTAGCAGCATCTGAAAGAAACTGGCCACCCATGGCTACGAATTTAAATGTTGCCTTACTCGTTACCAGGTTATCAAGCAACCAAACCAGTTGTTGTTCTCCAAGCATTGTTTTCCCTGATTTAACAATTTCATCAGGATCACGGTACCACCGGTTATCCAACAGGAAAAAATCGGCATCGCCCCATTGAAATAAAGTCATGGCTCCCTCCATTTCACTGCTGCCATAGGTTGGGTTGCCTGTAAACAATCTGAAAGCTTCAAGGGCCATGTCTTTGTTAAAGAATGATTTATTGCTGTTATCGGGACCGTAATCATGGTCGTCCCAGATGGCATAATGATGGGTCGAAGCCAAAAATGGTTGAAGTTCAGGTAACGACCGTGTGTGGGTGTAACGCTTGAAAATGCCGGTACGCGAATTCCAGTCAGGTTCGCGCAGGTAAACATTATCGCCCAGCCAAAGCATAAAATCTGCCTTTTGGGCAGCCATGCCGGTAAAAATCCGGTAATCCCCGCCGTAAGGTTTGCCCGGCCGGTCATATTCAGGCTGATTGATGTAAGCACAGCTACCGGTAAGCATCGTAAATTCAGGTGGATCACCCCGCCATTTCCATAAGGGAGGTGTGTTGAATTGAGTTGGGTAAGGCAGTGAAACAGGTTTTTCATCGAAAAAGAGCCTGTAATTATATTTATGACCGGGTTCAACCGAGTCAGCAATTAACCTGGCTGTAAAGGCTTCTCCTTTTGTAGTCAGTACTTTATTGGTTTTCCGAACAATTGCCGGATCAGCTACATCAGAATACCCGGCATATACTTCAACCGACCTGGTTGTTTGAACCCAGATCATGGCTTCGCGCATATCGGCATAACCCGCCATCGGGCCGGCCTGAAGCAATGAATTTTCAACTTTTTGGGCATTCGAAATCAGGGTAAACAGGACGAACCCAAACGAACAGAAAAGGTATCTCATCATGGCAGGGGTTTTAGAAGATCAATAACCTGGAGAAGGTCGCCATCTGATTTCGCAGGAATAATTCCGAGTAAGTGCGCCAGCAGAGGATAAATGTGGATATTCTGAAATGAAGGATGCAGGTAATTCTGTTTAAAAGCAGGTCCGGATGCATAAAAAATAGCATGAATATCGGTGTTCCTGATATCGTATCCATGCGTCCCACCAGTAAATGCTCTTTTCGGTTTTTTCATAGTTACACTCCATGCAGAATCAGCCACCACAACCATGTCGCCAACCCTGGGATTGTTGCCATAGTTCAGATATGCCGGTATTTCGCCAGGTTTCCAGGCTTTCAGGTGTTTGACGTTCTTCAGAACATTGTATACTGAATCAACCCATCCATCGTCGGCATAGAGGTTGTAATTGGGATTGCCGCCTTCTATCTTTACCGGCCACATTTCGGGAATGTAATCACGTAAGGCAATACTTCTTTCCGATGAAATATCGCCCATCCCGTGATCCGAAACCACTATAAAATTAATGTTATTGCCATTGGGCAACTGCCTGATTCTAGTGTAAAGGATTCCTGTCAGACTGTCGAGGTCATGCACCATTTTGAGTGTCCGGGGATCGTTGGGCCCGAATTCATGGCCTATTCCATCGGGTTCATGATAATAGGCCATGATAAGACGTGGTCTGAGTGCCCCGGGAAGGCTGAGCCAATGCATAATGGTGTCGATACGTTGGATAAAAGGAATGCTTCCATCGTAGGTTTTCCAGTAATCGGGATGTTTGCCCTGAATGGCCACATCGCTGCCAACCCAGAAGAAGGATGCCGTTCGGACTCCCTGGTTCTGCGCTGTAATCCAAATGGGTTCACCGCCATAAAAATCAGGATTAATCCTTGCCTCCCTGTTACCGATGGCATAGGATTTTCCCATATTTCGATCAAAAAATGAATTGTTTACCAATCCGTGATGATCGGGGTAAAGACCGGTGGCAATGGTATAATGGTTTGGGAATGTTTTTGAAGGAAAGGAAGGGATGAGCGAAATGGCTTTTACTCCTTCTTTCGCGATAAGATCGAGTGCAGGTGTTGGGGTTTTCTGATTGTAATCCCAGCGGAAACCATCGAGTGAAATTACTATTGTAACCTGATCGTCCGGATCCTGCGCGATTAGAGGTATGGAATGAAAAATCAGGAAACAGGATAGTATGGTAATTATGATAAGCCTGCTGGTTTTCATGAATGGAATTATTTATAACAAAAATAGATAAAAAAGGGAGCCCCGATACCGGAGCTCCCTTTAGCGATAATTGATAGATATTAATTGAAGATGTACCTGACAGTAAGCTGACCCTGCCACCTTGAACTCAGGATACCACTATCGTCAATTGCCCATGTATCTCCTTTGGGTTTCTTAAATGAAAATTTCGGAGTCGTTGCATCATCTTCGAAACCTTCCATTTTAACCAGCGGGTAGTTGTTGTAATAAGCACCTGAAGAGTAGTAAATACGTCCCCAGTCTTTGTTGATCAGGTTGCCTAGATTGAAAATATCAAAGGCTACCTGCAGTGTATTGCGTTTTCCGCCGGCAGTAATGAAGAAATCCTGTGCAATGCGGAAATCGAAGATGTTCATGAAAGGAACGCGTGAATGGTTTCTTTCAACATATTCGCCACGGCGTCCACTCAGATAATCGTCACCTTCAATAAAAGCATTGAGATCTTCCCATTGCTGGGCAGCGGTGAGGGTAGATTCACCAACTGTGATGTCAACAAGGTTGATATCATTCTGATCAACAGGAACATACATGAGCTCGAGGCTATTGTTGTCTTCTCCAAGATATTTTGAAGAACCATCGGCATATCCGTATGAGAAACTGGCACCTGACTGGCCTGTGTAAAATAATGAAACAGTTGTGGCAGTGTGCTTTAGATACTCTTTCTTGTAAGAGATGAAGCCTACGATGCGTGAGCCCATATCGAAGTCTGAAGTAGCCAGATCAATGTCATTTTTTCCACGAACGTTGGGTACCCTCCACTGTGAGGAGTTCTGCGAAGAAACACCATCATTCATAGATTTGGCATGTCCAAGGTTATAGGCAATGCTACCGGCTAAACCATTGGTGAAGGTTTTCTGCAATTGGGCAGTGATGTTGTAAGAATATCCTTCTTTGGTATTGGTGCCAAGGATAATATCAGTATACTTACTGTTTGCTTCAGTATTCGGGTCTTTTCCAAGTGCGATTTTTGACCAGATCGGACGATTGTCGCCGGTACCGGTAAGCTCACCTGTTTTTTCGTATGCAAGGTTGTAATACAATACGTTGTTGAGGGTCTTGGTATAAGTAGCTTCAAAAGTTCCAACCACGCCCCATGGCAGTTTTTTGTCAACTGCGATGCTTGTGCGGAAAACCTTCGGGAATTTGAACTCTTTTGCAAAGATATCTACCTGTCCTGAAGGTTGTGTCGGAGGAACCGAAGGCTGGTTGTCCCAGTCAGGGTTAAAAACAAGCTCAGGTGAACCGGCTGCAGTAATACGCATACCACCGGTCATAACAGCATTGTTCTGGAAAGAGGCTCCCGGCCAAACATAAGGAATACGGCTGGTAAACAGTCCTGCACCTCCACGAATCTGGAAGCTCTGGTCGCCTTTTACATCGTAGTTAAATCCAACGCGTGGGTTGAACATAATTGCAACATCCGGAGTTTGTCCGGTTTTGGCACCTTCGAGGTCCCAACCGGCTTCTTCAAGAATGGGAATTACGTTATTGTTGAAATCCTCATTTAAAGCAGGCTGATCAAGGAACATCGGCATATCAACACGTAAACCGACAGTAACTTTGAATTTATCACTTACCTGGATTTCATCCTGAGCATACAAGCCAATCTGGAGTGCATTGAATTCAGCAGCAGCTTTTGAACCGTCGCCGGTGATATCGTCAACTGCCGAGAAAGTGCGGTCGAACTGGTATGCCGGAGCGTCGGAGAGAAAATCGTCGATGCTGTTGAACTGGTATGATCCGAAATTCTGACGGATAAAGAGGTTATACATTTTATAGAACTCATTGTGGGTTCCGAATGTGAAGGTATGTTTGCCTTTGTATAACTCAAAGTTATCGGTAAGGGTGATGATGTCCTGATTCAACATATTACCCGTTGAGAATTCTTCAGATCCGAAGTAAATGTTGGACGAACCGTCCTTGATCCTGACATAAGGGAAATTGCTGCCCATGGGGTCGCGGTCGTCACGGACGAAGGTAAAGCCTAAAATCAGGCTATTGCTCATCTGGTTGCTGATGTTGCTTTTAAGCTCTATCGCAGATGAATTTGTTGTTGAAGGGAAATAAATACCTGAGTTTGCAAAGCGGATGGCAGTAATGCTTGAATTCGACGGACTAAACTGCTCGGCTTTGGTATACTGGTGACGAACCATCAGCTTGTGCACTTTATTGATGTTCCAGTCAAGACGGGCGAAGAATTTGGTTCCGTCAAGGGTCCGGTTAACATCGGTATATCCACCTGCATCGTAACCATACCCATTCAGTTTGGCAGAAAGCTGGCCGAGTTGCTCAGCGGTAACATCGCCATTGTATGTGGTGAAATCGAAAGGCTGAGGGGTTTCATCCTGTTGAATTTCAGCATTTACAAAAAAGAAAAGCTTATCCTTGATGATTGGGCCACCCAGACGGAAGCCATAAGTGTTTGATGAAAACGGGTTGAGTTTTTTACGATCAACAGTCTCATCATTGGTAGGTGTTTTACCTGCAAAGCCTTCATTGCGGGTAATATAATAAGCGGAACCCTGGAATTCATTGTTACCACGGCGGGTAACAGCGTTGATACCAGCACCGGCAAAACCACCCAGTTTGATGTCGTAGGGAGCAACCTGAATTGAAACCTGTTCAATGATGTCCATGGAGAATGGAGATATTCCGGTTTGTCCACCATTGGTTCCCTGGTCTGTTAAACCAAAAACGTCGTTGTTAACAGCACCATCAATATAGATTGCATTGTACCTGTTGTTGGTACCTGCTATTTCGATGCCACCGCCCTGGGTAACCCTGGCTTGCGGGGTCAGGCGGGTGTAATCGGAGAAATTACGGCCAATGGATGGCATTCTCTCGATGGTTTCGAGACTAACGTTGGTTTCTGCTCCGGTACGGTTGCCGTCAAAAATGTCATAACGGGCACCTACAACCTCTACACCTGTGATGGTAGAAGCTTTTTCGCTCAGTTTGGTGCTCAACTTGAAGGTCTGACCAAGGTTCAGGTATACTTCGCTGTTGTTATAGCTTTCGAAGCCGACGTAAGAAACGGTAATTTTGTAAGGTCCTCCCACGTTCATGTTGGGTATGCGGTAGTTTCCGTCAACATCGGTTGTTGTGCCATACTGCGATCCTGATGGGATGTGTATAGCAACTACTGTAGCACCCGGGAGACTTTCGCCATTTGAACCGGTAATTTTTCCGTTCATACCTGATGTGGTTACCTGCCCCACAGCGACGGTAATGCTCATCATAAAGGCAATGATAAACATGAATTGCCTGCTGAACCTGTGAATCAATTTGTTTGTTTTTCTCATGGTTTGTTGTTTTGGTTAAAGCTTGTATTCGGTGTTTGGTTGATTGTTAATCTATTGTATTTCTATGGATTGGATGATAAAAAACTGTTGACATCAGCCCTTTTATATTCGCTGCAAAATTAGTTTTATCGCTGACACAGCCTTGCTGCCTGATGTTAAGAAAACATTAATTCTGATGAGTTCATCAACCCGCTAATCAGCAACCTTCAATGAATTTCTAATCGAAAAATCGCTTGATAAGCCTGAGTTTATGTGAATATTTTCCTTCATTTTTGTTGAAGATACCATGATGGTCGAGCGGGTCAACTTTGACTTCGCCGGAAGCATGGATTATACTTCCGCGGCCTGTTATGATGCCGGTATGTATAATATTGCCTTCTTCGTTATCGAAAAATGCCACATCGCCGGCTTTGGCTTCTTCAATAAGATTGATGAGCCTGCCTTGTACCGCCTGCTGGGCAGCATCGCGTTTCAGGCTGATGCCTTTAAGCTTGAAAACCATTTGTGTCAATCCGGAGCAGTCGATGCCGAAAGGTGACCTGCCGCCCCAAAGATAAGGTGCATTCAGGTAAAGGGCCGCAGTTTCTGCAATTTCATCAGGATGTTGCATGGAAGGGGGACAGCTGGATCCTTCAGCCAAATGGTAATCACCACCGGGGCCGGCGAAGAGTCCGTTCGACAGTGTGTAAAGCGAACTGCCGAGAACCAGGTTCAGCGCCGGTTTGCCACGTGTAGTCAATAAGCCTGTGATATCTCCTGCAAGTTGCAGGCTACTGCCTCTGAGAACTTCAAGGGTTTCGTCTGTCAGCATATGGATCTGTTTCTGGTCGCACCAACCTTCATACAAATCGTGAAGGGTTCTGATTTTTAACCAGTGGTTAGAAATTTCCAGTACTTCTACCAGGTCGCCAAACAGCAACTGGTTAACCATTTCAGATCTTTCTGATGGCCCTGACCTTACTGCAACTAGTGAAAGGTAACAGATTCCGCCCGTCATTGATTGATAACACTGTTGTTTGGGCAAATATATTGAATAATTTACGGGAACTGCAAAGAAGTAATTAACAGCTTTTGCCGGAATGTTGAAAACTTTTCAATTCATAGATCTTGCCTGCCGGCTGGCAGTTTAGTGACTTTCCCGCAAAGGCGGGTCAGACTGTGGCTGGAATTTTATAAATTTTAATCGGACAACAGTGTCTCTGAATATCTTTTGTATCCAATTTCTGCCTCTGCTATTACCTCAATTTGGTTTATCAGCTGTGCAATCTTTTTGTATATTCGTGCTTTACTGCATTGCCGAACACTCTCTGAAATCTGACTATGAAAAGGTTCCTCTACTGGCTTCGTGACCATCATGATATTTTAGGGAAAATTTTCCTGTTTTCGATGGTAATCTGGTTGCTTATCATGATTTTTCCCCGTGAAGGTAAGTTCAGGTATGAATATCAGCGTGGCAAACCCTGGCAGCACGATGACCTGATTTCTCCTGTCGATTTTGCAATTCTCAAACCTGAAACGGAGTTAAAGACAGAACAGGAAGCAGCTTTGCGTGATGCAAGGCCTTATTTTCAACGACTTCGTGGCCTGGCCGATCAACAAATGAATTACCTGATCAACTCCTTTGATAAAGCCTGGGTTTCGCGATACGGCAGACAGGCAGGTGACAATGCAACCCGTCAGGCCGAACTTGAAGTCATCATCAGCGTGCTTGATACCCTTTTTTCTCATGGAATCATCAACATCATCAATGAAATTGAAAACAAACCTTCCAATTATGAAATATTTATTGTTGAAGGGAATACCGCTTCCAGGGTGCCTCTTTCAAGGCTCTTTACGATAACCAGTGCAGAAATATATGTAACCAGACAATTAGCGCAGGTAAATCCTGAACATGCAGAAATGCTCAGTGGTCTATTACTCAATGCTCTGAAGCAGAACATCGTTTTTGATCCTGAAAATACCCGTCGTGCCCGTGAAGCTTTGGTAAGCGAGATTCCTAATTCGAGGGGTATGGTCCAGAGCGGTGAAAAGATTATTATGAAGGGAGAACTGGTAAATGCTGAGAAATTCCAGATTCTTGAATCGCTCAGATCTGATTATGAACAGCGTTTGGGAAGCAACTTCAGGTACAGCAATATTTTGCTCGGACAGTCGCTGCTGATATCTCTCACTATGGTGGCTTTTATTCTTTTTATGATCTCATTCAGGCGCGACGTTTTTGCGGAAAATAAAAAACTGATCATTCTGCTGCTTACAATTTACTGTATGGTAGCACTGGCCAGCCTTACGATCGCTTCAACGCCCAACCTGCTGATGCTGTTGCCATTCTGTCTCGTACCGATCGTAATCAGGGTGTTTTTTGATACGAGGCTAGCACTGTTTGTGCATATAGTTACCCTGGTGCTCACTGGTTTTATGGTCCCAAGCGGGTTCGAATTTATTTTTCAGCAATTGATTACCGGAATTATTGCGATTATCAGCGTTGCTGAACTGCGTCGCCGGGCTCAGTTTTTCATTACCGCCCTGGCAATTTTTGTAACCTATTCCGCAATTTACATCGGCATGTTGCTGATTCAGGATGGTAGTCTTGCCAACCTCGATAACTCCAGTTTTCTGCTTTATGGTGGCAGTGCCCTGTTTACCCTTTTTTCGTATCCCATTATTTTCGTGTTCGAAAAGCTCTTTGGTATGGTTACCGATGTTACCCTCATGGAGCTTTCCGATACCAACCGCCCACTCCTGAGGCAATTGTCGCTTTACGCCCCGGGTACCTTCCAGCATTCAATGCAGGTTGCGAATATCGCTGAAGCTGCTATTTATGAAATTGGTGGAAATACACTGCTGGTTCGAGCCGGAGCATTGTATCACGACATCGGAAAGATAGAAATGCCCATGTATTTTATTGAGAATCAGGCTTCGGGCGTTAACCCACACGATGAGCTCAGCTTCGAAGAAAGTGCAGCGATCATTGTCAGCCATGTTATCAAAGGGGTTGAGAAAGCCAAAAAGCATAAACTGCCTGAGGTTTTGGTTGATTTTATCCGTACCCATCACGGTACACGCATGGTTGAGTACTTCTACAACCGTCAGAGGATCGATAATCCGGATATGGAGGTGAGTGATAAACTGTTTCGTTACCCCGGCCCGGTTCCATTTTCGAAGGAGACTTCAGTTTTGATGATGGCCGATTCAGTGGAGGCGGCCTCACGAAGTGTGAAAGTGCCGACAGCAGCATCCATCGCTCAATTGGTAGATAAAATTATTGATGGCCAGATCGAGACCCACCAATTTGTTAATTCTGATCTAACCCTTAAAGACATTACCCGGATCAAGAAAATTCTGAAAAAGAAACTCATGAGTATTTATCATGTCAGGATTGAATATCCGACCCTCTGATTGGCGCAGGGCATGGACCCAACCGGGAAATTTACGTCTTCGTTTCGGCAGACAAGGAGAAATGGGGACAAGGAGAAATGGGGATAAGGAGAAAAAAGACTGTGAGACGAGGAGCTTGAGGCATTCTATTGTTCCATCCTTCCAACATTCCATCCTTCCATCATTTCATCTTTCACCCCGAAATGTAACGACGACCATCACTCCTGTCTTGCCTGCGGCATATGCTTTTTCAGATAATCACCCGTGTCAGGCCCCAGATTGAATAAAAGATCCAGGATGCTGAGATTGGGAAGAAATTCATGCCGGTCGGAAAATACCTGGATATAGGGTTCATAATGTCTGATAAAAAAGTTCAGGCAGAACCGGTTGCTTAGGCATCAAAGCCCGGCGCAGGTCAATCAGGCCTTCCTGGGAGCCTTTGGTATGATTCCGAAAGAGTGAATTCTGATTTTATTCCCGTGAACCTGCAACAGATTTTTAAAATCGTGAGGTTAAAATCCATCAGTAATTCAGGAGGATTATGAAATATCCGTTCGAAATCATCTTTGTAATAGAGGAAAAATGGAGATTTATTATACGCAGATTCAATGGCCCGCCAGTGAATCCGGTTCCAGTTTTCTGATTTATCGATTCTGACCCGGGCAAGGGGTGTGTGGTTCCCATCTGTTTTTATAACCGGAATACTTAAAATAAGGGGACCGTTAGCAGTTGCTATGCGGTAACGGTTGCGGCAGGTTTGTTTGGGATAGGTCTCGTGAATTTCGATCTCAACTGAGGGCGCATGGTAAAGCCAGCAGAAAAACCCGATTTCAGGTAAACAGGCAGCTGGAAGTAAGACGGGTGGGATTCCGGATTTCATGAAAATGTATTAAACAATGCAAAGATAAGAACAAAAAAAGGCCCGGAACTTCCGGGCCTTTTCAGGAAAGGTAAAATCAACAACAGGGTTTTAGTTGGCTTTTGGATTCAGCAGTACATCGTCAATAGCCTGAATCAGGGAGCTTTTTGGTAAAGCACCCTGTGCCATGCGCGGCTGTCCTTCTGAAGGGCAGAACAACATGCTGGGTATGCTGCGGATGCCGAAAACCTGTGACAATTCCTGCTCGGCTTCGGTATCTACTTTGTAAATGTCGATTTTGCCATCGTATTCTTTAGAAAGCTCTTCAAGGATCGGGGCTACCATTTTGCAGGGACCACACCAATCGGCGTAAAAATCGATGATACAGGGTAATTGGCCTTCAAATTTCCAATCCTGGTTTTTTTCAAAGTCAAATACTTTTGCTTTGAATGTTTCAAGTGTCAGATGTTCCATTATTTTGATATTCTTTTTGATTTGTGATTCGGTGAATTATTTTTCTGAGGTTGGTTGCGTTGCCGGAGCAAGGAGCAACTCTTTGATCATTTTCTCAAATTCATCTTTTGGCAAAGCGCCCATCGTCATTTGTGGCTGGCCCTGTGCCGGGCAATAGAGAATTGAGGGGATACTGCGAATGTTGAAAATCTGGGCAAGTTCACGCTCCTGATCGGTGTTCACTTTGTAAATTACAATCTGATCTTTATATTGTTCGGCCAGTTCAGCCATAACAGGTGCAACTTTCTTGCAGGGCCCGCACCAGTCAGCGTAAAAGTCGATGATGCAGGGTTTGTCGCCACGGAATTTCCATTCATTGGGATTTTCTTCAAAATTGAAAACCTTCTCAATAAACATGGCTTTATTCATTTGAATGACTTTTCCTGCTTCTGGTGTTGTAGAAGAAGTTGAAGTTTCATTGCCTTTGTCCTTGTTGCTCTTGCCATTTGAAGAGCCGCACCCTAAAAGACCTATACTGGCGATCAGTACGATGGAAAAAATTCGTGAGTTCATATTTGTTTTGAAGTTTAGGTTCGTTATTAATTCGCTGCAAAGATAAAAGTAATTCTTTTAAATCGCATAAATATCACTAATTTTTTTTATTTTTGCGGCACAATGCAAAT
The DNA here is from genome assembly GCA_016709025.1 of Bacteroidales bacterium. Classification (GTDB taxonomy): domain Bacteria; phylum Bacteroidota; class Bacteroidia; order Bacteroidales; family Lentimicrobiaceae; genus Lentimicrobium. The sequence continues at coordinate 138,789 of JADJEQ010000037.1, read as the reverse complement.
TAACAAGGATCGTGCCTGATTGTTTAGTTTTGATTTTCAAATAAATACAATGAATCTTTCTTATTTATTCAAAGCGATAGATTTCCCTGAATTCAGCAAACGATTTTCAGATACGGAGCAATGCCTTTCGGTGATCGCTGAAGAGAAATGGCGTGAGGGTTTTATATGTCGTAAATGTGGCAACACGAATTACTGCAGCGGTAAAACTCCTTTTTCCCGACGTTGTACCCGTTGCAAAACCGATGAATCGGCTACTGCCCACACCATTTTCCACCGTTGCCGGATTCCCATAACCGATGCGTTCGAGATAGCTTACATGGTTTGTGGTTCGCCGAAGATATCGAGCTATGAGTTGTCGCGCCGTCTCGAAACAAGGCAGATGACCTGCTGGAAGTTCAAGAAAAGAATCATGGAATGCCTCGAACAGGGTTCGGGACTGCATCTTTTTGATATGCCACAAAAAATTCAGGTACCCGACTAAAACAATGTTTTTTGGATCCTAGGTTTAGATGCCAGACTATATTTTTATCAGCCGGAAAGATGCAGAACCCTCTGCACTGTGGATTTTCAGAATAAAGAAACCGGGTTTCAGGGTGGATATATCCAAAGTAACCGGACTTCCGTCGTCGGGGAATGAAAGATTTTTTTGAAACAAACTTTTTCCGTCGGTGCTGAATATCTCAGTTCTTACCTCTTTACCAGCCAGTTTTCCCGGGCTCAACCAGAGTTGATTGTCAGCCGGATTTGGATAAATCTTTACATCCGTTTCCCGCTGATCTTCCATACCTGTAGTTCCTTCAGGTTCCCAGCTGACTGTCCAACCCTGGGCTGTTGCTTCTTTGCTGGTCATAAATACAAGGTATGCTTTGCCGCTTTGAATAACCAGCGGAGCAGGGAGGGTGTCGCCGGAATAGGTTGCAATCAGCTGCTGGGATCCCAGGTCATAAACCCGGAGGATATCGTTTCCCGGTTCAGTCACAAAAGATTCAAAAGTCAATCTTAGAGGAACCAGGTTTTCAGGGATGATTTTCCATTTACAGATCGCGTTGTTGCTGTATTTTTTATCGCCGCTGCCGTCATCAAAACTACCTGCAGAATCGGTGTGGGTTGTTGTTCCGATGCAATAAACCGGCAGAACGCTTTTAAATGAGCCCAGGAAACCGCCGGTGTTATCGGCATCGTCGCTGGTAAACCGCACCAAAAATGTTTCAGCCGGAACACTGATGGTAGCCGGTGAATTTGTTCCGGTAATTTCTGCAATCACGGTGGCTGTGGTGTCAGCCCCCTGGTATACCCTGATGCGGTCAGTCCCGGCAAAGTCAACAAGCGGGAAGTTCAGGTTTATGGATGAAATGGAATCAAAGTCAGGTTCATCCGGTTGAATCAACCAGAAACAGTCGGAATTGCTCAGGTAATTTACCATGTTGCTGCCATCGCTGAAGGTGCCGGCAATCGTGTTGAGGGTATCCGGTCCTGTGCAGTATTCGGGGTAGTTATAGGTCAGGGTATCGGGATATATATCCACGATTAATTCTTGTGCAAAGTTAAAATTGTTCCCTCCCGGTGTCAGCGCAGAGAGCAGGAAATAACCATCGTACGAGCTGCTCCAGCCCCAGTTGAAATGGTAGAAATTGTCAGGGGCATAACCATCGCAAACAAAAGCATGTCCGCTGGTGGAACCTACTCCCTCCCAGCCGGCATAATAGAGCGGCTTGCGGGCATCAAGGTTGGCAACAAGGATACTGTCCCAGTTCATGGTGGTGGTGTCGCGGAAGATATATTGGGTTTGCGGGCCATATTTAAAGTAGTTGCGCATAGAATTGGCTGCACTGTGATTCCACATGCCCGATCCGTTGGGGCCGTAATCCATGTCGAAAGAAACACCAAGGTGGTTGAGCAACAATGCAATGTGGCTGTTTGGCCCTTCCAGGGCGGTTTCCATTCCGTTCCAGTTATAGCTGGTCTCACCAAAATTCGCATATTGTTCGCCATATACCGGATGCGTATAACTGTATTCACCAGTCCCCTGGTTCGGCCAGCGATGATAGAACATCAGTTGCCCCACTGCCGTGGCAACGCAACCGGCCCAGCAATGTCCGCCAGGTCCGCCGGGATCGGCCGGGCAGAGTGAATTGTAGTAGTTGCCCTGATCCCAGGTTGTCCTGAGCAAGGGCTCAACCACCCGGTTGCCGCTCAACGACATTTTCAGGCTGTTGTCATCACTCCATCTTTTATGTAAAGCAAGTATTTCAGGCGCAGCTATGCCCGATTGATCTGCGTATTCAATCTGTCTGCCAAAATACCGGATCCAGGCTTTGAGGTTTTCAGGCTCATTCAGGCCGGTATATTTACCTTTAAGGCTGTATCCCAACACCGGGAAGGTGCACCCCGATGCAGAAACCAGCACAAAACCTTCAGGAACAAAATTAACTGCATACAGCACCAATTTACCGTTTTCCCTGATTTCAAGCTGATTCAGCACACTTATTTCAGAAGCATTATCCATCTGATGAATTCCGGTTCTTTCGTTAAGAAAATTCAATGCCAGTGAGCCAGCTTCTGAAACACTGATTTGCTGGGCATATGAGGGCAGAATCCCTGTTAAAAGCAATAGAACCATTAATAATTTCTTCATCGTTCCTGAGAGGTTAATTCCGGATTATAGTTGATTGTCTGATGTTCAAAATTAATAAATTTCTTTGATTGGCAGTTAATATTCATCTCCGGAGGATGCAGGCTGAAGCATTTACTACCTTTGTCTGAAATTAAGCTCCATGATCGTCGACCTGAGAAGTGATACCATTACCCGACCCACCCCAGCTATGCTTGAAGCCATGTTTTCGGCCAGTGTCGGGGACGATGTGTTCGGGGAAGACCCCACCGTAACACTACTTGAAGAAAAAACCGCTACCCTGTTTGGCAAGGAGGCCGGCCTGTTTTGCCCGTCGGGAACGATGACCAACCAGATAGCCGCCAAAGTGCACGCGCAACCGGGTGAAGAAGTAATCCTGCACAAACTTTCGCACCTTTATTATTATGAAGGTGGTGGATTGATGAGCAATTCGGGACTTTCAGTCTGCCTGCTGGATGGTGACAGGGGTATGATTTCAGCACAGGATGTGCTGGACCACATCAATCCGGAAGATCTGCACCGGCCCCGCACTGCACTGGTTGAGGTGGAAAATACCATGAACAAAGGGGGAGGGGCTGTTTACGACAACAATGTTTTGGCTGAAATAGGGGAAGTGTGCCGGAAAAACGGCCTGAAATATCACCTGGATGGTGCCCGGATATTTAATGCGCTTGCCGTTACAGGACAACCGGCAGCTGATTGCGGGGCCATTTTCGATAGCATCTCAGTTTGTTTTTCAAAGGGACTGGGTGCACCGGTTGGATCGGTTTTATTGGGTGACAAAGAGTTCATCCGTAAAGCACGAAGGGTAAGAAAGGTGTTCGGTGGCGGAATGCGCCAGGCCGGTTTTCTGGCGGCAGCCGGAGTTTTTGCCCTTGACCACCATCTGGAAAGGCTGAAGGAAGATCACCGGAGGGCAAAAGCCCTGGGTAATTTATTGTCAACACTCAGCTGGGTTGAAGAGGTTTTTAAGGTTGAAACAAATATTGTGATCTTCAGGGTCAAAACTCCACTGACGGCAGCAGCAGTCTGTCTTGAATTTGAAAAGCAGGGACTGAAAGCCATTGCTTTTGACAGGCAATCCATCCGGTTTGTTACGCATCTCGATTTTACGGATGAAATGCAGGAACATACGGTTAATGTTCTTAAAGCTGTAAAATACTGATTTACGCACATGGCTGAAATGTCCAAGCAGTTTGAAGACCCCTTTTTAAAACATTAACAAAGATTTAACTTTTTTTACCTGCCGGTGATGAAAATCCACTAAACATACCGGGCAATCAAATTGTTGTTTTATCGTTACAGGTAAACAATCAGTCTGTTTGAAAAGATGAAACTGTTAAAACTACTAATACTGCTGCCAATTTTATTTCATGGCTATGCAAACATTGCTCAGCCCCATACCCTGCTTCAGGATTTCTCAGGTTATCAGCAGGATAGTCAGGTGTTTTTACGGTGGACATTCAGGGGTGGAAGTCTTTGTGAAGGTACCAGGGTTGAACGTTCAACCGATGGTTTGGTTTTCAGTCAGATTGGTGAAATCTCAGGGATCTGCGGAAGCCCTGACGCAGCCATTACCTTTAATTTTACCGATAGCCTGCCATCGCCCAATTCACTGAATTACTACCGGTTGGAACTGGGTAATTTCGGATATACTTCGACTTTGACTGTCGAATTTTTAAAAATCAACGAAAACGGGTTTGTAGTCCTTTCAACTTTTTCAGGCCAGACCGATATCCTTTTTCAGAATTTGCCGGGCCGCACCGGGGAAGCAATTATCTACAGCAGTGATGGGAAAAGGCTTTCCTCTATGCCCATCAATGGACAGCGAATAAGCCTGCCTTATGGCCGTTTCCCGTCAGGTGTCTATTTGCTTTTACTGGCTTTCAGCGACAATAAATCCCTGTCGGGTAATTTCATTATTCCTTAAATCTGAGATCATCAGGAATAATCAGTAACAGCTTATTTACATAACCCTCACAGTTTGCAATTGACTGTGATATGTTATTCGAACCCTACCTTGAATGTCTGGTCTATTCACGACTTACCTTTCGGATTATTTTGATCCGATCCAGGTTGCCTTATGCCAGATGGCTTCAAGCGGGCCATGTTTGTGATGCTTCATCCACCAGGTGCTGAAATATCCCTGTAAAACGGCCAGCGTGATGCCAATGAGGAGGCAATGGGCAGAGCCTGTATATTGGTATAATGCCAATCCGAATCCATAATAAATGAAAGACCCTATGATTGATTGAATCACGTAATTTGACAGGCTCATTTGCCCGATGGGAGAAAAAACACTGAGTATCCTGAAGAAAATTCGGGTCTGAAACAGCAAAACGAACCCGGAAACCAATACCATCATAAATGCCATGTTCGACCACGATGTCACCATAGTCAGCAGCGGTCTGGTGATTACTTCGTTGTGTATCCAACTTTGGATTCCGCCTTTAACAACAAACAGCGGAATAAAGAGTGCTGTTGCTATGATGAGAGCTTTACGCCAGAATTGACGGTTTGTTTTTGATGGTGAGAAGAGCGATTTTCTTCCTGCCAGCATTCCGAACATGAATAGGGAAAGTGTTTGAAATACGCGTCCGTTTTCCCAGTTCCACAATAAAACAGCTGTTTTGCCATTGGTCAGGTTGCCGATCAGTGTTGCAGTCAGTGAATCGCCTGTTATATAACTGCTCATTTTTCCAAAGTAGGACCAGGATAAGGGATCTGAAATTTTTAATTCCGGATTTTGAATTGCAACAAGAAGGTTATACCATTCAAAAGGCTGTAACATCAGAATGACTGCAATCAGGAATACAGCTTTATTGCTCATTTTGAGCACTGGAATCAGGAAAAATCCGATGATTGCATAAATTGTCAGAATATCTCCCTGGTAAAACGCTGAATTTATTATTCCAAACATCAGTAAAAGAACCAGTCTCCAGGCAAATCTTCCCCTGAAGTCCTTGCCTTTTTTAGCCTGATTATCCGACTGAATGAAGAAAGTTAATCCAAACAGGAGGGCGAAAATGGCATACGATTTTCCGGAAAACAGGAAAAACAGGCTGTCCCAGATGACCGTATCCAGACTTATCATCCAGCCGGGAAGGTTTACCGGCGTATAGTAGAAATCGAAGTGTTCAAGGTTATGCAACAGCATAATGGAAACGATCGCGAAACCTCTCAGTGAATCAACGACCCGGAGGCGTGGATTAGTTATAGTCATGTTTGCTGCAGGCTTATTTCCGCTTAGGGTGATTTGATGCTGATCTGCCACGGATAAAGTTTGTCGGGTGCTCCGGAGAGAATTCAATAATCGGGTAAAATTACAAATGTTCACGGAAATTCAAATTACCGCTGAAACAGATTTTTGCCTTTGTTGCTGCGGCCCGGGGGGCTTACATTATGCCTGCAAAAAGGGACTTTGTTATGCATTCAAACTTAATTACTTTCTACTTGTTCATATGTTCTGATTTTTAATACATTTATTCCGGTTTCCGGATATCAGGCTTGTTTCTTATTTCTATTTGATTTATCCACCTGAACGGTCCATTACGTCTGTTTTAAACATCACTGCCTGGATCTGCTTAATCTCTCAAAAGAAAAATATATGCAAAAGTACCTTAAGTCTGCGGGCATATTGATTATGCTTCTTGTTATGCTTGCTGGTTTCCCGGCTATTGTTGCGGCACAGGGAAAAAATACCAGGGACAATCTTAACGATACTACCTTTGCAGGGATAAAGTTCCGAAGTATAGGTCCGGCATTGATGTCCGGCCGGATTGCCGACATCGCCATTCATCCGCTTAATCCCAACACCTGGTATGTTGCAGTGGGTTCGGGCGGTGTATGGAAAACCCTGAATGCCGGTACCTCCTGGACTCCTGTTTTTGACAAGCAAACATCATATTCCATCGGGTGTATCAGCCTTGATCCCAATAACCCGCACACTGTTTGGGTAGGCACCGGCGAAAATGTGGGAGGCCGGCATGTTGGCTTTGGTGATGGTATCTACAGAAGCAGAGACGATGGCGCCACCTGGGAAAATATGGGCCTGAAGGAATCACAGCATATTTCGAAAATAGTTATTCATCCTACGAATCCGGATGTTATTTGGGTGGCAGCACAAGGCCCTTTATGGAACAAAGGTGGCGATCGTGGTCTTTTTAAGTCAAGTGATGGCGGCAAAACATGGAAAAAATCACTGGGCGACAGTGAATGGACCGGGGTGACTGATGTAGTGATGGATCCGCGCAATCCTGACCGGTTGTATGCAGCTACCTGGCAGCGTGGGCGTAATGTGGCTTCTTATATGGGAGGTGGTCCGGGTACTGCTATTTACAGTTCGGCCGATGGTGGCGAAACCTGGGAAAAACTTACCAACGGCCTGCCCGGAGGAAACCTGGGGAAAATCGGACTGGCCATTTCCCCACAACAACCCGATGTTATCTATGCAGCCATCGAAATGGATCGTCGTCAGGGTGGTGTTTATCGCTCGGCCAATCGGGGTGCATCCTGGGAAAAAAAGTCTTCTGCCGTTGCAGGAGCTACCGGGCCGCATTATTACCAGGAATTGTATGCCTCACCTCATCAGTTCGACAGGATTTACCTGGTAGATTACCGGATTCAGATTTCTGACGATGGCGGAAAGAACTTTCGCCAAATGAAGGAGAAGTATAAGCACTCCGACAATCATTCAATTGCATTCAGGAAGGACGATCCGGACTATTTGTTAATTGGCACCGATGGCGGAATCTACGAAAGTTTCGATCTGGCTGAAAACTGGCGGTTTATTGCGAACCTGCCGGTTACACAGTTCTATAAAATAGCCCTTGACGATGCAACCCCATTTTATAATATCTATGGAGGAACACAGGACAATAATACACAGGGTGGACCTTCGCGTACTGACAATGTTCACGGAATCAGCAATGCTGACTGGTTTATTACTTTGTTTGGCGACGGACACCAGCCTGCCACTGAGCCCGGGAATCCGGCGATTGTTTATTCTCAATGGCAGGAGGGTGGATTAACCCGTATCGACCGGACCTCCGGTGAAATTATTGATATTCAGCCTCAGCCGGCAAGGGGTGAGAATTATGAACGCTTTAACTGGGATGCTCCCATCCTGGTTAGCCCACACGCCCCGACACGCCTCTATTTCGCTTCACAGCGCCTGTGGAAATCGGAAAACCGGGGCGATGGCTGGACCGCTATTTCGGGTGACCTGACCCGCAACCAGGATCGCATGCTTATGCCGGTAATGGATAAAACCTGGAGTTGGGATGCCCCCTGGGATTTTTATGCCATGTCGAACTTCAACTCCATTACATCCCTTGCTGAGTCCCCTTTAAGGGAAGGTGTCATTTATGCAGGTACTGATGATGGGCTGGTTCAGGTAACAGAAGATGGTGGTAAAAACTGGCGAAAAACCGAAATAACAGCCCTGCCCGGAGTCCCTTCGAGTGCATTTATCAACGATATCAAGGCTGACCTGTTTGACGCAAATACCGTTTTTATTGCCCTCGACAATCATAAACAAGGAGATTTCAGCCCTTATTTATTTAAAAGTACTGATTTGGGTAAATCCTGGACATCCATCAAAGGAAATTTGCCGGCGCGCACTTTTGTCTGGCGGCTGGTTCAGGATCATATAAACCGTAACCTGCTGTTTGTTGGGACTGAAACCGGGATTTATTTCACCATTGATGGCGGAAATATCTGGACAAAACTTAGTGGTGGTCTTCCGCCAATATCCTTCCGCGACCTGGCCATTCAGAAAAGGGAGAACGATCTGGTAGCAGCTTCGTTCGGCCGCGGAATATTTATCCTGGATGATTATAGCATGCTGCGGCAGATAACGCCGGAACAGTTAAAACAGGAAGCAACACTTTTCGAGGCCAGAAAAGCGCATTGGTATATCCAACGACCGGTGCTGGATTTCAGTAGTGAAAAAGGTTTCCAGGGTGCCGGATATTTCATGGCCCCCAATCCGGATTTTGGGGCTGTATTTGATTATTACCTGGCCGAAGGATATGAAACACTGAAAGAAAAACGTCAAAAGGTGGAGAAGGAACTTTCAAAGAAGAAAGAGAATATCATTTTCCCGGGCTGGGATAAAGTTGAAGCAGAACAACAGCAGGTTAAACCCAAAATCTGGCTTACCATAAAAGACAAGGAAGGCAGGGTTGTCCGCAGGCTTGAAGGACCGGTTTCCAGGGGGTTTCACCGCGTAGCCTGGGATCTGCGCTTCCCTGATACAAAGTCAGTTCGCCTCAGCGATAAGCCTGTTGATGATGATGAAGATGACAGGAGATCTTCCGGATTATTGGCTTCACCAGGTTTATATTCAGTTTCATTGTCAAAGGAAACCGACGGGGTTGTTTCTGTTTTGTCCGGCGAAATCCAATTTGAAGTGGTTAAACTTCGGGAGGGCACACTAACGGGAGCTGAGCCCGGAGTTGCCGAGGCATTTAACAGGGAGATCAGTGAATTTGGCCGTGAAATCTCAATGCTGGTCATCACCATTGAGAATGCCATCAAGAAATTGACTACCATCAGGAATGCGATGGTTCAGGTGCCTGGAATGCCGGGCGAACTCGATTCCCGTATAACGCAACTAAACCTTGAAATGCTAGGTATCAATGAAAAATTGAATGGGAAGGCCACAAAATCGGAAACCGGCGAAAAGGATGACCCGACCATAAACGATTATTTCTACAAAGCCATGTCTGGAACAAGGTATTCAACCTATGGACCGACAGACACACACAGGCAATGTCTGCAGATCGCCAAAGATGAGTATGTGGAATTAAAGCAACAAACCGACCAACTGCTTAATGTTAAAATTCCTGATTTTGAAAAAGATTATCTGAATGCCGGAGGGCCCTGGGTGGAAGGGATGAAAGTTCCATAAAGTTTGCCTTGCTGCATTTATTTACCCTTATAAAGTAGCTTACTGCTTTATTGGAATACCCTTCCTGGAAGTTACCTGTGAAGGAGAGTGATTTACGCCACAGATAAAGGATGTAATTCAATTACCTGCATATAGAAACAGATCGGAACTTATGGTCAGATAGCCAATCCATGCAATGAAATTGGATTGAAATGATTGTGGGAGATGTTCTACAGAACATGTTTGCCTTGTGCCCCTGATTTTTGTAGCCGGCTTTAAATGCTATTATCTGCATATCAGGAAGTGTTGTTTTTCCCTGAAATCTCAGCAGTGTTTCATCAAAGCAATATGATAGAGTTCCCCTTTCTGATAATTTACAGCATCGGCTTATTGCTCAGGGTTTTTCAGAGTTGTAGAGTTGCAACACCTGATCTTCATTCACGGCGATGTTGTATATTCTGAGTTCATCGATCACTCCTTTAAAGTAGCCGAAATTCTCTGCCGTTATCCAACCCATGAAACTGGCGGCAATTTCCGCATCAGTTGCCATACATCCGATGATGAATGGCTGGGGATCCGGAGAAACAAGATTTCTGGTCAACGGCCCGATGCCTTTGTCATCCTCTGTCCAGGTTTTTGTCAATTGCCCGTTGTTGAAGAATTTCAGTTGTTTTGTCACACTGTTCAGGGAGATCACAATGTGGTTCCATTCACCTGCTCTGATGGAATTGTCCAGTTCATTGTCTGCATCGGTAATTCCTCCGTCAGTCTTAGTATAAGTAAAAAATGGTTTGCCGTCACCCTGGGTCTGAAGTTTATATCCCATCCAGTAATTTTGCGAAACAATATAATTACTCTCATACATAACATCGGGTTTGACCCAAACTGAAATACTCAGGTTCTCCGGCAGGAAACTGGATGTATAAGGCACTTCAAGGTGAGCACCCATATTCAGATAAACGGCACTTCCTCCTTTTACACCTTCCACCCAGGATGGCGACATTGCTTCATTACCCAAAAGGACACTATTCCCGGGTTTAAATGTTGCAATATGATTAATGGTTGAGAAAGCTGTTGCGATGGTCCCGCTTCCCTCATCAAAATGCCAGCCGGCATTCAGATAAAGGCTTTCATCAATCAGGGTGTATTGTTGTGACTGAAATACACTGATTGTTTCGGTTAATTGGGTAAAGAGGTTGTTGAGCTGTATTTCCGTGAGTAAAGTTGCCGCATCGGATTTAATCGATTCAAGTGAAAGATGGAAGTTGGTAATGGCAGATTGCGGATATAAATCAGTGGTGGCCACGTCGTAAAGTGCCTGTGCCTGAAGGATAAGGGAATAAAGATCTGAATAGGCTTCTGTTTTATAAAAATTCAGGGTTGTAATTGCTTCATTTAATTGCAGCATCAGCTGACTGATCTGATCCTGGTTAAGCGGAACCGAATAGGCTGATTTTATGATCTGCAGGGATAACAGGAAATTGTAGATTGCAGTTTCCGGATAATCTGCTGGAGTAGCCGCCTGAGCGATCTCATCTGCCTGCCTGATTAAAACTGAAAGAGGCGTATACGCTTCAAAAGCGTCTTTTGCCTGTGTTAACTGAATCACCAGTGCATCAATCCCAACTTGTGTCAGTGACCCGGAAGCATTTAATTTCACCTCCTCTATCGTAGCCTTGAAATCATCGATGACCGGTTGCGGGTAGTCCGGAGCAGATGCGTTAGCCGCAATTTGTTCAGCGGAAACTATCAGTGCATTCAGCACAGTCTTATCGCCTTCGTTGGTTTTATCATCCTTTTTACAGGAACCCGAGATCAACAGAGAAAAGATGATCATCAAAACCAATCTGTTTTTGTTCATGATGCAAAGCTATGGGTGCTTATTTATTAGCTCAACATGAGCCTAGTGTATTTCTCCACTAATATAACAACTATAGAGTTGCATGCGAAAAAAATAAACAAAATAAATTTTGAACTATTAAATTTGAATTTACTCCGAAAGCTAAGTATTTGACACCAATTCTCAAACACTTACTGCCGTTATGCCGGCTGCCAGCCTGGAACACAAAACTGTCTGCCTGAGACAACCAGGCAGGAATTCACCATCTTTGATATGATGATATACAATACTTTGCGAAACTTGCTTGCTGCAGGCAGGATTGGCGTTCTGGTGACGTGGTGTCTAATCTTCCTTATCGGGTTCCCGGAAAGGCTCAATAATTCATGTTTATTCCGGAAACATCCCTTCAAATTCCATATCAAATCGTTTCCCCAGGTAGTCGCACCCATTGGTAAACATCGGATTGTAATTATCGGTTGTGGTAATCCTCAGCCCAAGTTTGCTGCTGGTGCAGAATTTTGGCAGCAGGGATGCTACTTCGAGGGTAACATCATCTGCTGATTCCGCTGGGCTGTAGCCAAAGCGATTGAGCAGGATGTCCAATTGCTTCCATGAGACTATTTCGACAGGGGATTTCAATCTGTTGTCAATTTTCTGGATCACGCGTTGGGTATTGGTGAAGGTTCCTCCGGTTTCAGATGCCATGGTCGACGGCAGCACAAGATCGGCCATGGCTGCGGTTTCGGTCATAAAATAGTCCTGAACAACCATAAAGTCCTTTCCTGAAAGCAACCTTTGGATCTCACTGCGGTTGATGGCGCATCCCATGGGATCTTCGCCGAAAATAAACAACTGTTTAAAGCGGCCTTCACGCATATCATGTAAAGTTAATCCCTTATCCGAAGGAAGTTCTTCAATTCCCCAGTTAAAGCCAAAAGTACTTCGTTGAAACGGGTCGTTCCAGTCGGTGGCGCCGGGTCCAAGGTTTGGCATAATGCCCATATCATGCAGGCCGTGGGTATTGTTCTTTTCCTTCAGCAACATGATGCCACTGCCAAATCTTCCGTGTTTGCCGGTAATGCATGCCAGGTTGAATATTTCCGCGCAGGTGTGACCCGAAAGCTCTTTCTCGGATAAAATAATCACCGCTTTTTTCTCCTGGTTGTATCCGAGGGCAAACTCAATCAGCGATTCAGGATCTTCAATGCCTGCAGCTTCGAGAAGCGCTTCCCATGATTCATTCAGTAATTGTGCGCGGTATTCGTCAAGATTTCCGATAAGGTTTTTGATAAAATCAGTGTTTTCGAGATGGTTGTCCAACAGGTAATGGTTCACGGCTTTCACAAAGTGATAATAAGATTTTATATGCAGCACGTTGTCAGCCTTTTCATCTTCAGGGATTATGTTTTTAGTCGTAATAACCTCTGTTATCAAGCCGTTCTTCCGGCGATTTTCCATTACATATTCACCAACCATAGCATTGTCGAGGGTAATGTCGGCGCCGATCAGGTAAACCCGCCTGGTCTCAACCAGTTCTGAAAAAGGCAGGTTTGCCCGTGATAGTTTTGTATAGTTTGTGCCCCTTCCCAGGTAGTGAAAGCTTCCGATGTTATTGGTCCTGACCGCGGCCCTGGCCAGTTTCTGGATCAGGTATTGTTCTTCGTTGGTAAGACGGGCGCCGGCAAAAAAGGCCTTCTCCGCGGATTCGCCCTGCCTGAGTTTTTCTTCTATCAGGTCAAATGCTTCAGACCAGGAAATTGGTTTAAACTCATCCTTCACCTTTAATAATGGTTGGGTAATTCGCTGAGGATCATTTATAAACATGAAACCTTTCCGGCCATAAATACAGCTGTATCCATCGGGGTTGATAAGACCTGAAACGCCTTTTACCCCGGATACAAGCCCGTTCTGCAGGTCAATTTCCAGAGTACAACCGATTGAGCAATAATGACAGATCGTTTTGAAGGTTTGATTAGCCGTCGGAACTTTTAATCCGGATTGGGTTTCATTCATGGTTCAGGAGAGTATTGTATAAATTCACTTACAACAGCTTGCATTCTGGTCTGGGCCTTCAATAGAAAATGTGCTTATTCCAGTCAGAAATAAGAGGTAAGCGGATGATCTGTTTAAGGCGTTAAAATTAGTAATTAAAGGATAGTGCGTGTACAATTCAGATTGGAATTGTATGGATGCTAAATAAGAAACTGATTCAAAATATGATTGATGGGAAAGGGCCCCGGTTAAAAGCACTGGTAGGGACACGACATGTCGTGTCCCTACATAAAAATAATTGAGATAACCGGTTTGAATTCCTAAAAATGAGTGCCCATGGACTGTTTCTTTCGGCCCAGGTATCCGTCAATCGCCCAGTGAGCCAGGTAAATAAGCGGCGTTAACAGAATTGCCAGTGAAACTTTATAGGTGTACTGAACCAATCCAACCTGCAAAACCTGTTGCATACTCCAGTTGCCCAGCAGGAAAAAGGCAATAAAGAGAATCACAAAGCTGTCGATGAGCTGCGATATAACAGTTGATCCGGTAGCCCGCAGCCATAGTTTTTTGTGGCCGGTGAGTTTCTTCAGGTAATGGAAGGCATAGGCGTCAATCAACTGGCTTACCAGAAAAGCTGTCAGGGAGCCAACGATGATGCCCATTCCGGCTCTGAAAATGCTTGTATAGGCGTAATTGATGTTGAATGGATTTCCGGCCGGGTCGGTATTGTTGAGGTTAAGCCAGAAGTCGGCTGGTGGAACCCCGGTTCCTGAAAGGACGATTAAAAACGACCATGCAATCATTCCGGCTGTGATAAAGCTGATTTTTCTGACACCCTCCCGGCCAAAATACTCATTAACCAGATCGGAAACAATAAAAACAATCGGCCAGATCACCACACCTACGCTCAGGTTAAAGTCGAGTTTCTGCCCTCCGAAGAATGGCAACTGGGCGGGCATCAGTCCCAATAATTTCTCAAGTGAAAATATTTTAACTCCGGCAAACTCTGCAACGATGGCGTTGGTGAGAAAAATGGCCGATAACATCAGGTAAAGCTGCTGTTGCCGGGATGGATTACTTACAGCTGTCATTACGGGGTTTGGTTTTAATAAACTTTGCCTGATGAACAAACAACCCGGCAAAAAGTTAGCCGGATTACTCAGAATCCCTGGTAATTATGCAAATCACGACAGGGCAACGATCAGTGCTCCGGTAACGTATGCTATTACCCACCAGGCATAGGCATAACGTGAGTAAAGATGTAGTTTACGGCTTACTGTGGCAGGCTCTTTTTTTACCAGCCAGAGTTTCCAGAGTAAAACAGCGTCAATCAACATTACTGCCAGCGCTGAGTATCCGATCAATCCATGGATGGTTGCGAATGAATTTGCAGATCCGAGTATCATGCAGATCGTTGCAGTGATGTCTAGAATAACACCAATTGTGATAAAGGTTAATACAAATGCATTGACGGTTTTCTTTCTCTGTTCGGTAATTATTGCAACAGAATATGCGATCAATGCAAGATTTACGATGGTTACTCCGGCAATCAGTACAGGGCTCATGGATTGAAAAGTCAGGCTTTGGATTAAAAAGGCAAAGAAAAGTAATTTTTTCGAAACAATGATGAGCAGAAGTGTAGTTACTTTGGATCAGCATTGCGGTTTATGCCAATCATAATAATCTCACACAAAATTGCGCTCCGGGGGGGGGGCCCCCCCCGGGGGGGGGGGTGCTTTTTAAAATATTTTTCCCCAAGTTAAAATGGGGGTTTAGGGGTAAACTTTTTTTTTGTGTGGGGGGGTTTCCGTTTTTTTTTTTTTTTTCCCCCCCTTTTTTCCCTAAAAATTTATTATTTACCTTTTTTTTGGGCGTTTCGAAGAATCTTTAATTTTTAACGATTTATTGATTTTTTATCTTTATTTTGACAAAATTGTTTTAGTCTCGCCCCGGGCTGATTTATTTTTTTATTTTTTTATTTTTTTATTTAAAAATTTTTTTGGTGGGGTTTTTTGGGGAGAGCTGCTGTTGCTGAATTCCTGGAAAACGAAGCAGTTCTTCCGGAAATATTTTCCTTTTAATGAAATTGTCATAAACCAAAGTCTTGCTATGCAAAGAGTGCATTTATTGCAATGTGGATAACATTTCCCCCGGCCCCCTCCCCCCCCCCCCCCCTTCCCCCCCGGTTTGGGCGCCCCGGGGGGGGCCCGCCCCCCTCTCCCCCCCCCCCTCCCCGTCTCCCCCGGGGGGCGGGGGGCGCCCCCCCCCGGGGGGCGGGGCGGGGCCGTGGGGGGGTTGGGGTTGCCCTCCCCCCCTGGCCCGGGGCCTCGGCCCGGGGGGGGGGGGGGGCCGGGGCCCCCCCCGCGCCCGCGCGGGTTCCCCCTCCCCCCCCCGGCCCCCTGTTCCCTTCCGCGGCCCCGGGGGGCCGGCGCGGGGGCCCCCGGGGGGGGGGGGGCCCCGGGCCTTTCTTGGGGCAAAGGCCCCCCGGGGGGCCCCGGGGGGGGCGGCTTGGAAACTTCAGAATTCGGAAATTCAATTGGTAACCATTGGCGGCGATGCCAGCCTTGCACTGGGCTACCTGAGAACAGGGCAGCTTGATGATGCACCTTTAACCGAAGGAAGTCATAAACAAATGATTTATTTGATTATACTTACAGCCTCAGATATTAATTACGAGACTATCCCAATTCCGGCCCGCCTTCTTTTTTTTTTTTTTTCCTTTCCTTCCCGGCGGGGGGCCGGCCCCCCCCTCTTCTTGGGGGGGGTGCCGGGGGTTTTGTTGATATTTTTCCTGTAAACCGATAAGCATCGGGTTTGTGATTTTAAATGACGATTTTGAAATAGCCTCACCAGGAAACAGGTTTATGCCATTGGATTTATGGTTGGACCACTGTTTTTTTGCTCGCGTTTGTGTTTTAAACCGGCCCCCCCCGGCGCCCCCCCGCCCTCCCCTTTCTCGTTTTCCTAAAATCGACAATTTGCGACATACCCCCTTATTTCAATTGAGTTACTTTTGGGATTAATACGCTCCTTTTTCCCAAGCCCGGCCCCGGCAATGGGGCGGGTTTCCTTCAAAATGGGGTCCTTAACATTTTTAACCAATCCAAAGGAGGATTTACTATGAAAAGAAATTTACTATTATTATTTGTACTTGCTTCGGGAATAGCTTACAGCCAGATTACACTCCAACATTCAGATTTTCAGAATGCTTTCAGTACAGGTTCGGTTTTTCTGACTTATTCAACACCCATCGGGGGGGATCAGTTTGAGGTTTTTATCGGTGAACCATCATCTTCACCCCAAATCTGGGATCTGACAGCCATCCCAATGGAGTATATGGCGATTTCACGATCAATTCAACCTTCAACTGCTCCGTTTATCGGTGATTTTCCAACGTCTAACCTTGTACTTTATGAGAAATACTGGTTTAGTCCGGGGGATACGCTCTACACCTGGAATTATAAGGAGCTTCAAAGCGATAAACTGTTATTGCACGGCCAATCGGATGAATTCTCGGTCTACATGTCGTGGGATCCTCCGGCAGTACAGGCTAAAATTCCGATGACCCTGGGCACAAACTGGATGGGGGAACGCGACTCCACCTACATTATGCCTGAAGTCTACATGATTTCAGAGAGTGTGGCCACAGTTGATGCTTTTGGCACACTGAAGGTTACTACAGGTGAGTTTCCGTGCCTGAGAGTCCGTAATGACCACTTAACCATTTCGCATACCCCTATGGGCTTTGATACGTCTATGACGCGGAGTTTTAACCTCTACACACAAGGGATGATGGAAGTGCATTTCGGTACAATCAATGAGGACCAGTTTGATCTCACTACCATCTGGACAAATGGCGTAAAACTGTCGGGCAGGCAGGGCTCTGTGGGCGTATCTCCTGTTGCTCCGCCGGCGCAGGCAAAGATTCAAAGCATTTATCCCAATCCGGTTTCTGACAAAGCTGAAATACACTACACCCTGAAAAACAATGCAAATGTGAAAATTCAGGTAACTGACCTTTCCGGAAGAGAAGTAGCTCTCATATTCAATGATTACCAAACTTCAGGAGACCACAATGCTTTCCTGGATGTTACCGGAATGTCTTCAGGGATATATTTCTGCCGGGTTCAGGCGAACGGGACGGTTGAGACAAGGAAATTGGTTGTATGTAAATAATGACTGAGTTGAGCGATATGAGTCGGGTGAAATATCGCACAATTGAAACTTTTTAAAATATATGAGCCTTTTTGCACTTAAAGTGCTATAAAATTAATCCAAAATGAAGAAATTACACCTCATCCTTTTCTTAACCCTGCACTTTTCACTCTTCACATTTCACTTTTCACTTGCACAACAATCCGGCTGGTTCTGGCAAAATCCATTGCCTCAGGGCAATTCCCTCTCTGATGTTGTATTCGTTTCACCCTCCGATGGCTGGGCTGTTGGGTCGCATGGAACAATTATCAGAACTTATGATGGCGGAGTTAACTGGTCGTTGCAAACAAGCGGTGTGACCTGCATTTTACGCAGTGTTTCGTTCGTTGAACAGGATGGAAATTATTTCGGCACTGCAGTAGGTGAGGATGGAACCATTGTGCATACAGCAGATGGGGGCTTGACCTGGATTCAACAATCAAGTGGAATATCCACCGATTTGTCGGGCGTTTGTTTTACCGATGCCAGCACCGGCACTGTGGCAGGATATGACGGCCTGATCATGCGGACCAGCGATGGAGGAAATACCTGGACACTTCAGAACAGCCTGACTTCTTATGATCTTTACGATGTCTCATTTACCGATGCAAACAACGGAACAGTTGTGGGCGATTACGGGAAAATCATCAGAACTGTAAATGGGGGTGAATCATGGGTTTTACAGTCCGGCGGAACAACCAACAGCTTGCTGGGCGTTTGTTTTACGGATCCGGATACCGGAACAGCAGTGGGTACTTCAGGCACGATACTCAGAACAACCAACGGGGGTGCAACATGGACTTTACAGGCAGAGTCAGGCAGCAGACTTGATGATGTTTGTTTCACAGACAACGAAAACGGAACGGCAGTCGGTCCCGGAGGAAACATATACAGAACCACAAACGGCGGTGGATCATGGTTTCTTCAATCAAGTGGAACAACTCATTGGCTGAATGGTGTCTCCTTTACGGATGCCAATAATGGAACCGCCGCAGGTGATCATGGTACGCTACTGAGAACCACTGATGGCGGTACAACCTGGACACCTCAATCGGGAGGAGCTACAAAAACATTTATGGGTGTCTCTTTTATTGATGCAAATTTCGGGACGACGGTGGGTGAGCAGGGTGCTATCTTCCGGACAACAGATGGCGGAACAACCTGGAATGAACAATCAAGCGGAACTGTTTATGATTTGTTTAGTGTCTCATTTACCGATATAAACAGAGGAACGGCAGTAGGTTATAATGGAACCATTCTCAGAACAACCAACGGAGGAACGACATGGGTTTTGCAGCCATCCGGAACTACCGTAGCCCTGAGGTGTGTCTCCTTTACCAATGCCAACAATGGCACGGCTGTAGGTTATAGTGGCACTATTCTCCGAACAACCGATGGTGGATCCACCTGGACTTCCCAGACAAGCGGAACCACTGTGGCGTTAAGGGGCGTAGCCTTCACTGATGCCAATACCGGGACAGCCGTCGGATATAACGGAACCATCCTCAGAACCACCAATGGCGGGACTTCCTGGACTCCTCAAACCAGCGGCACTTCAACCAATTTGCTGAGTGTTGCTTATATTGGGTCAAATATCGGGACCGCTGTTGGAAACAACGGCACCATCCTCAGAACTACCAATGGAGGAGCAACCTGGAATTCGCAACAGAGCGGAACAGTTGCCGACCTCAGAAGTGTCAGTTTCGCAGATGCCAATACCTGGATGGCCGTTGGCGATTATCTGGGCGGATCGAACATACAGGGAGTAATTCTGAATACCATTAACGGCGGGGCAACCTGGTCAATTCAACTGGATGGTTCAGCTGACAATCTTTACAGTGTTTCCCTGGCCAATGCCACTACAGGTGCTGTAGTGGGCTATGGCGGTACCATCCTCCGTACAACAACCGGAGGGATTATCACGTCTGTAAGGGAAAGTGAGTCTGATCCGATAGCGGTTTGTCCTCTTCAAAATTATCCAAATCCTTTCAGTAATACAACATTGATCTGTTGGCAGTTGGCAAAGGGCAGCTGGCAAACACTAAAAGTGGTTGATGTGTATGGCAAAGAAGTAGCCACATTGGTGGATGAATACAAACCCGCCGGGAGGCACTGTATTGATTTTAATGTTGAAGGGTTGCCTGCCGGAGTCTATTTTAATCAACTTCAGGGTGATGGGGTAATTAAAACAAATAAGATGATTATCTGCAAATAAAAATAGTCCGGGTATTTATTTGAAAACTGACTGAACGAATACAGCATAATTAACAATACTTCAAATTAAACCAGTAATCATGAAAAAAAGAACTGATCTTCAGATGTTTCTGATCGCCCTGGGCTGCTTATTTTTTGTAATGATAGGTAGCTGTACAGAAGAAAATGAATCTTTACCAGAACTGACAACATCGCCGGTTACCTATGTTGCGGAACAATCTGTAACCTTCAGTGGAACGGTTACAAGTGATGGCGGAGCTGCAATTACCGAGCGGGGAATATGCTGGAGTACCTCGCACAATCCCACAACTGCCGGCGATAAGATTTCCAACGGAACAGGTACCGGCAGCTTTACCTGCACGTTAACCGGTTTAATTACCAATACCCCATATTTTGTTCGTGCGTACGCCATCAACAGTGGAGGAACGGGTTATGGGCCGGAAATGGCTTTCAGAACCTGGAATGATGAACTGGTAACCGACATCGATGGCAATATTTATCACACGGTAACCATTGGCAGCCATGTCTGGCTCGTCGAAAACCTGAAAGTAACACACTACCGCAATGGCGATGAAGTAGAGCTGATTACCGGCAATGCAGCCTGGGAAGGTCTGACCTCCGGCGCTTACAGCAATTACGATCACAGTTCAGGCAATGCAAATATTTACGGCAGATTGTACAACTGGTTTGCAGTGAACGATGACCGGAATCTTGCACCTGAAGGATGGCACGTCTCGTCCGATGAAGAGTGGAGTAATTTATCCGGATCGCAGGGAGGCGATGCTGTTGCGGGAAGCAAACTGAAAGAGGCTGGTACAATTCACTGGCGCGAACCCAATGCCGATGCCACCAATGAAAGCGGGTTCTGCGCTTTGCCCGGAGGTCACCGTGAATACGGCGGAGGTTTTACCTATATCAACTGGGGTGGGGGTTGGTGGTGTTCAACAGAAGAAAATTCCAACGATGCCTGGATCAGGTACATGGACTATGGCGCCTTTGATACCTGGAGAGCTTTGGAAGATAAGCGATATGGGCGATCGGTCAGGTGTGTGAAGGATTGACCCTGGCTTTATTCTTTTTTTTAATAATGATAATAAAACAGCAACTTTAATGCTGCAGATGCTGTATTCTTAAATTGCATTTTTTTGGTCCGGCAGCAAAGATAGGCCTGCGTTTCAAGCAACCATAGGGACCTTGCTCAATTCACTTTGGTCTTCAACAAAGGGGTGCACAGGTTGATATGCGATCTGACCGAAATCTGTATCCGGAATCCCGAAAAAACGTTTTACCTTTATTTCGGAATTCAAAAGGGCTAATGTACAATTTCAGACGATTTCTCCGGCTTTTGCTTTTTATTGTTCCTGTTTCCCTCACTTCAGTCAGTGCGCAAAAATCTGATCCGAAGTCTGATACTGCACTTATTTCTATCAACCTGGCAAAAGCAGCTGATACCCGGGGTGATACAGCCATCCGGCTATACAACGCAGCCATACAGACAGCCGAAAAATGCCTCAGGGATGATGGTAGCAAAGCATACAAGGATGCTGTAAAACGAAAACTGATCAAAGCCCGGCTTGGTCTTGGGCTTGTTTTTTATAACCGGATTGAATATTCCAGGGCGCTGGATTTATACAAACGCGCACTGAAAGAAGCCGAAGAACTGGGCAATATAGCGCTTGAGGCAGAAAGCAATTTCAACATTGCGGAGGTTTACCTCGAGCAGAGCCAGTTCGCGAATGCGATGGAGTTTTACAACCTGTCACTTTCGGGGTATCAGAAAGTCAAAGATCATGTGAATCAGTTCTGGTGTTATACAGGTATGGGAATAGTTCAGAAGCAATGCGGAAATTACCGGGATGCTGTTGAATTTTACTCCAAAGCCCTCCAAAAAGCCGGAAGCGCCGGTCTGAACTACGAAGAAGCTATTTGCTACAACAACCTGGGCAATGTGCATCGCAAGACCGGTGATTTTGCGAAAGCCATGGAGTCATACCAGAAAGCAATTGAAGTTTTCAGAAAACTAAACGACGAAACGGCAATTTCTGATTGTCTGAACAACATTGGTAACCTGTATCTCGACAACGGTGACCCTTTCCGTGCACTGGAATATTACAGGCAGGCGCTGAAAGCTGCAGAACAAACCAACGATGAATACCGGCTGATAATACGTTATAAAAACCTTGCAGGTGCTTACACAGAGTTGAAAGATTATGAAAATGCAGGTCTCTATTTAAAAGATGCATTAAAACTGGCAGAGAAATCAGGTGATAAATCGTTTCTTGCTTCCTGCAATATGCAGTTTGGGAAACTGCATGCGACAAAGAATGATTTTATAATTGCTTCAGCATTTTACAGGAAATCGGTGAATCTGTACGCCGAAATTGGGGCCAGGCACGAGCAAAGCGAGGCCCTTGTTGAGTTGGCCAATACTTTAATAAGCCAGAATCAGGTTAAGGAGGCCATAAACAATGCCACTGAGGCGCTCGAAATCGCCAAAGCAACCGGTTCACTGAAAGGAAGACTGGATGCCAGCATTTGCCTGGGGCAATGCTACGAAAAAGCCGGAAATTCTGATAAGGCATACTTTTACCTGAAAAGTGCCACAGCGCTGAAAGACAGCATTTACACGGTCGAAAAATACCGGACTATTGAAGAGATAGAGGCTGGTTTTGCGCGCAGTGAACTTAAAAAAGAAAACGAAGCTCTTACGCAGAACAGTATTCTGCAAAAGCAGGCAATTCGGACAAAAAACATTATTCTGGTGTTGCTCGGTATAAGCCTGGTAATGGGGATTGCATTGATTTGGCTTATTTACAAGCGAAAAAACGAAGCAAAACGCGAGGCGGGTGCAATCAGGCAGCAGAGCGAAGAAAAAATCGGACAGCTCAGCGAGGATCTTATCGGTAAAGAGCGCGAACTCACTTCCAAAACGATTTTCATCAATCAGAAAAATCAGTTACTTGAAAGGCTGATCAAAGAGTTGGATGAACTTAAACAATCAGAAGTATCGGCTCAATCAATTCAGCATCTGCAAGTGCAGCTTCGCCAGGAACTTGCTCCCAATGCCTGGAAAGAGTTCGAAATTCAATTTAATGAGGTTCACCCCGGTTTTCAGCAACGGCTGCTTGAGAAATATCCGGAACTCACGCCTGCCGAGCGGCGCCTGTGTTCCTTTATCCGGCTCGACATGAATACCCGCGAAATATCCTCCCTGTCAGGACAATCCATCAAAAGTATTGAAGTAGCCCGTACCCGCATCCGCAAAAAACTCGGGGTACCGCACGATCAGAACCTAACCAATTATATTGCGTTGATCTGATCTTTTTTTTGAGCCGCTCTCCGGAATTCCCGGATGGTCTCGACTTCAGTGTTCCCGGATGGTCTCGACTCCGCTCGACCACCGGGATTCGCTCGACCACCGGGCTTTATTTTTAAGTTGGGATGTACGGTGGTGGTCGAGCGGAGTCGAGACCACCATGTTATGTTGCGGAGTCGGGACCACCATGCCATGTTGCGGAGTCGGGACCACCATGCCATGTTGCGGAGTCGGGACCACCACGATGCAGAACTGAGAGTAGAAGGATAATTTTTTTACATATAAATCCGAGATCGTAATTAACGACATTGTATCGATTTCTATTTTTTATTTATAGGCTAACTCCGCATCAAAACCATTGTGTCCTGCTGATCTATTCGCATTCCCATAACAACATCCTGTCGTTTTCTGCCACTTTCGCTGTTTTGAGTGTTTTTGTAGGGTGGTCTGTGTGATATTGTAAGGTGTTATTAATGAGGTTATTGCAAATCCTACCTTACTTTTGGTCATGATTTCACGGCAACTGTGTTGACACACATTTTGCCCGGTGTAAGTTTAAAACGCTCAACCATGAACTCTATGACCGCCACCTCAGTTTTTCTGTCTTCGCTTTGTCTTCTGGCCTGCAATGCCGACATCAATCCGGATTCCCGGGAAGGTAAAAACAGAGCTGCCGCAGGAGAGAGTCCTTCCTTTGTATTTCATCGCAGCAGCGAACCCAATGAGAAAGCCTTTACGTTTCTGCTTCCGGAAGGATGGAGCATCAGCGGAGGCATCACAAGGGTTGATCCCAATACTTCCGGCGGTTCAGGCAATGCGATAGAAGCCAAGCTCTACATGAAACTGTCTTCACCCGACAACAAGGCCGGCATGGGCTGGTTGCCCGACACCCGATTCTTTGATATGCGCCGCTTTCCGGGACAAAACCTGGCTGCACCCATGTTTCCCGATGGGAGCAACTACAATGGAATGATGGTAATGCGGATGCCGGATCCGGAAGATTTCATCAGGACAATAGCAGTTCCCTTTGCCCATCCTCACGCTCAAAACCTTCAAATAATAGGTGTTCAGCAACTGCCCGAACTGTCGGGGGAATACCGGAAAATGTCGGCCCTGATGCTGGGAGGGTACAATTTTGAATACCAGACTGCCATCGCAACGATGGAATATACGGAGAATGGTATTCAATACCTCGAAAAAATGGTGTGTGCGATTGAAGACTGGGGGCAATTGGGCGGAGGATTATGGAGCAATAAGGAGACATGGTATGTAAGGTCAGAAAAATCCTTGTTCGAAAGCTATGCTCCGGTGTTCGCCACCATCGGACAATCGGTTAAACTTAACCCCGTTTGGATCAGCCGTGAAATCCGGAGCCAGCAGGTGAACAGCAATATTGCATTGCAGACGCAGCGAGACATTGAGCGCATTGATCGGGAAATAACGGAGCACCGCTCACGCACAAATTCTGAGATCAACAACGAACTGTACCTCAACCTTACGGGACAGGAAGACTACACCAACCCGTTTACCGGCGAAACCGAGCGGGGAACCAATGAATGGAATTACCGCTGGGAGAATGATCAGGGTGATGTGATTTATACCAATAATCAGAATTATCACCCAAACGACGATGTGGATATCGCAGTTAAAGGTTTTAAACGATCGGAAATCAGGAAAAGGTGAAGTTTTTGCTTTATTTCAATGCTTATTCAATAAGCTGTTTCTTAATTCATTAATAAATCTAAAACCGAAAGTCATGTTAAAAACTAATATTTTCCTGATAATTCTGCTTGCTTTCCTGAAAGTTGGGGCCCAGGATTGTCTAATCAATTTTGCAGGCAATGGCGATACAAATGCGGTTGAAAAAGTTAAAGTTGATAATTTAACAAAAAAGCTCTCTCTGACGATCAATGGCACTGACATTCTGCATTTAAAGTCAGCCTTAGGCATTGAAAACCAGGAATCTTCGATTTCTCAGTTATTGGTTTTCCCAAACCCTGTGACAGAAAATTGTTTCTTAACATTTAACACGCCAGAAAACGGGGAGGTAGCAATTTGTATAGCGGACATATCAGGCAGAATTGTGTGTAAAATTGCGCTCAACTTATCATCCGGATTGCATTGTTTTCAGATAAGAGGACTAAGCACGGGCATGTATGTTTTGAGTGTGAACAGTAACAATTTTACTTATTCCACAAAGCTTTTAAGCGAAGCCTGTGTCAGGTGTAATCCGGCTATTGACTATTTATATTCAGAAAACAGTGCAGGAGGCCACCAGTTAAAAAATCAAAATTCCACTATTGATATGCCCTATACCGATGGTGACCAGCTGATTTTTACCGGTATATCAGGTCAATTCAGCACCGTCGTTCCCAACATTCCAACGAATAATATCACCATTGAATTTTCATTCGCGTCTTGCAGAGACGTCGATAATAAAACTTATGCGGTAGTGCAGATCGGCACTCAAACCTGGATGGCAGAAAACCTGGCTTATCTCCCCAAAGTCAGCCCGGCTATCAACGGATCACTCACTGAGCCTTTTTATTATGTATATGATTATAATGATTCAATCATAGAGGAGGCGAAAC
The DNA here is from genome assembly GCA_016709025.1 of Bacteroidales bacterium. Lineage (GTDB taxonomy): Bacteria > Bacteroidota > Bacteroidia > Bacteroidales > Lentimicrobiaceae > Lentimicrobium. The sequence continues at coordinate 113,118 of JADJEQ010000037.1, read as the reverse complement.
AAAGCGACAATTACAGTTTTTATGGCGTTTTATACAATTGGGCAGCTGCAAAAGAAGCTTGTCCCACTGGCTGGCACCTGCCGGATGATGAGGAATGGATTAGTCTCGAAATGGCTCTCGGAATGAGTCAGGCTGAAACGACCATGGTAAACTGGAGAAACTCCGGTTCAGTTGGCAGAAAGCTAAGAGATACTGATACAACCTTTTGGGGCTATAATTCCGCAACAAATGAAAGCGGATTTACTGCACTTCCCGGTGGTCTGAAAAGCTACGATTTCTTCGATGGGATAAATAACAATGCCATATTCTGGTCTTCAACAGAGAATAATGACCAAACTTATGCATTAGCCAGGTATCTGTCCGAAAGTTGGCCCGGCGTCAGCCGTTCAATGGAATATAAACAGCGGGGGTATTCTGTTCGCTGCGTCAGGAACTAATTCATTCTATATCGCATCCAAAACGATCAGGTATTCAATGGCACAATCCAACATCTTGCATAAAATCACAGTAAAATGAAAAATCTGATTACCTTATTTCTGAGTCTGTTGATTTCAACAATGCTTTCTCATGCCCAAAATCCATGGCAATGGCAAAACCCACTTCCGCAGGGTAATGGACTCTGGGCCGGGCAGGCCATTGACAATCAAACCTATGTAGCAGTCGGGGCCTATGGAACCATTGTTAGAACTGAAGACCAGGGCCAGACATGGGAAATGCCATTCACACCTATTTCCGAATTTTTGTATGGGTTGAGTTTCAGTAGCACAACAGCCGGAACCGCTGTAGGCGAGAGAGGTGCCATCGTCAAAACACAGAACGCAGGCAGAAGCTGGGCGCAAGTCAGTTCGGGAACCACCGCTGATCTTTGGGCAGTGTATTATGCAGATGCCGTAACTGCATATGCCTGCGGGTCAGGAGGCACTATCCTGAAATCAACGGATGCAGGTGAAACCTGGATTCAACAGACTTCCGGAACTTCCGGTCAGCTGTTTGCTGTTTTCTTTACCGATTCGCAATCCGGCTGGATTGTCGGCGACAACGGCACCATACTTAAAACCACCAATGGGGGCAACACATGGAACCCACAGTCATCGGGCGTAAATAAGATGCTTCGGGCAGTGCAGTTTCCCGATGAATCGCTGGGTTTTGTTTGCGGGTATTCAGGTATGGTTCTGAAAACCACTGATGGTGGCAGTACCTGGACAGAACTACCCCATTACACAGGGTCGAACCTTTTCAGCCTCCATTTTATCAATGCCACAACCGGATTTGCCATTGGAGGTGGCGAAAACTTCATAAGTACAACCGATGGGGGAACCACCTGGCAGATCCATGTCGGGCTGGAGCAAAGTGGCTATTGGAGCAACATAAGTTTTTCGGATGAAAACACCGGCTGGATGTGCGGCAATCTGGGCAGGATGATGAAAACCACCGATGGTGGACAAACATGGAACTATATTTCAGATAATTCCTGCTACGATTACCATTCAATCGATTTTTACCAGCAACAATATGGAATAGTGGGCGGTGACTGGGGAAGTTATTTCAGGACTACAGACGGAGGTGACACATGGCAACTTCATTCCATCCCCGGATATGAAATGATTATTTATGGGATCAGGCACTTTTCTCCGCAGGAAATTCTGGTTGTTGGTGGTTATGGGGGTTGTTATCGCACAGTGGATGGAGGTGAAACCTGGAATCAGGTCAATCTGGGAACCACGGCCAACCTGATGAGCCTGAAGTTTGTCAATGATCAGACCGGTTTTGTATTCGGCGCCTATGGCTACCTGGCAAAAACAACCAACCGGGGTGTTTCGTGGAATGTAATTCCCTGCCCGCAAACCTACCATTTCATGTGTGCTCATGTTTTCGATGAAAACAACATGATTGCCGGTACAAGCTGGGGTAAAATTCTGAAATCATCAGATGGTGGAAACTCATGGGAGGAAAAGCATTCCGAAACCGGTGAGCAGTTTGCCGATATCTGTTTTCTGGATAACCTGAATGGCTTCGCCGTGTCAGGGCACAGTAAAATTTACCACACCACCGATGGCGGTGAAAGTTGGACGGTCACCCAGGTTGGATATTTCAAAGAATACACCCATATACATTTCATCGATGCAAGTACCGGCTGGATCAGCGGTAGTGAAGGCTATATGCTCCGGACCACCGATGGAGGAACAACCTGGAACCAGGTATACATTGGCACACACCAGAGCCAGAATGTAGTATACTTTTTTGATGAAGAAAACGGTTTTCTGGCTGGAAACGGGGGCATGCTGCTGCACACTTCCAACGGGGGTTATACAGGTGTTTCCGAAAAAAAAGAACCAGCTGGTCAGATTACTGTAATTCCGGCCCCTAATCCTTTTCACGACAAAATATCACTTAGCTTTTCCTTGGCTTCTGCAGCTGTTGTGAATGTTGAAATACTTGATAATGCGGGGCGGGTGGTTACATTAATTGAAAATGGGTGCAGAAATAAGGGCTCCCATCAAATTGTTGTAAATGGCAACAACCTCCCGGCCGGAATTTATTTTATTCGATTATGTTCAGATAATCAAGTGGTTGTGAAAAAAATTCTCAAATTATGAATATTATCCACTTTGACACTGTCTGACACATCAGATGGCAAAATCCGTCCTGATTTTTTGGGATAGAATGCTGTTGTGTCTTCCATGTGTTTCATTCATACAATGTGTTCAATGTGTTCAAAAACAGAAAAATGAAAAAGAAATACATTCTCCTCCTTCTCTTCACCCTAAGCCTTGCGCCCTTTGCACTAAGTCAGCAGCAAATATATGTCGATGCCTCCAACACCACCGGTACTGAGGACGGCACCGGGCAGCACCCGTACAATACGATCAAAGAGGGCGTTGCTGCAGCTACAGCGGGGTCAAACATTATGATCAGTGCCGGAAACTATTATCCCGACTCCACCTGGAACGAATTCGACAATGCACTCTATATTAAACCGGGAATTGACCTGACCGGTGAGGGAATGGCAAACACCATCATTCATGGGGTGATTGTTGATTGGGACCAGGGAAACCTGCCGTGCTCGCTGGAAGGGTTATCATTCCTGGAATATCATTTTAACCGTGGCCCATCCGAAGGGCCGTTTGACTTGCCAAATGTGATCCGGAACTGTCATGCAGGAGTAATTAAAATCTCCCATTCACCCGGCTTTCCTGTTGGTGAAAATCCCGGTCCGATATACAGTTTCCTTATTGGGAATAACGATCTTGGAATGGATGGCACCATTGAATTTGCACAGGGTGCCGGTAATGTTGAGAATAGAATACAGAACAATAATTGCGGTTATATCTATATTTTTTCCGGTGCAGGCTACACCTACCTGGTTGACAATAACGATGTCCAAAATGGGATCATGGATGCTTCAGGAGCGTGTAACACTAAAATATCCAATAACAGGATAATTAACGGAGCTATTATAGATAAGAGTGGCGGTAATCAGGATGAGGTTGAGGATCAGTTTATTGAGAACAACCTGGTAAATTGTGACGAGAATGCCCCTATTCTTATGGATGAAGATGACAAAGCTGCGATCATTGCCAGGCCCAGATCGGTCACCATCAGAAATAACATCATCACCTGCTCAGGCAATGTTTCAGGCATATCGTCGAAATCCGGAGGGCCGTTTCACCTGATTGGCAATACCATTACTGTTGATGATTTCATGCAGCCTGCAACGGATCCGGATGAGGCAGTATGTGCGGTTTATACAAAAGCGGGATGGGGTTATGTAAGGGGTAATACGATTCAGGGCGGACACCTCGGATATTACAGCAAAGCCGGAGCTGTTGATTTTTCCGGCAATTCAATCACGGGTTCCTATACAGGATTTCTTTCAAGCGGGGCTGAAGAAGTTCATCACAATACAATTAAAGAATGTCATGGTGATGGAATGATTCTAAATGGGTTGGGCGGCCCTGTTCATAATAATGTTATCAAAGACAACACTGGTTCCGGAATCCGGGTACTCAGAATGCCCATTGATCTCGGCGGCGGGCAGGACACTTGTCCGGGCCTGAATGTGATAACCGGCAATGGAAATTATGACCTTTATATAGAGTCCATCAGTGAACAGCATCCCATGCTCTTTGCCCGGTTTAATGTATGGGATCATTCCGACCCGGTGGAAATCATGCTGTATGATATCCGCGATGGAACTGATTCCACGGGTCTGGTGAATGTAGATTTCAACCCGGTAGGGTATCTCGGGGTTAGTGCTCCGGTGTCAGTTGAAAACCTGCTGATGTATCCCAACCCGGCCATCAGTGTATTGAATATTGAATTTCCTGGTTCTTTAAATGAACCGGGCCTGCTCAGCCTGTTCAATACCCAGGGCAGGCTGGCACAACAGGTGGAAATTTCAACCGGAGAGACTTCCACGATCAACATTGGTCATCTCCCGGCAGGTATCTATTTCTGTCGGATCACAACAGGAAACTCTGTAATCGTAAAGAAGATTGTCAGGCAATGAAACCGACCTCAAAAGCATCAGCAGGCAAACAGGAAGCACAATAGAATTTCTATCACTGTTAAGATGAAGAAAAATCCTTACCGAAGAACTTCAGATAATTAAAATGTGTATTAACAATTAATTCTAAAAAGATGAAGAAGCATAACTTTATGATACTACCATTAATAATGGTCGTATTCTTCGCTTTTACAAGCAGTTGCAAAAAAGATAACGAGGGCGAAAACAACATTACCTACGAAAACTATACCGATCCGAGGGATGGTGAAACCTATAAAACCCTGAAAATTGGCGAACAGGTGTGGATGACTGAGAACCTGCGGTATCTGCCGGAGGTGGTGGGGCCCGACTCCGGCTCACAGACGATTCCGCTTTATTATGTTCTGGTTTACGAAGGCAAGATTGTTACTGAAGCCAAAGCCTCACCCTATTTCGAAACATACGGCGTTTTGTACAACTGGGCAGCAGCAAAAATTGCCTGTCCGCCGGGCTGGCATTTGCCCACCGAAACTGAATGGATGCAACTGGCCGGATATGCAGGAGGGGCGGGCATAGCCGGCAACAAACTGAAGGAAAGCGGTACGGCGCACTGGGGCGTTATAAACGATGAAATAACCGATCAATATGGATTTACTGCCCTTCCCGGAGGATGCTGCCTTACCGGCGGACTTTTTGATGGTCTGCAAAACTTTGGCACCTGGTGGACCAAAACTGAATTCGATTCCACCCAGGCTACTTATATACTGATGACCGATAACGGAACAGGTGTTTATAAGGGCCCGAGTATTAAAGAGCATGGATTCTCTATACGTTGTGTTAAGGATTAGAAGTTTCCGTAACAAAGTTGTAGGCATCTGAAAGAAAGAAGCTTAGTACACCTCAGTGTCTTAGTGGTGAAAAACCAGGTTTAGGCAGAGAAATCATAAAAATTCAATCAATAAACCGAATAGTGAAGTCATTGGTAAACGGTATTTTCATCACATTAACATGGATTTCAGGTCTGTCGGCCCAGGTTGCTCCGGTTTGGATCACCCCCGGTCAGTTTCCCGGCGGCGGTTCATCATCGGCTTATGAACTTGAAACAGATGCTTCCGGCAATGTGTTTATTGCC
>JADJEQ010000037.1:0-102500 GCA_016709025.1 Bacteroidales bacterium | reverse complement strand
TAGTTCAAAAAATGCCATATATCAGCATTTATAGCTCTGAAAAGCAAGATGCAGAATATATTCCCGCAAAAGAATTCTGCCATGAATCTCATGACTTTCCTTCATTCAACAAAAATGCAACCCTGAATGTTATATTTTTGAATTCTTAAAGCCGCAGGGAGTGTCGCAATCGACAGGATGTCTTCCAGCCGATAAGAATAGTCTATGGAAAAGCAAGCAGTTCATTCTGTTTTAAAGGTAAGTTCATTAAACAAAAAGTTTATGAACCTGCAGGCAGTGAGTGATATTTCCTTCTCGCTGGAGCAGGGCGATATTTTCGCATTCCTGGGGCCCAACGGTGCAGGAAAAACCACCACCCTGCGCATACTGCTCGATATTATCAAAGCCGATAGTGGTTTGATTGAGTGGAACCTGAACGGTAAGCGTGGCGAACTGCCTCCCGCTGAGCACATTGGTTACCTGCCTGAAGAACGCGGGTTATACACCGATATCCCCATTATCCGTTCGCTGGTTTATCTGGCCTCAATCAGGGGCATGAATCCTGCCGAAGCAAAGACTGCGGCAATGGATTGGCTCGAACGGCTGGATCTTGCCGGCAGGGCAAAGGAGAAACTGCAGGCTTTGTCGAAGGGCAACCAACAGAAAATTCAGTTTGTTGCCTCTATCCTTCACAAACCTTCTTTCGCGATTCTCGATGAGCCTTTTTCGGGCCTTGATCCGCTGAACCAGGAAAAGTTTATTGAATACATCCGTGAAATCAACCAGCAGGGAACAACCATTCTGCTGAGTGCTCACCAGATGTCGCTGGTGGAGAAGATCGCCGGTAAGATTTTCCTGATCAACCAGGGCAGGGAGGTGTACAATGGCTCATTGTCAGGTATTTATGATGCTTTCGGAAAGAATCACATCATCGACCTTCAGTTCAGGTCGCCGGTGAACGAAAGTGCATTTCTCAACCTTCCTGGTGTTGAGCAGGTAAATAACCCGGATGAGTGTACAGTAGAGCTGACTTTCAGCGCAGAAACCGACCTGAACAAGGCCTTGTCGGAGCTTTCTGCCATCGAAGGCATCAGCAACATAAGCAGTCATAAGCCCGGTTTGCATGAAATTTTTCTGAAACTTGTAAAAACGCACCAATGAAATATATTAATCAGGTTGTGACAGTCACACGATGGGAATTCAGGCGTTTCTTCAAGCCAAAGAATGAAGTCATGGGGATTGTGATTATGCTTTTAATGTCCATGATTTTTTTTGTCGCAGGCCGGTTTGCGTTTTCTGATTCAGGCGAAAAACCGCAGTTAACCTTGCTTCAACAGACCGACAGTGCCCTGGTTAAGCGGCTTTCAGTTGATTTTAAAACGGAGATGATCCCCGAAGCTCAAAAACCGTTGGTGCTTGGTCGCATCACGAAAGAAAAGGAGGGTATTTTGCTGGTGGAGGAAGGCAATACCTTTATTATTCATGCTTACAAGAAAACCAGGGTTCTGAAAAAGCTGAAGACTGCACTCGATGAGCATCACAAAACGCGCATGCTGCAGGTGAAGGGATTGAGTGAGGCCGATTTGTCAGTAGTTCTTTCACCTGCCCCGGTTAAGGAGTCGTTTATATATGCCGACAACTCAAATAGCAGGATTATCCTTGCTTTTTTCTTTGCCTGTCTTATGATTCTGGCGGTGTTTCTGAGCTTCGCTTACCAGTTTACTGCCATTACCGGTGAAAAGCAATTGAAAATAACCGAACAGATTGTATCGGCCATCAGCCCTCAGGTATGGATGGATGGCAAAATTTTCGGTATCACGCTAACCGGATTGTCATCTATGTTAACCTATTCGGTATTGGGCATCATCGGCGGCGTGTTGTTTTTCCAGTTCACCGGTGTGCCGGTTTCCACCATCTCGGCTTATCTGCACATGCCATCCATATTATTGTTCCTCCCTTTTGCCCTTACCGGTATCCTCATCTGGAATGCCCTGCTGGCGGCCATCGCTTCGGTGATTACCGACCCCAACAATTCAGGCAAAAGCGCACTCATGATGCTGCCGTTGTTATTTGTGTTGGCTTCATTTCTGGTAACCCGCGATCCCGACAGCCGCCTCGCTGTTTTTCTGTCGTGGTTTCCGCTGACCTCAGCAACTGCCATGCCGATGCGGTGGGCTGTTACTGAGGTAGATTTCTGGCAGCCTGCCGGTTCATTTAGTCTGCTGGTGCTGACCTTTTACCTGCTCCGCAAACTGGCTGCAAAAATTTTCAGGGTCTCTATTCTTATGAGTGGAAAGGAACCCTCGTGGGGTGAAATATTCAAATTGGTCAGGAGCCACAGTTAACAAGCATCCGCACCGGGGCAGTTTTAATGCCTGATCACGAATTTCTTTGTAATTCTTTCACCGGAAGTTACAATATTCAGCAAATACATCCCTTCGGTATAAGCGGAAGTGTTGATTGATAGAGCCTGCCCTGCAAACACATCAGTGTATTCAGCGGAATAAATAATCCTGCCGGTAACATCTGTGATGGTCAGGTCGATACTTCCTTTTGTATTGTCCCCAAACTGAATGTTGATCTGATCATTGGCCGGAACAGGATAAATGCTGAAACCGGTTTTGCCGATGCCACCTGCCGATACAAGGCTTGCAGATGCCTGGTTTGAATATACATCTGTATAGACAGCATTGCGCAGGCCGGTGCTGCAGCCATCCGGATTCACGATTTTAACCATGTAGGCGATGTCACCTGAAGGTGCATCAAAATCGGTAAAGGAGGTAAAGCTTGCTGAAATGCTGGCAATTTGCTCAAAAGGACCATTGCCCGATTTCCGCATTATTTTGTATGAAGTGTAGTCAAATCCTGCGTAAGGCGTCCAGATCAGGTTCCAGTTGCCGTTAACCCCCTGGTTGATGGTCAGGTGGATGGTCTGATGGTAATCGCTGACCGGAAATACCCTGCTTTCGCTGTCCATGAAACCAAGTTTGTAACGGTAAGGTCTTATTGCAGGATTGGATTCAAAATCAGTGGCCATGGGCACATCCTGGTAGCTAACCGTATCAATCACTTCATAAACATCGAATTCATCTGTTTCCTTGTAAACCAGAAAATCAGTGATAAGATCTGAAGCTGGCTTTTCCCAGATGATCACGTTCTGATTTGTGAGGCTGTCCACCGTCACCATACAGATAGGGGTTTCGGGGTAAGGCATGATGGTAAATATGTCACTTACATCGCTGGATGATGAATAGTAATCGTTGATCCTGATAAGGCATTCATCAGAACTCACATTGGGAGTAAACCAGATAAGACTTCCTGAGTTGCCCAAACTGCTGCCATAGGCGACGATCTCCCAGGTTTCACCGTTATCACTGGAGAATTCAATGTAGTTCTCTGCTGAGTATAGATTCTGAACATTCCAGCTTATCGTGAGAAGACTATTGATATTTGCAATCTGGCCTTCTACAGGTGAAGTCAGGGTATAGACAGGTACAGGATTTATCTGAAAAACTCCACTCAATCCAAACTCTGAAGGGTCTTCAGCGTTGTATAGCTTTAGGATGCAGTCATCAGCAGGTGTTTCGGATAATGTAAGGTAAGTGTAACCCGCCGCTGCATTGATGTTCTGGGCCAAAGGTGAATATGTCAGGCCGTTGTCGGTCGATATTTCTGCATTGAGCAGGCTTATTCCCGGTTCATAAAGTCCCCAGTCAATATAAGTGAGATTATTTACAAAAATCACAGATTCGAAATGGGGCTCGTTAATGAAGATTGGCGGATAAGAAACTGTAAATGTTCCATCACTGATATCATTGACAGTGGGGTTGCTTAAGTCGGTGATTTTGAGCAATGCATTTTGGCTAAGGAAGGGGGGAACAAAAACCATTGCGCTGCCTCCGTTCGGTGCCGAAGGAACCTCTCCAAAGTACCACCAGTCGACTCCACCGTCGGGGGAGAATTCAAGCCTCAATACGTTTCCAAGGCCCTGACCCGTCCAACTGACATTTTCGTAGCTTCCGACAATCCACGATTCTCCACCATTCGGAGCCAACAGGGTGATGGACTGAGCCTGTAAGGTGATTGATGTTGCTGCAAAAAACACTGCAAAGGCAAGGAATCTGGCATATTTCGGAATGCTGGTGTATCTATGTTTCATTGTTTTATATTTTTTAGAAAAGATTAAACGAAATTAATTGGAAAAAGTTCAAAACGCACAAGCCAAATTTAGAGACTGTTTATATTATTTGTTAAAACCCCACGAATGGGCGGGTTCCGAATATAGTATCACAGGCTAAGGTAAAATCCCGAAAAATTTGTAAATTAATAATTAATTTTTCAGGATTTTGCCCTGGTTTTTCTGTTTATTATTCTCGCCCAAAAGGACGGGCTTATTGAAAATGGAATCAAAAACTTAAACAGTCTCTTGGAATTCTGAATTTTTTTTATTCAACTTTAAAAGTGCCTTCAACTATATTAAACATAAGTGGAAGATTTCTTTTCAAACCGCTCAATTTGGCTATTGTTTAATTGAAAGAGATTTTTTCTGAGATTGTAGGCCAAAGTTTATGTTGACCTAAATACAGGAAGAAAAAAGCAAAAAGCATCCTGATTGCTTTTCCAGGAAAATTAAATTCAAATACCGCTAATTGCCAAACTTGATAAAACAGACAATCACGGCATAGCCATGGTTGTCTGTTTGAAAACTTATCGATCAGGCAGGCACAGTGCGGATTGGATTTTGTTAAGGATTAATGTTGAATAATAAATTTCCTGGTAATCCTGTCGCCTGATGAAATCGCATGCAGCAGATACAATCCTTCAGCAAAGGCAGTGCTGTTAATGGTATACACCTGACCCTGACTGACATCGCTATATCCGGCTGAATAAATAATCCTTCCGGCTACATCGGTGATGCTCAGGCTAATGTTTCCTTTGGCATTATTTCCGAACTGAATGTTGATCCGGTCATTGGCCGGAACAGGATAAATGCTGAAATCAGTTTTACCGATGCCACCCACCGATACCAGGCTTGCCGATGCCTGATTTGAATATACATCTGTATAGACAGCATTGCGCAGGCCTGTATTACAACCGTCCGGGTTCACAATTTTAACCATATAGGCGATATCGCCTGAAGGTGCATCAAAATCAGTGTAGGAGTTAAAACTTGCTGAAACTGTTGCAATCTGTTCAAAAGCACCCTCTCCCGATTTGCGCATTATTTTATACGAATTGTAGTCAAATCCTGTGTAGGGTGTCCAGATCAGGTTCCAGTTGCCGTTAACACCCTGGTTGATGGTCAGGTGGATGGTCTGATGGAAGTCCCCTGCCGGGAATACCCTGTTGTCGCTGTCCATGAAACCGATTTTGTAACGGTAAGGTCTTATGGCAGGGTTGGAGCCAAAGTCAGTAACCATAGGTGTCTCTTCATAACTTACTGTGTCAATTACCTCATAAACATTGGCTTCATCCGTTTCTTTGTAGATCAGGAAGTCGGCGATTAGATCTGATACCGGTTTTTCCCAGATGATGACATTCTGGTTGGTCAGGCTGTCTACTGTTACCATGCAAACCGGTGTTTCAGGGTAAGCCAGAATGGTGAAGGCTGCACTGGTATCACTGGATGTATATGCGTAAGAATCAGTGATCCGGATAAGGCATTCCTCGGAATTTACATTTGGCGTAGTCCATTCATAGCTTCCTGAATTCCCCTGACTAACACCATTGGCAATGACCTCCCAGGTTTCACCATTATCACTGGAAAATTCAAGATAGTTATAGGCTGTATAAGGATTTTCAACATCCCAGGCAATTGTGAATGAACTGTATGTATTGACGATTTCGCCCCCGGACGGTGAAGTCAGGGTGTAAACCGGGTTGGGACTGATCTGAAAAACTTGGCTCAGGCCAAACTGAGATGGATTTTCGGCATTGTAGAGTTTAAGGACGCATGAATCGGCAGGTGTATCTGATAATTCAATATACGTATAACTCATCTGTGCATTCAGGTTTTGGGCAACAGGTGTGAAGGTCTGTCCGTTATCGGTTGAAATTTCAGCATTGAGCAGTGTAATTCCGGGCACATACAGTATCCAGTAAACCTGAGCCGGGCTATTGGCAAAAACTGCAGAAATACCGGATGGTTCCCAGATGAAGATCGCCGGAACGTAAACGGAAAAAGGTGCATCGCTGATATCGGTGACTTCCGGGTTGTTTAATCGGTAATTCTCAGTATCGCATTTGATGTTGAAGTGTTTGGTGGGCCGATCGACGCATTGCCTCCGTTTGGTCCCGAATGGAACTTCGCCTAAGTACCACCAGTTGTTTCCGCCGTCATAGGAGAATTCGATGTTTACCACGCTGCTCAGGTTCTGTCCTGTCCAGGATGCAATTTCAGCCACTCCATAGGTCCATACTTCTCCGCCGTTTGGCGTTTGTATGGTAAGGTTTTGAGCAAAGACCAGGGTGCTGATTATTGTTGAAAGAAAGAACATGCTGAAAATCAACGATTTCAGATATTTTTGAATGCGGGCGTATTTTGGTGTCATTGTTTTGGTTTTTGGTTTAAACATTAAACAAAATAAATCGAAAAAAAGTTCAAAGTGCATTTGCCATATTGAGATAAAATAAAATTTATTTATAGTGAGCTATCTCAAATTTAGATTAAATTCGTCAAATCTGTTCAATGGGTGGTTAAACCTGACTTTGATAGGTCTGTTAATTTTTAATCATTTAATACCTGAGTTGGCCGATTCCCCCTTTTAAATCCATCAATAAAATCATTAATCAAATTTGCGCATTTCAGGACCTTGAGATTAAGGTCAATGTATTTTTTCGACAGCCTAAATGACAGGCCTTACAGGTAAATAAAATTTAAACGTCTTAATCGTTTTATTTAAGAGATCAAAGAACAAAGTCGATTGCTGGTAAAATCAAAATCCTGTAAACGGAGAATCCGGGCATTCCTGAGATTCTCCGTTTAAACCCTTTATTGATCCGTCTTGTACAAAGCAGATCGGATATCTGAAGTATTTAATGCCTTACCACGATTTTCTTTGTGATCCTGTTCCGTCTGAAAATTAAATTCAGCAGATACAATCCTTCTTTAAAGTTCTGAAGTGCTGATCGAATAAACCTGTCCCGGACGCACATCGCTGTATTCCCCGGAATATATGATCCGGCCGGTAACATCGGTAATGGTCAGGTTGATGGATCCCATGGCATTATCACCGAACTGAATGCTGATCCGGTCGTTGGCCGGAACCGGATATACGCTGAAATTGACTTCTTTACTGCCGGCAACCGAAGCCGGGTTCAATGAAGCTTCATTGGAACGCACCTCTGTATATCCGTTCTCGCGTAAACCGGTATTGCAAATGCCCGGCCGGTCGATCGCCACGGTATAGGTAACATCTCCCGCGGGTGCATCGAAATCGGTATATGAGCTGAAGCTGGATGAAATAGTGGCTATTTGTTCGTAATCTCCGGATCCCGTTTTGCGCAGAATGTTGTAGGATGAAAAGTCAAATCCGGTATAGGGAGTCCAGATCAGGTTCCGGTTGCCGCCTATCCCCTGGCTGATCGTCAGGTGAATGGTCTGATGGTAATCGCCGGCGGGGAAAACACGGTTCTCACTGTCCATAAATCCGACTTTGTAACGGTAAGGCCGCACGGCCGGGTTGGAGCCAAAGTCGGTAACCACAGGTTCTTCGTTGTAACCAACCGTATCAATGACCTCATAAACATTGGCCTGGGATGTTTCCCTGTAAACCAGGAAATCTTCGATCAGGCCGGAAGCAGGCTTCTCCCAAACAATCACATTGTAGTTGGTCAGGCTGTCTGCAGTAACCATGCATAACGGGGTTTCAGGGAAGGGCATAATGGTAAACGCAGCAGAGGTATCCATGGATGTAAAGGCATATATATCCCGGATACGGATGACACATTCTTCTGAATTTAGGTTTGGAGTGGTCCACACGTAACTTCCGGAATTTCCGGTGCTTGTAGCATTATTAAGAAACGCCCATGTCTCACCATTGTCAGTTGAAAACTCGAGATCGCAATTGTCGGAATATGAATTTTCAACGGTCCAGCTAATGGTCAGAGGGCTGTAAACATTCACAATTTCTCCGCCGGAGGGGGAGGTAAGGGTATAAACAGGAACCTGACTGATGGTAAAAGGAGTACTCAGGCAAAACTCCGAAGGATCCTGGGCATTGTACAATTTGAGAATAGCTGTTTCGGCTGGTGTATCAGCTAAAACAAGGTATGTATACCCCATTAGCGCATTGAGGTTTTGAGCTACGGGTAAAAAAGTCAGTCCGTTGTCGGTCGAAATTTCTGCATTGAGCAGGCTGAAACCTGGTGCATAGACAATCCAGTTTACATACGTAAGAGTATTGGCAAAAACGACAGATCCGGTAGCTGGCTGATAAATATTGATTGACGGGACAATAACGGTGAAAGGCGCATCGCTGATATCGTTTACTGAGGGGTCGCTGAAGTCGGTGATTCTCAGCAGCGCATTCGTACTGTTATAAAAGGGCGGGAAAACGGGAAAAATGCCGCCATCCGGTGAGGAAGGGACCTCGGCAAAGTACCCCCAGGTATTACCCCCATCCGGTGAAAATTCAAGCCTTAACATACTGCTTAAGCTATCTCCCACCCAACTGACCTCTTCATAGGTTCCGGCATTCCAGGCTTCTCCGCCATTCGGAGAAAGGAGAGTGATGGTTTGTGCCTGTCCGTTGAAGGGAACCAGGCCTGCCAGCAGCAGAAATACTGCTGCCAGTTTCTTAAATAATACCGGGATAGTGGAGTATAACTGTTTCATTGTTTAGTGTTTTATGTTTAACATTAAACATAGTATTGATAAAATGGTTCATTTGAATTACCGGATTTTTACATAGTTTGCAGGAATTATCAAAATTGTTGTTCCTTAATTCTTCCAGGCGATTTTACTGAATCTCTTTTGAGTTTTGCCCGGACCTCTGTTGAGACTACTGTAAATTCATGCTAATCGTTTTAGAAAAACATAATCGGCGTTTTGGGTGGCTGAAACCGATAGGGTATTCATTTTGCTGAATAATAGCATTAATAAGCTAATTATCAGTAAAATGGAGTATAGGATTCCAAAGTGATCATCTGAATTGAAATGATTAAGTCTGCCGGAAAAGCGAGCGGCTAAAATCATTCATGACAGAAAAGTGTTAAGTTTGTTTTGATATTAATGAGTTAGCAGAAATAGTACCTAAGAAAGCCACTAAATCAGGAAATAATGAAAAAGATTGTTATTATTTCAGTTTTATTTAGCCTCTCAATTATAATAGAGGCTCAGGAAGTTTTGGATTCTATACAAATTGAACGAATTGCCAAAACCTCTCAATTATGGGGACATATAAAATATTTTCATCCCTACTTAGAAAAAAACTCAGATAAGTGGGATCAGGCATATGTTAATGCAATTGAAGATGTATCAAATGCAAAAAGCAAAAAGGAATTTAAGAATGCAATCAATAAAATGTTATTGTCGCTTAATGACCCTATAACCCATATAATTGAATCATCATCAGGCTACAATTCTAATGATACTTCGAAGTACCCAATTGTTTCCTGGTTGAAGGACAGCGTCCTGTTATTTTCAATTAAAGATTATAGTGATTTGGACGATTTTAATTATAGTAGCAAACAGTTTTCTTCTCTTAAAGACAAACTACCTATGTTACATGGGGTAATTTTTGACTTACGAGGCTATAATAAGTTATCTGATGATTTAAAAGGTTACATTGACTATTATTTTGCTGATATACAATCATTTTTATCCGGCAAAAAGCTTAATGTTCCTGGATATAAAGCAAGATTTCATGATGGTTTTAAACCCGAGAATGGTTCTACATCAGGAGGATATTCATCTGGATATTATGTTAAAGATGATGATATCATTTACCCAGACTCAAAAAATTCAACCCAAAAAATTGTTTTTCTTATTAACCAATTTTCTGAACTGCCCAGAATCGCATTATCCCTTCAAAACAATGGACAGGGATTTATACTTACTTTAGATAGCTTGTCGGATGCGTCCTTTGTTCATTCAGCTATTTTTGAATTAGAAGATAGCCTAAGTGTCCAAATAAGATTAGATGAATTGGATGTTGATAAAAAACCAACTGCTGACAATCTTTTACCAATAGGAATTGAAGAAAATGAAATTTTTGAAGTTGCATTTCATTATTTTGGCGGAAATACCAATGCCAGGAGCAGAATAGTAACAGAGGTTAATGATGCTGTAATAAGAAGTGTTGAAATCACATCAATTGATTCAGGAAATATCTACTACCCCGATTTTGGAAACCGTATGTTAGCCATAGCTAAAATATGGACTGTTGTTGATTATTTTTATGCATATAAAGATTTAATGGTGGATAATTGGGATGAGGTTTTAAAAGAATATATTCCCCGCTTTGCTTATGCCCGGGATTCATTGGAATATAATTTGGCTGTAGCCGAAATGTATACACATATTCAGGATGGACATGGATTTATTAGCAGCAAAGTGCTGTCTGGTTATTTTGGTACTGCATCACCACCTGTTATCATCCGTTTCATTGAGGAGCAACCCGTAATCGTTGATTTATTACCCGATTCGGTATATAGAGTAGAAGGAATTGAAAAAGGAGATATAATAACTAAAATTAATGGCGAGGATGTTGAATCAGTCATTGAGAGGCGAATGAAATACCTTTCGGCGTCAAATCACTCAGCTTTGTACAATTATATTTCATGGAATCTTTTAAACGGTAATGATAGTTCAACTTTATCCCTTACTGTAAGAGATAAAAAGAACAAAATCAAAACAATTCAATTACCGCGGCTTAATTCTTATAGAAATTATATTCGACAACTTTCATACGGGGGAAGGGATTTGATGCCAATTACAAAGCATATTAACAATGACATAGGTTACGCTGATTTAGATAAACTAACGGTCGATATGGTGGATAAGATGTTTAAAGATTTTGAAGATACAAAAGCTATTATTTTCGATATGAGAGGTTATCCACAAGGCACTGCATGGTCGATAGCTCCCCATCTTACAGATAAAAGAAATGTTTATGCGGCAAATTTCAGAAGATTTTCACCTATGAAAATGAAAATAGGGGAAGATATATCTGAAAATTTAACAATCTTTAATCAATCTATTCCGGATGCAAAGCCACCACTATATAAAGGTATCACTGTTATGTTAATAGATGAAAGAACTCAAAGCCAGGCTGAACACACTGGTCTGTTTTTTAAAGCTGCAAATCAGACCAAGTTCATTGGAAGTCAGACTGCCGGAGCAAATGGCGATGTTACTAATTTTCAAATTCCTGGCAATATTACCTTGTATTTCTCAGGCCATGATGTTAGATACTACGATGGAAGACAACTTCAAAAAATAGGATTGGTGCCTGATATACAAATAAAACCAACAATCAAGGGAATAAGAAATGGGAAAGACGAAGTTTTGGAAAAAGCTATTGAATATGTTAATAGTATAATCAACGATTAACTACTTCTGCTGATAAACAGGACTCTGAGCGGTCTGCAAGACCCAGAGATTATAGCTTACGCTGAGCTCGTCCTTCGTCCTCGGTTCCCGGTTGAACTACATCCCCCGGTTAGATTCTCAGATAAATTGTTGATTTTTTTCGCTATGTACTTTCCGCCAGTTTTAGAAAGCCATGCATTGAATAACAGGAAGATAACATTATAGAATTCAAATACAAACAGTCTAAAATATTATCAGGCAAATATAAGAATAATGGTGAAAAACTGTTAAATAGGAAAATCACGACAGTCCTGCATGGGTATCTATCCAAAGCTATCCCGCAGGGATTTAGTTCAACAAACGCTATAGCAAATGCGGGTATGCGTGTTCGTTGAAACATTTGAAATCTTTACATACATTTGTGCTGGCAGACAGTTGAGCAACAATTTATTCCCGCACTTGCCATAGCGTCAACCGTTAGCAGAAATTTCAATAAAATAACATTCAAATGAAACACTTAAACAAAACTATGGAATCTGAAAACCTGACAGAATTAAGCGACCAGGAACTTTTACAGAAAATTAAAAAAATAAAAACCAATAAAATAATTGATGCCGCATTTATTGGATTTACTATTGGAATTGTAATTTATAGCACAGTAAAAAATGGTTTTGGATTTTTTACGTTCTTTCCGTTAATACTGGCATATTTAATCGCAAGAAATTCTACCAACAATAAAATTCTGGAAAAAGAGATGCAAAAAGAGTTGAAATCCCGGGACTTAAAATAGAAATGCTGAGAAGTTGCCGATATTTAATCGGTCTGCTTATAATCTGTTAAATGTATAATAATGATTATACCTTGGCTGATTTCGTTTCAAGTGAAAAGTGGTAAGTTTGTGATGAATAATCCAATCGGAATAAATAGTAACCTGGAATGAAAGAGATAAAGATTACCACCCTGGCCATTGTAGTTTTGTTACTGGCTTCAGCATTCAGTCTCATTGTAGATCTGGAAAGCAAATTACTGCTCAATGGCAAAATAGAATTGAAAATACCGGAGGACTTTGAACTGATGAAAGAAGATATGCTGAAAGTCAAATATCCTATGGAAAGCAGGCCAACGCTGGTATTTACAAACGAATCTGGCGGAATAAATGTAGCGTTGAATCATACGCAGAACAAGGCCGATCAGGATATGATAACTGCTTATAAGGACAATCTTGTTCAGACTTTCAAAAGCGTTTATCCTTCTGCAAAATGGAAAGACTCCGGGGTAAAGGAAATCAACGGACGAAAAGTCGGCTATATGGAGCTGGTGACCCCTGCAATGGATACCGAAATCTATAATCTCCTGTTTTTTACCGATCTTGAAGGCAGGCTGCTTATCTGTACATTCAATTGTACCAAAAAAGATATAAAGGATTGGACTCCGGTAGGGAAGGAGATTATGAATTCATTGATTGTAAAGTAGGAGGGGCTTCAAAATCATTGTAAACGCCAGCCACACTTTGGCTAAAGGATTAAAGGTGAAGGATTCAAATCTTCCAATTATAGATTAGCCCTGTCACTTTGTATTATGCGCAAAATCCTAAACCTTAACTATACGAAATTAAATCCAACCCCCAAAATTCCTATTTTTATTCCCCGGGTTCCAACCCTTTGGGAATATCCCTGTCATTAAGTAAAAAATAACCCTGGGCCGGCAGCTTGAATCATCAGCACAACGACATACACCAGCACCTGGTCGAGGCCTGCAAAGCCGGAAACCGCAAGGCTTTCAATGAGCTTTACAACTCATTTTCAAAAGCTATGTACAACATCTGTATGCGGATGATGGGCGATGCTGAGGAAGCAAAAGATATGCTGCAGGAGGGTTTTGTGGAAGCATTCCGGCGGTTGGATTCCTTCAGGGGCGAGTCAACATTCGGTGCCTGGCTAAAGCGAATTATGGTCAACCGCTGCATCAACGAACTGGAAAAAAGGCGGATAGTATGGGTAAGCGACGAAATGACCGAAACATTGAGCATTGCAGATGAAAAGGATGGACCCGATGAAGAGGAACTCAGGCTTAGCGTTGAAAGGGTAAAACGAGCCATGGAATTGCTGCCGGAGGGCGCCAGGGTGATCTTCTCACTCTACCTGATTGAAGGTTACGACCACATGGAAATTGCAGAAATATTGAAAATATCCGAATCAACTTCAAAAACGCAGTTTATGCGGGCCCGCCAACTGGTGAAGGAAAAGCTGATTGCCATGCCCGGATTTGTTGCATAAGGAGAAAAGATATGGAAAAAGATAAACTGGAACATTTTGTTCGCGAAAATGCCGCAGGGTTCAATACCCTTGAGCCGCCGGCCATGGCCTGGGATGCCATCGAAAGGGAATTACCGCTTGCCCGGAAGTCAAATATCAGGAAATTATGGCCATACGCCTGGAAGGTGGCTGCTGCCGTCCTCATTTTTGCTTCGGCATGGATGCTGAACGACTATGCCGATATGAACGGTAAAAAACAGACTGCCGGTGATAGAAGGGAATCTTCAACGAATCCCGCCCTGAACGAACTACAGGATACGGAAGCATATTATACTTCCCAGATTACCGGTAAACAGGCAGAGCTGCAGGCTTTCGCTTCCGAACACCCTGAAATCATTGAGGATCTGAAAAAGGAATTCAAGGAAATGGATAAAAAGAAAGCAGCGCTGAAAAACGATCTCGAAGAGAGCAATGCCGATGAAAAAGTTATTGAAGCCATTATTCTTTCCTACAGGGTGAAAATTGAAATTCTTGATGAAATGCTGCAGGAACTCCGCCGATCCGAAGGAAGCCAGATGGAAAGGCAAACGGTTGATACCGAACTTTAACATTACAATATTTTTTGCCAATTAATGAACTATGAAAACTAAGATCAACATATTCAGGAACCTCTCATTGCTTGTACTGGTTGCATGCCTGCCATTGCTTCTGGCCGCCCAAACCTATTCGGAGAAGCGTGAAGAGAGTAAAACCTACAGGCTGAAGCCGGGCACCCTGGTCCAGGTTTCCAATAAATACGGGAATGTCAATATCATGAACTGGGAAAAGGATTCGGTCCGTTTCGAGGTGAGTATATCGGTGCAGTCGAAACAGCCGTCGAAGCTGAATAAAATTCTCACTTCCATCGATTGCGAGATGGTTTCAACAGCCAGTGTTATCAGTGCCAGAACGGTTTTTCACGACAACAGCGCCACTTTCTGGAAGGATGTGGTATCGTATGCCGGAAAAATGGTGAATACCAGCAACAACCTGCAGATCCATTATACCGTTTATATGCCGGAAGCCAATCCTGTAAAGATTGAGAACAAGTTCGGTAATATTTACCTTGACAGCCGGAAGGGAAAAACGGACATTATCCTCTCGAACGGTGATTTGCAGGCCAGAGATTTTGGCGGAAATTTGAAGCTGAATCTTGAATTTGGTTCAGGAAGCATTCAGGAAGCCGGCGAAGCACAGATCAGTATCAATTACTCGGATCTTTATCTGCAGAAAGTTACCAGGCTGAACCTGGTCAGCCGGTCATCAACACTGGAACTCGACGATGCCACCACCATTGAAATGGAATCGGTGCGCGATAAAATGACGATTAAATCCTGCACATCTCTGAGCGGAGATGTATCTTTCTCCCGCATCCGCATCAATGAGCTAAAGACAGTTAGTTCACTCACCACCAAATACGGCGAATTGAAAATCAATGGTATACCGAAAGAGTTTGTTAATGTATTTATCAAATCGGAATATACCGATGTAATATTGGGCATTAGTCCGGTAGCTTCGTATTCACTGGATATGATTTACGATGCCAAAACCATCGTCAATCTGCCACCATCCATCGATAGTCAATTGAAAAAGGAGACCATCAATGCAAAATACAGCACCATTAAGGCCAATGGCATCATCGGTAAATCCGATGCCTCCCAGATAACCATTACCGCAAAGGCTGGCTCAATAGCGCTGATGAATAAATAAAGCTTGTTGAAAAACTCCGGTAGGAGTTTCCCATGAATAACTCCTTGTTGTCAGGCGGTGGCTCAGCCGCCGTCTTAATATGGAGGCAGGCTCTGCCTGCATACCTGCAGTTCGCTTGCCCGCATCTTCCCGCCTCCGGCGTGACAGTGCTTTCGGCCTTTAATTGCTGCATCGTCCCCTTACCTGTTTTCGGTTTCTTTATTAAGTTTTATTTCCTGAGCCTTTCCCTGCATTCTGAATACCAGGATTTCCACCGAAAATCATTCCCACATCCAGCCTGGCCGGGTATTGAAGGTTTTCCATGTATTTCTTCTTCAGTTCGGGAACTTCCCGCCTTAAAAGGCAGGTATTGTTTCAGATGAACGTTCGGCGGTATTCATTTTATCGGCAGCAGCTGAACCTTTCAGCGCTTCGAGCAGCACATAGGTAAAAGCCTCCGCCAGGTAATTGCGAAAAGCTCGTTGGATATGTGCGCATTGGTCTCAAACACCCCCGCCCTCCCCCCCGCGCCAAGGGATTTACAAACAGCGTTCAGTAACTACCTGCCCGGGATTAGATATTTTGAAACATATCAAAAAACTGCGTATTCCGGTTATGGTAAATTCGGATGCGCACAAACCTCACGAACTGGATGGAGAATTCGAATATGGTTTCTCAATTTTGAAAGAAGCGGGAATCGATGAGGTGGTTTATTTTAAAGGGAATGGATGGGGGTTTGAACCAGTAAGATGAAAATGTCAGTCTTATTCTGTTTGTTTCGAGAACATTATCTTCATAGGCTGCCCGATTTTTGCAAACAACAGGTCGACAAGGAATTTTAACACCACCACGGCTATTGCCACCCACAGGGCCTGGTTCAGCCGCGGGTACCTGGGAATGAGGTGCATAGTTATAGCCTGTAAAAAAGCGAGCAATATCAGCAGGTGTATGAAAACGCCTCCCAATTCCCCGAATGGATCTGCCGTTTTATAGCGACCGTTGGCAAAAAAGTGAATCATAATACCTGCCAGGTAACTGAACTGCAACAGCCTGATCTGTTGGCCTATGCCCCTGAACTCGCTACCGGAAATATTTTCGAAGGCTTTAAATGTGAATGCTACCGAAAGCATCACAAACATAATTCCGAAGAAAATCCCACCAACCAACATACCCACCCGAAACAGGAATTTTTCGAAGAATGGCTGCCCATTGAGTGAAAAGAACATCCGCACCAGGGCTGATGCAATCATCAGCATAACTTCCCACCAGAAAAAGAAAATAATCGGCTGGATATGCCATCCCAGGAACAACATTCCATATACTTTAATTAGTAATGAAACTACGGGCATCCACCAGGGAGAAGGATGTTGAATCAGAGGAGATGACAGAAAAAGTTTACCCATGAATTTTACAGCTATAACAAGACTTAGAGAGAAACTTGAAAATAATATTTTTTGTTCGATTAGTTTAAAACAGTAAAATAAGAGGAAGTTTTAAGGGTAGTCATCTTGCCCACCAGAGTGATTGCCCCACTCAATTCAGAAAAAACAACGAGGGCAAGAATCGCTACGGTAGAATCTTTTTGCTTAGTTCTTGCCAGCCAGCCTGGTGATATTCCGGAATACAGAATATGAAAAACCTGTTAGGTATAGATAACCGATTTTATTTCACGATCTCCACCGGAAAATCATTCCCAAATCCATAACTGGCCGGGTATTGAAGGGTTCCGCTGTATTTCTTCATCAATTCCGGAACCCCTTGCTGCAGGTAATTTTTAAGACCGTTCACGGTGATCATTTTGTTGGCAGCAGCCGATCCTTTCAGCGCTTCGAGCAGCACATAGGTAAAGGCACCATGCCCCAGTTGTGAAAACTCGTTGGCATATTGCTGGGCACCGCTGGCTGCCAACCAGTGGGTACCGGTGCTTCGCGAGACCACGGCAATGCTCTTTTGCTGGTCGCCATCGGCGCTTAGCATTTCGTTAAAAGCACCGGCGCTCTGGCAGGCATCCAGGATAAAAAGTTGTTTCTGAGCGGCAATATCGATGGCATATTGCTGAAGTAGTTTTGCCGGGATTCCTTTTGCTTCCAATTCCGATTGTACACTTTTTAAATCGCTGACATCGTTGGGAACCAGGTAAAATTCCTTGTCTTTGCCAATCACACCATGTCCTGCATAATAAAAAACAAATACATCCTGTGGTTTGGTAGTTTGCTGAACCTGGTTGAATGCAGAAGTGATTCCTGCTTTGGTTGCAGTATTGTCTGTAACAAAATAAGTTTTAACGTTGGACAGAATACTCGTGGCATCTTTCTCCAATTCAACCTTAAATGCAGTGGCATCGGCCAAAGCGTAGTTCAAAACCATGCTTTGATTTTGATATTGATTTATGCCAACGACGATTAAATGGAGTGTGGCGTTCTTATCAACCTTGTCGATGGTTCCACCGGTAACTGTTGTAATTGGTTTCAGATTTTCAGGCACACCTGAAGTTTGATAAGTGACCAGTATTTCATCGGGTTTACTTTCTGTCCTTTGGCTATTGAGCGCGATGGCACGGAAGATATTCGCTCCGGACAACAGCGGAATGGTATAATTTTTTGTCGCAGAGGAAGCGTCGTTTTCATCGTCAACAATCAAATTTCTGGAAGTGAGCGTTACAATCTTACCATTATGGAAAAGCCTGATTTCATTTACAGCATCTCCCTCTGCTGAGGCATTAACTGTAATTTCTGCCGTTCCGGTTGTATTCTGATACGAAGGTCTATCGCCATCGACTTCTACATTCCTTACCACCGCGGCATAACTGATCTTTACTATTGGAGCGGGTAAAAGCCTGTCAATGGTAATTTCAGGAAAACGTTCACCTGCAACCGAACGGGCATAGAGATTCGGGACATAAAAAATTTCGAACACAGCATCCAGTGCGGTGACCTGCTGATTCTGCAGGTAATATATTTGTTTTATTCCTTCGGGAGAGCCGTCAAATCGTCCCTCACTGTCCATAAAAACAAAGTCGTTGGTTTCCCTGAATAAATACAGTACTCCAATATTCCTTCCTGTTGAAGTTTCCCAGACTTTAATGGTATTATCGTACGAAACAGTGTACAATAGTTTGTTATCGGGCGAAAAGAATACTTTGCGGATCGTGCTGTTATGTGCCTGTTTTTCATAAAGCCGTGTTCCATTGCTGTCAAAAACAGCCAGATTGCCATACTGGCTGCCTGTTGCGAAAAATGAAAAATCGCTGCTGGCACCCGATGAGCCGAATTTATCAATTCCTCCGCCATATCCTGCCAAAGAACTCTGCGCTCCGGTGGCCAGATTGAAAACCTTCAGATCGTCGGTCACAACCAACACGCTTTTTTTATCCGTTGAAACCTGAATGTATTGATCGTCATATTCCCCATCAGCAATGCATTCGTGGCTAAAAATGCGTTTTCCGGTTGTCAGATCCCAAACCGATGCGATGTTAACACCATACGATGATTCAAACCCCGCCAATAAAGATTTATCGGGATGAACCATCATAGGGCCAAAACCTGAAACTTTAAAGAGTGTTTGGGAAATACCTGTTGCGGTAGTCATTTTGTTGATGGATACATCATCCTGGCCATCAATGGCATAATATAAATTTTTACCGTCGTTGCTGAAGAAAAAGGCATTCCTGTGTAAAAAGCCGGCCTCACCCGGCGTTTTTGCCACCCTGATCAGCTTTTTTGTACGCATATTCCTGATTTCAGCTTTTCCAAAGCTAAAAATTATCGCGGTATCGCCCGACGCGGAAACGGCAATGGCCGCAGGAGTCTCATTCATCGAACTATGAAGGATAGGAACCATCCGGTACAAATCGATTGTTTTAAGATTGATATCGTCGGTCGAAATATTTAGTTTCCCGGTGGACTGATTGTAATCAATGGCATTAAAAACATCCATTCCCAGACTGGCGGCCACTCCTTCCAGAACCTTCTCAACAGATTTTTCAGTTGTATTGTATTCCGAAATTTTGTTGTATCCGATAAACCACGCCTTATTTTTTGCCCCATCAAAATATCCGCCTTTTGAAGGATGCCATTTTACGACACCGGTATTCTCATAGCGCCTTTTCAGGGTAAAGTTATCGGTACTGTAGAGGTCCATTGCGTAAAAACCCTCAGTTACCTGTGGCCCCGTGATAAAAATTTCATTGGTATTCACCGATGGAATAACAGTAATGTCGTAGTAATCAGCTTCTACCGATCCCACTTTTGTTCCGGTATAAATATCATAAAACTCAACGACTGTCTTGTTGTTTCCGTAAGCTACAAGTAATTTTTGGATAGGCAAAAACGCGACATTGTTATAACCTGTTTCTGAAGAAATATTGGAAGAGAAAGTAATGGTGCCCGTTTGCAGATCATAGATTTCATATTTTCCAGCACTGGCTGCCAATAACTTCGACCCGGGAAGAAGCCATATTTTCATGTAGTAGGCATCACTCTTAAAAATTGATTTCTCTTGCAACGATGAAGAGTTCAACACATGAATTCCTTCATCATAAACATAAATTTCTTTCCCATCGGATGAAAAAACCACCTCACTTTGCGAGCTGAACCCATTTTTACTGCCTGTTTTTTCCCCATTAAGTGTATTAAAAACCAACAATTCGTTTCCAGCACAAATTGCCAGATTATTCCCGTCGGGGCTAATATCCAGGCCGGAAACAGGATCACCGGAATTATAGCTGAATGTGTACAATTGCTGCCCGCTTTTCCGATCCCACATGATACATTTGTGATTCTCCGCACTGTAAATAAATTTGCCCTCATGGTCAGATTTCACCACATTGATTAAAAGTGAATGGCCATCAGGAATTACTATGGTACCTTTTTGAGCAAAAGACGAAATACTCAACAGGAGTGTTAAAAGAGAGAATGTGACCTTCATCATTGGTTTTCTATTTTATTATTTCCACCGGAAAATCATTTCCAAACCCATAGCTGGCCGGGTATTGCAGGGTTCCGCTGTATTTCTTCATCAATTCCGGAACTCCTTGCTGCAGGTAGCTTTTAAGTCCATTCACGGTGATCATTTTATCGGAAGCGGCAGATCCTTTCAGCGCTTCGAGCAGCACATAGGTAAAAGCGCCGTGCCCCAGTTGTGAGAACTCGTTGGCATATTGCTGGGCACCACTGGCTGCCATCCAGTGGGTACCGGTGCTCCTGGCAACCACGGCTATTGATTTCTGCTGTTCGCCATTGTTGCTGAGCATGGCTTCAAATGCCCCTGCACTCTGGCAGGCATCGAGGATAAAAAGCTGTTTCTGGGCCTGGATATCTATCGCATATTGCTGAAGCAGCCCCGAAGGAATTCCTTTTTGCTCAAGTTCAGTCTGCACATTCTTTAAATCGCTGACATCGGCGGGAACCAGGTAAAACTCCCTGTCTTTCCCGATAACGCCATGCCCGGCATAATAGAAAATAAAAACATCCGTTGCTTTTGCTGTTTTCTGCACTTCCGCAAAAGCCTGCTGAATGCCCTGCTTATTGGCCTGTCCGTCGGTAACAAAATGGGTATTGACATTCGAGATGATGGATTTAACATCTTTTTCCAATTCCAGTTTAACGGCAGTTGCATCCGCCAACGCATAATTCAGGCTCATGGCAGGGTTCTGGTATTGATTTATCCCAACCACAACAAGGTGAAGGGTAGCGCTTTTGTCAACAAGGTCAATAACTGAATTTCCTGGTATAACAGGTTTAACCGGAACTGAAGGACTGTCTTGCCGGTATATTACACTGATCTCAGAAGGCTTGCTTTCAGTGCGCTCACTGTTGAGCGCCAGTGCCCGCAGTTTGTTTTCGCCTGGTAAAAGGGTTATCGTGTATGTTTTTGTAGCTTCCCTGCTGATGCTTTCATCTTCAACAATCAGGTTACGGGTGGTGAGTGTAACGATTTTTCCGTTGTGAAACAGGCGGATTTCGTCAATGACATCGTCCTTCGAAGAGGCGGTAACGGTAACTTCCGCCAAACCGGTGGAGTTGATATAAGTTGCTATATCATCTGCAACTTCGAGGTTTCGATGGTCGGTTTCCTGATACCGGATTTTTACCACCGGAGCCTGTTTTATTTTATTGAAATCAACTTCTACTTCCGGGAATACTTCACCCGCAAGTATGCGTGGAAGTAAGGCGGGTGTATAAAACTGTTCGAAAAGTGCGCCCAGTGGAAACAAATCGAGATCTTTTCTAAAAAACATATACGATTGAGCATCGACAGAGGCATCGAAACGGCCATCGGGTGTAATTACAGCCCAGTCGTTGGTATTTGTATTCGGGTAAAGGGTAGCAACCAGTTTACGGATGCTTAAATCCCAGACCTGGATAAAATTATCTTCGGAATTAAGAAACATAAACCGGTCAGATTTTGTGAAGCTTATCCCTTCCACACGGCTGACGGAGCAGTCAATGGTAAGCGCTGTGTTGTAGCTTCCGGCGGCTATATCGTAAAAAAATACTTTCCCGTTTCCGCTGCCCATTACGTAGTATTTTTCGTCGGAACTGAATCTGGCTGTTATACACGATGAATTGTCGGGCAGGTTATTATCGATGGTAATTATTCTTTTCGACTCCATTTCTACAATATTGATCGCAGTTGTATGGATCACAAAATAGCGGTCGGTTGAAGAAAACTGCATTTTCGACGGATAACCTGATTTTTGGGGAAGGGTAATTTCTGAAACCACTTTCCCGGTGGGAATATCAATAAACCGCAAGGGTAATTTGTCGAAGTTGTCTTTTATAGCCAATAAGTTACTGTGATTGGCAAATTTGGAAGCGGCCGCTTCACCGGGCCTGCCGATTATTTTCTTTCCCGTAATTGCATCATATACATATAGGTTATATGATTCGTGCCAGGTGCTTACGCAGGTGTCGCAGGCAAACCTGCCGCTGGTGGCAATGTATTTTCCATCGTAGGACTGGCCGATGGTTGCGGGCATATTGGCCGTTACATCCGTTGGGTATTCTTTCAATATTTCACCCGATGCATTTAACTTTTTGGCGAAATTACGGTCGGGAAAAATGTAGAATGATTTTCCATCGCTGCTCACATTGATGCATTCATCAATACTGGTTATTGGAACAGTTTTTTCCATGGCGCCCGATGATAGGTTCCAGTTTACAAAGTTTGTTCTGCCCGATTTTACAACCAATTGCTGATCATTATTCACCAGGAAATTCTGATCGAACCAGGCTGCCGATGAACCCGTGAACAAGGTTTCGAGTGCACCGGTTGTGGCATTGGCAGTGTATATTTTTTTTGTTCCTCCCAGGAATACTTTTTTGCCGTCGGGCGAAAACCCCAGTACGCCGCAATTGGCCCCATATTCATTCACCATAATGCCGCTTTGTGGTGTTTCCCATATTTTATTTCCGGTGGCACCCTCATATAGGATCATTTGTTTTGGGGTAAGCACAAGCAGGTTTTTCGAATCGCTGGAAAAGGTGGCGTTGATGAGTTCAAATTTCCTGTAAGAAGAGGTTAAATCGCCATATTTGAATGTATGTTTAACCTGACCTGTGGCTATTTCAACTACAAACAGATCCTTTTTACTTCCTGCTGCCAACCATTTACCATCGGGTGAAATTCTGACAAACCTCAGTTCATCATTTTCGTCAAAGTCCAATTTAAAGGATTGGACGATTTCACCGGAAGGCACATTGCAGAAGGTAATTGTTTTGCGGCCACCGATAACCAGTTGGTTCAGCACAGATGAATAATGATGCGCCAGGCCGTAATCGGGAATGTCTACCCGGAATTGAAACCCCAGGTCACGGTGATAGATGAGTCCGTTCCAGTCGAACAGGCCGTCGTCGGGGTAGTAGGTGTACATAAGTCTTTTTGCCCGATCGGGGCCTTTGTCAGCCGAAGGATACCGGTACAGGATTTTGCCGGAATAATCCGTTTTTCGAAACGAATAATCATCCATTACCATCTCAATAGAATTGCCATCAGAAGAAAAGCCGGCAGCCATCACTTCTTTAAACATAATTATCTGCCTGCCCGATTCAGTTTCCCAAAGGATCGCTTTGCTGTCTTCTTCAACCGAAAGCAGGTACCTGCCATCGGGGGAAATGGAAGCCATTTCAATTTCGCCCCTCGAATAACCAGCTCGGGTTTTGAGCTTTACAGGTTGAAGTAAAGCAACAAAAATCAGGGTTTCTTTGAGACTTTTAAATTTTATACAGGAAATCTGAAATTTTGTAAATTCAAATAAAATTTTCAGGAGAAAGTTTCGCCTATAAAGTGAATTAAACTGATAAGATAAGATTACTTCAGGATTTCCACCGGAAAATCATTCCCAAACCCATAACTGGCCGGGTATTGAAGGGTTCCGCTGTATTTTTTCATCAATTCCGGAACTCCCTGCTGCAGGTAGTTTTTAAGACCGTTCACGGTGATCATTTTATCGGCAGCAGCCGAACCTTTCAGTGCTTCGAGCAGCACATAGGTAAAAGCGCCATGCCCCAGCTGTGAGAACTCATTGGCATATTGCTGGGCGCCACTGGCTGCCATCCAGTGGGTACCGGTACTCCGCGAGACCACGGCGATGCTCTTTTGCCGGTCGCCATCTGCCTGCAGCATTTCGTTGAAAGCACCGGCGCTCTGACAGGCATCGAGGATAAAAAGTTGTTTCCGGGCGGCAATATCGATGGCATATTGTTGAAGTAGTTTTGCCGGGATTGCTTTTGTTTCCAGTTCAGCCTGAACATTTTTCAAATCACTGACATCGTTGGGAACCAGGTAAAATTCCTTGTCTTTGCCGATCACACCATGTCCGGCATAATAAAACACGAAGACATCCGATGGTTTTGCCAATTCCTGAACATTCCCGAATGCGGCTGTGATACCTGTTTTGGTGGCCAGGTCGTCCGTTACAAAATAGGTTTTGATATTTGTGATAACACTTTTTGCATCTTTCTCCATTTCATCTTTAAATGCGGTGGCATCGGCCAACGCGTAATTTAAAACCATTTTTTGATTTTGATAATGATTAATGCCAACTACGATTAAATGGAGCGTGGCGTTTTTATCGACCTTGTCGATGGCTCCACCATTAACAGGTGTGATTGGTTTTATATTTGCCGGCACACTTCCGCTTTGATAAGTGACCAGTATTTCATCGGGTTTACTTTCAGTCCGTTGGGTGTTAAGGGCAATGGCAAGGAACGAGTTCTGACCCGGCGTTAGATTAATGGTGTATTTTTTGGAATCCGTGTTTGTTGCATCGTCGGTTACGAAAAGCCCACGGGTAGCCAGGTTCACGATTTTACCGTTGTGAAACAAGCGTATTTCGTCAATTTTGTCATCTTCGGAAGTTGCATTTACTGTTATTTCGGCGAGTCCGGTAGTATTCGTGTAGGAAGGCAAGCCATCATCTTCAACAAACAGATTCCGCGTTAACTGTTCATACGAAATTTTGACAACCGGTGCTTTTTTCAGGTTATCCAGTTCTGCATCAACCGGATCAAAAACTTCCCCTGCCAATAACCGGGGTAAAAGTCTGGGTGTGTAGAATTGCTCATATAAAATTTCAAGCGGGAAAGTATTGAGTCCTTTTACAAAATAGATGTCTTTTTGAGCAGCGGGTGACGCATCAAAATGCCCGTCGGGCATAACCACTGCCCAATCACCGGTGGCTGGTATCGGATATAGTGTAGCCAATAATTTCCTGTTATCAAGATCCCAAAGTTTTACTTTGAATTCCTGGGTATTGGTAAACATAAAGCGGTTATTTTTTGTAACCGTAATCGCACGTATGTTTTCCTTTTCGTTGAGTTTGATGGTTTTGGTTAAATCCAGCTTTTGCTGTTGGATATCATAAAAATACACTTCCCCTTCCGGACTATTCTGATCAGTAACCACCAAATACTTTTCATCGGCAGTAAAAGTCCGGAAGCGGAAATGATTGCCATTGGGCAATATCTTTGAAATTTGTCTTACCGTTCCCGTAGCCACCTCAATAAGTAATTGAGAATCAAATGGATTATTGCGTCCATTTGTTTCATAAGGATCTAATGTAAGGTATGTGTCATTGGATGAAAATACCATTCCGGCAGCCTCCTCTGATTTTTCCGGAATCGTGAAGGTTTTTATCAGGTTGCCGGTTGCTCCATCCAATAACTGAACAGAACTATAGCCCCATTCATTTTCTACAATCCTGGTATTTGCTGCAGCAATCGTATGGCTTGTATTGCTGAAAATGGCTGAATTAATTTCCTTTTTTCGCCACAGAATCTTTTTTGTTTTGACATCCAATACGACCAGTTCATCTTTGTTTACGGGTTCAGGACTGTTTCCATACCTGCCGATGCTTTTATCTTCTAACGTGTGCAAAAGGTATTTATCATCAAAAGACAAACTCAGAAGTTTTGATTCATCGTATCCTACTTCCTGCTTATCCTCAAAATCAATGGTGGTTTTTGTTAACTGATCAACTTCCTGCTGGTTTTTATAAAACTTAGTACCCTTTTTATTGATTTGAATATAATAATTTGTGTAAGGACTTTCAACCGAAGTTGTTGTTTGTATACCTCCGGATGCGAGGTTCCAGTTTATTATTTTATTGTCTTGCTCGATGTAGAGCCCGCTTACATTCTCAAGCAATTGATGATAAGCCATATACGCCTGGGTTATACCAATCAATTTACTAATAACACTGCCATTTTCGACATTCACGAACTGAAATTTATTGTAATAGCCTACCAAAGCTTTTGTGCCATCATCTGAAAAACGCACCAATCCTCTGCGCGAAGCGTATGATACAGGGCACAGGATATCCGTTTGTGGCTTATTCCACAATTCTTTTTTCGTGCTCAGGTCAACCAGCACTATGTGTTGTGCACAAAGAATCAACAACTTTTTATTATCGGGCGAAAATCCTGCAATATTCAAAAACCGCAGATTTGAATTGTCCGCAAGTTCCTGTCTTAATTTTTCAGGCATGGAATAAGCATAAACACTTTGTCCCGATTCGATTTCGATAATTTCGAGAGACAAATTATTGCCGGCCATCATATACTTTCCATCGGGAGAAAACTGAGTAAATGTAATTTCAGGATAATCTGCATTCTGTTGAACCAGGTTGAATTTAATCACTTTTACAACCTCTCCCGAAGGAACCTGGCAAAGCTGTACTTCACTTTGATAGGCTATTGCGAGGAAGTTAAGTTTTTCAGAATAATGCTGCACAACACTAAAATGCTGCGGCACAATCCGGCACAAATAGCCTTTATCACGCGTATTAATAAATCCGTTTTCGAGGTATAAGCCAGATTTTCTGTAATATGAATAGGTTAATTTATTTGATGGGGATGTTTTTGTAACCGGGCCCTCACTGATGATATTCCCGGTGTAATCAATGGTCCGGAATTTGTAATCACCGGTAACCACATCAATAGATTTATTATCCAATCCAAAATCAGCAGCCAGTATGTTGGGGAATGACTTCAACTGCTTTCCTGAGCCCAATTCCCAAAGCATCATTTCCATCTTGTTATCAACAGTCAGTCCCAGTTTATTATCGGGCGAAACTGACGTCATCATGGCTTCTCCCTGAACGCCTGTTTTTATTACCAGCTCCGGTCTTTGAGCGTAAATCAGGAGTGGAAGTGTCAGGAGAATCAGGATTAGTTTTTTCATTTTGGAGAAGTTGGTTTTGTGAAAAGGAAGAGCTACCATTATTGGTCGTTCTGTATTCAGTGAGTTTTTGTTTTAAACATTTTCTGTGAATCTAACCACATTGATTCTCTTGCATTTATTTTGGTTTTTCAATATCTCTCTTTTGGCCTACCAATATCAAATCTTTATCGTCAATCATTCCTTCTTTTTTCAAACGGGCATTTTCCGAAACAGGCACGCAAAGTATTACAGTTGCTATATTATCGTATTGAAATTCGGCAATTTTATAAGCTTTGGCCTTTGTGAATTTATCATAATTCTGCAATTGCAATTCCAGCGTTTTTAAAGCTTCAGGAGAATTTTCCTCTTCATTCATCCATTTGATATACTGATAATCATCGGGCGTAAAAACCTTCGACAATTGAGCATCTACCTCTTCGGTGAAGTCGCCAAAAACCATATAAAAATCGTCTGTTGTATAAATGGTTACGGGCACTGCTTCGATATTGCTGAAGCGGTTATTTTGAAATTTAGCCTGGCAAAAAGCTGCATTTACGGTGAAAACAAAAAGGAAGAGAAGGTAAAACTTGTTTTTTTTCATAGGTACAGGTATTTTTAAGAGTTATTGATTTAAATCTGAAATGTTATTATTGAACAGCTTAGGTGGTTTTTTAAGATTGGCCTTTCCTTTTATTTCATCACTTTCACTGGAAAATCATTCCCAAAACCATAACTGGCAGGGTATTGAGGTGTGCCTTTAAATTTATTTGTTACTTCCGGAACCTGCTCCTGAAGGTAGGCATCAATCTCGTTTATTGTAATTTTCTTATCGCCTGTATCTGCTTTACCGGTCAACGCTTCGAGCAAAACATAAGTGAATGTTCCATGCCCCAGTTGCGAAAATTCTGAAGCAAATTGTTCGCTGCCTGAAGCCGTAAGCCAGTGCGTACCCGTAGCCCTGGCGAGTTGCGCAATAGCTTTTTCTTCGGCAACACCCCGGCTGGCAATAACCTGGTCCAAAGCACCGGCTGATTGGCATGCATCTAAAATAAAAAGTTGTTTTTGCGCTTTTATGTCTTTTGAATACTGTTGCAGTTGATCGGCACTTAAGCCTTTCTGGGCCAGTGCATCGTCGTTTCCATAGAGTTGGGTTACATCGTGAGGCACAAGAAAAAATTCCTTTTTGTCGTTCAACACACCATGGCCGGCATAGTAAAAAACGAACATATCCTGTTGACCCGCGTCGGTTTTTATACGGTTGAGCACATCAGATATACCGGCTTTAGTCGCTTCTGCATCTTTAAGGTAATAGGTATTTATCTTCGAAAAAAGGGTATTTGAACCAATTTCCAGGGATTCTTTGAAAGCCGAAGCATCAGCATTTGCATAGTTGAGGTTGTATTTTGGATTTTTGTACGCATTTATACCAATTACCAGCAAATGGAGTTGAATTCCATTCGCAACGGTGCCAGGTTCCGGTTTTAGTGGTTTGTAGTTTACAATAATTTCGGAAGGCATGCTTTCAGTACGTTGGGTGTTAAAAGCAGTTGCTTTAAACATATTTTCTCCTGGCATCAGCATAACAGTAAATGTCCTGGTCACCGATTTTTCAACCTGAACATCATCTTCAACCACCAGATTCCTGGTGGTTTGTAACAGTTTCCCATTTAAAAATAAGCGTATTTCACTTATTGCATCCGATGGGCATGAAGCATTAACTTTCAGGGTGAGCAGGTCTTTATCAGAATCTATACTTAAAACATCGTTTTCGACTACCAGATTCCGCTGATCCTTTTCAACAGAAATAGTTACAACTGGTGCTGCGATAAGACTGTTAACATCAACAGGTGACGGTTCAAAAGTTTCTCCGTTTAAAATCCGGGGCAGAAGGTTAGGGGTGTAAAAGTTATCAAACAACGATTCAAGTGGGATAGTGGCAACTCCTTTATTGAAGTAAAGGCGTTTCATTCCGGAGGGATTTCCGTCGAACCGGCCATCAGGACTTACAACCACCCAATCATCACTCTCAAGGAAAGAAAACAGTTTTGCTTTTTCCTTCCCTGTTGCGGCATCCCAAAGGCGAACGGTATTGTCTTCGGAATAACTTACAAGGTATTTGCCATCCGCTGAATAATTTACATCTACTACGGCACCGTTATGGCCTTTGATTAATTGAACGAGGCTTCCGGTTTTTGTATCTATCAGTCTGATGTTGTTATCGCGGCATGCCAGAGCAGCAATGCGGCTATCAGGGCTGTATGATATTTGCGAAGCAACCCCTTCCCTGTTCGATCGGCGAAGATCGGGATCATGTGTAGGGATAACCAGCGCTGATCCATTAAGGTTTGAAGCATCCCATAAATATACATTCTCATCTCTGCCGGTTGCAGCAAGAACGTTTCCATCGGGGGAAACAGAAAGCTCATCAATAAACCGGGAATAATCGTTTGCGACAACAGAAGATTGCAGCACCATACCCGAAGCTGCATCTGCCTCAACCAGCGCTACATGCCAGTTTTCATCACTGGTTTTAAATTCGATGCTGATGAACAACGACATTCCATTGTGTGAATATGCAAGCCGGGCAATTCTTTTATCAATAACCGAAAGGTTTATCTTTTTCAGAAAACCGGAAATCGATCGCTGGTAACTGAATGTGGCCGCATCATAAATAAGTACTGTATCCTTATTGCCTTTAACTGCGATCGTCTTTTCATCGGGAGATGCAGCAAAATAAGATGCCTTACCTGTGCTTACGCTTTTACCGGATTGTATATCCCACCTCCAGAAACCACTTTTTTCCTGATTAAATCTGTTATCATAAATGGAGGTCAGGCTCTTGCTGTCCTTACTGAAATATATGCCGGGATTAATCAAGCCCTCAATATTGCTTTTCAATAACTTAGCCTGTTTGCCTGCCTGCAAATCCCAGATTGCAATTTCGTCCCAAATGCGTGACGACAAAGCCAGGTACCTGCTGTCAGGCGAAAACCGCGCAAAGTCGAATTTCCTGATGGAGGATCCCAGTTTTTGAATAACCTCCTGTGCTGCTATTTCAATGATAAAAATTCCTGCCCCCCACTGAACGGCTAGTTTTTTTCTGTCATTTGAAACGGCAAGGTCGGTAGAAGTGAATTGCCTGTCATTTAACCTGTCAATTTTCTTCAGGATCTTGCCGGTATTTATATCAAGGAAAATATTGGGATCCATGAAAATGGTCTTATTATCAACAAAAATCAGATGTTCGCAACAGTTGACATTTGTTGAGGTATTGAAATCACGCGATTGACCGGTTTCGGTATCGAAGATGGTAAGTTTTTTACCGATATCCTGATAATTATAGGTAACAGCAAGGGTTTTACCATCAGGTGATAAGGCACTGTGCGAAAGGATATCGGCCGAGCTGGTGCCAGTTGAAAATTGCATTTCCTGTTTGCCGGACTGATACAAATTGAAGGCAGTTATTTTTAAGCCTTCAGCAACAAACAGCAGTTTTCCGTCAGGCGAAAAATGTATGCCGTTGATCTGAATGGCATCAAGTTTTATTGATATTTCCGGAGTAACCGTTCGTTTTTGAACCAGATAAAAATCAATGGTACTCATATCGGCAATATAAAACTGCCTTCCATCAGGAGTAAATCCGCAATCGTCCCTGTTTGGGGTGCCGAAAGATTTTTTCATATTAAACTCCTGAATCAGTTCACCGGTACTTACTTCCCAGAGCATAAACCGACCATTGGATGAAGAAATAATTTTGCTTCCGTCAGGCGAAATGCGGACACAGTTTATTTCTTCGTTTATCCCTTGTAAAGTTTTCAATTCGGAACCGGTTTTAAGATTCCAGATTTTTATGGATTTATCCCTGCTGCCGGAAACCAGCCATTGTCCGCTGCCTGAAAATGACATACCGGTAATATCATTGCCATGGCCGGTAGGGATGATCAATTCCATTTTTTGTGCTTTTGAAGGAACAATTACAAACAGAAGCAGAATCAATATCAACGTTTTCATGGTATTTTTTTATAAAGGGCTAAAACCAATTGATGCTCTATCACTCTTCTGAGCTTGTTTTCAATCCTGGTTCGTTCTAAATTGTTATTTAGTAAGGTTTAGGTTTTGGAATTTTAGTGAATTACTCTGCTCAGGCTGACTGTTAGGCTGAGAGGAGTCGAAGACAATATTTCTTGACCAAACGACATAAATTTGCAATTTGCGATTTGTTTTCAGCGGGTTATTCTTGTCAATTATAATTCGGACATCATAAAAAAGAAGAACCTGGCGCTATGAACAGACTCTATTTCATCATTTCCACCGGAAAATCATTCCCAAAACCATAACTGGCCGGGTATTGAAGGGTTCCGCTGTATTTTTTCATCAATTCCGGAACGCCCTGCTGCAGGTAATTTTTCAGGCCGTTCACGGTGATCATTTTATCTGTGGCAGCAGAACCTTTCAACGCTTCGAGCAGCACATAGGTAAAGGCGCCATGACCCAACTGCGAAAATTCATTGGCATACTGCTGGGCGCCGCTGGCAGCCATCCAGTGGGTTCCGGTGCTTCGCGAGACTACAGCGATGCTCTTTTGCTGGTCGCCATCGGCGCTCAGCATTTCGTTAAAAGCGCCGGCACTCTGGCAGGCATCGAGGATGAAAAGCTGTTTCTGCGCGGCAATATCGATGGCGTATTTTTGAAGGAGTTTTGCCGGTATTCCTTTCGATTCAAGTTCTGTCTGCACATTTTTCAAATCACTCACATCGTTGGGGACGAGGTAAAACTCCTTGTCTTTGCCAATTACACCGTGACCAGCGTAATAAAACACAAATACATCCTGTGGTTTAGCACTTTTCTGCACCTGACCGAAAGCATCGGTTATTCCTGACTTATTTGCTGTATTATCCGTAACAAAATAGGTTTTGATATTGGTGATGATGCTCTTCGCATCCTTCTCCATTTCATCCTTAAATGCAGTGGCATCGGCTAAAGCGTAGTTCAAAACCATGCTTTTGTTCTGATATTGATTAATGCCTACAACGATTAAATGGAGCGTGGCGTTTTTATCAACCTTGTCGATAGATCCACCGGTAACTGGTGTGTTTGGTGTTGTATTTACCGTCCCACTTTCAGTTTGATAAGTGACCCATATTTCATCGGGTTTGCTCTCAGTCCTTTGGCTGTTGAGGGCAATGGCACGGAACGAGTTTTGGCCCGGCATAAGATTAATGGTGTATTTTTTGGAATCCGTGTTGGTTGCATCGTCGGTTACGAAAAGCCCGCGGGTGGCCAGGTTCACAATTTTGCCGTTGTGAAACAAGCGTATTTCATCAATTTTATCACCTTCGGAAGTAGCATTTACGGTGATTTCGGCGAGCCCGGTAGTATTGGTATAGGAAAGTATACCTTCATCTTCTACCAACAGATTCCGCGTTAATTGTTCATAAGAAATTTTAACAACCGGTGCTTTTTTCAGGTTATCCAATTCTGCATCAACGGGGTTAAAAACTTCTCCTGCCAATAACCGGGGTAAAAGTCTGGGCGTGTAGAATTGTTCGTATAATACTTCGAGAGGAAATGTATTGAGTCCTTTCACGAAATATATATCCTTTTGAGCCTCAGGTGAAGCGTCGAAACGTCCGTCAGGTGTTACCACTGCCCAGTCACCTGTTTCTGAAACAGGATAAAGTGTAGCAAGTAATTCATCTCGCTCAAGACTAAATAGTTTCACATTACTTTCTCTTTCATTGGCAAACATAAAATGGCTATCTGTCGAAAAGCTGAGTGAGAGCACAGCATTTGAATAAGCTTTTATACTTCGGCTGCTATTCCAGGCCTTAGCCAGTATGTCATAAAACTGAAGCAGACCAAACTGGTCACTGACTATCAGCCATTTTTCATCGGGTGTTATTTTGCCACCATACCACATATTTGAATTGGGTAGTATTTTTGGAATTTCAATCACCGAACCATCAGTTGCATTGATCAATAAATGAAAATCGCCGGCATCTAATTGCAGATAGGTATCTGCAGGGCTAAAGGCAATAGAATTGAAA
Organism: Bacteroidales bacterium; assembly: GCA_016709025.1. Taxonomy (GTDB): domain Bacteria; phylum Bacteroidota; class Bacteroidia; order Bacteroidales; family Lentimicrobiaceae; genus Lentimicrobium. The sequence goes on along the minus strand of JADJEQ010000037.1, from coordinate 69,297 downwards.
TTGTAATTATTTGTAACAGGGTAATTTTTTATCAAGGCCCCGGTAGCAGGATTAAGTACCTGTATGATTTGCTTGTCATTGGTAAAAATTACCACGGCAATGCTGGTTCCTTTATTATTAAAAGCAGCTTGCTGCACCCCCGGTTTCTCCCATAGCTTTTTTTTGCCTGCTGTTTCAGAAACAACTATTTTAAAATAGCCCGGATCTGAAAACGGAAGGTTATTTTGCCGCAATGTTACTGCATGGTATTTATCATTGCCTGAAAGATATTGTTTTTCAAACTCCTGGTCACGGGTAGCTTGAAATTGAAAGATTTTTTGTGTATTACTGTTCTGATTAATCTCGGTAAAAAACTGGTAAAGTTTAGTGCCATCGCTGTTTACAGAAAAATGGTTTTCAAAGTTTGACCGATAGCCGGTTGTGATTTTTTCTAAAGATCCCAGTCCGAGGTTCCAGTTAAGTGCTTTAAGTTCTTCGTAATTTTCTTCAATTATCAGCTTCTTCGTCTTTTCTATCCAGTGGTTGTAGGTAAACTCCCGTGTAGTGATGCCTTGTATTTTACTAACTACATTACCGGTTGCGGCATCCAAAAAATGCAGGTTTTTCAAATAACCAATTAGTACAGTTTTACCATCATCAGAAAACTTTGCTATTCCACGTCTGCTGCTGTATTCGTTAAATGTAAATGCTGTTTGTGGTTTGGTCCACAGAATTTTTTTTTCAGGTATATCTACCAGCATGGCAATATCAGAACAAAGTATCAGTAATTGTTTTCCATCCGCAGAAAAATTGGCATTGTTTAGAAATCTACGTGAGTTATTGTCATCGTGGTAATCAAATGTATAAATGCTCTCGCCAGTGGCCAGATCCTGAATATCCAATGAGTAATTATTACCAACCATCAGCAGTTTACCATCAGGCGAAAACCTGGTAAATTTTATGTTCTCAGTATAGCCAGGCCTGTTATACAGATTGCCGGTATATTCTTTAACCAATTCTCCGCCTGGTACTTTACAAATACTAACTTCATTATTAAAAGGTATCGCAAGCAGGTTGGCAGATTCGCTATAATCCTGCTCAGTGCCATATTTTTCTACCATAATTCTGCCAATAAAACCTTTGTCCCTTGTGTATATTCTTCCATTTTCAAGCAAGGTTCCACTCTTTTGGTAAAAACTCAAATTCAACCGGTTATACCTGTCATTTCCTGAGTTTTTTATGGGGCTTTCCGAAATTACATTTCCGGCAAAATCGGTAGTTTTAAAAGTGTAATCATTGGTTACCAATTCTATAGTGTTTCCATTTTCGCTAAAATCTGCAGCCATAATGTTTTTAAAACTTTGCAATTGCCTACCCGTTTTAAGCTCCCATAAAATCAATACTTCGTTATCTTCTACTGTCAGGCCAATTTTATTATCAAACGAAATAGACGCCATGATCACCTGGCTTTGCATCCCTGATTTTATAACTAACTGCGTTTTTTGTGAAAAAGAAAGAAAGGGGAATATCACCAGGAAACTTATAAAACACTTTTTTAAACAAGGCACTTTCAAAATTTTTGAAGACACTCTCATAATTTTTATCCTTAAACTTCTCAATTATTATTAGTTGTCGATTGACGAAATATATTTCTTACCGGAAACTAAATTATCTTACCTGATCACTTCCACCGGAAAATCATTCCCAAAACCATAACTGGCCGGGTATTGAAGGGTTCCGCTGTATTTCTTCATCAATTCCGGAACTCCCTGCTGCAGGTAGCTTTTCAATCCGTTAACGGTAATCATTTTATCGGCAGCAGCCGAACCTTTCAGCGCTTCGAGCAGCACATAGGTAAAAGCGCCATGCCCTAACTGCGAAAACTCGTTGGCATATTGCTGGGCGCCGCTGGCAGCCATCCAGTGGGTTCCGGTGCTTCGCGAGACTACGGCGATGCTCTTTTGCTGGTCGCCATCGGCGCTCAGCATTTCGTTAAAAGCGCCGGCACTCTGGCAGGCATCGAGGATAAAGAGTTGTTTCTGAGCGGCAATATCGATGGCGAATTGCTGAAGTAGTTTTGCCGGGATTCCTTTCGATTCAAGTTCAGCCTGCACATTTTTCAAATCGCTCACATCGTTGGGGACGAGGTAAAATTCCTTGTCTTTGCCAATTACACCGTGACCAGCGTAATAAAAAACAAATACATCCTGAGGTTTTGCATTTCGCTGAACCTGACCGAAAGCATCGGTTATTCCTGACTTATTCGCTGTATTATCCGTAACAAAATAGGTTTTGATATTGGTGATGATGCTCTTCGCATCCTTCTCCATTTCATCCTTAAATGCAGTGGCATCGGCTAAAGCGTAGTTCAAAACCATGCTTTTGTTCTGATATTGATTAATGCCTACAACGATTAAATGGAGCGTGGCGTTTTTATCAACCTTGTCGATAGACCCACCAGTAACTGGTGTGTTTGGTTTTGTATTTACCGTCCCACTTTCAGTTTGATAATTGACCCATATTTCATCGGGTTTGCTCTCAGTCCTTTGGCTGTTGAGGGCAATGGCACGGAACGAGTTTTGGCCCGGCATAAGATTAATGGTGTATTTTTTGGAATCTGTGTTGGTTGCATCGTCGGTTACGAAAAGCCCGCGGGTGGCCAGGTTCACAATTTTGCCGTTGTGAAACAAGCGTATTTCATCAATTTTATCACCTTCGGAAGTAGCATTTACGGTGATTTCGGCGAGTCCGGTAGTATTCGTATAGGAAAGTATACCTTCATCTTCTACGGTAAGGTTGCGGGTTTTCTCTTCGTAGGAAATTTTACATAAAGGTGATAGGTTTATTATCATGTCAATCGGATCAAAAATTTCTCCATTCAACAGGCGTTGGTATAAACTGGGGGTATAAAACTTTTCGTAAATTTTATCAAGCGTAATTACTTTTCTATCTTTTACATAATACAGTTTTTTCATCCCTTCAGGCGTGCCATCAAACCGTCCGGTTGGGTCGATAAAAACAAAGTCTTTCGTGTCTTTAAAAATATAAAGCGTGCCTATTATTTTACCGGTAGCTGTACTGAATATTTTTATGGTGTTATCGCTGCCGGCAGTGTAAATTAAATCATCGTTTGGCGAATAATAGGCTTTGTTGATGCTGCCATCGTGTGCCTGGATTAAATGCTTTCTGTTTAAAGTACTGTCTTGTATCAGCAACCTGCCTTCATCGGCTAATTCGGCAATTAAACCTGCGTTGTGGCTAATGATAAAATCATTCTCGAACGACAGCAAAACCTCTTTGGAAGATTGCAATAGTTTTCCATCAGCTATATTAAATACTTGCATATACCTGAGCCCCAGTATTGCTATTTTAGATTTTGAAGCAAAAACCCTTGCGGCAACCAGTTTTGGCTCTTCGCCTTTGGTTGGGATAGTTTTAGTAAAAATCAATTTACCGGTTGAAAGTTGCCAGCATTTAACTTCAAAGCCGGTGGCAGTTTTGTCATACCCAACAATAATATCCTGCTGAATGTCAATTTCAAGGTTGTGCTGAAATTCAGCTATTTTTTTGCTGATGTTGGTGGCTATATTTATTTGATACACTGTTTGTGCATCTCCACCGTTGGTATTTACATTTTTTATAGCGTAAGCATATCTACCTTCCCTGCCAAAAAACACATTAGGTCTCGGGGCACTTTCAAATGGGGAATCACCAAACAGCGTGGGGCTGATGGTGGTCTTTTTACCGTTTTTTATCATGTAAATAAAAGCCTTGCCATACTCATCAACAGAAATCGTATCTCCCGTATTGCTAAAACTTATTTCTGTGTTTTGATTGGCGGCACTGGTTAACAAAGTATTTTTTTCTACTACCATTCGTTTAAAATCAATAGAAAGGTAGTTGGTGTAATCGGTAACCATCCGCAATTTTTCATGCTGTTCGTTGTAATCGTAATTGGTAACGATCGGAAAGCCTGCAATTTCTCTTTTAAAACTGAGCGAAGTTTTCAACGTCTGCATATCCATTTCCTTTACATCGCCTGCGGAATTAAAATAAATATGTTTGTTTTTGGAATACAAAATACCGGCTGTCAGTTCCTCTCCTTCAAGCATCGACAACGCTGATTTATTGATTTTTTTTATCGTACTTCCGCTTTTCGCATCTATAAATTCCAACTCCTCCGAAAATGAACCTGCATCCAACAGGAAGTTATCACCTTCCATGCCTGTTATTATTTTCCAGTTGGTGCCAATTTTTCTGCTGCTTATTTCTTTCCCGGAGTAAGCATCAAAAAAAATCAGGTTTGCATATATTTCGCCTTTATTTTGTTTTGCTGCAACAATCAGGTTGGTATTGCGCAGAGGCAAAAAAGACATTTCAGATGCCCTGCCAAATAAATCGGTTTTTGTATCTACATTGGAAGTAAAGAGAATTTTTTTTGCATCAAGGTCAGCTATCTGCCAACCTGTATTATGCCAGAGCTTAACCGTCCCATTTTTAAGTTCCGTAAATTCTTTAAAATTGCAATTTCCATAATCGGTACATATAAAAACAGGTTCGGTAATAAGAGAAGTTAAGTCAACTGAAATAATACCGCTCAGCAAATTGTAGGTTTTGGGATCTTGCATATCACCGCTGTAAAATATCTTTTTACTATCGGCAGAAAAAGTTGCAGCATAATGCAGCCCTTCAATATCCAGCACTTGTTTACCCGTAACCGTCGAAAAACATTTAACGCCAAATCCCCCCGTGGCAGCTACATAATTTCCATCATTACTTAAAATGAAAGAACTGATCGCCTGAGAAAAGTCCCACCTCACCGCAAGACTAAAGCTGTACAATTGAATATGCTGCTTTACATCCCACATAATAATCTTCTGACTATTTGCCGTGTAGAGGTATTTCCCATCTGTCGAAAGCAATATTTTTTCTATTCCTTCTGCATGTCCATCCGGTATCACGATGTTGCCGATTTGTGCAACTGCTGTTGTTGTAAAGTAAAGAACAGCAAACAATAACAAGCTATATTTTCTCATTACCTGAATTTATTTGCGCATTCTTCATAAAAACGTTGTTTGCCTGTATTTTGGTTATTTCAGAATTATCAAAGGGAAATCATTCCCAAACCCATAGCTGGCCGGATATTGGGGCGTTCCTTTAAACCTGGTGGTGACCTCCGGAACCTGTTCCTGCAGATAGGCGTCAATTTCATTCACGGTAATTTTCTTATCGCCGGTATCGGCTTTTCCACTCAGGGCTTCGAGCAAAACATAGGTGAATGTTCCGTGCCCCAGCTGCGAAAACTCCGAAGCAAACTGCTCGCTGCCAGAGGCTGTAAGCCAGTGTGTTCCCGTTGACCGGGCGAGCTGGGCAATGGCTTTTTCTTCGGCCACACCGCGGCTTGCCACGACCTGATCCAGTGCTCCGGCCGACTGGCAGGCATCTAAAATAAAAAGCTGTTTCTGTGCTTTTATATCCCTGGAATACTGCTGTAGCTGGTTGGCACTCAAGCCTTTCTGAGCCAGGGCATCGTCGTTGCCATAAAGCTGAGTAACATCGTGCGGAACAAGGAAAAAGTCCTTTTTATCATTTAAAACCCCATGTCCGGCATAGTAAAAAACAAATATGTCATTCGCCGTGGCTGTGGCTTTCGCTTTTTCAAGCTCCGATGAAATGCCTTCTTTTGTTGCCTTTTCATCGGTAAGGAAAATAATATTGCTTTTGGCAAAAATGGATGAAATTCCCCTTTCAAACGTTTCCTTAAAAGATGACGCATCAGCAATGGCATAGTTAAGGTTGTACTTAGGGTTTTTATATTTATTTATGCCAATCACAACCATATACAGGGAAATCTGATTCCCGTTGGCAGGCGTAACCTGTGAAGAATTAGGCTTGTAAGTAAATACAATTTCGTCGGGCTTCGATTCCGTGCGTTGACTGTTAATGGCAACAGCTTTCAAGCGGTTTTCACCTTCCATCAGTTCAATGTCAAAAACTTTCTTGTCGCTTTTACTGTTTTCGTCTTCAACCGTTAAATTCCTTGTGTTGTTGCCAACCAGTTTTCCGTTGTGAAACAAGCGTATTTCGGCCAGAACACCTTCGCTGCATGTGGCTTCGGCTGTTACCTGAATGGTTTTTTCATCCACATTTAGTTCAAGTATCTGGCCATCAGGAAGTCGTTCCTTCTCCGTTTTTGCAGGCAAATAAGTGAGTTTTACGGTTGGTGGCGCGCTTAAATTTTGAATATCCTGCTTGTTTTCGGCAGGCACACCGGCCAGCACCTGCATGGTGAGCCCGGGTGTATAAAAACCTTCGTAAAGTTGTTCGAGAGGTATAACATCGCGACCTTTTACGTAATACAACTGGCTTAATCCACCATCCGAACCATCGAAACGGCCATCAGGCGTTATCAGAATCCAGTCGTTGCTGTTCTGGAAAAGTATAATCCGCGCCATAAGTTTTCCGCTTGTGAGATCCCATAGTTTCAGGTCTTCGTCCTGGGTAAGCAGGAAACGGTCGTTGGAAACAAAAATGGCTCCTTTGTAAGCTACACGTTGCTGTGGCAATGCAATTGCTGTTTTATTTGTAACTGCATCATACACAGTGTAATTGGAAATACCACCATAAAAAAGCTCGTTGTTAAACGATTTTGTCAGAACAAATTTTTGGGTTGGCGAAAACTGGCTGGTATAATCTGCCTGGGGTATCAGACTTGCAGATGAAAGCACTTTTCCGTTCAATGCATCGAGGGTTACGCATGCTTTTACTTCATTAAAGAATCGGATGGTTTTACCGTTCTCAGAATATACCGGGTTGGAAATCATGGTTTTGGATGCATAGCTCCAAAGTTGCTTTTTGTTGATCAGGTTATAACAAACAATGCTGCTGTTTTCACTTTCCTCTTTTTGCAGAACGACAATTACTTTACTCTGATCGGGCGACAAGGCACTGCTGTGGTCATCGTTAGTTTGTCCCAAATTAACACTTACCGAATACTCATTCCCATACATAACCTGTTGTTTCACTTTCAGCGTGCGGGTATCCATGGTGAAAAAACGGTCGCTGCAAAGCAAAATAATGGTGTTAAGCGAATCGTATTCGCGCATGGCATGAACATCGTAACCGATGTCGTTCGACATGGTTATGGGTGTAAACTGGCTGATGTCGTTACCCAAATCGTATGTAAATCCCGAACTATAGCCATCGCCGAAATTAAATTCAACTCCTTCCATAAAAAGTCGTTTCTGACCCGGCAGGTAGCGGTACGACGAATGAAAATCGAAATAGGCCGCTTTGGGCAGGGGCGTAAACGACAACCCCCTGGCATCAAAGTTTACCAGTCGGTTTCCGGCTAATATTTTCATGTCGTTGCCCTGGCTTACATCGCTAAGCATAAAAGGTTGGTAAGGCGAAATGCCAAACTGATAGGGCGTTTTTACATCATTGGTTTTATAAGCCGTCATATATCCCGACCAAAAAACGAATTTCCCTCCGGTTGACATGGATGCGGAATTTGTTGAGCCGCTTTCGATGTTAAATTTCGCCTGTTGCCTTTTGCTTATAGTAAAATTGGCGGTGTTGGCTATATAGAACCGCTCATTCATTTCGTACAAAATTTTATCGCGACCGTTGTCGCCGATCCAGAGAATTCCATTGTAGTCAGGTATATCATCGGATTTGGTAACAACGTTCATGGTACGCAGCACTTTCATCGTGCCGGGATCTACTTCTTCAACCTTGAATTTTTTGTTTGTGCCATAGGTATCCTGATCTGAATTTCCTGTCAGTACCATGCTGTTAACAATCAGATTTCCGGATTGGTTAATAAAAAGCGGCCAGTATGGAGCTTTAAACTGGCGGACTACTTTCAGATTTTTAAGGTCAATTAAAATTCCGCCGTCATCTATCAGACCTGATGCAAGCAGAAGCGATTCGTCGGAATTAAATGAAAGTTTTCCTCCGTAAGAAACCCCATCCTCAACTTTAAAACTGATCAGTTTGGCAGATTTGCCTGTTACCAAATCCAGTTTCATCAATTGATTTTCATTTTTGCTGTAGTCGGATGCAAAATAGTATAAAAACCGGCCATCGCCACTCAATCCGGTACCACCGGTAAATTCAATTTTCCAAACTGACTTTTCCCACGAGAACGCAAGAAGATTGAGAATACTGATGCGGCCATTTTGAATAAGTACCAGCTTTGAATTATCGGGTGTAAAATGAAGATCGGTATCGTATAAAGTATCGCTTCCCGGCATTGGCAATGATTTCAGAAGATAGGTTCCATCCGTTTGCCAAATTTTAAGCTCACTTTCGCCCAGGGAGGCAAAAAGCCTGTCGTCCTTCGAAAACACAAAATGACTTGCCTCGTGCGTTGCCGGCACCCGCAATTCAGGCGATTGAGCCAGTACTTTTATTGAAAAAGCCAGGCTCAGAAGGAAAAAAAGCAGACAATACTTTACTAAAGGAGTTTTCATCCGGAATGAGAATTATCGGTTTAACTTTACACTTCTTCCTGAATATCATTGAGAATAATCCCCAGTTTTCATCAGGATAATAAGTTTAAATAGGTTTTGGCATAACAAATACAGCACTGTTTGACTCGGAATTCAACTATTTACCAAGTTCCATTTTTAAACCAAACATCCCGTTGCTTGCAGGGTATGATTGCCATTTCAGAATTATGCCTGTTGACTCGTCATCCATGGTTTGAATATCCCAGATATAATTTCGGCCATTGCCCGTATCCAGGTCTGATTTTTTTACCAGCCGGTATTCCAATCCTTCCAAAGTTTGATAAAAGGTTATGGTATTTTCAAGGACCTGTTTGGCCTCTTCGCTTGTGGCGTAGGGGGCAAAACGCACTTCGAGCCGCCAGTTGCCGGCTGCATTTTTCCGCACAATCGCTTGTTCCTGTCCAAAATTCACATAACTTACTGCGTTGTATTCGGCTGTTTTATTTGGCATCAGATCCGTTTTGAATTGATCAAAATCATTCATGGCTGCAATGATCAGATTGTTGATTGCCAATGATGTGGCTACATTGTCATCTGTATCATTGTTCACCGCATTTGTCTCTACACTTGTATTTTCTGTGCCATTAAACGCTGCAATAAACTCATCAGAAAGGATAAAGTCTTCGGAATCCTCCATCTCTGTTCCAGGAAGGTTACAGGCCAAAACCAGTTTATTGTTGAATGTCCAGCCCAGGAATACCATCTCTTTTGATACAACAGTGATAACCCAGTAATGATCGAGCTGTGGGTGATTCGGCACACCAAACATCAATTCAGCAAACTTCAGGGTTGAATCGGCGTTTTCAAATTCAAAAATCAGCTCGTAAAGAGGTTTATCTCCATCTTTATCGCAAACTAAAGTCACATTCTGAAGCCCTGGTCTGTAATCCTGAATCAGATACTCTTCTTTGAAATCAAAGACAGAGCCCTGGAATTCAGCCTCTGGCAACAGTAAGGGAATGGAATCGGAAGGAGTGGTGATTTTTATGCCTGATTCAAAAAATGCAACAATAGCGCGGGAATAATCTTCACAGGTGTATCCATTTTTGATATTGGGTTCCATGGAGGTTTCTTTAACCGGCATCTCAAAAACAGCTGATTTGTTGAAAAACAAAATCATATCGTCGTCGCCGATCATACCAATGGCTCTGGCTTTCTTGTTTTCGGAAACGGGTGCAACCAGGAGTTCAATTTCAGTATCTCCGCTTGTAAACGTGGCCAGTCTGTAAAGACTTAAATCTTTCATCTTATTCCTGTTTAAATCCCTTTTTTCTAAAGAATTTAATGCTGGTGGCAAAGCTGTTTCATGGGCTGATTCAGCAATAAAATTAAGGTCGGACAAACTGAAAACCTTGCTCAATGAATTTCCAAGTTCTTCATCAATCATGAAATCAGAGTAAAAATCGTTAGCATTCAATAGTTTAACCGGTCGTACTTTAATAGTTGAAAACCGGTCGTTTCGAAAGCTTACACGGGTAGATTGTGAAAATACCGCTGAAGCACAAATAAGAAAACAGAAAACGAGTGAAGTGGTTTTTTTCATTTTTTTTAGATTTGGATAATTCAGCTTTTAAAGCCTATAATATGCGCAAGACGTGTTCTGAATATTTTTATTCGAAGAAAAGTCCGTTACAAGCTCAGGTTTTTGTTTTGAGCGGGTAACGGATTCGGAAAACCACGAACTAGTTATGTTTTATTTCTATCATCAGCGGAACCACGCTGCCGGTTGCAAATTCAGTAGTTTGGTTAGATTCATCCTCAACTGAAAGATTCCGTGAACCAGCGTATTTCACATTTACCTGAAAGCCAACCCGGGAAGGATCGTATTTAATTTTTTCCCTGGCAATCAGTTTTTCACCCAGTGCAGCCGTAATTTTAGAGGATAAACCACCGCTGGCTTTATTCATATCAGCCAGCATATCATTCATATTCAGCGGCTCTTTCGAATATAGAATAAGCAGATAGTCGGTTCCTTTATTCTCATCCATTTTTATGATCTTGGTGTCGGATGGGAATGCAACGATGCTGTTACTGCCAACGTGAGTGGAAGTGAGATCATCGAATGGCAGAATCCGGTTTATTTTTCCGGTAAGATCGGTTGCAAAAGCATAAATATAAGCCTCATTGTCAATGGTCATATAAAAACGGAATTTGGTACCGCTCGTATAACTGTTCATCATGGTATATGCTACCAGGTCTTCTTTAACCACGATATCTTCCTCAACCATCAGGTTGCGCGACGAAATTTTATTTACCGGCATATCTTCACCGGTGTTCAGTTTAAACTCAATGCTACCGCTCAGACTCATGGTGATGGCATCAGGCTGAGGCTGAGGCTGGGGCTGAGGTTGAGGTTCGGGTGTTGGTGTTGGCGTTGGTGTTGGTGGAGGTACAGGTGCAATTTTTTCTTCAGGGTCTGGGGTGAATGGATTGCCAAATACCTGTAAGCCTAAAATGCTATAGCGGGCATAATCATCGTAACGCATCCAGACATAGCCATGGTCTGCCCATTCTGTACCCCAACTGTTCAGTATCCGGAAAGCACCACCGTATTTATTGTCATCAAAACCAACCACTGCCATGGCGTGGCCATTGTGTTTCCAATCTTTGTCCACCTCGGTTGGATCTGAGGTCCATACGTCAGTCTGAATCTTAAAAAAACTTTCCGGCAAATGAAAACCTCCCGAAACCGGAGAGCCTTCAAGTATTGCCTTTTTGGTCATATCAATCATTTCGCCGGATGTTTTGGCGTATTCACCCGGAGCAAAAGCACTGAAGCATCTTTGATGGTATATTTCAGTGCTTCGGCAACTGCATCGGTGCTGAAATTTACCTCACAATTGTATGGAACTGTCCGGATAAAGGGAGTTCCCATGTTTATAAGCGTTACCATTGCCATGATCGGATCACTCCCTAGCTGGCAATTATAGTCGGTAGAATCCTTAATTATTTCATACAAATAACTGGGCGAAAAAACATACTTGTCAATGATTGATTGATCGGTAATTTCATGCATTTTTGCATACAATAAGGTTGCAATCCCATATCCGTTGGCAAATGCCACACAGGTGCCATGGTCGCCCTGATCTCCGGGTGTAGGACAATATTGCTCGAGTGAAGCCTGCTCGGGCATTCCACGGAAACTCTGAAACGATAGCTGCACTTTTCGTGGTGTCTTTGCGATGGTGGCCATATCAAAGTTGGCGCCCATGCCGCGGCGATCCTGAGCCTGCAACGGCAATGAAATTCCTGCTAGAGCCAATAATCCTAATAAGATTAGTTTTTTCATTTTGGAGGATGGTTTTTGGATTAAGTTTTGTATTACTCTTTTAAAATAAGCCTGTTCTCAATAAAAAAAATTCTCACTTTCACTGCACTGGCCCAAATATTGAAAATCAGGCATTGACCAAAAAATATGCAAACTGCTGTCAATTTTAATGAATTGACATTGTCTGGAATTTTATCAAAAGTATGGTCATATAAAACGGCGGACAATACCTAACAATACTGATATTCAATTGTTGCATTATGTTGTGGGCAAAAGTCCTGATGGCCTTTTAAACTGAGACAAAGAATAAACCTGAATGTGCAAAGATCAGCCTGGCCTGAGAACCTAAAACCAGCATTTACGATACACGCATGTTTCGATAGCGAACTTTTTAGCTCAGATACTCCGTTTTCAGACAGGCTCAAATTGAAAACTTTAATTGAAGAAATTCATTTATCATTGTTGAACAAGTATGTCCAATTGTCTTCTTCCCTGGGTTTCGTCTGAATTTTTAAAGCGTTCGGCAAGTAAAAATATTTTTCCGTTATAATATTTTAATACCGATAGTTTTCCACTGTCCAACAGATTTTCTGCCACTGTGGTTGAACCTGTTGTAATGTTTTGTGTATACACCGAATTGCCAATGATATAGTATAGATTTCCATTTTCATCAATATCCATGCTTGTGATATTGGCAGGTAAGGTTGCACCATCAAATACTTTGGTAACCGTTTTTGTTTGGTTGTTGTATTTGAACGACCAAAAAGAAGAACCCTCAATACAAGCAAACGAAAAATTATCATCTGTTGCATTGTTTTTAATTATGGATAAGTCACCGTTGTATATCATTGGTACGGTCAGGGGCACTTTTGCAATAGCTGTGAATTTCACTGCAGGAGTTGCCAGATTATTCAAATACAGATTAATAGAATCATTGCTGTACAGCACAACAATACCTTCGTTTGTCGAAAGGATTGGCTCAAAAATGCCTCTGTATTGACTGGATGGGCGTAATTGAAACTGTATGCCGGTAAATGTCCCATCGCTGGAGCTCAGTTGATTAAATTGACCATTGGCATCGTAATACGCATAGGTAAAACCATTTGTTGGTGTGCTTGAGCTTGCGCCCATTGCACCCGTTATACTATATACTGAATGCCCGGTTTTTGCGATGCGTCTATCAGAAGTCAATAAACTTTGCCCACTCATCTCATCAATATCGCCACTTACATATCCCGGACCTGAATAATCATAATACATAAAACAAAGCGTATTTGAAAAAGGAGCAAAACTAAATCCTAATGATTGCCACGAGGAGCCTGTTGGCTGAGAATATGCAAAGGGTTCCGGTTTAGCCAAAACTTCATTCGTAGTATAATATACCGAGCCACGCATTACACTCTCAACAACACCTTGTTGACTGCCTCCGCTAAGTTTAAAAGCAAAATGCACGACAGGATCTGTTCCGTAAACCGATAAATCCAGGGCATGTATTTCGTTTAGTGTGCCAGGGAAATATGGGGTACCAGCGGGTTCTATGTAACCATATACTTTATTAAACCCTTTGCCGGAGATTAGCATTTCTACTGAATCCATGGAGTGATCAACTGGTTGTTCGTTCGGATCTTCATTCTCTCCGGTTTTTGTGCATGATAACAGGAGGCCACTCAGCACTGTGGCGAGAAAAGCCGTTTTTAGAAGTGTATTTTTCATTTTTTAAATTACAATTAGTTTTTTTTGCTGTTAATGAGCGCAATCAATTTGGGCTTCTTTAGTTTGGAGAGATTAGTCTACTTTCTAAAGAGCAAAATTAGGACGCCAAAACTTTACTGGCAATACATCAAATGATGTATAAACCCTTACGGAATCGTTGGTAATTTAAAACCAATGAAGAGGTGGGTCGGTGTGAAAAGGAGGGATTAGTATTTTGGAAAATTCAGTAAAACGTTCATCAAATGAAATTAGAACCATTTCCGCTTAAGCGCCAGCCCAACTGCCTGTGTTTTTGAACTTACATGGAGTTTGCGGTAGATATTGGCAAGGTGCGTGCGCACAGTGGCCGGGCTTACATCAAGTTTTTGCGAAATACTTTTATGATCAAGCCCTTTAACCAGGCAGTCCAATACGGATATTTCCCGCTCGGTTAGCGTAGTCTCTGATTTTATAGTAGCTTCCGTTGTTTCGACTTTGGCACTCTTTCCCATAAGCAAATCCAAAGCCTTCCGGGCAATAGCCGGACTCATCACAGCTCCTTTACCGTCGGCCACCAACTTGATATGTTCAATAATGGTGTCTGTGTCTTCATCTTTAAGTAAATAACCATGAGCGCCGGCTTTAATCGCATTAAAAATAGCATCATCACTATCGAATACAGTAAGCATTATAAATTTTACATCCGGATACAAAACAGAGGCCGTAGCAACTGTATCAATTCCATTGAGTACAGGCATTTCAATATCCATAATAACCACTTCCGGCTGGTTAAGCGGCTGAAGAGTTTTCATGTAATTTAAAAATTCCCCGCCGTTGCCCGAAGTATGCATTACCTTTATTTCATTGGTATATTGCAACCGGTTCCCGAGAGTATCTCTGACATGATCGCGGTCATCAACAATAACTATTTTAATCATTTGGCAAAATTCCTGCTAGATTCAATTAAATGCAATACATCAAACGATGTAGAGTGTTACAGTTATATTAGTTCCCTCATATTTTGTGCTTTGTAGAGCTAATTGAGCATTTATTTCTTCAGCCCTCACCTGCATGTTTTTTAATCCATGACCCGAAAAAACCGAATTCAAATCAAATCCTTTCCCATTGTCTTGAATTTTTAGAATAATTTCATTTTCGCCTTCATAATTCACTGATATTTCTACTTGTGTAGCTTCAGAATACTTCAGAGCATTGTTTAAGGATTCCTGGAAAATGCGAAATAGATTTAAAGCCTGTGTAGTATTCAGATTAACTGGCTGATGAGTAACTTCGTTAAAGGATATGTCAATGGAATAGTTTCTGCTGATCTGATGACTGTAGTATTTTATTTTGTCGAATAATTCTTCCACGGTGATTTGTGTTTTATCCATAACCCATATGGCATCGCGAAGACCTTGTATAACTGCTTTTGTATTTTCTTTGATCTCATTGAGATCGTGGGCCTCAATCTGTGGCTTTTTACCTATCCAGTCAACAGTATTCAGCATCATACTCAAACGTGCACCAACATTATCGTGCAACTCGCGCGCTATCTGCGATTTTTGCTCGTAAAGCAGGCGTTGACTATCTATTTCCTGCTGCTTTTTTTGCAGTCGGTTCCTGATAATCTGCCTGACAACAATAAATATTCCGAGATGGAACAACAGGATAGCCGGCAACAGAAACCACCATTTCAAATAGTAAGGCGCATGAACAATTAACCTGATCCGCTTCTCAACAATTGATCCGCCTTCCACTTCACCTTTAAGGATTATTGTATATTTTCCCGGACTGGGTTTTGAAATTCTTATGGCTGTAGCTGTATTCGAACGGTGAAAATTATGATCGATACCTTCAATTTTATAACTGTAAACAAGTTTGCCTGGTTCGGATGTACTAAGCAGACTATAATTGATACCAAACACTGCGTTATCGGGGTACAAATCAATCTGCTCTATGAAATTTGAGTTTAACGCGCTGTATGCAGCATCGTCAACATAGATGCCCTGAACAATTAAAAACGGTTTAACAGCCATTTGATTTATAAGCGATTCATTAAAGACCGAAATTCCTTTGATGTTTCCGAAATAGTAGTTCCCATTAACATCAGCTGCTGAAGCAGCCCCGTTATGCTCCGATTCCAGCAATCCATCAGCTAAAGTGAAGTTCATCGTTTTTTTTGATGCAATAAAATAACAACTGATTCCGAGGTTGGTACTCAGGAATAACAGTGTGCTGTCATGGTTTGGCCTGATTGCATAAACAACGTCATTATTTAATCCATTGGTGGTATTTATTGACCCGATGAGCTGGTTTTGATTGTCGTAATGCTGAAGACCCGACCGCGTGGCAAGCCAAAGGGTTTTGTCTTTACCCCAGGTATAATCCATGAATGATCCTGAAAACGGTTTTTGTGAATGGTGAGTGGTTAGCGTTTTTAAGTCAATCCGGATGAATTTCTCCTGGGTGCTGCAATAAATAAGGCCGGCATATGGGTTATAAATTATACTTTCGACAGGAAAGCCTAAAGGAAGTGATTTTCCCACTTTTATTTGTCCATTAACATAAGTACACAAAAACAGCTCCTTCGAATTGCAGATAATCAGTTCGTCGGACTTTGGAGTGGCTATAATTTTCAGAATGTCAGCAATAGGGATTGTAGGTTTACTGAGCAGCAAACTTGTCGTATTGAATGAATACAAATTACCGGTATGGTTTAATAAAAGAATGGTTGAATTGCTAATCCTTGTAGCAGAGAAGGAGCTGCTTCCTGCACTGGTTTTACTGAGTAAATCCCGCTGGCTGTTATTTAAAATATTGACTATCCGGGGTGTTTCAACCAATGGGCATACCAGCAACAGGCTGTCATTTACCGGCTCTATGTCCATTACTATATTATTGGAGCTGTTGAAATCACTTAAATGCTGGAATTTTCGCAGGTGGCTTTGATTCAGTAGCTTAATACCATTTGTTTCTGTACATATCCATATATTGCCTTCTTTATCCTTAAACACTTCTGAAATATGCCTGAGCAAGGCACATTTCGTATCACCATCGTAGCCAAACGGTTCACCAAACTTACCCTGGCGGTAGTTAAACGGCAGGATTCCGTCGCGTAACGAAACCCACAGCCATTGATCATCGCGGATTACTGATCTTGAGTAAAGTATGTTATCGGCAAAAAGCAGATTTCTTTCAGGTAGAAAAATATTTTTTTCACCAGAAGTAAGATTGACCTTTAAAATATTGTTTGAATGAACCCTGTATAAATCGTTCTCTGATTTTGCGAATGAAACAGTAGCATGTAATGAATCTATTCTAAATGCATGTGTCCGTATATTAAAAATGATCGTCTTTGTACTTAAATAATTCGCCATGAAAACTTCACCAGTTTTATGGTTATAAAATGCATCACTAACTTTATATACTGATTCAGCCGGGATTTCCGGCGGGTTCTCCATCCAGGTTATCCCTCCGCCCGAATATACGCCAACACCTTTACCTGAAGCCACAAACCAAAGGGAACCGTTATCACCGAAGCAAACAGGATAATACCGGCACCGGTCGTTAAAAACCCGGCCAAGATGAACAAGAAGCTTAATCGAATTGTGCTTCGGGCTATAGCGGCATATACCAAAATCACTGCCAATTATTACATCTCCGTTTTTGTCCTGTAGAAATGAATAGTTGGTCTTGCCTAATAGTTTTTTCTGTTGAGCATCAAACTCAAAAATCCTGGAACCATCGTACCTGTAAATGCCATTTGTTGACCCAAACCAAATCACTCCTGTTGTGTCCTGAAACATGCTGTAAACTCCCGGAACACCTGCTTTATGAGCTAAATCAAATTCTTCAAAGTGATACCGGCCAATGTCCTGACCATGCGATGCAAACATCATCATTAAAAAGAAAGGGAAACAAAAAAGAGTCAATTTATTCATTCCTTGGCATCAGATCAAATTTATAAAGCACGTAATTCTTTTTACGAAAACCTGTTGATGCAATGGTTAAAGAATCCGTTATTCAAACATACGGCTAAAATTGAATAGAACCTGATTTTCCTGGTTTTTAACAAAATTAAAAAGCGATTGACGTGAGCAGCTTAGGTGTGTTTTCATGCGACCTGAACAGTTTGCTAAATATATGTGCCTGATTAATATAAGATTATGTCTATTGTTGAGATGTATGCGGTACATCATTTGATGTATTTCAAACACTGGTTTTCTCAACTTACTTTGTACCAGTAAATCCTTCTATAATCCGTATCCCACTTTCCTGTTATCGGAGGATATCATTCCTGCAAAATGTTTTCGTTTTAATTGCAATTTGAATCCAAATGAAGCTCAAACCGAAATTAATCCGCTATTCACTTTCATCCCGAAAATTTCTTACAAGATAATTCTAAATCATTTTCCTCCTTAACCACCCTTATTTATCGCAGCTTATGAAAAAAGGAAAGACAATTCTTGCAGTAGTATTTTTCTTCATTACCATTATATCCATGGCGCAACAGAGCAGAAGCCTGAAAGAAAAAAGTAAAGAAATGGCATCCATGAGCATAACAGTTTCAGGTTTATATAAAATGCAGGATTTTGGTGTCATAAACGATTATATGAAAGTCATCTCTGACTCATTAAGCCTGGCTGCCCCCCTGTACTTTGCCGATAACTTTACGGGTTATGGAGTAGGAATCGGCTTCAAAAACCCTGTTGTAGAAACAGAAATTAGCATTGATTATATGCAGGTTACGGCCAATCAAAGCAATACTTCCGGTACTGAAGTAACAATGAAAAACAGTGCTTTCACCTATGGCCTGGGATTCAACTTTTATCCGGCAAAAATATTCTTTGCAGGTACAAGCTTTTCGGTTAGCAATCATAAGTTAAAGTCAACCATAAATTTGAGTAGTACGGATGTTGAAACAGCCAATCGCTTGATGACAGATTCTGAAGACAATCCTTTCTCTGGTTTCTCTTTTAATCTGAGACTTCAGGCCGGTTTGTTTATCCCTTTTACCCGCAAGGATTTAGGTGCCGGACTACGCATTATGCCTTTTTATGACTTATCAGGCAAATACGATTTTACAAAAAAGATTGATGGAAAAGCGTTACAATCCTATTCAGGAAATACCAAAGTGCCGGGCAGCGGTTTTGGTGTTCAGGCAAGTCTGATAATTATGCTGAGGCATTACGATGAGGGCGGAAAACGACAAAAGTAATACTTGTACATGTGCTTTTAAACAATGAAAGTGTGTTTAAAATATACACACAAAAACTATTTAAATATTTAATTCAATATCGTTTAGAGACTGATTAAATTTCATTGAAACTCTATGAATAGGCCCGTCCTTTAGGGCGGGTTTCAAATATAATATCACAGGCAATGGCATAATCCTGAAAAATTTGTAAATTAATATTAAATTTTTCGGGATTTTGCCCCTGGTATTTCTGTTTTATTATTTAACCCGCCCTAAAGGACGGGCCTGGTGAAAATGGAATCAAAAATTTAAACAGTCTCTTAGTACAGAAATATATCCATAATTGAGTTTATGCTGAAGGTTGTAAATATGGCTTTGTATTTGAATGAAGGATCAATAAAAGGA
The DNA here is from genome assembly GCA_016709025.1 of Bacteroidales bacterium. Classification (GTDB taxonomy): domain Bacteria; phylum Bacteroidota; class Bacteroidia; order Bacteroidales; family Lentimicrobiaceae; genus Lentimicrobium. The sequence goes on along the minus strand of JADJEQ010000037.1, from coordinate 50,240 downwards.
CTTTACTGAGTATTCGAGTGTTATTGAAAGCCTAGTAGCTGAGTTAAAAGAATCAAATAAGTATTGGGTTATTTTGCCACATTAAACCTAATGGCGGTGTCTGCTGTAAAACCGGCTTTAATTTTTAAAAGATCAGGCCCACCCTGCCTTGTGCACGCCTCCTGATGCCTGCAACGAACGAATCCGTGCATAATCTGCAAACCTGAAACAATTTTTTTTTCTTCATTTTCCAACCCCTGAAAAAATCTTCTGTCATTAGGATATTAAAAATCAAAAAAGTCATGAAAACAATCGAAAGACCACAAATAATCATCAGCACCACACTTCTTTTTTTGCTTGCGCTCATAATTCTGATGCTTTCAGCAACTGGATGTGTGCGTGAGCGGATTGAAGGCAATTACGATGTAATCATCGAAGAGCGAAATTCCCAACCGTTCAGTGAAGTCAGCTCAAAAGGCAGTTTCAGGGTCGTAATTATTCCCGACGATGCAACCTGGGTAGAGGTGAAGGCTGAATCAAACGTAGTACCTTACATTGAAACCTGGTCGGATGGAACAACCCTGACGGTTGAATACCGCGATGGATATAACATTCATGAACATTTCACTGTGGAAGTATTCCTGCACACCCCGGTTCTGGAGAGTATCCGGCTGTCAGGTTCAGGTAAGGTGGAAAGCGGTAGCTTCAGCAGTGATCGTGCAGAGTTGCAAATATCCGGATCAGGCCATATTGAATGTGCCTTTGTCACAGCTAACCTTTCGGCGAATGTATCCGGTTCAGGGAATCTTACGATTGATGGAATAGCTGAAAGCAGTAATATGAAAGTTTCCGGCTCAGGTAAAATTGATGCCATCAATCTGAATCAAAAATCCTGTCTGGCCAATATCTCCGGCAGCGGAAATATCCTGACGAGTGTGAGTGAAAGCCTGGAAGCCTGGATTTCGGGCAGCGGGTGTGTTTATTATGTGGGCGACCCTGCAATTGAAACACACATCAGTGGTTCCGGCAAGGTAAAGCCTTATTAGTATAATAAAAGTGAATTAAATCACCCTGCAAATCGTTATCAAATTTCCGGTAAACTGTAACTTCAAGCAGTATTTGGGCGTCAATCTGATTTTAAAATAACTCTAAAAATCCAATAGTGTGAAAAAAAATTTTACCATTCTGATACTACTCATGTATGCATCCTTTGAAGTTTTCAGCCAGAATTATACCCAGTCAGCAGGCTTCAGGCTTGGTGCCGGTAGTGGGATAACCTATCGCCGTATGTTTGACACCAACATCAGCGGTGAATTGATGTTGCTGGGGCAGAACCACGGCACAGTGCTAACTTTTATAGTTCAGAAACACAGGCCCGCCCTGCTGTTCAATGACCTTGACATGACCTTTATCTGGGGCGTGGGCGCTCACATAGGAGTGGCTGACCGGTATAAGGCATATAATGAGCCTTATGGTTACAGCAATTCACACTATTATATCAGCACGATGCAACTTGGGTTCGATGGATTTGCTGCATTGGAATATCAGGTGCCCCGCTACCCGGTTTCACTGAGCCTTGAATGCAAACCCTATTTTGAATTCTTCGACGATCATCAGTTTGGGCTTCATTTACCGGTGATTGCTTTCGGTGCGAGGTACAATTTCTGAGAGCTTTTAACCGGCATCTGTGCTGATAAATAGGAAAAATTTTCATGATCAAAAAAACATAACAAGATAAAACAACTCAACAAATGAAAAAAACAGCTTTTTTAATTATAATTATTGCCCTGCTTTCAGGGAGCAAAGCCCAAAGCCAGGATACACTGCGTTTGTTCGGTAACCAGAAAAACAAGAACACAGAGAAAAAATCAGATTCTGATCATGTTCGGAATAGCAGTGAAATTCAAACCCTCACCGGGCCCGGCCGCAACGTTGGTTTTTATTTTGGATTCAGCACCAGCTATTCACAGATCGAGGGTTACGATGCATTCAGCGCAGGAACAACCCTGGCTTTGATTGCCAATCATGGTCTTGCCATTGGGTTTACGGGAAAGGGGTTCTTCAGCGAACCATACGAAAGGATTCATGGCTCAAACACCAGTTTCAATTATACCGGAGGTTATGGCGGATTCCTTATAGAGCCGATCGTAATGCCAAAATACCCGGTCCATGTTTCATTTCCAATCATTCTCGGGGCTGGAGGAATCGCGCGCAGCAGGCTCACCGATTTTGATTATCCTTACGACTACACCGAAGTGTATATTGAAGATGCTGAGGCGTTTCTGATCGCTGAACCCGGAATTGAAATTGAATTTAATGTTGCCCGCTGGATGCGTTTGGCAGTAGGAGGAAGTTACCGGATTACCACATCTCTGGAGCCAAGCGATTTTGAATCAAATCCATTGAACGGATTTACCGGTGGAATGTCGCTGAAATTCGGCAAGTTCTGAGAAGTATGTTCGTTTAAAAAAATAAAGGGTCAACTTATGGTTGACCCTTATCTTTTAGTGAAGATTGCTTTTATTGTGAAGTTTTACCTGATTACAGTGAGTTTTTTTGATCCGGATACTTCATTTCCTTTAACAATTCTGTATGTGTATATGCCTGAGGGCAAATTGCTCAAATCAATGCGGTTTAGTGTTTCACTTCCTAACGGCCGCGTAATTACCCTGGTTCCATTTAGATTATAAATCTCAATGGTGCCACCGGCAGCAGCTTCTGAAACGGCGATCCAGGTATATTCGCTGGCCGGGTTCGGGTAGTTTTGTCCGCTGATCAGTGAGTTCATGGCCGCCTGATAATCTACTCCTGTCATTTCGGCAGCAAGCCATTCACGACTCAGACTGATGATTTCGTTTCGGACTTCGGCATTACTGACCATTTCAAGGCCAATTCCAAAATAAATTGAACGGTAGTTAGGTGCTTCATATTTGATGGCAGCATGTTTGGCTGTGGTGGTATAGTTAAAAATAATATCGGCACCGGTTCCGGCATTGATTTCCTCCGGATACATATTGCCTGCGTAAACATCAACAATGTTGCTCTGAGCCACAGCCCCGAAAACAGGATCACTCACATTCGCATTTAATTTGTTGTTTGCACTGGACCCATCTGCTACATATAGGGCATTCAGGTAATTGGTATAAAAATCGCGTGTTATGGGTGTACCGTTCGAACCGTCGGCACCGCTCATGATGTCCCAGCCGATATCCTGCCCGCCGATAAATATGTTATGTCCGGCACTCATAAAGTCCATAACGGCTTCAGCCTGGCTGTCGGTGAGTGCAGGAAAAGTCCAGGCGATGTTAAGCCAGCAGGTGAATACTTCCTGATATGCACTGGCGTTGATCATATCGCGCATTACATTTGCATTGGTAACTGCGTAGCTGGTGATTCCGGAGGCAGCCAGCCCGTCGAGGTAAACATCCTGATGGTTAACCGTTTCAGGGCCACCTGTTCCGTTGACTATCAGGTCAGTAACACCTGAAATAACCATAACCCTGAACATTTTCTCAGGTGCCACAGGATTGGTTACAGATTTCATCTTCAGCACATAACCGGGGAATCCGGGAGAAGTACCGGCTCCAACAATTACATTAACTTCTTTTGGCGTGGTTTTGGTCAGGTCGATGATTGCAGGGCCGGTATATTCAATGCCGTCAATAAAAAACGACGCAGTCCAGTCAGCGGGCGCATTCTCTGCCTCGAGGCTGAATTCAAATGGCTCTGTACCCTCGATGTTGCTGTTGGCTTCAAGATTAAAAATACTCTCAATACCCGGTTCGCTGCTTTTTATGTAAGCTGCTTCTGAAGTAATATTGCCAATATACAGGTTGGTACCGCCAATGGCATCAACTTCGTCGCCGGTGTAAATTTCCTGGTGGTCCTCGGTGACAAAAGCCACCACTTTCATGTTTTCAACGACAGCCGGAATGTTGATATAGGCAGCCGGAACAGTATAGGTATAGGTCCGGGTAACCAGCGAACCGGCTGTGGTAGTTGTGACTTCGTCGCCCCATTGTCCGGTGATCATGTGGCGCAACATGTGCATGTGACGGTAATTGTTACCGGCGTTACCACCTGTTTGAGGTCCGTAAATGCTATCCTGAATCAGGGCAACGTTGATAAAATTGCTGGAAGCAGGGGCATCGGAAGTGTAGTAAAGCTCAACCTGAATGGTAAGCTGACGTATGGAGGCTTCATATTCAGAGGAGATTCCAATATTTACAGGAGATATTTCCTGCATAACCTGGTCGCATGATACGGACCATGAACCACGGTTGAGTGCAGTTGTCGAACCTGTGAACACATGTCTGTTTACGGTCCCGGAAGGATATCCGGTCAGTCCGGTTTGCCCGGCAAGAGCATCGCCAAAAGTGGTGCGGTAATCAGGCTCTCCGGCAGAAGGAACTGCAAACGAACCCTGGTGGATAGCAATGGTAAAAGCCCTTCCCGGATTTGCATCCAGGATGGATTGGGCAATGGCGTGTCCGTCGGGACAATAAGTGCAGTGAATCCCGGTGTATTCTTCCAGTATTGCATTTTTAGGTATGGGATCGGTACTAACCAGCACCTGGGCTGTCAGTCCGAATGAAAGACAAATACTAAAGAGTAAAAGCGTGTAAATTTTTTTCATGTTTTTGTAGTTTAGCGATTTACTTTCCTTTGTGAAATGCAAATGTGCAAAAAAAAGCCGGTGGCTCAGGATTATTCATTGATAATTATTACCAAATTGAGCGATTTGAAAAAGAAAATCGCTCATTCGATCTTGAAATTGCAGATTTCAACAATTTCCCATCGGACTTTACCGAGTAAAGAGATTCTTTGCCATACTCAAATCGCTCAGCATGGGAATTAAATAACTTTAAAATCTGCAGGCCGGATACTTCACCTGATATGAAGTTTCTTCTCAGTATGTCGGTAAACTGAGCCCCGGATTCGAATGCAATACCGGACCTCGTCGTGTAGTTTTTTGTTAGTGAATACGGGGTAAGTTACTCATAACGATATTTTTGTAAAGTTTTGATTTTCCCTGTAGCATGACTATTTTCCGATTTCGGAGACGTCGATTGATTTCCTCATGTTTTATGCCCTTACTACTTGATTCTATTTGAAAAATGTTGTATCTTTATTGGTCGCAAGGTTTAAATAGCCGCTGATATTCTCCGCTTATACTATACCTCTCTTATTGCCAATCTATATCCTGTTGCCTCTAATTACTCAATATCAAGGCTAATAATCTGGTTTCAGAGTTTTGTACGGACTTCCACTGAAAAGTATAATTTCTTCTCGGGGAAACCGGAATAGTTTTCGTTTCTGAGAAAGCCGGAGTAAAATATGATACTGACGATTCCGAACTATAAATATCAGGATTCTACGGTTATGAAAGCGACCGGTTCATTCTTTGTTTTCATGTTTCTGATGTTGCTTTTACCAATTTCTGCAATTCCTCAGCCTTCCGTTGATGGTTTTAATGTATACTACGGTAGCCTGCACAACCATTCGAATGTATCGGATGGTGAGGGTACGCCCGATGAGGCATATAATTATGCAAAAAATGTGGCGCAACTCGACTTTTTCGGTCTTTCCGACCATTCCAACCTGATGAATGCAGCAGAATGGCTCCTGATAAAGACCACAGCCAATCTTTACAATGAAGACAGCGTATTTGCCGCATTTTATGGATTTGAATGGACCACCTATTTCAGTGATGGCCACGTTAATGTGATTAACACAGAGGATTATTGTTCAAACACCTCACCTACCAACACGTTTGACGGGTTGATTAACTGGCTGAATGCCCGCAATGGAGCTGCTTTTTTCAACCATCCGGGCTGGGATCCTTTTGCTTTCTCAGAATTTGACCATTTTACCGATTCTCCGTGCTCTAAATTTGTTGGTTTGGAGCTTTGGAATGATCATGACGGATTCAGCAAGTATTACTATAACAACGGATATTATAATAACGACGGGAATAAGGGTTATTTTGATGAAGCACTTTTAAGGGGCTGGAAAATCGGGGCAGCCGGTGGTGACGACAATCATACTGCCTCCTGGGGGACTGCGACGCCATGGAGAATGGGTATATTGGCTCCTGCTAAAACGCGTTCTGAGATTTTCAGTGCAATTTTGGAGAGACGGTTTTTCTCCACCCTGGATAAAAATCTGGTACTTTCATTCACAATTAATGGGAATGAGATGGGTTCCACGATCCTGGGAGGATCGTGGGATATAGAGATTCAGGCATTTGATGTGGATAATGAAATAATATCAGACATTGATCTACTGAAAAACGGGGTTGTGATTCAGTCATGGACACCGGGCTTAACACACCCTATTGTATCCGGTAATTTCAGTTGTGCCGATGGCGACTACTTTTATGCCCGTGTAACAGAAGCCGACGGAGATGAAGCAATTTCTTCCCCTGTTTTTATCTCAGGAGTTGCACAACCTCCGCTGGTGGCAATAACCTATCCTTTAAATGGCGGGATCTTCACTGCAGGGTCGGAAATACCGGTATTCGCCGATGCTTCCGATATTGATGGAACCGTTGCCCTGGTTGATTTTTATATTGATAATGAACCGATCGGGCAGGATGCCATCCCCCCATACACCACGACCTGGATACCAGTAATACCCGGAACTTACTACCTGACAGCCAGGGCAACCGATGATCTGGGTCTGGAAACAGTTTCTGACAGTGTTTTGATTACGATAGATCCGTTTCAGGCTGTTTTATCGGTAACACCTCTAAACATTGATGTTGCAGCCGCATCCGGCAGCGCTGAATTTTTGGTTATCTCAAACACGGATTGGACCGCATTGAGTAATCAGGAATGGTGTACGGTGAATTCATCCGGATTTGGGGATGGATCAATCGCGGCTGTTTATGATGCGAACCCGGCAGCAGCGTCCAGAATTGCGGAAATATCTGTAATAGCTTCCGGCCTCCCTCCTGTTTTTGTAACGATATCCCAGGAAGGTCTGCAAACCAAAATATTAAATCTGAGCGTATTACTTCAGGGACTTTATAACGGAAACGGAACAATGCGTCCTGCCCTGGATGAAACCGGAAATGCACACTGGGGGGCAGATATTGCCGACAGGATTACCATCGAACTGCATGAAAGCGGAAATTTTCAGAACACCATTCTGTCGGTGCAGGATGTTGATCTGCATACCGACGGTATTGCTGTTGTGGAGATTCCCGGCAATATTTCCGGAAACTTTTATCTTGTTATAAAACACCGCAACAGTATTGAAACCGTCAGCGCCTTGCCGGTATTATTTTCAGATTCAACAATAGAATTCAATTTTAATATTGACACACAGGCATACGGCAATAATCTGATTTTAATGCCGGATGGCTGGTGGGCTGTTTTTGGCGGGGATGTTAATCAGGACGGAATTGTGGATACGATGGATCTGACTCTGGTGGAGAACGATTCGGCAGACTTTCAGGCTGGATACATAGCTTCAGATGTTAACGGAGATGGTATTGTTGATACTGCCGATTTAACAGAAACGGAAAACAATTCCGCAGGTTTTGCCGGGGCTTTATATCCATGAAGATATAGAATCGTGGCATCCGGCTGACCTGATTATTATGTTATGTAGTTGACTACGGGTATGATGGAGGTTTATTTATTTTCAGATTTCATATTAATCACAAAAAAACAATATGCTATGAAAAATCTATTTACAAATTTTCTCTTTTATCTGTTCACAGGCTTGCTGATAACTATCGTAACGCCATTTTATGTGACATCTCAGATAGTTTCCGCTCCGGGAGGAGGAAACTGGACTTCCCCGTCAACCTGGATTGGAGAAACGGTCCCCGGCCCGGCAAACGATGTTATTATTGAATCAACGGTGAGCGTTAATTCAAATTCGGCTGCCTGTAATAACATTCAGATTACAAACACCGGAGTGCTTCAGAATTCTTCTGCAACAAACTATCTGTTGACAGTTTTCGGCAATCTTACCAACGAAGGGATTATCACCAACAATACCATGAATGGGTTTAACCTGGGCATATATGGCGATATAACCAACAACGGTGCCTGGTCAAACAGCACTCTGTCATTTGCAGGTTCTTCTGACCATGAAATTGCTTCTTCCCAACCAATGTCAATTTCGACAATGAATAAGATTGCTACCGGTGGAAGAGTTAAAGCTACGACGGCTCTGAGTTTCATTGGGACAAACTTTAGTTTGAATGATACCCTTGAATTTACATCCGGAAACGTTCTTACGATGAATGGGGGATATTTTAGTTCAGGCGTTTTGTACAAGTCTGCACTGCCTGCGCTTCAGATCAATTCAGATAATGGTACTTATGCGAGTGCATTAATCATTGATGGGCCTTTGACTGAGTTACACGGAACTTTGCTGATTTTTGGAAACCAAAATAACTTTAAAGGTCATATAGTTAATTATGGCACATTAAAGAATAGTTCAGCTACGAATTACACTTTAACGGTTACCGGAAGTCTTACCAACAACGGGACAATTACGAACTATGTGAATGATTTCTATCTGAATATTTCGGGGAATCTGGTTAATAACGGCACCTGGACAAATCAATCAACTACCCTCAACGGTAGCGGAAACCAGGAGTTGTCAATGACCCAGGCTTTTGGAGGTGCAAATCTTATCAGGAATGCGGGTATAGGGAGAGCCAAAGCCACATCAGGCCTGAGTTTCATCGGGACAAACATTACATTGTATGACACCCTCGAATTTACAACCGGAAATTCAATCTCGATGAGCGGTGGCAGCTTTAATTACGGCGTTATGTACAAATCTTCATTGCCCGCCATTCAGTTGACTGCCGGCAATGGAACCTATGCCAATACATTTACGATCGATGCGGTTATGACTGAGTTAAACGGAAGTTTACTAATTGCTGGGAACCAAAATATTTTTAAAGGTCATATAGTCAATTATGGCACATTGAGGAACAATTCACCTACCAATTACACGTTAACGGTAACCGGAAGTCTTACCAACAACGGGACAATTACGAACTATGTGAATGATTTCTATCTGAACATTTCAGGTAATATGGTTAATAACGGCACCTGGACGAATCACTCAACCACCCTTAATGGAAGCGGGAATCAGGAACTATCAATGTCCCAGCCTGTCGGATGTTTCAACCTTACAAGAAATGCAGGGGCCGGAAGGGTAAAGGCCATTTCTGGAATTAGTTTCACAGGAACAAACATCACCCTCTACGATACACTCGAATTCACAACCGGAAATTCAATTTCAATGAGCGGCGGTAGTTTATATTCGGGTGTTTTGTATAAATCTTCGTTGCCGGCAATTAAAATAACCGGAGGCAATGGAAACCATATAAATGCCCTGATTATAGATTCACCTCAGGCTGAATTTTATGGAACAATTCAAATATTTGGGAATTCGAATCTCTTCAAATGCGACATACTTAATTTCGGAACTATACAGAACAGATCAACGACGAATTACACATTAAACGTAACCGGCAGTATTACCAATAACGGAACCATTCAGGACAATGTCAATGATTTTTTCCTCTATTTATCCGGCAATGTAACCAACAATGGAATCTGGGAAAACAGGGAAACAACGTTGACAGGGACGAATATTCATTATCTTGCATTTACGAACAGATTTGAAGGTGAGTCTTTTGTAAACAACAACGCTGCTGGCAGCATGATTTCCACGACCGATGTAACCTTCGACGGAACTGCTGTTGATTTGAATTACAGTTCTTTTACCGTTGCTACCGGAAGCCGGCTTTCTGTTATGAATGGTTCACTGCTTGAAACGACTGTTTCAGGAACCGACATTCATTTTCACAGCCTCGGTGCTTACTGCCAGACTGTGGTTTTTGCCAGTGATGTAACTTTGCACGGGGTATTTGAGGCAGGAACAGGTGTGGGTTTTAACGGAAGTATAGTCAATGAAGGTGTTTTCAGAAATCGCAGGATAACCAGTTATTCAATTCTGGTTCAGGGAGGTATTGAAAACAACGGATCAATTACAAACAATGTTAATAGTTTTACCATTACTGTCCTTGGAGATATTTCCAACAACGGAATCTGGTCAAATCTACTCACCACGCTTGACGGAACATCCGACCAGAATATTTTTCTGATTAACGGCAATCCGATACAGGGGCAGATAAGGTTAGAAGCCAATTTTTCCGGTTCTACGTTTGTTTGGTGGGGGCCACAGGGCAACCTGGTTGGCAATGCACTCTTTTCAGGTGCAAATACACAGATACTTCGGTTCCTCAATCCTGTAACCGATCCTTATGCAGGGCAGTACTATTGTGTTAATAACCTTGGAACCCATTCACGCAATGTTTTTATTCAATCTCAGCTCAATCCGGTCAGAACATTAACTCTGAACCTTTTACTTGAAGGCTTATATAATTCAAACGGTCTTATGAATCCATCGCTTGATGCCGCCGGAGTTCCGGTATGGAGCTCGGAAATTGCGGATCAGATAACCGTTGAATTGCATGATCAGGCAAATACTGAAAACATAGTTTTTTTAAAAGATGAGTTACTCCTCAGCACCAGTGGAGCAATTTCACTGGCTGTTCCGGCTGCATACAGCAGCAGCTACTACATTGCCATCAGACACCGGAGTGGCATAATAACGTATAGTGCTACGCCTGTGCCGTTTAATACCCCTCAGGTCAGCTACAATTTCGATCTTGCCGCAAAGGCTTTCGGAAATAACCTGGCATTAATGCCCGATGGATGGTATGCGTTATATGGCGGAGATGTTAACCAGGATGGAATTGTTGACACTGCGGATATGACCCCGGTTGATAATGGATCGGCAGCTTATCTCAGTGGATATCGCAACCCGGATGCAAATGGTGATGGTATCATTGATACTGGTGATATGACTTTGGTAGACAATAATTCAGCGAATTATGTATCAGCTGCTTATCCCTGATTTTGTATGGTTTATTAATTATAAGGGTTGGGATACAACATTTGGTTTCCCAACATTTATAATTTCCCGTTCTCATGCTCCTTAACCTTCCACCAAAATTGGCAGGATTTTGAGGAGTTTCCCCTGGGGTGCGATGGGCTAAATGTGTTTTATGCTCTCCGGATTAAGTGAATGGAACTTTCCTGAAATTACTGGCGAAACAAGGGGATTCTTAATTTTGGGCCCTTTGATATAGTTCTTTTTAAGTATGAATCAAATCGATATTCTTAAATATGAAATATCTTCTAAAAATATCGATTGATTTGTCTAAAATCATTATTTTTGTTTTTCTTCAGACCCCGTCATTTTAAAAATTATGTTATGAAAAATTTCTTAACAAATTCAGTTTTTTATCTGCTTTTAGGCTTGCTAATTGCAACATTGAACCCTCTCATTGCAGAATCACAAATAGTCTCTGCTCCTGGAGGCGGAATATGGTCTTCCGGAACAACCTGGGTGGGCGGAATTGTTCCCGGAGCAGCCGACAATGTGGAGATCGTGTCAATAGTTCATGTAAATGGTAATGCATGCAATAATATTATTATTGCAACCGGAGGTGTTTTGCAGAACTATATTGCAAATAATTATACCCTGACAATAAATGGGAATCTTACGAACCATGGTACTATAAGCAACAATACCGGTTATTCTTTATCACTTAATGTTAATGGTAACGTTGGCAATTATGGTATCATGTCGAATTATACGCTTACGCTTACAGGTAGCGCAAATCAGCAAATAGCCTCAACCCAGCTAATATCAATCGCTAATTTTACAAAGAATAACACATCAGGCAGAGCCATTGCCACAACCAGTCTGAGCTTTGTTGGTACAAACATTAACCTTAATTCTGATACTCTCGGATTTACTACCGGAAATTCCCTTTCCATAAGCGGTGGTTCTCTCAGCAGCGGTGTTTTGTACAAACCTGCTTTACCGGCCCTTGTATTAACTACTGACAATGGAACCTACCTGAATGCAATGAATATAAATGTGGCCCGGGTTGATCTGTATGGAACAATACAGATATACAGCACCAATAGCTTTATAGGTCAAATTGTCAATAATGGTACTTTGCAAAATAGTCTCCAAAATAGTTATACTTTAACTATAACCGGAAATTTCATCAACAATGGCACCGTTCAAAACAATGGGTACAATTTATATCTGAACATTTCGGGTAATATTACGAATAATGGCAGTTGGACGAATTACATAACCACGCTCAACGGGGCCGGCAACCAGGAGTTGTCGATGACCCAGCCCTTCGGATGTTCCAATCTGACCAGAAATGCTGCTACGGGGCGGGTCAAAGCATTATCAGACCTGAACTTTACCGGAACCAACATAACCCTGAACGATACTCTTGAATTTACAACCGGAAGTTCCATTGCCCTTAACGGTGGCTATATTGGTTTTGGTGTTTTAAATAAAGCTGCTTTGCCAGTCCTTAAAATAACCACAGAAAATGGAGCCTACTTGTATGCAATGAATGTAAATGCACCCCTGATCGAGCTTTATGGAACTCTGCTTATTTACAGCACGAATCACTTTAAAGGTGAAATAGTCAATTATGGTACATTGCAGAATAGTCCACAAAATAGTTATACTTTAACTATAACCGGAAGCTTTACCAACAACGGGACCGTTCAAAACAATGGGTACTATTTATATCTGAACATTTCGGGTAATATTACGAATAATGGCATTTGGACGAATTACATAACCACGCTCAACGGGGCCGGCAACCAGGAGTTGTCGATGACCCAGCCATTCGAATGTTCCAACCTGACCAGAAATGCTGCTGCAGGGCGAATAAAGGCAATAACAGATCTGAGTTTTATCGGAACCAGTATCATCCTTAACGACACCCTTGAATTTACAACCGGAAATTCTATTGCCATCAGCGGTGGCTATATTGGTTTTGGTGTTTTAAATAAATCTGCTTTGCCAGTCCTTAAAATAACTACAGAAAATGGAGCCTACTTGTATGCAATGAGTGTAAATGCACCCCAGATCGAGCTTTATGGAATGTTGCTGATATATGGCGCCAATACCTTTAAAGGTCATACTATCAATTATGGTACATTGCAGAATAGTCCACAAAATAGTTATACGATGACTATAACCGGAAACTTCACCAACAACGGGACCGTTCAAAACAATGCTTACTTTTTAAATCTGAACATTTCAGGGAATCTTGCGAACAATGGTATCTGGACGAATTACTTAACCACGCTCAACGGAAACGGCAACCAGGAGTTGTCGATGTCCCTGCCTTTCGGATGTTCCAACCTGACCCGGAATGCAGCTGCAGGAAGGATCATAGCAATATCTGACCTGAGTTTTATGGGAACAAACATCACCCTTAACGACACCCTTGAATTTTCAACCGGAAACTCCATTGCCATCAGCGGGGGCTATCTCAGCTCCGGAGTATTGTACAAGCCAGCTTTACCAGCCTTAAAAGTAACCACAGGCAGTGGGGCTTACCTGTATATAATGAATATCGATGCGCCCCAGATTGAGCTTTACGGATCTTTGCTGATTTATGGCACCAATAACTATAAAGGACATGTAATCAATTATGGGACATTACAGAATATGTCTTATAATAATTTTGGTATAAATGTTGCCGGAAATTTTACCAACAACGGGACTGTAAAAAACAATGGGTACTATTTATATCTGACCATTTCAGGAAATATAACAAACAATGGTACATGGAGAAACTACCAGACCACTCTCAATGGGACGGGTACTCACTATTTAGCATTTTCGGATAGATATGAAGGTGATTTCTTTACCAATGGAAATGCTGCCGGCAGCATGATAGCGACCACCGACTTAGTATTTGACGGCACTACCATAGAATTAAATAACTGTTCATTCTCTTTGGGCAATGGAAGCCTTTTGTCAGTGCTCAACGGCAGTCTGTCAAATACTGTAATTGCCGGTTCTGATATTCAGTTTCACAGCCTGGGAGCCTACTGTGTGGGTGTTGTTTTTAATGCGGATGTTACTTTAAAGGGAGTTGTTCAGGTAGGTTCCGGTGTTGGTTTTAATGGAAGTATCATCAACGATGGGGTTTTAAGAAACCGTAGTGTCAATCATTACGAGATTCAGGTGCAGGGCGGAATCCACAACAATGGCTCAATTGTAAACAATAATTATAACTTAACCTTAACTGTTCTTGGAGATATCCACAACAATGGTATCTGGTCAAATTATTCCACCATTCTGGATGGTACTTCCGACCAGAATATTTTCCTGATCAATGGCAGTTCGATTCAGGGTCAGATAAGACTGGATGCTAATTTCACCGGTTCATCCTTTGCCTGGTGGGGGCCGCAAGGAAATCTGGTGGGCAATATTGCCTTTTCAGGAGCCAATACACAAAACCTGTACTTTAATAATCCTGTTACCGATGATTATGCGGGGCAGTATTATTGTGCTAATAATACGGGTATTCACTCACGTAACATATTTATTCAATCTCAGCTCAATCCGGTAAGGTTTTTAACCCTGAACCTACTACTTGAAGGATTGTATGATTCTAACGGCATGATGCACCCATCTCTGGATGCTTCCGGATTACCTGTATGGAGCCTTGATGTTGCTGATCAAATTACTGTAGAACTGCACGATAACGGCAACTTTTCAGACATCGTATTCACAAAAGCCGAGGTGCTTTTAAGTACAGATGGAACCGTCACATTTGCCGTTCCTGCTGCATACAGCAGTAATTATTATATCGCCATCCGGCATCGGAGCGGTATTGTAACTGTAAGTGCTTCAGCCGTTCCATTCAATACTCCCCAGGTAAATTACAATTTCGATCTGGCCACGAAAGCTTATGGAAATAACATGGCTTTGATGCCTGATGGATGGTATGCACTTTATGGCGGGGATGTAAACCAGGATGGAATAGTCGACACGGCGGATATGACCCCGGTTGATAACGGATCGGCCGCCTATCTCAGTGGATATCGCAACCCGGATGCAAATGGGGATGGAATCATCGATACCGCAGATATGACCCTGGTAGATAACAATTCTGCGAATTACGTATCAGCTTCATATCCCTGATCTGAATAATATCAATCCTGTTTAATGCTGGGACATGACATCTCTCTGTGTCCCAGCATTTTTTTATTGGCATTCTCATATAGCAGGTGATTTCCAGCCGAAGCGGGAAGGCATGTATTAATGGCGTACGCGTTGCAGGATCTGGCGCTTTGTTTACAATGACCCGGGTACAATCTGGTACCAAAGTTATAGCAATGGGTTGGATTATTCTCGTGTTACCTACTGCTGCTGCTTATTGGTGCAGATACATCCGATATTTTCAATTTGTTAAATAATTGTTAAATCTTCAAATTGATTTTACAAAAAGCATTTTATTTTGTTTCTTTCACAGACCCCATCACCTTAAAAATTATGTTATGAAAAATCTCTTTACAAAGTCAGTATTTTTCCTGTCCATGGGAATGCTGCTTGCATTGGTAACACCTCTTGTTGGTACATCTCAGATAGTTTCTGCTCCTGCTGGCGGAATATGGACTGATGGGGCAACGTGGGTTGGTGGAATTATTCCCGGTGGAAGTGACAATGTAATTATCTCATCCACAGTTAGCGTCAACGGTAATTCGTGTAACAATATCACGATTTCAGCTGGTGGAGTGCTCCGGAATCATTCTAATAATACTTATACACTAAATGTGAATGGTAACCTTACGAACAATGGAACCATTGCCAACAATGTATATTCTCTTAATGTTAATGTTTTTGGCAACGTCAGCCACAATGGTGTCATGACTAACAACGCATTGACGCTCAGTGGTAGCGGAAATCAGCAATTGGCCGCAACCCAGCCGCTGGCTGTTGCAAACTTTAACAAAAATCTTACATCAGGCAGAGCTATTGCCACAACTGCGCTTTCCTTCACGGGAACAATCATAAGTCTTAATGCTGATACCCTGGAGTTTACTACCGGGAATTCGATTACAATGAACGGTGGCTACTTTAGTTCAGGTGTTTTTTACAAATCATCTTTGCCTGCCCTGCAGATTACGGCAGGTAGCGGCACCTACGCTTATCAAATGACGATAGACGCTGTCCAGTTACAACTAAACGGGACATTACTGATCTATAGTACGAGTACCTTTAAAAATACAGTCATTAACAATGGCATATTGATGAACTATCCTAACAATTCCTATCCTTTAAATGTAATTGGTAACTTTACCAATAATGGAACCGTTCAGAATAGTACTTACAATTTTACGGTGAATATCTCAGGAAACATGGTAAATAATGGTACATGGACGAATTATTCAACCGTTCTCAACGGAAGTGGTAACCAGGGATTGGCAATGTCGCAGCCTTTTGCAGGTACTTATTTTTATAAAACGGCTTCTGCCGGAAGGATAAATGCCACAACAGGCCTGAGCTTTGTTGGAACTTCCATCGATCTGGGCAATGATACCCTTGCGTTTACAACCGGTAATACTCTTTCTGTTGACGGAGGCTCGCTGAATTCCGGAGTTATCTATAAATCGTCCTTGCCGGCGCTTCAAATTACTTTCGGTAATGGCGCTTACGTATATATAACAACCATCGACGCATTCCAGTCGGAGTTATATGGAGATATGCGGATTTATGGCAACAGCAATATATTCAGAAAGAATGTAGTCAATTTTGGTACGTTGCAGAGCTACCAAAACAACTCCTATACTTTAACTGTTGCTGGGAATTTGACCAATAACGGGACTGTAAAAAACAATGTTTACAATTTTACTGTGAACGTTTCGGGTAACCTGGCTAACAATGGTATCTGGACGAATTATTCAACCGTCCTCAATGGTACCGTGAATCAGGGATTGGCTATGTCACTTCCTTTTGGAGGTTCCTATTTTTCTAAAACAGTTTCTCCGGGTCGGGCAATTGCCACAACAGGTCTGAATTTTGAAGGAACCATCGTAGATTTTAACGCCGATACCCTTGAATTCACCATAGGAAATTCTATTTCGTTATCCGGAGGTTACCTGAGTACCTGTGTTTTGTACAAATCTTCTTTGCCTGCCCTTCAATTAACAAGTGGTAATAATGCATATGTGTATATCGTGACCATCGATGCACCCCAGACTGAAATTACAGGAGATTTACGGATTTATGGCAACGGCAATGTTTTTAAAACCAATGTAACCAATACCGGTATCATACAGAACTACCAGAACAATTCTTATTTCTTAACTGTCAATGGTAATCTTACCAACAACGGAACCGTAAAGAATAGTATTTACAATTTTACTGTAAATATTTCAGGTAGCCTGACTAACAATGGTACCTGGACGAATTATTCAACCGTTCTCAACGGCGTTGTTAATCAGCAAATGGCCATGACACAGGCATTTGGAGGTACTTATTTTACCAAAACTGCTTCTACAGGACGTGCAATCGCTACAACAGGTCTGAGTTTTGTTGGAACAGAAATTGACTTTAACAGTGATACACTCGAATTCACTACTGGTAATTCCCTGGCTATGAGTGGAGGTTACCTTTACAGAACTGTGCTATACAAAACATCATTACCGGCAATTCAATTGACATGCGGCGGTGGAAATTATCTCTCACTGATTACCATTGATGCGCCTCAGACAGGGCTTAACGGAACAGTTTCGATCTCAGGTAACGGCAATAGCTTTAAAACCAATATAACAAATTACGGTGCTTTACAAAACAGACCCAATAGTCCATACACTTTAGCTGTCATTGGCAATTTTACCAACAACGGAACCATTCAGAATAATATTTACAATTTTTCTCTGGATATTTCAGGCAATGTTACCAATGATGGAAGCTGGGTTAACCGCCAAACTACCCTTACAGGAACAAATACCCATTATCTTGCCTTTCCAAGTAGATTTGAAGGAGATTCATTTACCAACAGCAATGTTGCGGGTAGCATGATAGCAACCACCGATCTGATTTTTGACGGCACTACCATAGATTTAAATGATTGTTCATTTTCGTTAAACAATGGAGGCCGTTTATCCGTGCTTAACGGAAGCCTTACCGATGCACTGATCTCAGGAACTAATATTCGCTTTCATAGTCTTGGAGCCTTTTGTGTGGGCGTAGTTTTTAATTCTGATGTCACATTGCAGGGAGTATTTCAGGCAGGTAGTGGTAATAGCTTCAATGGAAGTGTCATAAACGATGGCGTAATGAGAAACCGGGGGAACAATCATTATGGGATTCAGGTTCAGGGCGGGTTAGAAAATAACGGCTCTATTGCGAACTATATTTATACCTTTACATTGACTATACTTGGTGACATTCATAACAATGGTACCTGGTCAAACACTCTCACAATACTGGATGGAGTATCCGATCAGAATATTTTCCTGATCAATGGCAGTGCAATTCAGGGCCAGATAAGACTTGATGCCAATTTTTCTGGTTCATCCTTCGCCTGGTGGGGCCCGCAGGGGAACCTGGTCGGAAATGCAGGCTTTTCAGGAGCCACATCTCAGAATCTTAACTTTCTCAATCCTGTTACCGATGCATTTGCAGGTCAATATTATTGTATAAATAATCTGGCTGTTCATTCACGGAATGTTTTTATACAATCTCAGCTCAATCCGGTCAGGAATTTAACCCTGAACCTTTTGCTTGAAGGATTGTATAATGCAAATGGATTAATGCACCCTTCGCTCGATGCTTCCGGAGCACCAGTCTGGAGCCCGACTGTTGCTGATCAGATTACCGTTGAGTTACATGATAACGGCAATTTCTCAAATATTGTGTTTACAAAAGCCGAGGTATTGTTGAGCACAAACGGAACAGTCACGTTTGCTGTTCCGGCTGCATACAGCAGTAGTTATTACATCGCCATCAGGCATAGAAGTGGCATTGTAACTGTCAGTGCTTCGCCGGTTCCATTCACTACCCCGCAGATAAATTACAATTTCGATCTTGCTGCCAAAGCTTATGGAAATAACCTTGCTTTGATGTCCGATGGATGGTATGCACTATATGGTGGAGATGTTAATCAGGATGGAATTGTAGATACGGCTGATATGACCCCGGTTGACAATGGCTCGGCTGCTTACCTGAGTGGTTACCGCAACCCTGATGCAAATGGTGATGGAATCATTGATACTGCAGATATGACTTTGGTGGATAACAATTCTGCAAACTACGTTTCAGCAGTATATCCCTGATCCCTTTGTTTTCAACAATTAAAAAAGCAGGGACACGACTTGACGTGTCCCTGCTTTTTTATATGCCAACTCCTACCACGATTAAGCAGACAAGGGGACTAGGGGACAAGGGGAGTGGGAGACTGAGGGATTGAGAGAAGGGGTGAAGGGGAGAAGGGGAGAAGGGGAGTCAGAGGGACTGAGAGACTGAGAGACGAAGTGACATAGAGACGAAGAGAAAGGAGAGGGGAGAAGGGTGAAGGGGAGTCAGAGTTTGCTTAGAGACTGAGACTGAGAGATGAAGTGACATAGAGACGAAGAGAAAGGGAGTAGGGGAGAAGGGGTGAAGGTGAGTCCCGCCTGCACGCTTTTTCGGCGGGCAGGCTTGTCGCCGCGTCTGTGGCTAAAGAGACGAAATTTCCCAATTTAAATCCATGCTCCATGCTCTGAGCCCTGTGCTATTGCCGGTTAAATCCTGCTACGATTCATCAGACAAGGGGACAAAGGAAGTGGGAGACAAGGGGTAATTTCAATTTCCAATTACCATTTTCCACATTACTTTATAGCCTGATTGTAGGCTTCTCCTTGTCTCCATTTCCCCTTGTCACCGTGTCTGTTGCAAAAGAAACGAAATCTCCCGGTTAAGCTCCATGCTCCATGCCCTGTGCTCTGTGCCCTGTGCTCTGTGCTCTGTGCCCTGCGCCCTGTGCCCTATCCCAGTTGCTTTCTCAGCATATCCAGTGCTGCCAGGGCGGCCCGCCTGATGTTGCGGCCACGGTGTTCGCCGAAAGTGAATTTGCGGGTTTCCGCTCCTTTTGGGGTGAGTACGCAAACCCAGGTAGTTCCGACCGGTTTCTCCACTGTACCCCCATCCGGACCGGCAATTCCCGAAACAGAAATCGCACAGTTTACATTGAACTGCCTGATAATTCCGGCAGCCATTTCAAATACCGTTTCTTCGCTTACAGCTCCATATTTTTCGATGGTCTTGGGTGAAACCCCCAACACATTCTCCTTTATTTCATTGGAATAGGCAACTACAGATCCTTTGAAATAGTCTGAACTCCCTGCAATGCCTGTGATAAGATGAGCAATATAGCCACCTGTGCAGCTTTCGGCTGTTGCCATTGTGTAGTTATGCTGTTTCAGCATGTTTCCCACGATCAGCTCAAGGGAATCATCACCTTCTCCGAAAATATGTTCAGAGATCAATTCATACAGCGCATCGGTATTTGCATTGATGTCTGATTCAAGCTCAGCTTTGTCGCGTCCTGATCCGGTGAGTCTCAGCCTTACAATACCCGGCTGGGGAAGGTAAGCGAGTTTAATATGTTTGGGCAACGCGGTTTCCCATGCTTCGATTTTTGCTGCCAGAAAAGACTCACCTACCCCCTGTGTGAGAATGGTGCGATGAACAATGGTGGTTGAACTTATCGCCTGTAAACGGGGAAGGATATGATCTTCCATCAGGGCCTTCATCTCGAACGGAACGCCTGGCATGGATGCATAGATTTTTCCGTTTTGCTCAAACCACATACCCGGTGCAGTGCCATTGACATTTAAAAGTGGCGTGCAGTTTTCAGGTACTTCTGCCTGGGCCTTGTTAAGCAGGGTTATGTTGTATCCCCTCATCCTGAAAATCCTTTCTATATTTTCGAAGGATTCCTGGTTAAATACCAGCTTTGTTCCAAAGTAATCACAAAGCGTGTTTTTGGTAATATCGTCGCGTGTAGGACCCAGGCCGCCGGTCATCAGAATGACATCCACACGGGATTCTG
Source organism: Bacteroidales bacterium (assembly GCA_016709025.1). Lineage (GTDB taxonomy): Bacteria > Bacteroidota > Bacteroidia > Bacteroidales > Lentimicrobiaceae > Lentimicrobium. The sequence continues at coordinate 29,278 of JADJEQ010000037.1, read as the reverse complement.
CTTCTTTTATCGCCGTAAGGATGTGTTCCCGGCTGTCGGAAATGCTGGTGATCTGTGCAACCTTTATCCCGATCAGGCTTAATTGTCCGGCCATCCAGGCGGAGTTGGTGTCGATTACCTGCCCGATCAACAGTTCGTCACCTATCGTAATTATTTCAGCTTTCATTCAGCTTTACTTATTTTAATAGCCCATCAGTAACTATGGTCAATATTTGGTTATTGGCAAAACCGGTGCAAATTTAGATCATTATTGCTTTCTTAATGGTACTTTTTAAATACGTTGCGTGATTGTTATCTATGGTTGGGATATATCGCCCTTTCTGGACTTGATTCGTTGAGGTGGTTCTGGCCGTGGGCTTGATTCGATGGGGTGGTTCGGCCCGTGGGTTTGATTCGATGGGGTGGATTGGACCTTGGGCTACGCTTCGCTTCGCCCACGGCTCTGATGTTTCGCCCTTTCAGGGCTAAATTCCAAGGTATTCGACCTTCCATCTTTCCATCCTTCCACCATTCCACCATTCCACCATTCCATCATCACATTCCACTATTCCACCATTCCATCATCATACCATCTTTCCGACAATCGATCATTCGGATATTTTCCATAATATGATTAATATTGCAATGCAACCATTTCAACAACCATGCATCTCAGTTTAGGTCCGGACTTAAAGCGCTTCTGCATAATTAATGGATGAAAGACAACTCCTGAAGGATTGCCTGAATGGTAATATGCAGGCTCAGAAGCGTTTGTATGAATTGCATGCCCGAAAGATGTTCGGGGTATGCCTTCGTTATGCATCGGACCATAGCATGGCTGAGGACTTTCTGCAGGAAGGCTTTATCCGGGTTTTTACAAAACTGGGGAGTTTTAAATTTCAGGGTTCTTTTGAAGGCTGGATTCGCAGGATCATGGTCAATACCTCGCTCGAGATGCTCAGGAAAAATGATGTATTGCGATACAGCGTTGAATTGGATGCTTCAATACAGGTGAGCGATGAAGAAACTCCGGTAAATGAAGTGATAGATCCAAATGTATTGTTACACCTATTGCAGGAGATGCCAACCGGATTCAGAACGGTGTTTAACCTTTTCGCGGTGGAAGACCTGTCGCATAAAGAGATAGCTCAAATGCTGAATATCAGTGAAGGAACCTCCAAATCACAATATGCACGCGCAAGGGCCTGGTTGCAAAAGCGTTTGACAGAAAACAGAAACAGGTCATGAACACAATGAATACAGATAAAATAAAAAAACTCGCCGGTTCTCTGTTGTCTCAGTTTGAAGCTGAGCCTCCCCTGGATATGTGGAACCGGATTGAGCTACAAATACGCAAAAGAAAAAGGCGGGCTCTGCTGTGGTACATAGCTACTGCTGCTTCTGTGATTATCCTGTTAGGCGTCGGATTTTCGTTGCTTACTACTGACAAGGGAACAGTTGTCCGCTCAGATCGCTCTCAGGTGGCAGTTTCGGAAGAAGGAAGCGATTTAACCGGTAATAAGGGCGTAGCATCGGAAAAGCAACTGAAAAGTGTTATCCCGCCGGTGAATTCTGAAGTTCGTAATGAGAAAAATCCATCTGATTTTAACTCTGAGAATCAAGCATCAGGGATCGACCAAAATATAGAATTATCTGCAGTAGAATCTACGCCTGTATCAGAGATTTCCATTGTAAATCAGCAAGATATACTTATAAGCGAAATCATTACACCGAAAGTCAATGCGAATGACGCTCATCCGGATAGTATTGAATTGGTTGAAGTCCGGACAACACAAGTTGTCTCCGATGATAAAATATCACCGGATATTCTGCAACCAAATGTGTTACAACCACCGGTTACCGATGAACCGGGAAAGGGCAACTGGCAACTGGCCATGGGCTATGGTACTTCATCCGCAGCTGAGATGACGAACGGGGAATCGGCACTGAAATCACAAAGCGGCAATTTCAGCTATGATGGACTCACTGCGGAGGTAGCCAATGAAACTTCTTATTTTGAGGAAATTGAAAATATTTCGCACGATGCGCCCCTGTCGCTGGGCTTTCTCATCAGCCGGCAGTTTGGCCAACGCTGGTTTGCTGAAACCGGACTGTTATACACCAGGTTGGGCTACATGGTGAAAACGTATGAAATGAATAACATTTACCAGCAATACAGCAACGAACTGTATTATCTCGGCATTCCACTGGGGGTCCGCTTTGCTGTGCTTGAACGGAAACACTTCGGGATATTTGCGACCCAGTCGGTCATCATCGAAAAAGGGATAACCAGCCGGGGCAACACCGACACCTATACACAGGGTGTTTTATCCGGTTCGGAAAACAAGGAGACCGCAATCCGGGGTGTTCAATTGTCATCCCTTACAGGAATAGGTGCCGATGTAAGGATTTCCGGTAATCTTGCAGCTTATGGGCAGGCCGGAGTTCAGTTGTTCTTCCTGAACAGCACCCAGCCTTACAATATCCGCAGTGCCCGGATGGCATGGCCTTCATTCCAGATAGGCGTAAGAATGAATCTTGATAAATGACCCAAAACATGAAAGATTATGGTTAAAAGCATGATCAGTAAGCAGAGGGTTATCCTCATTTTCACTGCAATGTTATTTGCTTGTCTGACGCTGTCATCATGTGAAAAAAACAAGGATGCGGATTCTGATGATTCAATGTTCTGTGCCCTGGTAAATAACGGGGAATTTGAGGCGACCGGACCTCTGATTGACAAGTATCTGATGAAGCTGGAGCAAAACAGGCCTGACCAAAACCTGGAAGCGCTGAGGAGCTGGCTTGAAGCCAAAAGCTGTGTGGACGAGGCGACCATATTGTGTAATTCGTGCATCTATACCTTGCCACCTCAGAGCGAACTAAGCATTGACTTCATTTCACAAGGGGAAAAAATAACCCTTACATTGGATATTATGATGGGCGATAGCCTGAAATTCAGGACATACCATGAATGATTACTGATTATGATTCACTTTGATTTCATTTCCGGATGTTGCGTAAATTACTGATTCCGAACCTGCTCAATTAAAAATACTGATTTCTGCAACCTTTTACACAAGTTATCATCTTTGACAAAAAGATATCAAACACCAGATGCCATGAAAACCACGAATCAAACACTGCTAAGTTTAATTTTAATGATTACTTCAACCCTTCTCTTTACCGGATGCAAGGACAATACTTACGAGGAGATCACATACAAGGCCAATGTACCTGTATATATGGGCCTGGAGGAATTCAGGGGTGCGGTTAAAAAGACTTCCCCCCAGTCACTCGAAAATCCGGGCAAGATTTACTTTAAGGACAACTTCCTTTTTGTGAATGAATACCACAAAGGCGTTCATGTGATCGACAACAGCAATCCATCAGCTCCTGAAATGGTTGCTTTTATTGAAATTCCGGGCAATGTTGACATCGCCATCCGCCACAACATCCTGTTTGCCGACAGTTTCATCGACCTGGTAGCCATCGACATTTCCAACCCGGCCAATCCGGTTGAAGTCGACAGGGTGGAGGACGCTTTCCCCAATGTATTGCCTCCGCCTGATTATACCTATCCGGTATATGGACTTGATTTTGAGAAAGGCGTGGTTGTCGGCTGGGAAACCAAAGATGTTACGGAAGTGGTTGAAAAGGGCAATGGAATGAAAAATCAGTACATTTTATACGATGGAATGGGCGTTCAGGCTGTTGGTTCAAATGAGGTCAGCATCGGCCCCTCAGCCATCGGTATCGGCGGATCGATGGCCCGGTTTACCATCAGTACGAATTATATGTACGCCGTGCACAACAACGACCTGAAGGTTTTCGATATCGGAGAAACACCGGGCATTTCAGCCGGTAATGTCATTCCGCTCGATCGTCAGGTTGAAACGATATTTCCTTACGATAACAAGCTGTTCCTCGGAACCACCACCGGGATGATGGTCTATGACCTCAGTTCGCCTTCTACCCCGGCTTTTCTTTCTGTTTTTACCCATATCAACTCGTGCGACCCGGTGGTGGTTGAAGGGAACCTGGCTTATGTTACCCTTCGCTCCGGAACCCAATGCAACGGCTTTACCAATCAACTGGATGTGGTGGATATTTCATCGGTTACCAATCCTTTCCTGGTTAAATCATACCCGATGTTTAATCCGCACGGGCTGGGCATCGACAACCATACCCTGTTTATCTGTGACGGCGATGCCGGCCTGAAGGTTTACGATGCAACGGATCCTTTGGAAATTCACATGCATCAGCTGGCTCATTTTGCCGACATCAAGACCTACGACGTAATTCCTTACAATGGATTGCTGATGATGATCGGTGCTGACGGACTTTACCAGTATGATTACGCTGACCTCGACAGCCTGAGGTTATTGAGCCATATACCTGTTGTAAATCCTTAATAATATGCGAAAGAGCCTTTCGGTCAGCCGTATTTTCAGTCTGTTCTCATTCTTATTGCTGATTCTTGTTATGGTTTCGATATCAGGAGCCCATGCCCAGAACAGAAAGGATGTAACAGTTTACCTGAAATCGGGCGATGTTATTTTCGGTAGAGTCCTTTCACAGGACAGCCTGGGAAACTATCGCATATCAAACAGTTGTGGCATCACATTGCTGACTTCCGGCGAAATTGAGCACATGGAGAAAGGTGGTTATTCGCGGCCTGATCTGAAAAACAGTGGTTATTACAATCAGAGTTCCATCGCGTTGTTATTTGGTGAAGGAGCTGACGGATTTCAGCCAAAACCTTCGCTTACCATGGTGAATGGCTGGCAGTGGGGGCAAAGGTTTTTCGCGGGATTGGGGGTTGGGTATGAACATTACGACAGAGGCGTAATGCCTTTGTTTGCTGAGACAAAGTACATGTTTGGCACTGAATCTTTCTCTCCGTTTTTGTCATTCCGGATCGGATATGCTTTTCCTGTAGAGAAACAAGAGCAAACGGATTATTACGGAAATGTAACAGAAACCTACGGAGGCATTCTCCTGAACCCGGAAGCAGGTATCAGGATTGATGTCGGATCGAAAAGTTCGTTTATAGCCGGTATTGGCTACAATTACCAGGAGTTGTCGTATAAGGAAACCTATAGTATGTGGGGTAGCTACGATAAAACAGTATTTACAAACTTCAACCGGATATCGGTCAGGCTGGGGTTTATTTTTCAGTAGGCTCTCAAACTCCCAGGTTGTGCATTCGTAATACAGGGACACAACATGTCGTGTCCCTATATTATAAATGCGCGTTCAGAACCGGGGAAGGCTGTTTAAGATTCTGTTTCCTCCGGCACAACCGACATTACCGGTATTTGAGAAGTGCGGATAAATTCCTGGGCATGGGAACCCACAAAAAACTCAACCAGGGCCGATTCCTGCTGGGTCATTATTACAATCAGTCCGATATCACCTTCTTCAGCAGCATATTCAAGGATGGATGGTACTGTGGTTTTTTCACCAGCCGGCGTTTCCAATATCCTGACAGAGCATCGTACGCCTGCTGCTTCAATCGTATCTTTTACCTGGTCAATCTGCAGCTGCAGCCTGGCCATTATTTCGGGATTGTTGACCGACCAGTATGCGGACACTGCTTTTATTCCAACCCCGAAAATTCCGGCCATCCTGATTGCCCAGTCAGTTTTCTGACGGGTTATTTTTGTGAGATCGAGTGGCAATAGGATATTCCGGCTTACAATTGGTAGCATGTTGCTGCCAATGGTAATCACCGGGCACTTCGACATCCTGATCACCCGGGAGGTATTACGGCCTACCATCGGTTTCTCGTTATGGTCGGAAGGGTCGTTGCCACGGGTGCCAATTACAATAAACGTTGCTTTGGTAACTTCTGCAACTTCAACAATGGTTTTATATACCCTGCCGTGTTGCATGCGGGCTTCAATATTTACCCCTGTTTTCAGCGAAATTTTTGCAGCCGTGGTATCCAGTAGGTCACTGATTCTTTCGAGCAAATCCTCATCCTGTTCGTGGTTGAGGATAGAGGACATAAATCCCTGAACCTCATTTACATATAACAAAGTTATCGGACATTTGAGGTGCAATGCCAGTTGAACCGACCACTCTAAGGCCAGTGCAGCCTGTGGGTTGAAATCGTAAGGAACCAGAATATTGTTCATAACTCTGCGTTTATAACTACCTTTGCCGTTTATGCCCTTAAAGATAACAGTTTACAACAACAAATCAACACAGAATATGTCACGGATCGGTGAATCGGAATTAATACTCAACCCCGACGGAAGTGTTTATCATCTTAAGCTAAAACCAGATGAGCTTGCCAGGGATATCATCGTAGTCGGAGATCCCGGCCGTGTGGCCAGTGTTTCAAAATATTTCGACAGGATTGAAGTTACCCGTCAGAACCGTGAAATAGTAACCCATACCGGCTTTGTAGGCAACAAAAGGCTGACCGTTCTTTCAACCGGCATGGGCACCGATAACATTGACATTGTGCTGAATGAACTGGATGCGCTGGTTAACATCGACCTGGAAAAGCGGGAGATAAAACCAGATCATACTTCGCTGAATATCATCCGGTTGGGAACCTCCGGTGCCTTGCAGGCCGGGATTCCGGTTGATTCTGTTGTTGCTTCTACGCATGGCATTGGCCTCGACGGAATGCTCTATTATTACAATGATCTGGCTGGGGTGCTTGACCGGGAGCTTACAGAAGCCTTTATTGCGCAGACCGCCTGGCCGGCCGTTTTCCCACGGCCATACGTGGTTGCCGGCTCCCCGGAACTTCTTGATCATATTGGTAAAGGCTATCTGCAAGGCATGACGGCTACAGCACCCGGTTTTTACGGTCCGCCCCCCCCCCCCCCCCCCCCCGCCCCCCCCCCCCGGCGCGGGGGGGGGGGGGGCCCCCCCCCCCTCCGGGCCCGGCCGGGGGGGGGGGCCCCCCCCCCCCCCCGGCGGGCCCCCCGGGGCGGCCCCGGGGGGGGGGGGGGGCCCCGGGGTTCCCCCGGGGGGGGGCCCCCTGGGGGGGGGGGGGGGGGGCCCGGGTTTTTTTTGGCCCCCCGGGGGGCTTTCATACTATGATTTTCGTCTTTGCCGACCTTACTCCAAACTATTATACTTATGAGCCCTCCTTTATTTTCTTGCCGGTCAAAAAGTTGAAAAAATGGCTAAAAACTGGCGAGCGATTTTGGCTGGAAGAAATGAGGTTGTACCATTGCTCCCTCTACTTTAAACCGTTGTACACTAATTTCCTGAGCTCTGCTTTGTATTGTCGGTTGCATTTCTTCTTTATTTGTTCGCTGCCAGTTTTCTTAACGCCATTTTTAGAAGGCCGATCCATTGACGTTTTGGGAAAATCTATGTGGATATGGTAATATATTGAAATACAAGCACATAAAATCATATGATATTGCAAATTACTTATCAAATATGTTAATAATTCATCAGCGAAACTTTATTATTTTATTAAACAACAGGGTGTTGATAAATTCTGTTGTACCCCCCTGGCGGAATGCTTCATTTGTGATGTAAATTTGACGGATGAACTTTTCTCCGGATACTGACCCTCAGCTTGAGGCACTCATCAGTCTGCTCGACGAACCTGATCACGGATCCTTTATCAGGGTCCGTAACCAGATATTCTCGTATGGCACGTCTGCTGTGCCATTGCTCGAATCAGCCTGGGAAAATACCTTCGATAATTCGATTCAACAACGCATCGAAGATATCATTCATAACATTCAATACGATCAGCTGTTTCTTGACCTCACCAAGTGGGCTCACTATGGTAACAATGACCTGCTCGAAGCTTACCTGATCTTTACCCGTTTCCAGTTTCAAAGCATCGATCAGGAGGTTGTAAGGCAGCAGATTCATGTGATACGACGTGATATCTGGCTTGAGTTGAACGACAACCTGACAGCCCTGGAAAAGGTAAAGGTGCTGAATCATATTGTTTATGATCTCCACCGCATGCAATTGCCATTGAAACAGATTTCCGAGCCACGTTACCTGTTTTTAAATAACCTGCTCGAATCGCGCACCGGTTATTCTTTTGCCATTGGGGTTTTATACACGATACTGGCCCAAAGTCTTGATTTACCTGTATATCCGGTAATTTTACCCGGTGAGCGGTTTGTGATGGCCTGGCTCGACGAGGCGATCAGACAACCGGGAGAGCAAGCGCGTGTGATGTTCTATATAAATCCTGAAAATAAAGGCGGTGTCTTTACGCGAAATGAAATAGCATCACTCCTGAAAAGATTGAAAGTTCCATCAGATGAGATGATTTTCAGACCGGTGGAAGCAAAAGTTGTCCTTGATAAATTGTTCGAGTTGTTGTCATACCTGTATTCAACCACCGGAGAAACAGCCAAGGAAAAAGAGATAGAACATCTACGTTCGGCTTTGTTGTGATTGGTATATAGTGGAAGCACGCGTCAGAAAGTAAGACGCGCGCCAACCCGGGAAGCCTGACCGCCGCAATGCAATGAAGGAGGGGTAAGACGTGCACCAACGCTTAACCTCAACCTCAACCTCAACCTTAACCTTAACCTTAGCCTTCTACCTGTAATAAGCTGTGATAAACTTCACAATATTGCTTTCAACCCTGCCGGGGACATCAGTGATGTCGGAACGTTCAAAGGGTGAACCGGTGATGCTTTCGTAGAGTTCGATGTAGCGTTCTGAAACCTGGTTGACGAACAAATCGGTCATTTCAGGAATCTGCTGACCTTCCTTTCCCTGAAAGTTGTTGGCAATCAGCCATTCGCGGACAAACTCCTTTGAAAGCTGTTTTTGTACCTCACCGGCAGCCTGGCGCCTTTCATAGCCTTCGAGATAGAAATATCTTGAAGAATCGGGGGTGTGAATTTCATCGATCAGAAAGATTTCATCACCGTCTTTTCCGAATTCATATTTGGTGTCAACCAGGATCAGTCCCATACGGGCAGCGATTTCGGTGCCGCGCTGGTACAATTTACGGGTAAAATCTTCAAGTTTAAGATAGTCCGCTTCGCTTACAATTCCTGTTCTGAGAATTTCTTCCCTGGAGATATCTTCATCGTGACCAACACTGGCTTTGGTGGTCGGGGTAATGATGGGCGCCGGAAAGCGGTCGTTCTCCTTCATTCCTTCGGGCATGGTTATGCCGCAGATGGTTCTCTTTCCTTCTTTGTACTCCCGCCATGCATGTCCCGAAAGGTAGCCCCGGATTACCATTTCAACCTTGAAAGGTTCGCAAAGCCTGCCAACGGTTACCATTGGATCAGGAGTTGCAATCTTCCAGTTTGGGACAATATCTGAAGTTGCATCAAGAAACTTCGATGCAATCTGATTCAGCACCTGGCCCTTATAAGGAATGCCTTTCGGAAGTACCACATCGAATGCGGAAATGCGGTCGGTTGTTACCATGATAAGCAACTCACCTTTAATGAAATACACATCACGTACTTTCCCAATATAGAGGTCGGTCTGTCCCGGCAGACTGAAGCTTGTTTTAGTAATTGCGTTTGACATTTTGAGCATTTTATTGGTTTCCTGTTAAGTTAAAATTATGATTCATTGTGTATTGAAATCCGGTTTTCAAGCAAATGCGGGACCCTATGCATCTGGCTTCTTTTTATGCTTCAAGCCAAAGATAACCATAAGGTGGTAATACAAAGGGAGTTTCTAATGACTTACCATTGAAAAGGTTTACAAATTCTGTGTTGTGGTCATCGATGGCTTTAATGGTTATAGCCTTCGCCGAAAGATTATTGATTACCAGTACCCGTTGGCCGGTCATTTCCCTGAAATAAGCGAGCAAGGGCTTTTCATGATCTTCACGTGGCGATATTTCGATGGTAGCCCACTGGCAGTCGCCCCGGCCAAACACCGGCCACTGACCCCGAACCCTGAGTTGGTCGGTGATTGTTGCATTTACCCTGGTGGTTAATGACTCAGGATTTGCAAGTTCAGTGTCTATCTGCTTCCAGTTGAGCGGTCCCCTGACGAAATAACGGGTATCGTCTTTGCCCGTTTCCAGCTTAAATCTTTCGTAAAACGCCTCATCGTTCAGTCTTGCGAATTCATCGCCATAATATATGATGGGTGTTCCTGGTAACGTTAGCATTATGCTGTTTGCAAGCGAGATTTTGTGTGGATCGCGATCAAGCAGTTCCGACAGCCTGGCTGAAATGCCTTCACCAACCCTGAAATCCCATCGGGGATCTTTGCAATAGTGACCGTGAATAACCGCTCTGTCTTCGGGGGTCACCATCTCAAGGGTTAGCTCATCGTGCAAACGCAGAAACATAAACCACTGGTTTTCCGTGTCGATTTCCGGAGTTACCGATGGGTCGAGGACTTCATGAACAGGCGTGGCATCTCCAACAGCAAGCGACTTAAAAATCATAGGCATCAGCGGAAAGTGATATCCGGCATGGCATTCATCACCGTTTCCAAAATATTTGACAACTTCTTTTGGTGGCTGGCATGCTTCGGCCAGCAATAAGGTATTGGGTCTTACATAATCAATAACAGCACGGAAGATTTTAATAATTGTGTGTGTCTGAGGCAGGTTTTCACAATCGGTGCCGTCTTCTTTCCAGATGTAGGGAATGGCATCGGCCCTGAAGCCATCGAGCCCCTGGCTGAGCCAGAAAAGCAGGATTCGGCTGATCTCAATCAGCACATCCGGGTTTTTATAATTCAGATCGGGCTGAAATTCGAAAAAACGGTGGAAGAAATAATAATCTCCGTCTTTTTCCCAGTTACTGGGGCACATTCCTTTAAAAAGCAGCCTTGTTTCCTTGTATTTGTTGGTGTCTTTGTTCCAGATATAATAGTCACGGTATGGATTGTCAGGTCCTTTGCGCGATTCCACGAACCAGGCATGCTCTTCCGAGGTATGGTTCATGGCGATATCGAAAATTACCCTGATTCCCCTGGCATGAGCTTCTTCCAGAAAGTCGCGGAAGGCTTTTTGTTTGATTTCCACATCTGTGCCGCCCGGTAGTCCCAGCAGTTCAGCCCTGATGTTTCGGTAATCGCGGATATCAAATCCGGCATCCCTCATGGGAGAATCCAGGATTGGAAGCAACCAAAGGCAGGTGATGCCTAGTTCTTTGAGGTGATCAAGTTTGTCTGAAAGACCATGAAATGTACCAGCGAAAAAATCCACATACAACGAATAAACCACTGCATCCTTATACCAGCCATCGGGTTGTGGGTTAAATCGATTGTTGTTCCTTGCAATTTCAAGTTCTTTCAGTAGAATTTCAAGCTTCTGATTGGCGTCGGGAGTTGGATAAAGTTCGTTCCATGCCGTTTTGATTTTGTCTAATTGACTGATATCCATCGTTATGTTGATATTTTGATAAACCACGGTTGTAAGTGCAAATTTAATTTTTATTAGTCTTTGTCAGCTATCGACCATTTGTTTTTTATCTTAGTATCGCTTTTTACATCAAAATCCAGGTATTATGAGGCTTGTGGCCACATTGCATAAGGTGTCATGCCCGTTTTTAATGGCAATGTTACTGTTTGGCAGTCTCACATCCTCAGCACAATACAACTATTTCGACCTTCCATACGGCAAAAATCGCTCATTACTTACGTTTGAGAATTTTGACAATATTGTAATCATAGAATCAATTATCAACGATTCAATTCCGGTCAGGCTTATTCTGGACAGCGGAGTTGAAGGACTGATTATAACGGACATGGATGTTGTGGGTGCTCTTGCCGACCGATGCATCCGCAACTTCCGGATTACCGCTCCCGGGGCAATCGAAGTGCTGGAAGCCTGCATCACCAGCCCCGTAAAGGTTAAGGTAGCAGGGCTGACGCCAGCGATAACCAATCTTATATTGCTAAGCCAGGATTATTTCTCGCTTGAGAATTACATCGGCACCAGGGTACATGGTTTGATCGGGATGGAAAAATTCAAAAATATGGTTATTACGACCAATTACGATCGGAACATGCTTACATTCACAAGGCCATCGAATTATAAACTCCCTTCCCGTTCCGAGGTTATTCCACTCAGCATCATCCGTGGTAAGCCGCATATGTCGGCACGGATTGAACTGGATAATGGTAAAATTCTCGACGCGTGGCTTTTAATAGATTCAGGGGCAAACCATCCGCTTCTGCTCGAAAACGATAGTCTCGGTGACTATAAACCGGCAAAATCTATCGAAGCGGTCATCGGCAAAGGACTTGCAGGAAATATGAAGGGCCGGTTTGCAAGGGCCGGGTGGCTGATGATGGGTAATTACCGGCTCGATAACATCATCACATCATTTACAGATGAATATTTGCCTGGTAATACAAGTAACAAACCAAACAGGCATGGGACCATTGGTGCAGGATCACTTGCGCGATTCAGGGTTACGTTCGACTATGCGCATGAGCGAATGATTCTGCAGAAGGGAAATAAGTTCAGGGAGCCTTTTGAATACAACATGAGCGGAATTACCTTCAGGACCATCGGTGCTGTGTTCAATGTTTTTGAAATAAGCGATATAATCACCGGGTCGCCGGCTGATGAAGCCGGCCTGGAAGTAGGCGATATTTTGCTGGCAATTGACAATAAAAGCACATTCTCAATGACCCTCGGTGAATTAAACCGTTTACTCAGTTCAGATGAAGGCTCTAAAGTAAATCTCCACATAAGCCGCAGCGGAAAGCGCGAGTTGATTCAAATCCGCTTGAGGAAACTGATCTGAATTCTGTTGTTTGGTTTTATCATATGCTCAGGTGCTTTAGTCCATTCATTTCAGATAAACAAACCTGCGTTCAACCGACATGAATTTCTTGTTGTTCTGCAACCTTGCTATCCATGGGTTTCTATTTGTGAACTACAGATTTTTTCATTGTAAATGAAGGCAAAGCTCTTTTTCGCTGCACTCAAATCGCCCAACGTTGGTTGGGGATAAGCAGGTTTTTTTGTACTTTTGCTACCAAACCGGAAGGTTTCATTCTTTGTAGTATTTTAATCCCAAGCCACTCCTGTTATGCAACGAAATCGTTTTTCCGGGCAAAGTCTTTCAACAGCAATTTTCTTATTTCTTACTATATCACTCATCCCTTTCTTTTCATTGGCTAAACCTGCCGGTGAATTAAAGGTCGAGCCTCCCTTTTGGTGGGCCGGGATGAAATACAACCAACTGCAGCTTCTTGTTCATGGAGAAAATATTTCAGGCTTAAAAGCAGTAATCAATTATCCCGGGGTTACGATTCAGGACCAGGTGACTGTTGAAAATCCCAATTACCTATTTGTAAATCTTTTACTGGATACTGAAGTTCAGCCCGGATTTTTCGAAATAGCATTTACCCTGAAAGGTAAAACCAAAATCTCGTATCGTTATGAGATAAAACAACGCGTGGCCGGCTCAGCCAACCGTGCAGGATTTACTCCGGCAGATGTGGTCTATCTTCTGATGCCCGATCGTTTTTCCAATGGCGATCCTTCAAACGATTCGATGCCCGGTATGCTTGAGAAGCCCGACCGGACCAAACCATTGGGCAGGCATGGAGGAGATATTGCCGGAATCCGACAACATCTTGATTATCTGAAGGATATGGGGATCACAACCATTTGGCCGAACCCGCTGCTCGAAAACAACAACCTTCGCGAAAGCTACCATGGATATGCGATCACCGATTTTTATATGGTCGATCCCCGTTTTGGAACCAACGAAGATTATAAATTGATGGTTGATGAAGCCCATGGTAAAGGACTTAAAGTCATTATGGATATGGTCTTCAACCATTGTGGAATCAACCACTGGTTTATCAACGATCTGCCGATGAAAAACTGGATTCATCAGTTTCCGGAATATACCCGTTCAAACTTCAGGTCTGAATGCATTACCGATCCATACGGATCTGAAGCCGACAGAAACCGGATGCTTCAGGGGTGGTTTGATAAGCATATGCCGGATCTCGACCAGCGGAATCCGTTTCTGAAAGAATATTTGATTCAGAACTCCATCTGGTGGATTGAATATGCCGGTCTCGATGGAATCCGTCTCGATACCCAGCCTTATCCTTACAGGGAAATGATCACCGAATGGAACCAAAGGGTAAATTTGGAATACCCTGATTTTAATATAGTTGGTGAGGCCTGGCTTCAAAAGGAGTCGATGACTGCTTATTACCAGAAAGATGCCATTGTTGGCGACGGATATAATTCCGGCATGTATTCGGTTACCGATTTCCCGCTCTACAATGCCATGACCCGCGCCTTTACCGAAAATGAAGGCTGGTCAGAGGGTATGGCAAGGCTCTATTATGTGCTTTCGCAGGACTTTCTATATGCCAATCCGGATCATGTCCTCACTTTCCTCGATAATCATGACCTCACCCGGTATTACAATTCAATCGGTAACGACTTGCCGGCTCTAAAAATGGCATTGACATTTCTGCTTACCACCCGCGGGATTCCGCAGATATATTACGGCACAGAGCTGCTGATGGATGGTAACTCCGGAGTGAACCATGGAGAGATCAGAAAGGATTTTCCCGGTGGATGGCCTGGAGACAGTCTGAATGCATTTACATCGAAAGGCAGGAATGACAAGCAAAATGAAGTATTCAATTATATGCAGAAATTGCTGAAATGGAGAAAAGGCAATACAGCTGTAACAGAGGGCACGCTCCGGCATTTTATACCGGAAAATGGCATCTATACCTATTTCCGTAAGGACGGAGACCAAACGGTGATGGTCGTTATCAATAGAAATGACCAGCAAAAGACTGTAATAATGAACCGTTTTGCTGAATGCACACAGGGGTTTTCCTCTGGTTTTGATGTTATATACGGAAGGTCTGTTTCTCTGGGTCAGGAAATGAGTTTCCCGGCCCGGTCGGCAACCGTTTACGAATTGAAAAAATAGATAATCTAATCCTGAAAGCAGGGTGTGAAGCGCCCGTTTGATTATAAATCCGGCAATACCCTGATCAATTGATCCCAAAACCCCGTAAAAAGCGCAGGAAGATAGCCCCTGTAAAAATCTATCTGATTGCCGGAATCATAGTGGTGATAGCCATTGCAGCAGGTCCAGCATTGGTCCGGAATGTTGTTGCTTTTTACCGTAGTGGTTTTTCTTTGTCAGAGGCAGAGCAATACCACAACCTGAAGAATTTCGGGGTTCCGATTCCAGGTGGTTACAAAGTGCATGGTATCGATGTTTCGCACCACCAGGGCCGCATCGACTGGGTGGAGGTTGATACGATGAATGTAAACGGAATCACCATAGATTTTGTGTTTCTGAAAGCCACCGAGGGGATTACCAGGCAGGACCTCCAGTTTAAGCGGAATTGGAAAAAAATGAAGGAAACTGGAATTATCCGGGGTGCTTACCACTTTTTCCACCCTTCACGCGATGCGGCTAAACAGGCAGAGAATTTTATCAGGCAGGTTAAGCTTGAATCGGGTGATCTGCCACCGGTGCTGGATATCGAGAAAAGCAACCGACGTTCAAAAGAGGAAATCGTTGAAGGGGCCCTCGAATGGTGCCGGCTAATAGAAGAGCATTACGGAGTAAAACCGATTATCTATACCAGCCCGGGGTTTTATGATAAATACCTGGCCGATGATTTTGAGGATTATCCACTGTGGATAGCCCACTATTACAAGGATTTACCCCGAATGCATCACCGGAAATGGCAGTTCTGGCAGCACACAGATAAGGCCAAAATTAACGGTGTTAAAGGATTGGTTGACCTGAATGTATACAACGGCAGCCTTTCGAAGCTTCAACGTATGTGTATTGAATAAAAAACTGAAGTTGAATACAAAACCAAAATAAGATGAAATACGTTCCGAATATCTTGATTTTCTTTCTGATAGTTTTCTGCTCAAATGCTTCGGCTTTGAAGAATGACGGACAACTTTTTACTGCTTCAGCTAAAAGTTTTGCATCTGCCGACACAAATAAAATGCTTAAGCCCATCCCAACGGAACTGATTGTATTGCATTCTGTCAGTGATTCGGATGTATTGGTTGTAAAGAGCAGGTGTGTGGTCCACACTAAATTATCAGAAAGTGAATTGATTGAAATGGAACAGAATTTTGAAAGTGCTGAAAAATGGGCAGCTTTTTATGATGACTATTCTTTTTACAACGAGGATGTTTCGATGTATATCTATGAAAGGGCATTGGTTAAAACAGAATCCGAAAAAAAGTACATTCAGTTTGTTATGGCAACGGGAGAGAAAATTACTATTGACCGGAGGAAATCGGCCGGTAAGCTTTTCTTTTTTAATCCGGCAACCGGGGTAAAGCAATGTAATTCTTCAGATTTTGACCAGCGGGAATATGAGAATTTTTAGGAATCGGATGTTAATAACATACATGGAGTGTAGAAGGTGTTGAAGAAAAAAGCCTCCGGCTGAAGCCGGAGGGAATTCAGCCGGAAGGAATTCAGGAAATCAGGTTTTAACTTTAGCTCACCTGTTCAAAAGCGGTTTTCATTTGCTCCAGCGCTTTCAGCAGTGTTGCCCTCGGACAGGCCAGGTTCATCCGCATATAGCCTTCGCCGCCAGGCCCGAATTGGGTTCCTTCGTTCAGGCCCAGACCTGCTTTTTCTATCATGAACTTTCTCAGTTGCTTGTCGGTCATTGCGCCTGCACCGAAATCGAGCCAGGCCATATAAGTAGCCTCAGGACGAATTACTTTTACCTGTGGAAGATGTTTTTCAACAAATTCCATCAGTGTTTGTATGTTGCCTTCCATATAGTCAAGTAACTGTTCCAGCCATTCATCGCCTGAGGTGTAAGCAGCTTCGGATGCCACATTGCCGAATACATTGCCAAGTTCAATATGGAGCGCATCAAGCACCTTCCGGTATTTTTTCATCAGTTCCGGGTCGCTGATGATCACCGAAGCTGTGGCCATCCCGGCAATGTTGAATGTTTTGCTGGGGGCGACCATGGTAATGGTTTTTGCAGCAATTTCCGGCGAAAGAGAAGCGAGAACAGTATGTTTAAACCCCCGGTTCACAAGGTCGCTGTGTATTTCATCCGAAACAATCAATACATTATATTTCAGGCAAATGTCAGCCATTCTTTTTAGCTCGGTGGCCGTCCATGCATTGCCACCTGGGTTATGGGGATTGCTCAGGATGAGCATTTTTGCGCCATCCCGGCAAACTTGTTCCAGGTTTTCATAGTCCATGCGGTAGCGGCCGTTATCCATGATCAACTGATTGTAAACCAGTTTACGGCCGTGCTTTTTCACGGCATCAAAGAAGGGAAAATATACCGGTGGTTGTATAATGATTTTGTCACGCCGTTTACTGAAAGCCAGTACTGCCATATTCACAGCCGGAACGATGCCCGGAGAAAAGGCCACCCATTCCTTTTCAATTTCCCAGTGATGCCTGCGCTGCAGCCATTTGATGAGCGAGGTGAAGTAGGAATCCGGCCTGATCGAATAACCAAGTATTTCATGGCTTGCTCTTTCGCGGATGGCTCTTATAATAAAATCCGGGGTGCGGAAATCCATATCGGCCACCCACATCGGGATAACCTCTTCATTTCCAAAAAACAGCTTGCGCAGATCGTACTTAACGCAGGCAGTATTGGTACGATCGATGATTTCATCAAAGTTGTATTTCATAAGTATTGCCGGAATGAGTTTTAGCGGCCGCTAAATTAACCATTCCGGCAATGTATAAACTCAATCCTTTATTTTGATTCCAGTTTTTCAATCCGGTTGATCAACTCTTCTATCTGCTTTTGCTGGGCTTCAATGATCTGCTGTTGTTCCTGCACCGCTTTTACCAGGGGAGGGACAAACTCACCATAGCGAAGACTGTACAGGCCATCTGAGTTGGCAGGTGCATCAATGCCACTGAATTTATATCCGATTTTCTGAACTGCTGCTTCAACCTCCTGGGCCACAAAACCGGTATATACGATCTTTTCTTTTTCAGCAATGGAGTTAAGTTCCTCATCCGATACTATATAAGGATCTTCTCCTTCACGGATTGTCTTTGAGCCATAACTGTCAAGCCTGGTATTCAGAGATGCAACATCCAGTGTATAGGTTACCGGACGTAACATCTTTATGAATTCAATACCGGGAACATCCTCCCGGATATTTCTTTTATAGCGGCCATCTGAAAAATTTGACCAGCCTGAGTACCCGCCTATACTCGTAACACTTGTATTCCCGATCACCACCCTGTTGGATGCGGTTGCCCTGGCATTGTAACCTATAGCCATGCAGTTTGTGTAACCATCGGCATCCGCATATGAATAAGTGCCCAGAAATGTGCCGTAACTATAAGTGTGATAATCTCCGGCATGATATCCTATGCCTGTATTATAGTTTGTATTGGTGTAATAGGATGTGAAAATTCCCACAAAAGTATTACCGAGGCCTGAAACATTCTCATAAATGGAATTGTATCCAACACCTACATTATAATACCCACCCTGATTCGTAAACAATGACGCGATCCCTACTGCTGTATTGTGGTGGCCGCTGGTGTTCGAATACAATGAGGTCTGACCTGCAGCGGTATTGCCCCAGCCCATGCCATTGTTATACAAAGCAGCATCTCCCAGCGCAACATTATGACTGCCGTTGGTATTATTTCTTAATGCCTGACTACCCAGGGCAACATTATAGTATCCACTGGTATTATACTGCAGAGTTTTGGATCCGATTGCAGTGTTTCGGGTTGCTTCATAGTCACTTATAACTCCATAGCCGTTGAAGTAAAGAACAGAATCGCCGATGGCAACAAGATTGCTCCTGTTGGAGTTGGTATAAAGCGCACTTGCGCCGATTGCAACATTGGAATAGCCGGAGGTATTGGATAACAGGGAGAATGAACCCAATGCAGTGTTAGCTTTTCCGGTATTGGCCGAAGGAGTGGAACTTCCACGAAGGGCTTCATATCCAAGGGCTGTGTTGTAGGAACTGACTCCTGTTGTCTGATTATCGGCATAACGCATTGCAAAGTAACCAACAGCTGTATTGCCGTTGTTCGCCACATTATAGTTCAGTGCCCTGTACCCAATTGCTGTGTTGTAATCCCCGGTGGTATTGTTGGCAAGTGCATAGTAGCCGTTGGCTGTATTGTCAAATCCTTCTGTATTGGCTTCCATTGCATAATAGCCGGTGGCTGTGTTGTCATCGCCTGTTGTATTGGATGAAAGTGCAAAGACCCCCAGTGCAGTATTGTTATTACCGGTGGTATTTGAGTTCATGCTTCTTACCCCCAGTGCAGTATTGTAGAATCCTTCTGTATTTGAATACAGCGCCCTGTAGCCCACTGCAACGTTTGAAAAACCGGTTGTATTGCTATACAGTGACCAATAGCCTGAAGCGGTATTGTACGACCCGGTGGTTGTTAAGTACATGGATTGATAGCCGAATGCAGAATTTGTGTTTCCGCCTGTGTTCGTAAATAGTGTCTGGAAGCCACAGGCTGTGTTGTTATAGCCTGTGGTATTCGAATATAGTGCTTTGGAACCAATGGCAGTATTCTGGCTCCCCTGCAAATCGGTGGTTGCACCGGTGCCATTGTTAAACAGGGCTGAGTCACCAACTGCAACAATAAAACTTTTTGAGTTGTTGTTTCTGAGTGCCCTGACTCCGACAGCCGTATTGGAGTGTCCTGATTCGTTAGCGTATAAGGCATTTATTCCCAAAGCAGTATTGAAATTTCCCGAAGTGTTCATATAAAGTGTACCATAACCGCTGGCTAAATTGTAATCACCGGTTAAATTTGATCCCAGTGCCAGGTATCCCATGCCGATATTGCCATTCCCGGATGTATTTGTAAAGAGAGCCTGATCACCCAGCGCTGTATTGTAACGACCGGAATTATCGGAAGGAGTGACGCTCCCGCGCATTGCTTCACATCCAATGGCAGTATTGTAAGTATTTACACCTGTAATGCGGTCATCGGCATAAAACATGGCATAATACCCCAGGGCGGTGCTCCGGCTATTGGCCTTGTTGTTATATAGAGCAGAATAGCCAATTGCAGTTGAGTTAATCCCGGTGGTATTCTGAGCCAATGCCAGATAGCCCAGTGAAAGGTTATGTGGCGTTCGCTCAATTCTTCCTGCAAAAGCACCATTGATCCTGAATGTCAATGGAATATCATCGGTAGTGCCGATAAAATTGGTTGTTGATGATGTTCCGGCATTCCCGGTTAAAGACCAGCCAAAACCGGAACCGACATAAACCCAGGATGGACTTGCCGGGGTACCGGCATTGTAATAGAAGCCCGCTGAGTTGTTTGTCTGGTAAACAAGCAAACCTGTAGCCGGTGTGGCAATGGTGTTGCGCTGTGTATAAGTCATCCGCGGAATAAGCATCCCGCTGGTGGTGGATTTAACATCAAGCATCGCTGAATTGTCCGGACTGGAGCCATCGGTATTGATGGCTACCTGGGAATAGAGGTTTATCCCCAGAATCATAAAAATAAATAAAAAGAGCCTTTTCATAAGTGTATAGATTTAGGGTTAATGAATCTTCGGTTCTGAAGTCAGTAACAGGCATCTGATATTAGAAAAAGCAATGATTTGGTTGGTGCAGATTGCAGGTATATGGAATAAGCAAAATGCCCTGCGGGGAATTATTTCATCTAATAAGACTGTAATTTACGAATAAAAGATAAAATAGTCAAGAAAAAAAAAGATTTTGTCAGGTAATGCTTGATAAATATTTACAGAAATTGTATATTTGAATTATATTCGGAATTTCTCTTACGGGGACTGTCGTCTCCCGTCAGGGTTTTTAAATCTTTATGAAATGTGGAATATATCCTTAATCCGGTTATTTCTGTTCTTATTGATCGCTGGTGTAATATATTCATGCGAAAAAGAAAATAAACCAGGAAAAGACAACGTAATAACCATTGGAAATTACTCAGGATTGAAGGTCATTCATCATGATACAATTCTTGTCGGAGGTTATAACAACAAAAGAGATTACTTCCTTGATGTTGATGGGGATGGTAACAATGATTTTGTTCTCAGTAGCAATATCTGGGGCTCTCCGGGAATGGGTCAGCATCCGGAAGCTGACATAGCAAGCCTCGGTCAACAGTTTTTTTTCAACATGATTGAATATCAGGACACATTTTTTATGCACGCGCAAAACGATACGTTCTACTCGAATGAGGTTGCAGTATATCTCAGAAAATACTATACATGCAGTAGAATGTATCCGAACGATTCTATTCACAATGTCGCCAACAATCATTTTATCAGGGTCCTGAAACAAGATCAAACGATCTCGGAAAATGATCTTTGGTTGTCCGATACGCTTGATCTGAACCACCCGTTAATTTCCTATCATAATGTTATAAGTTTATCGCAGGACACGATTGTAATTGAAGAAATTATTTATTTCAATGAATGCCATTCCTTCCCTAATGATATAATTGCGTGGATAGGGATCGGTAAAAAAGACGCGGAAAAAATCAGGTTAGGATGGATTAAAATCTCGATTTCGGAAGACTATAAAATCACCATCCTTGAAACAACAATTCAGGAGTAGATGCAGGATAATAGTAAAAAGTATAAAGTAAAAAGTAAAAAGTCTTAAGTGAATCAAAAACAATAAACTTATCAGGATCAACAACAATTGTTTTATGTTTGCATAAGTCTCATTCAGTATGAATGCCATTATCTGATAATTTTTGTAGATCGTTTTCGGTCCTAAAAAAATGGATTTTTGCCAAAGAATGATAACTGTGAAAAAACTTCTGTTAATTGCTGCTTTTTTACTACCTGCTGTTACTTTCAGTCAGTCGCTCAGCGGCGGAGTTTCGGCTGGATTTATTCCACCTGTTTTCGGCGAGATGCTTCCTTTTGGCGGGGTTAATCTTGAATACAGCTTTCGCAACAGCGATCTCTCCTTGAATACAGGATTGGATCTTTTCACAGTCAAAAAGGAAACCTTTTTGTCTTTTCCGGTTTATATTAAGGCATCTACAATCGGCAAATTCAGGTTTTGTCCTTTTGTCGGGGGTTTTGCCCATTCAAACGGACGATTAGGCTGGTTGATCGGTGCAGGATTGGAATATGGGGGAAAAGACAGGATTAACCTGTTTTTGCAGACTGAAATGTATGGTGGATATTATAAAGGAAAGCCAATTGATAAAATGGGAAACCAGGACGAATATTGGTCAAAATATGTAGTACCTCAGGTGAGGATTGGGATAAAAAAGAACATCCTCAGGTCGGGGGGAGATTAATATACATATCAACATTTTTAAGTCATTGCACACAGTCTTTTTTTACGAAAGGACCGGGGCTTTTTGAAAGTCTATAGCTTTGTACCCTCAAAACTGATTTGTGACGAAAGACATAGTACCCGATCAATTTATACTAACCTGCATTCTTAAACCTGCCCTACCGTTTGGGTTTACTATATTCCCATATAGTTGTACAAATGTTATAGGTAAATATCTGGTAGTGCATGAAAGGATATCAGGGATAAACCTGGGCAGCTATGATTTTAATCATGAACTTCTGGCTGAATTGGTTGATTTAGCCGGCTGTGTTGAGCCATCTGCATTGGTGTCAAGATTTTCAAAAGGAAAATGTCACCCGGCGATTTCTTTAAGAAGTCAGATAAAGCCATATATGAACAAGTGATCCGGCCTTACTTTGATAAAGCCATTTACCGCATTGTCAGGCTCATACAACAACACAAAATCCCGTTTTATGATGGGAAGCCATGCCCAATCTTTATCCCGAAGATCTGATATCTGTGAACGCATCAGAAGCGATCACCAGGCTCAGGTTCAGGCGGTCGGAAAGTGGAACGATATACACTTTTGAGGCATTTCTTGGAAACAAAAAAATTAATCTGCAGCACAGTAACAATATTATTCTTAGCCACAGTCCCTGTGTTTATATTTCTGAAAAGCAGATGTTTACTTTTGACCATTCCATCAACGGCAAGCTGCTGGGACCTTTTCTCAATAAGGAATCCATCGAAATTCCTCCTCGTATTGAAGGAAAGTATTTCAGCACATTTATCCATCGGATCGTTGGCCGGTGTGAAATTGAAGCTGAAGGTTTTGAAGTCAGAAATGTTAGTCTTGAGCCGGAAACATTGCTTTCAGTCGAATACGACTGGCAGGGCAAACCAGCCCTGGTGTTGAATTTTCGCTATGGTGAAAAGTTGCTTTCGGTCAATAATTTGCAGAAAACCCTTATTGGACTCGAAGCAGGCGAAAATGGATTTATTTTTACCCGGTTTGTCAGAAATCTGGTGCTTGAATCGTCGAGGGTTAAGTACCTGAAGTCGATCGGCCTTACTCAATATGAATCCCTGTTCAGACTGGAGGATGTAACCGGCAAAAGTTCAATTTATACGCTGGTTGATTGGTTGATTGGACATTCTGAGCACCTGAGGCAGGAGGGATTCACTATTTACCAACGCGAAGAAACGCGGTATGCCCTGGTGAAAGGAAATCTGAGCATAAGCAGTAAAAGCGGTCCCGACTGGTTTGATGTAAATGCAGTGGTAAAAGCCGGGGAATTTGAAATTCCGTTTATTCATTTCCGTGAAAATATACTGAATGGCTTAAAGGAATTTGTCCTGCCTTCCGGTGAGGTTTTTCTCATTCCTGAAGAATGGTTTTCACTGTATCATGACTTTATGGCCTTTTCGGCTGATCGCCATGGTATTGCCCGTATCCGGAAACACCATTTCACGTTGTTGAAGGTTTTTCAATTGCCTGACTTCAACCTGTTGGCCGAAAATCTGACCCATGATTCAATACAATTACCGGATCTGCAAAATGCGATCCTTCGTCCATATCAGGCTTATGGGTTTTTTCGTCTGAAGAAATTGTTCAGCCTGGGTTTTGGGGCAATTCTGGCCGATGATATGGGTTTGGGGAAAACACTACAGACCATTGCATTGCTTTTGTCGCAATACAGTGATGAGGGAAACGAAATACTCCTGCCCGATCCTGAACTGACGCCTGAATCCATAAAAGGGGTACAACTGGATCTGTTTTCGCAATCCCTGCCCGGGCCTGTGAAAGCGACAGATCTTAAAAAAAACATTTCCGGGCAACATCAGAAATTGCCACCCAGCCTGGTGGTTATGCCTACCTCGCTGATCCATAACTGGATGCATGAATTACAAAGGTTTGCCCCGCATCTGAAGGTTTACAATTATACCGGATCGATGCGATCGCTGTCGCAAAGGGTATTGACGAAATATCAGGTAATTCTTACTACTTATGGTACGATGCGTAACGATATTGACAAACTTTCTGAAACAGGATTTCATGCTGTAGTGCTCGATGAAAGCCAGCAAATCCGGAATTCAGCCTCCCTGGTTGCGAAAGCGGCATTCAGGCTTACCTGCGAATACCGTCTGGCATTGAGTGGAACACCAGTCGAAAACAGTCTGAACGACCTGTGGTCGCAGATGAATTTTGTCAATCCCGGACTTTTGGGCAGCCTGAAGGATTTTAACCGCTTTTACCAGGTTCCGTTGTCGCAGAATCCGGAAGGTGAAACTGCTGAGAAACTGAGAGAATTGATACAGCCTTTTGTGCTGCGCCGGACAAAAGAAGAGGTTGCCCCGGAGTTGCCGAAAATCATTGATACCATCGCGTGGTGCTCGATGTCAGATGATCAGCAGGCAATTTATGAGACAGAAAAGTCAAAGATCCGCAATGAAATCCTGAGTATTATTCCCAAAGCTGGCCTTTCCAAATCTGTTCCGGTAGTTCTCAGGGCTTTGATGCGCCTCAGGCAGATAGCCAGTCACCCGCTGATGTTTGATCCTGGTTACCAATCGGATAGCGGGAAGTTTGACGATGTTACTTCAAAGCTGGAAACCATTCTCTCAGAAAATCATAAGGTGCTGGTATTCTCCTCTTTTGTGAAACACCTGGCTATTTTTGAGTCATGGTGTAAGGAAAAGGAGATACAATATGCCTTGCTGACCGGCGCGACAGGAAAGCGAGAGGAGGTAATAAACCGTTTCCGTAAAAGTAAAGATGTCAGGCTGTTTCTTATATCGCTGAAAGCCGGGGGTGTTGGCCTCAATCTGACCGAGGCAGACTATGTTTTTATGCTGGATCCCTGGTGGAACCCGGCCGCTGAATTACAGGCCATCAGCCGGGCTCACAGGATTGGTCAGGATAAGAGTGTATTTGTTTACCGGTTTATCAGTTCAGGTTCAATTGAGGAAAAAATTATGAAGCTGCAGGAACGAAAAAGCAACCTGGCCGAAGCCTTTGTAAGATCCGACTCAACCATGGCCGGCATGAGTGGCGAGGAGGTAATGGATTTGTTCGAATGACAAGCCGGAAGGATTAGGAATCATGTGCACCCGATGCAGAAGATGATTGATGCATAAAATAATTAAACCAGCTACTTTATCAGATACCTTTGCATAACCGCAGACTGCATGGTGAGTCGTTGTTGATTTGTTTTATAGTCCGGCCAAAGTTGCAGGTTTTACTTGCTGTTTGTTACTTTTAAAACTTACTGATTAACAAAGAAAAGGTTTTTCCGGGCGATATCCATAGTTCTGAGAGTGCCTCCACGGAAGTTTACTTATTGAAAAAAACCAATGACTGAAAAAAAGAAAGAACATCAGAAGATAAAAAGCAGGTTGCACCCACGCAACAGGCACCGTGAACGTTACGATTTCAAAAAACTGATTGTGAGTTGTCCGGAATTGGCTGATTTTGTTGTAATGAATATCTACCAGGATGAGACGATTGATTTCGCTGATCCGGTAGCGGTGAAGATGCTGAACAAAGCACTGCTGAAGCACTATTATGACCTGGAATACTGGGATATCCCCGGCGGTTATTTATGTCCTCCCATCCCCGGTAGGGCTGATTATATACATCATATCGCTGATTTTTTGTGCCGCAAAAACTTCGGGGTATTCCCAATGGGAAGCCAGATAAAATGTCTTGATATTGGGGTAGGGGCTAACTGTGTTTATCCGGTTATCGGAGTTAAAGAATATGGCTGGTCGTTTGTCGGGTCTGACATTGATCCGGCTGCGCTTGAATCGGCCAAAAAAATAATTGATTTTAATCCTGCCTTAACCGGGATGGTTGAATTAAGACTGCAAACAGATCCCAAAGAAACTTTCTACAGGATTATTCAAAAAGACGAGCTCATCGATTTGATCATCTGTAATCCTCCGTTTCATAGCTCCGCTGAGGAAGCCCAGGCAGGAACACTCAGAAAACTGAGCAATCTTAACCCGGAAAAAGTTGCAGAACCTGTCCTTAATTTTGGCGGGCAACCCGGCGAACTCTGGTGCGAAGGTGGTGAAGGCAGGTTTATCCGCGATATGATTCTTCAAAGCAAACAATTTTCTGCTTCCTGCCTTTGGTTTTCTACCATTGTCTCAAAACAATCCACACTAAAAGGTGCGATCCGGTCGCTCGACAAAGCCGGGGTAGCCGAAATGAAAACGATTCCAATGGGTCAGGGCAATAAGTCCAGTCGGATTGTTGTTTGGACGTTTCACTCCCCGGAACAGCAGAAAAAATGGATGGATGAGAGGTGGAAGAGTATCCTGTAAATCAAGTGGTCTGTTTCATTTTTTGAATAGGAAACATCATGCCAGAGCAAAGTAATTGACTATAGAATGATCTTATTTCGCTCATTTATTTTCCGGCCAGCAAAGTAAAGTAGAATGAGGAGCCTTTCCCTTCTTCACTTTCTACCCATATTTCACCGTTGTTTTTGTCTAAAATATCCTTTACCAGCAACAATCCTATGCCTCCTCCCTTGTTTTTTTTCCGGGGAGTTAAAAGTGAGGTCATTTGTGGCGTAAAAAGCTTTTCTGCCAGATCTTTTGACATACCTGTTCCGGTATCAGTTATCCTGGTTTCAACTCTTTCACCCGTATTCTTCGCTGTAACAGTTATTTTACCATCCGCAGGTGTATATTTTATCGCATTTGAAACAATATTCTGAATAACAGAAAGCACCATTTTCCCATCGGCAAATACAATGATGTCCTGTTTTACTTCGTTGATAAGTTGAATATGATTATTTGCAGCAACTTCCTGTAATGTTTCAAAAACTTTCAATACAGATTGGGTAAGAACTGTATTTTCAGGCGAGAATGCTTCAGAAGCATACTTTATTCTACCCCACTCCAATAAGTTGTCGAGCATGGTCAATTCTTTGGCGGATTCTTTAAGGAGTAGTGCATGCAGATGTTTGACTTCAGTTTGTTTCATATCATCAAAATCGGTATTCAGCAATTCAGCAATTCCAATAATTCCGGCCAATGGGCTTCTGAGGTCGTGTGACAATATTGCAAGAACACTGTCTTTGTGTGTATTTATTTCTTCCAGATCCTTTACATCAGTTTTTGCAATTCTTAGTTCTTTACTCTTCCTTTTCTTTTCACTGATTTGAAAGGCCAGTTCTGTATTGGCATTTTCCAGCTCTTCGTTTTTCTCTTCTAACTGTTTCGTTCTGATTATCAATTTTCTCTGATCGTCATATTGTTTACTCAAATCGGTAAGTATGATGCTTAAGAAGGGTTTATTATCGAGTGTAAGTGCATTTATGGTTAACAATACATGTATTTTTTTTCGATTTTCAGAAAGCATCATTATTTCATCTTTAACAGGATGAGTTCCACAATCAGAAAGCAATTTATCGGCATGTTCTTTTGAAGATTCATCAATATAATCCAGAAAATCTGTTCCAAATACTTTTTCCAGCGGTAGATTTACCATAAGGGCAAAATACGCATTGCAGTAGATGATGGTACCGTCTTCACTGAGCATAACCGCTCCTTCATGCATTTTCTCGATCAGGATGCGGTAAGGTTTATCGGCAGTCTTTTCAGTGTAGACTTTCCTGGCATTTTCACGGGCATTTATTAACAAAGCGTCTATGTTATCTTCTTTAATTGCTTCAATAGCCTCCATGGCTGACCTTAACTTTCGCTGAAGCATCATTTTTTCTTTTTTCAACTTTTCAGCTTCTGCTAAAAGTTCAATCTTGCTCTTTTTCATAGGATTATTGATTGAAGAATTAAACAAGATCAAGTTCCTTAAGAACTTTACCGGTATCTGACAAATCTCCGATCAGCCGCTTTTCTGGTAAGGGGAATTTCTTTATCAGTACTGGGACTGCAATTATATCTTCGGTTATTGCCATATCAGGAAGCTGATAAATATCAATAATATCAAGTTCAAAGTTGTTTTTTAAATATTTGTTGCAAATGGCTCTTAAATTAACAATTGCCCTTGCAGAATTTGGTAGTATGCCGGTAACAAACAACCGGAGAACGTACACCTTATGACCGGGACCAGCCGAATCTTCCTTGTTTTTTATTTTATCTGTGTTTTTTTTCTTCATCTCAATCAGTTTGGTATTCAATAAAAATTCTCAATTAAGCGTTTTACTTTTTTGATATCACACTTTCCATTTCGTCGATTGATTCTGCTGAAATAGATAAACTCTGATGCTCTTTGGATTTTCTTTTGGCAATGGCTTCAGGTCCGTTCACATCAGATTGAATAATGGATAAAGTGATTCCTTTTTTTGAAATACTAAACCTGCGTACATCGCTGGCATGTTCCATTCCCCTTGATTTCATTACGCACAAACTACGTGTGCGCATGGCATTCACCTCAATATCCTGAACCATCATCCAGGTGTCGACCATGGAAGAAATACCTTCATCGCTCGGATTACGCTCGATCGACCCTACTGTAATGGCTGCAGTAAACATAACCGTGATGTTTTCGGTTTTCAAGTAATCAACAAATCGTGTTAGCATAGATCTGATATCACTATTCGGACCTTCAGTCATCAGATTTGTTATCGGATCAAGCACTACCACTGATGGTTTTACGTCTTCTATAATTTTTCTAATTGCAAGAAAATGCAATTCAAGATTCTGTAAGGATGGTCTTGCATAATAAAAAGTCAGCAATCCTGAACTGACCAGTGGGGCAAGCTGAAATCCTATTGAGCTCATGTTCCTGATAATCTGATTTGGAGCTTCTTCAAATGCGCAGTACAGACAGAACTTTCCGGCTTTGCAAACACTGTATGCGAACGAAGTGGCAATGCTGGTTTTACCGGTACCCGCTGTGCCTGAAATGAGAACACTGCTGCCCAGGAAAAAGCCTTTCTTACCCAGCATTTTGTCAAGGTCTTTTACGCCTGAAGATATGCGTTCAGAACTCGATACCTGTTGGAATGCTTTGCTTACGATCGGATAAACGGCTATCCCTTTTTCATCAATAACAAATGGGTATTCATTGTTGCCATGCATTGACCCCCTGTATTTTACAATCCTTAACCGCCTGTTTGCAATCTG
>JADJEQ010000036.1 GCA_016709025.1 Bacteroidales bacterium | reverse complement strand
TACTGACGGTTTAAATTAGTATTGTAATCACCGTTATAAACCAAATAAAAGTCATTCCCTTCACGGGGATTGTAACGGAACCTGATATTGTTGACGCCGAATTTATCATTGCTGCTGTACTGGAAGTACATCAGCAGCGAAAGTTTGGTGGTAAAGGTAAATTCAGATTTTAACCTGACCAGATGAGATCTGAAATGCTGATCACGATCGCGGACATCAACCTGACTGTACTGGTAGCCTAATCCAAGATTAACATTTGAAGAAATCCTGAAATTAACCTGAGCCGGAGTCAGGTTGATGTAGGTACCATCGTAATATCCTCCTATGTTTAACATGTAATTAAAAGAAATCAGGCGGTTCGAAGGAGTGTTGAAGCCGGTTTCGTAATTATAATAATCATAAGATCCCACCGGGAAGAAGACATCATCCGACAAATTAAACTGTTCAGTAAGGTAATCCTGGTGCCTGAAGAGGTCAACCCAACCGCCAAATCCGTTTTTAAAGGCGATATTATAACCGACTGAATATGTCGAGAGAAAGGTCCTCCAGTCTTCATTGGTCTTATTTACCAATGCCCAGACCATTATATACTGCCTGAGCATCTTTTTATTTTCATCATTATATGCCCACCCGTAGCCTGTCTGACCATAAAACTGAGTGTAGTTTTCCATTTGTTCGAAGCCCATCTGGGGATCATAATTTTCCCCTGACCGTGCAAAAGAAAAATCATAATTCAGTCCGACTGTTGCCCGGTTTTGCCAGTCAAAATTGATCTTGGCATGCTTCAGCAGATTTCCCGTGTATGTTACGCTGTTATCGAAGGTATGAACATAGCTTGTGGTTATATAGTTATTTTTGAATGGGTTTAAAATCATATCTGCCGCTGTATTGATGTTGTAATTACCCATTGCATCAATTTTACTCGTTACCATACCTCCGGCATAGCTGGTTTCATTAAAAACCTGTTTTCTCAGTCTTAAAACACCATGATTGGCAGAATATAAATGAGTTACAGAATCAGTATCAGGATCGGTGTAATCAAAATCAGTAGTCTGCATATCAAGAAATCCAAGATCCCATTTACCTGCCCTTCCCACAACTCTTGCCCCTCCTATGATAGGAACAATTTCACCTTCATATAATCCGATGCGCCGGCTGTAAAATACCTGGTCGAGATAACCGGTATGGATGTTAAAAATGCTTGAACGCTCCACAAAGAACTGCCTCTTTTCCGGGAAAAAAAGTGAATACCGGGTAAGATTTACCATCTGGTCATCCACTTCAACCTGGGCAAAATCAGTGTTCAGAGTAAGGTCGGCCGTTATATTGCTGGTCAGGGAATATTTTACATCAAGGCCGGCATTTAATTTGGGATTGTTACTTACCTTATAGGCTGTTTCTGTCTCATTGAGTTTGTGTGATTGTTCAAAGCCCCCCTTCAGATACGGTTTTATATAGACAGGTTTTTTCCTTTTAATTCCTTTTAAAACAATTTTATGAGCCTGCGAAGGTTTCCAGACTCCGAAATTACCATATTCATTGCTTATGTCGGGAAAATTATTCCATTCCTGTTTACTTGAAATCTGACGCCAGATTGACATTCCCATGATTACCTTTCCGTCGGTTTCCTGGAACCGCAGGCTGGAAAAAGGAATGCGGATTTCGATATGCAGCACCTTACCGATTATATTTGTTTTCACATCCCAGAAGGTATCCCAGCTCCTGTTAAAAGGCATCATTCCCATAGGTACCTGGGCATCGTTATCTATCGTAAAATCAGACCTCAGACCCGAAAGTTTGTTTCAAAGCATAAGGCGTTTTCATTGTCATTGAAAGAATCGAGCAGGATGCCGAAATTATCGCTGCCTCCGTCGGCACCATCCCTTTTTTGTGGTTGACCGTATTATACTTCCGTTTTCATAGTATAACCTGGCTCCGATTAATAAGTACTCATCATCAAAGTTACGAATACATCTGATCTTTCTGTCGGTTTGCTGCCATGATTGGGCTTGAACATTGTCATTGGAACTAAAGGAAGATTGTCCCAGAGCGGTTCATTACATATACCGTCGAAATTAATTTCACCGTTCACCTTTTGGATTTCAAGATAGTTTTCACCAGCCTGCCCTGAAACAGATGTGATGGTTGCAGAAATTAAAAAGAGTATAGAAAGAAAATGTTTTTTCAAGTCCCTGATTATTCATTTAAATTTCGGTTAAGATATTAGAACCGAGCAGCTTTACAAAAGAATTTCATTCTTTATTTCTTTTCTAGTTTATAGGTATATCCAATTCATTGAGTTTTGCAGGATTCAAAATCATTTCTTTGCCGACTGAGGACTTGGTCCAGCCTGACAGATGTACAATAATGTTTTTGCATGACGGATCAGTAAGAGGCTCCACACGAAGATGGGCACTCCGGCCGTCAGTTTCGACCTTCAGTTCCATTTTGAGAGCCCCGAAGGGCGTTGCTATTCCGTTCAACCGGGTAATCATGCCAGGTTTAGTCCATTCGGGAGGCAAGCCTTCGAACAGGTGTAGATCCTACCCTGTCCAGAGCCAGAAGATGAATCGTAAGACGGACAAATTCTGCACTGGCCCAGTTATGGCAGGCATATCGCCGACTTTAAAATCTTTCGCCTTTGGTGATTGCTCCTCCCGCCAGACTAGTGTTGGTGCTGCGTGATTACCAAAAGCATAGAAACTTTTGCTGCTTTTTGGCCGTTTCCCTGCCAAAGCCATGCATGACCATAGAAAGAGGCAAAATAGTTCCAGATTCCGGTAGCATTCCACCCGGTGCCGTAAACCATGTCCTCCCGTTCAGTAGCCTCCAGCATTGCTAAATTTCCAGCTACAAGCGGATCATCCGCCGTAAAGATTTGTCCCGGATAAACAGCATGGCAAAAAGCCCACTGAGCGCGTTGAGGTAATTCTTTCGGGCCATCTTCTCCCATCAGGGCAGGAAGATAGGCATTACCTTTGGGATCTTTGGCCATATCGCGACTTGCAGCGTTTTTGAAAGCCATCATAAAACTGTCATATTCTTTCTGCCAGGATGCAGCTTCTTCGTTTTACCGAGCCAGCCTGCTGCCTGTATGAATCTTTTAAACTGTGAGATTCCAGTATGTATTCGTATATTCATCATGAGTACCACCAATACCTCCATCCAGATTTCGGCTGGATTCAGCCCGTCATCTAATTTTGAATTGTTTTGGAGAGTTTGCCGGCGGAGAGTTTTCATCTACTCTACTGGGTTGCAATTTTGGCCATATGGTTTCCAACCAGACTTTATCCTGAGTAAGCTGTGCATGCCTGACACAGGTCCATAGCACGATACCGTTTTCTTTCCAGAAATCAGACGCCAATATCTCTATACGTCCGTCAGGTTTTTGCTTGGTCAACTCATAGGCTACCCCGTTGCGGGCCTGGTCGCCGGCACCTACCATGGCAGCAGACTCCAGCAGAAAGGCTCCGTCGACAATCCACAGGCCCCTGTAACAGGTTGGGCCAACCTGGAATGCAGGCAATCCATTTTTAATTTCCCTTGCCTGCCAAATGTTGCGCACCGACGACTCAAAGAGCCCTGGATAATTGGATCAGGTACTTCTACACAGTTAAAAGGCAGCTGCGATTTCTTTTCCCAGAAATCTACTGCATTCTTGTAGCTCAACTGTATTGCATCATTGGAT
Source organism: Bacteroidales bacterium (assembly GCA_016709025.1). Lineage (GTDB taxonomy): Bacteria > Bacteroidota > Bacteroidia > Bacteroidales > Lentimicrobiaceae > Lentimicrobium. The sequence continues at coordinate 874 of JADJEQ010000036.1, read as the reverse complement.
TTTAAAGTGTTGATGCCCGATCCCCCATTGTTATACTGAACATAAAATGCCACACTTTTACCAGAAGGTATTGAGAGCGGTTCAAGCCGGATTCTCCGGATTCCATCTGCGGCTTCAGATAATCCGGTCATTTTTAAGGAAGAACCGACCGTTTCCTTTTCATTTATAGTTACTCTCTGAATATCGGTCTTGTAATTAAAAGATAAGGCAGTATTTACGATTAGTTCAGGATTGAAAGTGCGTTCCTTTGTTCCTGTATTTTTTAAGCGATAAAGCAATATATCATCACGACCGGCTGGTAAATCTACCGGAGCGGCATCGGTAACTGCAAAGGCCTCTTCAATTATTTCCAGGCCATCAGCTTGCCAGAATGTATTGACGATCGGAACCCGGGGAGAATAAAGGTCCTGTCTGATCCACCTGGCATCTTCTGTAAATTGTACACTTATCCGGGTACCAAACTCGCGTCCGCCCTGCGAATAATGATATAGCAATTCTCCGCTCCGGTCAACAAGTGTCTTATATGGATCATCCGGCAGGCAAATTGCGGTTTGCCATTCCGGGGGTGAGAACTGAAATTCGAATGTGTTCTTTGGCGGGGAGACGGCCTGTTTATTGCAACCGGGACAAGTAATAAAAAACAAAACAGTTATAACAAGGAATAACTTTGATTTGGGCAATTGATTTTTTTCATTTCATGAGTTATTATAAAAAAGCTAAACTGATTTCTTAATTTGAATCGTCCCTGAAAAACCTAACACATTTGATTAGTAAATCTGATTTCACTTTTCAGATTAAATTAGTTAAATCTGAATGTCTTTTACAATGCTTAACAATTATAGTATATTATTATCAAACTGGTATTTATTCTTTT
>JADJEQ010000035.1 GCA_016709025.1 Bacteroidales bacterium | reverse complement strand
GTAGAAATATCATTTAAATTCCATTTCAATGAAAATCACAACATCCTTGTTGCTGGTTTGCCTGACCTTATTTCTGTCCTCATACGGACAAAAAAAAGCAACAACCTGGACAGTCAAAGCGGAGAGACCTCTTTTTCCTTTAAAGTTACGTCGAAAGAGGAACTGAAATCCCTTACACACCAAATCTCCAATTGACAATTACCGCAACGACACGGTATGGGCATATGCCAACAGCCGGTTTTGAAAGTTCTCATCTTCAAGGCTAAAAATAAGCGTTTCTTCCTCATCCGGGTGATGGCCCCGGGTGGTTATGGGACCAGATAAAACCTGTTAAAGTACCAAAACCACTGGAATTTTATCCTACTTAGATGCTTATGTTGCCCTAGATGAGTGATTTCCAGGCTATGTATCCTGCCTTTGCCATATTGGAAACCATCACGACCCTTCCCAGCGGGAAGAAAATTCTTGTTGCAAAAATCTCTGACAATGTTACCACCGATGAAGCAGACTGAATTCCTCTATACTTCATCCATGCAGGCGATGAAACTACCGGCTATGTACTTATGCTTCAAATTGATTGAATATCTGCTTCAAAACTATGGTACCAATCCGGAAGCAACCGATCTGGTGAACAACATGGAAATTTACATCAACCCGCTGGCGAATCCTGATGGGACCTATTACGGGGAATAATTCGGTGAGTGGCAAGACGATATAACATAAACGGGGTTGACCTTAACCGCAACTATCCTGATCCTGAAGACGGAGACCACCCCGATGGCTATGCCTGGCAACCTGAAACCGTGGCTTTTATGAATTTTGCCGGCCAGCACGACTTTGTAGCAGCAGCCAATTTTCACGGAGGAGTTGAAGTGGTAAACTACCCATGGGATACATGGGCAACCGGTCGACCGATGACGATTGTGGCAGTTTGTGAGCAGGGAATATGCTGATACGGTTCATGAGCATGCAGTTTCAGGTTATATGGATTACCTGGATAATGGAATTACCAATGGTTACGACTGGTATGAGGTTGCAGGGGGCCGGCAGGACTATATGAACTATTTCCACCATTGCCGCGAAGTAACCCTTGAGATTTCCGATGTAAAACTCTTACCGGCCGCTCAGTTACCGGCACACTGGAACTATAATTTCCGTTCGTTGATCCTGTACATGAAACAGGCTACCTATGGTTTTCGCGGGTTGATTACCGACCAGGTAACAGGAAACCCTGTGGAAGCGAAAGTATTGCTGACCGGGCACGATGCCCTGAATACAGAGGTATATTCCACGGCTCTCTATATTACGCAGACCTTACGAATCTCCGATCGGGATTACAATGCCTTTACATTAAATGTTCAGTTGGTTACGGGGGCTGGTGTTTCAACTGCTGCAGTAACCTCAATCACAGCAACCACAGCAGTTTCAGGAGGGACGGTTGTTTGTGAAGGACCTCTCCAGGTTACTGCCCGTGGCGTATGCTGGAGCACTTCAGCGAATCCAACGATTCTGGATGCACATACGGTAGATGGTTCCGGTTACGGATCACTTACAAGCAACTTAACGGGTCTGAGTGCCAGTTCAGGCTATTTTGTCAGGGCTTACGTAACGACCGGTTCCGGAACAACGTATGGTGAAATATTACATTCCACGACAAATTTGTGGCTTAATTCTGCCTTCCCATGGCACGAAGGGTTTGAAAACGGTGGAAGTATGCCCGATTGCTGGACTCAGGAGCAAATCAATAGTTCAAATGTAAATTGGACCTATATTTCCGGCAACGGTCCGGTCATCCGGCTGCAGCGCATGGTGGTGCGTACAATGCCTGCCTGAAAGACAATACCTCAGCCGACAACAAAACACTGCTGATTACCCCACCCATGAATCTCAGCGGTTTAATAAACCCATCGCTGCAATTCTGGCATACCCAGGCTTACTGGTCGCCCGACCAGGATGAACTGAAGGTTTTCTATAAACCTCAGTTCCGGTACATGGATTTTAGCTGCAAACCTAACCAGTAATATTACCGCCTGGACCGTTGAAAACCTGGCCTTGCCGGACGCTTCTGCCGAATACTACATCGGTTTTGAAGGCAATGCGAAATATGGCTATGGTGTGTGCCTTGATGATGTTCTGATAACCGGTACGCCTGTTATTCTGTTGGTTACACCACAAAACCAGGATGTGAACGCTCAGGCAGGAACGATTGATTATATTGTTGAATCCAATTCAGCATGGACGGCGACCAGCAACCAGACATGGTGCAGCGTTACACCGGCCGGAAACGGAGATGGTGCTATCTCGGCGGTTTATGATGCGAACACCGCTGAATTTTCAAGAATAGCCGAGATAACTGTTACCGCGAACGGCATTGATCCCTGTGCTGGTAACGCTTGCGCAGCAAGGGTTGCAGGAGAAACAACTCAACCTCACCTTGTTCTTGGAAGGATTGTTTAACGGCTTAGCAATGAACAAAGCACAGAATGAGAATGGCGATCAGTTTGCGGATAATATTGCGGATGAGATACGGGTTGAGCTGCATGAAGCCACAGTGCCCTATGTGATTGCGGGGAGGGCCCTATAATGCTGCGCTGCGCACCGATGGTACAGCACAATTAAGCGTGCCGGCATCCCTGAATATGAACTACTTCATCGTGATCAAACACCGCAACAGCCTCGAAACCTGGAGCAGCAGTCCGGTTTCGTTCAGCGGTGCTTCGATCAGTTTCAATTTCACAACTGCCGCTTCCCGGGCTTTCGGCGATAATCTGAAACAAATATCGGGTGTGTTTGTAATATTCGGAGGCGATGTAAACCAGGATGGTGTAGTGGATTCGGCAGATATGACGCCGGTTGACAACGATGCGGCCAACTATCAATCGGGTTATTTTCCCACCGATGTGAATGGAGACGGGATCATCGACACTGCCGATATAACCATTATTGATAATAATTCCGCGTCCTATACCGGTGTGATTGCCCCGTAATCAGGATCAACAAAAAACAGCCGGAGGATGTTGATGTCCACCGGCTGTTAAACTTCGAAGTAAATATTCAGGGGAGTTTTATCCCTCGTTACCCCTCTTATCCCCCGGTTATTAAAAATAAGGGGAAGAAGAAAATGGCGGGAGACTATTTCAAAATCACCTTCATCATTACTTCTGTCTCATCAAATGCCTTAACGATCGTCTCGCCTGCTACGCCGCCAATCATTCCGGCGAAAGCAGGGGCATTCATGCGTGAAACATAGGTCTTACCATCTGCCTTTTCGTAAACTGAAATCCGGCAGGGTAACATAGGTGAAACATCCCTGTAGTTCATCTTTCGAAAGAATCTGATAGGCATGATTGGGGTTGCACAACTCAATCACCTTTACGGGCATGACTTCCTTCCCGTTTTTCTTCATGGTTTCCTGCAGGTCGTGGATGATGGTTACTTTCCATCCGCTTTCAACAATGGTTTTGATAACAGGTCAATGGTTTCACTGAAGCCATAACGACTCTCGTTCTCGATCATTACTGCCGGATTCTTCATGTCGGGTTTCTGTGCTGTTGCAAATAAGCCGGTTGATATTAAAAAAATTGATATTATGAGTCTTGTTTTCATCGTTTTGGGGTTTATGTGGTTAAGCTGTGTTTTTCGACCTGTTTTATCAGAAAATCTTTCGGTTTAACGCCTACAAAACGGTCGACTTCTTTGCCGTTTTTAAAAAGAATGAGGGTTGGTATTCCTCTGACACCCTGCTGCTGGGAAATTAACTGGAAATGATCCACATTCAGTTTGGCAACGGTGGCTTTGAAGTTTTCATTTTCAGCAAGTTCATTCAGTACCGGGCCCATTACCTTGCAGGGCATACACCAATCCGCCCAGAAATCGACCATCACCAGGCCTTTTTTTGTCTGGGCCTGAAAATTCTTGTCTGTAAGGGTTAATATTTTTCGCTTTCGGGTACAGCTGCCAGGTTTTCATTCTTCTGAACGAATAAATCATATATGCTCCGAAAAGACCGAGAATGCAAGGGTAACAATCAATCCTATTGACATATTATTGTGTTAGCGTTTCGTGTAATTCTTTGGTTTTCAGTTGATGTATGTAATTGGATGCAGCCAGGGCGGCAATCGTGGCATCCCCTACGGCGGTGGTAACCTGCCTGTACCGTTTAACAATTGAATCGCCGGCTGCATAAACTCCCGGAATATTGGTGGCCATATCCGCATCAACAATGATTTCATTCCACTGGTTCATATTCACCAGTCCTTTCAGGAATTCGGTGTTGGGCACATATCCGATAAAGATAAACACGCCATCGGTTTTAAAGTTCTGAATTTCACCGGAAACCAGGTTTTGATGTCTACGCTTTCGAGTTTATCGTCTCCCCTAAACTTCACAATGGATGACTCCATGATAAAGTTGATTTTAGGATTGGATCTGGCCTCTTCCACCGCGTATTCAAATGCCTGGAAATGGTCAAACTGATGGACAATGGTAACCTTGGTGGCATATTTTGTAAGTGAAACAGCTTCTTCGAGGCTGAGTTTCCGCCGCCAACCACAACAATTTCCTTTCCGGTAAAAAGTCTCCATCGCAGGTAGCGCAATAGGAAATACCACGGCCTTTGAATTTTGCTTCCCCTTCAACCCCAAGCGTGCGCGAACGTCCACCGGGAGTCAGGATTACCGAATCCGCGGTGTAGGTTTTCCCATCCGACAGCGTAACTTCTTTGATATCACCTTCCAGGTTGAGGCTTTCGACAGATGTGTTCCCTTTGATAACGCAGCCAAACGATTTGGCCTGCTTTTTCATGATGTTGGAGAGCTGGTAGCCTGAAATGCTTTCAACACCGGGATAATTCGCAATTTCGTGCGTAAGAATCATCTGACCTCCGGCAACTCCGTCGGTAACAATCAGGGTGTTGAGCCTTGCACGGAGAGGTAGATGCCGGCAGTCATTCCCTGCCGGTCCTCCACCTATTACAATAGCATCGAAATGAGTTGAATCAGTCATTGTGAGTTAATTGAGATTTTTGGGTTTCTTTGGGAAGTGTGGAAGCAATAGGAATAAGTGTAATGTTTAGGAAGTCTGACGTTTAATATTTGCTTAGGAATTACGCTCACCTTGAGCAAATAAACTCTAATCGCCTGAACCTAACAGACTTTGGCATTATGCCAGTAGAAGTTTGATATCATTATTCTATTTCCAACTTCCATCATTCCATCCTTCCATCATTCCATTGTTCCATCGTTCCATCGTTCCATGCTTCCGGATTAACCGGCTGTTACCGGTACAAACTCCTTTTCCAGGATGGTCTTCACCTGGCTCATGCTCTGGATGCTTGAAGTAGCTTTCACCAGCTTGCCGTTTTTGTAGTACATGGTAAAGGGAATTCCCATAAAGCCGCGTACTTCCGGCACATTGCGGATTACGTGTGCTTCCGGGTTATCGAATTCCATATCGGCAAATTTAACGTGGGGATATTCACTTTCGATGTCTTCCATGATTCCGTAAACAGGAATACACATAGGGCCCATACGGCCACAGCAGATCATTACATTTTCGTGTTCGTTGATAAGCTTCTGATGATCAGCAGCTGTCAATAAATGGTGTAGGTTTGTGTAAAGCATATTATTTGTTTTTTTGGTTTTTTTGTTTATTTGATTTAATTGGTTATTTGGTTTTGGAATATTGGAATACTTTTTAGAAACAGAAATGACGCAATCGGATACATTTGATTTTTATCAGGATTAAGTCCGGATGCCCATGAAGGTTCATCTTCCATCCTTCCATCATTCCATCCTTCCATTGTTCCATCCTTCCATTGTTCCCTTGTTCCATCCTTGTCACCCTGACGTGTCAAGGCCATCATTCCACTATCCCAGAATCCTGACCTCGTAAGTGAGTGGCATTGCCTTGCGGTAAACTGCCGACACGCCGCAATACCTGTCCTGTGAAAGATCAATGGCTTTCTTTAGTTTTTCTTCTTCAAGGCCTTCGCCCGAGAATTCGTAAATCAGGTGCATGCCCGCTGTAGTGTTTGGGATGCTCTTCGGTGAGTTCGACTTCAATCTTTATGTTGAAGGTCTTCGGTTCAATCCGCATTTTCTTCAGGATGGAGATGACATCCATTCCTGTGCAGCCTGCAAGCGAGGCCAGCATGAGTGCTTTGGGCCTGGCTCCGGCGTTGCTGCCGCCAACTTCAGCACTGGCATCCATGATAACATGGTGATCGCCAACCAACGCGTCGAACTGCATATTGCCGTTCCAGGAAGTATTTATGGTTTGTTTCATTTTTACGATTTATTGATGCTGCAAAATTAGGCTACTGATGAATAACTCAGCTTAAAACGGGCTTGTTATATAACAACACCCGGGTTGAGGTTGCTTAAGTATTTTGTTGAGGACCATCGGATATTGCTGAAAACAACTACTGCTCCCTACAACTTCACCGCCACCTGCATTCCAAATACCCTGGGCGGGCCCACATCGGCCGGGCGGGTCATATATTCACGGTTGAAGAGGTTATTGATGAAAAACGATAGTTTCAGTTTGTCCATGGGTTGCCAGGCAAAGCGCCAGTTTACCAGCACATCCCCGGTTTTGTTCTTCTCCCGGTATTCGCGCAGGCCAGGCAGGATAAAAATGGGCAAACCAACCCCGTTAACCCTAAGTGAATCTTCAAAAGCCAGATCTAATATTGACGATATAGCTGTGATAATCAATGTTGAATCCACTGGATAGTCTCTTGAAAGTAAAATCGGCACCGGCTTTCACATTGTGATAAAATCTGTATTTGAGGATGTTTTTACTGGTTGATGCTGTATTCGGTGCACCTCAAAGTCATTATCTACCGGATTGGTGTAGGTGTAGCCTGCATTAAATGTAAAGGTAACGGGCCCTGCATTGCCTTTTCCGACGAAATTCACCTCAAACCCGGCAATGGTGGCATTGGTAATGTTGTAAGCCTTGAAACCGGTGTAATTAAAAAATCAATCAGAGAAGGATTGGTAATTTCGGGCGGGTAGTGCTGCCCAAAAGTGAATTCAATCATGTTTTTATATTCTGTCAAAAGATCGCGGCATCGGCATAACCCTGTATCGCGCCCAGCTGATATCCCTGCTTGATCCCGATTTCAGCATTCCAGCCATACTCGGGTTTCAGGGTGTCGTTGGGGAAGATTTTGAGCGCACCGACTTGCGTAGCCGCATACTTTTCGGCAATGGAAGGGTAACGAATCCCCTGCCCGAAATTGGTACGTAAAAAAGTATATTTGCCTGCCTGATAATTTGCCCCGGCTCTGAGCAATGGTTTTGATTCCTGCCGCTGGTTATCAATAGAGTACAATTCATAACGGCCTCCCGGTGAGAAACTCCATTTCTGATGACGCTTTTCAACCTGAAAATAGAGCGACTGGTTGTCGGAACGGTGTTTTTCATTCCCGAAAAGATTGGAAGAGCTCAAAACATACATGGCGCTAGCGCCTGCAGTCAGTGAAAAGTTACCAGCCCAGCGTTTCAGGTATTGATACTCGCCAAAATATGAATTGTCGTAATTCCGGAGCGAATCACCGTCATAGGTGACTCTGTAATATCGTCCCTTTAAGGAATGCCGGCTGTTGTTGTCTCTGATCCAGACAAAGTGCGGATCGAGGTTAAAACGGGTATTGCTGAAACGCTGGTCAAAATCGGGTGAAGCCCTGTAAACGCCGCTGTCGCCATCGAGCCAGAGCAGGAAATTTCCACCCTCATTCACCATCGCATTGGTATTGATTCCGGCAGATAAACCCTTGATTTTCATGCTTCTGTAACGTGTATTCAGGTTCATACGGATAAATTTTTCATTTTCGTTTTCACGATAACCTTTATCGGTATGCACATTCGCGCCTCCCACCAGGTCGAAATTGCCTATCCGCTGACTGTGTGATACCCTGAGCCCCCCGTAATACGGCTGTTTGTCCCACCAGATAATCTCTTCTCTTTGCGGATTCCCATAAATTCCACTGTAAGCCAGGACCGAAGTTTCGGGTTTCTCACCGGGATAACCAGTCCGGATATTGATCACCCCATTCAGGGCTGAGGATCCGTAAAGCGCCGAGGATGCCCCTTTCAACACTTCGATCTGGCCCAGGTTTTCGAGCGGAACAAAATCCCACTTCGCTTCACCTCCCCCGCCCGTGAGCATAGGCAAATCGTCGAGCAGCAACAGCACCCTCGATCCAACACCATAACTGTAACCATTCCCGCTGCGAATGCTTACCTGATCGTCCAGAAACATCACACCTGACACTTGCTGCAGGGCGGTTTCAACCGAAACAGTATGGGTATTCTCAACGGTTGCCGGACTTAAAACTTCCATGGAGACGATTACATCCGAAATCTTCTGCTCGTAGCGCGAAGCACTTACAACTACCTCGTTGAGCAGGCTGGCGCTTTCTTCCAATGCTATGTTTAACGTAAGCTTTTGACCTTGTTTCAGGCTGAGTTCCTTCTGCACGGTATTGTAACCAATAAATCTGTACTGCAGAATAACCGTGCCCGGTGTTGCTGTTATGGAATAATAGCCGGATGTATCGGTCGCTACACCATGTTTGTTGCTGTAGAAAACGTTCACACCAACCAGTGGTTCGCCGCTGGCAGCATCGGTTATCCGGCCGGAAATCTCAGGGTTTTGAGCAAACACAAATCCTGCAACAGAAAAATGAAGAAAGCAGAAATCTGACAACCATGTTAGGGTAAGTTTTCCGTAAGAAAGTTTAAATTCTGAGCCAGCTCCAAAAAGTTAAAAAGAAAAGATCTGTCACCAAGTCTCCAAGACACCAATTTTCACAAAGTATTGTATATCATTAAAATATAATTTGCAAAGTTTGGTGTTTGTGATTAAATCTTTGAATTTGCGACTTTCCGAAAAGTCAAAGAAGTTTACACGACACCAATATATTCAGATGCCCCATGTTGTATATCCATTTATTAAAAAGCAGGTTTGAGATAGTATTAATGGTTCTGCGAAAATTTCAATATTTCACCATCCTGACAAAGGCAGCGAAATTCTTCGTTGTATGCCTGAGCGCGCAGAAGTAAATACCGGGTTCAAGCATAAGAACCATTGAATACGTATGAATAATCGCCTTTGGGAACATTGAAGTTTTCGGTTTTCAGCAGCCTTCCTTTGGTATCATAGATCCGGCACTCGTATTTGCCGGATTCCCGGGCATAAAATTCAAGATTCAGGGTTACTGAAAAGGATTCGGGAAAGCCTTCATCCTGATATTTCCGTGAACGCCAGGATCATCTATACCAAAAGCGGAAGCAGGAAGCACCGTAATGCTGTAATAATCAATGGTATAAGGTATTGGCAATCCGAGACCTCCCATATATCCCACCAGGGAAAAGGTTAATGGATAAACACCAACCTGCAGTTCGGTGGGTGTCCCGGTGATCAGCATGCAGCCTGAGGTGCCACCCAGCCAGAATCCGGATGCACGGCTGGGAATTGCCTGAAATCCTTCGGGCAAACCCTCAACCTCCACCACACCAATGGAATCGACAACCAATTGCTGGAAAAATATGCAATGGTATCGGCCGGGATTATCGCGGTTACTGTGAAATTGTATTCATAGGTTGCGATTGCCGGTGGAAACCCGGTGGCGCTATCGGGGTAGATACCCGGAACGGTGTAGGCCGGATCGGGAAAGCACTGTCCGGACGTCGTTGCGATCAGGAACAGGTTGAAAAAAATCAGGGTAAAATATCTTTTCATCATTCAGGTTTTTGGGGTTAGTTAATTTCAAAGTTAAGCAAAGTTCAGCTCATATGGAGGTTTCTATATATTTAAATTAAACCCGGTAACCGGTTAAAAGTTTTGAAACCTGACGTATCAGGACAGATGGATAGAAGAAACCCACCGAAAAATTTGAATTTATTGTTCTGATTGCGGTATCAATTTTCTCTTGATTTCACGCGTCAATCCTGCTCATATGTTCAGATAAACCGGGGAAAAGTGGTAAGTTTGTGATAATATTTAAAAGTTGTGTAGCATAACAACCAAACTTTCTGCTATGAGAAAACATATAATTAGTTTTGTATTTCTTGGTTTGATTTTTATCAGCTCTAAAAAACCAGAGATTAATCCTTATATTCAAAATATTTGGGTTGGTGATTATATACTTACCAATAATTGCACTTTCAAATGATAGTATTGTCTATTCTCCATATTTAAAGGAAAATTCGAAATCTGAAACAAAACCTAATGATGAAGATGAACTTACACTAACCCCAATAAGAGATGAGTATTATGTATTTAAACTATTAAAAGAATTTAACCCTAAAGGAACAGTTGAAAACATCACTGACTATTTTAATAACAAATTATTCTATAATCTTAATTATGATTCGATATTATTCAAATATGGGGACTATCTTGATTTTTCTTGATAATGGAGTAGTGGTTTATAAATTGCAGGATAAAAGTTCAATAAATATTCATCTACAGGAAGAGTGTTGGCGAATTGAAAACATAAGGATATTCATTTTTTTTTTTATCATAGTTGGTCTAAAAATAATGGATTTATGGATCATGCGCATCAGATTGCAAGCTTAAATGATGTTGGATTCACTTTAGTTGGTTTTCCTCGGCATAAACAAACTGATTATATTTTAGCAAACCCAGAAAAAGATGATACGCTTCATTCTAAAATTGCTGGTAAATGGATTTCTATGAATGATACCAGTAGATTTTATGGTGAACACTTGTCAAAAAACTAATTAAATCTGGGAAATATAAACTTTTCGATGACACATTAAATTATAATTTTTATCATGATTCATTGTCAATATCAGGCAATGGATTTCTACCCATTCAGTGTAACTGGAGATTAAATTCTGATAATTCAATACTCATATATGAATATTTGATTGAAACGGAAGAAGGTAAGGACTACCATGTTGAATATGCCAATATTCGAAATTTCAAAGATGATTTACTGGATCTGGAGTTGTTTGATAACTATATTTCGACCGGTCTTGATAGACCTAAAATAATAATATTAAATAGAAATCAGAACTTTAAAAGAATTGATTGAATTACGCTACACAATAAGGGCTAAACGCTATCGGGCGCATGGTTGTAAGGAGAAAGATTGTACATTTATTGAAAATTCTGCTGGCCGGAATGATATATTTTCAAAACTGCCCGCCAGCGCTTAGCCTCGGCCGTTAGCGGTAATTTTACATGAGACAACTTAAAGACAATATTTGGAAAATTAAAGCTGACATCTCTGGACGTTCGGACTACGACTTTTTTGAAACTGAAGACGAAAAGTATGGCGTTTACTTTTCACAAATTGATGAATATGGAATGATGAAATTTGTAAGTCCGGTTCAAATTTGGACAGACAAACAAAATCCAAAAAATTTGTTTCAATCAAATAAATTAAAATTGGAATTTCAGTATTCCAGAAGCTGCTACTATCTTGACAAATCCGACATTATTGATCTGTTGACCCCTTGTCTTAGAAAAAATCAATACGACCTTTTATATGTTTTGCTTGACTTGACGAAGGGACAATTTGCAATATTAAACTCACCAAACTTTGACCTGAAAGAAATTGACAGTTTCAAAGTTCAACTTGCTTTGAATTTTCGCTATAGTTACGACCAAGTGACAAAAAACAAGATATCGAAAGACGATAGTTCAAATATTAATTTAAGAAAACTTACCTGGCATCACATTAACAAATTGGACAACATAGCCTCAACCGTTGCAGGGCATTTAACTGAACCGAGATTCAGGCGATAAATATTTTACTAATGACAACAGAATATGATTAGTAATCATAAGATAACTAAAGGGATAATTCTGACTATTCCCATATTGATTCTCATGGCGATTTTGCATTCTTGCAAAAGGACATTATAGAATACCTGAGTATAATCCTAAAGCGATCGATTACAATAATAAAGCGGTTCAATTAATGCAGCTTATAGGTATGATAATTAGCTTTGATTTTATTAAACAAAGCCATCAGGATTGATAAAAGTATTATGTGCCCTACTCAATATGATAGAAATATCCTTAAGCAGAAACCAGTTTGACAAGGCATTACAAGCCTGTGATAAGGTAGTTGAGATAAAACCTTGATCCGAAGGATGGACATTTGCAGGTATACTTTACGATGAAGGAGACTCTTCGACTGCAAAAAAATATTATAAAGAATATTGATATATTTGATAATCGAATTAATAATCCCCGATAAGAAAAGGATTTGTTCGCCAACAGACTTAATCATGCTTTCCTTTATGATACTGCTAGGACAGGATAAAAAGCGGGTCAAAAAGACAAAATAAGAATACTAAAATCCAGAATCTGATAATATGATGTTTGACACAATTCTGAATTTTAACAAAAGAGGATTATATCAGACAAGTAATTGATAATGAGATAAACACCCTGAAAAAAGGCTGAACGCTATCGGGCGCATGGTCTTAGAAGGAACGATCGTACAATTAATGATAATTCTGCTGGCGAAAGATATTTTCAAAACTACCCAGCAGCATTTAGCCTCAACTGTTGGTGCAGTAGTATAAAATCATGGAAAATTCAGAAACATGAATGAATAAAACTAGTCTCTTTAATGTTCTCAGTTCTATTTGTTCTGTTATAATTTTCAGAAGAGTTGCTTTATAGCAGATTTTGGATTTTTGCTGGCTTACCAATCTTATTTTCAACCATTGGAATTCTGTATGTAATATTTCTAAATCTTAAAAATGACAGGTCCACGGTATATATTTCTATAACAGCGCTATTGCTGGGGCTTTCTATCATGCTCGTTGAAGAAACTGAAATATTTAAAAGTAGAATTGTGCTTAAAGCTTTCCTTGTTGACGACGTCTCGGACTTAGAACTGACTTTACAGAGAATCACAAATTTGAACTTTTACCGGAAACATATCTTGGTCGCAATGAATCAACTAGCCGGAGTTACCTAATTGAAGAATAAAATAATATTTTGAATAAGCCTTTTAAAGACAATGTTGGTTCAGATACAGTTTACATAGTGAAAAACAAGATAATTTTACGCTTTGACTCAGTTGGAAAACCAGATACAACTTTTGCAAATTACTTTAGAATCGATAACTTTGAAATAAATAGCGCACGTTAATAAATAGGAATATTAGCAGCCCCCCTGTTGATCCGTTCCCAGGCAATGTAGTAACCGACAGTTTTTGATGGGATTCATAAAAAAGTGGGTCTAATGGGATTTAAGGTATTGCTGAATATAGGGAAACAAAGTTATCTGGTTCGCACAAGAAGAAATCCGTCGAATAATTTGATTTTTTTGTTCTGGGTACAGGGTCAATTTTCTATTGATTTCACCCGGGAATCCTGCTCGTACAGTCAGATAAACCGGGGGAAAGTGGTAAGTTTGTGATGATATTAGAACATTAGCACCAATTATAAAAAGACACAGTAAAAATGAAACAAATAATTACGACACTTTTAGTTCTAACAACAGGACTTTTATTCGGACAATCTTACGAAGGGACCTTGGTTTATAAGACTGACTTTCAATTTCAAATTTCAGAAAAGATGGCTAAGATGGGCATAACTGAAGAAATGATGGAAGAAAAAATGAAGCAGGACGGTTCTTGGACAGATGAGTATAAAGACAAAGTTACAACAAGGCGACTACATAACTTATACTAATTTTTAATGCCCACAATCTGGTCTGTATATAAACAACAGCGAATAAAATTATATTCATTTCAAGACGGTGAAGCCTCAGACATTTGCACTGTTACAGATGTTTCAATTGACTTGGAATTTCAAATGACGGGTAACAAACCGACCGTTCAAAAACTTGACACAATTGTTGACATAGATGGTAGAAGATGTGAAATTGTAAGAGTTCAGTGGAAGACAGGAACATATGACTATTACTATGATAGTTCATTTCTAAAGAGATTGACTCAAAGTTATTTGAAAATCACATTGATGACGGTTGGGCAGACTTTTACCAAAATTTCAATTCACTTCCAGTTAAAATAGTTAAATCAGTAAGAGTCTATCGACAGTTTCGCTAACTCTTATAAGACATGCAGAAGAAACTACTGACCCAAAACTTTGAAATACCAAAACTTAAACCTGACAAAGACCTTAACCTAATCAAATTGGAAACAGAGAATTATTTAGAATAAAAAAATAACTGTTGCTAATAAACGCTAACGGGCACATGGTTGTAAGGAGAAAGATTGGTCTATCTCTTTTAAAAAGAATTGCTTAACTTTGCTAAGCTACAGCCAGAGTTTTTGCAGAATTCATATATTGCCCTGCTCCAACGTGGTTTGTTGCTTAAACATCCGGTTAAAAAGGAACTTCTATTTAACCACAAAACAGTATTTTGTATCTGGACGGTGGTGCTGACGGAGTTTAATACAAAAGCATTTAAAGGGGTTATTCTACTCTGCATATTGTTTTGTGAAAGAATAATTCTCCATATCAATCCCTGAATTTTCAAGATGCTGAAAAAGCCATCATTTGCAAAACATGACTGGCAATGCTTTTCGAAACTCAAATTGACATAAACCAATTTTATGAAAAGTTTAATCATCGATTGTGATTACTCAGCAGCAACTACCTTAGTATTCTGTCTGTTTTGTCTGGTTGCAATTATCAGGTAAATGAAAAAGCAACTAAAACGAACACTTTCGACAATACTATAAAGACAGGATGGTATCATCTCAATTCCGACTCCATAATTCAGTTTCCTAATCGCCTCGGCGCCAAAGTTTCAATAAATATGAGCCCACCAACAGTGATTGATGTCCGTAATGCAAAGCCGGATTCGTGACACTAGATAGTGACACGGTTTACTTCATATGTGGAGAGTTTTTATCCATGGAACAGAAAGACTGGATACCATTTGAAACAGTAAAAACAACTGACTTCGAACAATACATCGGGAACACCATGTATTGTCAGAAAGCAACTTTTCAGGAGGCTGACAATTACAAGCTATCTTTCGAAATAAAAAGAATAATGAATGAACTTAAAAACGTAAAAGTTGATTAATGCAGCCCTAAAGTAATGCCTTTCCGCCATTGAAAGTTGCTGAATTACGGAC
>JADJEQ010000034.1 GCA_016709025.1 Bacteroidales bacterium | reverse complement strand
CAACAATCCCGGTTGGGCTATTTCCAATCCCGACTGGGCAACCAACCCTCCATCCAATGGTACACTGTTCAATTATGCCATCACCTATCAGAAGGGTTCATGCGTTTTATACATGTACCGCTATGTAGTTGGCGATTCGCTTTTTTTCAACAGTTTATAAGAATATGCCAATGATACGGAGAATTTCAGGTATCAATCTGCTACAATTCCTGATTTCGTTGAGAAGATGAGCCGGGTAACCGGACAGGACCTCGAATGGTTTTTCAACCAGTGGTTGTATCAGCCAAATCACCCGGTATACAACAACAGCTACAGCTTCGAAGACCTGGGTAACAACCAGTGGAACGTCAATTTCTCGACCGAACAGATACAGGGCAACGCACCCTTCTTCAGGATGCCTTTGGAGATTCGTATTCGTTTTGCTGACGCATCCGATACAGTTTTCAGGGTGATGAACGATTACAGTGGCCAGGGCTATGCATTTTTATTTGAAAAACAACCGATCAGCCTGACCTTCGGCGCCAAATAATCAGATTATTCTGAAACAGGCTTCAACCGTAACCGGGAGCGAAGGCATGCATAAGATGAATACGAAACTTTACCAGCCGGTTCCAAATCCGGCTACTTCAGAAGTTGTTATTCCTTTCGATCTTGAAAAACAAGGCAAGTTAAGCTGGTTTTCAGGACATCAGCGGCAGGGATTTGTCATCAGTTGAGCTGGATTCGCAGTATGCCGGACATCACGAATACAGGCTGAACCTTGATGATATAAAACCGGGAACTTATCTGGTCCGGTTGGAAACCGGTGGCGAATGGTTAACCGTGAAACTGATCGTTGTAAAGTAGATTCAAGTCTAAAGTAAAAAGTCTGTCTGCTTGTCGCAGTCAGCCAGACTGCCCGCCTGAAGAGTGGCAGAGAAACCCGACTGACCAGGCAAATACTAATAATCAGCCTGTGTAGCCCTGCATGAGTACCACAGTCAGGCAGGCAGTAAGACAGGTAAAAAGTAAAGCTCAAGGTTAGGGCCTGCTCTGAAAATTAAAAAATAAAGTTAAACACCGCCTGATTCCGATTGCTATCCGGACACGGGAGACCCGTCTTGCAATAAATCCCTCATAGACTTATCAGCAAAAGCAATTTTAAACCAGGGCAAATAGCTTTGTGTATCTGGTATTCTGTAACTTCCAGGCGAGGTTGTGGCAGATCAAATGCCTGTCGTTTCTCATTAATAACCATTTTATCTTCTGTTAAAATATAGCCACAACTGCATGTTTTGGGTAAACAAAGTACCTATTTTATCCGGATTCCCGATTTGCTTCAAAGTACTCCCTGAATGGCCATGCTGTCCGCAATGTTTCCCTTTTGTAGTTTTTGGCATGGCTGGCTTCTTTTATACTCATGCATAGATGGAGGCTTACTGCTATTTTGTTTTTCTAGATTGGATGCATGCCCGACGAAAGTGGGGAACCTGCCTGCCTAAAAACTAGCAGTCAGGCATGCCCTCATATTTGAAAATAAATCATATACCTTATTATAAGCAATTCAGGTGGGTGTCATAATAAATATTACATGATTTCTGCCCCTGGGCTTGTTGTTTTTTACCAAATCCATCCTAAAGGACGGGCTTATCGAAAAAAATACACTATTGTCCGGTAAAAATTATGAGATTACCTTCAGTGACTCCTTTGGTCGAGTTCTTCGCTAACGCTCAGAAAGACTATGATCTACATGTTTTTAAAGTGAAGGGGGTTGGTGGTGGCAAGCCGCAACCAACCCCACTCGTCTATAGCTAATGTATCGTCATTCTGCATCCCGCAAGTGCGGGAAAGTGAAGTGAAAAATCTTATGAGTTACTTCAAAAATTTACGGGACAATAGTGAAAAGAATATTAAATGTAACAGAATCTCTCTTAAAAAATGAATAATTATAAATCGATCCGGATCAGCCCGGCAAGAGTTCAGGAATAGCAATAATGATGAGAAATCAGGTAAAATTGGTATAATTCAGAAATTGAACATTATATCACTATTGTCCGGTTAAAATAAAAAAAGAATTTGCCACGAAGACACTAAAACACTAAGTTACACTAAATGAGTAAAATAAATTTGTGCAACCTGTCTGCCTGTTAACGTCCTGTTTATCAATATGTACATTCTGCATGGCAAACAGGCAGGCCTGGAGCCTTTGTGCCACTTCGACAGGCTCAGTGCATCGCTTGGTGGCAAAAAAGAGAAAGTAAGCTACATATTATTGATATCTTCGGAAACCCACAGCAATAGCGCAAACCATTCATATTTTTCTTTTTTTTCCGGACAACTATGACATTATATATTTAAGGGTGGGATTTCATCAGAAAAACGCAGAAACTGCAGTATTTGTATCTGTTTATCTCATCCTGCGTCCAAGCCTTTCAGCCTTGGCAATCCACTGCTCCCGTTTTTCTCAGATGATATTTTAAGTGATCCAATGGTTTGTAACCCTCACCGGCTTTATACCGCAGAATTCCAATATGCCGCGCTTCATTGCATTGTGACCAGGGCGGCGATAAACCAGCCAATAATACCAGGGCGGGGTATCCATGGTGACAATAATCCTGGCCGAACGCCCTTTCAGGAGTTTATCCCATAAAGACTGCCTTTCCGGTATTTAAAGCAAATCCGGGAGGAAAGTCCGGTCAATAAATCCCTTCATCAGGGCCGGAAAGGTTGACCACCAGTTGGGATAGATCAGTACAATGTGGTCTGCCCAGCTTATGTCCTCCTGGGCTTTGAGTAGATCAGGTTCCAGTTCCTGATTACCCCGGTACCCTTGGCTGAAATTAAGATCAAAACAAGTTTTCGCAAAAACAATTTCCCTGATTTCAGCAAAGCCAATGCTCCTTTTTTTATACGATTCTCTCAGGGAATCAGAAAATGTGTCTTTAACAGGATGTCCGAGTATGATGAGTATTTTCTTCATTCATGATTTCAGTACAGATGACCGGTAAATACCAGAAACATCTACTAATAATTAATTTTCAGATGATTGC
Source organism: Bacteroidales bacterium (assembly GCA_016709025.1). Taxonomy (GTDB): domain Bacteria; phylum Bacteroidota; class Bacteroidia; order Bacteroidales; family Lentimicrobiaceae; genus Lentimicrobium. Next base: position 16,559 of record JADJEQ010000034.1, on the reverse strand, counting down.
GGCCTTTAGTGTTTTGTAAGGCCATATTAATAACATCAATCATCTGATCAACATAATGAAAACTAAGACCTTTCAGATAAATCGGTTTGATTTCTTCAATATCCTTCTGGTTTTCTTTAGGCGGGATAATGTCCTTGATTCCAGATCTCCTGGCAGCAAGTCTTTTGGGGTGGCACCTTCAGGAACATGCAGGTGAACATTCCACTTTTCGAAAACGGACGGATCGAGCTGGAGGAGATGAGAATGTGCTTTGAGATACTCATAGGCCAGTGTAAGCTGATTCTTTCATTACATCACCCAGATTACCGGTAACTCCTAAAGCTCCTTTGCCATGACTCAGACTGGTTTCGACATACAGTATTTCGCCCCCGACAGGTGTCCATGCCAATCCTGTTACCACACCAGCATCATGCGGAGCTGCATCGTTTTCATGGTGAAACTTCACCGGGCCCAGAATCTTTTGAGATCGGCTTCGTCAACAGTCACATTATATTTTTCACCCGTTACTATAAACCGGGCCTGGTGCCTGATTATTTTAGCAATCTGTTTCTCAAGCAGTCGGACACCTGACTCACGCGTATATCCATCGACAATCTTTTCCAGGATTTTTTCGAAAATTCAAGCTGATCCTGACGCACTCCATGTTCTTTCCGGCTGTTTGGGTACAAGATGACGACGGGCAATTTCAATCTTCTCTTCAAGCAGGTAACCGTTAATTTCAATTATTTCCATCCTGTCGCGTAAGGCAGGATGAATGGTATTCAGGTTGTTGGCAGTTGCTATAAACATCACTTTCGACAGATCGTATTCCATTTCAATAAAATTGTCGTAAAAGGTGCTGTTCTGCTCCGGATCAAGTACTTCAAGCAACGCTGCTGCAGGGTCTCCGTTGATATTTGCCCCGATTACCTTATCAATTTCGTCGAGCACAAAAACCGGGTTCGAAGCTTTTGCTTTTTCGGATACTCTGGAAGAATCCTGCCAGGCATTGCACCGATATAAGTTTGCGGTGTCCTCTGATTTCTGCTTCATCGCGCAAACCACCGAGCGACATTCGGATATAATTCCTGTGCACAGCCTCGGCTACCGATTTGCCCAGTGATGTTTTCCCAACTCCGGGAGAGGCCATAGAGGCATAAAATCGGCGACTTCATATCACCTTTTAGTTTGAGCACTGCCAGATATTCAATGATCCGGTCTTTCACGGTATCGAGCCGTAATGATCACGATCAAGCACTTTCTGCGCCCTTTTCAGATCAAAGTTGTCGGTGGTGTTCTCATTCCACGGAAGATCGATCAATACCTGAAGGTAGTTCAGTTTGCATGGAATACTCCATGGCAGCAGGATTCATACGCTGAAGTTTGAGCAGTTCCTTTTCAAAAACTTCTGCGACGTTTTCAGGCCATTTCTTTTTCTGCGCTTCCCCTCAAATCAGAAATATCCTGGGTATGAGGATTATCGCCGAGTTCTTCCTGAATGGTTTTAATCTGCTGATTCAGCAGGTAATCTCGTTGCTGTTTGTCCAGGTCAATTTTTACCTTATTCTGAATCTGATTTTTGAGTTCAATGATCTGCAGTTCTTTGGTCAATAGCCCGAGCACAGTATTGGCCCGTTCGGGCAAATCGTCAATAACCAAAGCAACATCTGCTTCTCTTCAAGCGAGATATTCAGATTGGATGAGATAAAATTTACCAGAAAAACCGGGCTTTCAATGTTTCTGATAGCAAAAACTGAATCAGACGGAAGATTGGGCGATAGGTTAATGATCTGTATTGCCAGATCTTTGATGGATGACATCAGGGCATTGAACCGTTTATCCTTAATTACCTGTTTCTGACTTCCGAACTGCTGAACACTGGCAATAAAATAAGGGTCTTCCTGAGCTTATCGATCATACGGAATCTCTTTTTACCTGAATTATTGCAGTAGTACTGCCATCGGGCATTTGAAGAAGCTTGATAATGTATGCGATGGTACCTGTTTCATTGAGGTCTGAAAAAGCGGGGTCCTCAATTTCAACATCCTTCTGAGCAACTGCACCGATGATCCGGTTGCCCTTGTAATAATCCTTGATCAAACGGATCGATTTATCCCGACCAACAGTAATCGGATAACAACACCGGGAAAGTACAGTATTTCTCAAAGGCAGTATCGGAAGTGTATCCGGCACTGTTTCAGCATTCATTTGCTCTTCATCTTCCAGAAGAAGAAAGGAGCGGTATAAATTCAGTTTCATTCTCAATCAGGTCTGTTAGCCTTACGCCATCGTTGATCATAGTAAAATTCTTAGTCCTGGCAGTTTCTGCCAGCGTGTCATAATATTAAATTGCATACCGGGAACCACGTATTGTCAAAATCCATGCCGTTGAGGAAATTTACAAAAATCCGGTATCATTTGTGATACCGGATTAACAAGTATAATATTAAAAAGTTTACATTCTCCGGTAGTTATGCGTGAGATTGTAAACATCTTCAATTAGTTTTGAATCGATATCGGTAAATTCAAGATTTCTCCGTTTGTACATTCCTTTTGCAACTTCAATTGCTTTTTTTGGGAAGGAAGGTTGTAAAACCTGCAACCCCACCCCACTTGAATGAGGAAATAAATTCCGCTGAAACCCTGAACCAAAAATATTCGAGCTGACTCCAACCACAGTTCCGGTATTAAGCATTGTATAATACCACATTTTGAATAGTCGCCATGATCAGACCGCAAGAATTGCTGACCGGTTTCAACAAAGCCTCATCTGTATAATTCCATAATTTTACAGTATCGTATGTATTTTAAGGTTCGAGGTATTGGTATCAGCACCGATGTTGCACCATTCAGCAATTGCAGAATGACCCATAAAACCGTCGTGTGCTTTATTTGAATAACCAAATATAACAGAAGAAGTAACCTCCCCTCCTACTTTTGAGTACGGGCCAATAGTTGTAGGTCCGTAAATCTTGGCAGCCATTTTAGTTTGAGCCTGTTCACACAGTGCAACGGGGCCTCTCAGATTAGAACCTTCCATTACCACTGCATCTTTGCCAATGTAAATAGGGCCATCAGTTGCATTAAGAGTTGAAAACAGGATTTCCTGCAATCCTCTTCAATGAAGATATTCTCCGGAGCAATGGCATGACTATTAGCAGGGACAGGTTTTGATTTACGGCCCCTGTAATTAATTCAAAATCCGCTTTTATAGCTTCACCGTTTTTTGCAAAAATATCCCAGGTATTGAAAATTTCAAGATAATCGGCTTCAGTTCCAATCTCTTCAACAGCACCTGACTGAGTCTCAAAGTCTTTCTCATTCAGATACATCGCAATTACAGTATCCTTCTTAGGAGGCTTGTCCCGGTTTGAGTTTCCCGATTTCAGCAATCGGAACCTTGTTGGGGCAAATTGCACCATTGATGATAATATTGTCTTTCTCCTTAACCAAAGGGAATCTGGCCGAAAGATAATTTTCTGTCAGTGTTGAAGTTTTGCATTTCAGATAAAATTCCCATTTCTCTCGTATTGTGAGAATCCCAAATCGATGTCTGCTACAGGCCGAAGAAATGTCAGGGTAAAAGATTATTTCTTCTTGCTTCGTCAAAAAGAACACAGTTCATAATTGTAAATATTAATAGGTGACAATCGATTTCAAATTAAGAAAAAGCCTTCCGAACGAAAGGCTTGTCAAATCTTATTAACAAAGCATTGCTGATAACTTGTCAGGCTTTGGGTCTGTTTTCAAAATGCTTCTGATACTTGGTTTTGAATTTATCAACACGCGGCGGTATCAATGAGTTTAATTTTACCAGTGTAAAGGGGGTGCGATGTATTTGAAATCTCAAGCTTTATCAGCGGATAATCTTACCATCTTCCCGGTAATTGTATCTTAGTGGCTACGGTTGACTTGGTCATAAACGTGTCATCGTTTGACATGTCTTTGAAAACCACCAGTCTGTAATCTTTTGGATGAATGTCCTTTTTCATGAGTCGGTTTGTTTGTATTTGATCCCGGATTATTCAAACTGCCGGGAATGAGTCTTTAAAACTTCAGATTATTATATACCCCTTCATTTTGGGGACTGCAAAAGTAAAAACATTTTTCGTATTTACAAAAAAAATCAATCAGAAATTTTATTAACACCATAACCAACAGGGATTCAGAGACCCGAAAGAAAATCAGCCAGACGGAAAGAATTATAAAACAAAGCACTTTCCTGAGGTATCTGCTCATTCATATCATCTGAGATGCAGTGGATGAACCTTTCACCTTCTGATGATTTTTATGAATATCCGAATTACCTGTCGTCGCTTGCATGCAAATTCTCACGGTATGTTATTACAGCGGTTTTTCCCGTTTTGTCCTGATCAGACGTTAATGAAGATAAAACCATTGTCGAGATGCGGAGTGCTGTTAATCAGCATCAATGCCTTATGGTATTCATAGTGATTAAAGTAGCGGTGATTTATTGAATTGGACTGATAATCCTGAATACTATTAAAAGGTCAGAAAAGTCATAAGCTTCCGGAACCTGAAGTGATTTGATGCTAAAAATGACCTGCCGTAAAAATCCAAATACCACTTACCTTCTTAAGTTGATCTTCCCGCTCATTTCCTGCCAAAGTGACAGTGCAACCCTTGTGGTAAATCAGGAGATTCGGCCATTTATCAAGATAGCCGACAGCCCCTGACCCTTCAAATGCATTTAGCCCTATCACTCCGTCAAACGGTGGAAGCCTGTCGTCAATAAAACGAATCCTTTCAGTTATTCCGGGAAAATCTTCCAAAAGGTAATCAAGCATGTTTTCAAAAAGTAAACTGCAATCTGCTGGTACCTTTACCGGGCAATTGAAGCCGTTTAATGCAGCAAAAATAACATCTCCGGTTCCTTCCAATGGAGCTCCGGGGATTTACAATAAATGCAACCGTCTTGTTTTTTGGATATACTCTGCTTAAAAGTACAGAATCAATTCCGGACTGCAGTCCAGCTTATCATTCTTTAATGATTTCTGAATGCATACATCTGTGAACCGTGGATTTACAGGTGATAATCAATGATCAGCCTTTGCATATCAGGGACTGAAGATGACAGTAATATATTATCCACATCAGCATCCGTTAGTTTCCCAGTCTGGGCTGCCATGTGTTCCAGCATATCCTGCATCCGTGAACGCTTAAAATCATCCTTCAGTGTTGTATATTTGCTGCAAATTTAGTTTAAATGAGGCGACAATCTATTTCATTTGAAAAACGTTCTTCATCCTTGAGTAGTTGTAAATCTGTTGTTAGCGAAAAATCATCATTATATTGTTGTTCATGTTTATTTGACCGGTATTTTACCGCACAGAAATGATTGTTCGTTCCGGGCAATATCACCTTGTTCAATTACTCGACAGCATCCGCAGGGTAAAGGACGATTCTCTCAGGGCTTCAATTAAACAGCGAATTTTGTGATAGTTTGCATAACTACTTGGTAAGAAAACATAACAAAGGAATTCTCCTGATTCATTAAAAATCGGAGATGTGGCTTCCGTTGATGGCAAAGGGATTTTAACATGGAATATTCAACAGAAAACCGTGAAAACCTTTATTGCGGTTTCATTTTATATAAGCCTCTAAACCGGGTAATTCCACTGGTATTAAAAAATCGGATATCCTAAGTCCAGATAAAATATTCCGTAACGGAGATTGGCCCTCAGGAATCGTATACAGAATAATTGAGCGAAAGTTAAACCAAAGGATCAGCTATACCCTCTTGTCCTGGGATGGATTCAGCAGCAGAACCTCCCGGAAAACAATAGAAAGCTCGGGTTTGATGATACGGGCAATGCTGTATTTGGCGCAAAGGTATTCAAAACGAAGGGAAGGCTTTAAAAACCCGGATAGTAATTGAATGACCAGCAGTGCATCCTTTACCATGCAATACAACAAACAAAAAGCCACACTTACCGGGGTCAGGCGTTCTCAAAGAAAAGTAAATGATGAAATGATTGTTTTTGACAGGCTGATCCCTATGAATGAAGAGCTGAGGGACAAAGATGGGCCTACGTTCCTTCTGGGAACACCTACGATGCTTTCATCTGCTTTGAGGTTACTGGACCCTGACCGAAGATATCGCTGCAAGGAATGAAGCAACACCCGGGAAAAGCTCAAAAAGGACAAAAAATAGAGCTTGATTTGCTTCCGGGAAAATAGATAAATCAATTTTGAGCCTGCTCCGAAAAGTCAAAAAAGAAGATTTGACACCAAGTCACCAGGACACCAATTTACACAAAGTATTGTATTTCATTACATTAAAATTGGTGAATTTTTGTGTTTTGTGGTTTTGGTGTCGATAAGCTAGTTTTTTCGGGAGTGAACTCAATTTTATATATTTTAACATTGTTGTCCGGAAAAATAAATGAAATATGATAAAGCTTTACTGATGTGGGTTTCCGAAAATATTAATAGCACGTAGCTTACTTTCTATTTTTCGCCAGTAGAGTAGGCGAGAAGGATGTAACTCCTTCTCCCCCTCGTCAATCCGTACGTGCGGTTTTCCCGCATACGGCTTTCCTATGAACTTCTTCATTGGCATCACTAATAAGTTAAAGGTTTGGCATATTTCGTGGGGTCAATCAAACCATATTTGGTTGTCAGAACCTCAAAGGCTTTTTGTCCGTAAAGCCTGCATTTCCGTTGACTCTTGCGTTTATAGTAGCGAGTTAGACTGTTGTACATGTAATAACGAAGCCTGCGTTTACTCATTGCAGGGTAGCTTATTCCTTGAATTTCAAAATAATTAAGCCATCCTCGGGTTTTGGAGTTTAATCCTGTTACAACATCTTGTACTTTGCTGTGTCCGTGTGTTTTGAGGAATCCTCTAACATTTTCCCTGATTTTCTGCTCCGATTTCTTACTTGGCATGATGTTCCAGTATCTGCTGGCCCGGCCATGTATGTCTTTATCGTAGCGTATCGTAAACCCAAGAAAATTAAAGCCCTCTTTCGTTGCTTCAACTTGCCGGGTCTTAGCCTCATTCAGGCTTAATCCCATCCGTTTGAGCAGGTTTTTGAGCTTTTCCGTTATTTCAATCGGAATGGTTCTTCCCATTAAAACAAAATCATCTGCATACCGCACTATCTTTACACCGATTTTCCTGAACTCATTTCGTGGATTATTGATTACACGGTCTAAAAGATGAAGAAAAACATTGGCCAATAGCGGTGATATTACGCCTCCCTGAGGGGTTCCGGTACGGGTACCCTTTCCACTTTTGTATCGTCCGTCCTCATATACTGGTACTTTTAGCCATTTATTGATCAGCTTTAGTAACCTGGGGTCAGATATACGTTCCTTCAGTGCTATCTGAAGTTTGTCGTGGGGTATTGTATCAAAATACTTACTCAGGTCGGCATCGTAAACCGTTGTATTGCCTTGTTTCAAGTTCTCTTTTATCGCTGATATCGCATCTTTTGAACTGCGATCGGGACGAAAACCGTATGAACTCTCCTCGAAGTCCGCTTCAAAAATCGGCTCAAGTATCATTTTACATACTGTTTGTGCTATCCTATCACGAACGGTGGGTATTCCCAAGGGGCGTTCACCTCCGTTTGCTTTCGGAATCATAACACGTTTCACTGCCTGGGGGTGATAGGTTTGCTTGCGCAAATCTTCCCCAAGCTCTTTCAGATAGGTGTCCATTCCTTGTGATTCTACATCTGCTATGGTCATTCCATCAACTCCAGGAGCTCCTCCATTGGACCTGACTGATATCCATGCTTCTCGTAGCATGTATGAATAAACATCTTATCGTACAGTACATAAAACTTGTATCCACGCTCTTGTGTGGCTTTCTGATATAGTTTCTGCTGTAATGTCAATACTCTTTCAGCATCGGGTATTTCGTTGCGCCGTCTTTTGAACAGCTCGCCCTGACCCCCTGCTTCAACTCTTTCTTGATTCATGACAATCAATTCTGTCTTATTAACAATCTTTGAAACATTATTTATAGTTATGCCCCTTCGCTCCTTCCGGTTTTACCTTTCCGGTTATCATCACTACTACGAGCATATCCGACTCCCTCGGCAACAGTTGGACTTTCCCTGTCCCGTTAGGGTCTCCCACGTTCATGTGCTACCTTCGCGCTGCACGCAACATCATATTACTCCGGGTATCTGTTGGTTTGCTCTTTACCGTTGCTTCAACCAACATTACAGGTTTCATCATCTAGGGAAGATTGACCGATACCAATTAGTGTCACGAAGCCTTACTGATGCAGCTTACAGCACCGTACCGCCCGAGCTTCGCAAAGCTCGTTTCCTAACAGTGCGTCAGGCGGTCTTCAACCTGAACGGCAAATTGGGTTGTAAGGCTCTTTCATCCTTAAAGGTATTTTATTTATATTTACACACGCCTCGTGGCGCACCCAAGGCACAAAGGCTCCAAATTGCACAAATTTATTTTGCTCATTTAGTGTTACTTAGTGTTTTCGTGTCTTTGTGGCAAGTTCTTTCTTAATTTTAACCGGACAATAATGATATTTTAATATAGCATTGTCCGGTAAACTTGTGGAGTGAGTTGTCTTCACTTCACTTTCCCGCATGTGGGATTCAGAATGACAATTCATTAGCGATGTTCAGGGGCTTGGTGGCGGCTCCACCAGCCCCCTGATTAAAACCTTGTAAGTTAAAGTCATTCTGAGCGTTAGCGAAGAACCGACCAAAGGGAGCTCACCGAAGGTAATCTCAAAATTTAACCGGACAACAGTGATTTTAATACATTGTTGTCCGGAAAAAAAGAAAAATATGAATGGTTTGCTCTATTGCTGTGGGTTTCCGAAGATATCAATAATATGTAGCTTACTTTCTCTTTTTTGCCACCAAGGCACCAAGGCTCCAAGTTGCACAAATTTATTTTACTCATTTAGTGTAACTTAGTGTTTTAGTGTCTTCGTGGCAAATTCTTTTTTTATTTTAACCGGACAATAGTGATTTTAATATATTGATATTCAAATATATGAATCCTTTAAAAAATGATTGATGATTATCCTTCAGCTATATAAAACTTTATACCTTTGTTTCGTTTCAGATGCAATCAATGCCGGCTGAAGACCATTACATTAAATTTTCATAAACATACCTCATCATGAAAAGCACAATTTTAATGCCGGCCCATCTATCCTGCCAAGAGTGGCCATTGAAAACACTGCAAAAGCAGTACTTGACCTGAACGGAATCGGAATGTCAATTCTCGAAATCTCTCACCGCAGCAAGGATTTCCGGGGCAGTTATTGATGAAGCAGTAGCCCTTTTCAAAGAACTGCTGAATATTCCGGAAGGTTATCAGGTTTTATTCCTGGGCGGCGGTGCAAGCCTGCAGTTTTGCATGATACCTTTTAACTTGCTGAATAAAAAGCAGCTTATCTTGAAACCGGAGTATGGGCTAAAAAGCCGCAAAAGAAGCTAAATTCTTTGGTGAAGTTAACATAGTTGCTTCTTCTTCTGACAAAACTTCTCATACATCCCAAAAGGGTATACCATTCCTGCAGATGCCGACTATTTTCACATCACAACCAACAATACTATTTACGGTACTGAGATCCGGACAGACATCGACTGCCCGGTGAATCTTGTAGCGGATATGTCATCGGATATACTCAGCCGGCCTGTTGATGTTTCAAAATATGCTATGATTTATGGCGGTGCCCAGAAGAATCTCGGTCCTGCCGGAGTAACATTCGTGATTGTACGTGAAGATATTCTGGGCAAATCCGTTCGTCCGATCCCGACCATGCTTGACTACAGCACCCACATTAAAGAAGGTTCAATGTTCAATACTCCTCCATGTTTACCTATCTTCACTGTTAAGGAAACACTGAAATGGATAAAAGAACTCCCGGGGTGTTGCTGAAATGGAAAAATCAACATTGCAAAAGCAAATCTGCTCTACGATGCCATCGACAACAGCAAAATGTTTGTTGGAACTGCTGAAAAAGATTCCCGTTCACTGATGAACATCTGTTTTGTTATGAAGGACGAATACAAAGACAAAGAAGATGCTTTTATGGAATTTGCAAAAAACAATGGAATGGTCGGTATAAAAGGCCACCGCTCGGTAGGAGGTTTCAGGGCATCAACTTACAACGCCCTTCCCAAAGAGAGTGTTGAAGCTCTTATACAATGCATGAAGGAATTCGAAAATCAGCATACCTGATTTCCTTTTCTGTTAAATAAAAGAAGCCGGCACCGGAAATGCCGGCTTCTTTCTTGTCTTCGTGGATGTTAAGGGTATGGATAATCTACGTAATCTGCAGATGTTGTTCATTCGGGTAAAGCAATTGCCTGTTGACATCCGACTTTTTGGACAAAGCGCAATTGCCATTGTTTTATTTATTTGGACATGAAAATGTAGCAACCACATCTTCATCGAATCCGAAACGATGAAAATAAAAGAGTAAATTCTGATCTTCAAATGCTGAGTCTACTGCGATAACCAGAAATTTAAAACTGCCAGTTCAGATTTATCGCGAAAGCCACAAACCTGCCAGCCGACAGTCTGCAAAATTATAACAGACTAATTATAATATTTTGATATATAATACATTGCGAAACCTGTTTGTCTGAATGTGCCGGGCTGGCGAAGTAGGTATTCTGGCCCCGCCTGCCAAAAAATGGCGTGATGGCGCAGCTGGGTGATGTAGAATCATCTTTTTCGACTTTCAGGAGCAGGCTGAAACTTCCGTTTCTGAGTGATTTCAGACCTGATAATTCAATATCTTTGATAATTATTACTTTTTCTGCAATGTCAGGTAACAAAGGGGTTATATCTGAGAGACAACATTGGTTTTCCAAATGTTGAGAAAGCCTGGATGATGGGTTGCTTGCGGCAGGTGGCGACCTGAGCGAGCTAAGGCTCTGGATGCATATAGTAAAGGTATATTCCCATGGTACAGTGAGTATAGCCCAATACTCGGTATTCGCCACCAGAGCGTTGCATATTCAGCCCGGATGGGTTTAAGCAATCGCACAGCCTCAGAACAAAGTTGAACAATCAGTATTTCAGCATAACGTTAGACAACGATTTTGCGGGTGTAATCAACGCCTGTGCCAATACCAGGCGCAAAGAAGAATTTGGCACCTGGATATTACCGGAAATGATCGAGGCGTACATCAGGCTTCATAAAAGTGGGTATGCCCACTCTGCAGAAGTCTGGCGTCAGGGTGCCCTGGCCGGCGGACTTTATGGCGTCTCACTTGGCCGGGCGTTTTTTGGCGAATCAATGTTTCATTTGGTTACCGATGCCTCGAAGGCAGCATTGCATTATCTTTGCAACTGGCTTCAAAAACAAAATTTTGATTTTATCGACGCACAAAATGAAACCCGGCACCTTTTAAGCCTGGGAGCGAAAACAGTAAGTCGTTCAGCGTATCTTTTGTTGCTGCAGAAAGCCTTGCATTATCCGACAATCAAAGGGAAGTGGACCAATATACAGAGCCTATGAATGAAGATCAGAAACTATTTATGGCTGAAGCAATAAAACTGGCCCGGCAAAATATCTCAAATGGAAATGGAGGTCCGTTTGGTGCCGTTGTAGTTAAAGACGGAATAATAATTGCGAAGGGCAGCAATCATGTCACAACCTGGAACGACCCAACCGCCCATGCCGAGGTGGTGGCCATCAGGGAAGCCTGCTTAAAACTGGGTTATTTCCAGTTGGATGGCTGCGACATCTATTGCTCCTGTGAACCTTGCCCCATGTGCCTGGGAGCAATATACTGGGCCAGACCTGACCGGATATTTTATGCAGCCGCCAGAGAAGACGCTGCAAAAGCAGGCTTTGACGACGAGTTTATCTACCGGGAACTTGGGATGACTCCTGATAGCCGGTCAATCCCGGCAAAACAGTTTTGCGGGATGAAGCAATTGTAGTATTTGATGAATGGAAGATGACTGAAAAAAAATACCTTACTAACCAAAAAAAAAGAAAATAATGGCATTTGAAATCATTGGAAAACTGGTTGAAAAATTTGAAACCCAGAACGTTTCAGACAAATTTAAAACGCGAATTTGTAATTGAATACCGTGATAACCCTAACATGAGTTTCTCCGAGATGCTCAGTTTCCAGTTAACACAGGATCGCTGCAGCCTGATTGATGCTTTCGCAATCGGACAGGAGATCAGGGTATTCTTTAATCTCAGGGGCCGTCGCTGGGAAAAAGATGGCAATGTCAGTTACTTCACCAATCTTGAAGGCTGGAAAGTTGAAAAAATGTCGGATACAGATCATGGTTCGGCTGCATCTTTGCCTGAAACCAGTGCTTTACCTGATCTGACAGAAGACGCTTCAAACGATCTTCCGTTCTAGCCATTTTCCGCCTGAACCTGTTTGGAAATTCAGGAATGATGATGAACTTAACTTTAACAACCAGCGCTGACTCAAAGTCGGTTGTATAAGCCCAGATTGAGTGATTTGAAAAGGAAATTCGCTTAATCAGTCAGGAACTTGTAAGCAATTCACTGCTGAGCATATTCATAGCCTGAAGTGGTGCCACAATTTCCCGATCGGGATTTACCTGAAAAGCGATTTTCGTTGCCCTTAAATCGCACAACTCTGGTTATATTTATATGTATTTGGGGTATCAGTGAATTGACCTGGATTTAAGGAGGGGCTGCAGAAAAATAGCCAAACCTCTTAAAATATAACTTCTTCAGGCTATAGTTTTGTTTTAGGTGAACAGAAATTGGGTTGTTGCATCATAAAACCTTGCATCTGTATAACGGATTACCCCCCTTTTTTGAGCAGGAATAGCCACAGCCTGCCTGATTGCCTCAGGCAGACAAACCTGCCCCTGACTGCTTGACAAAGTTTGTTTGGCTGATTGTCCGGACAATCAGCCAAACAGGAGTGTTGAACCCGAAAGGCTGTACCAAGATCAATTGTTGATAGTAAATAAATGACTACAAGATTTTTAAGGTGCAGCCTGCCCCCCGCTGAAAAAGCGGGGCGGTGGAGTATCGCAATGTAAAAGGGCAGTGATTTTTTTGAGTTTATTGAGGAAGTCCTGAATAAGGATAATTTACATTTGTGTTTTCGAAAAGAGGCTAAACAACATCAAGGCTGAAACTGAAAACACTCCCCTTTCCGGGTGTACTGTCAGCAATAATTTTGGATTTGTGGATATTCATAAATTCCGGCATAAGATCAGACCAAGACCAGTACCTGTTTCATTGTTGGTACCAGGATTTTTAAGGTTTCATCAATTTTGAATAATCTGGAAAGTTCGTCCTGATCCAGTCCAACACCAGTATCCAAACACTCAGCACTGCTCTTCCATTTGAACTTTTGCAGCTTACGGTAACAGAGCCACCGCCGGGTGTAAATTTTATCGCATTACTCAATAAATTCCGGAGAACAGTAGACAGCATATTTTTATCGGCTTTCACAACAACATCCTGAGTAAAGTCTGCAAAGAGTGAAATGTGCTTGTTTTCAGCAGCTGTCCTGACCAATTCAATGGAGGATTCCACGACTTCATGAAGATTAACAGGTTCCGGATTAAAATCTATCCTGCCCGATTGGGCCCTTGACCAGCAAGCAGGTTATCAAGCAGAGAATAAAATGCTGGCTGCTTTGGCGGATAATCCCAAGGTATGATCTTTTCTCCTGATCGGTAATGTCATCAAATTCGGTATACAAGATCGGCAAAACCAAGAAGTGATGTAAACGGATTTTTGAGATCATGAGCAATAATAGAAAGAAACCGGTCTTTGGTTTGAATCAGTTGCTCGAGTTCAGCCTTCTGTACTTCTACAAGTTGGTTAGTTTCTCTTAGTTCACCGGCCGATTTTGCCTAAAGTAGCCTCCGTTTGAAGAAAAATCCAAAACCAGAATCACGACAAATACCAAAATCAAAGCAATGCGTGAGTTTTGGTCACGTTCGAGTTTCAGCGATTGCTCAAGATTTTCGCGCAGGAGCCTTTCGCTGTCGAGTTCTTTCGGCCAACTTCAAAATTTGTTTGAACCGAATTTCTTTGGTTGGCGAGCTGCTCATTATAAAGGCTATCCTTAAGTATGGAGTAGGATTCTAGAAAATTGTAGGCTAAAACAGGTTGATTCAGGCTCGATTGAAACCCTGGCAAGCTCTGCATAGCCTTCATGGTTAGTTTCCTCATTTTAAGTTTTTATGAAAGTCCTAATCCGCTTTCGATTACACGGTAAGCTTCCGGTTTTCTTCCTGTTCTGAAATAAACCGATCCCAGTGAAAGCTGTGTTATTGCCAGATACTCCTGATTATTGGTTTCGCGCGCAATCAGATACGCTTTGTCCAGATTCTCTTCAGCTTTGGCCAGATCCTGCCTATTAAGAAAAAGATTCCCCAGATTTGTATACACCGCAACAAGAGATGTGATGTGATTTTCCTGGTTAAATCCCTGTGATTCCTCAAAGTTCTTTCGTGCTTTATCCGTGTCACCGGTCTTATCTCCCAGGACTCCCAGGTTCAGGTATGATGCTTCCATTCCTGTTGTGTTTTCTGATCCTCGAGTATAATCAAAGAGCACGCTGATAATGGCTGATTGCCTGATCAGTTTTCCCTAATTCATTTAAAATAAAACCTAGGTTAATACAACTGTTTGCAACCTGGGAAACATTCTGTTTTTTTCAAAATATTCTTTTGCAACAACGCCATGCCTTGCTGCCTCTTCAAAATTGCGTACTACACTGTAAACCATTCCCAGGCTATACTGAGCATTGGCCCAGGATACAGAGTCCCTGTTTTCAAGGGTGAACGTTTAATTCCTGATTGAGATACTGAATGGCTGAAACATACTCCCACGTTCTCAAATGAAATCCGGGAGAGCTGTTTTAAGGCAGATGCCCTGACATTGAGATCCGATGACCCGTCAAGCAAAAGCCTGAGGCTATCGGACCTTTGCTGGGAATTTGAGCTGCCCAGCGACAATGTCACAGCCATGAATCCCAAAATCAGGGTCATTCTGATCAATTTCATTCCGGTGGTTAAAAAGTCAACCAAGATAACTAATTTGTAATATTATTTAACTTTATTTCGAACGGGTGTTCATTATCAAAATCAGGAAGGTAAAATGAGTTGCTTTCAGGTTCCTGGACCCATCCTGAATCAAGACCCAGTTTCTCCATCTCATTTAAAAAACTTCCCCGTATTCTTCAGCATTAACTGTACGTCCTAAAAAGGAATGATCCCTGACTGCAGGCATAGGATGATACTGCGACATTAGGGAAACATGAACTTTTACAGAAAGCCCGGTGGCAATAAACCGAAGTACATTAAGGCTGTTATTAACTTGTCCGGGAATAACGAGATGCCTGATAATCAAACCACTAACAGCCTGACCATCTTCATCTGTAAAAGAGGCACCCTTTTGCCTGAACATTTCTAAAACAGCTTTCTTTGCGACTTCGGGATAATCCCGAGCATCCGACAGCCCCCCGGCAAGTTCGTGATCTGAATATTTGAAATCCGGGATATAAACGTCAATTATACCTTCAAGGTTTCGCAAAACCTCAATTTTCTCGTAAGAATTTGTATTGTATACAATTACCGGTCTTCTGCCGGACTTGTGAATTGCATCGATAATAGCTATCATCTGGGGCACCATGTGCGATGGTGAAACAAAACCAAGAGCTTTGCAGCCACCATCAAGACACTGATTTATCTTTGCAACAATATCGTTAAGGTTATTGTAACGGGAATTTACGGGGCCTGAATTGGTGCTGATCTGACAGTTCTGACAATAATTACACTGTAAATTGCACCTGTTGAAAAATACATTACAAATACCCGACAACCCGCTGACAGGGGGCTCTTCACCTTTGTGAACACATATTGAAGACACTTCAAACCCTGCACCGGCATTACAGTATCCATGTAGGCCTGAATACCTGTCGGAATGGCAATTGCGCGGACAAATCGTGCAATTGGCCAGTATTGCCATATCAGTTTTCTTTAAAACAGGTTCGGATAGTTTCATCGAGTAGTGCAGGTAACTTTTTCGAATCTCAGGCTAAAAGACTGATTTTTCGGATTTGTCAAATATTTATTTATTTTAGTTGTAAAGTAACCCGCATCGATATAATTTTTGCCTCTGACTATTTTATCTGTATCTGAAACTCTCATTAGATTTTGCTCAATTTTTCGTTCAACTGTATTAACAACAACCCTATAAAATTGACAAAGATTTTCCGTATGTAAATTTATTTTTATTCAACTGTCAAAATAATATACACATTTCCCGTTAAACTCAAATAAATTTTAATTCCACAAAAGGTCTAAATTAATAACAAGGATGTTTAATGCAGAAAGAACAAAAAGAGCAAAAACGGATATCTGTAATTCAGTTTAATAGAATAGAGATTCAACCACTTATCTGGTACCGTTTTACAAAATAAGATATTTTCTAAAACAACCATAATAATATTTATCTGATTCTCAATTTGATTGATTTGAACTGCAAAATCGCAAAATCGATCGGGAAATGGATACAATAATCCACTAATTTTAAGAATCAAGCGAGTCTGTCTGAATGCTCATGCTGATTGGGAGGCAATGACTCC
>JADJEQ010000033.1 GCA_016709025.1 Bacteroidales bacterium | reverse complement strand
TAATATTGTATCCTTTTTCATTAGTTATTTGTTAATCTTCCTGATATGCCGTCTATCTATACCGAAACGGAATAGGATTGCGATCCGTCAACTGGCGGACAATTACTCCGGTCGGTATAACTCATTCCAATCAGCTTCCGTTAGATGACGGATTGCTAACGCAAGGAATTGGGGGGGTTTTGGCGCGTGGATTAACATCACCTATTGCCATTTTCTTTTCAAAGCTTACCTGCCCTATGAACCTGAAACTATCCTTATTCCTGCTGCTAACGATAAGTCTGCTGGTGGCCTGTAAAAAAACCGGCAAGGACCAGAATAAAAAAGACAAGCCACCCCCATTGGTGGATGTGCTGATTGCCGGGCAACAGGAGATCCCCATCATGATTGAGGTGAATGGCGCTGTGGTGGCTTTTGATATGATCGAAATCCATCCCGAAGCCAGTGGAAGGATCACCTGGCTGAGTATGCCCGATGGAGCCTTCGTGCAGGAAGGGACGATACTGGCCAGGCTCAATAACGAGGAACTGCAGGCGCAGCTTGATCAACAGAAAAGTCAGCTGGCCCTGGCTGAGAAGACTGAAAAAAGACTAAACGGCCTGCTCAAAGTAAATGGGGTTAACCAGGCAGAATATGATGCTGCCCTTAACCAGCTGAATGTGCTGGAGGCCAGTGTCAGGATTACCTCCGCACAACTGGACAAAACCATTATCAAGGCACCTTTCTCCGGAAAACTAGGATTGCGGCAAGTGAGCGCCGGGGCATATGTTACCCCTCAAACGGTATTGGGGACCCTGAGCCAGTCGGATAAGGTGAAAATCGATTTCTCTGTCCCGGAAACAAGAGTTTCGCTTGTTAAACCCGGCACCAGGGTGATGATCAAACCCAATGGATCCAATGATACGCTCGTAGCAACGGTGATGGCCCTGGAGCCCAGGATCAACGAGGAAAGCCGGAATGTGAATGTACGGGCTTTGCTTACTTCAGGATCGCTTTACCCGGGTTCGTTTGTGAAAGTCTATATCGGCCAGTCCCGTTCGGGAATCAATGTCCCCACCAATGCCATTATTCCCGATGCCCTGGCGAACCAGCTGGTGGTTGTGGAAGGCGGGAAAGCAGTCTTTAAAAATGTGGAAACCGGCAACCGGAGCAGTAAAAAGGTTGAAATCCTCTCGGGAATCAATATTGGTGATAGCGTAGTGGTGAGCGGGATGTTGTTTGTAAGGCCGGGAGCCATTGTGAAAGTGAGGCGCACCCTGAACGTCATCCCTTAACATCATTGATTTCCTGTAAGTGTAGCCACCCAAAACCATTGTAAAAGAAAGACCCATCCAAAGTGAATATATCTGAATTATCGCTCCGAAGGCCAGTTTTGGCGATTGTGATGAGCCTCTTCCTCGTCCTGTTCGGTGTCATTGGCTTCAACCTGCTTGGGGTGCGGGAATATCCTGCCATCGACCCACCCGTGGTTTCGGTGAGCACTTCTTATGCCGGTGCCAATGCCGATATTATCGAAAGCCAGATCACCGAGCCCCTGGAGAAATCCATCAACGGGATTCCCGGTATCCGCACCATCACATCATCGAGTACTGTTGGAAACAGTAATATTTCCGTGGAATTCAATGTGGGGGAAGACCTGGAAGCCGCTGCCAATGATGTCCGCGACAAAGTAAGCCAGGCCTCAAGGAACTTGCCCCAGGATATTGATGCACCTCCCGTTGTGACAAAAGCAGACGCTAATAGCGACTTCATCATCCTGATGGCTATACAGAGCGAGACCAAGGGCTTGATGGAACTGAGCGATTATGCAGAGAATGTGCTTCAGAATAAATTCCAGACCATCCCGGAGGTAAGTGCTGTGAACATTTTCGGGAATAAAAGGCCCTCGATGCGTATCTGGGTGGACCCTGACAAACTCAATGCCTATCACCTGGCATTCAACGATATCAGCAATGTGCTGAATAAGGAAAATGTTGAAATTCCATCAGGTAAGATCAGTGGGGTAAAGACAGAACTTACCATCAGGGCACTGGGCAGACTGACCACAGAAGAAGAATTCCGTGACCTGATCCTGCGTGAGGATAAGCAAGGTATTGTGAGGCTGGGCGATGTTGCAAAAGTAGAGCTGGGGCCGGAACAGATGGAACAAAGCTGGAAGCTGAATGGTGTAGGAGGCGTAGGTTTAGCTGTTATTCCACAGCCAGGTGCCAATTATGTGAATATCTCCGATGAATTTAATAAGCGACTGGAGGAAATCCGGAAATCGCAAAAAAATGATATTCAATTCACTACTCTCATCGACAATACCAGGAATGTTCGCCGCTCATTAAAGGAAGTGGAAGAAACCCTGCTTATCTCCTTCCTGCTGGTGATTGCGGTAATTTTCCTCTTTTTCAGGAACTGGCTGATTGCCTTGAGGCCTTTGATTGATATCCCTATTTCACTGATTGCCACCTTTTTTGTGATGTACCTGGCAGGATTCTCCATCAATCTTCTCACCTTATTGGGTATTATCCTGGCCACCGGACTGGTGGTAGATGATGGAATTGTGGTCACAGAAAATATTTTCAGGAAATTCGAAGGAGGGATGCCTATTCGACGGGCAGCTCTGGAGGCAGCAAGGAGATCTTTTTTGCTGTTATATCTACCTCTGTTACCCTTGCCATTGTGTTTCTCCCGGTACTGTTTCTGCAGGGATTTGTGGGAAGCCTTTTCAGGGAGTTCGCGGTTGTAGTGGCAGTGGCTGTGCTGATTTCTGCCTTTGTTTCCCTTACCATTACCCCGGTACTGAATGTATACCTGAACAATCCCCGTGCCCATGAAAGAAAATTCTACAAAGCCACTGAGCCTTTCTTCAAAGGCATGGAATCGGGTTATAAATACAATTTAGATAAATTCCTTCAAAAACGATGGCTATCGTGGCTGATCATTATTGGTTGCCTGCTTATCATCTTCATTCTTGGGCGTAACCTGCAAAGCGAAATAGCCCCAATGGAAGACAAGGGCAGCATCCGTTTCCAGGCAACAGGCCCCGAAGGCTCCAGCTATGAGTTTATGAGTCATGCAGGGGCAGAATTTGCCAATTATATGATTGATTCAGTACCCGAAGGGAAGTTTTTCTTTATGAGTCTCCCTGGTTTTGGCGGACAAGGAATGAACGGATTCTTTGGCCGCCTGGGACTTGTTCCTGCCAGCGAAAGAGAACGCAGCCAAAGCGAAATTGCGCGTGACCTGAGCAAAAAAACTGCAAGGTTCAACAACCTGAGAGTCTTCCCGGTAGAAGAACAGACCATTGCTGTGGGTTTAGGTTCCAGGGGCTCCTTACCAGTTCAGTTCGTGATCCAGAACCTCGATTTCAACAAGCTGAAAGAGGTAATCCCAAAATTCCTGGATGCGGCCCGTAACGACAAGACCTTCCAGAATGTGGATGTGAACCTGAAATTCAATAAACCGGAGGTGGATATCCTTATCGACCGTATCAAGGCGAGGGAACTGGGACTTACCGTTTCCGACATCGCCTCCGTGGTACAATCGGCTTTCAGCGGGCGCAGGCTGGCTTATTTCATTATGAATGGCCGGCAGTACCAGGTGATCAGCCAGGTGGGACTCCCCGACCGGCAGGAGCCTGCTGACATTTCCAAACTGTATGTCAGGAATAATCTTGGTAACAATATCGCCCTTTCGGAGGTTGTGGAACTAAGCACCAATGCCAATCCCCCTTCACTCTATCATTATAACCGGTATAAGTCGGCCACCATATCCGCTTCCCTCGCAGAAGGGAAAACTGTGGGCGACGGGGTTGAGGTAATGCAGGAACTGGCAAAAAAGATGCTTGATGATTCATTCCAGACCTCTCTGAGCGGGCCTTCGCGCGACTATGCAGAAAGTTCTTCCAATACCAGCTTTGCCTTTGCACTCGCCTTATTGCTGATTTTCCTTATCCTCGCAGCACAATTCGAAAGCTTCAGGGATCCGCTTATTATCATGATCACCGTCCCCCTGGCTATTGCAGGTGCAGTGCTTTCATTGAGCATCTTCGGGCAAACCCTTAACATCTTCTCACAGATCGGGATGATTACCCTGATCGGACTGGTGACTAAGAATGGTATCCTGATCGTGGAGTTTGCTAACCAGAAAAGAGCTAAAGGAATGTCGAAGTATGAAGCTGTGCTGGAAGCTGCTTCCCATCGACTTCGTCCTATATTGATGACCAGCCTTGCCACCTCCCTGGGAGCCCTTCCAATAGCTCTCAGCCTTGGTGGTGCTGCCACCAGTCGCATCCCGCTGGGGATTGTAATTGTTGGAGGTATTTTATTCTCATTGATCCTCACCCTGTTTGTGATCCCGGCCATGTATACCTACATCTCCGGAAGGCATAAAACACAGGAAGAGATTGACAACCAGTTTAAATAGACTGCCATGAAACGAATATATATCGGTTTATTGCTGATATTTCCATTAGTATTGCAGGCCCAGCAACTTCTAAGCCTGAAAGCCGCTATTGATACCACCTTAGAGAACTCTTTCGGCATCAGGATTGCAGAAAACAATGTGGCTATCAGCAAAATCAATAACCACCCGGGAGTTGCAGGGGCGCTGCCCACGGTAAATGCCAGCATCACCGATAACCAGTCGCTCACCAATGTAAACCAGGAGTTGAATAACGGCACTGAGATTAACAAAAGCAATGCCAGCGGGAACACACTGAATTCGAGCCTGACTGCAGGAATGTTGCTGTTCAACGGATTTAAAGTAGTGGCCACCAAAGAGAAGCTGGAACAACTGCAAAAGCAGAGCGAACTGCTCCTGAACCTGGAGATCCAGAATACCATTGCCCTGGTGATGACGGCATATTATGATGTGGTAAGGCAGCAGGAGTACCTGGAAATTATCAGGGCTAACCTGGAAGTGTCGGAGACCAAGCTGGAATGGGTAAAGCAGAAACAAGCCGCCGGACTGGCCAATGATGCCGACCTGTTGCAGGCACAGCTTGATTTAAGTTCAGTAGAACAATCAGAACGATACCAGCTGCTGGTGGTGGAGCAGTCGAAGACCAGTCTGCAGGAAATCATGAGTATGAAAAGCTTTGTCCCTGTAGAAGTACAGGATACCATACTTGTGGACCAGGCCCTTCAACTTGAAAGGGTACTGGAAGGATTAAAGCAAAACCCGCAATATCTTTCGTCGGGGCAGCAGATCCGCATCAATGAAATGGTGGTGAAGGAGGTGTCAGCACAGCGATATCCCTCCCTGCGGCTGAATACAGGGGTGAATTTTAATCGTTCACAAAGCGCTGCAGGTTTTACCCTTTTGAACCAGAATTATGGCCCTTATGCCGGGGTTAGCCTGCAGGTACCGATTTATAACGGGAATGCCTATAAAGCCCAGAAAGAAGTGGCTACTTTCAATGTAATGAATGCAAGGCTGCAGCAGGAAAACCTCCTCCATTCGCTGAAAGCTGATGCAATCAGGACGTTTCAGTCGTATACCACCAACCTGCAGCAGCTTGAATTGCAGCAGGGCACGGTAGAGTTATCGGCAAAGCTTATTGCTATTGTGATGGAACGATTCCGTCTGAACCAGGCTACCCTGCTGGATATAAAAGCAGCACAGGCCAGCTTTGAGAATTCAGGGTACCAGCTGGTGAATCTCAGCTTTGCTGCCAAGGTGGCTGAGGTGGAATTGAAGAGATTGAGTTTTCAGTTGGGGAACTAGGTAAAGGACAAAACTAAACTTAACTTTCGGGTACTTTAAATCTTTGTGTTTTTTCCAATGATAGCCATTGGGTAAATAAAGATAGATACTGTTACCCGGGTGAATGATGAGTAGTTGTTTTGAATGATGTATTTGAATAGAAAGTTATACCGTTGCTGAATCATTTTGCGATCCGCCGGCTGGCGGAAGATACTGTGCGCCCCGGCATAACTCAATCTGCAAGAATCTTGCTTTGCAAATTCATTGCGATTGAGTATAAATTGTATCGAGCAGGATAGTGTATATGTTTACCTTTGAATTTGAACCAGCTATAAGATATTTTATATGAGTAATAAAGATGTAAAACCTCTGAATATAGAAATTTCAGATCTGTTCAATACGATTTCAGCTTTAATCACCGAAGCACGTAAACGGATTGCTGTTGCTGCTAATGCCGAAGCTACCATACTAAACTACCAGGTAGGAAAGCATATTCAAAAATTCATTCTTAAAGGAGACCGGGCACCTTATGGCAAACAAATAATCTTAAATCTAGCAGAATCACTTATTAAAACATTTGGTACAGGATGGTCAGAGAAGCATTTAAGGCATTGTCTCCGCTGTGCAGAGAGTTTTTCTGAGCAACAAATTCTCTCCGCAGTGCAGAGACAATTGAACTGGACTCACCTAAAGACCCTGGCTTACGAAAAAGATACCCTAAAACAGGAATTCTATCTTGAAATGGCTATACTGCAACGCTGGAATACCCGCACACTAGCCGAACAAATAGATAAAATGTTGTATGAACGTACGGTCATTGCAGCAAAACAGCAAGTAAAAATAGAACAGGCACTAAAAGAATTGAAAGAAGAAAATTCTTTAAGTCCCGAACTTGTGTTAAAGAGCAGCTATATTCTTGACTTTATGGGGTTAAAAGGATGCTATTCGGAATGTGATGTGGAAACTGCCTTGATTGCCAATCTTCAACAATTCATTTTGGAGGTAGGCAACGGTTTTGCTTTCCTGGAAAGACAAAAAAGAATATCAATAGATGCCGTAGATTACCACCTCGATTTATTGTTTTACCACCGAAGGTTAAAGCGACTTGTTGCCATCGACTTGAAGCTTGGCAAATTTAAACCCGAATACAAAGCCCAAATGGAACTTTACTTGCGCTGGTTGCAAAAGCATGAAATACAATCTGGCGAAGATTCACCTATTGGTTTATTGCTTTGTAGTGAAGGCAATACAGAGCACGTGGAACTTCTGATGTTTGATAACAATGAAATAAAAGTTGCTCAGTTCTTAACTGAATTACCTGACAAACAATGGTTTGCTGACAAACTTCACAGAGCTTTAGAAATTGCAAAAGCAAATCACAACGACTAATATAGAGCACAGTATCAGTTGAATTGAAACAGAATTACTTTTCTTATGATAAATATGAAAGCACCAAATCTTAATGTGGCCTTGAAAATTTTTATTCACCCCATTATTGCCCGGTTACTGGTTTTATTTTCTTTGAGACAATCTAATTCAGTACAAAATATTTAAAAAACTGGTATGGAAGTACATATAGAAAACCTGGAAGCAAAGCAGCTTGTGGGAATGCGGATGAGGATGTCGTTTGCGCAGAACCGGACCGCAGAATTATGGAGAAGTTTTATGCCCCGGAGGAAAGAGATTTCCCTTCAGGTGGAGCCGGTTTTATATTCATTACAGAACTATCCTGAAGGCTTTTTTGAGTCGTTTAACCCGCTTACTGAATTTGAAAAATGGGCCGCCCTGGAAGTCAGTGAGGCGGTTACCACTCCCGAAGGAATGGAAACCTTTCTGTTGCCTGCCGGGATGTACGCGGTATTTTTATATAAGGGCCTTCCAAGTGAGGGTGCAAAGGCATTCCAGTATATAATGGGCAGTTGGTTACCGGCTTCCGGGATATCACTTGATAACAGGCCCTATTTCGAGAAACTGGGTGAGAAATACAGGAATGACAGTCCTGATTCGGAGGAGGAGATTTGGATTCCGGTGAGGAAAAACTGATTGAAGAAACTATTCTGATAGAAGATCAGGAAATTACTAAATCAAGGGACCAGCTTATTGGGTCTGAGAGAATCACTTTTCTTAAATTTGAGGGGGTTGTCATTTAATTTGATAAAAACAACTTTTAATCCTCAGCAAAATTGCCTGGTTAGTAATGGCTTGAGTGATTAAGTAGTCAAAATTAATTACCCTAAAATGGCAATTTCAATGTCTAAAACCCTCTTGATTTGTTTATGTATTTTAAGTATTGAATAGCAAGCTATTTTTAGCCGATTGATAGCAACTTACTTAGCACACTTACTGTAAAACAAAGGCATAATGATAAAAAAGATACTTACAACCATTTTGATAGCACTGATAACAACTAATCTTGTGTATTCCTGCTCTGCTATGAAATGAAATCAAATTTTGGCAAGAATTTTGACTGGACATTCCGGGAGGGTTTCTAAAAACCTTCCGGACCAAAAAACCCTATTTACTCGGTGAAACTGCGCAGTGGACCAGTAAATACGGACAACCAAATGGAAAGAAATGCCTTGTGCGGATGAATGAAAGGCTTGGGGTTGAAATGCTCTGGCTTGAATTTACCAAATATAATATGAATGAAGAAAAGAAATATGTGAATGAACTTGAATGGGTACAATACCAGCTGGATAATTTTGAATCTATTCAACAGGTTACCGATCATTTAACCGATCTGAAAATTTATCCCATAAAAGGTAAAGTTCATTATATCCTTTCTGACAAGACAGGTGAATCCGTGATCATAGAATATCTGAATGGAACCCCTACTGCTTATAAAAAAGAAGCCAATGTTTGTCAAACTATTACAAACAATTCCGTTCTTCAATCTGAACAATTTAAAAGCACAATAAGTGGAAAGAAGAAAAATAACACCATATCAGCCTATCGTTATTATCAGTTGGAGCAGGAAATACTAAACATCCGCCCCGAAAATGAAGTGAATGAATCCTTTGCATTCAATGTGCTTAAAAAAGTTGCTATCTAAAGGCAATTTTAAAACAATGTGGAGTATTGTTTATAATATAAATCAACAAAGCATTTCCTTTCATACGGATACCCATAATGAAATTAAAAGTATCAGCCTTTCAGAATTGGATTTTGATAATGATCTTACGTTTTTCCCACTCAATCAAAATGAGATAAAACACTTGAATAAAGCGTTAATACTCTTAACTGAACCAGTTAATTATTCTCATTTATTGCCTTCTCTAATTCACCTGGGATTTGATGAAGACCTTGCTAAGAACATCAGCCAACACCAATTTCTCCAAACTAAAAACAATGCAAGTTTTTATGCCGGCAATTATTTTCATTTTGAAATCGCAGTTCTTTAGAAGACCGACAAACGGGTTTATAGCTGTAATGGACAGTGAAAAAAGTTTTACTAAACGACAGGCGGTTACAGGCGGTTACTTATATGGTACCATTCCCAATAAGGGGACACTTAACATTCATATTTACGGATTAAAAAACGGAAAGTATTCAATGTTGACTTTTATTGATAATAATAAAAACAAAAAGCTTGACTTTGATAAAAAGGGGAAACCCATAGAGAAATATGCAACATTCAGCGACAAAACATTTGAAAATTCAAAAGAACTCACATTTTCAAATACTTTTGCTGATTTTAACAGGACAAATGCCAAAGTGAATATTCACTGGAAACAGTAGAAATGTCTATTATGCAACAGTGAGACAAAAGAGGTGTGAAGTGCTTATTTGATATCTTTGAATGAACCGATTGTATTCTTAAATGAACTTCGTAAATAAATGATCTAAAGTGGCAAGCTGAAAGAACGTCCATTTGATTGAAACAAAAAAATAGAATCTTAAACGAAACCATTTTTTGAAAAAACTCATATGGGAAGAAACAATAATATCAAAAGAGCTAAACGCTTAAAAGAAGCCAAGCGAAAACGGGAGCTGGAAGCCTTGATATCATCAGGAAACGGTCCTGGTGCAGAAGAAATAAGGAAAAGATCTGAGTCAAAAGGTGGACTTGTACTACCGAATGATAGAAAATTAAATATTCTGAATTACTTAAGTCATTTGTTTATCCACTTTTAGAAAGTCAAGACAAGATTGATATTATAAAGACAAAATATACCATTGGAGCAACAATATGGAATGCAGCTCTTATGAGAGAAAAGAGTGAAGAAGCATTTCAGTTGAGCAGGAAGAAATTTATTAGTGGGATTCCGGAATGGCCAGAATTTGAACTGCTTTTTGATTCAATGGTTAAGCGAAAACAAGAAGAATTTGCTGAGTATAAGAACATTATTGTTGATTTTGAAATCATACAAATGAGAGGCTTAGACTACGAATTGTCGGTTGCCACATCTACAATGAATGAACAATGAAACTTAAATATTCTAGCCCAATATGATTCCACTTACCAGTGAATAATTCTATTTTGATTTAGCTATTTTATCGATTACAAATCAATATATAAGTTTGAAAATGCCTAATTTTGAGTGATTGACAGCCTTATGAATAAAGAAACATCCATCAAATTATTTGAGCAGAAACAAATTCGCTCACTTTGGGACGAAGACCAGGAGAAATGGTACTTTTCGATAGTTGACGTAATTGAGGCTTTAACGGAAAGCCCTCGTCCAAGAAAATACTGGAATGCACTGAAAACAAAATTAATAGCTGAAGGCAGTGAGTTGTCCCAAAAATTGGGACAACTGAAAATGTTATCATCAGATGGAAAATATTATAAAACAGATGTTGCCGATACAGAGCAACTATTTCGGTTAATACAAAGCATTCCATCACCCAAAGCCGAGCCTTTTAAATTATGGATTGCCAAAGGCCCGGAACGGATCGATGAGATTGAGGATCCTGAAATTGGCATAGACCAGTTAATGGAAACATACTTGCGAAAAGGCTACTCAAAAGAATGGATAAACCAGCGGCTAAAGAGTATTGAAATTCGCAAAGAACTGACTGACGAATGGGAAAACCGGGGTGTAACAAAAGGCCAGAATTTGCCATACTTACCGACGATATTACACAGGCGTGGAGCGGTTTTACCACAAAAGAGTATAAAAAACATAAAGACCTGAAAAAGGAAAACCTCCGCGATAATATGACCAACCTTGAGTTGGTACTAAATATGCTGGCTGAAGCAAGCACAACCGAAATCTCAAAAGAAAAGAAACCAAAAACTTTTACTGAAAACCGGAATATTGCCAAACAAGGAGGTACAATTGCGGGAAATACCCGAAAGGAAATCGAGCAAAAAACGGGCAAAAAGGTCATATCAAAAGTTAATGCAAAACAATTGCAGCAAGAAAAGCAAAATGATGCCCTGAATGAACCGAAAAAAATGAAAGATTAATCAACAATATCAGAGTACTGCAGTTAAATTACACCCAATAACAGGAATAATCAATTGCAATTATGACCAACAAACTATATCAAATCGATGCCTTTGCCGAAAAGGTTTTCTCAGGAAACCCTGCTGCTGTTTGTCCGCTGGATGCATGGCTGCCTGATGAACTGATGCAGAAAATTGCCATGGAAAACAACCTGGCAGAGACCGTATTTTATGTAAAGCAGGGAGAACAATACCATATCCGCTGGTTCACTCCAGCCGTTGAAGTGGATTTATGCGGGCATGCTACGCTGGCTGCGGCTTTTGTACTATTTAATTATGAAAACCACAAAGAAAATATCATTCATTTTTATTCTCCGAGAAGTGGTGAATTGACCGTGACGAAAAACGGTGAATTCCTAAGTCTTAATTTCCCCACCGATAGCCTTAATCCGGTAACTCTAAGCACGGAATTATTAAACTGTTTTGAACCGAAGCTTTATTCAGCCTTTAAAGGGAAAACGGATTACCTGTTGGTTTTTGATAAGGAAGATGACATTATTAATGTAACTCCTGCATTTGACGACATTGCAAAACTCGACAGTCGTGGCGTTATCATTACAGCCAAAGGAAATCAGGTAGATTTTGTATCAAGGTTTTTCGCCCCACAGATCGGCATTAAAGAAGACCCGGTAACAGGTTCGGCACATACGACCCTGGCACCTTATTGGGCAAAGCAACTGAATAAAACAGAATTTTCAGCTATTCAACTCTCGGAACGCAGAGGGTATTTACAGTGCAGATACCTCAATGAGCGGACAGAAATCAGCGGGAAGGGGAAATTGTATTTAATTGGGGAAATAACTTTTGAATAGTCCTCAGTAACCCAGGCAAAATTATCTCGTCTAAGTTTTCGACTGATTCGATTTTTCAGCCACATCAATTATTCCCGGGCCAATTTCCAGTCTTTGTTGCCGGGAATTGGGAATCTGTATTCATATTGAATTGCCAGGATGAAATCAATGTGGCGTTGAAAATGAATGGAGTCATTGGCTACTCTTATTGGGGGGCAATACCACTATGATTCATTGTAATATT
Organism: Bacteroidales bacterium; assembly: GCA_016709025.1. Taxonomy (GTDB): domain Bacteria; phylum Bacteroidota; class Bacteroidia; order Bacteroidales; family Lentimicrobiaceae; genus Lentimicrobium. The sequence continues at coordinate 19,743 of JADJEQ010000033.1, read as the reverse complement.
AACGGTCGATACGATGTGCAGACAATTTTTAGTTCTAATTTCTGTCATGCTGATTAGTTTCAGTGTTCAAGGCCAGGTAAATGACCTGGTAAAAAGCGACAGTATTGTGTACCCAATTCATAAAGCAAACATTGGGAAAATTGCATTCATGGGGAAAGTAATCCCAATTGAAAATTTTAAAGAAAATGACTTCCTGATTTCATTTGAACTAAAAGAGAAAAAACTGACTTAAACATAAGAGTGTTTTTTAGGCAACTCACTTACAAATTATCTTCATTTATTATCACCTCAAATGACCGTTGAGGAGCTTACCAATAATGGGAATTATCAATTCACATTTTTCGTTGACAATAAAAGATCTATTCTGAAAACCTGAATGTTGGCGCTGGAAGTGCTGATAGTAAAAACAACAGGACCGTATTCAGGGTCCCTTTAATAAGTTCAAGCAACGAGGATTCCTGGGGCAGATTTCTTTGGAATCGGTTTTTAGCCAGTGGAGGACAGGAAGCTTTTTCAAATGGAGAACATATTCTCAAAATTGAAATCAGGCCATATCTGAAATTAACCGAAACATTAGTTGGGAGTATAATTGCTGACGGGACCCTCAAAATCATGGTTCCAGAAATAAAGATCAATGAAAAGCATGTGAAGGTCCAACCCATTAAACCCCTTAACGACTGGCAAATATCTACTGAGACATTTGATAAATCCTATATTGAATCCCTCAATCGAAAAATTGCGATAAATACATTTAAAGACATAACGAGTATTGTTGTAATCAAGGATGGCAAGTTATTAGTTGAAGAGTATTTTAATGGTTCTAACAGAAATACACTTCATGATACCCGGTCAGTAGGTAAATCGTTTGCATCAGCCATTTTGGGAATTGCTATAAAAGATGGATATATAAATAGTGAAATGCAGATGTTGCATGAGTTTTACGACTTTAATGCATTTCAGAACTACTCAATTTCGAAAGACAGCATTACTCTAAAAAGTTTATTGACAATGAGTTCGCCATTTGATGGATCTGATATGAACCAGGAATCGCAAGGAAATGAAGAAAATATGTACCCTTCAAAAAACTGGGTGAACTTTACATTAGATCTTCCAATAGATAATAGGAAGGTTGCTAATCCCCGATGGGATTATTTTACTGCAGGAGTGGTGGTTATTGGCGATATTATTCATAAATCAGTTCCAGGCGGCCTGGAAAAATATGCAGAAAAGCAATTATTTGAACCACTAGGCATAACCAAATATAAATGGCAATATACACCTCAAAAAGTGGCAAATACAGCCGGGGGATTAAAGATGCGTGCAATTGATTACGCAAAGTTTGGACAGCTATATTTAAACCAGGGTGAATGGAATGGCCGGCAAATATTCACAAAGGAATGGGCTGCAAAAAGTTTATCGAGACAAATATCTATATCTGAAGAAGAATATTATGGTTTCCTGTTCTGGAATAAAACATACAATATTGCCGGAATGAACTATGAAGCTTACTATTCAAGCGGTAATGGCGGAAACAAAATCTTTATTTTCAAAGAAAAAGCCACTATCATTGTGGTCACTTCCAAAGCTTTCAATACAACATACGGGCACAAACAAGTTGACAATATAATGCAAAACTATTTAATACCTGCTATAACCCACTGACATTGTCTTAAACCTCAAATCAAATCATTTTTGAACCAGGCGTGTCATCTTAATATTTATACAGCTTTGTATTTCCAGGTATTTCTTGCAATTATTCCACCTGAATCCATTTTAAAACCGCGTACATAAATTTATGTATCCTCATTCCTGGCCTGCTTAGCTGATTAGGATGAGTTATACCGTGAAGATAAATTGTTTGTTAATTGACAGATCGCGGACATATTCCGCTTCGATATCATTAAGAAGTCACACTATAACCTTTGTATATGCTTGGAAATTCATAATCCTTCCTTGAATTATAGCAGTATAAAGAAACTAATTGCCTGAAATGTTACCTTTTACATATTCAGAAATAAATATCTATAATATATAACTATGATAAAACTTCATCATAGAAATCACCAAACAAATTTGATTTCAATTATTAAAACAAAAAACATGAAAAACGAGGAAAAAACAATGCAATTGTTGCCCAGATTTACGCACGTTGCTGGTCAGATGAGTCTTATAAGATGAAATTCCTGGCTGATCCAAAGAAATTTTTAACTGAAGCCGGGTTTGACTTTGAGGGAACCACTAAAGTTAATGTATATGAAAACAATGCCAATGCTGTTTATGCCATATTACCGGATGTGATTACCCCGGAGTTTGGAAAACTAATAGGTGAACGTTTTGCTGCGAAAGGCCAGGAAATTCCTGAAAATTTTGAAGTACGTTTTATAAAAAATTCTGCTGTAACCTTGAACCTGGTATTGCCAATGAAACCTAAGTCATTTTCGAATGAACTTTCGGAAAGCGATTTAGGTAGAATTGCCGGTGGCGATATAGAAGCAGTTACAACAAATACTACAGGTGTAGTCGAATTAGAAGTAGCTGAAGTTAGTGTAACCACCACTACAGTTGCCCAGGATTTTGAAGCAGCAAGCACTGTATTTGCAGTGGCCGAACTCGCAGTTGTGCTGATATAACCCATAAGGAATGATCAGCCATTTCCCATCATTCTATTAACCTTTTTTAATGACGGCATAAAACCTTTAAATGGTATTACCGCCATAGAACAAGGGATCATTTACACCCAATTTACAATCAGTGGATTTTTCTGATAAATTCTCATTGCGGGATAAGTTCTGCTCCTAATTATTCAAAAATTATATAATGATAGAGACCAATGAGTTGACTGAGATTCTCCCCATTTTTTCGGGGAAAGGATCCCTTGAATATAACCGACGGATAGGTGAAACAAAACGGGTCCTGGAACGGTGGACCTGCGATAATGATTTCAGGGAAAAAACTGCAGCAGACTTTTCATACCCTTCAGCTTATTTCAACTTTGATCTGGACCCTGATGAAGTAGGGATACTCACGGATCCTGAATACGCAAAAGCGTTTCGTCAATCAGGCAGCGAAATTCCATCGATTGTGAAACAATACAGGTCGTTTGTAAATGAAAAGATAAGTCATCGTGATCGTTTACAAACTATTGGATGTGCCCCGGAAAATGAACGATTGCGCAAATGGCGTCAGCGCCAGATCAATAGATGTTATATTGAACTGGGTAAAGCTAAAAGCGCTGCCATCATTCATTCTCCCATCAACTTTGAACTGACTAAAGGATGTTCGGTAGGATGCTGGTTTTGTGCCGTTGCATCCGAGAAGTTGAGTAAAGTTTTCAGGTATACCGATGACAATGCAAAATTGTGGAATGAAACACTGCAATCAGTAAAAAATGTTCTTGGAAATTCAGGCAGTTTTGGTACCTGTTATTATGCCACCGAACCCCTTGACAATCCTGACTATGAAAAATTCATCACCGACTTTGGCAGGATTTTAGGGCATTTCCCGCAAACCACTACAGCACTGGCTTATAAATATCCCGACAGGATACGGACAATTCTGAAACTGTCGGAAGAAAACAACGGATTTGTTGAACGATTTTCAGTGCTGAGCTTACCCATTCTCGAAAAAATCCACAATGAATTTTCACCGGAAGAATTGATCAGGGTGGAGATGTTGCCTCAAACCAACGAGTCAAACAGCGTATTTGCCAAGGCCGGGCGAGCTGCCCAACATATGGATTCATCAAAAGTTTCTGAAGAAGGCAGCACCATTGCCTGTATCACCGGCTTTCTGATCAATATGGCTGAAAAATCAATTCGCATGGTAACACCCTGTAATTCAAGTAAAAGATGGCCTTTAGGATACTGGACACTTGCCAATGAACCATTTACTGATGCACAGGATCTTGAAGAAACCATGAACAGGTTGATTGAAAAATTTGCCAAACCATTTCCGGAAGCAGATGATCTGATGCGGTTCCACCAGGATTTCACCTATGCCCCGGCTACAAATGCCATTGAAGTCAGTTCGGTGTACATGCGGATCCGAATCAAAGACCTGCCCCTTATCTCTGAGGTTGGGGAATTGATAAGCCAGGGAAAATTTACAGCCGGTGAAATAGCAGCAAAACTGTCATCTTCAACCGGGGAACCCCAGGAGAATATTTTTTATACCATTAACCGGATGTTTGATTATGGAATCCTCGATGAAGAGCCCGATACCTCAATTCAACACAAGAGACTGGATTAGAAAGCATTACACACATTCGGATGTTTGCTTCGTATTAATGCCACTTGTTTCTCTCGAGCGGCCTTCCATAGGCCTCGGATTACTGAATGCCACAGTGAAGTCAGCAGGTATTTCGAGCAGGGTGATCTATGGTAACCTATTATTCGGAGAACTAACCGGAAACAGTGAATATGCATTTGCTGACTACTATCCTGCACAGTACATGCTTGGTGAATGGTTGTTTTCTCAGTCACTTTTTCCTGATTTTGAGGGAAATTCCATTGAAAACTACTATAAACTAAATTTCAGGGAAATAGAAAATCCCAACCAGGCATTCAGGGAAAAGCGTAAAAACCTTCTGGCTGAACTAAGGAATAAAGCCAACCTGTTTATTGAAGAGATGGCACAAGCCATTATTGAATTAAACCCCAGGATTGTTGGTTGCAGCACAGTATTTCAGCAATCGAATGCCTCTCTTGCTTTACTCAGGCGCATTAAACAGCTAAATCCTGATATGGTCACCCTTATTGGCGGATCAAATTGCGAAGGGATCTTCGGGAAGACCATTATGCAGAATTTTGATTTTGTTGATTATGCTGTTTCCGGCGAAGCTGATGACCTGATTGTTGACCTGGTGAAAATTATCACTGAAAAAGGACCCGGGATTAAACAATCAGAACTTCCGTATGGAACATTGGGAAGTGAATTCAGGGATAAAAGTTCACGGTATTATAACCTGCCCGAAAATGAAATTCCACGTGCCACTGTTTTAGACTTGAATCACCTGCCTGTTCCTGACTATATCGACTTTAACCTTACGGTCCAAAATCTTAGTATCGGGAAAGAACTTATTACCGGTTACCTGGCAGAAACCGCAAGGGGCTGTTGGTGGGGAAATCATCACCAGTGTACATTTTGTGGATTAAATGGCTTTGGATTAAAGTTCCGGTCAAAAAGTCCGCAGAATGCCCTGTTGCATTTTGCAAGTATAGCCAGTGAAAATCAAACCACCAGGATTGAAGTAGTTGACAACATCATCGACATGAGCTATTTCAAGAACCTGATGCCACAACTGGCTGCCCTGGGTAAGCCTTACTCACTGTTTTATGAAACCAAGGCCAATCTAAAGCCCTCTCATTTCAAACAAATGAATGATGCGGGTATCAGTTGGACACAACCTGGTCTCGAATCACTCAGTAATCCTGTACTGAATCTGATGAACAAGGGCACTGATGCCATTACCAACATCACCCACCTGAAATTTGCCAGGAAAAATGGAATTCGGGTTAGCTGGAATTTTTTATTTGGATTCCCCGGTGAAAAACCTGAATGGTATGAAGAAATAGAACCCTTGATACCCCTTTTGTCGCATCTTCAACCTCCCAATAAATTCAACCCTATCAGGTTTAACCGCTATTCTTACTATTTCGACAACCAGCATGTTTCTGACCTAAAACTCAGGCCATTTACTGCTACACGCTACATTTACCCATTCCCGGATGAAACCATAGCCAATTTATCGGTATTCTTTGTGGATCCGGATTTCCATAAAACGATTCAGCATAATGTTTATACCAGAGTTCATAATGCCATTGAACTGTGGATCAGGCAGGCGGGGTCGGTTTTTAAACCGATGTTGAGTTATAACCGCGTGGATGCAGAAACCATTGAAGTTCTTGATCTCAGGCCGGCCGCTGAAAAGAATATCATCATTCTTACAGGAGCTGAAGCTGAAGTATTTGTGATGCAGGATAAGGGAATTGACAGGAATGGTATTATTCAGCAGTTTAAGAACCTTACAGGTAATGATATCTCTGGAGAAACTCTTGAAAAAATCCTGAACCGGCTGAAGAAATTGAAGCTGATTGTAGAAATTGATCAGAAACTTTTAAACCTGGCAATCGAAGGCAGTTGTGAGGTCCAGCAAGACCTGGAGAATTTCCCCGGAGGAAAGAATATTTCTTCAGCCGAAACAGTCCGCCAATTCTGGGATAGTGGAATTACAAGCAAAAGTTGATGTGTCATGGGCAGGAAAACCGCAACATTGATTTTTCTATTGCCTGCTTTAATGGCAGGGTTGATCTCTGTTCCTCTTTTCCTGGGGGCACAAAACCTAAAAAGTAAGCTAGATTTATTACCCGGGGTTTCACTCATTGAATCGGTCCATCGAACCATGACTTATAGCTGGGATATTAAAAACCAGCAACAGCTTGCTGACTATTATTATGGGCTTTTTATGTCATCAGAGGGCAAGTTTGATTATAAACTTAATCTTTCAGCCCAGAAAAACATTCTCAATAATCCGGAATACACCATTCAGGATAAGATTATCCACCAGTATTCAAATGTTTTATCCTACCAATTAGGTATCAGTAAACAGTTTGAATATGGCATTACAGTAAGTCCGAATGTACTGGCCACCTTTTCTGAAAGCAAGTATGATAGCCAGAATGTCTATCCTAAACGATATCAGAATCACCTGGCTGCCAATCTTACAATAAACATCCCACTTCTTCAAAATAGTGGAAAGGCAGCCACAACCGCATCCATCAATGCAAATCAGTTGCTGTTTGAGGCAAATCTTAAAAAATTGTACCATACCGTAACTCAGTCTATTTATGCTACAGCATCAGCATATTGGAACTATGCCGCCATGAATGAACAATGTGTTCAAATACGTGAGGTCATTGATAATGAGTATGACTACCTGGACCAGATGAGGAAACTGGCATCGGCCGATCTTATTCCCAGTGCCGACACCCTTAATGTGAGTGCCAACATAGGTTCATACCTGATCATGTTGTCCGACTACTACCAACAGCTTTTATCGGCCCGGACCAACCTTGGGCAAGTCATGGGACTTGATGCTAAATCAATCGACTCCCTGGGCTTTCCAACTGATATATTTCCCTTGATCGATTTAAAAAGCATTGACCTTACAGCATTGAGAAGCACCAATCCAGACCAGGTTTTGAATCAGCGAGGTGATTACCAGGCACTTCTTCAAACAGTGGAGTCGGGAAAATGCAACCTGCTTTTGGCTAATCAGGCAGTTAAGCCTAAGCTTGATCTGAATGTTACTGGCGGATACACTGGTCTTGTGGCCTCTGATCAATACAATTTCACGGCACCTTATTCCCAAAACATACCAGGTCCTTCCGTATGGGTTTCGCTTGACTTCCAATTGCCGGTATCCAATAAATCCGGGAAAGGAGTTGTGGTACAGAATAAAGCATTGCTGGAACAAAGTAATAACCAGGCACAGATGCTGGCCAATAGCATTTTATCAGAGGTGCAGCTTTCGGCTGACAAACTGAACTTCCTTATCGGGGAATACCAGGATCAAATGGAGACTTTAGATTACCTGGCAGCTATTTATGAAAACGAAAAACGGAAATATATTGACCAGGAATCTACTTTAATTAATGTGAATAGCACAAAGACACAACTATTGAATGCACGCCTGAACCTGATTTCAATTATGGGCAGGTATTACTCCGAAGTAGTCTATTTCAGATTCATTACAGGAACGTTGTTGAATCCAGGCAAGCCGGACAATACAATTGAACTTGACCAATTGATCACTTTGCCAAAACATTAATGGTTTAACGCATCAAAGATAAGATATGCCATCTGACTTATACCGTGAGCAAGCCTCAAAGCAGGAACATCCCGGGCAGCAACTAAACCAATTGATACATGTAATTAAGCCTTCAGCCTGGCTGATCATAGCAGGAATTGGGCTTATTCTCATTTTTTTATTATTGTGGGGATTCATGGGCAATACAACTACTAAAGTAGCCGGGACCGGGATATTGATTCGGTCAACCGGAAACCGGAGTATTGCATCGCCTGTTAATGGACAACTATCTGAAATTAATGTAAAGCTGGGAGATTCAGTTAGTACAGGGCAATTAATAGCTCTTATTTCCCAACCTGAATTAAAACAAAAACTGGAAGATGTCCAGCAGCAGTATGATGAACTTGAAGACTACTATTCACTTATTGCCAAAGAGCACCTGAAAGACTCCTTAATTCAGGTAAATAGTAAATTATCACAACACCGCAGCCTAAAAAGAAAGGTTGAAAACCTGGAAAACCGGTTAAAAAGCCAGCTAGAACGGGAGAAAAACCTGGAAAATCTAAACAGCCAGGGACTTGTCACAAAAACACAGGTTTTGAGATACAGCAACAAATAGTTGCCACACGCGAAGAGATGGAAGCTGTTCACTGGGATGACTCACAATTGGATATTTCACTTTCGGCATCGGAATTCTCGAAAAGGACGCAACTACTCGAAACCTGGAACCAGGTACTGATGGCTCGTGCAAGCCTTGCGGATGCCCAGCTTCAGTATGATCAGGCAAGTAAAATTATTTCTGACTATACCGGTATTGTGATCGAAATAAGTGCATTACCCGGTTCATTTGTTAATGCAGGAATTCCGCTGATCACTATTGAAACTCTTGAAAAAACAGTAGAAGCCTTGATTTTTATCCCGCCAAATATGGCTGATGAAATTGATAAAGGGATGAAAGTGGAAATCATTCCAACAACATTCCACGTGGAAGAATATGGATTTATAAAAGGAAAGGTCAGTTTCGTTTCTCACTTCCCTGTTACATCAAGCAGCATGATGTCGCTTCTTGATAATGCAAGGCTGGTTGAAATGCTTTCTGCCTATGGTGCCCCATACCGCGTGGATGTCGAATTGACCAAAGATTCATCCACATTCAGCGGTTATCAATGGTCATCTTCATCAGGACCACAGCATAAGTTGTCGACCGGTACCATTTGTATTGGAAACGTCATTGCAAGGGAACAACCTCCCATTACCCTTGTAATGCCATTTATGAAGAAATTGATTGGAATTTGACATATCCCGGGAACTAATGATAACTAAAGAAACATACAAAAAGGTACAAACAGATACCGTGCTCCAGATGGAAACAGTGGAGTGTGGTGCTGCATCCCTTTCAATGATCTTTGGTTTTTACGGACTCTATAAACCTCTTGAACAATTGCGTGTAGAGTGTGGCATATCCCGCAATGGAAGCAATGCTCTTAATCTCATAAAAGCCGCACGAAACAATGGTTTTGAAGCATCAGGACTGAAACTGGAAATCGATCAGCTGCATACTGCAAACCTGCCTTTCATTGTTTTCTGGAATTTCAACCATTTCATAGTTGTTGAAGGCTTTGACAAAAAGTATTTCTATCTGAATGATCCTGCCACAGGCCACCGAAAGGTTAGTCACGAAGAATTCAGTAAATCATATACCGGGATAACCCTAAACTTTAAACCGGGAGATACTTTCAGCAAATCAGGGACAAAACCCAATGTGGCAAGCTCATTGAGAAAGAAAATGACCGGCTTGAGAAGCAGTATAATTTTCCTGGTAATCTGCAGTTTATTCCTCATCATCCCGGGTATCATCATCCCTTCCCTTTCCCAGATTTTTATTGACGACATCCTCATTAAACGCTTCGACAATTGGTTCAGGCCATTGATAATCGGTTTGGCTTTACTTGGGATTATTAAACTTGTTCTTACTTACATCCAGCAAAAATACCTTCTCCGACTGGAAACCAGGGTAGCCCTCTCCCTGTCGTCAAACTACTTCTGGCATGTTTTGAATCTTCCGGTTGCATTCTTCAGCCAACGATTTGCGGGTGATATAAATGGACGTATTGCGATAAACAACAAGGTTGCTCAACTGCTTTCAGGCGACCTGGCCAACAGTTTCCTCAGCCTGATATCAATGGTGTTCTTTGCAGTTATTCTATTCAGGTACAGCGTAATACTCACCCTTGTCGGAATTTTATTTGCTTTGATCAATATATCAATTGTAAGGGCGGTTTCAAAAAAGCGGACAGAACTCAATAATAAGCTCCAGGTTGAACAGGGAAAGCAAATCGGACTCTCTGTAAATGGGCTTCAGTTGATTGAAACGATAAAAGCATCAGGGACTGAATCCGACTTCTTCGCTAAATGGGTCGATAGTCAGTCGGTGCTGATAAATATGCAGCAACGTATTGGGCTTATCTCACAAAAACTAGACCTGGCTTCTCCCCTGCTCAATTCGCTGAACACTATGGTACTACTTGGCTTTGGCAGTATTCTTGTGATCAGGGGTGAACTCACAATGGGCCAGCTAATTGTTTTTCAGGCACTGATGGGCAGTTTTACCGCTCCTGTCAATAGTCTTGTGAGTTTATATTCAAAAGTGCAGGATATAACAGCCGGAGTAAACAGGCTGGATGATGTCCTGAATGCTGAAATAGATAAAGCAGTTGTTCTGCCTGATCAGGATTATGGGATTGAGACAGCAGCAGATGCTAAACTAAAAGGCTTTGTTGAATTGCGTAATGTTACTTTTGGCTATAGTCCGCTGGAAAAACCCCTGATTGAAAATTTCAACCTGAAGCTTGAACCTGGTGCGAGGGTTGCCCTTGTTGGATCATCAGGCTCCGGGAAATCAACTATTTCAAAACTTGTTTCCGGGCTTTACGAACCCTGGTCAGGCGAAATTCTGTTTGATGGAATTACAAGGGATAATATTCCCCGCCCTGTGATGAATAACTCACTGGCCCTGGTTGACCAGGATATCTTTCTCTTCCAGGACTCTATTAAAGAAAATATCGCCATGTGGAATCATGCGATTCCGGATCAGCATATTATCAAGGCTTCCGCAGATGCAGAAATTCATGGGGAAATCAGTTCTTGTCCCGGTGGATACAATTATCAGATTGAAGAAGGCGGAAAAAATTTCAGCGGAGGTCAATGTCAGCGGATAGAAATAGCCCGGGCACTGGCTATAAATCCATCCATAATCATCCTTGATGAAGCCACAAGTGCACTGGATGCGACAACAGAGAAAAATATTGATGACAATCTCCGACGCAGGGGTTGCACCTGCATAATTGTAGCACACCGATTGAGTACTATCAGGGATTGTGATGAAATTATCGTGTTAACAGCCGGCAAGGTTGCTGAACGAGGCACGCATGAAGAATTGATGAAGCTGAATGGAGCCTACAAAAGGCTAATCCAGGAGGCATAAAGAAAATCTTTGAAAATAGATTCAAATTAATACATAGTAAACAGATTTAATCGCAGATGCAGGAAAAGTGGAAAGATACAGGTGAAAGGGTTGAATTAAAATCAAACCGGTTTATTACTCTTACAGAGAGCAAATACCTGTATTATCTTGCTGAAGGGAAAGCCAATGTATATTATTCTGAATTCGAAAACCAATCTCCTGCCGGCCGTCGCAATTTTGTTTTTAGCCTGCAGCAGGGACAGATTGCCCTGGGACTTGAAAACGAAAGACTGGAAAATGGATTAATGCTCCTGGTTGTGGCAGAAGGTGACTGCCTTTTTAAGAAAATACCGGTAACTGAATTTGAAAAACCGTTCTCCGAAAAACCTGAAAAGGAATATATCAGCGGATTAATTGATGGTTGGATTAAAAACTGTGCAAGCTTTATCCAGGGAGGGATGGTTCCATATGAATATATTGAGCCGGAAAATGGTGAACAGTTTTCCTCACAGGCCAATGAATGCATACTTTCATCAGAAGTAAAATGGGTGAAACAAATCAGCGGGCAATCCCGTGTTGCATCATTAGAGCTGCTTGCTGAATCAAAGGAGCTGTATTTCCCGGTTTGCGGACAATTGTGGCTTACATCAACAGAAGAAAGCAGCTACCTGGGATATGATACTATTTCATTGTTTGACCAATATCTGCTTTTATCCTCTCTTTTAAGGTTCAATAAATGGTTTTATGATTACCTGGTTTGGAATCAGCAAATAACAATTGAAAAGGACCGCAGCTTACTTCTAAATAAGATAGCTGGCCAAAAGGCAGCCTTCAGCGGTACTGCACAGGTATTTTCTTCCATCTTTGGTAAGAAAAGTAATACTTACTTCATTTCTGAAACAGAGGCATCGGATGAATTACTGGCTACTTGCCAGATGATTGCAAAAGCTGGTGGATTCAGGATTGTAAAGCCAAAACCGGTTGCATCCGACAGGATATCCGACAGACTCGATGTCATTTTATTTGCATCGCACATTCAAAAGAGGAAAGTAACCCTCGAAAAGGATTGGTGGAAACTTGACATCGAACCCTTGCTTGTTTTCTCCAAAACAGATCAGAAACCAGCTGCTGTTATTCCGATACGGCCAGGAAAAAATGTTCTTATCCGGCCATTCAGTCATGAAGCTACTGAATTGAATGACGTAACTGCTGAAACAATCAGTACTGAAGGGTTTTCTTTTTTCAGGCCCCTGCCTGACAAAAAACTGAACTTTAAAGATCTGTTGATTTTTAGTTTCAGAAAATCCTCAAAAGATCTTTGGCGGCTTGCCCTGGTGGGCATTTTACTCGGATTGCTCGGAATGGTTACACCAGTATTAACGGGTTCCATCTTTGAACAGGTTATCCCCAATGCCAACCAATCGTTATTACTGGGAATTGTGATTGCTTTGACTGTATCAGCTTTTGTAAATATCATGTTTATCTATGTTCGAGGCATGTCGGTGCAACGCATTCAAACACGCATAACAGCTTCTTTACAAATTGCTGTCTGGGACAGGATCCTTCATTTACCGGCATCTTTTTTCAGGAAATATACATCAGGTGAAATGGCTATGAGGGCCAATGGCATCAATTCGATTATGCAGGTACTTTCGGGAACTGTTATCAATACGGTGCTGACAGGTATTTTTACCTTATTCAACTTCTTTCTCTTGTACTATTATGATTCAGGACTGGTATTTCCGACAGTAATTATTTTGCTGGCGGTGCTGCTTGGAGTTATTATCCTTACAGGCTATTTACAAACACGGCAGCAAACCAGGATTGTTTCATTGATGCAAAAAATTTCCGGTAAAACACTTCAGTTTATCAACGGAATATCAAAATTACGGGTGAGTGGAACAGAGAGATATGCCTTTTCCATCTGGGCAAATATGTATGCTGACCAACGTCAATCTGAATTCAGAAACCGCAGGATAGGAAATTTCTATTCAGCATTTAATGTAGCATTCCCGGTGATCTGTACCCTTCTGCTCTATTCATTGATTTTTAACCGGCTTAACGAAAAATACCTGGGGATAGGAGCATTTATTGCATTTATGAGTGCCTTTAGCAGCTTATCCATCTCTATTCTTTCTGTCGGACAGTCATTTACTTCTGTGATGCAAGCCGTGCCATTTTACAGAAATCTTAAACCAATACTTGAATCGGTTACCGAATTCGACAGTAGCAAGGCACATCCGGGCGACTTAGTTGGAAATATTGGTTTCCAGCATGTATCATTCAGATATGATCCTGATGGGCCATTGGTCCTCAATAATATAAGCCTTAAAGTACCTGCAGGTAAATTCGTTGCAGTTGTGGGTCCTTCCGGGTCAGGAAAATCAACGCTAATCAGGCTGTTGCTGGGATTTGAAACACCTGAACAGGGAGCCATCTATATTGATGACCAGGAACTTGCAACTCTGGAAATACAGGCAGTCCGACGACAGACAGGAACTGTACTCCAGCAAGGGAAACTAATGCCCGGGAGTATCTTCAGTAATATAGCCGGTGTGAGCAATCTGACAGAAGATGATGCCTGGGAAGCAGCCCGAATGGTGGGGTTTGATGAAGATATCAGGCAAATGCCAATGGGTATGCAAACAATGGTTAGTGAAGGTGGCCGGAACCTTTCAGGGGGGCAACGTCAGCGTCTTCTCATTGCAAGAGCCATCATTACCAAGCCAAGGATCCTGATATTCGATGAAGCAACCAGTGCACTCGATAACAGAACACAAGCCATTATAACAGAAAGTCTGAATATGCTGAAAGTCACGAGGCTTGTAATTGCACATCGGCTCAGCACTATCCGTGAAGCAGATTATATTTATGTGCTGAAAGACGGGCAAATGTGTGAAGAGGGCACTTTCGACCAGCTCTTTGCAGAAAACGGAATTTTTACAGCATTGGTGAAAAGGCAGATGGAATAGTAAATTTAAACCGGTCAGAACATTTCTAAACAACAAAACCTGAAATAAAAACCAATCCTTAATAAAGAAAAATATGTTTATCCAGGCATTAGACATCATCCGTATCGCACTTGTAGGAATTGCCTTTTACTTTGGCTATTCAATCGGCTTTGGTGAAAGCTACGATCCGACAGCTCAATTGCACTTCATGATACCTGTAGTAGTATTCGCAATAGCAGGAATATCAGGCTTTGAAGGTTTATTTTTTGGCAAACAGGCAGCATTGGCTAAGGGATATGAAACCGGGAGCAACTATCAGAAACAATCTTCATTTGCGCTCATTTCATATGCATTGGGGGCTGTTTTAATATACTTTTTTAACTGGGGCATTAAATCAGAATTGACCATTCTAATGGTCTTTTTCACCTTCTTTATTCTGTCGGCAATAAATCATGGGTTAGAAGCTATTCGCCATAAAATTATAAATGGCAAAATCTTAACCGCCCTTTTCTTCTTTTACTCCTGTTATCAGGGTTTGCTTATCCACTCCTGATGCTCTTTAAGATGGGTTGGTAAAAATTACGTGGTGTTGTCACAGAAGGCTGCTTTATGATCTCTTAAGCAGATTATCATTTATTTTCCTGATTTCTTTCTTTCCAATGGCAGTCTGGTCGCAGATTTTACATTGCAATGGTAACATGATGGATAAAATTCATTACTGGAAATAACAAAATTCCTTCACAATTCTGGTCGCTGTAACATCCCGGAAAGCTTTTCCGTCACATGCAAGCCTCTCACAAAGGGGCTAAATCTGCTTTCTTGCATCGATAAATTCAAACTCTATACAAAATATACCTGAACCGGTAATTACCAGCCAGGACAACCACTGCATCCTTTTAATACAGCCTTCGGGAGGTTAAAATAACAAACATCGAAAGAAGCAATAAAACATATCATTTGCACATGAAAAAAATAATAATTCTGGAAATACTATTGACAATTCTAAGTATTACAGCAATCGGACAAAACAAGGAATTAAATATTTCATTTTTAGAAACGCAACCCATCATTGACGGCCTCCCCGACAAGGAAACAACTACATTGGAATGGAATCAGTTTTCGCATATTGAAAAAACAGAACTGAAAAACCAGGATTTTGAAGTGAGGTATAAAATTGGTTATCAGTATTCATTTCTTTACTTATTTATCGAATCAGGCAGCGATTCAATTATTTACCGCGACAGGGCTTATCAAAATGGTGATGGCTTTCACCTGCTGATTGCAAAGCCCGATTCGGGAAAGCCCACCGATGAATTTTATGTATTGCGCTTCTCCCCTGCCGATAAATCAAGGAATCGGAATGCAAAAAAAGGAGTATGGTATTATAACATTGATTTGTCGGGGAAATCGTTAAGTTCTGCCACCCAATTCGAATGCAGGACGATAAATGGACAAAGCTGTTTCGAACTATTGCTGCCCTGGAATGAGGTTTATCCATACCACCCATTATTTTCTGACGAAATTGGGATAAACCTCTGTTTCGTAAAGGCCGTCGGTAAGAAAGAAAAGAATTATTATTTCATAAAGTATGATGAGAAGATTCAATGGGAACAAAGTAAAAGAGAATACATTATTGCTGAATTTGAAAAACCTGCCGGTATTGAAAACCCTGGCACTTATGCAAGGCTTGCCAGGAAAAATCAAATCGTCGGGAAAGTGTTAAAAATCAAATTTATTTCCAATGCCAGTAGGGCCACCCAGGCAGCTTATCTTGTAACAATCCGCTCTGCTGATAATTATATTTATTCTGAGTTATATAAAGAAATTTTGCTGGTGCCGGGAATAAATGAAAACGAATTTGACTTAGCACTTGAAAATCTGGCACCCGGGGCTTATAAAGTAGTTTGGAAATGCTTCGATAATTCGGAAGGTGAAATCCCACTTACACTATTACCTGAAATTAATGGTGAAAAGGAGAAGCAGTCGTTACTTGAATTGAAAAGCCAGATTTCAGAAGGCGATTATTATACCATGCTTTTCAGGCTGGAGAATGTTTTGAATGCATATTCTCATGTTAAACCATACGAAACAGCCGGACACATCAGGGAACTTTATGCAAACTATTTAAATGATAAAGTCCAATTAAAAAATAGCCCCGGATTATTATCTGAGAAAACCGGTATTTCGAGGAGGGCATTCAAATCAGAAATTGATAGTACACTACAACCCTACAGTATAAAAGTTCCCTGATTTCGACAGGAACAAAAAAATATCCACTTTTCATTATGTTGCATGGAAGTGGTTCCGATGACCAGGGAATGCTAAAGGAAAACCTGACAGATGGAAATTTTATTGAAATAGCACCTTTCGGAAGGGGCACATCCAATTGTTTTACCACCGATTATGCCGAAAAAGATGTAAAAGAGGCCATTGATGATGCCATACTGAATTATCCAATCGATACTTCGAGAATCATCATTGCCGGTTTTTCAATGGGTGGTTACGGAGCCTACAGGATATTTTATGAATACCCCGGATTATTTAAAGGAGTGGTTGTTTTTTCGGGGCATCCCAACCTTGCAGGTAAATGGATTGGCGAAGGTTACCCTGATTTCCTGAATCCCACTTACCTGGAGCCTTTTAAAAATATTCCTGTTTTCATTTATCACAGCAAAAACGATTTAAACTGTCCGTACGACCTCACAGAGGAGCTGGTGGCTAAACTAAAAAAAACCGGAGCCAAAGTTGAATTCATAACCACTGAGGAAGGTGGACACGGAATACTAAATGATAGTTACACTTCGGTATATTTACAATGGTTGAAAAATTTATACTGAGCATGTTAACAGTCAGGTGATTCGCAAAATCTGTTCAGCCGACGCATAAAATTAGCCTTTACAAGAAAAGTTTGAGCCAAAAAATTTCGGATTTACTAAATTCAAGGTTAACTTTGACTTTTAAAAGCACTCCATATGAAAACCTCTACCCATTCTTTTGCAAAATTTTCATCTTCAATGGTGAAAAAAGGCCTGCTGACATTGTTCGTCCTGTTATATTTCCAGGGACTCACCCAAATCCTGACTCCGGAATTTGATTCAGCCGGCTACACTTTAACTGACCTGGGAAGCATTGATCAACTACCTTCGCAATATGGAGGGCTTACCATCAGGCCGGAACAACCGAATACGCTTTATATAGGAGGAGCTGCAAACACCGGCAGCGGGGGTCTGTACACAGTTGCCCTGACCAGGGATCCGCTATCGAAACATATTACCGGCTTTGATGGAAGTGCTGTCCTGTATATCGCGGCACCCAACAATGACGGCGGTATTGTTTTCGCCCCGAATGGAACGCTCCTTTTCACCAGGTACAGCATGAATGAACTTGGCCAGGTATTGCCCGATAATTCCTATATCAGCAACTCTATAACGCCTTATGGTGTGGCTTCATCGGTGGGTGCACTGGCTTTTGTGCCTGCAGGATATCCCGGTGCAGGCAGCCTGGTATTTTCATCCTACAGTGAATCAATTATGTATAATGTTCCTTTCACCGTAGATAACAACGGGCAATATCTTTTATCAAACAAGATTGCTGAGGTCTCTGTCTTTGGTATAGCTTCGGGTCCAGAGGGGATTGCTTATATTCCGTCAGGTTCAGCAATTTTCCCCAACCTCTCAATGGCCATCTCCTCTTATTCCAACGGAACAGTAGTTGTTTTTGAGGTGGGGGATAATGGACTGCCTGTTCCATCCAGCGCAAGAGAAATGGTAACAGGACTTACCGGGGCTGAAGGAGCATTAATAGACCCCCTGACAGGCGATTTCCTCTTTTCAACTTTCGGAGGTGGCAATAAAGTAATCAGGATAACCGGTTTTGAAAAACCTTCATCCGTAAATGAAAAACCATTGAACAAACAGGCTGGTTTCAGTATATATCCCAATCTCACAGTGGGTTACTTTAAGCTTGATTTTGCGACCCATTTTACCGGAGGATTAATTACGGTTTTAATATTCATGGTGCTAAAGTGCTGGAACAGGAAATTGATGTTGAAGGTCCTTATGAATATGACCTTTCCGCTCAACCTGCCGGATTGTACTTTGTCAGGGTAAAAAACGGGAACTCCACAGGTTACCAAAGACTTGTTCTGCAGTAACTGAGATTTCTGATACATTCACAGTTGTACCAATGGTGTTTGAGTATTATTATGCCATGGGCATCCCCGAAAATTTATGGCTACTTTAATCAAGTTATACGATTTTCCGGAGCTTCCATTGTCGAGCCAAAGCTTCTTTTTTGGGGGATTTCCCATATTATACCAAAGCGGAATGGTTTGCAATCCGCCAACCGGCGAAGAAATTACAAATCCCGGTGTAACTCATTCCAATCAGCTTTCCTTCAATTGACGATTTAAACCTGCCAGAATGAGTATAAGTTCGAAAAACCTTTGCAGGGAGTTGCATTATATCCTTGATTACCCTATCTTAGGGTGACTATTTTTAATGGAAGAGAAGCATAAATTTCATGTGGATATGGAGAATACTGATCCCGTAAATCAAGATATACTTAACGTAAAAATAACTACAATTGACACAGTAAAAGAGCTGTGGTCACAAACATACAATACAGCAGGTAAACCTGATTGGTCGCACATTCTCCCATTTTATGACAATAATATATATTTCAGGGATTCGATCCAGGAAATACATGGAATCGAAGCGTTTACGAAGATGACCGAGCGTCTGACCCAACGTTCAAAAGACCTGAAGATGAGAATTGTCAATGGTTTCATGGAAAGGAATACTGTATTTATTGAGTGGGAAATGACTCTTAGTTTTAAAAAATATCCAAGTTCTATTTTGTTTGGCACGAGTCGGTTGACTATTAATGAAGAAGGCAAAATTACTGAGCAGCGGGATTATTACGATTTATGGGGCGACATTTTGACAATATTCCGAGATTTTATAAGTTTACAGAAAGTTTATGGCAGAAAGTTTGGATGAGGAACGCTTATGAATAAAAAATTCTTTCAATATTTCAAACAATATCAATGGTCTAACGTGTTTGCCATGATCAGGAATAATCGTTCAGACCCAAAAATTTGCACTAAAGATTTTAAAAATAAGCTTGTTGTTATAACCGGGGCTACCTCGGGAATTGGCTACTATACTGTCAGAAAATACGCAGCGCAAGGAGCAAATATTTTGTGTATTAATCGAAATATTCAGAAATCAGAAGCCCTATGCAAGGAGATCGAGAATGAGTTTAAAGTTCATTGCGACTATAAAATTGCAGATTTAAGCAGTTTGAATGATATTAAGCGGGTTGCCCGGGAACTTGCATTAATGAATACATCTATTGATGTGCTTATCCACAATGCAGGGGTTTACCTTACAAAAAAAGAAATAACTGTCGACGGGCTAGAAAAGGTGTTTGTTGTTCACTACCTATCAACCTTTATAATTAATTTTCTATTGCAGGATAAGTTGAAGTCACAGGAAAAAGCCAGAATTATAATGGTTGGC
>JADJEQ010000032.1 GCA_016709025.1 Bacteroidales bacterium | reverse complement strand
CGTAATCTCCTGGTTGAGCTCCATGCTCCCATGCTATACTGGATAAATCCCCACCCCGAATTATCAGACAAGGAGACAAGGGGAGCGGGAGACAAGGGGAAATTCCGATTTCCGATTTCCATTTTCCACAGTACTTTATAGCCTGTTTGTAGGCTTCTCCGTGTCCCCATTTCCCCATTTCCCCGTGTCTGTTGCTAAAGAAACGAAATCTCCCGGTTAAGCTCCATGCCCTATGCTATACTGGATAAATCCTGCCACGATTTATCAGACAAGGAGACAAGGTGACGGGGAGACAAGGGGAAATTCCGATTTCCGATTTCCATTTCCCACAGTAATTTATAGCCTGTTTGTAGGCTTCTCCTTTTCCCCATTTCCCCATTTTCCCGTGTCTGTTGCTAAAGAAACGTAATCTCCCGGTTAAGCTCCATGCCCCATGCGAGACTGGGTAAAACCTGCCACGATTTATCAGACAAGGAGACAAGGTGACGGGGAGACAAGGGGAAATTCCGATTTCCGATTTCCATTTCCCACAGTACTTATAGCCTGTTTGTAGGCTTCTCCTTTTCCCATTTCCCATTTTCCTGCAAGTCTGTTGCTAAAGAAACGTAATCTCCCGGTTAAGCTCCATGCCCATGCTATACTGAGGAAATCCTGCCATTTATCAGACAAGAGACAAGGGGAGCGGGAGACAAGGGGATACTTAATTTCCAATTTCCAACCAGCCTGCCGGCTGGCAGGTTTCAGAGTACTTAATGGCCTGATTATTAGGCTTTCTCCTTGTCCCCATTTCCCCTTGTCCCCGTGTCTGTTGCTAAAGAAACGTAATCTCCCGGTTAAGCTCCATGCCCCATGCTATACTGGATAAATCCTGCCACGATTTATCAGACAAGGAGACAAGGGGATCGGGAGACAAGGGGAAATTCCGATTTCCGATTTCCATTTTCCACAGTAATTTATAGCCCGTTTGTAGGCTTCTCCTTGTCCCCATTTCCCTTGTCCCCGTGTCTGTTGCTAAAGAAGCGAGATCTCCTGGGTAAGCTCCATGCCCCATGCTATACTGATAAATCCTACCCGATTTATCGACAAGGAGACAAGGGAGCGGAGACAAGGGGAAATTCCGATTTCCGATTTCCATTTCCCACAGTAATTTATAGCCTGTTTGTAGGCTTCTCCTTGTCTCCATTTCCCCTTGTCCCCGTGTCTGTTGCTAAAGAAACGTAATCTCCCGGTTGAGCGCCCTTCAATGTGTGAATGTTGCAATTTTTCGAGACAATTATGTAATGCATTTTTTGGCCGATAGAGCCAATTTTAAAATAAGATTACCGGCTATGCCATTGATTTCGTGAGCAGTAAAACCACACGAAGATAGAGTTGTAAATCAGCATTTCCTCCCCCAAATCTGTGGTCATCAAAGGGCTCTTATCTGAAGATGTTCAAAAGGATACATTGCTTTATGCTGGCACAGTCAAAATCAACATCGGGTTGTTTGCGCTGCTTAAAAACAAGATTGATATCAACTTTTGCGTTGGATGATGCAGTGCTTAACCTCAGCCGCACCGAAGCCGATTCCCTGTTTAACTTCAATTTCTGCTCACTGCATTCAGCGATACAGCTGCAAAAAAAGCGGTCGGGCCTGAAAAAGCCAGTAAATGGGTCATCAGCATTGATAAAGTCGGTTTGAAAAATATCCGGTTTCTATTTGACGATCAATATGGCGGCACTTATGCAGCGCTGAAAATGGGGCAATTAAAGTTACACAATGGACCGGATAGACCTGGCAATTCGGTTTTTGACATAGACGAAGTAACAATTGAGAAATTGATGGCTGATGTGCTGATCAGTAAAGCCTCACAATCGACAGAGTCGACGGGAAACACTTTGCCGAAAATAGCGGCCAATAAAATTGAGATCAGCGATGCCCGCATCAGTTACGGCGATTCTGTTATCCGGCAGTCAGTGGTAGCTGCAGTTAACCGCCTCGGTCTGAATAGTTTTGCGATCGACCTGAACACGCAAACGGTGTCATCGGCAAAGGTTATCTTATCAACAAGTGAGGTCAGCTACAAAACCATAGAAAACAAACCAGTTCCTGAGGCACCTGTTATAACAGGCTTTGCCCCGGCAGGTAGCAGCGACTGGAAGGTATCGGTCGGGCGCATTGAACTGGATGACAACCTACCCTGGCATACCAGTCGTAAATATGCCTGTATTGAAAATGTATTCGATGTAAATCACTTGAATTGCAGTAATTTAACGCTTAAAGCCAATGATTTTTATTATTCACCGCAAAACTGAGGTATCTGTTGGAATTCTCAACGGTTGACTAGAAGATAATTTTTCAATCAGTCATTTTGAGACTGATTTCAGCATGATGTACATTCCGTAGCAGCCAAAAACTGATTGTCAAAACCACCAATTCTGCCATAGATGCTGACCTGATATCCGGTTCTCTTCCACTGGCTGCGCTGAAGGATTCACTGCCATTTCTGGATCCTGAATCTGGATATGAAAAAGTACAGGTCAGGAATTCTGAAATTGTATATTTCAATGCAGGACTATACAAACTGCCTTTCTTTAAGAATGTGATGAATTCAACGACCGTTTCCGGAAAGGTAAGCGGACCTGTTAACAACCTGAGTGGAAAGACCCGACTATCAAAACCGGAAGTAACACCAATGTAAAGACCGATTTTACCATCAGAGGCTTGCCTGATGCGGAAACAGCCTGGTTTAATTTTCCAATCTTGTCATAAAATTCAGGCAGAAAAGATATAAAAATGATGGCGGGTGCTGCGGTCCCCGATAGTATATCATTGCCGGAAATCATAGCGCTGCGGGTAAATTTCAAAGGCGAAATGAAGTCTTTATCACAACGGTGGCCAGAACGGCAGTTATGGCTCGGCAGATGTTTCGGCTTCGGTGGATAGAGGAAAATTTCAGGAGCAAAATAAGCCTGGTTAAGTTCGATGCAGGACGACTGATGATGGACACCGCGATGTTTGGACCCGTATCCCTGAAAGCTGAAGCCAGCGGGCGTGGACTGGACAAAAATACGATCAGGGCAAAAATCAGGGCGGATGTTTCACAGGTATATTTAAACGGGTACAACTACCACAATCTGGTGGTTGATGGCGACATTACCGGCCGGAAATTTGAAGGGCAAATCAACCTGATGATCAATATGCAGCCTTCGACTTTGACGGTTGGTCAACCTGAACCCCAACGAGAGCAATATAACTTAAACTTAATCTGAAGGGTGCCGACCTTCAGAAGTTGAAAATCAGCAAAGACATCCTGATCAGTTTGAAGGCGGAATCGGACCCCTCGAGAGGAAAACGGCTGATGAAATCAATGAACGGCTGAATAACAAAGATTTTCGTTCCCATGAAGACAAGGAATACCCTCGAATCCTTTATGCTGGCTTCTATCAACGAATCAAAAAAGAGTGAATTGACGGTCAGCAATGCACTTGGTCGGTATCAAATACAAAGGGACTTTTTCACCGGCATTCCTCGCCAGGAGATCAAAAATTCCTGAACAATTATTTCCCGTTTTCAGAACCCGATCCGCTGGCAAGCGGCCATGATCCCCAGAATTTTGAATTTGAGGTAACTTCACAATCATCCCATTCTGGCAGATTTATTCGTGCCACAATTGAAGGAATTTGAGCCGGGACTGATTAAAGGAAGCTTTGATAGTGAAAAAGGGACCCGAAACTGAATGCCGGAATGAAGAAAATCGTTTATGGCCTTCTACTGAAATCAGGAACCTTGTAATGGATGTGGGTTCAGATCCCAACTCTGAACTATAAAACTGACCAGCACCAGGATTTCGGGCCCGCAATTCAACTCGATAACTTCCTGTTTGCCGGTCAACTGGCCGATTCAAACCATTGCTGCAACGGTGTCATCCATCGACAACAGGCAAAACAAAAACTACTGATCAATGCGCAGGTCGTAAAGGAGAACGCCAATTACAAGCTAACACTCAATCCCGAAGAGTTCTACCTGATGAACGACCGCTGGGACATAGCTGCTGATAATTATGTTGCTTTCGGTGAATCAGGATTTTTAATCCACAATCTTTCACTCGAAAAAGCAGGCAGTCAGGTTGATGTTCATTCAGTAAATGATAAGTTTAACGACGATCTGAGCATTGCTATCAGAAATTTCAACCTGAACGACATTTCAGGAGTTGTATCAGCGATGTACCAGCCTGATAAAGGGCACGGTTGACGGGAAGGCGATGCTGATCAGGATAAAGGATGCTTATGGTTTGATAGCTGATTTGAAGATATCTGATCTGGTTGTCCGTGAAATTCCGTCGGAAACCTGACCATAATTGCGATAATCCAACCTCGCAGCGATTTGATATTGATGTGAAATTAGCTGGCGCTGAGAATAATATATCGGCCACCGGGTATTATATCCCGAAAGGGGGAGCAATTCAGTAAATATTAAAGCTGATATTGCCTCACTTTCGCTGAAAACCCTTGAAGCATTTTCGATGGGAACCATTACGGAGGCATCCGGGAATCTGACGGGAAATATTTCTGTTGAAGGCAACACCGGTTCGCCCGACATTACCGGCCAGCTTACCTTTAACGATGCTTTTATCAAACCCTCGGCACTGAACAACATGCTGCAGTTGAAAAATGAAACCATTCAACCGAAAACAGACGGACTCTATTTCAATTCGTTCACCCTCTTGATCCCATGGCGCACTTGGCAACCATCAATGGCACGGTGAAGATGAAAAATTTTCAGGATTTCATTTTTTGCATTGGATGTGAAAACACAGGAATTTCTGTTGTTCAATACAACTGCAGCAGATAACAAGATATTTTACGGCCGCATGATCATTGATAGCCGGATCAGTGTTAAGGGCCAATGTCGCTTCCGGTGATAGACGCCAGAATCAAAATGAGAGATGGGTCAAACTTCACTTTTGTGGTTCCCGAAGACGAGCTGACCACCTACAAAGGTGAAGATGTGGTGGTCATCAACAACAAGCACAAAATCAATCCCATCCTTTACCGGGATGAATTATTGGAAGTACAGGAGTCGGGTTTTACCGGATATGATATCTCGTCCATCATCGAAGTCGATAAAGAAGCAACACTCAGGCTAATGATAGATCCGACTTCTTCTGACTCCCTGGTTGTAAGGGGTGAAGCTGCGCTGAACCTTTCTATTGACCGCAGTGGGAAAATGAGCCTGACCGGCGCCTATAATCTGAACGATGGTAGCTACATTGTTACACTCGAATCCATTGTAAAAGAAAATTCGATATCGATCCGGGTAGTACCCTGATCTGGAATGGTGACCCGTTGGATGCCGATGTTTCCATCAATGCCATATATACCGTCAGGGCGGCTCCATAGATCTGGTAAAGATCAGATATCCGGCCTGAGCGATGCCGATCAGAATACCTATAAGCAGCGTTACCCCTTTCTGGTTTATCTGAAACTCGGGTGCTATACTGAAGCCTGAAATCAGCTTCGATATTCAGCTCAGGCCCGAGGATAAAGGTATTTTCGGCGGGGCGGTAAATGCAAAGCTAAATATGTTGAATGAAGATCCGTCTGCATTGAACAAGCAGGTATTTGCTTTGCTGGTGCTAAATGGGTTTATTCAGGAAAACCCCTTGCAATCTGAAGCAAATATGGGGCATCCACGGTAGTGCGCTCTACTGTTGGAAAGTTTCTATCGGCTGAATTAAACAAATTGAGCGCAAAGGTAGTGCCCGGGGTAGAACTGAATTTCGACGTACAATCCTACGATGACTATGAAACCGGTGAAGCACAGGGGCGAACCCAGGTGGATATCGGTGCGAAAAAACAACTCTTCAACGATCGGTTGACCGTTCAGGTGGGTGGTGTGGTTGATGTTGAAGGCGAGCGGGCAAAACAGAATTCGCTTAGCAATATTACTACCGATGTTGATGTTGAATACAAATTAACGGGAGACGGCCGTTACCGCCTGAAAGGATTCACGCACAACCAATATGAAGGCGCAATCGAAGGGCAATTGGTTGAAACCGGCGTTGGAGTAGCGTATGTGCGCGACTTTAACAGATGGAAACAGTTCTTTAGGGCACCAAGGAAAAAGAGAGATTTATCAAAACCGAAAGCAATGAAAAACAAGTTTTGGCGAAATACTCTCTGTTCATACTCTGCCTTTTTATGGCTGCATGTAGCGGAACAAAGCATTTGCCGGAAGGAGAAAAACTCTATACCGGTGCATCTGTCAAAATAATGTCGGATGAAAAAATCAGCAAAAAGCAGGAACGGTTTGCCGGAAAGACCGCTGAAAGTGCCTTATATCCGAAGCCAAACAGTAGTTTTTTAGGTTTGCGCTTCAAGCTTTGGAGGTACATGGCAGCCGGTGATACAGCAGAAAGTAAATTTAAAAAATGGATGAAAAGAACCGGGGAAGCCCCTGTACTCATCGGCAATGTGAAGCCTATGGTTACCTCTTCTGTGATCGATGCAAAACTTTATAACATCGGTTTTTTTAAGACCTACACAGGATACAGCATTGTAGAAAAAAAACATACCGCGAAAATCAGTTACATTAGTAATATTCACAGGCCATTTATGGTTAAGGAGTTGATCTATGCGATTTCCGACAGCGCTGTAAGTCGTGTCATTCTTTCTGAAAAGGAGAAATCGCTGATAAAGCCCGGTGAGGATTACAGCCTGGAGAAACTCAGAAACGAAAGGAACCGGATTGATGCGTTGCTCAAGAACAACGGGTATTTCTATTTCGATCCCGACTTTATGCTTTTTAAATCTGATACCACAGAATCAGATAAAACCGTCGTTTTCAGACTTACCCTGAAAGACAGTGTACCCTCAGCAGGCGCTGACGGTTTACCGGATCAACAATGTTTATATTGATCAGGCTTATTCTCTGAATGAAAGAGCTGTTGCGAGGGTTAAAGACACCATCCCATTCGGGAATTATCTGTTTCTGGGCAAAGACAGAAGCGCATCAATCATGCCTTCGGTAATTGCACGGTCGGTCTTTCTGCGGAAAAATGAGGTTTATGCACGAAAGAACAACAATACCACGCTTAACCGCCTGATGTCGATGGGGAATTTCAAGTTTGTCAGTGTTAAATTTATTGACAGCGACACGACTGCTCCCGGATATCTGGATGTTATTATTTTGATGACACTATCCCCAAATACTCATTCAAGGCAGAAATGGAAGTTGTTTCAAAATCGAATAACTATACAGGTCCGCGGATGAATGTCAGTGTGCTGAACAGGAATGCCTTTAAAGGAGCAGAATTGCTTACCGTTAGCCTGGCTGGTTCCTGGGAAGCCCAATTGAGCGGAAAGACAAAATCTGCAATCATACTCCCTGAACCCTGAGATTGAATTGATCTTCCTGAGATTTATCGTTCCTTTTAACATGAAGCAAACAAGCAGCTTATACCTGCCCAAAACGCGATTGTTGCTTTCCTATGACTATCTTAACAGGGGCAATTACTTCGAAATGCGCACATTGCAGTTTATATACGGCTATAGATGGAAAGAAGATATCCGTAAAGAGCACGAACTTAACCCTGTAAATGTCAGCTTCTCCGTTGTCGGAAATAAGTCAGAAGCCTTTCTCGATCTCCTTGAATCCAATCCGTTCCTGGAAAAGAGTTATGAAGATCAGTTTATTGCCGGGGCAAGTTATTCTTTCACTTACAATGAACAGTTTCTTCCTGAAAAAACCATACAGACCTATTTTCAACTCACGACTGAAGTTGCCGGTAATGCCTTTTCATTGATAAACAGAATTGCCGGCAATAAGTCAACTTCAGAAATTCCTATGCACGTTGCCGGATATTCCTATTCGCAGTTCGCGAGAATGAGTCTTGATGGCCGGGGTTACTACAATTTTCCGGATAAGAATAAACTTGCATTCAGAGCTTATGCCGGACTGGCTGTGCCTTATGGAAACTCTTCAAATATGCCCTATATCAAACAGTTTTTCAGTGGCGGGCCAAACAGTATCCGTGCGTTCAGCATCAACACCGTAGGACCGGGTACATACAACCAGAGCGATAGCCTCACATTTCTGCGGTTGGGTGGCGATGTAAAACTGGAGCTGAATGCGGAGTATCGTTTCAATATCTATCGCTTCCTGAAAGGTGCCCTTTTTACAGATGCAGGGAATGTGTGGTTACTTAAATCAAGCACCTCAACCATGGGAAGCCCGTTTACATTTTCCGGTTTTGTGGGCGAAATGGCTGTCGGTGCCGGTGTCGGATTGCGGATTGATGTTTCCTTCTTCCTGCTGCGATTTGATCTGGCAACGCCTTTAAGAAAGCCATGGCTGGAAAAGAACAACCGCTGGGTGATCGATAAAATCAATTTAGCAAGTCCCTCATGGAGAAGTGAAACCTGATTCTGAATCTGGCAATTGGGTATCCTTTCTGAATAGAACAAGCTCAAAGTCTAAAGTCTAAAGTAAAATTGGTTGTTAATGTTCAGCCCGGGAAATTACGCGGAACAAACAAGCTCAATGTCTAAACCCTGCCTGCGGCAGGCAGGCTGCCCACCCTCCTGAGGCGGGTAAACCGGCAGGCAGGTTTGCAATTTGCTAATTTGCTAATTTGCTAATCACCTAATCAACAAATTCCCATCATTCCACTATTTGTCACCCTGAGCGTAGTCGAAGGGCCATCATTCCATCATTCCATCATTCCATTGTTCCATCATTTCATCCGCTCATCCGCTAATTTGCTATTCTGTTAATTTGCTAATTTGCTAATCTGCTAATCTGCTAATCACCTAATCAACAAATTCCCATCATTCCACTATTTGTCACCCTGAGCGTAGTCGAAGGGCCATCATTCCATCATTCCATTGTTCCATCATTTCATCCACTAATCCGCTAATCCGCTAATCCGCTAATCCGCTAATTTGTTGCCACCGGCAGGCTGGTTTCACTTGCTAATTTGCTAATCTGCTAATCTGCTAATCTGCTAATCAACAAATTCCCATTATTCCATTATTTGTCACCCTGAGCGTAGTCGAAAGGCCATCATTCCATCATTCCATCATTCCATTATTCCATCATTTCATCCACTAATCCGCTAATCCGCTAATCCGCTAATTTGCTAATTTGCTAATTTGCTAATCTGCTAATCTGCAATCCAATCATTCCAACAATCCATTATTCGTAATTCGTAATTCAATGTCGTTTAGTTAAGGGAATGAATAAAAAATTAACCGCAGAGAACCGCAAAGAAATGCGAATGTTACTTGCTCTGCGGCTCCCTGTCTACCGGTTTACCCGCCTCAGGAGGGCAGGCAGGTTTGCGTCTCCTCAGCGCACTTTGCGTTTAAACCTTTTAGCATCCCAATTCCTTAACTAAACGATATTGATTCTTCATTCGTAATTCGTCATTCTAAATTCGTCATTCTCAACAGCAACAACCACTTAACAAATATGTGAATGATGCAATTCATTTTGCGAATTGTGTAATGCATACCGGAATTTCAGTGCTGATCTTTGTAAGGAAATTTGCTAACCAAACTTTAAAAAAACTACCATGAAAATAATTAAAATGATTAGAGATGCCGCATTGGTCAGAAACATAAACGGTTTAATGTACATGATAAGCTTTGGCTTACTTTTTCTGGGATTGGCATCCTGCGAAAATAAAGACGATGAAAACTCCGGAGGTAAATCCTATCTTTCAATTCGTATGACAGATGCTCCGGCAATGTATGACGCAGTACTTATTGACCTGGAGGCAGTAGAAATAACCGGCAACAGCGGAGGCACAGTTCTGCTGAATACCAATGCCGGAATTTATAACCTGCTTGATTTCTCGAATGGTCTGGATACACTGATTGCAACAGGCGATCTGGATGCAGGTACCGTATCTCAGATACGATTGATTTTAGGCCCCGATAACTCGGTTGTTGTGGACAATGTCGTATACCCGCTCAGCACACCCAGCGCCCAGCAATCGGGATTGAAACTTCAGGTTCACCGGACATTTGAGCCGGGCGTTTCCTATATGCTCCTGCTTGATTTTGATGCAAATCAATCCGTCATTCTGAAAGGCAATGGTGAGTATCAGCTTAAACCCGTAATCAGAGTGATTGATGCTGCCATAACCGGTTCCATAAAGGGAAGCATTGCCCCATTGGGTGTAATGTCTGTGATAACTGCCGTTTCAGGAGGGATAATTTACACATCTGTTAATAATACATTTGGTCAGTTTCTGTTACCGGGTCTTCCGGCAGGCGTTTACGAGGTTACAGTTTATCCGGAAATTCCATATGCAGATTTTACTATAAATAATGTGACGGTTGCAACGGGTGTTTCGACTGACCTGGGGCTTATAGTACTTTAATTTAGAATTGTTATTGGTTAAAGAGGTTGTCTTTACAGGGCAGCCCCTTTTGCATATACATGACTCATAAATCTAATGTGTGAATGATGTAATTACTCCCCGTAATTGTGTAATGCTTTGTTGTTGGGATGCTGGTACTTTTGACCTGTGAAAACATTTTCACTTTAAAAATAAAGATCATGAACACTACAGAAGTAAAAGGAAACTGGAATGAGCAAAAAGGCAAACTCAAACAGAAATTTGCAACCCTAACCGATGATGACCTGATGTTTGCCGAAGGAAAAAAGAGGAGATGCTTGGCAAGCTCCAGATTAAACTTGGGAAGTCAAAAGAAGAGATACACAAAATAATTACTGAATTGTAATTGCCATCCGATATAGAGTTATCGGCTAGTGTTTTAAACCGCCGACCGGTAACTTTTAAGGATGAAAAAAATCACCAAAAAATTTAAAAACATGAAAACCACATTTTTTACACTTCTTTTTGCAACCTCGATGTTAGCCGGTACTCTATTAACAGGTTGTCAATCATCCGCAACAAAAGAAGAAGCAGCCAACGCCAAGGTAGACGAAGCACAGCAGGACCTGATGGAAGCTCAGCAGGATGCCGACATCGAAGCTCAGAAAGTAGCCACTGCAGATGAATGGAATGCATTCAAAACCGAAAGCGAGATAAAATCAGCGAGTATGAAATCCGGATTAAAGCATTGAAGGACCAAATGAAGAAACCCGGAAAAACCTTTGATGACTTATATAAGAAAAGGATTGAGCAACTGGAGCAAAAAATCGCTGACCTCAAAACCAGGATGAATGATTATGAAAAAAATCAGAGTGGCTGGGAAGAATTCAAACGTGAATTCAATCACGATATGGATGAATTGGGTATAGCCTTGAAAGACATGACAGTTGACAATAAAAATTAAATCAATCACCTTGTCAGATCTGGCATACCCTGATTAGAATCCAAAATTGGTTCAAACTACAGGAATTGCTGAATTAAAATTGTCCGGTTATAAAAGGTTGCATTACTTTTTATAACCGGACTTTGGTTTATTGTTAAATTCAAAAGCAAGAGAAAATGGAACTGCATCTGCATAAAAGAAATCTTGAGGAATTCAAAATCAGGATGAGGAAGAGATTTCCACAACTTACCGAGTTGGACCTTCAGCACGAGGAAGGTAAGGAAGAGCGTATGTTGAGAATGATCGCTTATAAACTGCATAAAACAAAGCGTGAATTGCAGGCGATAATTTCAGGTTTGTAGTTCTTTAACTTTTCAGGTGAAATGCCTGAGCAGTATTTTTTTTATCAATTGGTAAACTTTGATTATGGAAGCACTAAAACCAAAAATTGCCATCATTGGTGTTGGTAATGTGGGAAGTACATTTGCTTTTTCGCTGATGATGAGCGGTTTGGCCCGGGAAATAGTCTTAATCGACAAAAATGAAATTCTGGCCAGGGGTGAATGTATGGATTTGAATCACAGCCTTAGTTTTGTTCATCCAACCCGGATCTGCACAGCCGGGTATGAAGGTTGCGAAAATGCAGATATAGTGGTAATTACTGCAGGTGCTAACCGAAAGCCAGGGCAAAGCAGAACAGACCTGGTGAAGATTAATGTAGCCATCTACAAAGAGATTATTCCGGCCATTCTAAGGTATTCATCGGATGCAATTCTTCTTGTTGTTACCAATCCTGTCGATATCCTTACCTAGGTTACCCTTAAATTGTCTGGTCTGCCGGTGAATAAGGTGATGGGCTCAGGAACAGTGCTTGATACCGCCCGGATGAAGTACCTGATCAGTGATTATTGCCAGGTTGATCCCGCCAACATACATGCCTACATTATTGGAGAGCACGGAGAAACCGAACTCCCTGTTTGGAGCAACGGAACCATTGCCGGAATGCTAATCGGTACTTACTGTTCTGAATACGCCCTACTGAAAATTCAAAAAATGACCTTTCGGAAATTTTCGAAAAGGTTAAAAATTCTGCGCACCTCATTATCGAAGCAAAAGGAGCAACAAATTATTCAATTGCGCTGGCAATACTGAAAATAGCCAGATCAATCATCAGAAGTGAAAATTCAATTTTGCCCGTTTCGACACTTATTACTGATTATTATGGAATCAACGATGTATGTCTGGGTGTACCCGCACATGTCAGTAAAAATGGTGTGGGGCATTTCCTTAAGATAGATTTGTCGAAAAAAGAACAGGAACAGTTCAGACATTCTGCCAATACATTAAAAGAAATAATCAAGACAATCCATATTTGAACAAACCTGCTTCTGATTCCTGATTTCATTGCAAGGGTATTAAGAGACTGTTTAATTTTTTTAACTCTATGAACAGGCCCGTCCTTTAGGGAGGGTTTGGGCTATTCAGTATTTGATGTGCTGGTGATTATCATTATAAAAACGATGTCTTAGAAAATGCCAGACAAAGTTCTTCTGCTTTAATCGTGCTGGCTGAAGAACTCAATATAATCAAAGGCCTTTTACGTTACGGTGCTCTGCACCTTAAGATCCGCCTGGTCTTTGATATACTACCAACATTTTGCCACTCTGAGGCTTTACATATTCAATTGAGGTAAAACTTACCATACAGTAGCTTTTTTTTGATATTGTCACAATATTCTTCTAAACTTTAAATTCCTTAAATCTTTTAATATTTTATTTTCAAAGCGAATGGGTGCTTTTCAGGAAATCCTAATCAAACTTACGATGAACAACTGCAGAAGGACCGGCCTTGGAAGAATGGCGTTAAGAAATCAGGCCGCATAAAAGAAGGAAGAAATGCAACCGATGATGTGTAGCGGAGCTCTGAAAATTAGTGTACAAGAAAGTTAAGTAGAGCGAGGTATGGTTCAACCCTGCCTGCGGCAGGCAGGCTCATTTCTTTCTGCCAAAATTGCGCGCCTGATTTTAGCCATTCTTCCGAAGCCTTGATTTTTGGGTACCTTTGATCAAAGCCAAAAGGTACAGAAAGCAAAAAAGTGCTCTTTAATAAATACTTGGGAGGTATTTTCAACGAAGCGGAGAGATTAATTCCAACACGGTTGAAATCACAGTGAATTTCCCTTCAGCACATCAATTACTGAACAACCCCATGTTTTGAATAAAATATTGCAAACACTGGTTTTCCTATTTATTGAAATCCCCGCCCCAAAGGTCGGGCCTATTGAAAATGAATTAAAATTTAAACAATCGCTGTGTCCTGCATTCAGCTTGTTTTATGAAATTTCGAAATGAAATGCCAGGTGATCATAACAGGATCTAATATTAAAATATGGTTGAATATTGAGTTGTATATCAGGAATTCAGATACAAATCTATTGTCTTTTTTATGCAGGTTTGTAATCATATGCCTATAGATGTGTGAATTATATAAATTCTTTAAAAAGTTATATAACAATTGGGCCCTTTCGTACCTATCTTTATATTTTTAAATCCTTCCACTTGAGTCTGAAATATTCTGATTGAAGTGAGATTTCTTCGCTGGAGTTTATTCAGAGAAATTTCAGTGTTCCTGTAAACGAAACCTGAAGGAAACTCTTTAATTCCGGCAGGACTGATTATGAAAGGATTGCATGAATATTGCAACAGGTTGCCCGGGCTGAAAAGAAATGACGATGGCTTAAGCAATGATAGATTTATATTCCTAAATTCATTAACATGAAGCCGCAACAAGTTTATCCGTTCAAATTAGTGAATTCTGCTAAAATTTCCGTGAATGGAAAGAATGGTAGTTCAAAATCAGCCATAAATTTGATTGGAGATACAAGAAGTTTCAAACTTCAGAATCAGTATATGAGTTTCGGTTGGAAGAAATGAAGGAACGCAATGCCAGTCTGGAAAGCCTTTTAGAGCAGAATAATGCAAAACTGGCAGAAGTAATTACCGCCAACAGGAAGTTCATTTCCATCATAGGACACGATTTAAGAGGTCCTTTCAGTTCAATTCTGGGCGCTCTTGAAATGTTAAAAGAAGGCCTGGAAGAATACAGTATACGTGAAATAGAGAGGTATATTGACATTGCATCCAATTCGGCAAACAAAACCCTTAGTCTTCTTGATAACCTGCTGGCATGGAATACTTTACAAAACATCGATAAAAACTATAATCCTGTCAGATTAAACCTGAACGAATTGATTGATGAGGAAATTGAATTTCAGGGTATCAGGGCCTCTCAAAAAGAAATTGTCGTTTACAGTTCGATCGATCCTGACTTAATGGTAGTAGCTGATATTCAAATGATCAGATCAGTAGTCAGAAATCTCATCAGCAATGCTATAAAATTTTCAGATACAGAAAGCGAAATCACGGTAAGTGCTTCTGTTAAAAGTCAATTTGTGGAATTACAGGTAGAAGACAGTGGTGTTGGAATTTCAGCCGAAGACCAGCAGAAGCTCTTTAATTCCGGAATACGCCATTCAACGCCAGGCACCCGGAAGGAACAGGGAACTGGGCTGGGTTTAATTATTTGTAAGGAATTTGTTGAAATTCATGGCGGAAGTATTACTATCGAAAGCGAACCCGGAGCAGGCAGCCGGTTTAAAATCACGCTACCACACCATAAGTAAGGTTGAGGTTAAGGTTAAGGTTAAGGGATGAATGTTGTCAATAAATAATTGGCAGATTTGCGGATTAGCATTCTGGTTTATTTGCCGGTTTTGTTGGAAATTCAATATGAGCCCGCTCCGAAAAGTCCTTTGACCTTCTATCTCCCAAAGGGGGACTTCCTAATTCAATGATTTTCAGATGTTCCACTTTTAGATTAGGGGTCAATCAAATGAAAATCATTGAATTTCCTATTTCCGGAGCGGGCGCAGGATTCAATATTCAAGATTCACATTGATTCTACATTCTGCATTTATATCCTGAGCCCCGATGGCTATCGGGATCGAAGGGCGTCATTCTGCACTCGTCCTGCCTTGATTAATGTGTGAATGATATAAAATTTATAGGGTTTTGTGTAACACCTTTACCTACAGAAGTGAGGAATTTTGTATCAAATCACAAATTCGAAATGAAAAAGAATATTGGCAGTAAAAACAGGGCTGAAATACCGAAAAACAAGCCTGCAACCATTGAACTTTCAGGTTACCCGCAATATCCGGTGGGCGATGATATCACAATAAATTTTACGAAATAACCGATCTTGACCCTGAAGATTTATCCAGGAAATAGATTCCAACCAGGCCAATGATTCAGAGAGTTTTATTCTGGATAATTCAATGGAAAAAACGCCGGAAGTAATCTGGATGTTCCGGCTCAGAACTGGATGATGAACTGGAAGATATTGGAAGTGAAGACGAAGAAAACAATTATTACAGTATTGGCGGTGATAATCACAACAATCTTGATGAGAATCAGGGACAATGATCGTCTGCACCAAAAGAAATGAATTATTAATCAATTAAAAATTGAACAAAATGGCAGTCAATATTATCCACCGGGGCTATGAACCTGTAAATGATCCACAGGGCCATATTTCAGGTGAAGTTAAGAAAGGAACAGTCATGGCCCGTAAAACAGATTTGATTGAAGCGATGAATTTACTTCTTGAGGAATCGCTGGCTGCACAAAACCAGAATATGGTGCATGCTGAGATGTGCGGTGGCTGGGGCTACAAAAAACTTGAACTGGCTTTTCGAACGAAGATAATAATTCAAATGCACGAATCCGAGGCTCATCGACCGGATTATTTTTCTCGGTGGCTCACCCAGGATATCCAAACTCAATACAGTCATTAAGCTTGGAAAGACTGTAACAGAGATGCTGGGCAATGAGAAAGGTGAGGAAAAGCAGTCTTAAAGGCATACAACAATGCCATTATACTAGCCCGTAAAATCAGGGATGAGGAGCGTTGAACTGCTGACCAGGTTGCTTAAAATGGAAGAGCAACAATCCAGATGGGTAGAAACTCAACAAATCCAGATAAAACAAATGGGTTTGGAGAATTACCTGAACAATCAGACCGAAAATACTGTAAACTGAAGATCATCACGAATGTAATCCCTTGTTAAATATGAAAACTGGAAACATTAGAAATTGAAAATCCGCTTACAAATGCCGGCACCGTAGTCGCCAGGGCAGAATATATTGAAGTTGAACCAAATGTCAGATTACACATTACCGATGGTGGTAAAGGAAGGCCTGTTGTTTTGATCCATGGCTGGCCGTTGAGTGATGAAATGTTTGAATATCAATACGGCGATTTACTGAAAGCGGGTTTACGTGTGGTTGGCATCACCCTGAGAGGCTTTGGTAAATCTGATAAACCATATGGTTCTTATGATTATGATGTACATGCGGCAGATATCAAGAGTGTGCTGAATAAGCTCGAAATCGAAGATGCCGTATTGGTCGGGTTTTCAATGGGCGGGCCAATTGCGATCAAATATGTGATTAAGGACGATGGAGCCCATGTTTCCAGCCTGGTCTTGTGCGGAGCAGCTGCTCCGTCGTGGACACAGCGCGACGATTTTCCCTACAACCTGCCTAAAAGTGCTGTTGATGAATTGATAGCCCTGAATTACAAGGACCGGCCCATGCTTCTGAATAATTTTGCAAAAATATTCTCCGCTACAGAAAACGCTTTAAGTGAGGGAATTGGTAAATGGCTGTTTGGAATTGGATTGAGCGCTTCTTCGTTTGCAACCGGTGAATGCCTGGTTGCATTACGCAACACCGACCTGAGGAATGATCTTCCTAAAATCACACTGCCAACCTGATTATGCATGGTAAAAGATAAAATCTGCTCTTTTGACCTTGCCGGACAAATGAAAGCAGGAATACCAAACTCAACCATCGTGGCTTTTGAAAAAAGCGGGCACAGTTGTTTCTCGAAGAAACAGAGAAGTTTAACAAGGAACTGATCAGATTTGCCGGAAAATAAGCCTGGTAACAGTAAATCAAAAAAGCTTTGCCAGGTGTTTTCTTTAAAACATGTTATCAGATATGAAAAAAGTATTCATTCTTTCATGGTTTGACAAAAGCACCGTTAAACATCTGAGGCTGCCGTTTTCTTTTTATCTGATGCCTGTTTTTTTGTTTGCACTGAGTCAGGCGGGTAGCATCAACGGCTAACCACCGCCATTGCGTTTATTGTCCTGCATCTGTTTATTTTCCTTCCAGCAACGGTTACAACAGCTATCAGGATCGCGACGAAACCAGTATAGGCGGCATTAAACATCCGCCAAAGGTTACACGGAATCTGTATTTTGCCAGCTTTTTCCTTTATTTTGTTGGTGTTCTGGGCGCTCTGTTTGTTTCAGTTTATTTTTCTTTGTTTGTACTGATTTTTGTTCTGATGTCAAGAGCATATAGCAACCGGAACGTACGACTGAAAAAATATCCGGTCATCGGATTTCTGACAGTATTTATATTTCAGGGCGCATTTGTCTTTCTGATGGCCACATCGGCAATTGCTCCTTTTTCCGTTGAAACATTCTTTACACTCAACAATCTCATTTGTATGATCGTGGCCAGCTTGTTCATGGGCAGTGTGTATCCGCTTACTCAGATATATCAGCACGAAGCTGACAAAAAAGATGGTGTAATCAGCATCAGTTATAAACTCGGTTACATAGGAACCTTTGTGTTTTCCGCTGTTCTGTTTGCCATAGCAACCCTCTTTTTGTACTATTATTTCAACCTGAGACATCAGCAAACTGACCTTTGTTGTTTCTGTTGATTTCATTGCCTGTTGGTGCCAAACTGACGGTTTGGTTCAATAAAGTCCGCAAGGATACTTCACAGGCGAACTTCGAAAATACCATGTCGATGAACCTTCTGACTTCTTCATGTATGAATCTGTATTTCATATCCTCGTAATGAATAATCATTTCTTCTGGTTTTAGCGATGAGCAGAATAATTTCAATAGGAACTGCAGTACCTGAATATGCTACACCACAAAGTGTGATACTTGGATTTATGCATGCAGCTTACCAAAATAAAATTGCCTCGCGCAAGTTGAACATCTTGTTTCACAACAGTGGAATTGATACGCGTTATTCGGTGGTTCCTGACTTTAATAACGGTGATTCGAACATAACTTTTTTAGTCCGGACCAACCATTGCCTGATGTTGAAAAACGGATAGACATATACAAGAAAATGCTGCCTCACTTGCCGTTGAAGCCATTCGGCATTCAGTCGGAAATTTGAAAACTACTGTTTCAGAATTTGGAATTACCCATTTAATCACAGTTTCATGCACCGGTATCTATGCACCCGGACTGGGTGAGATATTATGGAACAACTTGGATTGCCCGGCGATATTTTTACCACATCCATCAATTATATGGGTTGCAATGCTGCTTTTCCGGCACTGAAGATCGCTGACATGATTGCCCGTACCGATAAAAATGCACGGGTCATGGTTGTTTGTGTAGAGTTGTGTACCATTCACTTTCAACCAAAAGACAATCATGATAACCTGTTGTCGAATACAATTTTTGGGGATGGGGCTGCTGCAGTCGTTGTGGTTTCTGACGAAGCAGCGGTGGAAACCGTCAAAGCGGCTTAACATTAAACGGATTTTATTCACTGCTGCTCAGCAATGGAAAGGATTTAATGGGTTGGAACATCACACCGGTCAATTTTGAAATGGTACTTGATGCCGGAATCCTGCATTTATCAGTGATGAAGTGATGGAGATTCTGCAAAAAGCAGGAAAAAACTGAAATCGATCCTTCTTCGGTCGATAAATGGGCCATCCTCCCGGGTGGGAAATCAATACTGGATGCTGTAAAGAAGCGCATACCCCTGAATGAGTCAGACCTGCAGTATTCTTATAAAGTACTTTCCAGGTATGGCAATATGTCATCACCCACCATTTTATTTGTGTTGAACGAGATGCTTGAATCAGGACTCCGGCCGGAGGAAAAATATTCTCCATTGGTTTTGGCCCGGCATAAGTATTGAAACAGCCCTTTTACCTATGCCGGATAAATTCACACATCGGTCGGTTGAAAAGGAATTTGCTTGATGAAGCAGATATACCTGCAGGTTTGTTGTTCAAAAACCTGAGAGAACTGGATATCCTGAACCGAACAACGGGCGGTCATGCTATTTCATTAAACCGGAATTAAGCAATTGGTTACCGACCCCATAAAACATACCATATTGCTGACCTGGGGTGTGGCAGTGGAGATGCTTTAAAAGTAATGGCTGATTGGGCGAGGTCAAACAATTACAACGTAAAGTTAACCGGTGTTGACAGGAATCCGGATGTAATCGGTTATTTAAAGGATCATTGCGCCGGGTATCCCGAAATCACCGGAATCGCCGCAGATTACCAGGAGTATCTGAATGAAAACCGACCCATTGATGTAGTTCACTGTTCTTTGTTTTGTCATCATCTGACCGATGATGAAACTAAACCCGTTTATTTACCTGTTTAAGGAAAAATGTTGTAACAGGTTTTGTCATCAACGATTTGCAAAGGCAGTGGCTGGCATATTACAGTGCATGGTTTTTTACACGGTTATTGAATGGCACTGAATTATCGAAGAATGACGGGCCTGTTTCTGTGCTTCGCGGGTTCAGGCCGGGTGAGATTGAAAAGTTATTTGCCAAAGTGGGTATAACCCAATACACCATCCGGAAAAAATGGCTCTTCCGGTATTTAATTGTTGGAAAAACTGAGTATAATGGGCCCATTTTCTGATAAAACAGAAGTGCTTATAGTCGGAGCCGGTCCTGTCGGTTTGATGATGGCTTGCCAGTTGGCCAACCACGGGATTTCTTTTTCGCATAATTGATAAAAAGGAAACAGTTTCAACAAATTCCGGCGCGCTGATTATACAGGCGCGGACCCTCGAAATCTTCGGACAAATGGGAATTGCCTCTGAAGCCATCGTGGAAGGCATCATCGCTGATAAGATAAACTTAATCTCTAAAGGAAAGAAAAACGCCATCACTTCGATTGGCGACATTGGTGGAAAATTATCACCTTATCCTTTTATGTTGATGCTTGAGCAGTCAAAAACCGTGAACCTATTGTTGAAATTTATCAATGAGCGCGGATTTAATGTAGAAAGAGGAGTGTTTTATAAGCATGGTTCGCGAAAGAAAGGCGTTACCACTCTTGTAATTTTGCCGGATGGGTCAGAAAAGCAAATCTTTTCGCAATATGTCGTTGCTGCGGATGGTGTCAGAAGTTCGGTCAGGGATTTCCTGAAGATCTCATTCGAAGGATTCACCTATCCGAAACCAATATTTATCATGGATTGTAAGGCTAAAACCGATATACCTCCCGGTGAGATAAGCTTTTCATTTACCAATGATTTAATTGCAGGATTCTTTCCGTTGCAGGGTTCACGCTGGAGGATAGATGGTGCATTCCCTTGCACAAATGTTGCCATGGAATCCGGAACCTTTAAAGAAATCGAAAAGAATTTTCAGTCCGGGTTAAAGGTGAATTTTGTACCTGAAGATGCTGAATGGTTCTCAGTCTCCCGTTCGCAACAAAAGTTAGCCAACGCCTTTCAGGCCGGGAATATTTTTCTGGCCGGTGATGCTGCCCATGTGAATACTCCGGTGGGGGCGCAGGGGATGAACACAGGCCTGCAGGATGCTTACAATCTGGCCTGGAAATTGGCTTTTGTCATCCGGGAACGGGCAAAATCAGAGCTGCTGCAAACATATACAGCCGAACGCTCCGGCATTTCCAGGCA
This sequence comes from Bacteroidales bacterium, assembly GCA_016709025.1. Classification (GTDB taxonomy): domain Bacteria; phylum Bacteroidota; class Bacteroidia; order Bacteroidales; family Lentimicrobiaceae; genus Lentimicrobium. The sequence goes on along the minus strand of JADJEQ010000032.1, from coordinate 17,809 downwards.
TTTTGCAAGGTATGCCGATGCAGTCTTCCAGGTGGTTACGAATGAAAACGCAGGGGCCAGGTTCCTGAGGTCATCCATGATGCAGACGCTTTTAAGTCATGTATTTTCATGGGTGGGGAAAAAGAAAATTTTCCGGCAAATGTTTTTAAATCTATTTCTCAGATTGCGTCAATTACCGGAATAGTATATTGTCGGAAAAGGCTTGGCAGGAAAATTTTCATCGGGGGCTCCCAGGCCGGGCGACAGGTTTCCTCCAATTGAATTTACATACCATGGAAGAATGACAAATACCTTTGAAATGCTGAACAACAATCGTTTCAGTCTCCTTGTTATGGCCGAAGCACTTCCACTTGAATTCAAAAGCCTGGCAACCAGATATCATCTGGCGGTTGAAACAATATTGCCTGTGCCTGACACCAAAATTGTTTACAGGATTTTAGGCATAAAAAATACAGGATTCTTCCTTGTCCGGCCGGATATGTATATAGCGTTTAGATCAGCTACCCTGAATACAAGTCAACTGATCAGTTATTTGAAGCGTTTTCTCGTACAACCATCAGATTCGCAACCATGAAAATACGGGATTATATTTTTGAATTTGAAGATCTTTCCTGGTTCCCGGCTGGTATCAGAGAAAGCATGACGGATTATTTGCGATACCTGATCACTGCCCTTGATTTTTAAGGCCTGTTACTCCATTAATCATAGAGGGATTAGACCGGACCAATGCCCACAATATTATTGATTTGTGCTCAGGTGGAGGAGGAGCCATTGAGCAATACATGAGAATCTGGCCAGGCAAATGGGGAAACACGTAAAAAATTACCTTAACAGATAAATATCCGAACAGCAGCGCTTATGAATTCATATCTGCAAAACGAACGGCAATATTTCGTTTTCTGAAACATCAGTCGATGCAGCCAATGTTCCTGAGGCCCTGATTGGCTTCAGGACAATTTTCTCAGGCTTTCATCACTTCGATAAAACTATGCAAAACGGTTCTGAGAGATGCAGTGAATGCCAAAGCTGGCATCGGAATTTTGATGGAGGTGATAAACATATTTTTCGCTGTCTTCGCCATTATCATTATGCACCCGATTATATTTTTCCTTTTTACTCCGTTCTTCAAACCATTCAGACTCTCAAGATTGATTTTTACATATCTTATTCCTGTTATCCTTTTTGCACCGTTTGGGATGGAATAGTTTCCATTATCCGGTTATACAGACCCAAAGAACTTTTAAAATGGCCCTTGAAGTTGATGACGAAAACATACGTATGGAAAGCCGGCAGAATAAAGAGTCGGTTTGGTTTGAATGTTACTTATTTAACCGGTTATCCAAAATTAAGTTCTACGATTTAATTCCTTACAGGCTTAAAATCAGGCTGAATAGTTATATGGTATCATATTTCAAAGGTGTGAAATATGTAAATATCAGGATTAATTGTATAACAAATTCCTCTGTAAAATGATCAATCTTTGTTAAGGATGAAAATTTGTTTTACAGAGTCTTTTCCGGTTTGTCAGATTGGCACAACGGTATCAGGGACATGGATATTTCCCAATCTTCCTTCCATGACCAACGAAAAGGTACACGAGCCTGTAACCCGTTAGCCAGTTAACCCTTTAGTATAAAAAAAAGCAGAATTTAAGAACGGAGTGCACCTGGAATCTGGTTTTTTCATCAGAATAATTGACTCGGTGGGGCGTTGAGGGTTTCATTTTAAACGGGTTAAGAATTTGTAAGCCGGAGATTCAGCGAATCCGGTTATCCGGGTTGAAAGACCCCTGATCAATAAAAATTTGTCGGTTGAAATAACCATATCCAAAGTTTGAAACCTGATGTCAGGTAAATAAAAATAATCTACAATGAAAACTAAAAAGATCGAAAAGTGCTGATCGCGCTTGATTATGACCCTTCGGCCAATAAGGTGGAGAAAGCGGTTTTCCATGGCCAAAGCCATGAATGCGGAGGTTGTTTTGCTTACATCATTGCCGATCCTGTGTTCTACTCTTGGCCGAATTCTCCCCGATAACCGGGTTTGGCGATTACATGGGACTGGTTCCGCAATTTGACAACATTGATGAGGTGAAGAATGCTGCAAATCAATTTCTTGAAAAATCAGGAAACACCTGGGCGATGAGTCAATTACCACCCGCATTGAGGATGGTGAAATGGCTGTAACTATTGTTAATACAGCAAAATCATTGCATGCCGATGTCATTGTGATGGGCTCCCACAGCCGTAAATGGCTTGAGAATATCGTCATGGGCAGTGTAGCCATGGAAGTTCTGCAGCATTCAACTTTGCCTGTTTTTGTCATCCCGGTCAGAAAACCGGCATAAATCATGCAAGGTTAATCAGATAAAATTCTAATGGGTGAGCCATTTTTTTGGCCGCATGATGGTTCTTGCCGAAGAAAGGCCTGACCGACTTCTCCTCTGACTGATCAAAAGAAAGCTGAGTAACAAATGGAATTTGTTGATTATTATAAAATTCTCGGAATCGACAAAACGGCCGTTCAAAAGGACGTCAAAACTGCCTACCGCAAACTTGCCCGTAAATACCATCCAGACTTAAATCCCAACAATAAGGATGCGAAAAGGAATTTTCAGCAGATCAACGAAGCCAATGAGGTGTTGAGTGATCCGGAGAAACGAAAAAAGTACGATGAGTATGGAAAGGACTGGCAGCACGCGGATGAGTTTGATAAAGCCAAACAATACCGTCAGCAATCATCCGACCCTCGTGGACAAAGGTTTTCAGGAGCCGGTCAGACGATGATTTTTTCTGATTTTTTCGAAGCAATGTTCGGGGATCTTCAGGTGCAGGCAGAAGCAGGCAGGTAAAATACCGGGGCGAAGACTTCAATGCAGAACTACAACTCGGACTTCTGGATGCGTTTAAAACCCACAAACAAACTTTAACGGTCAACGGGCAGAAGATAAGAATAACGATTCCTGCCGGGATTGAAAACGCCAGACAATCAAAATTGCCGGGCACGGGGGCAGGGCGTCAATGGCGGCCCCAATGGTGACCTGTATATCCGGTTTTCAATTGCCAATCACCCGATATCAGGCGACTCGGCGACAATTTGTACATGACTGCGGAACTGAATTTATACTGCGGTGCTGGGAGGTGAAATTACCCTCACTACTTTGAATGGCCAGGTAAAGCTTAAAGTACCTCCTGAACGCAAAATGGAAGTAAGGTTAAGCTTAAAGGACAGGGATTTCCGGTTTACCGGAAAGAAGGGCAATCCGGCGATCTCTATGTAACCTGGGTTATCAGCATCCCCAAAAACCTGACCGAGAAGCAGAAGGTCTGTTTATGGAGCTATCCAACACATAAATCATTACTGATATGCAAACGGAATATCTGATCGCTTTAAGCGATTTCTGCATCAGCCACAACATTGAACTTTCATTTGTCAGGTCATTGCATCAAACCGGATTGATCCGGATTTCCGACAACAGGGAGTCAGGCTACATCGAGGCAGATCAACTCTGCCGACTGGAAAAATTTATCCGATTCTATTATGATCTGGATATAAACCTTGAAGGCATTGAGACCATCAGCCATTTGCTGGAGAGGATAAACAGTCAGCAGGATGAAATAAACTCCTCAGGAACCGGTTGAGCTTTTACGAGTCAAACGCCTGAAATGGAAAATTTCTGGACATTCCCAATCACCGTTTTTATGGCATTCTTTGCCATCATGAACCCCCTGGTCAATATTCCGATTTTTGTAAAGCTAACAGAAGGGATTGATGAAAAAGGGAAAAAACAAATTGCTAAAACGGCAAATGTTGTCGCCTTTATCATCGTTACAGCGTTTATTCTGGTTGGCAAATATATATTTGAGATTTTCGGCTTAACCATTCCTGCATTTAAAGTTTTTGCGGAATCCTGATCTTTTTCATCGGATTTGAAATGCTTCGGTCAAAGAAATCAAGCATACACACAGAATGAAAAGTGATATTTGACGATGGCATCGCCATTTCTCCCCTGGCTATTCCCGTTTTGGCCGGTCCCGGAACCATTGTTACAGCCATGAATTTCGTGGTTGATGTCACCATTCTCCATGTATTGGTCACCATCCTGATCTTTGCCCTGATTATTCTGCTCACATACCTGGCTTTTATCTACAGTAAATATGTGATTAAATTTGTAGGACAAAAGAATTTCGTGATTATCGGCAAAATTATGGGACTGATTTTAGGTGTGCTCGGGGCAAATATGCTTATAGAAGGAATTAAACTGGCATTTAATATAGGATGATTCTCCCGGGTTCAATAAATAGGAATCCAATTACATGCTTTACAAATTTCAACCGGTAACGATGTTTGCCGGGAGGCTGGTGATGTTCTCCACCAGGAAAATATGGTAAGAACCGGCATCCGTCTAAATGTGTGAATAATGTAATATTGCCCCTGAATTATGTAACGTATTTTCTGTTCTTAAAAACTAATTTTGCTATTCGTGTAAAGACTGTTTAAAGCAGTGAATTTACCTCCGGGAATCTGGAGATCCTGCAATGAAGCGGGTCAGGAATATACTTCCCGCCTGGAATAACCACTTTTCCGGTTAATAACAATGGTTCCCGGGTTTCCGAAATGCTAAACCAGGAAATGCGATTGGCCTGGCCTTCAACAAATGATTTTAAAACCCCGCTAAAATGAGCAACCAGGTATATGGTGCTACCATTGTTTTGATTATATTATGGGCAATAGGATTTTGCGCAATAGGGGTTTATGCGATCGGTTTTGTACTTATCGCAATTGCAATGATTTGCATTCTGCTGGTATTTATGCCAATTAAAGTAAATCTCAGATATTGATCTGACCTGAAAAGGCTGGCTCATACAATACTCAACAACAAATATCTGGCATTGTAATGCGGGTTTTGGTCATCGGGGTTAGTGTTGAGTAGTTTGTCCCGCCGTGAAAACGGCGGGATTTTTATTGTCAGTATAACAATACCCACTGGCAAATGATTGAAACGGATCAACCAGTAAGTACGGGGATAAAACATTTTGACTTAACGCCGGGTATGTGGAGAACCAATAAAATGAAACCAGTGAAATGATTTACTGACAACAATAATTGAAATCCGGCGGGTTTCTTTTACCTTTACTTTCTAAAAAAATCATAGAAAAAATGAGAATTGAATACGAAATCAAACTGGGATTTAAGGATGTAATGTTCAGGCCAAAACGATCCACCCTGAAGAGCAGGGCTCAGGTAAAGCTGGAACGTACCTTCAAAATGATGCATACCAAAACGGAATGGGCCGGTATTCCGGTTATGGCCGCCAATATGGATACAGTCGGCACTTTTGAAATGGCGCTGGCCCTGCATAAAATGAAACTTTTTACTGCAATTCACAAACACTACACACTCAATGAGTGGAGCAGTTTTATGGCCCGTTCTCCGAAAGGGATCGAGGACTTTATAGCAGTCAGCACCGGTATCGGATCCAGGGATTTTGAAAGCTGAATGCTGTTATCACTGCCAACCCCCAGCTCAGGTTTATTTGCATTGATGTCGCCAATGGATATGCCGAGCATTTTGTGGCATTTGTCAAACAAACCCGTAAAAAGTTTCACGATAAGGTAATTATAGCAGGCAATGTGGTGACCGGCGAAATGGTGGAAGAATTGCTGTTGGCCGGGGCTGATATCATTAAAGTGGGCATAGGGCCGGGATCGGTTTGTACCACACGGGTAAAAACGGGTGTCGGTTATCCGCAGCTTTCAGCCATCATAGAATGCGCCGATGCAGCACATGGATTGGGTGGACAGATCATCAGCGACGGAGGTTGCACCACCCCGGGCGATGTGGCCAAGGCATTCGGGGCCAGCGCCGATTTTGTGATGTTAGGCGATGCTCGCCGGTCACGACGAAAGCGGTGGCGACCTGATTGAAAAGGACGGGACGAAAGTGAAACTGTTCTATGGGATGAGTTCAGCAACTGCCATGGAAAAGCATGTGGGCGGGGTTGCCGATTACCGCGCCAGCGAAGGTAAAACAGTTGAAGTTCCTTACAGAGGTAATGTTGAAAACACGGTCCTTGATATCCTGGGCGGTATTCGCAGCACCTGCACTTATGTTGGTGCGTCACAACTCAAAGAACTGACAAAACGGACAACATTTATCAGGGTTGATGAGCAGGAGAACCGGGTTTATTCCGAATAAAAGTGAAGAAAGTAAAGAGACATAGAGACGAAGAGACTTAGTGACCTAGAGATGAGTAGTGAGTTGTGTAGTGAGTAGTGAGTGAAAAAAGTGAAGAGAGTGAAGAGTGAAAAGTGAAGTATGATTGAAAAAAGGGGGAGTTAGAAATGAAAATAAACCTAACAGGTTTTCTTTTAACCTGTTAGGTTTTATGAGAAAAAAGCATTGTGAAGTGATTATTAAAAAGTGAAAAATGAAGAGTGAAAAGTGAACCATGATTGAATAAAGGGGGAGTTTGAAATGAAAATAAACCTAACAGGTTTTCTTTTAACCTGTTAGGTTTTGTGAGAAAAATTCATGGTGAAGTGAATTTTAAAAAAGTGAAAGTGCCCTTCGACAAGAGCTCAGGGACCAAAGAGTGAAAAGTATGATTGAAAAGAAAGTCTGAATGAAAATAAACCTAACAGGTTTCTTTTAACCTGTTAGGTTTTATAGGAAAAAAATGCATTGTGAAGTGGTTATTAAAAATAGTGAAGAAGGTGAAGTGAGAAATGAGTTGTACCGTTCCCGCCTGACGACCCTCGTCCTTCGCCCCGGCAACCCTTGAAGATAGTAATGAATAATGATAAGCGTAAATAAATAGTATAGACATCAAAGGGCCCCTTTTGGAGCCTCTTTGATGTCTATTCTGGTTTTATCAGGAAGTCTTATTTTCATACGGCTTACCATCTGCATAAATTTGGTCGAAAATTCACCTTTTTCTATGCTCTTCAGGTTTACCTGTAAACCTTCTCACCGATAGAAAATTTTAACTTCAGCAGATTGAATGGTTGAAACCTGATCGTTTTTAACGCTGCCGTTCTGACTTCGTCAGGCAGTGCAGTAAGTTCTATCATTTTGAAGTCTTTTTCATCCTGAAGACAACCTGTTGTTTGCTTTGTTCCGTCTGAACGTAAATTACTGATTAAAACCAGCAAAACTAAACCCAGCCATTATCAGAATTATTGTGAAGCTTTTCATTTTCAGTGAGTTAAATTAAATTCAATATCAGATGGTAAATTAAACATTATGCCGTTTAGTCATAACACGATTTTGTATATAGTAAATAACATATAATCAGTATACTATGTGTTTTAGGTCAGATATTATGGGGAAAGAATGTGAATGTGCTTGTAGGAAATCATCCACATCGTGAGGTATAAGCGCGATATACCTCCTCATTAAACTTCATTCGATCAATTCAGATTTTATAGGGCTGGCCACTGCAGAACCGCTTTATCAACAACCTGTTAATAGTTTTCCGAAAACTTAACGAAAAACCTTGTTTTCCTTCAATGAATCTCCCTACTTTTGCAGGCAATGGTTCCGGAAACGGATAATAGGGAATGCCGTGAAATTCGGCGACAGTTCCCGCTGCTGTAAGCTCTTTTAAAGGTTTCAACTGATTGCCACCATCCATCTCCAAACGGGCGGAAGGCGTTGAAAACAAACGGAGTAAGTCAGAAGACCTGCCAATTGCCTTGTGGATTTTGTAGTTTACGGTGAATGAACTGCATATCAGAAAGCCTGGTCTGTTCCTATTGTTCCGGCCATTTAATTCAGGTTTTCATTTTTGCTGCAGAATCCGCGCAATGTTTCATTTAAAAAAACAGCATCGATGAACACAAACCGGATTTCATTGCGCTTTGCGGTTATTACCGCCATCGTAGCAAGCCTGGCACTCAGCCGGCTGTTGCCTCATCCATTTAATTTCTCACCCATTGCAGCCATGGCGCTGTTTGGCGAGCGCCCGTTACAGCAATCGTTATACCGCCTACCTGCTTCCACTGGCTGCCGTATGGATCAGCGATTTATTTCTGAATTATGCGTTCTACGGACGTTTCGTTACCTCTCTATGAAGGGCTTTGTTTGCTTTGCCGCTTTCGCGGTGATTCGTTTGGCTGGATCGGTGGCATTGAAAAGTTTTCCGCAAAACACTTTTACTTACAGGCCTTTCAGCGTCCGTGATCTTCTTCATTGTGTCAAACTTCGGTTGTATGGGCGTTCAGCGGTATGTATCCCCTTCTCATCAGCCGGAATCCTTGCCTGCTATGCTGCTGCCATTCCTTTTTTCAGAAACACCCTGGCTGGTGATCTGATCTACACCTTTGCGGTATTCTATGCCTTTGAGTATGCGCAGAATCGGATTTCTTTATTGAAAGTCCCCGCCCTCAAATTCTGATCCGGTTCATGAAACAATTGTCCGTAACCTGCTTTTTGTTGCTTATTGTAACAGCCTGTCTGTTGCCCAACAGCCGGTTATGGATACACTGAATATCAAAGGTATTGAAGTTACCGGCAAAAAAGCCGGGGATGAAGAACGGTCTTCAACTCCGATGCAGCGGTTGCTGTGTCTGAACTGAAAGTACTCCCGGGTTCATCGGTGGCCGATGCTCTTCGCATTTTCCGGCGTTACAGTGAAGGATTATGGAGGACTCGGAGGGTTGAAGACCGTGGTGGTGAGAAGCCTGGTGCCAACCACCGGGGTTTTGTGGATGGAGTTCCATTGAGCGATGCAGCCACCGGTCAGGTTGACCTGGGTAAAATTCCGCTCGAGAATCTTGAATCCATTGAATTGTATATCGGCCAGGAACAACAACTCTGCCGCCTGCGGGCCAGAGCATCGAGGTATCCTGGAATTTCATACGGTTATGCCTGATTTATCGCAGAAAAATTTGAATTTCAAAGCCGGGTTAAAGCTGGTTCTTTCGGTTTGATCAATCCTTTCCGGCAGTTTTTATTCCAAGGCGGGTAAAAAACAGTTGGGATCACAACCGCCTCCAACCATACCCAGGGTGACTACCCCTATGTGCAAAAACGGGAGTCAGCCCGATACCACCCTGAAAGGAGCAATGGTGACCTCGAATCGCTGAACCTGAACCTGAACACCGAAACCCGTTTCAGCGACAGTTCCGTACTGAAGGTGAAGTCCTGGCTCTACACTTCGGAACGGGGACTGCCGGGTGCGGTGATTTATTACAATCCCTACTCGGTGCAGCGCATGAATACCGTCGATTTTTCGGCAATGTTCAGTATGCGGACTTCCGGGAAGGTGAATCTGCTGAGCAAACCTTCACCGGTAGTAATCTGCGTTACCGGGATCCTGCTTACCTGAATCAGGAAGGCGGCCTCGACAACCATTACTTTCAGCGGGAATATTACATGTCACTGACCAGTCTCTCTGCCGCTGGGTAGGTTTTTAGTCTTGGCGCTGCGCAGATCCGATGTCCGAATACGATGGAGGCTGACCAGTATTTCCTCGCAGAACCTTCCTTTACCGGTCTTGCTTCGTTATTCTGGGCTGAAACAAACCAATTGAAGCCTCCTGGGACATTTGGGTACCGTGGTGAATGAATCGTCAGAGGGACAGGTCCGCCTCCTCCCAGGCGCTATCTCCCTCATTTTCTTTTCATCACCCGATTGAGGCAGCAATCCTTCTGCGCTTAAGGCTTATGTACAGAAACAGTTTCCGGATGCCCGCCTTCCTCGACCTGTACTACAACATCTCCGGCAATACCAGCCTGAAACCGAAAAGTTATCAATCAAGTTCAATGCGGATCTGATCCTTCTAAACCCGGCCCGGTTCAATTGAACTTTCAAACCGATGTTTTCCTGAACAGGTTAAAGATAAAATTGTTGCCGTGCCTTCTCATAATCTCTTTGCATGGTCGATGCGGAACCTTGGGAATGCTGAGATCAGCGCGTCGAAATTGAGGCCGGACTGCCCCCAGGGCTTTCAGCCAACAGCGCTTTCGCGAACCTCAATTACACCCATCAGCAGGCGCAGGATGCCTACCCCTCCGGGTAGCCTCAACTTATGGGCATCAGATTCGCTCACGTTCCGTTTGAGACCTTGTCGGGATTGTTCGCCCTGAACGGGAAACATACGGCAATCGGCTATAACCTGCTCTATTAGCAACGTCATCGTTTATCCTGGGCGAGAATATTCGGGTCAATATTTTGCCATCGTACTGGGTGCGTGACCTGTCGGCTTCCGGCAGCGGCCATTAAAATCGATTACCTGGAAAGTTAAGGCCGAAATCGTTAACCTCTTCAATGCGCAATATGAGGTTATCAAAGGCTTTCCAATGAATGGAGGAGCTTTTTATCACATTATCAATCAATTACTAACAAACATTTCAATGAACTACAAACTTTACTGCTCCACCGCTGGCATTGCTGACGATTTCCTGAACCGATGAACCGGATGACAAACCGGCAACCCACGACACCTGGTTCGGAGTACCGGGTATATGTGCTGAATGGGGCCTTTTTTTCGGGCAACAATGCTTCACTAACCCGTTTCACGTTCAGCGATTCGGCGGTTGCCAATGATATGTTCCTGCAACAGAATGGCCGTGGACTGGGCGATACCACGGCGATCTGGCTATTTACGGTAAGCTGTATGCAGTGGTCAATGTCGGTCAGGTTCCAGCCAAAGCCAGTGATGGACGCCCGCACCTGTATGGGCCTGAAGCAGATTCCCCTGTTCGATGGGACTACCGCCCGTCAGCCCCGAAAAATTGCCTTCTACGCAGCAACGCATTTGTCTGCATTCGATGAACTGTTGCGGTCATCGATACCTTTCACCGACTGTTACGAAGTATATTCCGGTAGGCCCCAATCCCGATGGCATCACCGTTGCCGGTGGTAGATCTGGGTTTCAAATTCCGGCAAGTGAATTTTCCCGATTACAACAACACCCTTTCGGTGATTGACTTCTGACGCTTTCGGAGGAGAAACAGGTTACAATCGTTATCAATCCCTATGTGCTGAAAGCCGACAATTACGGGGATCTCTCTGATTGCACGCGGCAGTTGCAGGGGATGTAAAAAACAGGCTCCAGGTGGTGGATGCTGCAACTGGTTCAATGAAACACACCTTTGAAGGATTTGAGGCCATCAACTTTACCGTTGCCGGTGATACCGCTTTCGTTCTGAATTTTCGACTGGGGTACCATGAGCAGCAGCATCATGATGCTGGATTTGAAAACTGAAACCATGGTGTCAGAGCGTTTTATTACGGATGGCACGGTAGTTCTAGACTGTTTATGGCATCGCTGTGGATAGGGCTACCGGACCGGTTTCCATTGCCGATGCGCTCAGTTTCACCGGAACCAACCAAGGTCAACGCCTTTACCCCTTGACGGTAAGCTAGAACTATTCCTTCGATGCGGGTTTGAACCCGGCTTATTTCGCGTTTCTGAAGGAGAAAGTGTTGTCAGCTCCGCCCTGACGAAATGGTTGTTAATGCTCCGGGCTGCTTTAGCAACGAAAACTTTTCTACTGAAGGGATGACTGTCAGGAGTTTGCGCCTTGGAGAGGCTTTTTTCTTCAGAAAATTTCCACCCATTAAGTTGATTAAATCCTCTGTCGACCGTTGCGGCTGGGTGTGGGACTTTTAAGCGTGCTACCTTAATGATTGATTTCAATCATATGCATTGCGGTTCTTTACTCAAATCCTTGTTTTATTGAAAAGATTCAATGTCACAGCTTTTTCGTGATTTCCCTTGGAATTCAAGTTGTTTTTATTCAGTTTCGGACTTGAACCACTTGTTTGCACAAACCGTATGAGTGAATACAATTTCGTTTTGTTTGCCATTCTTTCAGTGGTAAAGGTTTTACTGCATGATAAATACGTTCCAGCGGATAACCTCTTTTTGCTTCGGTTATTCAGTGATTCCTGTATTTTCATTGAAGTCCTGCCTAACCGTTTGCCAAAGCCGGATCAGTGTGTAAACCACTGCCGATTTATAAAGTTTTATATCCAATCAGTCTCTTCGAACGCTCGTAGAGAGTTTGTCTTCCTGGATCTAGTGACCGGGAGATCGCCAAGAAATTGATACATTCTCATAATACCCATGGGTCAAAATGGGGCTTCTTTCGTTTGACTTTCGACATCTGGACAAAATTCTTATTTGGTTGCCATTCAACCCCCCGCTCCTGAAAAATGATCTTCCAGAACAGGTGCTTGATCCCGCGGAAATTCCAGCCGACTTGTCTAAAGCTTTTTATCACACTAGTCGTTGGAACCTTGTTTCTCGCGCGCCAGCACACCTGTTTTGTCAGATTCAGTCAAGTACGATCAACCCTCTTTCCACTCGTTGTTAAGATGGCTGATTGAATAAAATCCGGTTTTCTATCCGTTCAAAATCAAGAAACAGTTTATTGTCGTGCGTGGTTTCATCGAGTAAAAATCGCAATGCGGTAGATTTACCGACCCTTCTCATGCCTGTAATAACAGTAATCTGTTTCTTTCGGGAGCGTTTTAGCGAAATCTCCCTTGTAATCTAGATATTGATTTTGCTGAGTGCTTTTTCCGGTAATGCATAAAACCTGGCATTCCTGTATTACACAAAACGGCAATTCTTTCTTTTCTATGAGTTCTTCGCAAATGCCATTGATAAAAAGACAACCTTTGATGTTGTTTCCTTTTCGGGATAGAGGGCTAATGACAGATCACAACTTTAAACAGAATTCAGGTAACTTCCTGATTCAGTTCACCTTTAAAATATAAATGCCACTCCCAAATCCCCTGACGCAAGACAATTTCTTCGTCCTTACCAGCATTTGCCTGCCTGAGGTGGACTTTTCCCTGAATGTCAAACAGCTCAACCGACCACGCCTCGGAATTAACATCTTTGCTGTTCACAATCATTTCTGATCATCCCCCAAACAATTCACACCGATCATCGCCCGGGTTCGGGTAGATGCTGAATTTCAAGCTGCCGTTTCATTGATTGAAGCCGTCAAGCAGCTCCATACCAACGAATACCCTGCTCTTGTAGTAGCGCTATCGCTGTTGAAACGGATGGATAAATCCATTGCCCGAAATGAAGTGAGTCCGGTTAGGATTTGATCCCCGAAAGGAGCTGCCATCAAGGGGCATTCACATCCTGACCGTCATATATCCAGAGCGAGTCGAAGACCGGTTTCCAAGACTGAGTTGTTCCAAATTCAGACTGAGGGACCGGGGTAATCTGAGGCAATGGTTTCAAAGTAGGATTCTTCGTCACCGTCGTTCCACCAGGGTCCACCGGGATCGTGCAGGGGTGTCACGACAGGAAATTCAGGGATTTGGGTGAACTTTTCCGCGATCAGGTCCCAGAGTTCAGGGTAGCCGTTGTCGTACCCCAATGCCCAGATCCGGTTCGGCCCGTATTCCTGCGGTTCACCAGGTCGTTTTTTGGGCGCGCAGGCTGCACATCATCAAGGAACATTGCCGCCAGTTGTTGTTGAAAGTGACTGTAATAAGGGTTGTTGCTGAAATGATCCCAGCAAAGGTTCTGGGGTGGTGTAAAGCCGCTGCTGTTGCCGCGCACATTGCGGAGATGGGATGCTGCTGTGCCGCTGCCGCTGGTGCTTGCGGGTAATGTGTTGGAATTTACCGACCATTCGCGGACCATAATGAGGAGTCAGCAACAGTTTTCGTTCGGAACGCCCTGCGACTGGTAATAACTTAGGGCGAGTGATTAACGGCGTAATTTGAAGTCGTCAATGGCCAGTACCCGATACCGGGCCGGCCGGGCTGCTGCCGTTCCAATAGTAGTCGTAAACCATGATCCTAATGAAATCAGGTTCCGAGGGCAATGGCCGGGATGCTCAGGGTGTTGCTCCAGTTTGCGGCCGGCGCGGCGATGCTGAGTTCGGCCCCCGGCACGACCAGTGCAGTTCCGACAACTGAACCGGTAGTTGGTCGGCCCCTGTTGCTGGGACGAAATACTGCTTCGAAATCGATGTTCACCCTATGCCGCGGTGAATGATCAATGAAATAATATTCCCGGTCAGGTTTTTTTGTGCATGCGGGTTGGCGAAAGATGCCGCATGTCCTGAAAGCGGGGGTTACACAAAGATGGGCCCTTACCACGTGTTTCAAGGGCCGTATCAATCACTTCGGCAGTTTCAAAACCATTGGTGGTGAGGATTGCCGGTTTCGGATCGGTATCATACGAAAAGTAGCACAAAATCACTCAGCAGCTCCCACTGGTAGTTCTGCCTGGAATTGCCCATCCAATAAGGGTGATAGCCAAACACGTTTTAAGTCAGGTCGTTTGATGGTCAACCGGCAATCTTCCGCCAAATCCCTGGAGACTGTCTTGCTGTACCACTGTTTTCTGCCCCAATGCTTTATAATGTGCAGCCTGTTCTTCATGAATGGATGGATGCGCAAATAGCCATGAATTGATCGCAATTAAAAATAGAGCCGGTGCCTGTTTAATCGCGGGCGTTTGCTGGATTAGAAGTAAAGAAAATCAGCTACTGTTGTCATTGATCAGTAGCAGAAATCAGCGTCAGGAAGCTGCACAGAATCGGTGGTGAGCAATGTCGAGACCATCCGATAACCCAGGCGATGGCAGGTAACTATTAACTGGTAACCCGGTGACCAGTGACCAGCGACCAGCAAACAACGAACCAATGACAGTATACAGTAACAGGCAACCCAGCCAACTAACAGCCATTAATTAGAATTCAATGAAAGGTTAATCCACAATCCACAATCCCCCAAAATACTCCTGAGCGTCATCTCTTCAGCGGGTGTCGCCAACCAAACATACTCGATGATAAACGAAGGCAATACCGGATATCTAGGGCTGATGTGCGGCTTTGATCAGGGTCGTACATCAGGTCGCTCATAGATGCCTTCAAGGTTGCGGTCCAGGTGATGCCCACAAGTTATCCGTCAACGCGACCCAGAGACCAGGCTCCCCGAGTGGCTGGAGTCATTGGTTACTGCTGTCCAAATGCCAGTGCATCGTTTGGTCCTTCGCTCCATAATGGCCATAGTTCTTCCCTTCATAAAGTTATTTTTCAAATTTGGCTCCACAGTAATCGCCGTGGCGGGATCTTCCTTTTCGATAATTCCGGCCCAAGTGTGGTGTATAATAACATTGATACCGCCGCATCAACGTGATTCATGGTCATCAGCCGCCGTAGGTTACCACTCCCTTGGGAACAGGTTGGCATCCGGATAAAACCCTTGTTGGTCTGAAACTCCATCAACTGGCCCCTGCACGCGGCACGGATTCTTTTGGAAACGTCGAGTTTCATGCCGATGCGCTGCGATTCAGGCAAGGATGGTGGCAAAGTAGTGCACATCGACCGGTACAAACAATTTCGAAACAGCAGGAGTCCAGCTGCACCGGTTTCAGAGGTTCACGCATTGTAGGAAGCAAAGGGGTGCTGCCAAGTCTGCCTTCGTCGGTAGAATAAACTCTTTACAGATAGACTTCTTCAGCCCATGCTTCAAAATCGTTGTTTATGACAATGGCCCCCTGCTCAATTGCCAGTGGAAATTTTGAACCCGTCCTGGTGGTACATGACCCAATCAGAGAAGTAAGGGCTGGACGAATACCTTTTGATCAACGGGCTGATAATGTTCTTAAAAAAAAGAGCCTTCTCCGCCGCCTTGTACATGAACACATAAGCTGGTTTGATGAATTTCTTGGGTGGTGGTTTTTATCCTTGCTCTTCTCCACCAGTTGATTGTGAATTATGGGCGTATCGGATCGCTTCCAACCCCGAGTCCGCCTTCTGATCAGGTAGGTTTCTGTTTCGCTAAATAAGATCAGTTAGATTGTAAAAAGGATTCAAGCTCAGGTGGCATTATGCCATAACATTCGCTCCTGGCGACATCAGCGTTCCACCCATTCACTCGAAACGCTATCAAGTTCCTTTTTTGTCGGCGGCAGCTTCCAGTTTCCTGATTCCCCAGTTCTCACCGATCATTTCTTCCGGTCTTGTGGCGACCACGGCGTAACATCGCAGAATACCTTGTATCACAACCAGGTCATCTATGCGCGTTCCGGCTCGGAAGGGATTCCCCAGTTTTTTTCACGAAGCCACGATATCCGGTGGGTTTCTGTACCCGTGATCATTTCTGTGGCATGACGATGGCAAATATTCCCTGTGTGCTTCCAGGATAACCGAAAACAAAATTAAAATCCCCCTTTTCAGCACCTGGGGAGATGGCGAGGTGGCTTTTGGACTTGTGAGGAACATTGTATCAGGGTAGGTAATTGGCCCGGCTGGTTGTTTTTTCTTCTCACATAGATCCTAGACATCGAGAAATCACCAGTATAAAAACCACATCCGATTATCGGTGTCGCTTCCTAGCGAACTTGCCGATGTTTGAAGGAGGGCGCCCACCAATACCCTTACATCGTTGAATATTTCATTTGATAAATAAATACGATTCACATTGCCCAGCAATAAGGGTTGGGAAACTACGGGAATTATGCGTCGTACTTCCAATTGCGACTTTTTCAATCGCGCCGATGTTCAATTCTGTTCATTGACCCTCCTTTTTCGGTCATTTTCCAGGTAGATGCAACCATTACCTCCTCGTCACATCTTCATCCACCAAGCCCAGCAGTGATGTAACGCTCGAGAGTAGGTTGAGAGTTCCCGCCGACTTATCCAATGGCCCCGAAACCATTGTTGAGATAATCATATTGCTCCAGCGAACTGTATTTCTGGATCTGTCCGTAACCACAATGGTGGGATTGAGGTCGAGGATCAGTCCCTGATCTGAAACCAATTTCAACCCAGTACAGCCCCCGCCAAAAAGCAGGATCCAGCGTCCCAAAGTTTCAGGCTCGATTTGTTGATGCTGTAGGTGTCTTCG
The DNA here is from genome assembly GCA_016709025.1 of Bacteroidales bacterium. Classification (GTDB taxonomy): domain Bacteria; phylum Bacteroidota; class Bacteroidia; order Bacteroidales; family Lentimicrobiaceae; genus Lentimicrobium. Next base: position 970 of record JADJEQ010000032.1, on the reverse strand, counting down.
GCACTGATTCGCGTACCCGCCGCGCTCATTTCGAGGCTCGTTGAGCTGCTCGAGCAATAACATCCATCGCTTCGCCTGCAATATGGAATTTTACTATTAACAGGTGAGATGAAGATGGAAGTGAGATTTTCATGGACTGACTTTAAGTGAAGAACTGAAGAGTGAGAAGTGAAATCTGATGAAAATGAAAGTTGGTAACACCCCAAATCAAGGTTTTTCTTTTCTTTCTGTTTTCAAGATTATTTTGTGTTTTACAGAGGAAGCTATCAAAAGACTATTTCCCGACATCCCTTTTTATTTTCCTCTGCACATCATCCTATTAATAAAATCAGTATCTTCCAATAAACACAACCAATACTCAGCTTCATTTGGCTATTTCATGGGTGATTCTCATTTGAAATAAAATCCGGGGTTGATTGTGCATAAATTAGGCTTCTCTTGTCAGCGCACAGGAGCAGTACTAGTTTCAACAGTGCACTACTCAGCCATATTCCTTGATGTCCCTTACTATTTATTTTATAACCTTCAGTAATTTTCAAGTGGCTTGTAAAATTTGTCTAAATGTAACTACTTCATTTATCAGTCAAGTTAAAGTTTTTCACTTTTCACTTTTCACTTTTCACTTTTTGTTTCACTATTTGACTGGTTTCAATTTCAATCAAGGCTCCGAGGGGAAGCCGGACATCCGCCAAGCTGCTCTTGAGGATCTTCGAATAAGGCTGCCATGCACTTGATCATTTCTCCAAAATTGGGCATATTGTCGCTCAGCAGGCGAGTCGATTTTTACCACATCGGAATAGTCATATCCGGCAGCTTTCACGAGATTGACGATGTTTCTTACCTCCTAGGCGTTAACTCTTTGATGACCTCCTTCAACAATTTTACCTGTTGCGGGATCGATGGGTACCTGGCCGAAGAATAAATAGCATTCCATTTGTTTTTGTTAGCGCGGCTGTAAGGGCCGATGGCC
>JADJEQ010000031.1 GCA_016709025.1 Bacteroidales bacterium | reverse complement strand
CCTTCCCATCGGTCCCGAACCAAATCCTGCCTTCTTTATCCGAAAGAACAGTGTAGATAAAATTATTCCCCAGCCCTTCGGTAGAAAAGTTATCAAAATCAAATAAATTACCGGAACCGTTGTTGATATTGCAACGGGCAGCACCCCAGAGTAGCAAACCATATTTCTCACCTTTGCCTGAAATACCCAGAATATTGTTATTCAACTTTCCCATAGGGTCATTTATTTTTTTGGAGGCACCTGTTTTCTTATCAATCCGATACAATCCATTTCCAAAGGTTCCTACCCAGATATTACCAGCCGGATCATGATAAATGCTGGTAATTCCGACTCCTCCCCTGCTTTGCGGAGGTAACAACTGTTTTAGCTTTTCACTCCCTGTTTTGCCGGAATTGAAATAAAAAAATCCCTTATCGTTTCCAAAATAAAGGCTTCCATCGTGCTTCGGCATGCAGGGCATGGATATTGCCCAGTTTCAGTCCGGCGATGTTTTTAGTATGCCTGATTCCGGGGCCTGAAGACCAGCTGAGCAACCCTGGGAAACTACCCAGACATTGCCTTCAAGATCGTGCAGCAACTGGTCGATTCTTTTACTGGACCTTCAACAAGACTGAAGCCGGATTCCTTGTTCTCCTTCTTTAAGGAAAGTTCAATAATTCCATTCCCTTCGCTTGCTATCCATAATAAATCGCCAAAGTCAAGAACATCGTTCACCGGACCAAAGTCCCAGTTTTGTGATAAAGGAAGTTCAAAGGCATCACTGACAGGGTTATAATAACAGATTCCCTTTTCCTGCATCCCGATCCAGAATCCCCCCGTGGCAGCAGGGACTATTTTCTGAACCAGGATGTCGGGCAGCCCATCCATTGTTGAATAATGCCTGATTACTTTACGTTTATCATCGCGGCTGCATACGCTGATGCCGGCGTCATTACCGGCCCATATGGTGCCATCCTTGTTTGCAGCAAGGGTATAATTGTAATTATCGCCCAGGCCATCATCTGTATTGATATTGAAAAGCCGGTTGTTCCGATAATAATACACCCCTTCGCCATACGTGGATATCCACAACGTGGAATCATTGTCGAAAAGCAGGCAGGTAACCGCCACTGCCGGAAGACCCTCCTGTGGTGTAAAAAAAGTGAACCCATTCTCATGACCACGGGCAATTTTACCATTGCTGAAGCCAACCCATACCAATCCTGATTTATCCATTGCCAGGGCAGTAACACCGGATGTTTTCAGGCTGTCGCTGAATGTCATCTCCCGAAAATCAAATCCATCATAAACAAACAGCCCTTTGGAAGTTCCTACCCAGATAAATCCCTTTTATCCTGCAATATCCTGGTAACACTACCGCTTTTAAGCTGATCTTTCCGGCGATGGAAGTAAAAGAGGGAACTGGGCCTTGGCCCGGGAAAACCAATAAAATCAGAAAGAAAAGAAGCGGGATTTGTTTGAACCGGCTGGATTTCATAGAAAGATATTTATTGACTCTGGTGAAACCGGCACTTACCTTTACCATAACCTCTTCGGCTATTTTCTGGTAAACGATCTTCGGGATGGTAATGTTGTGGTCGGATAGGGGAACAGTAAAGGATGAACTGACGGATCAGGCCTCTTTTACCTTAATATCGGCCTTGATGATCCGTTCCTGGTCAATTCCGTGAATGTTTAACACACCTTTGGCCCTGACCTGGTAATCTCCGTCGACGGATAAATCAACCTGTTCAATAATCTTTCCCTTAAAAGTAGATTGAGGGTATTTACCAGCTTCAATATAATTTTCGTAGAAATGCTCCTGTTGCAACTGGCTGTTGAAGCCTTTAAATGAACGATTGTTGACAGAAAATGAAAAGCTTCTTCCTGTAATGTCAATCACACCCTTCAGCTGATTCGAAGAAGCTTCGATCAATTCGAGCGGAGCATCTGATTTAATACTGATTATCCCCATCGGCGGAGGAAAGCAGTACATTTCCGGTTCCGGTCTGCGCCAACGATTCCGTCGACCAGGGCATGGAACAAAACAGTTAAAAACATGAATAAATAAACAGACTTCTTCATAGTGTCGATCATTACAGGAGCAATAACCAGCCAAAAAACCGAGCTGAAAAGATTCAGGCATTTTAACACATGTAAGCTCCTTTTGTTTGAATCAGGGAGTCATGGTTGGCTTTATATAAAACTCCATTCCCTGTGGTATAGGAAGAAAAAGCTCTAACTGTTGCTCACGCATGCGGTCGGGGAACAACAAGCCATTCAGGTGGTCGATCTCATGCTGGAAAATTATGGCTGTGTTATCATCCACCATTTCCTTATGACTGGCTCCGTCAAAGGTTTTATATTCAATCAGGATTGCATAACTGCGGTAAACCAGGCCACGCTCTTCGGGTATCGATAGGCAACCTTCCCCGCCTTTGCGGTGAAGAATGGTATATTTCAGGATCCTTGGATTGATGCAGAACTGGAAAGGCGAACCAGGCTTATCGTACCGTTTCACCCAGATAACATTGCGGTTTATACCAACCTGCGGAGCGGCTATTCCGACTCCGGATTGGCAGTGTCAACCATGGCTTTATGCATCCGGTTGGCGAGTAAAGGCAACAGGGGTCGGCAGGGTCAATGTCGATGCTCTGGGAATTCAATGTCATCAGGTCTGAAGGATCGTTGTAAACGAGAACCCGCATCATTTTGTCGTATCACCTGCCAGTATCTGGTTTTTTTCCGTAAGAGTGAAGTTTTGGCCATTCAAACCACACAAAAACAACATACTAATGCTAAAGGTTAACAGGCTTTTTCTGATCATGGCATATATTTTTGTAAAAGTAATCACTTGCTGATAATAATCAGCGTTGCATTGACTTTTCTACAGAATCAGGAGCCCATGGTAAAACACTCTGCCTTTTGGGTCACAGGTTCTCAAAGAAATAATGTAGGTCCTAATTCATCACAGAATTGTATTTTTGCTGGCTGATCTTTTAAATCCAGAACACCTGATGAAGGAAAATAATTCCGGACAGGGCGGTAATTTCCGCTATTTCGACATCATCATGGCACTGTTTGTCGCGGTGCTGCTGATCTCCAACCTCGCTTCCACCAAAATCCTTTCCTCTGGATGTTCACCTTCGATGGTGGTACCATCCTCTTCCCGCTCAGCTATATTTTCGGTGATATTTTAACCGAAGTCTATGGTTTTCAGCGTTCCCGTAAGGTTATATGGACTGGCTTCGGTGCTGCCTTGCTGATGTCGCTTGTGCTTTGGGTGGTACAGGAACTGCCACCAGCCACAGACTGGCCCAACCAGCAGGCTTATGAAACGCTGCTGGGCTTTGTGCCCCGCATTGTGCTGGCCAGCCTGCTTGCATACTTCTGGCGGCGCTTTCTCCAATGCCGTGATCCTATCCAGACTTAAGGTCAGAATGAAAGGTCGCTTCCTGTGGGTGCGCACCATCGGCTCTACCCTGGTGGGTGAAGGCATCGATACGGCTATTTTCTGTATGGTGGCATTCTACGGCACCATGCCCAATGAGCTGCTGATCTCAATCATTATATCCAACTACATATTCAAATCGGGCGTGGAGGTGCTTTTTACCCGCTTACATACAGCATCGTAGGCTTTCTGAAAAAACACGAGAAAGTGGACGCCTACGATACAGGGATCAGTTATAATCCGTTCAGGTATTTTGTGAAGGAATAGGTGGCACGGGGCGCAGGGCGCAGGGCTCAGGGCAGAGAGCACAGGGCACAGGGCACAGAGCACAGAGCACAGGGGCATGGAGCATCAAAAGATGGTCCTTCGTCACTGTTATACTAAGCGATGGTTGGTGAACTCTTTGTCGAACCAGGCCGAAGTGCGTTATTCATCCCTTCTTTGGTTGGTAATTGACATTGGAAATTTATCAATATCAATACCTTTATACTGTTTTTTATGTTTTTAAAAGTCAGCTAAAATCAAAGTAAATATGACCATTCCCCGATCTGGCAGGATTAAATGCCTGGTTCTTTATCTACGGACCTATATATTATTGGTCTTTATCTTCTTCTCCTTTTCATTTTTATCGTGCTTGTTGCCTGATAAACCAATACGGAAGAATATTGAACGTTCTGTTCCATTTTTTGAAGGCATCAGCGAATATCCTGAGCCCATGATAACGGGTAAAAAGCATGGTCTGGATTATTTTACGGATGGAATGATCCTGAATATGATCTATACTTCGGATAACCGGGAACCTTTGAAATCAGCCCTGCTCGGCAGAAGCCGTCAGCAGGCTGGTCCCTACACCACCCAGGTAAATCAGTTAAAGTATTCCATCGCCAACAACAACCTAAAACCAAATGTTGAATATGCCCGTTACTGGCACGGGAATACCTTCTTTTACAGATTTTTCTTTTTATTTACAGAGTATAATGAGCTTAAGTGGCTTATCTATTTTATTACTTCTCTCCTCCTGGTAACTTTCACCATTGTTCTTTATCGCAACATGGGAGGTCCAATGACCACAGCATTGATGGCCGGTTTATTTTTTGTGAATATTTATCCGATGCAGTTTTCGATGCATTTATCTCCTGTTCTGATTGTTGCTATTATCTCCTGTTTAGTATTAAGCTACAAATTCAAAAATAAGCCTGATGCAATTCCATTGGTATTTTTTATCACTGGCGCGGTTGTCTCCTATTTTGATCTGCTCACCGCGCCGTTACTTACATTGGGTCTCCCAATGCTACTTTGGGTCAGTCTGGTCACAAAAAACAATCTGAAATCTTTCCGGCATTCACTTTACCAGCTTTTACAGTTTGGCGTTCTTTGGGCATTGGCCTATTTGGCCACCTGGGGAATAAAATGGATCATCACCTGGCCATTTATTGATTATGACCTGTTTGGTGATGTGAAAAATCAGATTCTACTTCGCTCAGCATCAGTAGAAAACAGCCGGATATCTGCAATAGTCATTAATTTTAATCAATTGCCACTGGTGATCATCAATCTTATACTGATTATTCTGATTTTTTTGAGTGCATTTCATTTCAACAGCAAAGGGATAAAAGCAGCACTGCTGTATTTGTCCGTGGCTGTGCTTCCTTTCATCTGGTTTATTGGAACAGCCAATCAATCGTATTATCATTTCTGGTTTACTTACCGTATTCTTGGAATTACCGTCGGTGGGGTATTTCTTGCCATAATCAGCCTCATTTCCCGGGATGAATTCAGCGGAAACAGAGTTAATCGATGGATTAAGTCAAAGTTTTCTTCAACTAAGCCTTCCTGGTAACAGAAAAATCCGGGCACACCGGTGTTTGTTTTTCCTGTCGATCCTACTCGAACTTATAGCTAAACCCTATTGAATAAATTTCATCTCCTTTTGCATCAAACGGAAGTTTACCATTTGCATAACTTACATAGAATCCGGATGTTGATTGCAATGCCATGACAAAATATGAATGGGTATCCAGTTCCTCTTTTTTAATTTCCGCGGGAGCATTCAGTTCCTGGTAATACCTGTAGTTTGCACTAAAGAAAATATTTTCCTTTTTAATCCGTGTAATAAATGTTCTGAACCCGGTTTCAAACTTTATCCTTGGATATGGATTTAGGTTTCCGGCTAATTTGCTTCTTACAGAGTCGCTTGAAGGAACAACATAATCAAAAACAATCGCAACTATGGGCAAAGTGGAGCCATAGGGCGTAAAACGCTTGTCCGTTCCGGTAATCAATCTTAACACCGCAAACGGATAATCGAAGATGTTTAGTTTTGAAAGCGTACCGGAATTATTCCAGGCTTTTGCGCCCAGATTGATGGCTATTCCCGGTGTAAACTGTTTTGCGGAAAAATCCTGATTCGATTCAAATGCAAATTTCGGAGATATCCCGTAGTAATATTGATTTGACAGTTCAAGATTTTTGCCGAATTCCTCCCATAATTGCTGAGCCTTTACACTCCGTATATCCTTCTCCTGAACAAGCAGGTCTTCAATGCTGTCAAGCTTAAGAAAAACCTCCCTGTTACTTTTAGTGACAACACCTCCATTGAAACGAGCATAGCTGTAATGCACTTTGGTTTCAAGGAAATCGGATGGATTAAACTTCTTGTCGATTGCTACATTCCCGGTTGCCGATAATCCAAGCGTATTGGAAATGCGGTTTTGTTGTTCTCTTTAAAGGAAGCATAATCAAAATTAAAGTCGTAGGTAAAACCCAGGAATTCGCCGGATTGTTTTCTGTTTGGAAAGTTTTGAACTGAACATTCAAATCCCTCAGGAGTTTCCATTTAATGCTGTCATGCTCAACGGCCTGATCTATGAAATTTTCCAAAGTGTATTGTATAATTCAGGACTGGTTATCAGTCCATTAAGCCTCTCTTTTATTTCCTCTTCACTATTCCCGTTGGCCTTAAATGTTTCAACCAAACCATTGATTTGTTCACCTGAAACCTGGCCATAGGTAGTGAATGAAATTAAACCCCATAGGGTCAGCAAGATAATTTTTCTCATTGGAAAGATCGGCTGGTGGTGTATTCCTTTTACTTTTTACCCACCTGAAAAGTGGCGGGCAGGCTTTAGACTTTTTACTTTACTTGACTTTATTTTTGTTCAGCAATAAATTTGTAAGCATCGTCAACGGTTGATGCCATGTCTCTGACCTGTTTTTCACCATCCACCAAAATCGCTACCATCGCTCCGATTGCCTTTGTCCGGTCGGTATTGTCTTCAAATATTGCCCCTCTTCCTTTACGGAAAATATTATCAAGCTGATCAGCAATCATGGTTGCCTCATTTATAAGTACTGCATTGCTAACCAATGAATTGAAAAATGTCAGATCCTTCATCTTTAAATTCCCGCATTCCTCAAAGTTGACGAATACCTGATTCATGATTTTAAGCGATGTCCAGAGCGTTTTACAAGCCCGGTTGTTTTCCGTCCAGTCTGCCATAGTACATTTTTTAAGGAGTTAAGTTAAACACCGATGTTTGATTCATTACCCTGCCACTATTTACAAATTTAATCAATTAAGTTGTTGATTTCAAGAATGAATGAATTGCGTTTTCAGAGATTGAACAACTTTATTTGCATGGAAAGGATCCGGGAATATTCACTTCATACGGTGATTAAATATCCTCAATCCAAAACCACGTCATCTTTAAATACTTCCCTGGTTCTTTTATCCATCTCTGCAGCAATCGCCTGCCCGGCTTCACCCCGAATCCTGAGACGGGCTATAATATTTTCATAGCTTTTAGCGTCCCTGTCCTGACTCAGTTTGAAAACTGTATCTACTTCCTGTATTTCAATTTCAAATGCTACAATTGCCTTCATTAATTTTTGGGTGTAGGCCGGGGGAAGGTTATCAAAGATCGTTTCAGACTGAGGATTATAGTCTTCAAAATGAAGTGTTGTCATCCGGAGTACCTCCACAAGGGCAGCCTCATCCAGGAACCGGATGATGCCTTTGGCATGCACGCTCATATAATTCCAGGTGGATGGCTGATGGGGAATATCATACCAGGTTCCGCTCACATAAGCGTGATGTCCGGTGAAAACTGCAAGAACATTGTTATTCTGCAAAAAGGCTTTATGGTGATCCGTATTTTTCATGATATGCCCCCTTAAGAACTTTTTCCTATCCTTTTCTTTTATAAGAAGCGGTAGCTGTGTGGCTACAGGTTTGTTTTCCAAGTCGCTTCCGGCCAGGAAAAGCAAAAGGATACTGAACTATAAATTCCTTGATTACCTGTTCATTTTTTTCTTTGTGATAAGGCAGATCATACATGATACCGGTTTAATGCAGGTTATTAATTTATGTTTCTCATTCTTTGAAATACCAGGAGTTTTACTACCTACTGCGAAACCGGCAGGATAATAACCTTTGCAAATGGATTATCCAAGGCCGGTTTGATCAATTATAGTTCTTCAATGTCCCTGATCCCAAGATAGTGATCGTCCAACCAGAATCCGCAGTCTTCCAAAAACTTTAAGATTCTTTCCAGGTCATTTTTCATGGATAATACTTCCTGTCTTAAAGATAATTCTATTTTAACTTTCTTAACCGGATCAATCTCAAGTGAAAGTGTCGGGTATACAGCGCTCCAGATAGCATAATAGTTTTGCATAGACCTTTCCAGGGTTTTGATATGCAATAAAACATCATCCGGTAACTTTTCAAAATCAGCAAAGGTTATACGCTGCATCACAACTCCCTGGTTTTTACTTACCAGTGAATCCCCTTCTTTTTCAATTTTCATTCTGTATTCGGGCGGAACTTCTGCAGGTACATCTTTCTTTATAAAACGCTGAACCTGGTCGGCAATTTTATCAAATAACCCAACAGCCGAAGCGGCCGTAGCAATGAGTGCAGGGATGTCGATCATGATTTTAGAAATTTAAAGACCTGAATTTGTTAATAATCTTTTTAAAGAGGAATTTCAAATTAACCGGTGTCCGAAAAATAGGATGTTCCCGGGTAAATCAATAAATAAAATCTTTTCATTCTATTTTGAAAAAATCAGTTATTTCAATTTCTTCTTTAGGTTATTGCTTTTTACTAATCAATTGCCAGTGGCGGCCCGACCACCTGCATCTCATTATCGGCGAAAATCTTTTCAATTTCTTTGAGGGTGGGTTCGTGATCCAGAGCCGACATGGTTATAAAAAAATTCTCTAATTTTCCTGCCGGTTGCACCACTACAGTCATTTTCCCTTTTTCAGACACCTGGGTCCAGGCATGGGGAACCTTTCGGGGTAAAAAAATACTGTCGCCGATGGTCAGATTAAACTTTTCATCCCCAACCTGAAAATAATAGGTGCCTTCATTCACATAAAAGATTTCATCCTGGGTATCGTGAATATGCAATGGTGTTCCTTTACCCTGAGAGAGTGATGTTTGTTCAAATATCGCAAGTTCTCCATTGGTGTCGGCACCGGATATTTTAACATCCAGAACATTGGAGTTTACCCCTTTTAATTTGATATGTCCATGAATCCGGCCTTCTCCTGCTTTGATTTTAAACCCTTTATCCATACCAGTATTATTTATAATTGTTTCAGGAATTGCAAACAATGGTGTTACTATTAAAGTAAAAATAGATGCAATAAAATTTCCTCTTTTCATAGTTTTCCGGACTTTACAGTTAATGGATTTGAATTACTATTCAGGTTTGTTTTCACTTTTCTGATACAAAAATTCATCATTAAATTCAACTGCTTTGTTGGCACAAGTATATAACGCTATTGGGAGTAACCAAGTTCATTTCATTGATATACAATTATTTACTTTAACATAATATTAACAAAAAATTTAAGCCGACAGCTTTTTATGATGCTATAACAAAATGGAATTTCCCAATATAGTTGAAGGAAAAGACAGGGGTCAGATATTAGAGAACAACCTTGGTCCTTTCCACAATATGGATGGTTTTAACTTGCTTTGTCAACCCACTTCTGATTCTCGACTTCTGATTTCCGATTTCTGCCTTCCCGAAACTTAACTTTTTACTTTTTACTTTCAACTCTTTACTTCTCTTTGGCTATCTTTGCTAAAAACCCGAACCATGGGCATGATCTCGATCGAAGGAATGGAATTTTTTTCCTACCACGGCCATTTTAAGGAAGAGCAGGTGATCGGAACCCGCTTTATGGTTGACCTGTTTATCCAGGTCGACACCCACCAGGCCGAAAGAAGCGATAATCTGCACGACACAGTAAATTATCTCACCGTTTATCAAACGGTTAAACTGGAGATGGAGAACAAATCCCATCTCCTTGAACACGTGGCCCATCGGATACTCCATGCCGTGCATGCCCGTTTTCCCGATGTAACCGATGCGGAGGTAAAAATCTCGAAATTAAATCCACCTCTCGGCGGCAAGATTGACCGTGTTTGTGTTACCCTGAACAGCGACGATATATTTGAATGATTCGTTAAATCCAGCTCTAAAAACCTGCCCGCGCTGTGGCCGGCAGTTTGAATGTCTTCATTCCAAAGGTTGCTGGTGTTATAATTATACCATATCACCTGAGTATGCTGAAAAACTGAGCAATGAATTCAACTATTGTCTGTGCCCGGAGTGTCTGCCAATATTTGCAGAAAACCATCCAGTTCTACACCCCGAAAGACTAAAACACACTGATTAACAGGTTTTTAATCCACTGAAAAAAATTTCGTTATCAATTTCAGATTTTTAGTACTTTTGCACCGCATCAGGGTCTCGTGGCCGAGTGGCTAGGCAGAGGTCTGCAAAACCTTCTACAGCGGTTCGAATCCGCTCGAGACCTCTCAAAACCGGTTCTTTTTAGAACCGGTTTTTTATTTCTCCGGAAACCCTGAAACAACTTTTTATAAAAATGACTTTTTCCCTACTCATGGATTATACCATACTGGTCTTGTCGCAGTTTTTACTTAAATCCAACCTGCCGGAAAGATTGTTTGATCTGTGAAAATTCTTCTTATCCTCTTTTTTATAACTGTTTCGATGGTGTCGGACGAACCTGTATTATCGAGGGATAGTTCGAGAAAACTGAACCAAACGCTTACTTCTCTAAATCGAGGGGTGAAGGTTGAGCTTATCAGGCTTGATCTGGCTGCAGACAGCATCACTGATATTGATATCGTAAATGCCGATGGAAAATGGTTTGCAGTTCGTACAAACGGCAACAGTTTTGGGTGGCTGATGGCCGACAAAATCTGGGGACGCTACCATGAATTTGAGTACGCTATGATTGTGGATACCAATCTTAAAATTATTGAAGTAACAATATTGAATTATCCTGATTCACATGGTGGAGCTGTAAAAAGTAAAAATTGGTTAAGCGGATTTAATGGAATTTCGCCTGATCATATTCCCGTTTACGGTCAAAGCATTGATGCATTATCAGGTGCTACCATTTCCGGAACCAGCCTCACCGAATCTGTTGCAGAATCACTGACAATGCTGCAGAAACTTTATGAACAAAATCTGCTACGGTAACTGTAATTTGCCGTTTCGCTAAAAACCTCTACTTTTGCCGGCTCACAATCCGGATAAATGGAAGTTGTAACTTTACTGTTGCTGGCATTGGGCCTCTCATTCGATTCATTTGCCGTCTCAGTCAGCAGTGGCTGATATTACCCGGAATCCGTTTCTATAAAGCCTGCATCATTGCTTTCTCCCTGGCTTTTTCAGGCGTTGATGCCAATGCTGGGCTGGCTGGCCGGCTTAACAGTGCGCGACGAACTCGCTTACCTCGATCATTGGATCGCTTTTGGCCTGCTTGCCTTGTTGGGAATGAAAATGATTTATGAAAGCCTGAAGCCCGAAGAGCAAAGGAACAGTTTCAACCCTTTAAAACCCGTTGTTTTATTGACTATGTCACTGGCCACAAGCATCGATGCCCTGATTGTTGGTGTTAGTTTTGCTTTTCTTCAAACACCGGATACCACAACCATCCTGCTGCCAGTGATTATCATCGGAAGCGTAACTTTTATCATGTCGATGCTGGGCATACTTTTTGGCAAGAAAGCCGGGGCAAAACTCGGTAAGCGCATGGAAATGCTGGGTGGGCTGATCCTGATCGGAATCGGTGTCAAAATTCTGGCCGAACACCTCCTTTAGCACAGGGCACAGGGCACAGGGCGCAGAGCACAGAGCGCAGGGCACAGAGCATGGGGCATGGGGCTTAACCGGGAGATTTCGTTTCTTTTGCAGCAGACACGGGGACAAGGAGAAATGGGGACAAGGAGAAGCCTACTATCAGGCTATAAAGTATTGTGGAAAATGGAAATTGTGAATTGGAAATTCTCCTTGTCTCCCGCTCCTCTTTTGTCTCTTTATCCGAAATCAGAAATCCGCAATCCGAATTCACATCCAAAATCCGAATTCCTTGTCTCTCAGGAAATCCGAAATCCGAATTCCGAAATCCGAATTCCGAATTCCGTATCTTTGCATGCTTTAATAAAAATGATTTAGCATGAACGAGCTTAAACCTGCGTCTGAAGTTACTGGCGAAAACAAAACGCCAACCAATTTTATTCATGCCATGATTGAGGAGGATATCCGTAATGGCAAAAACGGTGGACGTGTTCACACCCGCTTCCCACCGGAGCCAAATGGGTATCTTCATATCGGCCATGCCAAGTCTATTTGCCTGAACTTTGGAACTGCCCTCAAGTATAATGGTCAATGCAACCTCCGCTTCGATGATACCAATCCTGTAAAAGAGGATGTTGAGTACGTTGATTCCATCCGCGATGATGTACATTGGCTTGGATTCGACTGGCAAGACCGTGAGTTTTTTGCCTCCGATTATTTCCAGCAGATTTATGAATTTGCCGAAAAGCTTATCCTGAAAGGGAAAGCCTATGTTTGTGACCTCACTGCCGAACAAATCGCCGAACAAAAAGGCTCTCCTACCCGCCCGGGCCAGGAAAGCCCTTACCGAAACCGCAGTGTTGAAGAAAATCTGGACCTTTTCCGCCGAATGAAAGCCGGGGAATTTGCCGAAGGAGCCCGGGTGCTCAGGGCTAAAATAGATATGTCGTCACCCAATATGCACCTGCGCGATCCCCCTACTCTACCGGATTATCCACACCGATCACCACCGGACAGGTAACCAATGGTGCATCTATCCGATGTACGATTTCGCCCACGGACAGAGCGACAGCATTGAAGGAATTACCCATAGCATCTGTACCCTCGAATTTGAAGTACATCGTCCCTTATATGACTGGTGTATCCGTGAACTGGAGATTTTCGCTCCCCAGCAGATTGAGTTTGCCCGGCTGAATATCACCTACACCGTGATGAGCAAGCGCAAATTGCTGGAACTGGTCAAAAACAACTACGTGAGTGGATGGGATGATCCGCGCATGCCAACCATTTCGGGTTTGCGGCGCAGGGGTTATACCCCGGAATCCATCCGCAATTTTGCAGATATTGTTGGCGTGGCTAAACGTGAAAACGTGATTGATGTCGGACTGCTGGAATTCTGCATCCGGGAAGATCTGAACAAGCGCGCAAATCGCGTTATGGGCGTTATTAACCCGTTAAGCTTGTTATCACCAGTTTCCCTGAAGGAGTGGTTGAAGAAATGAACGCAGTAATAACCCGGAAGATCCTGATGCCGGCACCCGTAAAGTAGCCTTTACAAGAGAGCTTTATATTGAGCGTGAAGACTTTATGGAAGATCCTCCATCAAATTTTTTCCGCCTGGCCCCTGGTCGTGAAGTCCGTCTGAAATATGCATATATCATCAAATGCGAATCGGTGGTTGAGATCCACTTACCGATGAAATCACCGAAATTCATTGCACCCACGATCCTGAAACCCTTAGCGGACGGTCGGACAGCACCCGGAAAGTAAAAGGAACCCTGCACTGGGTTTCGGCCAGTCATTCGATTGAAGCGGAGATCAGGCTATACGACCGGTTGTTTATGGGCGAAGATCCCGAGGATGTCCCGGAAGGAGAGGATTACAAGAAAACCCTCAACCCCGATTCACTTAAAGTGGTGAAAGGGTATGTTGAATCTTCTGTCGCCAATACCCAAACACTTGATAAATACCAGTTTGAACGTTTGGGATACTTCTGTACCGACATCGATTCAAAGCCTGGTAAACCTGTTTTTTAACCGCACCGTGGCACTCAAAGATTCGTGGGCAAAATCTAATGCAAATAAATAGCTAAAAATTTGCAGGCGAAAAACATTTTGTATTTTTGCAGCCCGGTTACTGACCTATGGTGTAACTGGCAACACGTCTGATTCTGGATCAGAAGAGTCCAGGTTCGACCCTGGTAGGTCAACAAAATGAGAAAAGCAGTTACGAAGAAATTTGTAACTGCTTTTCTCTTTTGTATACACACAAAGTGTATTCCCAATTCAATAAATACTGACTTATCTGGGCTTCTTTCAGAAAGAGTTTTGCCTGAAATTGAAACTACAATAAGCAGGATTTAATATCCAGGCTATTCTGGATTTGAAACCTCCATTACCAATGGTGATTTATTGCATATTCTTCCATTACTAAAGTGGATTTATCAGCTTGCATATATTCTGAAAAAAATACTTATTTTGCAGAAAATACTGCACCCATGAAAAAAATTGTTGTTGATTATTCTGCTTTCAACTATCAATCTGAATGCGCAACAAATGCTTACGCAGGATAGATCCTCGCATTTTGCGAAAATGGCTTTGAAATGCATACAGCAGGAATACCCCAACAAACCCGGTGAAGTGCTGGGCAGCGACCGCGATGTGAAACCGGTAAGGGAATACCGCCCGGCTTTTTACGGTTGTTTCGACTGGCATTCGTCGGTACATGGCCACTGGATGCTTGTGAAGCTGTTAAAGCTGCATCCCGGGATGCCCGAAGCCCCCGCTATCCGGGCAGCAGTCGGCAGTAATCTGACCGCTGAAAACATCGCCCTGGAGGTAAATTTTTTCCTCGACAGCAATAACAAATCCTTCGAACGCACTTATGGCTGGGCCTGGCTGCTTAAGCTTGCCGAAGAACTTCATACCTGGGAGGACCCGCAGGCCAGGATATGGGAATCGGCCCTCCAGCCGCTGTCTGATTTGATAAGCAGCTATTATATTGCCTTTTTGCCGAAGCTGGTTTACCCGATCAGGGTAGGGAGCATACCAACACTGCCTTCGGGCTGGCATTTGCGCTGGATTATGCCCGTACAACGCAAAATAAGGATCTTGAAGCAATCATTGTGGCGAGGGCCAGGGATTTTTACCTGAACGACAAAAACTGCCCCGTTTCATGGGAACCAAGTGGGTTCGATTTTCTGTCACCCTGTCTGACCGAAGCTGAACTGATGGCAAGAATTTTACCCGACAAAGAATTTAACGAGTGGATCAGGAACTTCCTCCCTGACAATAACTCAGCCGGAATTTACATTCCCAGTGAGCCGGCTGAGGTGATCGACCGCAGCGATGGTAAACTGGTGCATCTTGATGGGTTGAATTTTTCAAGGGCCTGGGCTCTCTGCTTTATAGGCAGAAAAGTTGACGGATTGGGTAAGATTCTTTTTGGCGATGCTGCACAATTTCATCTTTTTCATTCATTGCCATTTATTTCTGATGGCAATTACGAAGGTGAACACTGGCTGGCTACCTTTGCTGTATATGCCATGACAGAAATTGATAAGTACAATGCAACACAATGGAACTTTGAAATCGATCCGGATAAAAAGTAACGGTTAATCCGGCATAAACCAGTCGAACTGTTAAAGGATGGGATGAATCCTGCTTCAAAAATGAATTCAGATTGCCTGGCCAATGAACGGTTAATTTGACAAAAAACCGGCATCAGTCATACAATTCCAGGAATTCATAAGAATTTCCCATCGCTTCAAGAAATTTCAGGAAATCAGGAAGCCAATCACCAGCGGAAGCCGTATTTTCGTTCGGATGAAAGCTGATTTTGGGGAGGTTCTTCAGGTTTTCATCGAGGAAGAGATGAACATGGTGTTCCACATCATGTATAAGGCCCAAAGGAGAAACAGAGCCTGGTTTCAACCCCAGATACTTTTCCATGCGTTGCTCTGATGCAAAGGAGAGTTTACCCTGTTTCAGTCGTTTCTCAAGATCGTGAATTCCCAGTGTTTGCCGGTGATCAAATATCACCAGGTAATGTTGATTGCCTTTATGGTTCCTGAAAAACAGGTTTTTACAATGCGTGGTTTCGGCAATATCTTTCCAATACTGAACAGCAATTTCAATGGTTGGCGCAGGAGGATGTTCATGGTATTCAAAGGGAATAACGAGTTCGCCTAATTTGCGATAGAGTTTGGGATCGCCGTTCATGAGTGAAAGCTCAAAGTAAAAAGTCAAAAGTTCAAAGTAAAAAATTCAAGTAAAAAGTTGGCAGTTAGCAAAGAGCAGTTGGCAATAACAGAATTAGCTGATTAGCCGATTCGTTGATTAGCAGATTAAGATTCTGGTTCATTACTCAAATCTACAAATGGTATATAAATTTGTCATTCTTGTCACCCTGAGCGTATGTGTTCGGGCGAAGTCGGGACCAGCCAGTCAGCATGGGTTGAGGTTGAGCCGGAAGATTTTGAAAAACAAGTCTGGAAAGCAGGTCATTCGTAATTCGTAATTCGTAATTCGTAATTTATAATGCATTAATTCCCCAAATTCCCGATGGCTTTTTCAATTCTGTTTTGAGCTTCTTTCTTTCCAAGAACCGAGATAATGGCAGCAACACCCGGTCCGAAACTCCCGCCTACCAACACAAGACGTAGGGTATTCATTACCAGTCCCATACCTAGTTCATTGTCGTGAATAAAACTCTTGATGGCTATATCCAAAGCATCAGTAGAGAAATCGCCCTGTTTTTCAATAAGTCCGAAATCCGGTTCAGCAGGGCAGGGGTTTCCGGTTTCCAGAATTTCTGCACAACTTTCTCATCGTATGACACTGGTGGGGTGAAGAAAAACCATGACTGCTCCCACAAATCCGGGATCAGGTTAGCGCGTTCCTTGATCAGCGGACAAACACTCAGAATCAATACCGGGGTTGCATCTATTCCTTTATCAATCAATATTTTGCCCAATAGTCCGGCTATTTTTCATCCGGCAGTGCCGAAAGGTAATGATGGTTGAACCATTTGGCCTTTTCGGGATCAAACTTGGAGCCTGACTTTCCGACACGGTCGATTGAGAACAATTCAATCAACTCATCCATGCTCAGGATTTCCTGTTCTGTTCCCGGATTCCAGCCCAATAAAGCAAGCATATTGATAAAGGCTTCGGGCAGATAACCACTTTCGCGGTAACCGGAAGAAACTTCGCCCGATTTCGGGTCAGTCCACCGCAACGGAAAAACCGGGAATCCCAGCCGATCCCCATCCCTTTTACTTAGTTTTCCATTGCCGTCAGGCTTTAACAGCAGGGACAGGTGGGCAAATTCAGGCATATCTGCTTCCCAGCCAAAATAACGGTAAAGTAAAACATGAAGCGGAGCCGATGGTAACCACTCTTCTCCCCTGATAACATGAGAAATTTTCATGAGATAGTCGTCAACCACATTGGCCAGATGATAAGTGGGCATACCGTCGGATTTGTACAGCACCTTATCGTCGAGCAAGTGCGAATCCACACTTACGAGTCCTCTGATAAGATCGTGAACTACAATGGTTTCATGATCCGGTATTCTGACCCGGATAACATAATGTTCACCGGCTTCAAGCAAAGTCTTTACATCATTTTCACTTAAAGTCAGCGAATTTCTCAGTCCCATCCGGGTTTGAGGGCCATATTGAAAAGTCTCTTTTCTCGATTCAAAATCTTTACGGAGGGCCTCAAGTTCCTCAGGTGTATCAAAGGCATAATAAGCAGTTTCATTGTTAATTAACTGCATTGCATATTGGTGATACATCTCCTTCCGGTCACTTTGCCGGTAAGGGGCATAAGGACCACCGATATGAACACCTTCGTCGAATTGAATTCCGCTCCACTGCAACGATTCTATGATATAGTTCTCTGCTCCCGGAACAAAACGGGTCTGGTCTGTGTCTTCAATGCGAAGCAGGAATTTACCATGGTGTTTCCCTGGCAAACAGGTAGTTATACAATGCAGTGCGAACGCCACCTGTGGAGCGGACCTGTAGGACTGGGAGCGAATCGGACCCGGACTTCTTTCATTTTATGAATAATTTAGGGCAGCAAAGATACAACAGTCCATCTATATTATTCTCTCACGAAACAATCCGTTAAAACAGGCAGTACCTCATCCAAATGGTGAATCCCCCTGTTTACCTGAAATCAGATTCGGGAAATGCTTTTGTATCTGTCTGATATTATGTTAAATACTGATCAGGAAAGTCTCCCGGAGGGAAACTGCCGGTTAAATAGTCTGTCTTTCATTCCGGAGCAATAAACTAATAGTATTTCCATTCTTTCAACATTTGTACATTCTGTACCCAACAGATAGTTTCCTTTTTGATTTTATTAACATCCTGTTGAACCAAATTGATGTAACTTTGTAATAATTGTAGCGTTACATTATCAAACAGTTTACATTCCCAAATCCTGGTTTATGACTAAAGCCCAATATCAGGGTTCGCATTCCAAAGTACCACATAGGAAGGATTTTCCTGTTTCCTGTGTTGCTTTATTTTATGCTTGTATTCCCTGTATTGGCATTTATGATCCTCAAGAGTTTCCCTGAGTTGAAGGAAAAAAGTGGTTTGATTGAACTCCGGATTGATTCAACCACCTATACAAATCTGCCTCAAAACAATGATTCGCCAGCGAAACAATTCAGAGAAGGATTCCGCACCGGTTTGAATGCCTCTGAAAAAGCAAAGACAGTATTTCAAAAGCAATGGCAGATAGTTTAACCAATGCTATTGAGAGCGGGCAGGTTGATTCTGTTGCAGATATAACATTGAATGCTTCGACAGGTTCAAAGAAGAAGGGTACTTCGAACACATTTTCAGATTCTATAACTTCGCTGTTTAAATTCGTTATCATTTTCAGCACGTTAATCGGATTTGGGTTAATTTGCCGTTTAAACGCTATTTTCGTCGCAAACGGCTGGGTAAAACTATCTCTCCAAGGCTATACCGGTATTGCAGGCGCTTTTTATTGTACACACCCATCATCAACAGTGGAATTGTATTATTGGCGTTTACGGTTGTTCATGGAATTATGATCTATCAGATTCAATCTCCTTCCGCATTCACCGATGAAATCGGAAGAAGGATGTTTTCCAACTACCTTTTTATCTCACTGGTGGCTTCATTGCTGACCGTATTGTTTATTTATTTCTGGCAAAAACACCGGGTGCATATCCGGTACATAGAACATATTTTCACCCGTGATGAACTTCAGAAAGGATTTTTGGAAAAATCCCGGAAAAATCAGAAACAGGTTATACATAGCAAGCGCAATGACAACCCTTCTCCCGTTGACTATCGTCCTGCTGTACCTTATTCTTAGTCTCACACCAATTAAGGATATGGGTGAAGTGAGTCAGGCAGAAATGAGGATCATGCTTGGCAGGCTTTCTGATGTGCTTGGGCCTGATGTAGATCTGACCAAAGACGCTGATCTTAAAGACCTTTATTATATCAGTGCTTTCGACAACGCCCTTATGTTTGGGGGAATTTTCAGCGGAATATTTGTTTCATTTATTTATATCCTGTTTTTTGTCAACTGGTCAACAGCCGGCATTGTCAGACCTGTAAATGAATTGGTTGACAGCATGCGTAAAACAGGTGAAGGAATGCTTGATAACTTTACCATTGTAAGAACAAACGACGAAGTGGGCGTGATGTCGGAGGGATATAATATGATGACTTCCAGGCTAAGGGAATACATCTTCAGGATATCACAGATGAATGAAGCTTACAGCCGTTTCGTCCCAAATCAGTTTCTTGAGTTCCTGGGTAAAGAAAACTTTGTTGACATTCAGTTGGGGGATCAGGTTCAAAAAGAGATGACTGTTATGTTTTCCGATATCCGGAGTTTTACCGAATTGTCGGAAGACATGACACCTAAGGAAAATTTTGACTTCATCAACCATTACCTTGGTTACATGGAGCCGGTAATACGAAAGAATAACGGGTTTATTGATAAGTTTATCAACGACTCTATCATGGCTTTGTTTCATGAAAAAGTTGACGATGCCATTGATGCCAATAGAGATGCGCCATGCGTTGAACATGTTTAACCTGGATCGTGTTGATCAGGGCAGACCTACGATAGATTCGGGAATTGGAATTCACACCGGTAACCTGATGCTTGGAGTAGTAGGAGGGGAGGGTCGGATGGATGGAACCGTAATATCTGATGCCGTCAATCTCGCATCCCGTCTTGAAGGACTTTCAAAAATTTACAGAACCTCGATCATCATCAGCGAAGATACCCTGATTAAACTCGAAGAGCCCTCGAAGTATAATTTTCGTTTCCTCGATATCGCCCGCGTAAAGGGGAAAAAGAGCTGTCTATGTGTTCGAAGTATTAGACGGCGAACCTGACGAGATAAAATTGCTGAAAATTGAAACCAAGTCATTGTTTGGCAATGGGATAGATCATTACAAAACAAACGGTTCGAGGATGCACTAAAAGTGTTCAGCGAGATTGTCAAGATCAACCAACGTGATTCGGTGGCTGCTTTTTACGTTAACCGCTGTAAAAATAATATTCAGAAGGTATTCCCGATGACTGGAGTGGAATTGAAGTTTTGATGCAAAGTGATTTTGAACACAGTATCGAAATTGCGTACCCATTGAAACCCCATCTTTCAGACTTCCATCTTCAGATTTTGAAGAATAAGGAAAGTTTTAACGTTTGAACCTAATTAAGAATGGTTTTGTTTACAACTGTCACATGGCCAACTAAAAGTTTTACTAAAAGAATGAACGATAACTACAATATGCTGATCGACAAACTCGACGCCCCTTTATCAGAAAGTATTACGCAATCAACTGATCAGAGGAGGGTTGTACAGCATTGCCCTATTGGGGTCACTTTTTTGATTTTCCCCACTTGAGTCACTGGCCTGGTTTTCTGTGCCGGTAAGAACCATTTTATTCTATATATATCTAACGGGAGCTATTCTTATACTTACCCGTTTTGTTGTTTCTTCCATTGCTTAAATTAAATAAGGCCGGGAAAAGAATTTCGCACGAAATGGCTGCCGGAATTATCAGAAAAATTTCAAAGAAGTCAGTGATGTCCACTGAATACACTTCAACTCAATTCACTTGCAGTTGAAACCACCCAACAGGAAAGAACTTATTCTTGCCAGTATCAATCAAAGGCAGAAAAACTCAAACCAGTACCTTTCACCACAGCCATCGGTCTATCAAAAAACCAGAAATATCTGTATTATGCTCTTCCTCCTGTGATGATCTGCTTTTGTTTCTTCTGTTTTCGCCCAAAGCTATAACCGGTCCCGGCAACCGGCTGATTAACCACTCCCTGGCTTTCGAAAAAAGCCCATGCCTTTCAGCATCAGGGTTACCAATAAAGATCTGAAGGCTGTTCAGCAGGAAGATTTTAGTTCTGCAAGTGAATGTTGAAGGCGAGGAGATACCAGATCAGGTTTTGTTGTAATAGATGGTAACGAATACCGGATGGATGCCACGGATAAATTAAATTATTCTTACACCTTCAGGAAAGTTCAAAAGAACCAACGATTTAAATTTCAGGCGATTGGGCGTTATACAAATGAATATGAACTTGTTGTCCTTCCCAAGCCCATTATTTTAAACTTCGATCTGGAGCTGATTTATCCTGCTTACACCGGTAAAAGTCAAAGTGCTTACCAACACAGGTGATGTTGTAGTTCCGCGGGCACCAATGTGGTATGGAAATTTTACACCAGAGACACCCGGTTTGTTACATTTAAAACTGCGAAAAATTTCAGAAGAATAAGTTGAGAATTCCAATACCATTTCCACTTCAGCCAGACTGATGGAGCCTACACCCTATTCCGTCAGTATTGAGAATGAATATATGAGGGTTCAGATTCTATGTCATTCTTTATCAATGTAATACCTGACCTTTATCCAATGATTTCTGTTGAAGAATACCAGGTTCTGTTTATGATAACAGATTGTATTTCGGAGGATTAATAAATGGATGACTATGGTTTTAGGATATGGAGTTCCGTTTGTCACGAAAACCACAGGATGGGAAAGTTCCGCTGAATTATCTGTTCCCGTAATTATACAGAAAGACAATTCCCAGCAGTTCTATCATTATTACGATGTGACGAAGCCGGTCTTCAGCCAGGGATGAAATTGAATATTACTTTACTATTTGGGATAACGATGGCGTGAATGGGATTAAATCTTCCAGATCACAGAAAATGGCACTCAAGATCCGACCCGTGAAGAAATTGAAGAAATGGTTAAAAAATCAGGATAATGTAAAAGTGAGCTTGAAAAAGTATTGCTGAAGCACAAAAATTCAGAAGGATATTAACCAACTAAATAAAAGCTGATCGACAAAAGAGCCTGAATTACCAGGAAAGAAGCAGGTGCAGGATTTCGTGCGGCTTCGAATTTGCAGAGAACAGGTTGAAATTTGAGGGAACAGAATGAAAGAGCCAATATTAAGGATCGCAATACTCCAAGTGGATGAAGCAATAGCTGAAAACGAGAAGCAACTTGAAAAACTTTTCGAAGAGATTATGAATGACGACATGAAGAAGCTTTTTGACGAACTCCGGAAAATGATGGAAAATCTGGATAGGACAATTAAATGAAGTTGCTGGATAAAGTGAAGTTCAATGCTGAGGGGATATGGAAAGGCTCTGGACCGGAATCTGGAACTTTTCAAGCTAGCGAATTTTGATAAAGAACTAACGGATGCCGTTATTAAACTTAAGGAACTTTCGGAAGAGCAAAAAAACTCTCTGAGAAAACCGAAAATGCCGATAAAAAGAACAGGAAAAGTTAAGTGAAGAACGGGAAAAAATAAGCAAAGATTTTGAAAATTTGAAGAAGGATCTTCAGGACTTAAAGAAATGAATAATAAACTGGAGGAACCGAATAATTTCAAAATTCCTGAGCAGAAAAAGGGATATTCAAAAGGTCTGGATGATTCAAAAAAGAACCTGAAAGAGGGTCAGATGAAGAAAGCTTCAAAATCGCAGGATGATGCCGCTGATAAAATGGAGAGATGGGCGATGAACTTTTCGAGATGCAACGGAAATGGAAGAGGAAGAGTTGGGAGAGGACATTGAAGCATTAAGGGGCTATTCTGGAAAATCTTGTACAGATTTCATTTTGATCAGGAAGGACTTATTGAAAGGTTGGCGACCATTAACCGCAACGATCCGCAATTCACCAAAATTGTTGACCAGCAAAAGCATTAAAAGATAATCTGGTCATGGTAGAAGATTCGTTGTTTGCACTCAGTAAGCGGCAGAGCGATGATTGAGCCGTTTGTAAACCGTGAAATCTCGGCAATAAATGACAGTGTTGATCAGGTGATGGATGCTCTTAATAACCGGGTTATTCCAACCGCCGAGGGCAAACAGCAGTTTTTGTGACCTCTGTTAACAATCAATCGCTTGATGCTTGCAGAATCAATGAAAAAAATGCAGCAGAATGTGTCGGTGAAAATCATCCTCAAAATCAGGTAAAGAGTTGTCCAAATCCGGGTATAGGGAAACCTTCATCCATGAAATCGATGCGTAAGATGCAGGAAAAACTGAACTGGCAGATGGGAACTAAATCAAAGAAAGGGATGAAAGAAGGTAAAGGAGAAAAGGAAAAACCGGGCGAGGATCGATAAGGTGAACAGCTCGCCCGCATGGCTAACGCTGAGCAATCGGCGTTACGCAATCAGTTCAGGAATATCGTGACCAGTTGCAGAAAAGAGGATCGCTGAATCAAAAGGGCTGAATAAGATGATTAAAGAGATGGACGAAACAAACCGAACTGGTAAGTAAAATTCTGAACCGGGAAGCCATGCGCAGGCGGGAAGAAATTCTCCCCAGAATGCTGGAGTCAGAAAAAGCAGAAATGCAACGAGAGCAGGAAGAGCGCAGGGAATCTACACAGGAGTTAGACCTTCCCTAGAACCAGATCCGGCGTCCTTTTTCAACAACATGGGCATTCCTTCCCGTGAAACAGAATTACTGAGAACCGTCCCGCCTTCTTTCAAATTGTATTACAAGAACAAAGTCAATGAGTATTTTATCAATATACCCTCAGTAAACTGGGTGAAGTGTCAGAAGAACCGGTCTGTTGGCGGTTTTTTTTCCGTAAACTTACCACCTTTTCAATATTGATACCTTTGCAAAGCTAAAAGAAACAGCATGAGTCAGCGAAAGTCGGATTTTTCAGTAGGCCATCACTTACCGGCCCAGGAATAATAAAACCATCCGGACCTGGATAACAGACACCATTGTTAATGAAGGAAAACGCCCTTGGTAGTCAATGTGATTTTTTACGATGAATCGTTTCTTCTTGAAATGAATATAAAATATCTCAACCATGATACGCTGACTGATGTGATACATTTGATTATAATGAAGGCTCAGCAATTTCGGGGTCACATTTTTATAAGCATTGAAAGAGTAAGAAAAATGTCGGTTATTTTTCAAAATCATTTGAAGAGGAGTTACACAGAGTAATTATTCATGGGGTACTCCATTTATGTGGGATATAAGGATAAAATCCCGCAATGAGATCGGGTCGTCATGCGCATGAAAGAAGAAACTTACCTGGCAAACTTACCATCTGTAAAGGTATCCTCCAAAGAGGCCGGATTAATCAATAAGTTTGCAGCTCCAACAATGGGCTGCAATTTTTGTTTCTGATGATTGCAGTACCAAACCAGTATTTTTCCAATTGTTCCACGTGAAACATTAATTGAATGTTTAAAGAATATGATGTTATAGAGTCGTTGGTGCAGTTCACGCTGTTAGCGAGGAGCTGCAGCAACTGCTGCCAATATGGGATCATCTGTACTACTCATAACGATGAATATGAATACCATCGCCCAAATGTCGTGTAATCCGGCTATGGGTGGTATTGCAAAGGGCAAATAGTCCGTGAAATTGATGCCATGGGTGGTCATTCCGGAATAGTCACCGATTCAACTATGATGCGAATTCAGAATGTTGAACCGGTCAAAGATCCTGCCATGTGGGTCCCAGAGCTCAAAGCGACCGTATACGTTTCTCTGAGAAATGGCGTCGTGTGCTCGAACAAACTCCAAATCTGGATTTTATTTGGCAGGATACTGTTACAAATGGCTCAATACCAAAGATGGCAAGGTTACCGGTGTAACAACGGCAATGGGACAAACGATAAACAGTAAATCTGTTGTGCCTTTAGGAACTTTCCTCCACGGAATCATTCATATTGGTACAAAGAATTTCGGGGGAGGAAGGATGGGTGATAAAGCTTCTCATGGTTTGTCTGAAAATCTAATTTCCTTGGCTTTGAATCAGCCAGATTAAAAACAGGTACTCCAGTCAGGAGTAGATGACCGATCGATCGATTTCAGCAAAATGGATGAACAGAAAGGCGATGTAAATCCGGAAATTTTCTTACACTGATACCTGGAATTGAAGAGCAAGAAGTTGCTATCTCACCTTATACTAGTCCGGAAGTTCATGATATACTCCGTTTGGGATTCGACGATTCACCTATGTATGCGGGACGAATTGCAGGCAGGGGACCCAGATACTGTCCTTCAATAGAGGATAAGATCGATCGTTTCAGCGATAAGAGTCGTCATCAGTTATTTGTTGAACCCGAGGGCTGGGATACAGTAGAGTATTATGTAAACGGATTTTCTTCTTCTCTCTGATTATATTCAGGTAAAAGCTCTTCATAAGGTGGCTGGCTTTGAGAACGCTAAAATTTTCAGACCCGGTTACGCGATTGGTATGATTATTTTCCTCCTGTTCAGCTGCGCTATACCCTGGAAACCCGCCTTATTGACAACCTCTATTTTTGCAGACCAGATCAATGGAACTACGGGTTGTGAGCAAGGCTGCCGCACGAGGATTAATGGCTGGTATCAATGCTCATCTCAAAATCAGGGATCAGTCTCCTGTTGTTTCAAAGCGCTCGGACGTTCTTACATAGGGTATTAATTGACGATTTAATTACCAAAGGTGATGACGAACCTTACCGCATGTTTACTTCCGTGCAAATGCCGCATTTTATACATTGGGACAATGCCGATCTGAATTAACACCTTATCCACATAAATTAGGACTGGCTAATCAGGATCGCTACAACAGGGTAGGGAGAATTACTCTTTGTTAACGGGCATTACGTTTTCTTTTCCGACAGTGTTTCGCCCGATCAATTGAATGGTACGTGAACAATTAAATACAGCACCAATCAGTC
>JADJEQ010000030.1 GCA_016709025.1 Bacteroidales bacterium | reverse complement strand
GCCAGACTTTGTACATTTTCTTCCATAACCAGTTTGTTCAAAGCATCCCTGATCAGTGCATATTTATCGTGAAGAGGGCAGGGGTTATGATCGTCGCATTGTTTTAGTCCAAACCGCACCGGAAAATAAATTTTCACCCTGGGTAGCAATAACAATTGTTTTATCGGTAAATCAGGCTTTTCAGCGTCAAAATAAAAGCCGCCTCCTTTTCCTTTCTGGGATTCGATAAAACCTTGCCGTACCAGGCGCTGTAATATTTTGGCCGTATAAAAATGCGGGGCATCAATCTGTACCGCAATTTCAGCTATACCAGGCCGTTTTCCTTCAGAATTCTGTAACTGAATGTAAACCAATCCTCTGATTGCATATTCTGTTTCCTTGTTGAACATATTGCATCGCTATTAATAAAAAATTTGCCCCGCAAAGGTACAATTAAATATTTATTAAATAATAAAAGACCTTTTGTCTTTTATTTGTTTTTATGGTTATCTTTGTCGGGAATAAAACCAAAAAACATGACAAGTCAAACAAATATAGAACCAACAATTGGCGAAATCGTAGCCAACGATTTTAGAACAGCATCAATATTTAAAGAAGCCGGCATCGACTTTTGCTGCGGAGGCAATAAAAGCCTTACCGATGCATGCCGGGAAAAAGGAGCGGATGATCTGGATTAATTCAGCAATTAGACGCGCTGTCGCAGACACCTGTCACCGGCGCCATGAACTTTAAAGAATGGGAGTTGGGCTTTCTGAGCGATTACATCGTAAACACCCATCATAAATTTGTATTGAAAAACCTGCCGGAACTGGTTTTTTATACCCAAAAAATAGCGGATGTTCATGGCGCTCATCACCCTGAACTTATTGAAGTTGCATCCTTATTCTTCAAAATCAATCAGGAATTGGTCCAACATTTGAAAAATGAGGAAGAGGTTTTGTTTCCAGCAATAAAAGAAGCTGAAAAACATGCTTCTCAACTGGTTAAGTCAACCATTATTTCTGAAATTACCCGTATGCAGGGCGAACATGAGTTTGCAGGCGGTGCCATGGATACAATAAATGTTTTGACCCAAAACTACCTGATTCCCGATGATGCATGCAACACTTACAGGGTTTCTTTAAAACTCCTGGAACAGTTTGAAGACGACCTTCATATCCATGTGCATCTCGAAAACAATATTCTGTATCCGAAAGCTTTAAAAATGGCTGAATAAACCAGAAACGATGATGACAACAGCAACCCAAAACCTCGAAAATGACCATGTGCATATACTTCGCCTGATCGGAGTCATGGAGCGGATTACCGAATCCAGGGATCCAAATTTAGAGCACCTTGAAACGATTGTAAAAGTGATCCGTGAATTTGCTGATGGACTACATCATGCAAAAGAAGAGCAATTACTTTTCGCACTGATGGTTAAAAAGGGCTTCTCAAATGAATCAGGACCCGTGGCCATGATGCTCCACGAGCACATAATGGGAAGAAATTATGTAAAAGGAATGACTGATAATATTTTGCTGTTTAAACAAGGGGAACGGGTTGCTTTAAGTACCATTTACAGCAATATGCTGGGTTATGCAGATCTGCTGAAAAACCATATCAGAAAAGAAAATAATGTGCTTTTCCTCATGGCTGATAAAGCATTCACACCTGCCGAGCAGGAATTGTTGATGCGTGATTTTGCGAAAGTGGAAGATAAGCGGCAAAACGGCCACAGCAAAGATGACTATGTAGCAATGATCGATCTCCTGGCGGCATTTATACAACCTGGATCTATTCCTTTTGAAACTTCCCAGAGTGAATTAAACCAAAAACCTTTACATCATGAAATCCGGAAATCGAATCAATACAACCGCATTTCTTTTATTGCATCAATTATCATACTAACAGGTTGCGGTAAAAACAGCCGGCAGCCGGATGACTTAACCAGCGAAGAAATTAAAGGCGAAGAAGTGGCTGTACTTACCTTTGCACCGGATGTACCTCCACCAATTACCCGCGACTATGCCACAAAAATGATTGTGAACCTTGAAGTCATCGAGAAGGAAATGGAGATGATGGATGGGGTGAAATACAATTTCTGGACATTTGGCGGAGAGGTTCCCGGAAAATTTATCCGTGTACGCGAGGGCGATCTGGTTGAGTTTCATTTAAAAAATGATCCATCCAGCAAACTGCCTCACAATATTGATCTTCATGCAGTTACCGGACCCGGAGGCGGAGCGGTTTCAACATTCACAGCACCGGGACACGAAACTCAGTTTTCGTTTACAGCGCTAAATCCAGGTCTTTTTATCTATCATTGTGCAAACTGCACCGGTTGGGATGCACATTGCCAATGGAATGTACGGCTTGATCCTGGTTGAACCCAAAGAGGGCCTGCCAAAAGTTGATAAGGAATTTTATGTTTGTCAGGGCGATTTTACACGAGGGGCAGCTATGGCGAGTCTGGTTTCAGCCTTCGACATGGAAAAAGCATTGGAGGAAAATCCGGATTATGTTGTGTTTAACGGGAAAGTTGGTGCATTAACCGGTGATAATTCATTAAAGGCCAAAGTTGGAGAAACGGTAAGATTGTTTGTCGGAAACGGTGGACCCGGACTCACGTCCAGTTTTCATGTGATCGGTGAAATATTCGATAATGTTTATCCGGAAGGTGGAAGCACGCAAAATCACAATGTACAAACAACGCTTGTTCCTCCTGGTGGTTCGGCTATCACTGAATTTAAACTTGAGGTTCCCGGTAATTTCATTATGGTTGACCATGCCATTTTCAGGGCATTCAACAAAGGAGCTTTAGGCATAATTCAGGTTGATGGTCCTGAAAATAAAATGATTTTCTCAGGACAACAGGATGACAGGATTTACCAGCCCGAAGGAGGGGCTGTTCAAACCATGCCTTCAACTAGATGCTGAGGATGCTAAACCACTGACAAAAGCTGAGAAACTGGAGATGGGGAAAGCCCTGTATGCTTCAACATGCCAGGCATGCCACCAGGCAGATGGAAAAGGAATTGAAAAGGCGTTTCCTCCTTTGGTAAAATCTGATTATTTTGCCGCTAATCCTGAAAAAATTATTCAGGTAATTACCATGGCTTAACAGGACCGGTTACTGTTAACGGTAAACCGTTCAATAGCGTAATGCCGAAACAAACCCTGGAGTGATAACCAGATTGCTTCTGTTGCTACTTATGTGCTCAATAATTTTGGAAACAAAGGCGGCGAAATTCATGCAGCTGATGTGGCAAAAATCAGGAAAAAATAAGATGAAAACCCTGATGCTGGTATTAACATGTTTAACGACAATAACGGGGTTCTGTCAGCAAAAATCCTCTGCATCTGCTATGGTTACTATCAATGGTGGTTCATACATTCCATTGTATTCCAATGATGTTCAGCAAACAGCGGTGAAAAGTTTTGAGATGGATGTTTATCCGGTAACCAATAATGATTTCCTTGTTTTTGTAAAAGCAAATCCCGGATGGAGTAAAAGTAAGGTTAAAAGCCTTTTTGCTGATAGCAACTATTTGAAACAATGGAGATTCGGATCTGACCTTTAATCCAAACATCGCAAACAGTCCTGTCGTAAATGTTTCGTGGTTTGCAGCCAAAAAATACTGTGAATGCCAGGGCAAACGACTGCCCGAAACTGCAGAATGGGAACTGGCGGCCAGGGCAAGTGAAACCATGGCCGATGCCAGCAAAGATCCCGGTTTCAACCAATGGGTTTTAAACTGGGTTACCAAACCCAATCCGAAAACATTGCCTTCAGTTGGTTCAACTTTCAGGAATTACTACGGCGTTTTCGATCTGCATGGTCTGGTCTGGGAATGGACGTATGACTTTAACAGTGCGTTGACTACCGGTGAATCTCGCGGTAACAGCAGTCTGGACAATACCATGTTCTGCGGTGGTGGTTCGTTTTCCTCGAAGGATATAAATAACTACGCTTCCTTTATGCGTTTTGCCATGCGTTCAAGTGTAAAGGCAAAATACTGTGTCGCCAATCTCGGATTCAGGTGTGTTAAATAAAAATCTGGTAGTTAAAACAAAAATTACAATCATGAAAAAATCAATTCTGACAATTACTCTCTGTGCGATTTTATTGGTGTCGTGTAACAAAAATCCGGAGGTTAAAACAAAAAGCTGTTGCAGCAGTGAAAAGCCAGCAAGTGCGTTGAAGGAGCTTTCAGGTGAGTCTGTCTATAATCTCGCATCAGCATGGACCTCTTCTAAAAATGAGCAGTTGGAACTTTCTCATTTCAGAGATAAAATTGTGATTGCAGCCATGGTATTCACCCATTGCGAATCGGCTTGCCCCCGCATCGTTGCAGATATGCAGCGTATTGAATCTTCATTATCCGAAAAGGAACTTGAGCAGGTTAGCTTTCTGCTGATCAGCATGGATCCGGAGAGGGATACACCAGCAAGGCTCACGGAATTTGCTGCTGCGCATAAGCTGAATTCCAACTGGACGCTGATTTGCTCCAGCCCGGATGCCACCATGGAAATTGCCAATGTGCTGGGTGTTAAAGTGAAAAAGCTGGAAAGCGGGGGCTTTGATCATTCAAACATTATTCATGTTTTTGACCGGGAAGGTGTTGTTGTTAAGCAACAAAACGGATTTGCCGTTGAACAGGAGGCAACGATCAAGGCCATCAGGACATTAATAAAATAAAATGCAGAGATCGGGGAACGAAGAAATTTAGCTATTGTATAATTTTAATAACAAAACCACAAGTGCATTATAAACAAGAACAGATAAACACTTCGTATAATGACTCTAACAGTTTCTTATCAATTCTGTTTAAACCTGAAGGTGTTTATCCGTTCTTTTAATCGTGTAAGAATTACCTGAGTAATTCTTGGTATCGGTTTATGCTTTAGGCAGCAAATCAGTCGTTTTCAATTTGGGAGCCATGAAAATGCCCAACAAACCGTTGATTCCCACAGTCATGATAATGTTGTAGAGAAATGCGACGAAAGCAATAAACAGCAACGCTCCGGAAATTGCAGCAAGTACCATGTAAGGCATGAATTCACCATTGATATACAAAGTACGCCTTAGCATTCCATGCAATCCGGCCATGCCCATAAAGGCTCCCATTCCGATACCTCCCAGCAGGTGGCACCAGAAATGAATATTGGTCAATTTCTGACTGTAAAGCTTTGCACCATTGGTTAAAATTGGTAACAGGAAATAAATCGCAGCATACAAAGTCATACTTAAACCAATTAGAATAGCAACATGAACGTGTGGTCCGATGATCCACTGTGTATTATGTAAAATGCGGTTCAATCCAAGGTCGGCCTGCATAATACCTGCCGGAACAGCCAATGCAAATCCAAGCAATCCACCTAAGAGGAACTTCAATGGATTCGACATTTTCAGAGGTCGCGCGCTCCATAAAGTCGCGAGAGTAATAAAGAAAGCCAGTCCTTGCGTAATAAGCTCGAAAGCAGTTACCATTTCACCTGAAACAACTTTTAACCAACCGGGTTGAGCCTGGTCGCTCATCAGGTGATGCGACCAAACTGTCCAGGATACTACCAGTTCGAGAAGCAAGGCAGCGCGTGCCCAGTTTTCCATAAATAGTTTTTTGCCGGTGATCAGGGTAGCAAGCAGGTACCAGGTTCCGGCAACAAATATCAGCACCAAACCATCTGCTATAAGGTCGAGACCCCACCAGAACCAGTTCTTATACAGCAATGCATCAACGGCAGTTTCTTTCAGATCAAATCCAAGTAAGGAGCCCACCATGTACACAAGAATCAGAACACCCGTAAAAAGTATAATTGCCGCATTCAGGGCTACATCAACCGTGCCTCTGGCAATAGCAGCAACAGGAAGCGATACGAGATGTTCTTTTCGGTCTTCTTTTTTCCTGAAAAGGTTTTTTAAACCGCTGTATCCGATCGCCGACCCGATTAAAGCCCCAGCAGGTTGTTTTTCCCAACCATCGGGTGTGTATACAATGGTTTTAAAAATATTAACAACAAACAAAACTGTACCAACCATGACAATGGCAATCCCAAGTATAAAAAATGTACCGCCAACCACACTGAATTGTGTAAAGTCGGCAGGCAGTGGCCAATAAAGGGTGTAAAGTGGTGCGTAATGTGATACAAATCCGGCAGCCCAGAAGATAAAGGTTCCGATGGCAATGCACCAGAATGTCCAACTGGCCATTTTGATACTCCACAGTGGTTTTTTCATCAGGAAAGGGACGAGAAACAGAAAAGCCCCAAAAACAATGGAGTAGGTGGAACCAAAAATTCCAACCAACGGATGTGCAGTTAATATTGCAAAATACTGGTTTGTGGTAACTGCGTCAATAGGGCTGACAGCATACATGCGCATGATCATCCCTTCTATTACTACCAGTCCGTAATAAAGAAGCCCGACAACGACAAAACGAAGGGTAATTTTCTGCATAGGAGTGAGGGAGGTATGCTTGAAAAGCCCCTGTTCTCCATTCATTAAGGTATTTATATAGCTCATATCAACAAGTTTTTTTGTTTACACTTTTTACATTAATCTATTACTTCCACCACATCCTTTTCAATCATAAATACACCGGCAGGGCCTGAGTACTCGGTTGAACGGATCGAGTAAACGCCGGGTCTGTCGAACTGCCATAAAATATCATTGTTATGACCCGGTAAAACCTGCATCTGGAAAACCATGGTATTGTCGTTGCGAAACAAACCAAATCCATAGGTGAGATCACCTGATTTTACATTGAACAAAACCTTGTCATTGGTTTTAACCACCATTTTCTCAGTCGGAAGCTGAAACTTGTGGTTCTGCACACTGATGTCAAATACCTTGTCGGCTTTGATATTTGCCCTGTCCATATCCATGGGTTTCCAGGGTATGGTATGCAGGGTAACCATATGGATTGTTACACCCAGCAGGACCAGAAATCCAACAAAAGTGTAAAAGAAAGCCGGCTTCACTTTCGAAGGGCCTTCGGTAGTTACACGATATGCGAACCACCCCATCAACGCCAGGATTGCAAGCACATACAATGTGTAAATTAATGTTTGTCCCTGAAGGACGGTGTTCGAGTCTACCATAAATTCTCGTTTTAGGGTTAATGATGAATTTGTTTTATTGATTATTGTAATCGGATATTTTTACCGCTTCTTAAATCGGCAAGTGTCGTTGTCTTTAAAGTTTCGAGAAATGTCTGCTTTGGTTTTTCCCAAATCTGATGCATGGCGCATGGTTTATCAACCGGGCAAACTGAACTGCCCAATACGCAACCTTCGAAGGGTAAGAGTCCTTCAACCGAATCGATGATTTCAGAAAAGTAGATGGTATCAAGTGACCTGGCAAAAACATAACCTCCACTTCTGCCGCGGGTAGCCTTAATAAAACCGCTTTTTGATAAATCGGTGAGCAAACGCATAAGATAGCGTTTCGGAATTTGAAGTTCTTCAAAAAGATTCCTGGCCGATAGCTGAGTTTCGTAATTGAGCGCCATATAAGTGAGAATGCGGAGCGCGTGTTCTGAGGTTTTGCTGATAAACATAAATTAATACTTTCAGGTATTATTTAATGCAAATATAGATAAATACTGATGCTGATGTGAAAATGAAAATATTTTTATTTTTTTTGCGCAACAATCGGGGGGATTTATGGAGACATGCGCCTACTGCAGTCGGAAGTCAGAAGTCAGAAGTCGGAAGTCAGAAGTAAGAAGATGTTTAGTGAGTGAGTGAGGGAGGGAAAGAGGGAGAGACTGCTCAGCACGAAAATCAGGGTAAAAACGCGATGTTCGCGTCTCTTCGGGGTTGAAGCTGAAGCTAAGAACCAATTTTACTTTAAACTTTGAACTTGTTCAGAAGGAAGAAAGGAATGATGGAATGATGAGCGTAATTTTTCATGCTTAATACTGAATACAAATTTTACTTTGAGCTTTGAACTTTAGACTTTGAGCTTTTTCGAAGGAATGATGGAATGATGAGCGTAATTTTGCATGCTTAATATTGAATACAAATTTTACTTTGAGCTTTGAGCTTTAGACTTTGAGCTTAACTTTCGACTTTGAGCTTGATCCTTTTGTTCAATTATCGTTATATTTGTTGATATTTAACCCTGATTGCACCGGAAAAGTAACCCGAATACCAACTCCATGACCTTCTTTCAAAATTCAGTTCTCAACAAACACCTGAAAACCCAGGATTCCGAAGCTGTTAAAACCGCCTACGCGAAGTTTACAGCCCGTTTTCACAATCCGGAAGTGCAGGAAAACATCCGCAACAGCAAAGAAGAGCAATACCAGGGCGAATTTCTGATCGATCTGTTTGTCAATGTGTTGGGCTATACCAAGAATCCCGCACCTGCGTTCAACCTGACCACCGAATACAAAAATGTTAAGGACAGTAAAAAAGCGGATGGCGCCATTATCCTGAACTGGGTAAATGGTCCGCGGGTAGTGGCCGTTATCGAGCTGAAAGGAACCGATACCACCGACCTGAACAGGGTAGAATCGCAGGCCTTTGGTTATAAAAACAACCAGCCCGATTGCGTGTATGTGATCACCTCCAATTTCGAAAAGCTGCGGTTTTACATCGACAATGCCATCGAACATATTGAATTTAACCTGTTTACCCTGACATTCAAGGAGTTTGAACTGCTCTGGATATGCCTGGCGTTTGTTAATATTGAAAAAAATCTGCCCAAACGCATCAAGGATGAATCGGTAAGCCAGGAAGATGCCATTACCAAAAACCTATACAACGATTATTCACGCTTCAAGCGCGAACTTCACCAAAACCTGGTGGCGCTGAATCCGCAGTACGATGCGCTCACCCTTTTCAGGAAATCTCAGAAATTACTGGATCGCTTTCTGTTTCTCTTTTTTGCCGAGGACAGGCAGCTGCTTCCGCCAAACTCAGTCAGGCTGATACTGGCCGACTGGCGCGATTTGCAGGACCGCGATGTGCAGATTCCCTTGTACGACCGGTTTCGAAAGTATTTTGAATACCTCAATACCGGCTATAAGGGCAAACGTTACGATGTATATGCATACAACGGTGGTTTGTTCAGGCACGATGAACTGCTCGATGCGCTGCAGATGGACGATGAGCTGCTCTACCGTCATGCCATGAAGCTCTCTGAATATGACTTTATCAGCGAAGTGGATGTCAATATCTTGGGCCATATCTTCGAAAATTCGCTGAACGAACTCGACGAGATCAAGGCGCAGCTCGCAGGGCAGGCGGTGGATAAGACGAAAAGCAAGCGCAAAAAGGACGGCGTTTTTTATACCCCGAAATACATCACAAAGTACATTGTTGACAATACCGTTGGCAAACTCTGTACTGAGAAAAAAACAGCCCTGGGGCTGGCAGAGGAAGACTACATCACCGACCGCAAACGCACCAAAAAAACCATACAGCCATTATTTGAGGTACTTAACGCATACCGTGACTGGTTGTTGCAACTCACCATCTGCGATCCGGCCTGTGGCTCCGGGGCGTTTCTGAACCAGGCCCTCGATTTCCTGATTTCCGAGCACCGCCTCATCGATGAACTGCAGGCCAAACTCTTCGGCTCTTCGATGGTGATGGGTGATTTCGAAAACAGCATTCTCGAAAACAACCTGTTTGGGGTGGATATCAACGAGGAAAGTGTTGAAATAGCCAAACTTTCCCTGTGGCTGCGCACCGCCCAACCAAACCGTAAGCTGAATGATCTGAACAATAACCTGAAGTGCGGCAATTCATTGATCGACGACCCGGCGGTGGCCGGCGACAAGGCATTTAACTGGCAAACGGAGTTCCCGGATGTGTTCAAACTGAAAGATAAATTAGCCTGGCACGTTACTTTTGTGACACACGACACACGGACCTCGGCACGCATGATAAAATACAGGGTTCGGGAACGCAGGGCAGACGGTGAGATGCATATTGACCGTTCAGTGTATTTAGATGATAAAGCCGGCTTAAAAGTAAGCGCGATCATTGCACAAATCGTTGTAGAAGATAAAATAAATTGCATGGCCTTCAACATCGGAGTTGACCATGTACATATGTTATTGGTTTGCGAAGAAGAAGAACTTCCGCAAATAGTGAGAAAACTGAAAGGCAAATCAGCACAGAAATATAAAGAATATTTAGGGATTCCTAAAGAAGAAACCTACAATTTGTGGGCTCAGAAGTTTCACAGAGTACCAATCATTTCAGAAGAACAATTTCAAAACACGTTGAATTATATTGTCAATAACAGGGATAAGCATTTCAAAACGAATGAAAATCGAGGGATTACAACTCCCGATTTTGATGATCCCCTGACACTCAACATGGAGCTGCATAACAAGGGGTTGCAACCCCTTGTTGATGCTGATAGCATGGATGAAGAACGCCTGACATTCAGCAAGGGGCTGCAGCCCCTTGTTTCAACCACGGATCCGGATGATCCTCTGACACTCAACCTGGAGCTGCACAACAAGGGGGTGCAACCCCTTGTTGATGCTGATAGCATGGATGAAGAACGCCTGACATTCAGCAAGGGGCTGCAGCCCCTTGTTTCAACCACGGATCCGGATGATCCTCTGACACTCAACCTGGAGCTGCACAACAAGGGGTGCAACCCGTTGATGCTGATAGCTGGACGAAGAACGCCTGACATTCAGCAAGGGGCTGCAGCCCCTTGTTTCAACCACGGATCCGGATGATCCTCTGACACTCAACATGGAGCTGCATAACAAGGGGTTGCAACCCCTTGTTGTTACAGGTAGCATGGATGATGAACGCCTCGCATTCAGCAAGGGGCTGCAGCCCCTTGTTAAAATGATGACCTGCACCCGTGAACATGCCTTTCGCCCTGAATACAAAGGAGGCTTTGATGTGGTGATCGGGAATCCGCCGTATGTGCAGCTCCAGAGTATGGGCGAAATGAGTGACATACTTAAAAATTGCGGTTATGAAACTTTCGATAAGGGAGCCGACCTGTATTGCATTTTTACAGAGCGCGGTTATAAATTACTGAAGAAAGGAGGCCTGCTGTCATTTATTATGCCCAACAAATGGATGTTGGTGGCGTATGGCAAACCCCTTAGGAAATTCCTTTCAAAACCGGTTTGCGCCAGGTCCTCAACTTCGGCGACGTGCAATTCTTCCAGGAAGCCACTACATACGTCTGCATATTCGTTACACAGAAGAGTAAACCATTCGATACTGTAGAAGTCTTATCGCTTAACCGGAAAACATTTCATGGTGATTTTCTGACAGAGGTTGAATACAATATTTACAAAGATTCTTCTTTAAAATTCGGCGAAAATGAATGGAGCATCCAGCCTTATGAAGATGCTAAGAAACTGGATCAGATGAATTTGAATGGTGTCAAATTGAAGGATTTACCTATTTCAATTTATAGAGGAATACTTACTGGTTACAATGATGCTTTTTATATTGATGAAGAAACGCGCCGGCTGTTAATTGCTTCCGATGCAAGGAGTACTGAAGTTATAAAGCCGATGGTGCGCGGTCGGGATATTTCCTCCTATGAAATAACGGGTTTTGAATATCTGATAGGTACATTTCCATCCTTAAAACTGGATATTGAGAATTATCCGGCAATCAAAGAACACCTGCTTTCATTTGGATATGACCGGCTAAAACAAACCGGTGACATTGGTGCTCGTAAAAGACAAGGTGGCGTGGTTTGAAACACAAGATAGCATTAACTATCATGAAGAATTTGCCAAACCCAAAATTATTTACCCGAATATGACTTCGGTTTTCCCTTTTCTTTACGATGAAAGCGGGATGTTGGCACATCAAAAATGTTTTATTCTCACAACGCTGGATGATTCTGTTTCATTATTGTTCCTTACTGCAGTATTTAATTCTTCATTGGCAAAACTTTGGATTTGGTACAACTGTCCTGAACTTCAGGGTGGAACTCGTGAAATCAGTAAAGTCTATTTTGAGCATTTCCCGGTTCCCAGGGCAAACGAAGAACAGACCACAACACTTGCGCAATTTGCAACCGATCTACCGGTTAACGTCTGACCTGCTGACAATTACTTCAAAATTCCAACGCACCATCCAGCGAAAATTCAACCTCGAAGAGCTGTCCGGAAAGCTGCAAAACTGGTATTTGCTTTCGTATGCGGAGTTTATCAAAGAGCTGGCGAAAAAGAAGGTAAAACTTTCGCTTTCGGAAGAAGCCGAATGGGAGGCCTACTTTTTGCAGGAGGCGCAACAGGCCCTGGCCATAAAAGCAGAAATTGAAAAGACCGATCAGGAAATTGACCGGATGGTTTATGAACTTTATGGGTTAACGGAGGAGGAGATTGGGATTGTGGAAGGGAAAGGGTAAGTAAAAAGTATAAAAAGAAGTAAGAAGTAAGAAGTAAGAAGTAAGAAGAAAGAATGAAGAATGAAGAATGAAAGATGCAGTAAGGTTTCGTCCCTCGTCCCTCGTCCCTTCAAGAAGTAAGAAGTAACATCCTCCTAAATTTCGGTTGTGCATAAAAATATCGTGCAGCATATTAGAAATCATGTTGATTTAAGTGAAAACGAACTTGTGATTTTTCTTAAATATGTAGAAATCCATCAATTTAAAAAGAAGGAATATGTATTACAGGAAAGTAAAGTATGCAAATATTTGTACTTTGTTGAGAAAGGGTGTTTGCGAATGTATTTTATAAATAGGAAAGGGGTGGAGCAGATTACCCAGTTCGCTCTCGAAGGCTGGTGGATTTCAGACCATCAAAGTTTGATCAATCATTCACCTACTCAATATAATATCCAGGCCATTGAAGAAACCAGTATAGTTTTGATTGAAAAACAGCAACTTGATAAGATGCTCATTGAAATACCTCAGTTAGAAAAATATTTTAGACGCATGCTCCAGAAAGATGTTGCCGGAGCACAGCTTAGGTCGAAATTATTGTACGAGATGTCAAAGGAAGAGTTTTACTATCATTTCAGCACCTCTTTCCCTGAGTTTATGCTGCGGGTACCTCAATATATGATCGCTTCTTATCTAGGTCTTACACCTGAATACCTGAGTGAGCTTCGTAAAAAGAAGCAATAAACTGAGTTAAATAATTTGAATTGGGCGAAAAATCGCTTTCCCAGGCTAGTCACGATAGGGTGATTACTCCAGTTCATCTATGAGAAGGACTTTGGGTGAATTGCTTATTATATGGGTACATGCTGAATTTCTTAATCCAGTTTAATTTTTTAACGCTCTCTGCAAGGTACTTTTGCAGCATTAACCGAAATTTATATCCTATAGACGATGGATGCAAAAATTCAGGCATTGGAAGCAATGAAAAAGGAAATTGTTCCTTTAAATGCTGGTAGAATTACCGAAATAACAAAACCTGACCGTAAAGTGGTTGATAAAATAATGGATGAATTGAAATCGGGTGAACTGATTTTTTCTCTGAAAAGATGTTTTTGGCAGGCAAAGTAACGTTGTGTTATATTAAAAATCAAATTGGAAAATACCATGAATAAATTAAGTGAAAAGTTTTTGGAAGTGTTAAAACATGAAGGTGTTGTATCAATTATGTCGTGGGGTGTGGAACC
Source organism: Bacteroidales bacterium (assembly GCA_016709025.1). Classification (GTDB taxonomy): domain Bacteria; phylum Bacteroidota; class Bacteroidia; order Bacteroidales; family Lentimicrobiaceae; genus Lentimicrobium. Next base: position 23,867 of record JADJEQ010000030.1, on the reverse strand, counting down.
ACATTTGGTTAACACCTGGAATTCATATCTGGTTGTTACTGAAGATGAGCGCATTTTAATTCCAGCCTATGGCTTTCGGAAAACTCAAAAAAATGTTGAGATAAACAATAAGGTTAAAATATCTTTGGGCAGTAAAGATGTTTTGGGTTACAAAGACTATCCGGGAACTGGCTTTATAATTGAAGGGACTGCTGCTTATATCGGGTCTGGCGAAGAATTTGACATGATGAAAGATAAATTTTCATTTCTGACCAGAGTGCTGGAAATAACCATTGACAGAGCCAAACAAATGTTGTAGTGCAAATTTGTGCGGCAGGATATTCTTGTACCGGGCGCAATGTCCTGTTCAAGGTTCAGTTGCTCTGGTTGCTAAATGCTCATTATTCCGAAATCCCAACCGGGAATCCGAAATTCACAACCGAACGAAGGAGTTTACCGAAGGTATTCCGAAATCCGAAATCCGAAATCCGAAATTGACTGGATGGTTTACGAACTATACGAACTTGAGATTTTATTTCGAAAACAGGTGAATTTGGGGTTATCGGGTGATAAAGCCGAAAAAATCAATCCTTCACACAACGCACAGAGCAGCCGTAATTCGTTCCATAGAAATCCATATTGATCTGCTGTGATTCATTATCCAGATAATACAAGCGTATGGTACCTGTCGTATAATCTGAGGAGGATGTGAAACATGCTGTAAATCCAAGCATATCCGAGCCACAGGTTGGGCAGCAGTTACCGCCAGGCAGTGCGGTGAATCCACTCTGATTGGTAGCTCCTGTATTGGGATCTCCCCAAAGGCTGGTACCTGTTGATTTCAACTTACCACCGGCGTCGGTGCCTTGCCAGCCTACCACATTGCAATTCACACTTTCATCAAGATAGGTTGCCATCTGACACCATTCCGAATGGGACGGAATGTGCCATCCGGAAGGGCAGATTCCCTGCCTGCCACTGGGGTTGGCATTGCTAGATGCGGTGTAATTCATCATCTCATCCCACTGATACAGGCCACCATAGGTATCGCAATTAAGGTCATCATAATCATAACAATACTTTTCCAATACCCCATTGTTCAGTTGATTGTTACATTCACTGATTTTGGTACCCACATTGAGGTTCTGACCTAACCAGCATTGAGTTCCTATCTGAACAGTTGTGTAAGTCATACCTTCGTAATAAACAGTGGGTGTTCCCGCGCAGGGCAGCGGATCAACAATCATTGCAATTTCATTTGAGGTAGCCGGATTTTTTGCAATGCATGCAGCGTCTGAAGTCATGACACAGGTAAAAACATCCGTATTACCCGGAAAACAGGTATATGTCTGAGTATGAATTCCGGGAACGACAATACCATTTACTCTCCATTGAAAATCCGGGTTGAGCCCCCCGTTAACCGGCGTGGCGGTAAAAGTAACTTCGCTTCCATTCAATATTGGATTGGCCGACACCTCAATAGTTACATTTACAGATAACAAAGAATCGCACATCAGGCAACGGACTGATGCCGCTTTAGATTTCTCTGTATTACCAGTTGCCAGATTCTCATTATCAACGATCAGATAACGAATGTTACCAATGGAAGAAGACAACTGTGAGGATGTCCAGAAACTTCCGTTCAGGGTTAATTCATTGAATGAACCCGGTATATCGCGCCAACCGCCCGGGAGGCCGCTGAATCCTGAAGCATTTGATGCCTCTGAATTGGGAGGAGCCCAGTGGATTGTTCCCGTTTCTTTCAGCTTGCTCCCGGCATTGAATTCTCCTCCAAGATAATCCGATAAAATTGTCCATTCCTCATCTGAAGGGAGCCTCCATCCATCCGGGCAAATACCTTTGCATCCGGGCGAAGCCTTATATTGCATCATTTCATTCCACTGATAAAGTCCTCCATATTCATCACAATTTGATTCAAGATTTGCATAACAGTACTTTTCAACGATATTGTTGTTGGTCTGAGTCCAGTTACCGTTGATTCGCTGCCCGACATTCAGGTTTTCAGCCATCCATGTTTGCGCACCAATTCTCACTATTGTGTAATTATTGCTATCAATATCGGTGCAGGCTCTGAAAGTGAAAACGATTGTTTTATCATTTGCGGGCACATCGGTAACTATGGTGCTGTATATTTCCGAAATGCCTTTGAAAAGCAACAGATCGCCATCGGTGTATGGCATATCAATCATTTCAGCAGCACTTTTGGGATGACCGTTGGGATTATCCAATCCTGACGAGACATATTCAATTTTAATATTTCCGGGTTGATTGAACTGGCTCATCAGTTTCGCGGAATAATTATAGTTTTTCCCCGAAATATTGATAAAATACATTCCCTGACTGATGCCCGAAATACGGAATCTTTGTAGACCGTTCTGCAGAAATATGTTTCCTCTTAAATTCTGTTTTACCGGTTAATCCAACAATGGAAATAACTGCTTCACCGGCAACAGGGGCAATAATTTCCAGGAAGGTTTGATCAGTCATTGGGTTTGGATAGATTATTAACTCTCTGTTTCCAATCACAGGATCATTTTCACCTACTATTCCGGTTAAATGCAAAATATCTGTCCCATTCAGTGTAAGTGTAGCTCCACTGGTCAGATTATCAACAATAACGGAATTTACAATATATGTATCTCCTGCTCCTGAAAAATCAATCCGGTAGTCCTGTGCCTGAACCTTCAGTATTGCCAGAACTAAGAAGAAGAAAATTAAGGTTTTTCTCATAACAATTGAATTTCAGGTTATAATTTCATTCAATATCATTTGGAAACATCTCCTGGCAATGTATCAGACCTGATGTCAGCAATCCGGGCATTGATTAAAATCAGCTTACCCCATAAGTACAAATTCTGATATGGGTATCAACCTGCATATTCCAAAATTGTTGCTAAAACAAAGTTCGTAATTATATTTTAAAACGTATAATATTTTCGCAGGAATATAACCTGTTTAAATACAAAATTCAAATTTGGCCGGGTACAGTGGGAAGTAAAAAGTAAAAAAAGTAAAAAAGAAATAAGAAGTAAAATGAAAAAGAAGGTTTCGTCCTTCGTCCCTTCTTCAAAGAGCACAGGGCCAGGCGGCAGCACAGGGCTGGCACAGGCTCAGGGCACAGAGTCAGGACAACATCCAGGAGTTATCCTCGTCCCACGTCCCAGTCCCTTCAGAAGTAAGAAGTAGGAAGCAAAAAAGAATAAAGAATGAAAGAAGAAAGGTGCCCCCCCTCGTCCCTCGTCCCACGTCCCTTCTAGAAGTAAGAAGTAAAAAGAAGAATAAAGGATGAAAGAATTTTCTATAAATTTGAGTTTTTAGAAAAATATAAATTAGCAGTATTTAATCATGAGAAATCTATTGGTAATTTTGACTGTAATACTTGTATCTACTGTTGCTATAGCGCAGAATGGACTTTACATCGGATATGAAAACGGAGGCTTGTTCGACAGATATCACTATGTTAACAGCAAAGGTTTTTCATTGTCCCAGTCTTCCATTGGAGGTGTTTTCGGAGGTTATGTTGGTTATAAGCGCAATAGTTATACCCTTGAAACCGGGTTTTATGGCTTTTATTCTACCCATCCATTCATCGTCTACAATTATGATTCCGGTATTCCTGAAAAATCAGGCTCAATGGGAAGTGGTGCTGAAAGCTGGGTGATACCCATCCGTTTGGGAAAAGAATTTGTGTTTTGCGATGATCAGTTTTTCATCAAACCGGATATCTCCTTTAACACGATAATAAGTCGTGATTACTCCGAAAACCAGCCAACGATGGGGTGGGGGGAGAATGTTTCTGCATTTCCTGGTGACCCCAATTTCATTGCGACTTCTCCCGATTCAACCAGAGCCTATGGATATGTTACATCCAAAGTGAATTTTGCGATTGAAACTGGTTTATCAGCCGGCTACCGCTTTAGAAAGAAAGCAGATATTTACTTTAAGAGGAAGCTTTTTGGCAAATTTCAATCCTTTGTATTACGAAACAATTACGCACTATTGTGAAACAGAAACTGTTACTGCAACAAGTACTACAGTAAACTCGTTCTTATTGCAAATAGGGTTAAAATATTACTTCGCGAAAAATGAAAATAGGATTGCCAGCTTTAACACTTTCACAGAATCGATAATAAATCCCTTAGAGATTTCCTTTAACTTAAACCCAATGAAATCGGGAGTTGGAATAGAAACAACTTACCCCGGAGGGGTTCCCGGATAACAACCTGAACATGAAGATGTGAATTTAAACAGATTTATTTACTCCCGGTTTCATTTTGTTTTGAGAGATAATTGCGAATTACCGGTATGTTTTATATTTCCGGCTAACTCCTGTTGATTTTTGATAAGCCTGACTAATTCCGGATTTATTTTTTCTATAAAGAACATTTTTTTAACATGCCTGTTAAATAATTCTAAAGAAGAAACTTTTTTTGAAATATAAACATTTCAAATATCTGCAATTAGCACAATAAGAACAATTTATGCGAAAAATCTACCTGATACTACTGATATTTCAGTTTTCAGCCTTATCCAACGGACAGAACACTTTTCATAAGTATATACAGCAAAACGATGTTCTTGGACTTTTATACCGCTGTCAGAAAACTTCTGACGAAGGATTTATTTCAGTTGGAAATATATCTGATATCAACAGTTTTGCAAGTGATTTTCTGATTATTAAATCCGATAGCGATGGAAATGCTTCCTGGGGTAAAACAGCTTCACTTACTGATAACGAACAATTTACAGATGTAGTTGAAACGTTTGAAGGTGAATTTGTTACAGTAGGTTCAGTCTTCAGTACAATAACCTTTACCAGCCAGGTTGTTGTGGCAAAATACAATAATTCAGGACAAAAACTCTGGAGCAAAATTTTTTCAAGACCTGGTAGTTCAGTTTCGGCAAACCGCATTCAAAAAGATAATTCCGGAAACGTATACGTGCTGGGCATAGCTGAAGTAGAGGGTGCCTCGTCAGATTATCTGATCATGCAGCTGGATCCCAATGGAAATATAACTCAACAAAAAACAATCGGAACTTCGTTGAGCGATTATCCGCTTTCTTTCTTCAGAAATAACCAGGGTGATTTTTTTATAGGAGGATGGGCCAATTCAGGCACAGGTGAAAATGTGCATATTGTAAAGGTTAATTCAACGTTCGATGTTCAATGGGATACATACATCGGTGGGAATGAACTTTATTTTAATTACGATATGAAGGAAACTTCCTCAGGAAACATCGTAATAGCGGGCAGGTATTACGATCAGGTAAATTCTTATGACGTTTTTCTGAGTGAATTGAATAAAGATACTGGCGAAGTGCTCTGGGCAAAGTCATACACTTCAATGAACGGCTTACCCTGTTATGCTTATGGTTTGACTATAGAGTCAGGTAATATTGGCATTACAGGCAAGGTAGAAGACGGCGCTATTGCAAATACGCTGTTATTCCAGACAGATGAGGAAGGTAACATTACCTGGGCGGAAAAAATAAGCAGCACCAATGAAACGAATGCTTATGGATATGGTATTTGTAATGATTCCGATGGGGGATATGTGGTGTGCGGTCCCCGGGAAGATGGAGTAAATTCTGCTGCACAGTTGATAAAGATCTCTGCTTCGGGAGAAGTTGCCTGCAATAAAACAGATTTCGCTCTATCTGTGTTGGATTTGACTCCTCAGGTACAGCATCTGCCCCTGAATGTTAATAATGGAACTGTAAATGGACAAGACATTGCGTTGTCAGAACTTCCACTTTCAGGCCTCAACGATGCCTGCGAACCAACATTTGTTAATGATTTTAGCGGTAACAATCAATTCAGGGTATTCCCGAACCCTTCAAATGGAACATTTCTGATCGAATCATTGGGAAATCTTAAAGGGCATGTTGAAGTTAAGGTTTACAGTTCGCAGGGGAAATCTGTCTTTTCCCGTTCCTTCGATGAAATTCTAGGATCTCAGGTCGACATCAAAGGCATTGAACCCGGCATTTACATAATCCGGCTGACGGGTAGTGATGGTGCGTATTTTTCTAAATTGATCATTAACTAATCATTTAGTCTGATAAATAAATGATAAACAAGATGATATATTAGTTTTTAGAGGAAGATTTCTCCCGGTTCTCTTAAATGTGTCTGCTCAGACGGAGGTGCGTTGAGCGTTTTTATTTCCTCCGCATTATAATCATGCTTTCGTTTATAGTTGGGTATTTTTTTTCTGTAAAATGATCAATAATTAATCATTCCGGTGTGTATCTCTCATTATTATAAGGCAATAGCACAATTGAACATTGCTTCCGATTTTGAAAAAGGATTTCATTGTATGAATGAAAATAATGGCTTTAAATATCTATCAGTTTGGTGATTTTTTACCAGATGTTCGTGGTCATAGTTCAATCTATTATTCAATCGCATACGGTCGTCTTCCTGTTTTCAAATAAATTGATTTACAACTTAAAATTTATCTATTTTTGCCCTCTGACCTCAATCAAAGGTGAAAAGAACAATCTCCTTATGTTTTTTGTTACTGGCCGGCATCGTGCTGCTTGGGCATGCTGTGTTCCCGCATCACCATCATATAGAGGTATGTGCGTTTGTTAACAAGGATATATCCCATAACCACGATCACGATTACCTGACGCCGTTTTCTCATTCGCATCAGCACGAAGGTAATTCACAAACGCATTGTTCATTGGATCAAACTGTTGTTGTCCGGTCAGGCTCAACAAGGATTGAATTCCGGGATATTTCATTGTCGCTCACTTATGGTGACCCTGATTCCGGCTTTTTGATTTCTGCAATCCTTAATGATGAGTTTTACCAATATATCCCCGTTTCCGGGATATTCCGGCATGCTGAATATCAGGCACAAAGCAATTTAAGATTTTACACATTCCCTCAGCTCCGGGGACCTCCTGTAGCGTAGTTTTCGAAAAATTGTTTGATTTAGTTTAAATGCATTTCAGGTAAATCCTGCTGTGCTATTGGATTCATTATTCAAACAATAAACATTCAATTAACATTTCTGATCAAACATACATGTATATGCTGTTGCATATAAACTGTATGCATCCTTATGATACCTGTTAAATGATTGAATTTAAAAGAATTAAGAAACATCCTGTATGAAAAAAATCATCTTCTCCCTTGCCATAGTTGTCTCCCTGTTATCTGCATGTACGCAAAACAAAACGGATAAACACAATGCTTCTGAAGCCGACTCACACGAAGAAGTCAGCCTGAAACTGACTGCCTATAATTCAGATTACGAAGTGTTTGCCGAAGCTGTCCCTTTTGTTGTGGGTAAAACTTCCCGTGTACTTTCGCATTTCACCCACCTTCCCGGGTTTAATGCAGTCATAAGCGGAAGTATAACCATCAGGCTGGTTATCGAAGGCAAAGAAGTTTCACAAAAACTCACTCAACCAACCCGCAAAGGTATATATGCCTTCGAAATCACGCCCGGAACACCCGGCAAGGGCCGGATCATTTATGATATTGTAAATGGAAACGGAACGTCACAATTGTTGGTTTCAGATATTACAGTTTTTACCAAAGAAGAAGATGCGGATAAAGCTGCAGAGGCGGCCGTAAAAACCTCGCCATTCGCTGCTGTATTTACAAAAGAGCAATCATGGAAAATTGATTTTGCAACGGATATGCCAAAATCGGAACCATTTGGTCAGGTGATTAAAACCACGGCACAGGTTCAGTCGGCGCAGGGCGATGAAATCCTGGTTTCAGCCAAAACCAGCGGCATGTTGATGTTTTCGTCGGGTAATGTTACGGAGGGTAAAAGCGTTTCAACCGGGCAGGTGTTGTTCACCGTTTCCGGAAGTGGTATGGCTGAGAACAATTCTACAGTCCGTTTCCAGGAAGCTCAGAATAATTACGATAAAGCAAAAGCCGATTATGAAAGGATGAAAGCGCTTGCAAATGACAAAATTGTTTCAGACAAAGATCTGATCGCTGCAAAAAACCTGTATGAAAACACCAAAGCGGTTTACGACAACCTGAACAACAATTTCAGCGCAAAAGGGCAGAACGTAAGCAGCCCCATGAGTGGCTTTGTGAAACAACTGTTTGTACAAAATGGCCAATTTGTAGAGGCAGGTCAACCGATTGTAAGCATTTCTCAGAATAAAACGCTGGTGTTGCAGGCTGAAGTACAACAGAAGTATGCTCAGATATTGGGCAACATAACCAATGCCAACATACGCACAATGCACAACAACCAGGCATATACCCTGGCTGAATTGAATGGAAAAGTCTTGTCCTACGGCCGCAACACCAGTGACGACAATTATTTAATACCGGTGAGTCTTCAGATTGATAATAAAGGAAGCTTCATAGCAGGAGGTTTTGTTGAATTGTATCTCAAAACTACAACCAACACTCAGGCATTGACCGTTCCAAATGAGGCATTGCTTGAAGAACAGGGCAATTACTTCGTTTACGTGCAGATTCATCCTGAACTTTTCGAAAAACGCGAAGTTCATCCGGGAGCAACCGATGGGTTGCGTACCGAAATTTTAAAAGGATTATCCGAAAGTGAACGCATAGTCATCAAAGGTGCGGTGATGATAAAGCTTGCACAGGCTACCGGAACCCTGGATGCTCATTCAGGACATGTACACTAAGAAAGGAGAAGAAAATGTTAAATAATATTATAAAATTTTCGCTTAACAACAAGTTCTTCGTCCTGTTGTGCGCAACCGTTGTGATGGTGGTCGGCTTTCGTACGGCAATCAACATGGATGTGGATGTTTTCCCTGATCTCACCGCGCCAACGGTTGTTGTAATGACCGATGCCCATGGAATGGCTTCGGAAGAAGTGGAACGTTTGGTTACTTTCCCCATCGAAACAGCCATGAATGGGGCGACAGATGTACGCAGGGTCCGTTCGGCTTCCTCCCAGGGTTTCTCTTTTGTGTGGGTCGAATTTGATTGGGGTACGGATATTTTCAAAGCCCGTCAGGTGGTGAGTGAAAAACTCATCAGCGTTACATCGCAAATGCCGCTTGGCGTCGGACAACCTTTGCTTGCTCCGCAGTCGAGTGTAATGGGCGAAATCTTTTTCCTTGGACTGCAGGCCGATAGTACCAGCATGATGGATTTACGTACCATTGCCGATTGGAATATTAAACCGGTACTGCTGGCAACCGGCGGGGTTTCCCAGGTTACCATTATCGGAGGCGACTACAAACAATACCAGGTACTGGCTGATCCACAGAGAATGAAACATTTCAATGTATCCATGAGCGAACTGGCTGATGTTTGTAAGGGCATAAGCCAAAACTCAAGCGGTGGTGCCTTACGCCAGTATGGCAACGAATACGTTGTCAGGGGTATCGCACGAACTGCCGATATAGATGCATTGGGCAACTCATACATAAAATCGATCAATGGAAGGCCTGTAAAGATCAACGATCTGGCTGAGGTGAAGATAGGAAGTGCAATAAAAATGGGGTATGCCGCCGAAAATGCAAAGCCAGCCGTTATCATTTCAGTTTCGAAACAGCCCAATGCAAACACCCTCGATTTAACACGCCGCATTGAGGAAAACCTGACTGCCTTGCAGAAATCATTGCCTCCTGATGTTAAACTGGATACCAGGATATTCCGTCAGGCTGACTTTATTGAAACTTCCGTGAACAACATCAAAAACGCCCTGATCGAAGGTGCGATTTTCGTGGTGCTCATTCTTTTTCTCTTCCTGGGTAGTTTTCGTACAACCATTATTTCGCTGCTGGCCATTCCCATATCATTGCTGGGATCGATCATTGTAATGAAACTCCTTGGTTTAAATATCAATACGATGAGTTTGGGAGGAATGGCAATCGCAATAGGTGTATTGGTTGACGATGCCATTATTGATGTGGAAAATGTATACAAAAGGCTTCGGATGAACCGGCAGCTACCTGTTGAAAACCGGCAGAGTGCTTTTCAGGTAGTGTTCGAAGCCTCCAAAGAAGTGAGAGCCTCCATTATCAATGCAACGCTTATCATTATTGTGGCTTTTCTTCCCCTGTTCTTCCTTTCGGGTATGGAAGGAAGGATGCTTATTCCTCTTGGAATTGCCTTTATTGTATCCTTATTCATTTCGCTTGTGGTAGCAATGACACTCACGCCTTTGTTGTGCAAAATGCTGCTTTCGGATGAGAAATACCTTGCTAAAAATGAAAAAGATAAATGGCTTACCCGTAAACTCACTGAACACTACCAGAAATCACTTGGCTGGGCGATGAAGCACAAACGGGTTGTCGTATTCTCGTCACTCGGCCTGTTTATTGTTTCACTGTTCCTGTATTCTTCAATGGGACGTAGTTTCCTTCCCGAATTTAACGAAGGTTCTTTAACCTTATCCGTAGTCAGCAAACCTGGTACATCATTGGAAGAAAGCAACCGACTGGGCAACCTGGTTGAAACTGAATTATTGTCAATTCCTGAAGTGGCCAGCACCGCACGCCGAACCGGCCGGGGTGAACTGGATGAACACTCGCAAACTGTCAACAGTGCAGAAGTGGATGTAAACTTCACACTAAATGCTCGCAGCCGCGATGAATTTATGACCGATGTGCGTGCAAAAATTGCCGGCATTCCGGGTATTGCCGCAACAGTCGGACAACCTTTGGGCCACCGCATCGATCATATGATTTCCGGCACCAGGGCAAACATCGCAATCAAGGTGTTTGGGACTGACCTGAACAAGATGTTTACGATGGGCAATGAAATAAAAAATGCGATTGCAGGTGTTGAAGGACTGGTGGATGTAAATGTGGATCAGCAGGTTGAGATTCCTCAGATTCAGATCCGGGCAAACCGCGATATGCTGGCTCAGTATGGAATTACCATTGAACAGTTCAATGAGTTTATCGACATTTCGTTTGGCGGAGAAAAACTATCCGATATTTACGAAGGGCAGCGCAGGTTTGATCTGGTTTTACGACTCAACCAGGACTACACCGAAACAATCGATGGAATCCGTTCCGCGCTGATTGATACATACGACGGTAAGAAAGTTCCCCTGGAACAGGTTGCCGATGTAGTTTCAGTTTCAGGGCCAAGCGCAATAGGCAGGGAAAACGTTCAGCGTAAAGTAGTGGTCTCTGCCAATGTTTCTGGTCGTGATATCCGCAGTGTTGTTCAGGAGATTCAGAAAAATGTAAATGATAAGATTTCATTCCCGGAAGGATATCGTGTTGAATATGGCGGTCAGTTTGAAAGTGAAGCAAAAGCCTCAAAAACATTGCTTATCACATCGATACTCGCAATCCTGATTATCTTTCTGCTTCTTTTCCAGGAATTTAAAAACTTCAAACTGGCAGGCGTGGTATTGCTTAACCTGCCACTGGCTTTAATCGGGGGAGTCTTTTCAATCTATTTTACCTCAGGCGTATTAAGCATTCCGGCAATTATCGGATTTATCACACTCTTTGGTATTGCAACCCGGAATGGTATTCTGCTGATTACCAATTACCAGCGATTGCAGAGCCAGGGCATCTCCTTGTACGAAACGGTAACCAGGGGTTCGTCCGATCGCTTAAATGCGATATTGATGACGGCATTAACGGCAGCACTGGCATTGATTCCTCTGGCTTTGAGAGGTGATCTGTCAGGAAATGAAATTCAAAGCCCGATGGCAAAAGTAATTTTAGGAGGTTTGCTTACGTCAACATTGCTAAATATCTATATTGTGCCCATCGTGTACAGCATTTTATTCAATCGTGGAGTTATTAAAAACGATAACGTATGAACAAGTACCTGAAAATATACACCCTTCTTTTCATGCTGCCTGTTTCGCTTACAGCGCAAATAACGGTTGACAGTGTTTTGTCAGACATCGAAAGGAACAACACTACACTTTCTGCTTTGCGAAAAAGTGTGGAAGCTGAAAAACTCGGTAACCGGACGGGTATTTACCTTCAAAATCCTGAAGCAGGATTCAGTTACCTGTGGGGGAGTCCCGATGTAATTGGCAACCGCACAGATATCAACATAAAACAGTCGTTCGATTTCCCCACAGCTTATGGTTATCGCCGCCAGATTGCTGATTCACGGAATCTACAGGCTGATCTTGAATACCAGCGTCAACGAAAAGATGTGCTGCTCAATGCCAGACTTTTATGTGCCGACCTCATTTATGCGAACGCTGTTATTGAAGAGAAATCAAATCGGCTTGCCCATGCACAGAACATTGCTGATGCATTTCAGTCAATGTTTGAAAAAGGGGAAGTCAGCATTCTGGAACCTAACAAAGCGCAGCTAAACCTGTTGAATATTAAGAAGGAAGTCGAAATGCTTTACATTGAACGAAATGCCGTTTTAGAACAGCTATCATCCTTGAATGGGGGAATTGCAATAGCGGATAAAGTGAGTTCGGAGTCTCAGCTGATGCTTCCATCCGATTTCGATCAGTGGTACAGCAAAGCAGAACAAAACAATCCGGCATTGCTTTGGTTGAAAAAGGAGATAGAAGTAAAAATGCAGCAGGAAAAACTGAATCGTGCACTCTCACTTCCTAAGGCATCGGCCGGGTATATGAGTGAAAAGGTTGTCGGCGAGCATTTTCAGGGCGTTACAATAGGAGTTTCAATTCCATTGTGGGAAAATAAAAATACGGTAAAATATGCTCAGGCTCAGACATTGGCATTACAAACCATGGAAGTTGACAGCAAATTACAATTTTACAACCAGATTAAGATCCAGTTTAGCAAAGCAGAAAGCCTTCATAAGACAGCTCTTGAGTACCGACAACTGATCGAATCTTCCAACAATGCAGTGCTTCTGAAAAAAGCCCTCGACGCAGGCGAAATCACGCTGATAAACTACCTGATGGAACTCTCATATGCCTATTCGGCCATGGATAATCTGTTGAAATCTGAGTATGAACTAAATAAAGCATTATCCGTTTTAGCGGAGTATGAAACCCAATAATTTTTCCCTATTAAGAAATATAATACAGCAATCATGATGAAATATAAGATTCTGATTGCTGTAAACTTTTGAGACTGATTAAATTTTAATCCGATCTTCAATAGCCCGTCCATAAGGGCAGGATTTGTCGGAGTAAACTTGTTTTATGCTCAATGTCAACAACTGCAGCATCTACTGAAATTGTTGCTCCCGAAATCGAATCAACATTTTTACCTACTGTCAGTTCCGTTTTTCCACTATAACCTTGAAATTGTTTTAACCAACTTTTGGCAGTAACCTCTTGTCCGTGAGTAGCCTGATAATCATATATTTTTACCATTAAAACTGAGCAAAAAGAATCATAGAGAATAAAATAATCAAAAAACTCGCTCTCTTTATTACCTGATTGATTGCTATTGATTGAACACCCTCCAGTTCTACAGGTATTTACACGACCAATGTACACATATTTTACTCCCAAGGATTTTGGATTATAGGAAACACAATAAAATTTACCTAATAAGATTTGCCTGTTAATATTATGAGGGGGTACAATTTCATTGAGTATAATTTTTGTTCCAATTTCAGCAGTCAACTCTTTTTGCAACATTTTGGGATAATAATCAAAACTTGTTTGGGCATCTAAATAAGTACTGATTATTAAAAAGGACAAATACTAAAAATATAGATTTCTTCATTTGATTCAGCTTAAAACATTATTCCAATACCTGCATTGAAAACGTTTGTAATTTCGGATGCAGCTTCAGATTTTATGAATTGCATATCGGCTTTTACTACAGCACCCTTTACAAGTTTGTAGGTTACACCTGTTGTAATAACATTGTTGTTATAAGCGGCGTTTTTCAAAACCTTACCTTCGGTTGCAAAATGAGTATTGTAATTTTCGTAACGAATAAATGGTATTAGTTCTGTTTTTATATCGGAACAGAATTTTAAAACATTGTAACCAGCTTCTAAATAATAACCCATCATTGCACTACCCAGGTCGTTTTGTTTGCCGTTTTGAGCGGTAAAAACGTTGTACTGCTGAGTGTTAGTAATGGTGGAATAATAGAATTGGCCACGCATTTGAAGTCCCCCAAAATTATAACGTGCATCTACACCCAACATTGAAACACCTGTTGTTGATGAGTCTGCCTTGACTATTGCTGCATCAGCTTTCTTATCAATTCCATTATAAAGGGTACTTTGGGTTTTTCCAAAATAACCGGAAAGTCCGATATTTAAACCTCTAAAGCCGTAGTACTCAATTTTAGCTGTAAAGTTTGGGGTACTCATGTATGAGTCGGCACCTTTTTGGCGACCATTGCGTAATCCATTTTTGCCATTCAGAGTACCGGCACCGTTGTAGCCATTAAAGCCATTAACAACATAAGCTTGATATTTAATAGATGCCTCAATAATATTGCCACTTAACCCGAATCCAATTTCACGCCAGGTGGTTGGTGAAATTTTATTATCGACCATAGGACGTTCAACACCATTAAAAGTAGTTGGTTCATGATATTCATTAACTATACCCATTGGTATTAATATTAAGCCAGCCCGCAGGTTTATAAACCTATTTAATTTGTGCTGAAGAAAAGCTTGTTCAATATATACTTCGCTTACGTGCTCGTACTCTATTTCAGATATAAACTGCGTTTTAGGACTAAAATTATAGCCCAACAACAATACCATACGATGGACGTCTAAGGTACCATTGCTCATGGTTTTAGAACTAAGTGGCTGGTTGTAATGAACTTCTCCATAACCTCCAATAACAAGTCTGCCATCAGTAGTTAACAACTTTTCGGCACCATTCAGATAAGTATTTGTGATACTGTCTGTAGTTTGAGCAAATGCACCTGGCATTGCTGCAATAAAAATTGCAAATATTAAAATACACCTCATAATGATTTTTATTATTTGAATAATGAGAGCAAAAGTATCCCGGGTTTAATCAGCTCACAATCCCAATAAGTAGTGATTTTTATGGCCATTCATCCCCTAAAGTAATGAGTGGTTTAATTCTGCTTGTTCTGCCATGGATAATCTGTTGAAATCAGAATACGAACTAAATAAAGCATAGTCGGTTTTGGCTCACTATGAGGTTAATTAATTGTCAAACAGAGAAATGTCAATGGTTCCTACAAACATTACAAATCAGTTATCATTTTAATTTCTTACCAAAAAATAGTATTTTTGGTTGACGAAAACACTTCAGGATATAGAACAACACACTAAGTATCCACAAACAGCATCTGTTTTCCGATTACCCGATTAAATCACTGGCAATTTTCGGTTCATATGCCAGAAAAGAGCAGAATGAAGAAAGCGACCTTGATTTATTGTTTGAATTTAACGACAGGATAGGTTCGCGTTTTATTGACCTGACCGAAGAAATTGAAAAACTTACCGGAATCAAAGTAGATTTGGTTTCACCTAAAGGAGTTAAGGATAAATATGACCAAACAATTCAATCTGATCTGACGTAAGTCTGGCCGCGATCTCATTTACTTCTGGTCATATGCTTGAATCAGCTCTGAAAATCAAGCGGTACGCTCAAAGCTGAACTATGATTCTTTTCGTAACGATGAAAAAACAATTGACGCAGTCGTTAAAAATTTTGAAATTATCGGTGAAGCAGCCAACAGAATAGACCCCGGTTTCAGGTTAATGAATTCGTAAATTGAATGGTCCGGAATCAGGGGTTTCAGAAACAGAATTGTGCATGACTATTTCGGAATAGACAATGAAATTGTTTGGACAATTATTGAGAGTGACCTGGAAGATCTTATCGGACAAATAGAATCTCTAATTTTTGGTTCAAAGTAAAAATTAAAAATCAGATAGACTTATATTTCACACTCCCCATCCAGATGGTCCATATGAATGGTTACTTTCGGGATTGAGAGGATTTGATTAATATTTGCAGAAATCACCCATGAACGGAAAACAGTATAAAATTGCCTCGGGTTTAGCCATTTTTACGATAGCCTACAATGTTATTGAAGGGCTTGTATCCATTTGGTTTGGGGTAAAGGATGAAACCCTTGCCCTGTTTGGCTTTGGCGTAGATAGTTTTATCGAGGTTATGTCGGGTATTGGCATTGCTGTTATGATATTGCGTATAAAACAAAATCCTGAAAGCCCTAAAAGCACATTCGAGATCACTGCCTTAAAGGTCACAGGAACTGCATTTTACATCCTGTCTGCCGGATTGCTGGCAGGCATTGTGGTTAACCTGGTCAACCATCACAAACCCGAAACTACCTTATGGGGTGTTATCATATCCATTGTTTCCATAGCCGTGATGACATGGCTGGTAAATGCGAAAAAGAAGGCAGGCCGGTTGCTTAACTCCGAACCCATCCTGGCTGATGCAAATTGCACCAAAGTATGCGTATATATGTCAATTGTATTGCTGATATCAAGTCTGTTTTACGAACTTACAGGCTTCGCTTATGCCGATGTATTGGGAGCCGCAGGATTGATTTACTTTTCCTTTACAGAAGGTAAAGAAGCCTTTGGTAAAGCAAAAGGAAAAGCATGTGCCTGTGGTGATCACTGTGAGAATTGAGGATCAGGAACCTGGATTGTCTTCAATCAGAAATCGATTGTTTAAATTTTCAATTCTACTTTCAACTGGCCAGTCTTTTAGAGTGGCTTTCGATAATTAAACTGCAGTTAATGGTAATATTCTGTTTGAGGTTGTGGAAGCCCACGTCTTGAGATGCGCGCCAACCTATTTCAGAATGTCATTTGAATTCCAATACCTGTGGTGGTAAATCCAAAGGTTACATCGTTTCTATTCAGGTTTTCTGTTTTATTTCGTCGTTGTATATCTTAACCGCCCTGCTGGCATGCTCCGGTAGGAAGCGAAAAAAGGCAGTGAAACCAAAATAAGTCCGGTACCTGCGATACCTGCAGCATAGAGGCTCTGCTGCCCGACAAATCTTACAACCAGATAACTTCCCAGTAGCAACCCGCCTGATATGCTCAGAATTGTTGCAGTGGAATTGCTATTTCTGGCAGTTATTATTTCTTCCAGGGCAGCATTGTTCGTCAGGAATAGCTCGTGCAAATCCATCGGAGAAAGCTTTTTGCCGTTCAGATAATAAGAAGTCCCGGAAAAATTTTCAATCTGAATTGTATCCGACAAGCTCTGCCCAAAAACAGGGTATATTCCGATCAGGAAGAGAGTGATAATCAGTGCTTTTTTCATTTTTTGAAGGTTATAAATTTTTAAAGATTATTGTTTCTGAATGGCCTATTTTATCATTGTTTCTTTAAAGTAATCAATCCATATTAATTTATAATCAATCCGAATTCATATTTAATAAAATGTCATGTGGTTCTGAATCAAAATTAGAACAGCTTTCCTTCGTTTAACTTCGCATATAACTGACAATTTTCTGAAGGGTAAAAATATAAATATTTATGGTTTAACTGTGCATAAATGAGCATAGGTTTATATGCCGGGCGAGGACTGTCAGAAAAATATCCCGACTGCCACCAGTCGGTTTATCCGGTAACAGTCGGGTACGCTGAGACTACAAAGTTTGTGATGCCAACCATTGTTGTTAGCATTTAGAATATCAATAACAATGGCAATAATGGGAAATTAGACGCAGTTATTTGAATCCAAATATCAGAGGAATTCCAAATACAACAAAAATGGTCCATAAGGTGTAAACAGGTAAGTACCGGGCTATGGTCATTTCCACCACGCTGATCTGTTTGTTTTTGAAATTAACCCGGTATAAATCGATCATAATCAACACCAAATTGCCGAAAATCAATAAGTTTGAACCAAGTACGACTGCCCGGTTTGGGGTAAATCCATATTCTCCCAGTCTGTAGAGTATGGCGGATAATGCCACTAAATCGATGAGTAGTGTTACAATTGTGAGAGCAAAGAGTGTTCTTTCGTTGAAGCGTTGGCGTTTATTTAATGATGTTCCGGAGATTGAAAAAACAACAATTGCCATTACACCCAATAACATAGCATTGAATATAATTAAGAAATCACGGTCATTGTAGGGATCTTTGCCGGCGACTATTATACTGACCAGGTAAACGATTAAGGTTATCAGCACAATTGCGCTGAATATATTTGCAATCACCGGGGCAATCTTATTGGCAATAAAAGGGTACTTGCGGATTATAAAAGTCGCAACAATCGGGACCGAAACCATACCTGAGACCACTATGTAATTAACATAAAACTCTTCAACCCGCAGTTCGATGGCCGCAAATAAATTAATGGTAACACCGGTAAGAATGCCACCTGTTATTGCGATAAGCGCCATTAAAATAGCCAGTTCTCCGTTGTACTTAATGTAATCGATCCTTCTTATTTTGTCTTTAGTATCGAAGTCGATGAAAATCAGCCCATACAGGCACCAGAGCATAAGGGCACATGCAGATATGCCAGAATTATAGAGTCACTTTCTGCATCTGAAGGCAGGAGGTTTATATAAATGGCAGAAATCACAAAAACAGCAACGGCAATTACCCAATGCCTTGGATTTATGGAATCCTTCGTCAGAAAAGCATACAATGAAAGTCCGGCCAATACAATTAGACCGGCATTTTTTTCATAGAACAGGTGCTCGATTAAGTCTGTATTAAAAATTTGGGGAATTTTAATCAACAAACCTGATATTACACATGAAATAATCAGGAAAAGGATATCAGTTTTTCTGATTTTAACAAAATCATCCTGGAGACTATCAAATTCTAAACGAGTTTTCCAGAACCCGGATATCCTGTTTTCAGCAATCTCAGGATAGAGTTCCATAAAGGATTTTTTAAATTCTTTTTTGTCTGCCTTAAACAGTACTTCAAGCTGATGTGGATTGTCGATATTCTCCTTAATCTTGTTTTTCATATTATTTGTTGTTAAGTGTTTTGTTTTGGTTGAGGTACTTCTCAGCAAATACTTTCGGACCATCTGGTCTGCATGCGCTATATTTGGTTGATATTAAAAGTACTTTTAAATTCAAAGTTGATGCACAAAAAAAACAGGATGAATGTATTTAAACCAGTTTCCTTGATTTCAAAAATTTTTCAAGTGATTCAAGATGTCTGTCAAATGCTTTTCTGCCCTCTTTGGTAATATAATACCTTGTATTTGGTTTTTTGCCTACAAAGGATTTTTCAACTCCGATAAATGCTTCTTTCTCCAGTGCTTTGATATGGCTTGCCAGGTTGCCATCGGTAATCTCAAGAAATTCCTTCAGTGAATTAAAATCAAGCATATCATTCACTGCCAGTGCCGACATAATGCCCAGCCTGATTCTGCTTTCAAATGCCTTATGTAAACCAACAATGGATATTTTCACTTTTCGTATTTGTAATGTATGTAAATACCATAGATAATATGGACTAAACCAAAGCCTGAAGCCCAGCACAACAGTCCGTATTCAACGAAGAAGGAGCCAAGCAGGCCTAAGCCGATTTGAATAAGCCCTAAAATTTTCACTTCATCGTACGTGAACTTACCGGCATTGTATAAAGCCAAACCATAAAACACCAGGGTAAACGGGGCCATAAGGCCTATGAATCCATGATTGATCAGCATTAGTATCAGAATTCCACCGGTAATAAGCGGAACTGCCATGTTGATCAACAGCCGTTTAGAGGTAGAATTCCACAGTTTCTCACCACTTTTAACTGCCTTTTATATGAAAGGATAATTGCAGTGCTCAAAGCCAGCACCAGTATTGCGATGGCTAAAAGAATTACCTGTAGTAAACCGGGAGGTAAATTTCCTGGATTTAGTGAATTGTAGAAAATTTCGCCGGGATTGAAATTCAGAAATTTCCAGGCAACAAAAGCGCCTGTTAATGCGTAAATGCCAGCCATGATACCTGCCCATCCCGACAGCGAAAGAAATTTAGAAGAGCGCTCCATCATTGAGCGTATCTCGGCTATATCCTGAATATAATCCTTTTCTTCTTTCATTTAAAAGTACTTTTTTTTGCAAAGTAAATACAAAAAATTGAAACTTGCAACTAATGCTTCATTTTGATCAAAAAAATGTTGTAATAGGTTATTCTCTTGCGACTTGCATTTCCCATTCAGGACTTTCCGAAAACCGACAACCACCGCATTTTGGTATCATACTATGAGTTCCATATTATAGTTTAGGTAAAAATTATCTTTACCCTTGAAATTGAAGACCCCCAATTATACCGGAATACCTGGAATATTGCGTCCAGGTTTGAATTACATTCAATAATTTACAATATTGACTGTGCAATCCGCTCAAACCGCAACCTGAACTGCGTCCCCGTGTTCACAGAACTGGTAACTTCACACGAAGCATCGTGGACTTCTATTATTTTGGCAACGAGTGAAAGACCTATCCCGAATCCACTTTTGTATTTTACGTTGGAAGCCCTCTTAAATGGGGCGAAAATTATCCTGATCTGATCGGCCGGGATCCCTATACCACTATCGGAAACAATAATTTCAATAAATTTTTCTGAAATCAGGAATTCTGTAACAACCTCTCCGTCTGAGAACTTGCAGGCATTCTCAAGCAGGTTGTTAAACGCAATTGTCAGAAGGCCGGCATTGCCATTCACAAGCAGGTCGTTGTCTGCTTCGGGATAATTGATTTTGAGCAAAATTTTCCGGTCCTGAAATCTTGACTTAACCTGATGGATGGAATTGTAAATCACTTCATCAATGCGTACCGGTGAGCGTTGAATATTAATATCCCTGTTCAGATGCGCCAGTTCAAGCAAACTATTTAAAAGGGAGTTAAGTTTTCTGATGTCACCGATTAACTCTGAAATATGTGCTTTATATTCTTCCGGAGAGCGATCTCGGCT
Source organism: Bacteroidales bacterium (assembly GCA_016709025.1). Lineage (GTDB taxonomy): Bacteria > Bacteroidota > Bacteroidia > Bacteroidales > Lentimicrobiaceae > Lentimicrobium. Next base: position 3,107 of record JADJEQ010000030.1, on the reverse strand, counting down.
CAATAGGTAATCAGACTCCACATTCATGATGGTTAAGGGAGTTCTTAATTCGTGGGATGCATTTGAAACAAAGTCAGCCTGGTTTTGAAAGGAGATTTCGAGATTGCTGAGCATTTCATTAAAAGCGATGGCCAACTGTGCTATTTCATCCTGTCTGTTGCCTTCATCAAGCCTGCTGCTGAGTTTTGATGAATTGATGGTTCTGATGCTGTTGATCAGCCGTGAAATCGGTTTTATAGCCCTGTTCGAGAAAAGATAAGACAGATAGACCGACAGGAAAGTGCTGATCAGAATACTCCAGAATAAAACATCGATCAATTCACTCAGATTCTCTTTTCGGGAGTTGTCAAATGCCATCACATACATACCAGGTCTGGTTTTTGAACATGTGTTTGTAACAGACCCCATCCTTTTCTGCAATCGTAAAGTAACTTATATCTGATTGAGATATGTTTTGCTTCAGCACAGTTTCTGAAAGATAATCCGGTTTATTGCTGTACAAAACCTTCATCAATGAATCGGTCAGGACAATTTCTTCATTTTGCCATGAAATCGTAGACTGGTGTATTTTTTTCAATAGAACCGAGTCAACCTCTTCCACGTTGATCAGAAGAATAGCCGTGTTTTTAGCTCTGTCAAACAGATTATCCCTGAATTTCTTGAGTTGGGAGGTAGCGGAAAATAGTAAACGAGACTTGCAAAAAAAGCAATAAGCCAAATACAATCAAGGTGAACTGAACAGATAATTTTATTTTTATTTCCATTGGTTATAACTCCTTTTCGCTGCAGTAAAAACCATAACCAAACTTGGTGTGTATCAATTTAAGTTCAAAATCCCTGTCAATCTTTTCCTGAGATAGTTAACATAGACATCAATCACGTTGGTACCAGGTCAAAATCAATACCCCATACCTGTTCAATGATAAAGTCCCTGGTAAGTAATTTATTCTGGTTCTTTAAAAACATCTCAAGCAGTGCGCATTCTTTAGCAGTTAAATCTATCTTTATCTCTGAACGGGTAACAGACTTTGTTTTTAAATCCAGTTCGAGATCCGCAATAGTTAATTTTTCGCTTGTAGCCGGTACCTCTGACCGGCGGAGGAAAACATTGACCCTTGCCAGCAGTTCCCTGAAATCGAATGGTTTTGTAACATAATCATCTGCCCCGGCATTAAATCCTGTTATTTTATTGTCAGGTGTGCCCAGGGCGGTGAGCATAATTACCGGAACATTGAGATTCGTTTTCCTGATCTCTTTGCAAAGATCATAGCCATTGATCAGCGGCAGATTTATGTCCAGTATTATGAGATTGTAAAAGTTGGACTCAGCCAACTTTTTCCTGCATATCCGTCATAGGCAATCTCAACAATGAAATCGGCATCCACAAATTGCTTTTTCAGGATTGCAGCCAATCGCTGTTCATCTTCAATGATCAGTATTTTTGGGCTATTCATAACGCATTACATTTATGACAAAGTTATAGCAGAATGTCCTTGGCTCATCGAATCTTTTTCGTCTAATCAATTTATAACCATATTCTAATAGAATTCTAATGAGTAAAACCATGCATGCAACCTAATTTTGCGGCATATTAAATTGAACAAAATTCTATCCCTGAAGCCATGAAAAAGAACAAAATTCGTGTTGAACTGATGCTTTTCCTGATATTCGCATCGGTTATTTCCGCCATGATACTTGTTAAGGTTTTCCTTTTTTAGAGAATACCCTGGTTGAGCGAACTGAGTAAGGCAAAAAGCGCTTTATTCAGGCTAACCCTGATGTGCAAATTGTTGCAATTCATCCGAACTGTGATAATATTATGAGTGAATTGCTTACATCACTGGTAAAACTGAACAGCAATAGAACAGGTGATCGCAGCTTTAAAGGCAATCTCCGATCAATCAGCAAAAATATCCGGATCCTTGGTTTTAAAGGGGATACGGATAGCCTTGCGTTTCTAATTGCCTTTGATTTCCCCTGAGCAGTATTTTTACAAGCGATTCAATGTGAATTTCGATTTTTACCTTACAACTGGGATTAATTGTTAAGACTCACGTCCGAATTTATCGTTGTATTCCATATCCTTAAAATTGTGCTGGTTTCCTTTGCATTCCTTACCACATCTGCCCAATGGCCTTTGCATTTCTCTGCAAGCGTTTTTCTGTTAAATGAAACAAACCATCAACAAAGTTCATGTTTTTGGCGGTTATTAAACGATACCTTCCTTCAGATAACCCGTTTTGAATACTTTATCCGGAGAGCCGGTCAGTTTTACTGCCAGACATGAGAACCCTTTTTATCGGAACTAACTCATTTCTTCATATATGATCGCACAGTTGAATGGTTAATATTGAAATCAGGTATTTTTGTGGTCAATTTATATGACGATGGAATTGGATGTGCGTACGGTAAAACCGGGAAATAACGGAACACTGACAGGGGAGAAGGGCGAAATATTGGTTCCACCGGCTGGTTGGGCATTTCTGCCTGCAGGGGATGCCGGAATTACCCGGAAGGTTACTTCGAAAAGTTCTTACTGGAGGGTGGAAATAAAAAAGGGCAGACGAACCATTTCTCTGGGTATCTGGGCTCCTGAAAATGCCATCTCTGCAGCAAAAGATGAAGTAACCGCCGTTCGTTCAACTGAAGGCTACCGGAAGAAAAGAGCATCAGATGCCGTAAGAAGAGAGAAAAAGCAAGAACTGTATAGTGAAGAATTTATCCATGCTATCAGGGACTTTCTTAGTTTCCATTCAAGACATATTGATCTGGAAGAGAAACTCGCCGGAATAATCGCAGATCATGCCGTTCCGGTTGGCAGTGGTACGGTTGCACGAACTCAAATGATTCCCATCGAAAAACGGGCAGAGCTGGCTGTCATCGCCTGGATGCGTCACCAGACCACGGCTTACGATAACCTGAAAATTGCGAGAATCAAGGGCGAACGTCGTGAAGTCAGAAGAACCCTGGCAAAGAAGTCTTTGGAATTGCTTGAAAATTACAGAAGTGGAAAGGATATTCCGGAGAATTGCCCGTTGTTTGCAGCGGTGAACAGATTATGATTACAAGAGCATTACACTTAGCCTCAACCCTGGCTGGATTTATAC
>JADJEQ010000029.1 GCA_016709025.1 Bacteroidales bacterium | reverse complement strand
TACCGCACTTGAAGGGCTGAATTCAGGGAAAGAATGGACATACAGCATCATTCCCGAAACCTGAAGCCGATTACCTGTCTGGTTTCCTCAACAAAGTGGATGAAACTCATATGCAATGGCTGAGGGAAAGGGGATTGGTTTCGAAGAATTGTATACGGAGTTGATTCTTCCAATTTCTTTGTGGCAAGGAACATGGGTTTGAGGAATTTTATTCTTGATTATGATTCCTTAAATCCGGATTTAAAGAACACAGGCATAATTCCTGAAAGAACGGACAATAAACAGAAAGCCGGAAACACCATGAAAATGTTGGAAAGGGTGGGGACAATTTAAGCCTGATACTGAAAAAATATACGGGCTGGCCATTCTATTTTTCTTCGTCTTTTCGCTATTCTTTCTAACCGGATTGGAAAACATTGACGGTCTTTCTGCCAACCTGGGAGATATAGGCAAAGCCTTTGTTATGGGTGTCCGTTTTGATCTGGTCATCAGTGGTTACCTTTTGCTGCTGCCATTCCTGATACTGACCATTTTTTATATCCGGCAAACGCTTTCACTTTGTTTATCAAACTGTTTTCATCCTGGTATTTATCTTTTTACTTTGGCTTTCGCAATCTGCGCCGCGCATCCTTACTTCAACCAGTTTTTTCCAGGCTAACAATTTCAGCTTTTCGGTGGGCTGATAGTCCTGTTTTGTTATGAAAATGATTGTTGAAGAACCCAGATACTGGCTCTATTTCTTTCCCTTTATCCTTGTGGTAATTGTGTTTTATAAGCTGTTGAAGCGCACCTTCAGAAGCGGAAAAGCAGCCCTCAGTTCAACGGCGAATCTGGATAAACGCACTTGTATCACTTATATTTATTGGCCTGATGCTGGTGGGAATGCGCGGCCGCCGGGCACAGAAGGCGCCGATCAAGGTTGGGACAGCCTATTTCACCGACAATCCCTTCCTGAATCAACGGACTGAATCCTGTATTTATTGATTCAGGTTACCTCGAAAATCTTGATAAGCGCAACGAGGCCATTGACCTGATCGATGAAAAACCGCCATTGCCAGGGTTCAGGAGTATCTGGGGATAGATTCTGTTAACGTGTATTATCCGCTTTAAGACAGGTAATTCCGGATTCTGTCAGCGCCAACAAACCAAATGTGGTCATCATTATTATGGAGAGCATGGCTGCTTCTAAGATGAAGCGCAACGGCAATGAACTGAACCTGACCCCGTTTCTCGACAGCCTCGCATTGAGCAGTTACTATTTCGACAGTATCTATACAGCCGGTATTCACACATTTAACGGTGTTTTCAGCACCCTGTTCTCCTATCCGGCCATCTTCAGGCAACAGCCTATGCGCAAAGCGGATATTGAAATACAACGGTATCTCCAATACCCTGAAAAAGCTGGGTTATTCTACCACCTATATCACCACACACGCCGGGCAATTCGACAATGTGCGGGGATTCCTCAGTACCAACGATTTCGACCAGATCATCACCGAGGATGATTATCCTTCTGATGAAGTGAAAACAACCCTCGGCGTTCCGGATGATTATATGTTCCGTTATTCGATTCCGGTTTTAAACAAACTTCATAAAAAAGGTAAACCCTTCTGGTTGCCTTTATGACGGGCCAGCAACCACGGCCCTTATTTCCTTCCTGATTACTACAAGCCCAGGAACAGCAATTTGAAAGATCAGATGATTGAATATTCCGACTGGTCGCTTCAGCAGTTTATCACGATGGCATCTAATCAGGAATGGTTTTCAAATACGCTGTTTGTTTTTGTGGCCGATCATGGGATTCATAAAAACCGCATTTACGACATCTCGTTGCAATACCATCACACTCCGCTGATTTTTTATGCCCCGGACTTGTTGCCCGAAAGCAGGGTTTTCAATCAGATCGGCGGGCAGATTGATGCATTCCCGACCATCATGGGCATACTGAAACAACCCTGGATCAACAATACATCAGGCATTGACCTGCTGATAGAAGAACGGCCTTTTATTATGGTGAACAGCATTGATAGCTATGGGGTGATTGGTAAGGAATTTTTCCTGATCGTTAAGCATGAAGGCAGTTCAAAGCTTTTCAGGTACAGAAATGGCAGTATGAAGGACTATTCACTGCAATACCCGGAAATTAAAAGGCAGATGGATGAATATGCCCGCTGCAACCTTCAGGTTTTTCAGTACATCAACGATAACGGAAGGCGGTTTGTTGAATAGTTACTGAACCGATCCGGGATTTTTCATGCAACAAATTCGCCAGACATCCGAATTCGTTACATCAAAATACTGAGTTGGTCTGAAACCTTAAAGTCAACAGTTATTTTGACATGTAAAGTAAAGAGCAAAATGATGATATAACTGCGTGTTATACATGTTTAAGTCAGTATTTCAGGCACTCATAAAAAGTATAACCACTGTTTTAAAACCCATGAATGTACTTATATTGCAGGGTTATTGTATCTTTGGCATTTGTAAACAACTAAAAAACAATAAAATGGGATTCGTAGATTCATTGAAAAAGCTGTTCAGCACTTCAAAGGAGTGGCTGCTGTTAAAGCATCAGAGCTGAAAGAAAGCCGCCGACAGCGTTGAATCGGCAAAGGAATATTCCAAAGATGTTGCCGGTGATGTGAAAGCGGCAGCTGTAGTACTTTAGAGAAAGTGAAGGATTTCGGCAAACCTGAAAGACAAAGCCGAAGACGTAATCGAAAAACTCGATGACAAAGCCGCCGCTGTGGTTGACAAACTCGAGGAAAAATCCGAAGCACTGTGCCCATAGCTGAAGAAACTGCTGAAACAGTTGCTGAAACCGCTGATGTGGTTGAATAAAGTTGAAACTGTGTTCAAGACGCAACGGAAGTCGTTGAATCAGCCACTGAAAGATTGTTGACGAGGTTAAAGAAACAACCGAAGAGGCTGCAGAAGAAGCGCCCAAAGCCTGATAAGCCTGTAAGAAATAGAAAAGCCCTGTAATTCGTTGCAGGGCTATTTTTGTTTTTTTTTCGGGGGAATTTATAATGCTATAATAATGTCGTTTAGTTAATGGGAATAAATTAAACTTAACCGCGGACCTGCCTGTCGGCAGACAGGTCAGTAGGTAAGACGCGCGCCAGCCTGCAATTACCAGAGAAGCGCCCAAAGCCTGACCAATTTATAAAAAGAGAAAGCCCTGCAATAGTTGCAGGGCTTTTTCATTGATTTATCCGGGGAAAACCCGGGAATTTGCTGCTGATTATTTAATCATCAATTTTTTCCGCGTCTTCCATTGATCAGTTACCAGTTCAATAAGGTACATTCCCGGAGGAAGGGCGCTGATGTCAAGCTGGGTTTCCATACCGGTAAACTTCCTCTCCATTACCAGCTTGCCGGTGAGGGTGTAGAGGGTGACGATGGCATGACCGATTTGCCCGGGTGCACTGATGGTAATCTGGTTGTCAGCCGGGTTTGGGTAAACATGAAAACGGTCAGCCTGAGGTTTGTTTACCTGGGGTACAGCGGTATTTATATCGAAAAAGTTGAGTATCCTTTCGAGCAACTGCTCACGGGTATTGGGGTTTTCTCCGTCGTTGAGTTCGGCCAGCGCATAGGATAAGCAAAATGTACGGTGAGCGCCGGGAACACTATGCTGTACGGCTACAATTCCGTAACCGTCTTCAACAAAAGCGGCATCGGCATCGTCAGCGGGTACAAACTGATCGATGTAGGAAAAGGTTAACTGATGACTGCCGGTGAACAACAGGTCTTCCTCCACCAACGATCCTGTTTGTCCTTCAAGCCTGTCGACCGGATTTTCCGCTCCATCGGTTGCAGAGAGTATTCCAAACTTTTCATGCAATTCAACATTTTCAACCTGATCAAATCCCAGGGGATCACCCCCTTCCAGATAGACATAACCTCCCCCATCAAGATAATCGCCGAGGATTTTTGCCATACCCGCGTCAAGCTTTGTACTTCCTAAATTATAATTGCCATATGAAAGAAATACAGCCGTGAATCCGTCAAGACTTTCCGGTAGGTTGTTGCGGTAGGTGACCGTGTAAACATGGTCCTGAAGATAGTCCCTGATGAATGAGCCACTGTACCCGTTACCATCGGGGACACCTTCGTAAACAAGGTAACCTGTGTTGATTTCGATAAAACCCTGCTTCACGATGGTATCTGAAGCGACTTCATTCGAAACAATCAGCTTAACATCATAAATACCCGGCTCATTGTAAGTCCATACAGGATTCTGTACATAGGAGTCAATGATTCCATCGTTGTTAAAATCCCATTGCCATGTCAGGACCGGATGTTCAGCATCCGGCAGCGAATAATCGGTGAAGTTTACATTCAGGGGAACTCCGCCAGCCTTTTTATCCACTATGAAATTTGCAAGGATGTAATTCTCAGGCAAAATTTCAAAGAAGCCGAGCACCTTGAGCAGAACATTGTTCTTCGAGATGACAGGGGTCCTGTCAGATAGTTCTGCCAGTGCATATCCCATGTAAAAAGCCTTATGATTAAAGATAGTACCTTCGTTCATGATGGAAACATTGCCGTAATTGTGTTCCCTGAATGGGATGATGGCTCCGGGATTTGAAAAAAGCTTATCTATCCACCAGTTGTGCAACTGGGTTGACTGATTGAATGTAATCCCCTGAAAGGGGCTGTCTGCCACTCCTATCAGGGAGTCAAGCGGATGTTCATTGGTCACCAGCGAATTGCTGCTGACGCCAAAAAGTTGTTTCATAGCTAAATAATTCGGATAACCGTAATATTGCATACCCGAGAAAAAGCCTCCTGATTCAATATACAGATGACCACCGCTCTCCAGGAATTCCTGTAACATTAAAGCCTGGTCTACAGAAACCGGTGATCCTTCGAGCTGAAGTTCACCGCTGTTTGCCTGGGAGAGGAATACGTTTTCAAATCCCTCCAGTGTTGCAGGGTAAGTATTGGAATAGGTGCTGTGAATGCCCAGCTGATCGAGTACGTTTTTTATGTAGGCTCCGCTGTAATCCTGTCCGTTGGGTTTCCCTTCGAAAACAAAGACACCTGAAGGCGCAACAAGGACTTCAACATTCAGCACACCGCCGGTCACGATCTCCAGATCTGAATCGAAACTGATGTTGAAGATAACAAAATGGGAAGTGGCATCTTCACTGACCACAAAACGAAACTGATCCTCAATGGAGAAGATTCCATCCAGGGGGATGTTTATGACTGCTGTTCCATTAAGGATTGTAACATCCCCATCATCAGTGCTTAATGTTGCTGTTACCTGATTATCGCCGGCAACCTGCGAAAAATTCCTGAAAGAGGGACTCAGGGTTATTTCTTCACCAGGTTCATTGACAAGATTTCCGTTGTCATCTTCAATGTCCATAGCGATGAATCCAAGCTCCAGTATTTGCGGAGCGGTCACATTCTCTTCCGAAAGGAAACGATAGGCATTCACCCTGCCGGTTCCAAGCTGATGCTCATAACCGGGGTTGAGGGCATCGAGGTTATCGGCAGTTCCCAGCAACTGGTTAATCAGTTGTTCATTTGTCCAGGAAGGGCGGAATGATTTTAAAAGACCGAAACTGCCGGCAACCAGGGGAGTTGCCATGGAAGTGCCAAATCCCAGTTGATAAAGGCCTCCCGGCATGGTACTTAAAATTCCTCCTTCGCTTCCACCGCCCGGTACTGAGATATCCACTGCAGGTCCATATGAAGAATAGGCCGCTTTGGTGTCGTCTCCATTGACTGAGGCGACCGATATTACACCCAGGTAGCCGGAAGGATAGAATAAGTTGTCGTTGCTGAAATTTCCGGCTGCGGCTACAACGATGCTGCCAAGCCCGGTAGCATAATCAATAACTTCCTGTTCGGCCAGAGAATACTCAAAATTTCCCCAGCTGGCCGAAATAATATCCGCCCCGTTCTCAGCAGCATAAATAATTCCATCATACCCATAGTTAGTATTATTCCCGATAACACAAACCGGCATCAGGGTCAGGTTCCAGCCGATACTGGCAATTCCGGTTCCATTGTTGGTTACTCCGTTTGAAATACCGGCACAGTGGGTTCCATGAGCCCCGTCAGGATTGCTTGGGATAGGATTGGGATCTCCGACGTTTGTGATAAAATTCCATCCGATCAGATCGTCAATGAAACCATTGCCGCCGTTGTCAATTCCGTTTAAATCACCGGGGTCCAGAACCCATTGAAATCCGCTTAATTCCAGGGTATGACCATCTCCGTCGGCATCTTCATCCAGATTCTGCCATACGTTGTTTAGCAGATCAGGATGATCCCAATCTACTCCGGTATCGATGATGGCTATAACGGTCTCTTCAGCACCGTTCTCGCCTTTGTGGATATCCCAGGCCTGTGGCGCAAAAATCTGGGTAAGATGCTGTTGCTGAGCATACAGCACATCGTCGGGTACATCAAGCAGTTGCACGGTTTGCACCGGTTCCGCGTATTCCACATCCGGATCGGATGAAAAGGCATTTACCACCTGTTGAACCGGGTAATTTACCGGAAAGGAAAGCCTGTAAATCCTCGAAAGGTCTGGCAAATCCGATTGCAGTTTTGAAGGGTTGTGTTTGAAACGCTTGTCCAGCTCAAAAATTTCAAAATCTGCTACCTTGTCGTCCAAAGATTTGATTCCGAAATGAACAGCACCGGTTTGTTTTCCGAACTCACCAATACCCTGCCTGAGCTTAACAGTAATTGTTCCTTCAACATAACGCGGACCTGTCTCTTTTGGCGGTATAAATTTTCCTGTCTGACCAAATGAAAAGGATGCTATGCATAGTATGGATACTAAAAGTAAAGTGAATGTTTTCATAATGTTGGGTTTGATTAAACGGTTATTAAAGCATTCATAATTAATACATAAACACATATCTACATATATTGTTTTGTTTAAAATAAAAGTCGATGGTGATATTCATCACCTGTTCTGTTTGCCTGAATGAATGCTTACATCCGGCCTTTGTTTCTATTGGAACAATGTGCGAATCTGATCCTGAAAAAAGTCTAGCTAAGAGCAAATAAAAAAGCCCTGTGATTCGTTTCAGGGCTTTTTGTTTTTTTGTTTTCGGAAAAATTTATATTACTATAACAATGTCGTTTAGTAATGGGAATAAATTAAACTTAACGAAATGATAGCTCCATCCAGAAAGTCAGATCTTTACTTTTTAGTTTTTACTTTAGTAGTTTTTATTGCTCCGTTGGCAGTTGCCAGGCAGTTGGCAAAATCTTCCTCAAATCAGCTCCATCCAGTTAACCGCCCCCAGATCTTTACTTTTTACTTTTCTTTAGACTTTTTACTTGAAACTACCGTTTCACCATCTTCCCGCTTCCAACCTGATTTCCTGCCAGGATGCGGTAGTGGTAAACCCCTGCCGGCCAGTTTTTGGTGTCCCACTCAATCGTCTGTTCTCCTGTTTGCTGAGTGCCATTTACCAGTGTTGCCGCCAGCCGTCCCAGATTATCATACACACAAAGCAGCACCTGAGAAGGCTGAGCAAGGGAATAGGTAAAGGTGGCGGAAGCTGAACAGGGATTTGGCCAGACCGAAAATGCCAGTGCGGGTCCGCAGTTGCGGATACCGACACCGGAATTTGCGAGATCATAAGCGCCCATATCATACCCGGATCCTGCCGGTCGGAGAACACCCAAAATATCGTATGCTGGAGCTGAATGGGATTCGCCACAGCTACATTCAAAGATTGGAACACCGGCATCAATGCAGGGGGCTGGAAGGATCTGTGGTGAGTAAAACAGGATCTGTAAACATCGGGTCGGTATTGATATTCCCACCACCATCGCGAAAGTGTCCACCGCTAATCAGTGCCGGATCAAAATTAGAATTTGCTATTTCAACAGTGTCATTCGGGACTGCTATATAAATTTCGCTGCCATAAGTAGCTGTATCGCCCCAAAGTATTGAATTAATGATCAGCGGCTTAACCGGATGAAATCCTATATATAAAACGCCTCCATGGACATCGGCTCTGTTCCCGGAAAAACTATTATTTATAAAAGTAATCATATGCTCCGTATTCCCTGCTGCACCAACCGAGCCATATACAGCGCCGCCATGCAGGCTGGCATGATTTCCGCTGAAAACATTGTTTTGCAATACCACAGGAACATCACTTATCTCAATGGCACCTCCTCTTTTGGCCTCATTGTCGATGAAAGTATTATTTTCGACCAAAACCATTTTCTGATCCGGATCAGGAGAAGGACCCTCAATACTCAGTGCTCCGATATCATTGCTGATGTTTCCCCTGAAAGTATTATTCCGGACGACAGAGCCCTCCCCTGGTATCCAGAATAATACTGCGGCACCTCCGGCAGAATTTGTACCTGTGCTGACTTCATTATTTTCAACGATATTGTGCGAAAAAATGCCTCTAACCGATGCAAAACCTACACCGGAGGTATGGGCCTGATTAATCTGTGCTTGTGAAAGATTATTCTTTATTGTGTTATATTCAACGATCGCGGTTACAGTAAACGGAGATGTTACAGGTGGTTCGCAGTAAAATCCTGCACAATAGGAATATGATGTTCCAGTGCCGTAAAGGGTGTTATCGGAAATTGTATTCCCGATAATTCTGGAGTTATAATTGATGCTGATTCCAGCTCCGGTTGCTCCTACACTATTTGATCTGCAGGAATTATGATCAATTGTATTGCCGCTTACAACAATCCAATGGTTACCTATATTCCATTTGCAACCAATTCCTGCACCGTCGGCAAATTCGGTAACTGCATACAGAGTGTTGTTCAGGCTGTTCTCAGTAATATGGTTATGAATTATCTTTGCGCCCGAAGATGAAATATAGACGCCACCACCTGCTCTGTATGTATTGGATGGAGTTTCATACAAGGTACCTTTACCATGCCGGATGGTAAAACCGCACAAGATTGTGGTCGTATCCTCACCTGAAACAAAATACACCATCGAAGCACTCTGCATATTGGTCAGCTGGCTACCATCAATAATCGTGTTGCCGATATGCGTGGTATCGCCATCCGAAAGAAACAGACTGCCTACGGTCAGTGGTTTTTTGCCCAGAAAATTAATCTGCTCAAAATAGGTACCTTCAGCTACCAGAACGGTATCGCCGGATGTTGCCGCATCGATCCCAAGCTGGATCGTGGGGTAATCGGCCGGTACATGGATGATTTGTGCCTGTGCCAGTGCAGCCAGTATAAGGCTGAAGAAAAAAAGTGTAAATTTTCTCATAGGATAGTTCTTAAAAGGTGTAATTGAAAATGGGTTAACTATTGTTCGATCAATGGGTAGTTATATACTTCTCTTTAAATTTCTATCGGGTAGTTTCAGGATTGAGCCGGCAGGTTACACAGATTTTTATAGCAAAGGAATTCCAATGCCGCCATCCTCTATTGTTAGCATATAAAGTTAGTTCACCGGAAAAGCAGAAATGAAAGAGATAAACGAACGTAGGGTTTGGGTAAACGAACGCAGGGAATGGACAAAAGAACGCTGAGTTCCTGCGGACCAGAGTTTTTGTGAACAGTGTAAATGACTACAGGTTCACGGGTATTCCGAACTTGACGCTGGTGCCGCCGGCCTCACCCTGTGCATTTTTAAGGTCGGTGATTTCGAGGATGATTTTTTTATGATGTTTGCGGTTTAGTATAACCAGCCGGTCGCGGGTGAGCGAAGTGGCCATGCTCCGGTGTGCTGACTCACTCTGAATGCTGATTTCGCGGGCTTTCTGCCTGCCAACGCCATCGTCTTCCACCTCGAAAATGAGAGTGTGATCCTGCAGGCTGAAGCGGATATCGAGATGCCCGGGAGTTTCGCGGTGCTTGATACCGTGCTCAATGGAGTTCTCAATAAAAGGCTGTGCCAGCATAGGCGGTATCATCATTTCCTCGGGGTCAATTGCATCGGTAACGGTGATGCGGTAATCAAACTTTCCGGCATAGCGAACCTTTTGTAGTTCCAGGTAATTCTCAATGGTACTGATTTCCTTTTCGAGCGTGACAAATTCTTCCACCGAGTTGTCAAGAATATTCCTCACAAGGTTAGCAAATTTCGACAGGTAGATGCTTGCCTGATCAGGCTTCTGGGTAAGGATAAAGTTCTGTATCCCCGTGAGGGCATTGAACAGGAAATGAGGGTTCATCTGGGACCGGAGCAACTTTTGTTCAAGTTCCATCGTTTTCTGCTCTGATTGGAACCTTCGGCGCTGGATGAAGAACAAGACGGCAAGAAGAGTGATAAGTATGGCCCCTCCAATCAGCAAAACCAATAGGATTGTATGCGATTGTCTGGCCTGATGAATTTCTTCTTCCCTCCTTAACTGATAAATACGGTTTCGTTTTTTCTCGTCCTCATAGGTAACCTGCATGATAATAAATTGCTTTTCAGAGAATGCAGTCATTTCCAGATTATAAAGGGAATCTCGCTTTAACTGGTTCTCAAGCGCAGCTTTGTAATTACCCTTAACTGCGTTGATTGTACTCAATGCCGTATATGAGTATGCCATGTTGACATGATCGCTGGTGTACCAGCCATATTTGGATTCCGTTTCGGGAAACGTGATAGTATCCATGCTCCTCAAAAAAGTATCAACAGTAGCGATACCCAAAGAAGTATAATGGATTGCTGTATTTGTGTCGCCGGCTCCCCAGCGCAGTTCTCCAATTTCCCTGTAGGTTTCACTCAGCAAACGGTGCCTGTATGGCAATTCGGATTTGACCAGTATTTCCCTGGCGCGCTGCAGGTCTGCTTCGGCAAGTTTGAGATTGGTTCTATATTCCGGGTACTTGAAAACATTTTTATTGTAATTCACCACTTTATGCAAAGCGTTGGCTATCATCCAATCATCGCCAAATTCTTCAGCAAGCGCCTGCGCTTCGTGCGCATATTCCAAACCCTCCGGCCTTCTTGTGTAAAAACAAGCATTCGCTATCTGCAATAGGGAAGTATAAACTCCAAGCTTGTTTCCTGATTTCCTGAAATACTCAAGGTTTTTTTCCAAGAAATATGACAGAATCATAACCTATATCACTAAGGAGTGTTAACATTTGCATCCTGACAAAGTCTTCCGATTTCTGATTGTGAAGTTTTTTAAATACCTGCATTGCTTTTCTGCAATTTTTAGGTACGTTTGTAAAAGTCGCAACCTGGTAGTATAAATTTCCCAGTTCCTGTGAAGGTTCCAGGTCTTCCAATATCATTAATGCATCAAGGTAATAAGTCATTGACTTTTTGGCATCCAGCCTGAAATAATAGTTGTTTCCGATGTTAAATAATGCCACTCCTTTTCCTTTCTCATAATTGAGTTTCTTCGCAAGAGTCCGTGCTTCGATGGCATACTTCAGGCTTGAGTCGTAATAACGGGGAGCCAGGTAGAGGGCTAATTCGTTTAGTACAGCCACTCTATCGGTTGTTTTGGCAGTATTTAACCTATGATACAGGCTATCAATAACTTTAGGGTATATACGGGTAGGGATCTGGGCCGTGACGCAGCAGCCAGAGAAGATTATGAATAAAGCAAGAAGAATACCATTCACTGCTTCAATTTTGAAAAGTGCAATCGTGAAATTATTCTGCCAGTTTGTCAAAAAGCGACATCAGTTCTTCCCGTTTGCGCGATGCCACCGGTACTTTGTGATTGTCGTTCAATATAATATTTCCGCCGTCCTGTTTTTCAAAGCGCTTGATATGCAGAAGGTTGATGAGGTATGATTTGTGCACGCGGTAAAAGCCCTGTTCACTCAGCATCAGGTCGAACTCATGGAGTGTGCGCGACACCATGATATGCTCACCATCAACCATGTGGATCGTGGTATAGCAGCCGTCGGACTCGCAATAGGTAATGTCGTGCATATCGACCAGGAAAATGTTCTCGAGCGTTCTAAGCACCACTTTCTTTTTCTGGCGTATATCTGTCCGGAGGTTTTCTTCCAGCGCCTGCAACTGCGTATTGAAATGCTCCTGCACAAGCATCTCGGCACATTTTACTGCATAGGCAAGTTCTTCTGGATTGATAGGTTTGAGTAGAAAATCGACAGCAGCGAATTTGAAAGCCTGAACTGCATATTTTTCATAGGCGGTGATGAAAATCACTTTGAAATCGATCGTTTCAACCTGGCGGAGAAGATCAAACCCGGAGCCGTCACCCAAACTGATATCAAGCAAGACCAGATTGGGACGAAGGTTTGCAATAAGCTTAAGCCCGCCTTCCACACTTCCGGCTTCGCCAACTATTTTCACCTGGGGGCAATGCATAACCAATAGCTTGCCGATAGCTTCGCGCACTGGAGTTTCGTCATCGATGATGAGAGTCCGAAGCATGTTTTCGTTGTTAACTTCCTCAAATTTAGTGAAGTTCATGGTGAAATGCAAGTTTATTATTAAAGTTGGCAATAGGCAGTTGGCAGTTGGCAAAAGAAAGTAAAAAGTTTAAAGGTTCAAGAGTTCAAGGGTTCAAAGGTTCAAGAGTTCAAAGAAAGTTGGCAGTTGGCAGTTGGCAGTTGGCAAAGAAAGTAAAAAGTTTAAAGGTTCAAGAGTTCAAGGGTTCAAAGGTTCAAGAGTTCAAAGAAAGTTGGCAGTTGGTCTGGTTGGCAGAAGTGTTTTGCAAGGTTCAGTTATCTTGATAAATAATCTAATTAAGATTCGCAAAATGTATCGAAGCCACAGGATTTCAGGTTCAAATGTTCAGGAGTTCAATGGCAGTTGGCAGTTGGCAAAGGGCATTGGCAGTTGGCAAAAGATGCAAAAAATAAATGTCAGGGTTTTCATGGGGATTTTTTCAATCTGCTAATTGATAATTTGCCGTTGCCGGGATTGCTGAATGCATAAAGTTAGTGCAGCAGAAAGGCAGAAATGAAAGAGATAAACGAACGTAGGGTTTGGATAAACGAACGCGGGAATCAGGGATTCAGGATTCCCCGCCGAAAAGATGGGACTCCGCTGCGCTCTGCAAGATTCAAGGATTCAAGATTCAAATATTTGGAAGTCGGAGGTCGGAGGTCAGAGGTCGGAAGTCAAGAGTATGAAGTAAGAAATGAGTAGTGAGTAGTGAGTAGTGAGAAGGCATTCGTTCAAAAAAATCAGGATTCAGTAGGTTGTTTCTTATTATCTGATCAGCAGATGAGAATTTAGCTTCATTCCACAGGCCTGCCAGTGAATTGCCAATTCGTCACTCTCTCTCCTCGTCACTCGTCATTCGTAATTCAAAGGATTCGGAGGTCGGAAGTCGGAGGTCGGAAGTCAAGAAAGAAGTAAGAAATGAGTAGTGAGTAGTGAGTAGTGAGTGAGAAGGCATTCGTTCAAAAAAAATCAGTATTCAGTATTAAGCAGGAAGTTTCTGATTAGCAGATTAGCAGATTCGGTAATTAGCAGATTAAAAGCTTAGCTTCATTCCACAAGTCTGCCAGTGAATTATCAATTCGTCATTCTCATTGTTACCCTGAGCGGCGGTTGGTGAGCACTTGTCGAACCAAGTCGAAGGGCGTCATTCTACATTCTACATTCTACATTCTACATTCTACATTCGTCATTCTTTCTTGTCCTTAAAATAGCGGACACTTTTTCCGCCTTTCGGATCTGCATAGGATGTAATGAAAGCCTCACCACTTTCACGTTCCAATATGTAATTCACCGGCTGTCCGTCGCTTGCACGGGTAGAACTCCAGAAGTATGCTACCTCATTCAGGCCCCTGAACTCTTTGTCTGAGATGATATAGGCACCCCCGAACAAAGCATTGAAACCGCTGCTGCCATCCGCAACCATTTGTTTATAGACCTTTTCATGGTACTCCAGGTATCCCATCCTGCACCCATGGATTTCCGGAAGGTTTTCCATTCTTTTTCCGATGGCAGATGCCAGCCTGCCGGGGCAATTTTATTGGCTGTTTCCCAGTCGTAGAGGTAACCGAAAATGGCCGCATTGGCCGGGTCGTTGTTATAAGCCCAATAGTTTCCCTGATCCGGTTTGAAGGCGAAGTTTTCAGCCATGATCCATTGGTCACCGGTTTTAACTGTTTTATAGACCTTCCCGTCACGCGGATCGGTAAAACTGCCTGTTTCCTGCGCAATCAGCCTGTTTTCATGATTCATGCAACTGCATAACAGCATCAGAAACAAACCGTTCAGCATTGACCAGTGAACCGGGATTAACCTTTTCATTTCCGGAATTATTAAAGTTACAGGTTGGTAAATATTAAAATATTGCGTGTTGCTCTGCTTTGGTAAGTAACCCCAGAATGCGGATTCGATCCGGATTTACCCGGCCCTGCGCGGGTTAATTTATTTTTATGATTTTCTTTGAAATCAATTGATTTCCGGCCCGTAATTGGCAATAGTAAATTCCGGCCGGCAAGTCTGCTGAATCCCAGGCTATCTTATGCGCGCCTTTAGCCTGTTGTATGTTTACCAGCACCTCTAGTTGCTGACCGAAGTGGTTGTATATCATTAGTTTAACCCATTCCGTGCTGAGTAATTCATATTCAATGGTTGTAGTTGAATTGTTCCGGATTCGGATAAGTCCGTACCAGTCCAAATGC
This sequence comes from Bacteroidales bacterium, assembly GCA_016709025.1. GTDB lineage: Bacteria > Bacteroidota > Bacteroidia > Bacteroidales > Lentimicrobiaceae > Lentimicrobium. The sequence continues at coordinate 2,875 of JADJEQ010000029.1, read as the reverse complement.
AGTGGTTGCCTGACCGGAACCGGCTTCCGGTATGCCAAGGCTTGAGTTCAGTTTTGTTTCGTAGATGGAGCGGCCGTGTGTTCCAAACCCTGGTACCGGACTGTATCAATTTTTACATAGTCAAAGTCCATGGCAGGTACAAACGGCATACCTTCGCTGGCATATGTCCAGGTATTGCCTGCGTCGGCGGAGTAATACACCCCAATATCGTTTGCAACATATAAGCGACCTGGTATTTTCAGGGTCAATAAAGAGGTCGCTGCAGGGCAGGTCGGGTAAATCACCTGAAATATTTGCCCAGGTCAGCCTAAGGTCGGTGGTTTTTCAGACTTTATTTCCGGGCGAAAATCCTGTTCGGAGCACATACATGGTATTGGCATCCAGAGGATCGGTTGCCACTCTTGAAATATAACGGGTTTCACCGGAATATTCGCAGTTACATCTGTCCAGTTTACCCCTTCATCGGTCGATATTTTAACAAGAAACACAGTGTCATAGACAAAACTGTCCACGCCGGTTCCAAAATCAGGTGACTGGATTTACCTTGCTTTGGGCCATCGTGTTAATGTTGACCGGTGAAATCCAGGTTGCCTGAAACGTAAATGTCTGGCCCCAATCGGTTGATTTGTATAAGTGTTTACTGGCAGCATAGATGATATTACTTTGGGCCGGATGCATAAAGATGGGTGTGATCCAGGCTCCATTGAAAGACTTTACAAGCGCAAACCATTCACCTCCATTGTACCCTCTGCAAAAGCCTCCAAATTGGGTTCCGCAATAAACTTTATCGGGATCTGAATAATCAAAGAAACATTCCATCCCATCACCTTCGTGTACTCTATTCCATTCAGCACCACCATCACGCGTCATAGCAGTTCCATTATCCTGCATACCTCCCATGATGATCGCTGAACTATCGGGGTGGGATGCAATCCCGTAAAACTGCAGGGTCTCCAGTCCCTGGTTCTTTGAGGTGGCCGTATAACCTCTGTCAGTGGATTTGTAAATACCTCCCGTCATATCCAATATATAAATAGTCAGGATCTGATGGCGCAAACACCAGTTTGTGATAATCATAATGAACCAGGCTTCCATTACGATCATTGCCAAATGGCCTTACCGGTGAAAAGTGTTCCCGTTCACTTGTCTGTGAAATTCCAATATTACCAATCAATACAGATCCGGATCTTCAGGGTCAACCGCGATACAGAGGTCATACCAGCCCTGGTCGAACCAGTGACTTCATACATACCCAGGTTGGTACCGTTTGAAATCTGAGACCAGGTGATTCCTCCATCCATCGATTTGAAAGCCCTGGTGATCTGATTGTTGTATTCAGCATCGATTTCGTAAATAACGGAATAAATAATATCGGGGTTTGATCGGGAAATATCAAAATGCACTCTCCTCCAACGAGATTGGAGCGTAAAGCCTGCATTGCTTTGACCCCATGTATCCTGATGGATGAAATATAGAAGCAGGAAAGGGTGTCAATGGATCCCCCGGCTGCAGCGTACACTTTATCAGGATAGGTCGGATGGAATGCAACATCGGATGCATCAAGCACCTCTAAAGTCCTGTTCCAGGTTATTCCTCCATTAACGCTTTCCAGATTCCTTCATTGATAAAGGGTTATCAGAAACATGGCTCCCCCGCCTATGGCAGCTATTACTACATTTGAATTGTAAGGACTAACGAGCAGATCACTAAAATGGGTTACCGGACCGAATCCATCCGTGATCACAATCCAGGTTTGACCTCCATCGGTGGATTTATACAGCCCGTTTCCGGGGAAGGCATACCAAAGTGCTAAATTGGCTTCTCCGGAACCGGCATAGATGATATCCGGGTTGTTGGGATCAATGGCAATGGCCCCGAATGAGAGTGAACCAAGGTCATGGCCAATATCCAGCCAGTTTTCACCGCCATCGGTGGTTTCCATAAGCCCGTTGGCGACCCTATATAAACTGTCAGGGATCATTGGGTGAATGGCAACGGCTCTTACCCTTCCTGGAAGTTACTCCACGATTTACTCTAGTGGTAGCTTTAATTCCATTCGACCCCTTGGGTATCCAGGTGGTAAAATCAGAACTTTTCATTCAGTGGCCTTCTCGCTTCCCCGGATTTCGCGTGTTTTCTGGTAAAATAGGATTGCGGGGATGGTATCATACGGGAATGCCTGCTGGTTATAGAACCATTCGGCCCTTTAAAGGCTTTGCGGCTTTTGATCTGGTCAGGAGCTTTATCCTGTCCGGGTTTTCCTGAAAGGCTGTGCGGCATTCTTGTCCAAAGGAAAAGAGCACGCTGCACAGAAGAATGGCCAGAAAGTATAACGATCTTTTTCATTGTCAATGGGTGTTTAAATTGGCAAGGGTAAAATTTGAATAAGCAAATGCAAATTCTCCAGGGAGAAAGAAAAGGCCGGCTATTGTATTTTTTATCAACTTTTGCAGAGAAACGGCTGGTTACCGGCCTGCAAAGCGGTAAAGTAAATGCCGCCGGTGAGCCTGCGGTATTCCATTGCACCTGCTGTTTGCCTGGGTTGTGGCTTATTGACAAGCGGTAGTAACTGCCTTGGCCGAGGGTGGTTGAAATGGCCAGGGTTGCGCTTTGGCATTTGCTCAAAAGCGTATATTCAGTTGTGGTGTGTTCACCGAAATGGGTTAGGAGTATGCACTTAAAACAGATTCCCTGCCAGTGTTTCTTCCTTTCCAAAGGCCGCCGCCGTTGGTAGGCTTTGTGGATGGTGCCAAGTTCGCCTAAGAAATGAATCTATGCGTTAGGAATCAGTGAAGTAAATTGAATTTAATCTATTGGATGTACCGCATGATAATGAAGACCAGGTTGTTCCACTATCAATTGAGTCCAAAATAGT
>JADJEQ010000028.1 GCA_016709025.1 Bacteroidales bacterium | reverse complement strand
CCGGAGTGGATTTACCGCACAGGGGTCATCAATAGGAATTTCTCCTCTTACCCCCGAAACAGTGGTTGGCACATACTGAATGGCTCAAATGGTTATTGCCCGGTAATTTCTGGCAGTATTACGTAGACTGTACATCCCCTTCCCGCGCTTGCCGCGAAGCCATTGGCTGCCGCTTTCAACTTAGGATGGCCTCGTGGCCCTGGTATCCATTCAATGGGGATCCTGACGATGGAAACAGGTAACGGAAACGTGGTACAGTGATGGGCGATGTGGTACTCACCAGCGACAGGTATGGATGCCGAAAGTGCCTATGAATTCCAGGTGAAGCATTTAATTATATCAAGCGTGCCCCATAGTTCCTACCTGGAGCTAAAAGCCATTCCTGCTCATATCTGCCTGGATTTTTACAGAAACCGATTATGGTACGGGCAGGTTGTGCGGAAGACAGGATATAATTCAGGGTCATTTGGGCTGTATGAAGTGGGATTGGCGCCAATGTATGTTATACCTCCGTAACAATGGGCCGGTTTTCAGGAGAATCCGTTAATTGATCAATGGCATATGGTTACCAGAACCATATCTATGTCATGATGCGAGTTTCTATCAGGATGGCGATAAATTGATTGCTCTTGATACATCGGGATTTCTATTATGTTATTCAGGAACGGACCCCAGGCACTCGGAATGACCCAGTGGAGGCGTTCCTGACTTTTTCGAGACCATCCTTACCGGGAAAAATGGACGATATACGGATTTACACTCGGTGCACTATCTGCCGAAGAGGTAGCCTGCCTCTACAGTGGAGGTGATTCAGCAGCCTGAAATTTTGTTGGCCTCCCGACTACAAACTGTCAAAGGTGGAGTACATCCCTAACATTCTTCAATGCCCAGCCCGAGTTAAATACTCAACTTTTTAAGGGAGGAAATGAGTAAGGTAACTTCCAGGTTGGTAACATTTTCCTTAATTCTCTGCATATCCAATCTTTCTGAACCTACTTTTTGCCATATTCTTGCAACTGATACTGCCACCGGTTGTTTATCACATGAAATTCAACTTTCTTGTTGTTGAAGTCAACGATATCAGCGCCATAGCCATAGCAAATATGCATCCACCCATATATTCCGGCTATGTTGGGGGTCAGTGCTCAGTCTGTGGGTGCTGGGACCTATGAATGGTTATTGGATGGGGTGAAGTTTGCTGCTACGCTTTGGTCACAGATACTCGATTCAACGGGAACACATACACTAGTGCTTTTAGCAAACAGCGGCCCCCCGATTATTGCTCCGATCCCGCCACACTTGATTTCTGGACCACTTCCACGGATTCGCATTTTTGGAACGTCTCTTCACCCCGAACGCCGAGGGACAAACGGAGTATTTTGGAATTTTAGGGAGGGAACGGACAGCCAGCATCTGGTTCAAAAGACGCTCTGGGGGATGTGTTGGTTTACGAATATGACCAGGCAACCGGTAAATGGGACGGAATGAACCAATCGGAAAAGGAAGCCCCGGCCGGCCCCTATTACTATCACCTAACCGCCAGAGATTATGCTGGGCAGTTACAGGAACGGAGCGGCGTAGTTTACCTGATCCGCGATCTGATTGAGCTTTCACCCAATCCAGCAAAGGATAAACTGGTTATAAAAATGAACGGACGCTTGCCGGGTGAGCGAAGCTTACAGATTATTTCGGCAAATGGAGCTGTGATAACCAGTCAGATTCTGCCCGCCCAGAATGAATGTCAGCTGGATATTTCGCAGTTGAAAAGCGGGCTCTATATGCTGGTGATCAACAATGGGATTGAAAGTCAAAGTATTTCATTTATAAAGAATAAACCTAAAACAATTATGATGAAAAAAATTCTACCTATTCTTCTGTTGTTTTTCATATATCATCAGAAAGACCTTTTAGCACAGATGGATTACAACCAGAATGTTGTATTCACCACAGGACTAAATGTACCTGCTCAGATGGTATTTGATACAGATGGAATATTGTTTGTGGCCAATCACTCGTATGCCAGTTACCCCGGGGAATATTCAAATACCATTGCCCGAATTGATGAATCCGGTAACAAAACAGTGTTTGTCAGCGGACTTACATGGCCATCAGGATTGACAATTGATAAGGAACAGAATCTATATTTTGATCAGAACAATGCTGGGACAACAGTATATAAAGTTTCACCGGATGGCACTGTTCAGCCTTTTGTTTCATTACCACATATGCCGGGCCCGATTACACTTTACGATAATGGAAATCCAGAATTATTTGCTCTTTATTCAGTATCGAACTGGGACTCTCAGGGTCTTTATAAAACAGATCATAATGGATTATTCAACCTGATTGATCCAGGAGCTTTCGAACCTGTGTATTATCAGAAGACGGGAAGTATCTGTATCTTATAACCCTCGAAAATATCCTGATGTTACGATACAATACCGAAGAGGGAACCTTTGAAGACTGGAATACTATATTGAATGGATATGATATCTGGGCTGGTACTTTCGGGCCTGATGACAAGCCATATTTTATTGCCCGTTCTGTGACTGACACTTTATATAAAGCGGTTTTCAGAATAAATGGGTATAATGACATAACAGAAATATTGACACGAATGCCATATGATAGCGATTTCAATGACCTTGCGTTTAAAAAACGTGATACGATCTTCGATTTATACCTGACAGAAGTGGTTGGCCACGACCGGATGAACCCGGAAGCCAACAGAGTCATTATTCTTCGCGATATTTTTAAATTTGAACGATTACCGGCTGCTGCCGCACCGATTAACGGTCCATTTGGTGTTTGCCGGGGTGAAAACGGAGTTCAGTTTTCAGTTGACCCTGTTGCCAATGCCACCGGATATGTGGAGTCTGCCTCCGGGGATTTTCTATAACAGAAGGTGAAAACACAAACAACATCAATGTAAGCATTTCAGAAATAGCTTTATCAGGTAATATTGCAGTATATGGAACAAATACTGATGGGAATGGACCTGTCTCCCCGTCTTTGTTCGTAACCGTAACCCCCCTCCCCGCCAATCTTGGCGAAGCCATTGGACTGCCGCTTTCACTTCAGGATAGCCTGGTGGCCTGGTATCCATTCAATGGAAATCCGGACGATGAAACTGGCAATGGCAATAACGGAACTGTGATTGGCAATGTGGTACTCACCACCGACAGGTATGGCAATGCCGAAAGCGCCTATGAGTTTCCGGGCGAAGCATTTAATTATATCAGTGTGCCCCATAGTTCCTACCTGGAGCTTAATACTTTTACCATATCTGCCTGGATTTTTACTGAAACCGATTATGGCTTCGGGCAGGTTGTTCAGAAGAACAGGGATATTATTCAGGGTCATTATGGACTATATGTAAATGGGATTGGCGCCAATGTATGCTATACCTGTAACAATGGGGCAGGTGTGCAGGAGAATCCGGTAATTGGTCAATGGCGTATGGTTACCGGAACCATATCTGGTCGTGATGCAAGGTTCTATCAGGATGGCGAATTGATTGCTCTTGATACCCTGGATTTCGATTATGTTTATTCAGGAACAGACCCCATGGCAATCGGCATGCATTATTATGAAGGCGTTCCTGACTTTTGGACTTATCCTTACCGGGGAAAAATAGACGATATACTGATTTACAATCGTGTTCTATCTGCCGAAGAGGTAGCCTGCCTCTACAGTGGAGATTGCAGCAGCCTGAAACTTTCAGCCAGCCTCCCGGACGATAAATTGTGCAAAGGTGGGAGCACATCCTTAACGTTATTCAATGCCCAACCCGGGGTTAAATATCAACTTTAAAGGATGCTGATCCATATGGGAACATCCAGACGGGAAACAGCGATACCCTTAATTTTTACATTAACGGACTTCCTGAAACACCTTTTTTACGGTGGTTGCCACCGATACCGCCACCGGATGTTCCATCACACTTGATTCAACTTTTATTGTTGAGATCAACGATATCAGCGCCATAGCCATAGCAAATATGCACTCCACCTATATTCCGGCTATGGTGGAGGTCAGTGCTCAATCTGCAGGTGCTGAAACCTATGAATGGTTATTGGATGGGGTGAAATTTGCCGATTCGCCTGAAGCACAGATTGTTATTGATTCAACAGGAACGCATACTCTGGTATTACTGGTGAGCAGTGGTCCCCCGGATTATTGCACAGATGCCGATACCTTGTATCTGACTACCACTGAACAGACTGAAGTCATCCTGAGAATCCCGTCTTCATTCACTCCAAACGCAGATGGCATCAACGATTATTTTGAATTTTTCACAGAAGGAATTGATGGGTATACCGTCTGGCTCAAAGACCCTTGGGGTGTATTGGTTTATGAATACGACAAATCAACGGGCAAATGGGATGGGCTGACAACTGGGGGTAAGGAAGCCCCGGCCGGCCCCTATTACTATCACCTTGCCGCCAGGGATTTTGTGGGTCAGGCACTGGATCGCAGCGGCGTAGTGTACCTGATCCGCGATCTGATTGAACTATCACCGATTCCCGCAAAGGATAAGCTTGTTGTAAAAATGAACGGACGCTTGCCGGGTGAGCGAAGTGTGCAGGTTATTTCCATTCACGGCAAAGTTCTTTCTGAGGAAACGATCAACGAAGAGACTTTTGAGCTGGATGTCTCCGGATTGAGCCCCGGACTTTACCTGGTCCGGATCAGCAATCAAATAGATATTCTCAATCTGAAATTTATTAAAGAATAGCAAGTTATGAAGATCAATAAGCGATTAAGTGTATTATGCCTGGGAATTATTCTGCTTCTTGCCAGTCCGTCGCTGGCGCAGGAAAAGTACATTAAAACCGGTGATGATGCTTACCGGCAGTATCAGTATCAGACTGCGGCTGAGAATTATAAGAAGGCGCGGAGCGATTTCAAAGGAGCCCCTGTTGAACGCGACAGAATAACCGCCCGTTTGGCAGAGATCTATTTCCTCACCAACGATTGGAAAATGGCCTCCGGTTATTATAAAAAACTGGAGAAAAGCGGTTTTTGCGATCTGAGTCCTGAATGTTTGCAACACTATGCCACCACCCTGCAATACCTCGGTGACGACAGCCTGGCGATTGACCGTTTTGAAAAGTATATGGCGCTGGTTCCCGGAGATAGCCTGATCAACCGGAAATTGAAGGGTCTGAAAAAACAAAGGGGAAATCCTGAGCCGCCAAAATACTCGGTTGACAATGCAGTTGCCTTTAACAGCAACAAGGATGATTTTGGACTGGTGTTCTCCAACCGGAAGGAGGAGGAGGTAATCTTCACCTCAACCCGAAAGGGGGCAACCGGGAAAGATATTGACCAATGGACTTCGGCTTATTTTTCAGATCTGTTTAAGGCAACCCTGACTTCCGGTGGAAAGATTCCGGCACCGACCCTGGCCGATAATCAGGGACTGGTTAATACAGAAGCCAATGAAGGAGTTCCCTTTATGAACAGCAATTATTCGACCTTGTATTGTACCCGCTGCGAGCAAAAACCCGAAAAGAAATCAGGCAGCATATGGTGTTACATCATTGAATCGAAACGAAACGGCAGCCGCTGGACAAAACCGGAAGTCGTATACAGCGATCCCGACGGAAATACCGGCCATGCTACGCTTACCGACGATGAATTGCTGATGGTATTTGCGGGATCCAATGAAAAGGGCCTTGGGAAGAAAGATTTATGGATGACCAGCAGGGTTTCGAAGAACAAGCCATTTGGCCCGGGAGTCAATCTTGGCGCGCTGATCAATACCCCCGGCGACGAGGTATTCCCTATGTTTCGCAACGATACCACGCTTTACTTTGCTTCTGAAGGCCATGGCGGCTATGGCGGTTTGGATATTTTCAAGAGTACCCGCCTGACAAATGGTGAATGGTCGGCACCTGAAAATATGGGTTCACCCATCAACTCCAACAGCGATGATTTTGCAATCGCTTTTAAAAAAGGCGTTGAAGAAGGCTATTTTTCCTCAAACCGGGCCGGTGGTAAGGGAGGCGACGACCTATATCACTTCAGAAAGATTGAGTTGAAGCTTGAACTTTCAGGTAATATTACGGATGCTGCAACTCATTCAACACTTGGGAATTTTCCCGTTTTGCTGATTGATGGAAATGATACATTGTCATCGTCCACCGATGGGCTGGGCCATTATCAATTTGACAGAACACTCATTCGTGAAAACAGGGAGTACAGCGTTTTAGCTACGTATCCGGGCTATTTCGCGCAAAAACAAGGGTTCAGCACACAAAAAGTGGATGGTGACAGACAATGGCGCCTCGATTTTGAAATGGTTCCTATCCCGGAATCGCCCATAGTGTTGCCACAAATCCTGTATGAACTTGATCAATGGGCGTTGATGCAACAATATCAGGATTCGCTGCGAAACCTGGTAACCATCCTGAACGACAATCCTAAAATCAGTATAGAATTGCGTTCGCATACCGATGCCAGGGCTAACGATCAGTACAACGATGAATTATCACAGAAACGGGCACAGACAGTCGTTGATTTCCTGATCAGTCAGGGCATTGAGCCGGTCAGACTACAGGCAAAAGGTTATGGAAAAAGAAGTCCGAGAAGGATGGATGCAGACTATAGAATAAATGATTTGCTGATTCCCGGAGGGACAGTTCTGGATGAAGCCTATGTTGCATCCCTGAAAAGGCCCGAATGGCAGGAGATTGTCCATCAAATGAATCGTAGAACAGAGTTTTCAGTAATTCCCTCTTCGTCCGGGAAGTAAAAGGTCAGGTCGGGCTTGTGTATAAATTCATTTACCGAACAACTACTCAATCAGAAATCATGAAAAACACTCATATTATTTTAATCCTTTGTTTATTAGGGTTTGGCAACACATTGAATGCACAGCAGTTGTATCAGTTTTCCCAGTATATGGTCCGGCCGGTTATCTTTAATCCGGCTGCAGCAGGTTATAGTGAAGCTGTCTGTATCTACGGGGCAGGCCGGAATCAATGGATGGGATATACCAACGAGGCAGGAGATAAGGTCAATCCGGTTGACTTTATTGCCGGAGTAACAGCGCCTTTATACAGCATCAACAGTGGGATAGGCTTTCAGTTTAACAGTGGTAAACTGGGCTATCAAACCCGGACGGACTACCGGCTGGACTATGCCTATAAAATCGGGATAGGAGATGAGCAGGTACTTTCGGTTGGCGCCTATGGTCAATTGAGCAGGGTTAGTCTGGATATTGACAAACTTATTCCACTTGATATTACTGATCCGTTGTTGCTTAAAACCGGGGTACAAACAGATATGATACCTGAGGCTGGCTTTGGGATTTTCTATTCCTCTTCCAACCGTTGGTTTGCAGGGCTTTCTATAATGAATCTGCTTGCTTCAAAAGCAATCCTTGGTAACCTTGAAATAAATGATCAGATGACTTTTGTGGCTCAGGGACAGTATAAATTCAAAGTTATAGATGAGCGATTCAAAAAATTTGACCTCGCGCCATCGTTCCTTATCAAATCAAACTTTACCAGCACACAGCTTGAACTGGATCTGCTGGGATACCTGAACGATAAGTTCTGGTTTGGTGCAGGTTACCGGCTTCAGGATGGTGTAATATTGCTTGGCGGAGCAAAAATCGCCAATTTTGCCATCGGGTTGTCGTATGATGCGACCACCGGAAAAGTAAACGACGCTACAAAATCAGGGTCGGCCGAATTGCACCTCAGCTATTGCCTGCCTGTCTTCCCGAAAGTGAAATGCGAAAGCGGATTCAATACAAGGCATTTATAAGGTAGGTAAACGACAAAACGATTAAAACGGAAATGTGTCCTGAGATAAGAAGGGACAGGGACGCTGGGACGAGGGACGATTTACAAAGCAGGATCCTACCACGATTCAGCAGACAAGGGGACAAGGAGACAAGGAGACAAGGGGACAAGGGGACAAGGAGACAAGGGGAGAGAATTTCTAATTTCTAATGCCCAATGTCTGAGCGAAAAAATTTGAGGGACGAGTCCCCACGAAGAGATCCGGACCTCGCTTCGCTACGTTTGCTCTGAGCCCTTCTCAATTCAATTAGAAATTCTGCCATTAAGCTTGTGACAAGGGGACAAGGAGGCAAGGGGAAGTTTAAATTCCAATTTCCAAGCCCCATGCATAGTGGTATATTAAAAGCTGTAGGGACACGACATGTCGTGTCCCTACCCTTTTTAATTAACAACGGAATTGCGCCCTGAGATAAGAAGGGACGAGGGACGAAAGAAAGGGACGAGGGACGCTGGTTCCATGCTCCATGCTCCATGCCCTGCGCCCTGTGCTCTGTGCCCTGTGCCCTGCACTATTCAATTGAAAATCCTGCCATTAAGTAAGTGACAAGGGGACCAGGAGACCGGGAGACAAGGGGATAGAAGGAACGAGTGACTGTTTTCCAATCGAAAATCATGCATCTTTTTGATGAAAAGGAAACAAGAAAATCCTAATCTGCCACAAACATTCTGCAATCCGTAATCTGCAATCCGAAATCTGAAATCCACAATTCTAGATCAGTCCTTTGGCGTGTTTTTCACCAATCACCTTCAGCATATCTTCGGTCATCGCGCGGAGGTTCCATTTCGGGTTCCAGCCCCATTCGTGGCGGGCGGCGCTGTCGTCCATGCTGTTGGGCCATGAATTGGCAATGCCTTGTTTCATTGGATCAACATTGTAGGTCATTTCGAAGTCGGGAATGTGTTTCTTGATTTCGGCAGCGATAATCTCCGGGTCGAAACTCATGGCACTTACGTTGAAAGCGTTGCGGTGTTTCAGTTTCGTAGGATCCGCTTCCATCAGGTCGATGGCTGCCTCAATAGCGTCGGGCATATACATCATGTCGAGGAATGTTCCGGCTCCAAGGGGGCAGGTAAACTTTTTGGATTTGATTGCTTCGTAGTAAATTTCTACAGCGTAATCGGTCGTTCCGCCACCGGGAAGGGTTACATTGGAAATAATACCAGGGTAACGAACCGAACGGGTGTCAACACCAAAACGTTTGTAATAGTAATCGCTCAGCAATTCACCGGCAACCTTCGAAACTCCGTACATGGTCTGAGGACGCATGATGGTATCCTGAGGGGTATGGTCAAGAGGCGTACCACCACCGAAAGCACCGATGGAGCTTGGAGTAGAAACAGCACAACCATATTCACGGGCAGCTTCAAGGCAGTTCATCAATCCACCAATGCCGATGTTCCAGGCAACCTGGGGTTTGCTTTCACCAACGGCTGATAGAATAGCCGCCAGGTTGTAAATGGTGTCGATTTTATACTTTTTAACAACATCGGCAATCTGCTGGGCGCTGGTAGCATCCACTACTTCAGCCGGGCCCGACTCGAGCAGTTCGCCGGTAGGCATTGTTGAACGGTATCCGGCAACAACATTGCTGTTGCCATATCTTTTGCGAAGTTCAAGGGTAAGTTCTGAACCAATCTGGCCCACCGAGCCAATAACCAAAATGTTTTTCATGTGTGTAGGAAAGTTTAAATATGTTTTGTTAACCGATTAACAATGAGTGCGGCAAATGTACAATATTTTGTAGAATCGCAAAACAATTCAAGGGTTTCATTCTACTGCAATTCAACTACTTCAGAAACAATTTAAATAGCCTGAAAATCACCGATAATAATTTGAAAAATAGCCATGTCTGAAAATCAAAAGTAATATCTTTGCGCATTGTTAATTCAAAAACAATCAACCAAAAACCTTTAAAAACATAACTATGTACGATCGTCTTCAAGCCCATCTGCAGAAAGAACTGGCCGACATCCGGGAAGCCGGACTTTACAAAAATGAACGGGTAATTGTAACTCCCCAGGGAGCTGAAATCAAGGTAAACAGCGGTGCCGAAGTGCTTAACTTCTGCGCAAACAACTATCTTGGCCTGTCGAACAACCCAAAACTGATTGCCGCTGCCAAAGAAGCGCTCGACACCCACGGATACGGTCTTTCATCCGTAAGGTTTATCTGCGGAACACAGGATCTCCACAAACAACTAGAAGCAAAAATTGCTGAATTTTTTGGCACTGAGGATACCATTTTGTATGCTGCCTGTTTCGATGCCAATGGCGGTGTTTTTGAGCCTCTGCTCGGTGAAGACGATGCCATTATCTCCGATTCACTTAACCACGCTTCCATTATTGATGGCGTACGGTTATGTAAGGCTCAGCGTTACCGTTACACCAATGCCGACATGGGTGAACTGGAAGAGCAGCTGAAACTGGCTCAGGCCCAGCGTTACAGATTGATTGTTACCGACGGGGTTTTCTCCATGGACGGCAATGTTGCCAAGATGGATGAAATTTACGCACTGGCTCAGAAATACGATGCCATGATTATGGTCGACGAATGCCACTCTGCCGGCGTTGTTGGTCAAACCGGCCGTGGTGTTACAGAGCTTTATAATTTGCGTGGTAAGATTGAAATCATTACCGGAACCCTGGGTAAGGCCTTTGGTGGTGCCATTGGCGGATTTACAACCGGTAAGAAGGAAATCATCGAACTGCTTCGTCAGCGCTCACGTCCATACCTGTTTTCCAACTCAATTCCTCCGATGGTAGCCGCTGCCGGTATCAAAATGTTTGATATGATGGGCGAAACCAACGAGTTGCAGGATCGTCTTCATGAGAACACCGCTTACTTCCTCCAGAAGATGAAGGAAGCCGGTTTTGATTTGAAACCAACCAAGAGTGCGATAGTCGCAGTTATGCTTTACGATGCCAAACTTTCACAGGACATGGCTGCCAAACTTTTGGGCGAAGGCATTTATGTGATTGGCTTTTATTTCCCGGTGGTAGCTAAAGGCCAGGCCCGTATCCGTGTTCAGGTATCGGCTGCCCACACCCGTGCGCACCTTGATAAATGTATTGCAGCCTTTACCAAGGTTGGTAAGGAATTAGGTGTACTGAAAGGATAATTCAGTCCGGTTTCAATAAAAAAGGGTAGGGACACGACATGTCGTGTCCCTACATTTATTTAACAGCGATTCATATTGTAGAAAACCGGGCAAATTTTCTTCAGTCCCATCCCAGGGTTATGGAGTATATTTTTTCAGCACGCAATACATCAAAAAAGAACCGACAATCGTATGGATCAGGTGCACAGTGCATCGCTTTATCCAATGCAATAATTCTTTCAACCATATCACCATTGAACTTTTGCTCTTGAATTTTCCGGATCTTTAGTTTAACCTCTTCATCCATTGGCAAATCAGGTATTTCAGAAAAGTATTTTACGTCATTGGTGATGGCCATTAACCGGAAGGCAGTATAAACAGTCTTCATTAAATTAAATGATTCCAGTTTGTGCTGGTGGTAAATGTCAATGGCTTCAATTCCGGTGGGCTTTGACCAAAAATTATAGGCAGTGTCTATGCCCACACAAGTTCTGCGCAGAGCCTCTTCCAGGTCTTTTCGGGAGAAGGGTTTAGTTCCGTTTTCAAGGTAAGGATAAGCATACTCCCGGAGACTGTAAATATAATGTGAGTAAAGGTTCCGACGGTAATAGTCAGCGATGCTGTTTAAGGTCGTTTTGGTGATGGCGGCATTCAGATTGATAAACAGCTGATCACTCACATCTTCAAAAACCCAAGCCGTATCAACGACCCGGCTATTCATTATAATTTCAACGTCAGATTTCGGTAAAGTAAAAAGTGAGCCGGATCCATTGACAACGTAGTTAAAATGATTCACTAAAATAATACCCGAACAATCATGCAGGTTGATCATTTTAACCTCTTCATCTGCAAACAACGCCGGTAAGCCCTGTTTATGACGGTACATTCCGGAAGAAAATTCAACGGAATCATAATCTGAACCATCGAGTAACAAAGGCAAAAGATCCCTGCCTGTGAAACTCTCCCTGTTGTTGTTAAACGAATCGGGGAAAGATCCTTTCAACGCTATAAACCCTTCTTCGGTGAGGCCCTTTTTGTATTGTATGTTTACCTGTACAACACTAAAACAGCATACGCAATCGGCCTGAACGCTGACAGAAGGTGCCAACACCAATAAAAGCATACCAAGGATTTTGATTCTTATTTCTTTCATAACCAGAAGGATTATCATTAGGGACACGACATGTCGTGTCCTATCCTTTTTAATTATTGAAGGCTTTGCGCTTCTAAATTCAAAACAACCTGCCCGCCTTCTCCGCTTCGATCACGGCCCTGATTTCATAATACTCATACCCTTCGCCCAGTTCATCCAACAGGGTACGAAGCGAAACGCTGCCATGAAGTCTGATGGCTTCGCGGATAGCAGGTACCCTTGATTCATCCATCAGGTCTGACAGCCGGATATCGCCCGAGGCCAGAAAACCTGTAAGATGACTGTAAATAGTTGAAATGGTAAATTGTCGCTCCTCAGCAATTTGTTTTATGGTTTTGCCCTGTTTGAACAATTCCAGTGAAAAAGTCCCTGTTTTAGGCCGGTCCGGTTTCGGGGCTCTGGTCTTCCTGCCTTTTCTGCCCATTCTGTGCATTTTCAGATGCATTCGGGTTTCCAGGCCCCGGGTTTTGCAATATTCGTTGATCGTTTCAAGAAACTCACTGCCGTATTTGTTGATTTTGTAGTCTCCGAACCCTGTGATTTCTTTCAGATGCTCAATCTCAAGAGGCAGCAGCACCGACATTTCAATCAGACTCGTATCTCCAAGCACAAGGTATGCCGGTACACCTTCTGAATCGGCAATCAACCGGCGCAGGTACTTAAGGTTTCGCAACAGTTCTTCATTTTCACCGGCATCTTTCACTGCCATGACTTTCTGCTTAACCGGAGCCTGGGCTTTGAGCAACTGCACTGTCTTGCTGCCTTGCAGCACCTCTCGGCTCAGATCGTTCAGTTTAAGTACAGGGTACTGGCCTTCGGTAAGTTCAAGCAAACCCTGTGACATAAGCTGGTTAAATACATCGCGCCATTCACCGTCGGTTGCATCCTTTCCAATTCCCCAGGTTTTAAAGGATTTAAGCTGGGGGGAGAATTTCTGCAGATCGGCGCCGCGCAGGTATTCGATGGTGGTATTGATCCCAAAGCGTTCACCTAGCCGGGCCACAGCCGATAAAGCTTTCTGGGCCTGAATGGTTCCATCGTAGGTTGCGTAATTACCCAGGCAAAAGTCGCAGGAGTTACACATGCCGTGATGAACTTCGTTAAAGTAATTCATGAGCTGCTGTCTCCGGCATTGGCGTGCTTCCGCAAATTTCGACATCTTTTCAAGCTTCCGGTGCATGATGCCGGCATGCTCAGGATCGGTACCGTTGTCGATAAAATAGCTTAGTTTGGCAACATCGCCCCGGCTATAGAACAGCAGTGCATCTGACCGCAGTCCGTCGCGTCCGGCCCGTCCGGTTTCCTGGTAGTAACTTTCTATATTCTTAGGAAGGTCGGCGTGTATTACATAGCGCACATCGGGCTTATCGATGCCCATTCCGAAAGCGATGGTTGCCACAATGATTTTAACCCGATCGTGAATAAAATCATCCTGTACTTTCTGGCGGACATCCCTTTCCAACCCGGCATGATAACAGGCTGCGCTGTAGCCCATCGATTTAAGGTCATTGGCCATCAGTTCGGTTGATTTCCGGGAAAGGCAATAGATGATCCCTGAATTTTCCTTTTGTTTCTCCAGGTAGCCCGGCAGAAAATCATCCATGGTGTATTTATCCATTACAAAATACCAGATGTTGGCCCTGTTGAAGGAAGAGATAAAACGCTTGTCGCCCGACAGTTTCAGTTGCTTCGCGATATCATCCCGGGTGAGTTTGTCGGCACTGGCGGTCAGCGCCATAACCGGAACGCCGGGGAACTGCTCCTTCAGTGACCCGAGGGCAAGATAATCGGGACGGAAATCATGCCCCCAATGAGAGATGCAGTGTGCCTCATCGATGGCAAACAATGAAACCTGCGTTTCGCCAAGCAGGTTTTTAAGGGCATTTTCCCCGGAAATCCGTTCGGGAGCGACATAGCACAATTTCAGCTTATCGTGCCTGAGCAGATTCAATACCCGGTTTTGTTCGGAAGTTGATTGCGATGAATTCAGAAATTCGGCTGCCACCCCGTTGTTTTTCAACCCGTCCACCTGGTCTTTCATAAGTGCAATCAGGGGCGAAACCACAATCGTAACACCCTCCTTCATGATTGCCGGTATCTGGTAGCAAACCGATTTACCACCTCCCGTAGGCATAATTACCAGGGTGTCATCACCGGCCAGGGTAGCCTCAATAACATCTTTCTGATCGAGACGGAATTGATCGTATCCGAAGTATTTCTTTAGTAATTCTGATGGGTTCATGATGCGATATCTGCTAAAGGAAAATAAAATAAATGATATGAAAAATTTATAAATGACTGGAATCTATTGCTTTATAAATTGCATATACCGACTGTATCAGTCTTTTCCCGATTAACAATAGTTGTTATAAAGATAACTTTTTATCACGAAATTCTATTGCAAAAATCTAACAGTTTCTTATTTAGTGAAAAAACAAATAAGCCACAAAAATGGCTGCTATAACCCCGGCCAGGTCGGCAAGCAGTCCGCAGGTAATAGCGTAGCGTGTTTTTTTGATTCCAACCGATCCGAAATAGACGGCTACAATATAAAAGGTGGTATCGGCGGCCCCCTGGAAAATACAGGAGAGCCGTCCGGCAAAGGAATCGGCACCGTATTGCTTCATCGTATCTACCATCATGCCACGGGCGCCTGAACCACTCAGGGGTTTCATAAAGGCTGTTGGTAATGCGTCAACAAAGTCGGTGTTCATTCCAAAAGCAGCAAAGGCCTGACCGATTCCCTGAACCATAAAATCCAGGGCACCGCAGGCGCGGAATACGCCAACGGCCACCAGAATGGCCACCAGGTAAGGGATAATCCGAATGCTTATGTTAAATCCTTCTTTGGCTCCCTCGATAAATGCTTCATACACATTTACCCTTTTCAGCAATGCAAGGACGATGAACGAAAAAATAATCGTGAAGAGAATCAGGTTTCCGGCAACTGAGGAGATGGTAGTAACCTGCTGCTGTGGAATTGTGCTGAAATACCAGATAATTGAGGATACAATCAGGGTAAAACTTCCCAGGTAAAGCAGAACAACCCTGTTGAGCAGGTTGATCCGCTGAAACAGGGATACTGCAATAATCCCGGTAAGGGTTGAAGCGAAAGTAGCAAGCAGAATCGGGATGAAAACATCTGAGGGATCAGCGGCCCCCAGTTGTGTGCGGAAAACCATGATGCTGATCGGAATAATGGTCAGACCGGAAGCGTTTAGCACCAGGAACATGATCATGGCGTTGGATGCCGTTTCCTTGTCCTGGTTGAGTTCCTGCAACTGGGTCATGGCTTTCAGGCCGAGCGGTGTCGCTGCATTGTCGAGCCCCAGCATGTTGGCTGCAATGTTCATCATAATGGAGCCGCTGGCCGGGTGACCTTTTGGTATTTCAGGGAACAGCCTGCTAAACAGTGGTCCGACGGCCCTCGACATCAGATTGACAATACCTCCCGACTCACCCACCTTCATCAGTCCCATCCAGAGGGTCATTACACCGGTTAGCCCCAGCGATATTTCAAAACCGGTTTTGGCCATTTCGAAGGTACTGCCCATCATCTCCGGAAAAATTCCGGTATCGCCCATAAAAATAAGCCGGATCAGTCCGACGATAAAAGCGATGATGAAAAAGGCAACCCAGATATAGTTTAAGACCATGCGCAACAGGGATTGAATCAAAAGTATTCAAATGTATCAATTTTTGGGAGGATTATTCTGCTTTGGCGAATAATTTACAAGTTCAAAAGGAATGAGAATTTAGATTAAGTGGATGGCCGAAAAGGGTTACTTTTGATATCAACAAACATCAGGTCATTTTTAATTCTTTCTTAAACAGTATTATTATGAAACTACAATTCCTGGGTGCCATTCGTGAAGTTACCGGAAGCAAACACCTTATCACAACCGATAAGGGCAAGAAACTTCTGCTTGATTGCGGTATTTATCAGGGCAAAGGGCTGGCTACCGATTCCATGAACCGGAATATCGGGGTGAACCCCCACGAAGTTGACCACATCATTTTATCCCATGGGCACATCGATCATTCAGGTTTAATTCCTTATTTCTACAGCAAAGGTTTCCGCGGTTCGGTAGTCTGTACAAATGCCACCCGCGATTTGTGCGCCATCATGCTGCCCGACAGTGGCCATATACAGGAAAGTGATACCGAACGGTTTAATAAAAAACGCGCGCATCAGGGCTTACCTCCTGTTGAACCTTTATACACAAAGGAAGATGCTGTGAAATGCATGTAGCTTTTTATCTAAGTTCCATACAACCGAAAGTTCAACATAGACGTGGATATCATGCTTAAAATTACCAATACCGGTCATATGCTCGGAAGCGGCGTAGTTAACCTGGAGATCACTGAAAATGGAAAACTCACCCGGATTGCATATACCGGTGATATTGGCAGGCCTGAAAACCGGATACTCCGTTCTCCTGAACCCTTTCCTCAGTGTGATTACCTGATTACCGAGTCCACTTATGGTGACCGCCTGCATCCGAAACTTCAGATAGCTGAAGATGAGTTACTCAGGGTGGTAAAAGAAACCTGTGTTGAACGGGGTGGAAAGGTGATTATTCCCTCATTCGCCATTGGCCGCACCCAGGAGATTGTGCATGTATTGAATAACTATTTTAACGAAGGGGTGCTCCCCAAAATCAACATTTATGTGGATAGCCCGCTTGCGGTCAACGCAACCGAGATTTTCAGAATACATCCGGAATGTTTTAATAAGGAAGTCATGCATGTAATGGAAACAGACCCCGATCCTTTTGGCTTTAGTTCGCTCCATTATATTAAGCTGGCCGAAGATTCAAAAAAACTGAACGAGCTTAAAAATCCCTGTATCATTATTTCTGCTTCAGGTATGATGGAGGCCGGCCGCATCAAGCATCATTTAGCCAACAACATCAGCAATCCTAAAAACACCATACTGGCTGTAGGTTATTGTGCTCCCCCTACGTTGGGTGCGCGCATTCTCAGGGGCGACAAAGAAGTTTCAATCTATGGGGTTCTGCATGAAGTAAGGGCTAAAATAGAGCGGATTGAGGCTTTCAGTGGTCATGCCGATGCAGATGAAATGATGGACTTTATCAGTTGTCAGGATAAAACCCAACTTAAAAAAGTATTTCTTGTGCATGGTGAAATTGAAGCTCAGACCGCTTACAGGGAGAAGCTTTTAAAGGCTGGATTTGGAAATATTGAAATTCCTTCAATTGGGAATGAATTCGAACTATAGAATTACCGGAATATAACAAAGAAGGATCTTAAAAATAAAAAAAGAGAGGCGGTTCATTGTTGAACCGCCTCTCTTTTACATTAACTATGCATGATTCTTAATCATTCCTTTTAACCGCTTTTTTGGGGGTAGAATAGTTGATTTTAAAAGCACCGACTTTTCGCAACTCCTGTTTAACATCGGTTACAATACCCATTTTAACTTCTTTATCAACTTTTAATGATGTAGTAAGCTGTTGCCTGTCAGCTTCATCGCGTGCTTCTCTTTCAGCAAGGATAAATTCAGGGATAGCTGCTAGTGTTTGGAAACTGTCATTTAATTGAATCCTGGATTCATTTCCGAGTTTGTTCAAGATCGGGGGTCCAAGATAAATATAGCTGACCAGTGCCTTTTTTTCTAGTTTCTGAACTTCGGTAGCTTCAGGGGGCTTAATGCGAACCTTCAATGTGACTTCCCTTGTAGAAGTTGTCATCATAAAGAAACACAACATAAGGAAAATGATATCAGGCATTGAAGAAGTGCTGATAGCTGGTAGTTCTTTTGAACCTTCTTTTTTGAAACGTGCCATGTTATTTTCCTCCTATATTTTCAGGTTCTGCTTCAGAAATTGACATTGGAACAGCTTTCTGAATTGCGTCGATCTCAGTCTTAGACGACAAGTCTTCGAATTTCTTTCCAAACTTCTGCTTGGAAAGTTCATTCCTCAACTCATTGATGGCTGCGGTAAGTTCATTTTGAACCTGAATGTACATATCGTAGGATGTACCCCTGTCGTTCTTGAGTGAAATAATTCCTTTTGAGATTGGATACGGACCCAATCCGGGAATATTTTCAATCTTTTTTTCGGGCAGAGTTTCGAGATTTCCAACATTTGAAAGGAATTCCTTTGTCTGATTGCGAAGAGTTTTAATGTCCCCGACTTTACCATCAACAAAGAGGCGGTCGCTTTTATTTACTAGCACATTAAAAACATTCCGCACCTTAACATCGGGTGGTTTTACATTATCAACCGGAGGTGGAGGCAACCTTCTTAAAATCCCTGTATCTGTATCCATGGTTGTAGTAACCAACCAGAAGATCAGGAGCAAGAAAGCGATGTCTGCCATTGATCCGGCATTAATTTCTGGAATTTTTCTTGCCATGGTTTTTCCTTATTTTAGGCATTAATTAACGGAAAAATTTCATTACCGATGCATAAAGAATACTAGCAGCGGCTGCAAAGAAAAAGAGGTAAGTAGCTACCAACCCACCACCAATAAGTTTTGACAGTGATGGTGATACTCCAAATCTTTCATAAAACGGACCGGTTTCAGCAGGTGATACCATATATGAAATAAAAAAGATCACCAAAACCAATCCAATACCGAGAAGCGCTCCTTTTGCTGCCTTAAGATTTCCAAAGGTTTGAATCAGAGGAAATGCCAGGGATGCCACAATGGCCAACAAAAGTAAAATGTAGGTTACAAAAAAACCTATGTTAATGAAAGTACTTTCCATAACTGGTTATTTTTTAGCGTTTTTGTTTTTCACCAGGATGTCCATAAAGGAAATGGTGGCATCTTCCATAGAGTTAACAATACCTTCAACTTTAGAAAGCAGATAATTATAAAAGATCTGAAGGATAATAGCAACAACCAGACCGAATACGGTAGTTAAAAGAGCTACCTTCATACCTCCTGCAACAACGGTTGGTGAAATATCACCGGCTGCTTCAATAGCGTCGAAAGCCTGAACCATACCTACAACTGTTCCAAGGAACCCGAGCATAGGTGCAAGTGCGATAAACAATGAAATCCAGGAGAGGTTATTCTCCAGTCGTGACATCAATACACCACCATACGAAATAATTGATTTTTCAACTATTTCCATGCCTTCGGAATGACGGTCAAGACCCTGGAAAAATATACTTGCAACAGGACCCCTGGTGTTTTTGCAAATTTCCTTAGCAGCAGTGATACCTTCCATCTCTAAAGCAGTTTCAACTTTGTTGAGAAGTTTCTGTGTGTTTGTCGTTGAAAGGTTAAGATAGAGTACCCTTTCAATTACAAGGCCTAATCCGATGATCAAACAGAGAAGAATCGGGAACATCCACATTGCACCACCTTCGATGAATTTCTGTTTCAATACCTGGTGAAATGATTGAGGAGCTTCTTCTTCCGGAACCAATGTTTCCTGAGGGGCTGCAGCTGAATCTGCAACAGCCTGAGCTGAATCAGTCGCTACCTGTTCGGTCTGGGCTGCAGGTTGATCCTGTGCCATAACTACGCTGGTTACTCCAAAAGTGAGCATTCCTGCTACCGTCAAAAACGCAATTAATTTTTTCATAGTTAATGGTTATTGATTTTTGTTTTAAAAAGGAACTTGTTTTTGTTTCAGTTTATTGTATGAATTCTCAATTATCGTCAACAATTCTTGCGGAGAGAATGGGATTCGAACCCATGATACGCTTTTGGCATATACACACTTTCCAGGCGTGCGCCTTCGACCACTCGGCCATCTCTCCTAACAGGCTCAAATTTACACCCCTTATTCAATTTGAAGGCGCTAAAATACAAAAAAAAGGAGTTGGTATTGGTTTGACTGTAAATTTTACTGATTATGAATAAGAACAAGGGTTAAACTAAACGTAATCAAGGCAATAGAAGTAAGATAAAGATCAGGGAATTTGTTAAGTGAAATATTCCGTTTGATTTTGCGGATGGTTCGCCTCTTTATTTATTCAATTGTTAGTTCACCGCGCAAAGGACTCTGTAATTTATTGGCCAGTTCTTCTCCTGAATAACCTTCACCAAGCAGAAACATTGTTTTCGCGATGGCCGACTCGGTGGTTATATCAAAACCGCCGACAACCCCGATGCTTTCAAGCTGAACACTGGTTTCATATTTGCCCATTTCAACAGAACCGCCCTTGCACTGTGTTACATTAAATATGGTAATACCCTTTTCGATGGCCGATTGCAAAGCCCTGATAAACCATTTGTCGGTAGGTGCATTGCCTGCTCCGTATGTTTCAAGTATAACCGCCTTCAGTTCACTGGTCCCAAGGATACTTTTAACCACATTTTCGGTAATTCCCGGAAATAACTTCAGGATGGCTACATTGGGATCCAGGTTCTTGTGAACCCTAAGTTTTTTAAAGTTTGGCTTTACGATGTACTGGGTGTTATACCGAATGTGTACCCCAACGGTAGCAAGGAGTGGATAATTACCGCTCAGGAAAGCGTTGAAATTCTCAGCATTGAACTTGTTTGTGCGGTTGCCGCGCATCAGCTGGTTTTCGAAACAGATGCTTACTTCCGGAACAACCGGCGTTTCGTCTTCGCGGGCGGCGGCAATCTCAATGGCGTTGATGAAATTCTCCCGCCCATCGGTTCGCAGCACCCCCATTGGCAACTGAGATCCGGTGAATACAACCGGTTTGTTGAGATTCTCAAGCATAAAACTGAGTACCGATGCAGTATAAGCCATGGTATCTGTGCCATGCAATACAACAAAACCATCATATTTCTCGTAATTGGCCTCAATGGTTTCAGCCAGCTTTATCCAGAAGGCAGGGTTCATATTGGAGGAGTCGATCAGCGGATCGAAACAAAATGAATCAATCTGGTAGTTGAAATTCGCCAAAATGGGAATGTGACTATACAGGGCATCAAAGTTAAACGGGGCCAATGCTCCGGTTTTAGGGTCCTGAATCATGCCGATGGTGCCACCGGTGTAAATTACGAGTATATTGGTTTCCATAAATTCAAGTAAAAAGTCTAAAGTAAAAAGTAAAAAGTAAACTGCGGTGAAGTGATTGAGAAGAGTTTATAATCCGAACATCCTGATTGCGTTCGCGGTTGTAGCTTCACTTACTTCCTGCAGGCTAATCTCTTTTATATCAGCAATTTTCTGTGCGATCAGCGGAATATAGGCCGGTTCATTGCGCTTGCCACGGTAGGGCATGGGAGCCAGAAAAGGGGCATCGGTTTCAAGTACAAGATGCTTTAAATCAATGTGTTTTAATGTTTCCTGCATTTTGTTGTTCTTGAAAGTAACTACACCGCCAAGTCCAAGGCTAAAACCAAAATCAATGGCCTGCTTTGCCTGTTCCACACTTCCCGAAAAACAATGGAAGATCCCGCGCAGATCTGATTTGTTCACGTCTTTCAATATCCTGATGACTTCGTTGAATGATTCCCTGATGTGCACGATTAATGGAAGGTTGTACGCCCGTGCCAGATCAATGTGATGACGGAAGACAAATTCCTGCTCCCGGGCAAAGGTTTTATCCCAATACAGATCTATTCCACATTCGCCGATGCCGTAGAATTTGCGGTCCAGAAGCCAGCATTCTGTTGCAGCCAGCTCATTCATATAGTTTTCTTTCACTGAAGTCGGGTGCAGCCCGATCATGGGAAAGCAGTTATCCGGGAACTCATCGCACAGGGCCAGCATCGGATGAACCGAGGCGCTGTCAATGTTGGGGAGCATCAATTTGCTAACCCCGGCAGCCAGTGCATTTTCAACCGTTAGTCTGCGGTCGGCATCAAATTCTTCAAGGTAGAGATGGGTGTGCGTGTCGGCAAATATCATCCGGCAAAGTTAGTAAATTGACAAATCAGATGTAAACCAAGGGAAACCTTTTGGTTCATCACAGATAGACTTTGATTTGCAATTTCAATTACTTTTGCGAATGGTTCAACCGGGTTAATATGCCAAAAAAAATTCTGATCATCCGTTTCAGTTCAATTGGTGATATTGTATTAACATCTCCTGTTATCAGGTGCCTGCACGAACAGATCAATGATGTGGAGATTCATTACCTGACCAAAAGAAAGTTCTCTTCAATTGTTGAAAACAACCCGTACCTGGAGAAAGTCTATACCATTGATAAAAGTGTTTCTGAGGTAATCACTCAATTACAAGCCGAAGCATACGACCACATTGTCGATCTCCACAAAAATCTCCGGTCATTCCAGGTAATCATGAGATTGATGAAACCTTACAGCAATTTCGAAAAACTCAACTTCAGAAAATGGTTGTTTGTGAGGTTTAAAGCCAAAGTAATGCCGCATGTGCACATAGTTGACCGGTATATGAAAGCGGTTAAACATCTCGGAGTGAACAACGATGATAAAGGCCTCGATTTTTTTATCACACCCGGTGAAGAAGTAGACAGAGGTTCTCTCCCGTTTCCTTTTAAATCAGGTTATATTGGATTCGTGATTGGGGGAAAACACAATACAAAGATTCTGCCGCCCGATAAAGTTACAGAAATCTGCATTGGATTGAAAAGGCCGGTAGTTCTGCTCGGAGGGCCTGAAGACGCAGCAAGGGGAGATGCAATTTCATCAGCAAGCGGAGAAAGTGTGATGAATGCTTGTGGAAAGTATTCACTGATGCAATCAGCATCAATCGTAAAGCAAGCGGATTTTATCATTTCCAATGACACCGGACTGATGCACATTGCCGCCGCATTCCGGAAGCCTACCGTTTCAGTGTGGGGAAATACACTGCCTGAACTGGGCATGTACCCGTATCTGCCGGCAGAGGTTCCTCATCTGATCTCTGAAGTGAATGGACTCGATTGCAGGCCATGCAGCAAAATTGGGTTTGAAAAATGCCCAAAGGGCCACTTCAGGTGCATGCGGGAACAGAATACGGATGCAATCGTGGAGTTCATTGATGCGAAAAGCCCGAAGTAGAGGCTAAGACTGAGGTTGAGGCCAAGACTGAGGTTGAGGCTAAGGTTGAAGCTTACATTCTACATTCGTCATTGGGCAGGGGACGTGGGACGAGGGTCGGGGGACGATGGCATTCGTAAATCGTAAATTCTGCGCTACATTCTAAATTCGTCATCATTCGTCACCCCCCCCCCCCCCCCCCCCCCCCCCCTCCCCCCCACCCCCCCACATTCTACATTCTACATTCGTCACTCGTCATTCGTCATTGAATAAACGGATTATTCCGCTTTTCAAACCCTATTGAAGTTTTGGGTCCATGCCCCGGGTAAACAATATATTCATCATCAAGCACGAAAAGCTTTGTTTTAATGCTTTCCATCAGGATGTCAAAATCACCGGTTGGTAAATCTGTCCGTCCGATTGATCCATAAAAGAGAACGTCTCCGGCAATGATAAACTTTTGTGCATGGTTCACCAGGCAGATGCTTCCGTCGGCATGGCCTGGCGTGTACCTGACTTCAAGTTCGGAATGCCCGAATTTAATCAGGTCACCGTTTTCAATTAATATTTCCGGCTTTACTACTTCGTCGATGCTGAGGTTGAATACACTGCCAAATTCTCTTGCCGTGTTCCAGAACATACGCCCTTTCGCATGGCCGGTGAGTTTAAGATCGTAGCGCGAGCACACAAATTGATTTCCCAGAATATGATCGACATGGAAATGGGTATTGATTACAGCTACCGGTTTAAGGTTCTTTTCTGCAATAAACGCTGAAAGTTCCTGCTTTTCCTCATCCGAATGACACCCGGGATCAACAACAACACATTCGTTGGTTTCATCATAAAGCACAAAGCCATTGACACTAAAGGAATTGAAAACAAAGATTTTAATACTGACCATAACAAAGAATTTATTTCCGGTCTGCAAAAATAGGCATATTAATCAGCCGTTAAAATTTAACCGGGAATTGACCGGTATTTAAAAATTACTTCAGTAATGGACTGATCAAAAAACTACCAGAGATAAAAAATACCGGTACGACATTTGCGGCAATAACCATCCGCTGGAAATTGGTACGACTGGTTTTAAATTTTTTGATTAATTTAGCATACTCAATCATTTTCGGATACTCTAATGTACTGCCACTTGCTTAAAATAATCCAACATACATGGTCACGGGTTGCGATTTTAATGATTGCAGTATTGCTGTTGGTCCCGGCTGAATCAAAATCCCAGTTTTACAATGGTTCTCAAATGCCATTTGGTAAGAGCAGGGTCCAGTATGGCGATTTTCTCTGGACATATTACCGTTTCAACGATTTCGACACTTACTTCTACCTCAACGGTAAGGAACTGGCTATTTATGCTGCCCGGTATGCAGGGGAGATTTTGCCTGAGCTCGAGCAGATGCTGGAAACTCAGGCCACTGATAAAATTCAGTTTATCATATTTAATTCGCTTACCGACCTTAAGCAGAGCAACATCGGGCTTGTTAGTGAACAGCAGTATAATATCGGGGGCATAACCTACATCATCCAGAACAAAGTCTTTATTTACTTTGATGGAAATTATAACAACTTCGAAAGGCAGATCAGGGCCGGGATGGCCAGGAAACTGATCGACCAGTCCCTTTATGGCGGATCGGTTGGCAGACAGATAACCAATTCAACCCTGATGAACCTGCCCACATGGTTTATCGATGGACTTGTCTCCTATATCGCCGAAGAATGGAGTACCGAAATTGATAACAATGTGCGCAATGGCATCGTTTCAGGACGCTTTCGCAAGTTCAACCACCTTACGGGTGAAGAGGCCATTTACGCCGGGCACAGTATCTGGAAATATATAGCCGACAAATACGGAAAGCAAACCATACCAAACATAATATACCTTTCAAGGATCAGCCGGAATGTTGAAACCGGGTTTCTCTATGTGCTCAACATTTCGTTCAATACATTGGTAAAAGAATGGTATGCAGCATACCGCGAACAATATAATAATTCCGACTCAGGTCGGACTTTCCCGGATGTATCGCCCGTCCAGAAAAAGGTTAAGAACGATGTCGTGTACAATAGGGTCAGGCTTAATTCAGATGGCCGGTACATGTCATGGATAAGCAATCACGATGGTCAGGTGAAGGTCTGGCTATACGATATTCAGACAAAAAAGGTCAAATGCCTGTACCGTCAGGGGCAAAGGCTTGATGAATTAAACGATTTGTCATACCCGATTACCGCATTCCATCCGGGTGGCCGGATTCTTTCGCTGATTACTGAACGGAAGGGGGAGATCAGATTTTACCAGTTTAATCTTGAGACCGGGAAGAAAACCTGGCAATTTATCTATGGATACCAGAAGATTATAGATTTTTCCTATTCACATGATGGGCGCAACCTGGTATTGTCGGCAATCAGGAAAGGGCAGTCAGATATTTTCGTTTTCAATGTTGCCTCATCGTCGTCCGAGCAGATCACCAAAGATGTTTACAACGACCTGAACCCGGTTTTTATAAGAAACAGCACCCAGATTGTATTCAGTTCCAACAGGCCATATGACACGCTGGTAGAAGATCCGAAGCTTGATAAAGCCGGCTTGCCTGCGAACCACGACCTGTTTTTATACAACTACACAAAAAAGGACAAAAACTTACGCCGGATAACCAATACGCCAAACGCGAGTGAGTTGCAGCCGGCAGAATACAAACCAGGCATCATTACTTTTCTCAGTGACGAAAACGGAATCTCTAACCGTTATCTTGCCTCTTTCGACAGTGTTATTACACATGTTGATACATCGGCCCATTTCCGGTTTTTTACCCGAAATTCAGCGATGACTGATTATGCAAGGAATATTGTTTCGCACGATGCATCCTGGAAATCCGGGAAAATTGCCGAAATCGTCCATTCCGGGCGGCAAAGATCAATTTACCTTTACGATCTGCCTGCTGCCGGTGCAATCCTTACTTCCCAGCCTGTTCCTACCCGATATATGGAGCAACGCCTGCTGGCTGCCAGTGCTGTAAAAACTGACAAGGATGATAAAAAACCGGTAGAACCTACGATTAATAAACGTTTTGTCAATGTTTATGTTGGTGAACCTGAATTCCCGGAAACTGAACCCGGTGTTGATCTGCAGAATTACCAGATTAGCCGTGACGGGATCACGCCGGTGGCAGGAAAACCCGCCGATATTGCCGGAGGGTATAAAGACGGCTTTGTTGTTCCCAAACAGCGGAATTATAATGTTGAGTATTCAATCAATGAGTTGGTAAGCCAACTTGATTTCACCTTTCTCAGTACTTCGTATCAACCTTTCTCAGGTGGCTATGGTCCTATCTTTCTTACACCCGGTCTGAATGCTTTTTTTAAGGTCGGGCTGTCTGATCTTCTCGAAGATTACCGCATTGTAGCTGGAGTCAGGCTTGATTTCAATCTGGTGAACAATGAGTATGTTATCAGCATTGCCAACCTGAAACACCGTCTCGATCGTGAATTGTTCTTCCACCGGCAGTCCATCGAAGAAATAAGCCTTTACTCAATAGTGAGGTATCGGATTCATGAGTTGCACTATATCCTGAAATATCCATTTAATCCACTGCTGAGTATAAAAGGAACTTTCGCTCTCCGGAAGGACAGGGCAGTATATATGTCGACCGACCAGTATAACCTCAGGCAACCCGATGTTAATCGATACTGGACTTCTTTCAAGGCTGATTTCACCTACGATGCTACCCGGCAGCTGGGTCTTAATCTTTATGACGGGTTGCGCCTCAAACTATTTGGTGAGTATTATTATCAGATCAAAGGAGATATCAAAAACAATTACATGGCCGTGCTTGGATTTGATGTCCGGCACTACCTGCCTATCCACCGGAATTTTATCTGGGCTAACCGGTTTGCTACCAGCACCTCTTTCGGGAAGAGCAAATTGATTTATTATATGGGAGGTGTTGATACCTGGCTTACACCGAAATTTACCCGGGAAGCGCCCATTGACTATTCGCAGAATTATGCATATCAAACCCTTGCCACGAATATGAGGGGATTTTATCAGAATGTACGCAATGGCAATAGTTTTGCAGTCCTGAATTCGGAATTGCGATTCCCGATCATCCGTTATCTTGCCAACCGGCCTTTACGGTCTGATTTCCTGAATAACTTCCAACTGGTCGGCTTTGGTGACCTGGGTACAGCCTGGACCGGCTTAACACCCTATTCTGACGAAAACGCTTTGTTTACCAGAGTTATTAGTAAAGGCGGATTGCTGATTACTGTAAGGGAGCAGCGTCAACCTCTTGTGGGTGGAATTGGTTTCGGGGCGCGGGCACGCTTGCTGGGTTATTTTATCAGGGCAGATTATGCCTGGGGAATTGAGGATATGGTCATCAACAAACCGGTTTTCTATGTCTCCCTCAGCCTTGATTTCTAGTTCCTGATTTCGCTACCAAGGCAATCTTTTAAGCCGCTTTCCTATAATGTATTACCTCCATTGAAGTAGTTCTGAACTTCCCCGACAAATCACGCAAAATTCTAAATATCAATATGATATACCAATCGCTTTGTCCTGTTTGCCTGTTACACTTATGAGCATTCCATTGTTAATAACTCGCTACCCATTGTGGAAATAATTAGGCCCCGTCCAAGTCAAACTTTAGCGACATTTGCAATCCGGCAACAACAACGCGGCTTTCAACTTTAATTGTGAAAATCAGTCTACTGACAACTCCTGCTAAAGCTACCTGAGTAAGAAGTTAAAGTCCCCCGCCGAAAATAATTATCAAGACTATTACATTTTCGGTTTCAGTCAATTAGAAGGCAAAAACCACCGATTGTTGATAAGTCAATTTTGACGGGAATCGATGGCTGTTGTATCTTGGTCATACTGTTTAAAGCTGAACTAATTGCCTTTAAAAAGCTTTGTATCAGTATAATAAAGGTTAACTGCTCACAAATTAAGAATTCAACATTTAAGAGGTAGCTATGGATATCAACCTGTTTGCCAATTTGGAAGAGATTACTGAAAAGGGTGAAAAATCCAAAACAGGCAGTCTTTACGACGAGATGCTTGAAAAGCGTGTGCGACCAGTTGCCCCGGAACCAATTGAATTAAAACCGGCACACACCAACGAAAAAATGGAAGAACAAATAGTGGAGGCTCCTGTATTAACCCAGGAGAAACAAATTATGCGCTCATACACGCACGAAGAAATTATGGAGAGAGCTACCGTGTATTTTAAAGGAGATACACTGGCGGCCAATGTATGGATGAACAAATATGCCCTAAAAGACAGTGCAGGTTTGGTATATGAACTCACCCCCGATGATATGCACCGCAGGATTGCTTCGGAGATAGCCAGAATAGAGAGCAAATACCCGAATCCGATGAATGAAGAGGATTTGTTTGAACTTTTCCGGAATTTCCGTTATATCATTCCACAGGGTAGCCCGATGGCAGGTATTGGTAACAATTTCCAGGTTTCCTCCCTTTCCAATTGTTTTGTTATTGGTGGCGATGGAAACTACGATTCCTATGGCGGAATTATGAAAATTGACCAGGAGCAGGTTCAGTTGATGAAACGCCGGGGTGGAGTAGGTCACGATCTGTCACACATCCGCCCTACGGGAAGCCCTGTTAAAAACAGTGCGCTGACCTCAACCGGCATAGTTCCCTTTATGGAACGGTATTCAAATTCTACCCGTGAAGTAGCGCAGGATGGCCGTCGCGGTGCCCTTATGTTGACCATTTCGGTTAAGCATCCTGATGCAGAGCGTTTTATCGATGCCAAACTCGAACAGGGCAAGGTAACCGGAGCCAATGTTTCGGTTAAAATTGACGATGAATTTATGCAGTCGGTGGTTAACAAAACGCCTTACCGCCAGCAATATCCGATCCATTCCAGCCATCCCACCAAGGTGCAGGAAATCGACGCACTTGGATTGTGGAACAAGATCATCCACAATGCATGGAAGTCAGCCGAACCGGGCGTCCTTTTCTGGGATACCGTTATCAGGGAGTCGTTGCCCGATTGCTATGCCGATCTGGGATTTAAAACCTTATCAACCAATCCCTGCGGGGAAATACCGCTCTGTCCATACGACAGCTGCAGGTTGTTGGCGCTCAATCTCTACAGTTATGTAGATAATCCATTTACACCCCAGGCAACATTCAACTTCGGTCTCTTCCGCAAACACTCTGCGCAGGCGCTCAGAATTATGGACGATATTATTGATCTGGAAAGTGAAAAAATTGAAGCCATACTTAAGAAAGTGAAAGCCGATCCGGAGGATGAAGAAATCAAACGGATTGAACGCAAGATGTGGGAAAACATCCGCGATAAAACCCTTATGGGGCGCCGCACGGGCATTGGCATTACCGCAGAGGGCGATATGCTTGCCGCATTGGGCTTGCGTTACGGATCAGACGAAGCAACCAGTTTCTCGGTTGAGGTTCACAAAATTCTGGCAACAGAGGTTTACGGCTCATCAGCCGACCTGGCCGGCGAAAGAGGTGCCTTCCCGATCTACAGCTTTGAGCGTGAAAAGAATAACCCGTTTATTCAACGCATGAAAGAGGAAGCTCCCGAAGTGTATGAAAAAATGGCCAGAAACGGCAGGCGCAACATCGCCATGCTTACCATTGCACCAACCGGAAGTGTCAGCATCTGTACCCAGACAACCTCCGGAATTGAACCGGTTTTTATGGT
Source organism: Bacteroidales bacterium (assembly GCA_016709025.1). Classification (GTDB taxonomy): domain Bacteria; phylum Bacteroidota; class Bacteroidia; order Bacteroidales; family Lentimicrobiaceae; genus Lentimicrobium. Next base: position 58,395 of record JADJEQ010000028.1, on the reverse strand, counting down.
CAGCTACAAGCGTCGTCGTAAAGTAAATCCCAACGACAGGAATGTGAATATCACCTTCGTGGATGAAATGGGCGATTCATGGGAAGAATATAACGTTTTCCATCCTAAGTTTGTCGACTGGCTTTCCATCAATGGCTATGATCCTGAAATGGTCAAGACTTTCAGCGATGAACGCCTGAATACCCTCATCGAAAAATCACCTTATTATAAAGCTACTTCAAACGATATCGACTGGTTAAGCAAGGTTAAAATGCAGGGGAAGATTCAGCAATGGGTCGATCACTCAATCAGCGTTACCGTAAACCTTCCCAAAGAGGCGACTGAAGATCTGGTAAGCAATGTATACCTGACTGCCTGGGAAAGTGGTTGCAAGGGAATGACCATTTACCGCGATGGATCAAGGTCGGGGGTATTGATCAGCAACGAAAAAAAGGAAGAAGAGACCTCTTTTCATGAAACAAAAGCACCTCCCCGGCCTCAAAGACTTGAGTCAGACGTTGTCAGGTTTCAGAACGATTATGAGAAATGGATCGCAGTCATCGGGTTGCTCGACGGAAAACCTTATGAAGTCTTTACCGGTAAAGCCGATGGATTCTATCTGCCACCCTGGGTTCAGAAGGGTTGGGTAATCCGTAACAAAGAGGACAATGAGCGGGCACGGTATGATTTTCAGTTTCTGGATAAAGAAGGATACAAGGTCACCATCGAAGGGCTTTCCAGATCTTTCAACATGGAGTACTGGAACTATGCCAAACTGATCTCCGGAATCCTACGCCATGGAATGCCATTACCCTTCCTGGTAAACCTGATCGAGAACCTGAATTTCGACAACGACAGCATTACCACCTGGAAAAACGGGGTTGTCCGTTCACTGAAACGCTATATTCCCGACGGAACAACCGTAAATACCAAGCAGGAGTGCCCCCAGTGCAAGGAAAAAGATGGCCTGATTTACAAAGAAGGTTGCCTTACCTGCAAGCATTGCGGATATTCGAAATGCGGATGATTTGACAATCTTTTTTAACTATGAGCCCGGCTGTTTTTAGCCGGGCTTTTTTTATTCAGGGTCACAGGTGCGTTTTTATATCCCTTATTCCCATTGATAAATGTATTTAATTTGTAATTATTTAGCTGCTCCCTGGCACATATTTCTGCTTTCTGATAGCTGTATATAAAAGTCTGCTGTTTTTAACAAATGGTTTAAATGGGTGTTGTTTAATAAAAAGGCGTTTGCATCAAAATAGAAGGATTATGAAACAAGTAGTTTTAAATGTGCCGGACAACAAATACCCGTTCTTTATGGAACTGTTAAAGAGTCTTGGTTTTGTCAAAGTGACCGGAGAATCAAAGTTGACCAATGATCAACAAGATTTCGTTGATGGGACTAAAAAATCCCTTGAGCAGGTAGAGCAACACTTAAAAGGCGAGATTGAGTTAAAAACCGCAGACCAGTTACTCAATGAGCTTTAATATTTACACCACCGATTTTTTCGATAAAGAACTGAAAAGACTTTCGAGGAAGTACCCGTCTATAAAAAACAAATATATAACCCTGATTCTAAAGAAATAATTTGCTATAATACCAATAATTGGTATATTTGAAGAACCAATTATCATAAACAATCTTACAATAATGATTATGGCAAAGAACACATCAATTTTGCTCGGAGAATATTTCGAGAATTTTATAAGTGAAAAGGTGAAATCAGGAAAATTTGCCTCTGCAAGTGAAGTCATAAGAACAGCTTTACGCTTGTTTGAACAACAGGAAAGCAAGACAACAATGCTTATAAATGAGTTAAAAGCAGGTGAAAAATCAGGAATGATTTCGAATTTCGACAGAGAAAAAGCGCTTTCCGAACTTCACGCCAAATATCCGGGCGATGAAATTTGAGATAAGTGAAAAAGCTTTCGAGGATATTGAAAACATTTGGCTTTATACAATTGAAACCTGGTCAGTCGAACAGGCCGACCGATATTACAATCTGATTTTTGATGAGATTGAGTACATAGCAGAAAATCCTTTATCCGGAAGAAATGTTGACTATATCAGGAAAAATTACAGGTGTTCCATAGTTAAGTCTCATTTGATTTTTTACAGATACAAAATATCGGAGAAGAAAGTGGAAATAATAAGAATACTCCACCAAAGCATGGATGTAGAAGAAAGACTGAAAGGATGAAGGGTCAAGGGGAGCGTTTTTATATCCCATATTGTTATGCAAACTATAAATGATGCATAAAAGAAATGAAAATTCCTTCCTTTATTCGGATTCCACTTTTTACTTGCACTAGAAGTGAATTTTATGATGATCGAACACCTGGTTATCGCGGAAAAACCTGATTTTGGCTGCGATCATCAGAAATATTTGGAGATCATGTTTTGTGAGCCAATCAACGGCCTCGGGTTGCTGGTGCACCGCATCAGATAAAACAGCCAGAAAATAGTGCTCATGGTGGTTCAGCCAGGCATAGGCTTTCTTGTCCTCGTCAATGGCACTGTCGAGTGCGGCCAGTTGAGGAAATCCATTGACCATCAGCCATTTGAAAGCATCCTCGCTTCCACGTATAGCGCTGGAGAGTGCCGCCAGTTCAGCATAACCGTTGCTGAGCAACCAGTTTTGTATTTCCTCGTTGCCTGTAAAGGTTTCACCGAAAGCGACCAGTATTTTTACCGGATAATCAAGCATGGCGCCAAGTCTAAAGTAAAAAGTCTAAAGCTGCCCGCCGGCAGGCGGGGTAAAAAGTCTAAAACCCTGTCTGCTTGACGCAGTCAGGCAGGCTGTCCGACTGACCAAATTAAACATACTTCAGGATATTTCGATGAGTCGGGTAAAAAGTTATAGTAACTTATCAATGGCTTTGGCCAGTTTCCGGTCTTTGTCGGTAATTACATTACCTGCATCGTGCGTCGATAGTCTTATGATTACCTTGTTGTAAACATTCGACCAGTCGGGGTGATGGTTCGCTTTTTCAGCAAGAAGGGCTACTTTGGTCATAAAGGCAAAAGCCTCGACAAAGTCGGGGAAAATAAAAGTATTTTCCAGCCTGCTTTCAAACGGTTTATCAGAATTGTTGATTTCCTGCCACATATTACCGGTATTTAAAAATAAAGAAACAAGCAGTCAGCATTTTATGTTCAGGATTATTCAAACACTTCATAAGGTATATTCAGTATTTCAAGTTTCCGGGCAATGGAAAGAAGTTCTTCCTTGCTGACTCTCTCAATTTCCTTTTCAGGTGTCTCACGCGAGAAGGAGTACAACATTACCAGCGAAGGTTTGATCCTTTTAAGATGCTCCAGCCAAAGATCCACCTCTTCCAGAGTTGTATTATCAACAGCCTGGTTGTTGACCGTGCCCCTGAGAAAAAGGGTTTGTATTACCAGGTGTCCTTTAAAATCAATCAGCCGGTCAATAATTTCGGCCAGGGTAATGGGTGAAGCAGGCCGGTTGATAAGCTGGTACATCTGTTCACTTCCGGCATCAAGTTTCAGCACATTGTTATCGATCTTCAATAGGGCAGCCTTTACAGAGGGAATGTGTAACCTGGTGGAATTTGATAGTACAGTAATCTGAGCTTCAGGGAAATACTTTCCGCGAAGTTCTATGGTACGGTCAATGATTTCTGCAAATCCCGGATGCATTGTAGGCTCACCGTTGCCTGCAAATGTAATGTTATCGGGCTTCAGACCTTCCTTTTTGAGTTCTTCAAACCGAAGGCGTAAGGCTTCTGTAATCTCTTCAGTTGTAAATAAACGGGCACGTTTTTCCTGATCGGAAGCGGTGAGCCCACATTCGCAGTAGATGCAGTTAAATGAGCAATATTTCATGTTTTCGGGCAGGAGATTAATCCCCAGCGAAACACCAAACCGGCGGCTCATCACCGGTCCGAAAACGATATCATTAAAAAGAAATCCTGACATGGAAACAGTTTGTGCAAAAGTACAAATTTGATCATTGAAGAAAACCGATAGTTTCAATTGCAACAGGCTGATCTTAACCCAAAGCAATATTTCAGTCCCGGTGATATGTCAAGTGTAAAATGTTGCATTGAATAAATGAAAGTTCCATTAATTATTCGGATTTCTGCTTTAAACTTCAGACTTTTTATTTTTGACTTAACACTGGTATTTCTATACCGTTGATTTAAGGTATATTTGCATACTTTTATGCCGGATAAATCCAAAGCATGGCCTCTCTGAATGAAATAAAAGCACCGGTAGCGCATCACATAGCTGAATTTGAGAATAAATTCAGAGATTCTATGCGGAGTTCCGTCCCATTGATTGACCGTATTACTTCCTATCTGGTTAAACGCAAAGGCAAGCAGATAAGACCTCTGTTTGTATTCCTTACGGCAGAAGTATGCGGAGGGGTGAATGAAACGACCTACCGTGCGGCTTCACTGATCGAACTGCTTCATACCGCCACACTCATTCACGACGATGTGGTTGATGACTCAAATGAACGACGTGGATTTTTCTCGCTGAATGCACTCTGGAAGAATAAGATTTCGGTATTGCTGGGAGATTTCCTGCTTTCAAAGGGCCTGTTACTTTCACTCGACAACAATGACTTTGAATTACTGCGTATTGTTTCGGATGCTACCCGCGAAATGAGCGAAGGGGAGCTTCTGCAGATTGAGAAAGCACGCAGGCTTGATATTCAGGAAGATGTTTATTTTGAAATTATCAGAAAGAAAACGGCATCATTGATTGCTTCATGCTGTGCTTCGGGCGCTTCATCAGCCGGTGCCGGTAAAGAAACAATTGCGAAAATGCATCGTTTTGGTGAACTCACCGGAATTGCTTTCCAGATAAAGGATGATTTATTCGACTACAGTAAAAGCATTGAAACCGGCAAACCCAACGGCATTGACATCAAGGAAAAGAAGATGACCCTTCCGCTGATCCATTTGCTGAACAATTCGGGATGGCTAGAGAAACGGAGAATAATCAACACGGTTAAAAACTACAACGACAATCCCGAAAAGGTGGCCTCTCTTATACGTCAGGTGAACGATGGCGGTGGTATAGCCTATGCAGAGAAGAGGATGATGGAATACCGCGATCAGGCTTTGCAGATGCTTAAATCGTTTGAGCCTTCAGAGGCTGTCAACTCCCTGGAAAAACTGGTAATTTTCACCACAGAAAGAAAGAAATAATAAATCAGGTTCAGGCTTTTTTTACCGTAAAGGCAAAAGTGGTACCTACCCCGATCGTGCTGCGCACATTGATGGTCTGGTCGTGCGCCTCGATGATGTGCTTTACAATAGCCAGTCCGAGCCCGGTGCCTCCCTGTTCCCTTGACCGGCCTTTATCGGTGCGGTAAAAGCGCTCGAATACACGTGGCAGGTCGGCTGCATCAATGCCATTACCATTGTCGGTGATTTCTGCCAGTACATTTTCATCCATGTCGAAGAAACTGATTTTGGTTTTACCGTTTTCAGGATTTCCGTATTTGATAGAGTTGTCGATCAGGTTGATCAGTACCTGCCTGATTCGCTCTTTATCGGCTGAAACATAAACAGGCTTGTCATAATTCCCGCCAAAAAAGATTGCTTTGTTGCGTTTTTTCGATTTAATTTCCAGAAATTCTATTACGTCACGGGTAAGAGAGATAATGTCAAACCGGGAAACATTTAGCATGAGCTCACTCGACTCAAGATGAGAAATGGTTTCAAGATCTTCAACAATTGCGATCATCCTGTTGATGCTTTTTTCGGTTCGGAGCAGATATTCTTTATTGATGGTTGGATCTTCAAGTCCACCATCGAGCAGTGTCAGAACATAGCCCTGGATGTTAAAAATGGGCGTTTTTAACTCGTGCGATACATTGCCAAGGAACTCACGCCTGTATTTCGCCATTTTCTTGAGTTCTTCAATCTCCTTTTTCTTGGTTTCGCTCCACTCAATAACTTCCTGATTCACTTTGTCGAGCGCGGCGCCCTTAATTGCCGGCCGGCTGCCATCCTTAGGCAGTTTCAGGTTGCTGATGGTTTTATAAATTATTTTTATTTTCTCGTAAATAAACTTTTCGAGGGTAAACCTGAAGGTGAAGTAGGCAACCACCGACAGTAGTAAATTTATGATAATAACCAATGGCAGAGCGGGTTTGCCTGCCGTGAAATATGTAATCAGAATATTTGCAACCACAGCAAAAGCCGCTACAATCAGCGCTGTACTGATTGCGAGTTTATTTGGATCAGAATAGTTTAGTTTCATTTAGTCCTAAGCTGTTTGCAAATCAGAATTCAAAGTCGTGTAGTTTAGAGAAATTGTCTTTCCCGCATCTGCAGCTTGCCCAGCCATTTCGGCGGAGGGACTCAGACTGACAGTCATCCTGAGTCCCGCACATGCGGGAAAGGATATCTCATTTATTTTATTTTCATATCCGGAACTTTACAAAATGGCGTTGAATCATGATTCGTATTTATAACCTACTCCTTTAATGGTCTTGATATTCTCAATTCCGATTTTCTCCCTGATCTTCCGTACGTGAACATCTATGGTACGGTCGCCTACAATCACATCGTTTCCCCATACTTTGGCGAAAATTTCCTCCCTTGAAAACACTTTATTGGGACGGGAGGTGAGTAAGACCAGTAATTCAAATTCCTTCTTCGGAAGCACAATGTTCTGTCCATCCTTAACAATCAGATACTTTTCCCTGTCGATGATCAGATCAGGGAGGTTATATGTTTCCGGGGGTTGATGAGCCGGGTTGTATCTCCTCAGCAACGCCTTAACCCGGGAGGTTAAAATCCGGGGTTTGATGGGTTTTGTAATGTAATCATCTGCACCAGCTTCAAACCCGGCAATCTGAGAATAATCTTCTCCCCTGGCGGTCAGAAAAACGACAATGGTATTTTTAAGTTCCGGGAATTGCTTGATTTCCAGGCAGGTTTCAATCCCATCCATCTCAGGCATCATAACATCCAGAATAACAAGATGTGGTAATTCTTTCCGGGCAATGTTCAGGGCTTCACGACCATTTTTGGCCTTAAGTGTCTGATAACCCTCTTTTTTCAGATTGTAACTTAAAAATTCAAGTACATCGGGCTCATCATCGGCCAATAATATTTTGAATTGTGCGTTTTCCATGAACTTAGTTTTTTTCCCGGTTAACATATACCGATGAAATCCCGGATTAACTGATTCAAAGGTAAAGCAAAGCGGCTACATTACCAAATTGAATGGTTTACGGATGAAATGGTTTACGGAAGAAATTTTTAAACAGAAAAAATAGTAACACCTCACATTAAAGGATCAGCAGCTAAAAAACACCAGATTAACTTATGCGAAAAACTGCAATTATTTTATTTTTCACCTTTTTTGGTTTCACCTTTTTATTCGGACAAAAAGCCCCACATCCTCCGGAAGGGCAAATATTCCGAGCCGATACCCTTATTCTGAATGATGCAGAACTTGAACTGGCAGTTCAGTTGAATGATTATCGCAGGAGCAGGGGTCTTAAGGCAATTGAACTCTCTGCCTCTCTTTCATTGGTTGCAAGGATTCATGTTTATGATTTGTCGGAGAATTATCAGCCAGGCCAGTCTTGCAACCTGCACAGCTGGTCATCGGGTGGATATTGGAGCTCTTGCTGTTATACCACCGACCACAGCCGTGCTGCCTGTATGTGGGATAAACCACGTGAACTGTCGGGATATACTGGCGACGGTTATGAAATCGCATTTTTTTCGAATTACGGGTATAGTTCCCCGGCCGGTCAGGCTGCCGATGCGCTTTCAGGTTGGAAAAGCAGCAAGGGGCATCATGATTTGATTGTGAATAAAGGGAAATGGGATACAAGCGATTGGAAAGCAATGGGAGTTGGTGTGTTTGGAGGTTTTGTTGTGGTCTGGTTTGGAGAACTGCCTGACCCTGCGGGAAAGCCGATGATTGCCGGAGAATAATTATTTTATATCTTTAGATCGGATTTTCTTATTGCTGAAATTTTGACTTTATGATAAAAAAGTACTTTTTGATTATTCTCGCCTTGTTCTTATCATTTCAGGGAATATCCCAGAAATTTAACGGAGGTGTAATGATTGGACTGGTCGGCAGCCAGGTCGCCGGTGATCAGTATGGTGGTTTTAATAAAGCCGGCATCAACGCCGGTGGTTGGATCAGCTTGCCGGTTAGCCCGAAGTCAGAATTGATGATGGAACTGGCTTATGTTCAAAAAGGCAGCCGCGAAAACCCTGACCAGGAACAGGAGAAATACGATACTTATATTATGCGGCTCGGCTATGTGGAATTACCGGTCCTGTACAGGTATATCTACAGTCCGCGGTTTGAGTTTGAAACCGGGCTTGGATTCAACTTCCTGATACACCACGATGAAACATTCAATGGATATGTTGTTGATGAAAATCAGTTCAAGGCCACCAATTTATGCTTCATAGCCGGAATTGCAGTTAATATAAATGAGCGGTTGAAAATCAACTTCCGAACCGACAATTCGCTTTTTTCTATCCGTAAAGACAGGGTTTCCGGCGATGTATGGCGTTTCTGGGGGTACGGGCAATTCAGCGATGCCCTGGTTTTTTCAGCCTATTACAAGCTGTAAGCCAAAATGATTGCTGTACTTCCGGCTAAATTCAGATTGTTCAAACACTTTACCACTTATTGGATAAAAAAACGCCGGTAACATACTGCTTACCGGCGTTTTTATTAAAGTGCTATGTCAATTGTAAAATGTTACATTGAAAGAATTGAAATTCCAACTTACAATCGGATTTCAACTTTTTACTTTAGACTTTTTACTTTAGACTTTTTACTTGACATTATTGTAACCCGACTTCGACTTTTCTAACGTTGAAGGCAACTTCTTCACCACGTTCGTTGCGACGTATCTGGAATTCAACCATATCATTGTCCATAATGTCGTTAAAGTTCCCGTCAATCACATCTTCATAGTGGAAGAACAGATTGTTGGGAGGGAAGGCAATGAAACCATAGCCACTCTTCATGTTAAGTGTGCGGCTGCGCTGAATACCTTCAGGAACCGGCTTCGCTATGAACTTGGCCCGGTTTTCATCCTGCTTTTCAAAAAGGTTAGAAATAATAGAATCGTTTTTATTTAAACGATTGTCAATCATTTCGTGCATAGCCACCGGGTAAGTTACCTCCTCCAGCAGCTCCTGTGATGTTCGGGTAACACTTTCACGGCCGTTCATATCCTGGTATCTGAAATCCCAACTCAGTAACATAACCCTGGTACCCAATGTATTGAGTTTCCTTACCAGTGGTACATAGTCACCATCAGATGCAACCAGAACCAGAACATCGAATTTCTTAAAAACGGTCAGTTCGTAAGCTTCGAGAGCCAGCCAGACATCAATCCCTTTTTCTTCGCGTTTACCACCGCGCATACGCAACGGCAGATAATGAGTAATTACTTTTTCGCCCATCAGGATGTCGTCAAAAATCCTTTCTGCGTAAAGTTTGTTTTCGCTGCTCTGTGCTTCAAACGCACTGAGTCTTCCCCGGAAATAATGTGAATCAACTATATGGCATAATTTAACGTCAACTCCCTCCTCCTTCGAAACACGGCTTCTGACAAAGTTATGCAAACCTTCGATGCTTATCCTTGCATTGCGCTCATGCTCGTAGTAATAATAATTGCTTACATGAAGAAAATAATTGCCATCATAGAATACGCCAATTTTGATCATACTATTTGTGTCGTTCATTTGATTATAGAATAAATGTTAATAAAATATGTGTACTAAGTATCCCTATGTTGCTATGATCTCAGATTTTGCAAAAATAATAATAATAAAGGTACGATTTTACCGATTGATTCTAAAAATTGTTAAAAACAGCCCAATCTGTAAATATTGTCTGATAAATCAGGTGAATAAAAAAAGGAGGGCAAACATGCCCTCCTTTAAAAAAACAAGTTTTTACGTTAGTTGATAATCAGTTTCTGATATTTCGTGAAGTCCTGGTTTTCAACAGAGATCATATAAACTCCGGTTGCCAGGCCCGGGAAAGAGAGTTCGGTTATTCCACTATCGTAAACAATTTTTGAAAATACTTCCAGCCCGGCAGTATTTCTCAACCTGATTACCGATTGACCTTTTACCCCCTCGGTTAAGATATAGAAGCTGCCGTTGGAGGGATTGGGATACACCTTTACCTGATTTAACCTGCCTGCGTCGGTGGTTCCCATGCAGTAGTCAACCATAATAAATGCATTCTTTACAGTAGTGCTGGTATTTACCCCGTCACTTACAGTAAGTGTTACATCATATTCGCCCGGTTCACGATAGGTAACTACCGGGTTCTGTTCGGTTGAAGTTGCCGGTTCTCCACCAGGGAAGCTCCATTCGCGGGAAATAACATTACCGGCTGAAAAATCAGTGAAGATGATTTCCTCGAATTCGCACACCTCATTGTCTGAAGCAAGGAAGTTGGCAAGCAGTGGAGCAGCACCTGAAATTCCAAAGAAATTAATGTACTGCATCATCAGGCTGTCCTTTACAGAACGATTGGTGCCATCCTGCAAACCGCCGAACTCAAAGGAAGATCCAATGGTTTTATAAGTACCGCCATCGTAGGCGATCGCAGTGTAGTACAGAGGAGATGCATTCTGAAACAACGGGGTTGCAGTCTGTAAAGGTAAAATCCTGTCAATATAACTGTTGTCGCCTGAATAGCTGAACTGCATACCATCAACAATTGATTGTGTCATACCATTAATTGTACTCAGGTCTCCTGATCCATCTGTTTCACCATCAATCATAAACATCGGGTGAACCTGAGTCGGGGTGTTATAAGCCCAGGTGTCACCACCTTCCATATATATTTTGCCACCTGCGTTCAGGAAACTGGCAAGCGCCTGACCTTGTGCATCGGTTAGTACTCCATTGGTGGAATAGGTTCCGAGGCAAACGAAGATGGATTGATAAGGACCCAGAACGAGAGGCCATGAGGTCAGATAATCGGCCGACACAGAAAGGTTGGCCAGGCAATTGTTAATAACCGGTCCGGAATTGTGATTTCCGTCAAGATCAATGATCAGAACAGGGATCTGGCCAATAATAACCGTAACAGGAACTGATGTTTCAAAACCGCCATCGGCAGTCATCTGCAGTGTAAACTCAGCAATATGGCCGGTAGGAGTAGAGGGGAGTGAAGTTACGGTGAAAGCAGAACTCAGGGTTTCATATCCATTGAGTATTCCGTAGTTCAGGCTGTCAACATTAATAATAATGTTCGGATCTTCTGAAGTCAGCATTCCGGTCACGTTGTAGCCCGGTGCGGTCCCGGCATTCAGGATCGACAGGTGTAACTGGAATGTTTCACCCGGATCGGCTTTGCCGTTGTTGTTGCCCAATTCATCTGTTACGGATGAACCTGCAAAATTTAAGGCAACAGAATGGGCAACTACCGTAAAGCTTCCCGACCATTCATTTAGTCCGGTAACAGCGGTATAATCAAACAGAATTGCATGTCCGTCGGGGACATCGCTGCTCACGCTGAAAGCAAATCCATCGGAGACGGCTACAGTTTGCCCTGCAGCAATCAATGGATAAACTTCTGTAACATCGGTTAGTGCAATGTAAGGATCAGCACTGCTGATGGTCACTGAAATTTCGGATGCATCATCGGTCCCAACATTCTTAAGACCGAGTGCCATGGTTACCGATTCATTGTAATCAAGTTGCAGGTTGTTGTTACCGGCAGCATCGTTGATGGCGGTGTTGTCATAAACAACATAGGGTCCTTCGAGTGGAAGAATGTCGATGTTAATAATGTATGGGAGGTGATTGAAAGCAGTAACCGCCAGTTTCATGACGCCCACATTGTTGAGTGTGGGGAACGTGATGATGGCTGAACCGCCATTCACGGTGGCTGTGCCGATGATTTCGCCATCGATGGTAAGACATGCATAGGCATCTTCAACATCGCAATTAATAACAAACTGATCAGAACCAATAAAAGCTACCGGGTTGTGTGTTACAGCAAGAGCAGTTGGCATGGCAGTGCGCACGACAACAGAAGGGTCTCCAAAGATGAGCCATGTATCGGTCATTTCATAGCCACCGGTACCGTAAGTGTCGTTCATTTTCATACAACCATTCATTGAAATTCCGCCGAAAGTTCTCTTAATATTACCTGAGTAACTTTCAACCAGAATGTCATCCATTTCATCCTGGCCTTCCATGGGTGGATTCCAGCTTTGATTAATGGTTGACATAAGGGTTGCTACCGCACCTGTGGGGCCGTTGGCGTTGGTTGCCCTCAGCCAGGCTTCAGCAAAACAGGTCCCGTTAAGGAAGTCGCCGTTTACACAGGCAACAGACCAGATAAAGGGCCACATATGATTGTTGGTCAAAGCATTTACGCCACTGTTTGAAAAACCGGTGGTTCCCCACGATGTCTGGCTGCCATGTCCGACATAGTTGATAATAGTACGGCCTGCATTCACTTCGTTGGCTACAGAAGTAGAATTCGGGTTGCCCGCAAGGTCTTCACCACCCTGGCTGCCGTCGTATAATTCGCCAACTGCCGTGTATGTGAAACCCAACAAGTCGGTTCGGATGTTGCGCATGTGCTGGTAATCGTATTCTCCGTCATCGCCAGGTCCCTGGTCAGAGCCTATTCCAAAACCCTTCGAGAACCAATCGATGCTCACATCGGGATTCTGCTCATACTCAATGGTACGCTGAACCTGGGTTGCAACCTGGGTTGTATTCTCAGCAGAGAAACGGCCGACAAAAATATCGGGGTAATGGTCATTCCCGGCAAGGAATCCATAAGCATGGTCAGATGGCCCGCCTATACTTCCTGTTGTAACGGTTGGCACCTGGGCATTGTCGCCAACCAGTAATAAGAAAGTGAGCCCGTTGGTTGCATAGTAATTGGCCACATAATTCTTAATTGCTGTTGAATTGGTGCCAATGGTCGCAATATCAACCATTTCAACTGGAATTCCAATAGTACGTTTCCATTCAACAAAATCCTGCATTTCGGCCATAAAAGGACCATGGCTGATGATCAGCATATTACCCTGCTCTTCAAGTGGGGTATATCTGCTCCCATCTTCTGCATTCAGAAAGTGCCGGTTGTATATCTGCCTGTATTCAGCATCCATGGTTTCCGGAACCTGTTCCCGAACAAGGATATTGTCTGTGGACGTACCGGCGCTTACAATTTCAATTGTCATTGAATGATACACCCTCAGGGTTTTGGTCGTCGGATTGTAACTAAATGGATTGATTACAACCGTTTGTCCCCGGTAATCACGAAGAATATAAGGTTCGCGGAGGCTTGCCTGCACCGACGGGAAAAATTCATCGCGTGAATATGCCCGCCCGTATTCGTAAGCAACGGTTGAAGGATCGATATCCCTTGTGAAATTCCCTTTTGACGGGGCAATTTCAATAAAAGGATAATCAATGTATTGCGAGGAAACAACCCTTACTTCCATAAGAGCCTGATCGGGGATGATTACCGAAGCAGCTAACTTTGGAAGGTCAGGCATTCCTTTTTCCATCAAAGGTGTAGCACCTTCAACACCAATGGTAAATGCTGCCCCGCGGGGTGTCATCACCTGGTTCAGGTTAAATCCGTTAATATTTACGGAAATAACCGAGCCGGTTGGAGAAGAAGAAACCAGTGAGGTTTCCGCAGCTGCCGGCTGATCAGAATGAATACCAACCCAGTTTTGGGCGTTGGCGGACAGAAGCCCTGTAAATATTATTAACAGTGTAATATAACGTGATATTCGCATCGGTTTGTTGTTTTAATATTATTCAGAAAGAACGATTTTTCGTACAGCAGAGTAATCACCTGACTCGATTTTAATAAAATAGATGCCAGGTTTCAACCCGGAAGGTGTAATGGTAATCGAATGACTGCCAGCCTGTACCGATTGTTTGTCAGCAATAAGCAATGTTTCCTGGCCAAGAAGATTCAGCAGGCTGATTCTTACGGAACCGGTTTTTAAAAGGTTATAGCTGATATGAAGGTCTTTTACGAAAGGATTCGGATAAACCACGAGTGAGTTCTCAACATTGATGGTTTCCACTCCGACTACAGTCATGTAGATCTCGTTTGAAGATTCCGACATACAACCTGCAGCTGAAGAAACAACCACATGATAAAAATCCGAAACAGTTGGTTCAAATACCTGATTCACTTCCCCTTCAATTAAACCATCACGGTTGTACCATTGGTTTCCGTCGTTTGCATTTGAAACCAATTGGTTTTCAACTTGTTCAATAACCGGGGTTTCCGGAGCAGGCACTACTTCAACCATCAGTTGGGTATTGTCTGAAGCAAGCAGGTTATAAACGGTAAGGTCGAAGGTAGTAGTTTCGGTGAGGGTAGCAACCGGGTTAAAAATTTCAGCATTGTTCAGCATTTCAGCAGGTGTCCATGCGAAAGTAGCATCTCCGGTTGCATTGGTAACAAAACCAAAAAGCTGGGTTGTTCCGCCATTGCAGATTTGTGCCGGGTAGGCAAAGGCTGCTGCAGTCAAATCGGTGCTTCCACCTCCGGAATTCCCGCTTGGGAAGAAAATATCGTCAATATAAACAGCATCATCACCTCCGGTTGCACTGTTGTCCTTGCTATAGGTCCATTTGAAGGTATGGTTGCCTGGTGTAACAGGATAACTGACAGCACTCCAGTTCACATCTCCGGACCAGGATCCTTTTTCAACGCCATCGATGTAGAATTTAAGATAATCGTAACCACTTTCGGTCGAAACCTTCCTTGCAAAAGTGATATCGTCGTTTGTGGCTACATCCATGGTAATCTGAAGAGTTGTACTGGCACTGTGACCAATGGCACCCGATTTTGCGGAGTAAAGACCACCATTATAAGCAGATGATACAACGCTCCATGGTGAAGAACTGGTATTCACCCAGTTGTAGGCTGAAAAGTCGCCGGTTTCAAAATCCTCAACGATCAATCCGACTGCGGAGGGGTATACGGCTGAAGCATTGTATAAACCTGAAGCTGCGGCGAAGTAAAGATTGATGATGGTACCGATTTCAAGATCCGGGCTAACCGAGACATTGTACAAAGCATTCAGGTTGTTTCCGTTACCGGGGATATTCCCAATCTGGTATTCAATAAAATCAATACCGATGCCTTCGCTGTTGGTAAATAAATGTGAAACAGTTTCCGGAGCTTCGCAATGACCCTCGTTGTTAACCGGGATAGAAATTACCACATTTTCGCCCGGATCGAGCCTGCCGTTTCCATTGCCTGAACCATTCAGGTAATCATCAATGATAAGAGGAGCTGCATGAAGTTCAGGGGAGTTTAATTTCAGCGTAAAGTTTGAAATCCAGGTTTCAGTGCCATCGGTGATTTCGAGGGTAAAAACTGCGGGATGCTGATCAGGCAGCCATTCGTCATTAGTTACCTCAAAGGCATAATCAAGATTAACAATTTCACCCGGTGCAATATCCGGCCATGATTCAATGGCTTCCTTAACTTCTACATATTCACTGGGGCTGGTAAGGGTTACTGTAAGGTTGGTGCCTGCTGAGTTACCGACATTTTTTAATGCCATATTAAACCCAAACGATTCAGCATATTCAGGAACCTGGTTGTTATTGGCATTCTCATCATTTACCAATTGTGATTGCATCAGGATATAAGGTCCTTCGGGTGAAGCTACGATAACTGATCCTATGTAAGGTTGCATATTCTGAGCAGTAACAATAATCTGGGCATCACCGGGGACTGAAATCGGATCAAGTGCAACTACCGCTACACCGAATTCATCGGCAAGTGCAGTTCCATAAAGTACGCCATCCTTTGAAATGGCCACATAGGCATATGGCGCCGCATTAACAGTAAATTCGGTGGATTGCAGCGGCATAAGTGGTTCATATGAAACTGTCATTGCATCGGGAACCCCGAAATAGATCATAAGCGATGGGTCGCCCATGAGGCAGTATATTTCCCAGTAATAAATCATTGAACCGGGTGAGCCTTCGGTTACGGCCAGATTGCCGGAGAAGAGCATTTGCGCCTGGGTAGTATACCATTCGGAGAATGCTTCGCCATGATCGTGGAAAGCAAGGTCATAGCTGCCATCAGAGACACCGTCATAAACGGGATTAAGAACAATATCCTTCACCCCAACCCCAAAATAAAAATCTTCATCCCAGTATGAACTGTTCGAAGCGCCGATATATCCTACTGCGCCTTTGTTGGCAGCCCTCAAAAGTTCCTCGCCAAAGCAATTGGTGTTGTATGTACTGGTGAGACAACAATTGCCAACCAGCAACGGGTATTTTCCATTGTTCTGCAAACCGGGGATATCTGAAATTTCGAAAGACGGATCAGCCCAGCCGCTTGAACTTCCATGAGCAGTGTAATTGCCATATGCGAGTCCATCGCTGACATTTTGAATAATCGCTGCGCCGGAACTACCGGAAGCAGGGTAGAGGTAAGTGTGACTCTGCAGACCATGTGCTTCGTTAAAGTAGTTATCGGTACCGTAATTGATCTGTCCGTTTCCGTGTATTGGGGCATAGCTGCCATCAACGCCTGAAACCATAACACATTCACCTAAGAATGATGGATCGGGGAACTGATATTGCTCATACATCAGGGTTTTATCAATCTGAGGTTGCAATTGGGTTACATTGGTTGCCGAAAAACGTCCGTAAAACATTTCGGGAATATGATCGTTGGTGTATTCACAATAATAGAGGTCAGAAACATGGCCGCCCTGGCTGAAAGCCGGAATCTGTGCAACATCACCAACAAACAAAACGAAGGTAGGAGAAGGATCATCAGGAGTTCCGGCATTGTAGAGACCTTGCAGATAATTTTTAATAGAACTTGTGGTAGTACCAACATTGGATTCATTGGTATAGGCTTCAACCACGGTAAATCCCTTCCTGATTTTCCAGTCAATGAGTGGCTGTAAAGCATCGTGAAACATCGGGTCAGAAACAATTACATATTTTACAGGGTAACGGGTGAAGTTTTCACGTGAGCCGTTGCCTACCTGAAGGTTGTTCAGCATTGAGTTTTCAAATCCGTTGAAATAGGGAGAGCGGGTTTTCTCCTTCAAATATTGGGTTTCTGAATAGTTGCCGTTTTTGAAGGTTATCTTCACAACCACATTGTCGCTCACCCTTATGCTGCCTCTAACCGGGTTGTATTCAACCGGTGAGATTTCGATACGGGCCATGCGTGTTCCACGCATAAAACCGATGATTTCGGCTGTTGCAAGCGGTTTTCCGTAGAAGCGGTCACGGCTGTATACCTCATTGTTGATTTCAAAAGGAAGTTTACCCTTACTGCTTTTTGCTACCGGTGCCTGGGCCGGCATCAAGCGATTCTGTATGCCGAGGTCAGTGAGGCTGAATTCTTTTGTTTCGGAGGAAATTACCTCAACTTCAAGAGTGGCACCAACCGGAATTTCAATTAGCCGGCGCATAACCGGTAGTTTCGGGAAGCCGGTTTCCTGCGAATATGTGTAACCTGCAGCAGACAACTCTGTGAAGTTTCCGGCTTCAGTGGTTACATCCATCTGGTTAAGCCCGGCCAGATTGTTTTTAACCAGAATTCCGGTGAAATCACTCCGCTCAACCGATATTCCGGTTTTACCGTTTTGATTCAACACTACCTGAGCGAATGAACTGGTGCAGGTAAGGAATAGAAATGAAAACAACACAGAAATACCTGCGTTGATGAGTAATGCTTTTTTCATGGTAATTGTACCTTTGTTGATAATGTGATTAATAGCCTCCCGGCCAACAATGTAACCCACAAAACTAATTATTAATCAGATCAATCCAACTTTTTAGATAAAAAAAAGTGTTTACATAACCAGCTGATTGAACATGAGTTGCAATCTTTATTGCAGTTAAGCACAAAAATAATGGGTTTCCCGAAAAGATCTTTTATAATTTTTTTAAAAACATTCAGGATAAACCATTGGGTTATGACACTGAAATTTAGTTTTAGTTGCCTGGAAGTGAAAATAATAATGGTCAAGGTTTTACTTGCTTTCATAAATCCGGCCCTGGTAAAAAACGGGACTTTACCATGGGTTTGTTGTTTTTCCAAAAAATTGAAAATAGCAGCTCTTCTATGAAAAGGGATTTTACTTTAGACTTTTTACCTGAAACTAACGAGAGTGCATTGCAGCCACCCTGGAATCAATTTTCCCCAGGTTACGCACGGGAATCCAGGCAGCCAGCAGACCGATCAGTGAAACGGTGAGAAAAACAAAAATGAAGTCAGGGAGTTGCATCAACACAGGGTAAGAATCGATGAGGAAAGAGCCGCCTTCAGCATTGATTTTTACCAACCCGAACTGCTGCTGGATAACACAGATCAGGGCTCCCAGGAAAAGCCCTGCCATGGCACCACTCAGCGAGACGAGGATGCCCTCGGTAAGAAAAATCCTTTTTATCAGCCGGTTATCGGCACCCAGGCTATGCAGAATTGCGATGTCTTTTTTCTTGTCGAGGATCAGCATTGATAGAGAACCAATAACATTGAATGTTGCGATGATCAGGATAAAGGAAAGGATCAGGAAAATAGCCCATTTCTCTGAGTGCATGATGCGGTAAAGGGTTTCCTGTTGTTCAAACCGGTTTTTAACGACATATTCCGGCCCCAGTGCCTGTTTTATTTTGTCTTGTGAAACTTCAAAGCCTTCTGCTTGCGAAAGGGCGATTTCCACGGAGGTTACCTCAGTGGTGTAATCGAATAATTCTCTCGAAAAGCTCAGGGGCACAATCACATATTTTGTATCAAAATCCTGTTGTACTGAAAATATTCCGGATGGTCTGATGTCGATCCGGTTAAAGGCCTGGTCAGGGTTTGCCCCGATTTTTCCGGTGCGGCGAGGGGCATAGGCTTCTATAAAGCTTTCGTAGTCGTCGGGGTTCACTCCAAGATAATAGGCAACTCCCTGGCCTACCACTGCGAAAGGTTGTCCGTTAAACTCAAGCATCAGACTCCCTGCAGTTATCATGCTGTCGAGTCCGGTCCATGTAGTGTAAGTTGAATCAACTCCTTTCAGGGTAACCAGGAACTGGGCTTTGCCATAACGCAACAGTGCTTTTTCTTCAATAACGGCAGTCTGGGCCTTAACACCCTGTATGCCTGAAATTTTTTCCCAGGGGTAGGTTTTGGAATCGAAAGTTTTGCCTTTGGCCGGGCTAACCTTTATGGGTGGATCGAAACTATTGAAAAGAGAAATAACCAGGCTTTCGAACCCATTGAATACCGACAAAACAACGATCAGAGCCATGGTGCCGATGGTAACACCTGCCACTGAAATGCCGGATATTATATTGATCACATTGTGCGACTTCTTCGATTTCAGGTAGCGCCAGGCTATGTAAAGCGGAAGTTTCAAAGGATGATGTCTGGGGTTAGAAGGATTTGCCGGTGGATATGATTCTTGAATTCTGAATATTGGATTTCATGCTGAATATCATTCGCAAAGCTCAGGTATTCAACAGCTTTTCGATATTCTCGATGTAATCAAGGGAATCATCAACCACAAATTCAAGATCGGGAATAATCCTCAACTGACCTTTCACCCGGATACCCAACTGGTGCCTGATCTCTTTCTTTTGTTTGTTGATGCTTTTAAAGATTTCCTGTTTTTCTCCAGGTCCGAAAAGGCTGAGAAAAACCCTGGCGATAGACATGTCGGGTGTAATATTTACCCGGGTTACCGTGATAAGGTATCCGCGAAGGTGGTCGTGTGCCATTAACCTGAATATTTCGCCCAGGTCTTTTTGCAGTAACCTCGAAATTTTTTGCTGACGTTTGGTTTCCATGCTGCAAAGGTAAGGATTAAGCAAGCTCAAAGCGAAGAAAGTGAAAAGTGAAAGAGTGAAAAGTGAAAAGTGAAAGAGTGAAGAACTGAGATGAAAAAAACCCCCCGTGAAAAGTGAAAAGTGAAGAGTGAAAAAAAAGTGAAGAGTGAAGAGTGAAAAGTGAAAACTTGTGCATGAAAATTAAAAAGTTAGAAATGAAAATAAACCTAACAGGTTTTCTTCTAACCTGTTAGGTTTTAATAGAAAAATGAGATGTGAAGTGATATTGAAGAAAAGTAAAGAGTGAAAGAGTGAGAAGTGGAAAATTCTGGAAAAGTAACGGGAGAAAATGATGGGAAGATTGCGAAGATTCAAAAGATAAATTATTGATTGATTTTTGCTGGCCGAGATGCAATGCATGCGTACAACTGTCATTCCCAAAATGAAAATTTCCCGAATTGTAAATAGAAACCAGCCGGCCTTGAATTGCTCATAAAACCAGTTGAATGTTTGGAACTTTTTATACAGAATTCCAGCCAGTTTTGACATTAGATATTAGACAATTAGAAATTAGAAATTATAATTTGGAAATTATCATTCATACTAACCGCTTATCTTTGTCAGTTATTAAAGACAGGGTCTCCTGAAAAGATAAAAATGAAAAACCTTCTGAAAGTGCTGCGCTATGCCATTCCCTACTGGGGGTTTGCGTTGCTGAATATCCTTTTCAATATCATCAGTGTTGCATTCTCACTGGTTTCTTTTGCTGCAGTCATCCCGGTGCTCAACATCCTGTTTAAACTTGAAAAACCCGTTTTGGTTCCTCCTGATTTTGAATGGAGTTTTAATTCGGTGAAGGAGAATTTGTATTACCAGATCGGCAACCTGATTGAGCAGCATGGGGAACTTACTACGCTCGCCTATATTTGTGTAGTCATCGTATCTGTATTCTTCCTAAAAAACCTGTTCCGTTACCTGGCCATGTATTACATCGCCGAAGTACGCAATGGCGTGGTCAGGGATATTCGCAATGCCTTGTATCACAAGATTCTGATACTGCCACTTTCTTATTACTCTGAAAAAAAGAAGGGCGATATCATCTCCCGGATGACCACCGATGTGCAGGAAGTGGAATGGTCGGTTTTGAGTTCGCTGGAGATGCTGTTCCGCGATCCGGTTACCATAATTGCCTACCTGGTTACGTTGTTTATGATGAATTATGAGCTAACACTGATGGTCATTGTTTTACTTCCCCTGAGCGGATTGCTGATCGGCCGAATCGGCCGAAGCCTGAAACGCACCTCAGCCAAAGGGCAGATTAAAATGGGCGAATTGCTCTCAAACATTGAGGAAACCATCAGTGGTTTGCGTAACATTAAGGCTTTCAATTCAATTGACTGGGCCAATGCCAATTTTAAGGATACCAATTTTAAATACAACCGACTTATGGTCAGGTTGTTCAGGAAACGCGACCTTGCTTCTCCGTTGAGTGAGTTTATGGGCATCGCCGTGTCGGTATTTGTGATCTGGTATGGAGGGAAGATCATCTTATCGCCGGGGTCTTCTATGGATGCCGCCATCTTTATCGTTTACATCACGGTATTTTCCCAGATCATCAACCCCATCAAGGCCTTATCTACCGCGGTTTATAATGTGCAGAAGGGTGCTGCATCCGTTGAGCGGATTGAGCAGATACTGAATGCCGAGGAAGTCATCACCGAAAAGGAGAACGCCATTCCGGTTAAGGAATTCAGAGAGCAGATTGAATACCGCAAAGTGTGGTTTCGTTACGAACAGGAAGATGTTCTTAAGAACATCAACCTGGTAATCCCGAAAGGGAAATCCATCGCACTGGTGGGTGCTTCCGGATCCGGCAAATCGACCATGGCAGATCTGCTGCCGCGGTTTTATGATGTTACGCAGGGTGAAATATTAATCGACGGTACACCCATCCGCGATTTTGTAATCAGCGATGTGCGTGGATTGATGGGAATTGTTTCACAGGAAACCATTTTGTTTAATGCCACCGTGTTCGATAACATCACTTTCGGAATGCAGAATGTAACGAGGGAGGATGTGATTGCTGCGGCAAAGGTTGCCAACGCCCACGAATTTATTATGCAGATGCCCGAAGGTTACGAAACCAACATTGGCGACCGGGGCATCAAGATGTCGGGCGGGCAGCGGCAGCGCATCAGCATAGCCAGGGCTGTTTTGCGCAACCCGCCTGTGATGATACTTGATGAGGCTACTTCAGCACTCGATACCGAGTCGGAACGCCTGGTTCAGGATGCTTTGGTGAACCTGATGAAAAACCGGACTTCACTGGTTATCGCACACCGGCTTTCCACTGTCCAGCATGCCGATGAAATCATTGTGATGCAAAAAGGGGAAATCGTTGAACGTGGAAATCACAATGAACTGATGGCACTCAAAGGTGTTTATAAAAGGTTGAATGATTTGCAGGCGATGGGGCAGTGATTTCGGATTTCGGATTTCGGATTTCGGATTGTGGGAGAGTGAGAGAGTGGGAGAGTGAGAGAAGGGGAGAAGGACTTAGTGACTAAGAGTCAAGAAATCAGTAAGAAAAGGAGTGAATATCTAATATCTAATTTCTAAAGTCTACTTTGTAACCTTGAAACCTTGTAATTCTGTAATTCCGTAATTCTGTAACTCAGAAACCCTGAAACCCTTGAACTCTTGAACCCTGGAACTATGTAACCATGAAACTCTTGAACCTTGTAACGTTGTAACCCTGTAGCCTTAAAATATAACCAAGCTTCCGGCTCCCCCTCGCCACTTGGAGAGGGGGTTGGGGGGTGAGGTCCAAAACCCTGAAACCCTGTAACCCTGAAACTTCCCCATAAATGAACCTGCTTACCTCAATAAAACAGAAAGCATCTACCATGATGCCCGAACTGATTGCCATCCGTCGCCACCTGCATTCATACCCTGAATTATCGATGCAGGAAAAAGAGACCTCGGCATTCATTCAGTCGAAGCTTACGGAGTATGGCATCCCTTTTACTTCAGGCATTGCTGTTCACGGAATTGTAGGGCTGATCAGGGGCCGGAATCCGGATTCCCGGGTGATTGCCCTGCGCGCCGACATGGACGCTTTGCCCATTGTTGAAAAGAACCAGGTTGAATATTGTTCACAAAATCCCGGCGTAATGCATGCCTGTGGGCACGATGTGCACATGACCAGCCTGCTGGGAGCTTCTAAAATTCTGAATGAGCTGAAAAATGAATTTGAAGGGTCCATTAAGCTGATCTTTCAGCCATCAGAGGAGCGTTTCCCGGGGGGAGCCTCTATGATGATTAAGGAAGGGGTACTTGTAAACCCGGCACCTGAAAAAATGTATGGTCAACACGTATTGCCGACGCTCGAAGCTGGTAAAGTAGGCATGAAACCAGGGAAATACATGGCCTCAACCGATGAAGTTTACCTCACCGTTAAAGGTAAGGGCGGCCATGGCGGCACTCCTGAACTAAATGTGGATCCAGTGCTGATAGCCGCCCATATACTGGTTGCACTTCAGCAGATCGTCAGCCGCAACCTGCCTCCGCAACTACCGGCCGTGTTGTCGTTCGGTCGTTTTATTGCTGAAGGACGCACCAATATCATTCCCAACGAAGTGAAACTCGACGGTACCCTGCGTACCTTCGATGAAAACTGGCGCGCCATGGCACACCAAAAAATCAGGAAAATGGCTACTTCCATCGCCGAAGGCATGGGGGGTGAGTGTGAAGTCTTTATCGACAAAGGCTATCCTTTTCTTGTGAATGATGACAAAGTAACTGCCGATGCAAAGCAGTTCGCGATAGAATTCCTGGGTTCTGAAAATGTGGTTGACCTTGATATGCGCATGACTGCAGAGGATTTTGCTTACTATTCACAATTGGTGCCTTCTTGTTTTTACCGGCTTGGTATCCGCAACGAAAGCCGGGGCATTGTTCACAATCTGCACACCGACAAGTTCGATGTGGATGAAAACAGCCTGGAAATCGGTGCCGGGTTGATGGCATGGATGGCGGTCAGGGGACTCGGGGCAGTGAAGAGTGAAGAGAGTGAATAGTGAATAGTGAAGAAAAAGAGAGAAAAGAAAATAAACCTACCAGGTCTTCTTCTGGTGCCTGAGCTGGTTGGTGAGCTTTCGTCGAACCATTGTCGAAGGCCGACCTGTCAGGTTTATAACAGAGATGAGTAGTGAAAAGAAAAAATAGTGAGTAGTGAGAATTGAGTTGATTAGCAGATTAGCAAATTAGCCGATTAGTTGATTAGCCAATTATTTAGTTTCTATTTCTTTGTTGAATACTACTCAATTCAGATTCGTCAATCGTCAATCGTCATTCGTAAGTCAGCGTCTCAATACTGCCATCAGAAATCATCAAACATTCTTATATTCCCTATCTTTGTCCCTGAAAAGGGAAATCCATTTATATAAGCCATTTTGAACAAATCATCCGGATTCGGTAAATTGCTGAAAACGCTTCTGATCATATTTGCCTTTCCGGTAATTATTTATCTGGTTTTTGTTTTTTCTTTCGGAGGCTTTGGAAGTAAAGCAGGAGTGACTGTTTTCCCGGATCCGGCAGATTCTGTAATATTTTTTGCCCACAGGGGCGTAGTTGGAAAATTCCCTGAAAACAGCCTTGAATCCATTGGTGAAGCAAAAAGGCTTGGTTTCAGGGCAGTGGAATTCGACCTGCGCAAATCTGCCGGTGGTGATTTTATTCTTTTTCACGATGTTGACTGCAGACGGATGCTTGGGACTGAATTCGAAATTCAGGATGTACCAACCCTTGATCTGAAAACCTTCCCATTCATCCAGAATGGGAAAGTTACTCCCTGGCTCGTGCCAACGTTGAAAGAGGTTCTCGACCAACATCATACCAATTTTATTTTCTACATCGATATGAAACTGACTGGGTTCACAGAAGCGGATCAGATTGTTGAAATCATCAGGAAGTACGGGATGGAAAAATCGGCGATTGTGGCCAGCGCCGATTATCTGTTTAATCTTTATATGGAATTAAGATATCCCGAAATAATTACCCCACTTGAAGGGCTGAATTCAGGGAAAGAATGGACATACAGCATCATTCCCAAAAACCTGAAGCCGGATTACCTGTCTGGTTTCCTCAACAAAGTGGATGAAACTCATATGCAATGGCTGAGGGAAAAGGGATTGGTTTCGAGAAGAATTGTATACGGAGTTGATTCTTCCAATTTCTTTGTAGCAAGGAACATGGGTTTGAGGAATTTTATTCTTGATTATGATTCCTTAAATCCGGTATTTAAAGACACAGGCATAATTCCTGAAAGAACGGACAATAAATAGAAAGCCAGGAAACACCATGAAAATATTGAAAGGGTGGGACAATTTAAGCCTGATACTGAAAATATACGGGCTGGCCATTCTATTTTTCTTCGTCTTTCGCTTTATTCTTTTCCTAACCGGATTGGAAAACATTGACGGTCTTTCTGCCAACCTGGGAGATATAGGCAAAGCCTTTGTTATGGGTGTCCGTTTTGATCTGGTCATCAGTGGTTACCTTTTGCTGCTGCCATTCCTGATACTGACCATTTTTTTTATATCCGGCAAACGCTTTCACTTTGTTTATCAAACTGTTTTCATCCTGGTATTTATCTTTTTTACTTTGGCTTTCGCAATCTGCGCCGCTGACATCCCTTACTTCAACCAGTTTTTTTCCAGGCTAACAATTTCAGCTTTTCAGTGGGCTGATAGTCCTGTTTTTGTTATGAAAATGATTGTTGAAGAACCCAGATACTGGCTCTATTTCATTCCCTTTATCCTTGTGGTAATTGTGTTTTATAAGCTGTTGAAGCGCACCTTCAGAAGCGCGGAAAAGCAGCCCTCAGTTCAACGGCGAATCTGGATAAAAGCACTTGTATCACTTATATTTATTGGCCTGATGCTGGTGGGAATGCGCGGCCGCCTGGCGCAGAAGGCGCCGATCAAGGTTGGGACAGCCTATTTTACCGACAATCCCTTCCTGAATCAACTTGGACTGAATCCTGTATTTACATTGATGCAGAGTTACCTCGAAAATCTTGATAAGCGCAACGAGGCCATTGACCTGATCGATGAAAAAACCGCCATTGCCAGGGTTCAGGAGTATCTGGGGATAGATTCTGTTAACGCGTATTATCCGCTTTACAGACAGGTAATTCCGGATTCTGTCAGCGCCAACAAACCAAATGTGGTCATCATTATTATGGAGAGCATGGCTGCCTCTAAGATGAAGCGCAACGGCAATGAACTGAACCTGACCCCGTTTCTCGACAGCCTCGCATTAAGCAGTTACTATTTCGACAGTATCTATACAGCCGGTATTCACACATTTAACGGTGTTTTCAGCACCCTGTTCTCCTATCCGGCCATCTTCAGGCAACAGCCTATGCGCGAAAGCAGGATATTGAAATACAACGGTATCTCCAATACCCTGAAAAAGCTGGGTTATTCTACCACCTATATCACCACACACGACGGGCAATTCGACAATGTGCAGGGGTTCCTCAGTACCAACGATTTCGACCAGATCATCACCGAGGATGATTATCCTTCTGATGAAGTGAAAACAACCCTCGGCGTTCCGGATGATTATATGTTCCGTTATTCGATTCCGGTTTTAAACAAACTTCATAAAAAAGGTAAACCCTTCCTGGTTGCCTTTATGACGGCCAGCAACCACGGTCCTTATTACCTTCCTGATTACTACAAGCCCCGGAACAGCAGTCTAAAAGATCAGATGATTGAATATGCCGACTGGTCGCTGCAGCAGTTCATCACGATGGCTTCAAAACAGGAATGGTTTTCAAATACGCTGTTTGTTTTTGTGGCCGATCATGGGATTCATAAAAAACGCAGCTACGACATCTCGCTGCAATACCATCACACTCCGCTGATTTTTTATGCCCCGGACTTGTTGCCCGAAAGCAGGGTTTTCAATCAGATCGGCGGGCAGATTGATGCATTCCCGACCATCATGGGCATACTGAAACAACCCTGGATCAACAATACATCGGGCATAGACCTGCTGAAAGATGAGCGGCCTTACATTATGGTCAACAGCATTGATAGCTATGGGGTGATTGGTAAGGAATTTTTCCTGATCGTTAAGCATGATGGCAGTTCAAAATTGTTCAGATACAGAAATGGCAGTATGAAGGACTATACGTTGCAATACCCGGAAATTAAAAGGCAGATGGATGAATATGCCCGTTGCAACCTTCAGGTTTTTCAGTACATCAACGACAATGGAAGGCAGTTTGTTGAATAGTTACTGAACCGATCCGGGATTTTTTTATGCAACAAATTCGCCAGACATCCGAATTCATTACATCAAAATACTGAGTTGGTCTGAAACCTTAAAGTCAACAGTTATTTTGACATGTAAAGTAAAGAGCAAAAATGATGATATAACTGCGTGTTATACATGTTTAAGTCAGTATTTCAGGCACTCATACAAAAGTATAACCACTGTTTTAAAACCCATGAATGTACTTATATTGCAGGGTTATTGTATCTTTGCATTTGTAAACAACTAAAAAACAATAAAATGGGATTCGTAGATTCATTGAAAAAGCTGTTCAGCACTTCAAAGGAAGTGGCTGCTGTTAAAGCATCAGAGCTGAAAGAAAAAGCCGCCGACAGCGTTGAATCGGCAAAGGAATATTCCAAAGATGTTGCCGGTGATGTGAAAGCGGCAGCTGTAATTGCTACAGAGAAAGTGAAGGATTTCAGCGAAAACCTGAAAGACAAAGCCGAAGACGTAATCGAAAAACTCGATGACAAAGCCGCCGCTGTGGTTGACAAACTCGAGGAAAAAATCCGAAGCACTGTGCCCATAGCTGAAGAAACTGCTGAAACAGTTGCTGAAACCGCTGATGTGGTTGAAGATAAAGTTGAAACTGTGGTTGAAGACGCAACGGAAGTCGTTGAATCAGCCACTGAAGAGATTGTTGACGAGGTTAAAGAAACAACCGAAGAGGCTGCAGAAGAAGCGCCCAAAGCCTGATAAGCCTGTAAGAAATAGAAAAGCCCTGTAATTCGTTGCAGGGCTTTTTGCTGTTTTATTTTCGGGAAAATTTATACTGCAATATCAATGTCGTTTAGTTTTGGGAATGAATAAATAATTAACCGCAGAGAAATCCGGGTATTATTGACTCTACGGCAATTTGTATCTCCTCAGTGCACAGTTCGAAGGGCTCGCAACAACGCAGGGGGCTCGGGTAAGAAGGTAATACGCGCCCCGACCTGCAACTCAGTTGGCAGTATGCAGCAGGCAGTTGGCAAAAAGTAGGTAGGTAGCTAGTTATTGTTCAGCAAGTAAATCAGTTGCAGTTGGCAGGATTCGCAGGGGCACGCGTCAGAAGGTAACACGCGCGCCAGCCTGCGCTCCATCCATAAATCAGATCTTTACTTTTTACTTTTTACTTTATACTTTTTACTTGACACTATTTTTTCACCATCTTCCCGCTTCCAACCTGATTTCCTGCCAGGATGCGGTAATGGTAAACCCCTGCTGGCCAGTTTTTGGTGTCCCACTCAATTGTCTGTTCTCCAGGTTTCTGAGTGGCATTCACCAGTGTTGCCACCTGTCGTCCTAAGTTATCATACACCCGAAGCAGGACCTGAGATGACTGAGCAAGTGCGTAGGTAAAGGTGGCGGAAGCGGAGCACGGATTCGGCCAGACCGAAAATGGCAGCGCAGGCCCGCAGTTGCTTATGCCGACACCAGAATTTGCGAGGTCATAAGCGCCCATATCATACCCGGATCCTGCCGGTCGGAGAACACCCAAAATATCGTATGCTGGAGCTGAATGGGATTCGCCACAGCTACATTCAAAGATTGGAACACCGGCATCAATGCAGGGGCTGGAAGGATCTGTGGTGAGTAAAACAGGATCAGTAAACATCGGGTCGGTATTGATATTCCCACCACCATCGCGAAAGTGTCCACCGCTAATCAGTGCCGGATTAAAATTGGAATTTGCTATTTCAACCGTGTCATTCGGGACTGCTATATAAATTTCGCTGCCATAAGTAGCTGTATCGCCCCAAAGTATTGAATTAATGATCAGCGGCTTAACCGGATGAAATCCTATATATAAAACGCCTCCATGGACATCGGCTCTGTTCCCGGAAAAACTATTATTTATAAAAGTAATCATATGCTCCGTATTCCCTGCTGCACCAACCGAGCCATATACAGCGCCACCATGCAGGCTGGCATGATTTCCGCTGAAAACATTGTTTTGCAATACCACAGGTACATCACTTATCTCAATGGCACCTCCTCTTTTGGCCTCATTGTCGATGAAAGTATTATTTTCGACCAAAACCATTTTCTGATCCGGATCAGGAGAAGGACCCTCAATACTCAGTGCTCCGATATCATTGCTGATGTTTCCCCTGAAAGTATTATTCCGGACGACAGAGCCCTCCCCTGGTATCCAGAATAATACTGCGGCACCTCCGGCAGAATTTGTACCTGTGCTGACTTCATTATTTTCAACGATATTGTGCGAAAAAATGCCTCTAACTGATGCAAAACCTACACCGGAGGTATGGGCCTGATTAATCTGTGCTTGTGAAAGATTATTCTTTATTGTGTTATATTCAACGATCGCGGTTATAGTAAACGGAGATGTTACAGGTGGTTCGCAGTAAAATCCTGCACAATAGGAATATGATGTTCCAGTGCCGTAAAGGGTGTTATCGGAAATTGTATTCCCATAATTCTGGAGTTATAATTGATGCTGATTCCAGCTCCGGTTGCTCCTACACTATTTGATCTGCAGGAATTATGATCAATTGTATTGCCGCTTACAACAATCCAATGGTTACCTATATTCCATTTGCAACCAATTCCTGCACCGTCGGCAAATTCGGTAACTGCATACAGAGTGTTGTTCAGGCTGTTCTCAGTAATATGGTTATGAATTATCTTTGCGCCCGAAGATGAAATATAGACGCCACCACCTGCTCTGTATGTATTGGATGGAGTTTCATACAAGGTACCTTTACCATGCCGGATAGTAAAACCGCACAAGATCGTGGTTGTATCCTCACCTGAAACAAAATACACCATCGAAGCACTCTGCATATTGGTCAACTGGCTTCCGTCAATAATGGTGTTGCTGATATGTGCAGTATCACCGTCCGTCAGAAACAAGCTGCCTACGGTCAGTGGTTTTTTGCCCAGAAAATTAATCTGCTCAAAATAGGTACCCTCAGCTACCAGAACGGTATCGCCGGATGTTGCCGCATCGATCCCAAGCTGGATCGTGGGATAATCGGCCGGTACATGGATGATTTGTGCCTGTGCCAGTGCAGCCAGTATAAGGCTGAAGAAAAAAAAGCGTAAATTTTCTCATAGCATAGTTCTTAAAAGGTGAAATTGAATTTTGGTTAACTATTGTTCGATGACCGGGTAGTTATAAACTTCTCTTTAAATTTCTATCGGGTAGTTTCAGGATTGAGCCGGCAGGTTACACAGATTTTTATAGCAAAGGAATTCCAATGCCGCCATCCTCTATTGTTAGCATATAAAGTTAGTTCACCGGAAAGCAGAAATGAAAGAGATAAACGAACGTAGGGTTTGGGTAAACGAACGCAGGGAATGGACAAAAGAACGCTGAGTTCCTGCAGACCAGAGTTTTTGTGGACAGTGTAAATGACTACAGGGTCACGGGTATTCGTAACTTGACGCTGGTGCCGCCGGCGTCACCGTGTGCATTTTTAAGGTCGGTGGTTTAGAGGAGGATTTTTTTATGATGTTTGCGGTTTAGTATAACCAGCCGGTCGCGGGTGAGCGAAGTGGCCATGCTCCGGTGTGCTGACTCACTCTGAATGCTGATTTCGCGGGCTTTCTGCCTGCCAACGCCATCGTCTTCCACCTCGAAAATGAGAGTGTGATCCTGCAGGCTGAAGCGGATATCGAGATGCCCGGGAGTTTCGCGGTGCTTGATACCGTGCTCAATGGAGTTCTCAATAAAAGGCTGTGCCAGCATAGGCGGTATCATCATTTCCTCGGGGTCAATTGCATCGGTAACGGTGATGCGGTAATCAAACTTTCCGGCATAGCGAACCTTTTGTAGTTCCAGGTAATTCTCAATGGTACTGATTTCCTTTTCGAGCGTGACAAATTCTTCCACCGAGTTGTCAAGAATATTCCTCACAAGGTTAGCAAATCTCGACAGGTAGATGCTTGCCTGATCAGGCTTCTGGGTAAGGATAAAGTTCTGTATCCCCGTGAGGGCATTGAACAGGAAATGAGGGTTCATCTGGGACCGGAGCAACTTTTGTTCAAGTTCCATCGTTTTCTGCTCTGATTGGAACCTTCGGCGCTGGATGAAGAACAAGACGGCAAGAAGAGTGATAAGTATGGCACCTCCAATTAACAAAAAAATAGGATTGTTTGCGATTGTCTGGCCTGATGAATTTCTTCTTCCCTCCTTAACTGATAAATACGGTTTCGTTTTTTCTCGTCCTCATAGGTAACCTGCATGATAATAAATTGCTTTTCAGAGAATGCAGTCATTTCCAGATTATAAAGGGAATCTCGCTTTAACTGGTTCTCAAGCGCAGCTTTGTAATTACCCTTAACTGCGTTGATTGTACTCAATGCCGTATATGAGTATGCCATGTTGACATGATCGCTGGTGTACCAGCCATATTTGGATTCCGTTTCGGGAAACGTGATGGTATCCATGCTTCTCAAAAAAGTATCAACAGTAGCGATACCCAAAGAAAAATAATGGATTGCTGTATTTGTGTCGCCGGCTCCCCAGCGCAGTTCTCCAATTTCCTGTAGGTTTCACTCAGCAAACGGTGCCTGTATGGCAATTCGGATTTGACCAGTATTTCCCTGGCGCGCTGCAGGTCTGCTTCGGCAAGTTTGAGATTGGTTCTATATTCCGGGTACTTGAAAACATTTTTATTGTAATTAACCACTTTATGCAAAGCGTTGGCTATCAGCCAATCATCGCCAAATTCTTCAGCAAGCGCCTGCGCTTCGTGCGCATATTCCAAACCCTCCGGCCTTCTTGTGTAAAAACAAGCATTCGCTATCTGCAATAGGGAAGTATAAACTCCAAGCTTGTTTCCTGATTTCCTGAAATACTCAAGGTTTTTTTTTCCAAGAAATATGACAGAATCATAACCTATATCACTAAGGAGTGTTAACATTTGCATCCTGACAAAGTCTTCCGATTTCTGATTGTGAAGTTTTTAAATACCTGCATTGCTTTTCTGCAATTTTTAGGTACGTTTGTAAAAGTCGCAACCTGGTAGTATAAATTTCCCAGTTCCTGTGAAGGTTCCAGGTCTTCCAATATCATTAATGCATCAAGGTAATAAGTCATTGACTTTTTGGCATCCAGCCTGAAATAATAGTTGTTTCCGATGTTAAATAATGCCACTCCTTTTCCTTTCTCATAATTGAGTTTCTTCGCAAGAGTCCGTGCTTCGATGGCATACTTCAGGCTTGAGTCGTAATAACGGGGAGCCAGGTAGAGGGCTAATTCGTTTAGTACAGCCACTCTATCGGTTGTTTTGGCAGTATTTAACCTATGATACAGGCTATCAATAACTTTAGGGTATATACGGGTAGGGATCTGGGCCGTGACGCAGCAGCCAGAGAAGATTATGAATAAAGCAAGAAGAATACCATTCACTGCTTCAATTTTGAAAAGTGCAATCGTGAAATTATTCTGCCAGTTTGTCAAAAAGCGACATCAGTTCTTCCCGTTTGCGCGATGCCACCGGTACTTTGTGATTGTCGTTCAATATAATATATCCGCCTTCCTGTTTTTCAAAGCGCTTGATATGCAGAAGGTTGATGAGGTATGATTTGTGCACGCGGTAAAAGCCCTGTTCACTCAGCATCAGGTCGAACTCATGGAGTGTGCGCGACACCATGATATGCTCACCATCAACCATGTGGATCGTGGTATAGCAGCCGTCGGACTCGCAATAGGTAATGTCGTGCATATCGACCAGGAAAATGTTCTCGAGCGTTCTAAGCACCACTTTCTTTTTCTGGCGTATATCTGTCCGGAGGTTTTCTTCCAGCGCCTGCAACTGCGTATTGAAATGCTCCTGCACAAGCATCTCGGCACATTTTACTGCATAGGCAAGTTCTTCTGGATTGATAGGTTTGAGTAGAAAATCGACAGCAGCGAATTTGAAAGCCTGAACTGCATATTTTTCATAGGCGGTGATGAAAATCACTTTGAAATCGATCGTTTCAACCTGGCGGAGAAGATCAAACCCGGAGCCGTCACCCAAACTGATATCAAGCAAGACCAGATTGGGACGAAGGTTTGCAATAAGCTTAAGCCCGCCTTCCACACTTCCGGCTTCGCCAACTATTTTCACCTGGGGGCAATGCATAACCAATAGCTTGCCGATAGCTTCGCGCACTGGAGTTTCGTCATCGATGATGAGAGTCCGAAGCATGTTTTCGTTGTTAACTTCCTCAAATTTAGTGAAGTTCATGGTGATTTGCAAGTTTATTATTCAAGTTGGCAAGATGCAGTTGGCAGTTGGCAAAAGAAAGTAAAAAGTTTAAAGGTTCAAGAGTTCAAGGGTTCAAAGGTTCAAGAGTTCAAAGAAAGTTGGCAGTTGGCAGTTGGCAACAGAAAGTAAAAAGTTGGCTGTTGGCAAAAGAAAGTAAAAAGTTCAAAAGTTCAAGAGTTTCAGGGTTCTGGTGGCTGAGTGTTTTGCGACATTATCTTGATAAATAATCTAATTAAGATTCGCAAAATGTATCGAAGCCACAGGATTTCAGGTTCAAATGTTCAGGAGTTCAATGGCAGTTGGCAGTTGGCAAAAGATGCAAAAAATAAATGTCAGGGTTTTCATGGGGATTTTTTCAATCTGCTAATTGATAATTTGCCGTTGCCGGGATTGCTGAATGCATAAAGTTAGTGCAGCAGAAAGGCAGAAATGAAAGAGATAAACGAACGCAGGGTTTGGATAAACGAACGCGGGAATCGGGAATTCAGGATTCCCCGCCGAAAAGGTGGGACTCCGCTGCGCTCTGCAAGATTCAAGGATTCAAGATTCAAATATTTGGAGGTCAGAGGTCGGAAGTCAAGAGTAAGAAGTAAGAAATGAGTAGTGAGTAGTGAGAAGGCATTCGTTCAAAAAAATCAGGATTCAGTAGGTTGTTTCTTATTATCTGATCAGCAGATGAGAATTTAGCTTCATTCCACAGGCCTGCCAGTGAATTGCCAATTCGTCACTCGTCACTCGTCATTCGTAATTCAAAGGATTCGGAGGTCGGAAGTCGGAGGTCGGAAGTCAAGAAAGAAGTAAGAAATGAGTAGTGAGTAGTGAGTGGTGGTGAGAAGGCATTCGTTCAAAAAAAATCAGTATTCAGTATTAAGCAGGAAGTTTCTGATTAGCAGATTAGCAGATTCGGTAATTAGCAGATTAAAAGCTTAGCTTCATTCCACAAGTCTGCCAGTGAATTATCAATTCGTCATTCTCATTGTTACCCTGAGCGGCGGTTGGTGAGCCCTTGCCGAACCAAGTCGAAGGGCGTCATTCTACATTCTACATTCTACATTCTACATTCGTCATTCTACATTCGTCATTCTACATTCGTCATTCTTTCTTGTCCTTAAAATAGCGGACACTTTTTCCGCCTTTCGGATCTGCATAGGATGTAATGAAAGCCTCACCACTTTCACGTTCCAATATGTAATTCACCGGCTGTCCGTCGCTTGCACGGGTAGAACTCCAGAAGTATGCTACCTCATTCAGGCCCCTGAACTCTTTGTCTGAGATGATATAGGCACCCCCGAACAAAGCATTGAAACCGCTGCTGCCACCCGTAACCATTTGTTTATAGACCTTTTTCATGGTACTCCAGGTATCCCATCCTGCACCCATGGATTTCCGGAAGGTTTTCCATTCTTTTTCCGATGGCAGATGCCAGCCCGCCGGGGCAATTTTATTGGCTGTTTCCCAGTCGTAGAGGTAACCAAAAATGGCCGCATTGGCCGGGTTGTTGTTATAAGCCCAATAGTTTCCCTGATCCGGTTTGAAGGCGAAGTTTTCAGCCATGATCCATTGGTCACCGGTTTTAACGGTTTTATAGACCTTCCCGTCACGCAGATCGGTAAAACTGCCGGTTTCCTGCGCAATCAAGCCTGTTTTCATGATTCATGCAACTGCATAACAGCATCAGAAACAAACCGTTCAGCATTGACCAGTGAACCGGGATTAACCTTTTCATTTCCGGAATTATTAAAGTTACAGGTTGGTAAATATTAAAATATTGCGTGTTGTATGCTTTTGGTAAGTAACCCCAGAATGCGGATTCGATCCGGATTTACCCGGCCCTGCGCGGGTTAATTTATTTTTATGATTTTCTTTGAAATCAATTGATTTCCGGCCTGTAATTGGCAATAGTAAATTCCGGCCGGCAAGTCTGCTGAATCCCAGGCTATCTTATGCGCGCCTTTAGCCTGTTTTATGTTTACCAGCACCTCTAGTTGATGACCGAAGTGGTTGTATATCATTAGTTTAACCCATTCCGTTCTGAGTAATTCATATTCAATGGTTGTAGTTGAATTGTTCGGATTCGGATAAGTCCGTACCAGGCCAAATGCAGTGGTTGCCTGACCGGAACCGGCTTCCGGTATGCCAAGGCTTGAGTTCAGTTTTGTTTCGTAGATGGAGCGGCCGTGTGTTCCAACCCTTAAGTACCGGACTGTATCAATTTTTACATAGTCAAAGTCCATGGCAGGTACAAACGGCATACCTTCGCTGGCATATGTCCAGGTATTGCCTGCGTCGGCGGAGTAATACACCCCAATATCGTTTGCAACATATAAGCGACTGGTATTTTCAGGGTCAATAAAGAGGTCGCTGCAGGGCAGGTCGGGTAAATCACCTGAAATATTTGCCCAGGTCAGCCCAAGGTCGGTGGTTTTCCAGACTTTATTTCCGGGCGAAAATCCTGTTCGGAGCACATACATGGTATTGGCATCCAGAGGATCGGTTGCCACTCTTGAAATAAAACGGGTTTCACCCGGAATATTCGCAGTTACATCTGTCCAGTTTACCCCTTCATCGGTCGATATTTTAACAAGAAACACAGTGTCATAGACAAAACTGTCCACGCCGGTTCCAAAAATCAGGTGACCGGGATTTACCTTGCTTTGGGCCATCGTGTTAATGTTGACCGGTGAAATCCAGGTTGCCTGAAACCCAAATGTCTGGCCCCAATTGGTTGATTTGTACAAGTGTTTACTGGCAGCATATAGGATATTGCTTTCGGCCGGATGCATAAAGATGGGGGTGATCCAGGCTCCATTGAAAAATTTTACAAACGCAAACCATTCACCTCCATCGTACCCCCTGCAAAAGCCCCCGTTTTGGGTACCACAATAAACTTTATTGGGATCTGAATAATCAAAGAAGCATTCCATCCCATCACTTCCGTGTACTCTATTCCATTCAGCACCACCATCACGCGTCATAGCAGTTCCATTATCCTGCATACCTCCCATGATGATCGCTGAACTATCGGGGTGGGATGCAATCCTGTAAAACTGCAGGGTCTCCAGTCCCTGATTCTTTGAGGTGGCCGTATAACCTCTGTCAGTGGATTTGTAAATTCCTCCGTCGCATCCTATATATAAACAATCAGGATCTGATGGCGCAAAAACCAGTTGATGATAATCAACATGCACCAGCGAACCCGTGGCGTTGGTTCCAAAAGGACGTACCGGTAAAAAAGTGTTCCCGTTGGTTGTCCTGTGAAGTTCAATATTACCTATCAGTACATGATCGGGATTGATTGGATCAACAGCAATACACAGATCATAATTTCCCTGGTCGTACCAGACATCATACAGGCCGCCCAGCATTACTCCTGGTGAAATCTGGGACCAGCTGATTCCTCCGTTTACTGATTTGAAAGCCCTGGTAATACATTGGCTATAATCAGTATTGATTTCATAAATAACAGCATAAACAAAATCGGGATTGGATTGGGAAATATCAAATTGCATTCTTCTCCACTTTGCCTGAAGCATAAGCCCGGTATTGCTTGGGCTCCAGGTATCCCCCTGATCGGATGAAATGTAGAAGCCGGAGAGTGTGTCAACGGCTCCACCGGCCGTAGCATACACTTTGTCAGGATCTGCCGGATGGAATGCAATATCAGATGCATCAGGCACCTCCAATGTCCTGTTCCAGGTAATTCCTCCATCAAGGCTTTTCCAGATTCCTTCATTGTTAAGGGTTATACCTGAAAACATCGCTGATCCTCCTAAAGCAGCAATTACAATATTTGAATTGTAGGGACTAACAAGCAGATCACTAAAATAAGTTACCGGACCGAAACCATTTGTTATCACATTCCAGGTCTGGCCTCCATCTGTGGATTTAAACAACCCATTCCCGGGAAAAATATAAAAAGGCCCAAAAATGGCTTCCCCGGAACCGGCATATATAATTTCAGGGTGGTTGGGATCAATGGCAATGGCCCCGAATGAAAGGGAACTGAGATCATGACCAATGTCCTGCCAGTTTTCACCGCCATCGGTG
This sequence comes from Bacteroidales bacterium, assembly GCA_016709025.1. Lineage (GTDB taxonomy): Bacteria > Bacteroidota > Bacteroidia > Bacteroidales > Lentimicrobiaceae > Lentimicrobium. The sequence continues at coordinate 21,019 of JADJEQ010000028.1, read as the reverse complement.
GTTTTCCACAATCCCCCGTTGGAAGCACCTATGTAAACTGTCAGCGGATCGGTTGGATGAACGGCAACGGCTCTTACCCTGCCTGAGATCGTTCCCCAGTTTGCTATAGTCGTATTAATTCCCCGCGGTCCCATGGGTAACCAGGTCCCAACATCAGAACTTTTCATTCTGTTGCTTTTCGCTTTCCCGATTTCCCGTGTTTTTTCTTTTAAATACAGGGTTGCCGGGATGGTATCGTGCGGGAAAGCACGCTGGGTATAGAACCATTCGGCCCGTTTAAAGGCTTTGCGGCTTTTAATCTGGTCAGGAATGCTTATCCTGTCCGGGTTTCCTGAAAGGGCTGTGCTGCCTGTCTGTCCAAAGGAAAAGAGAACGCTGCACAGAAGAATGGCTGAAAGTATAACGATCTTTTTCATTGTCAATGGGGTGTTAAAATTGCAAGGGTAAAATTTGAATAAGCAAATGCAAATTCTCCGGGGAAAAGAAAAGGCAGGCTATTGTATTATTATCAACTTTGCAGAAAACGGCTGGTTACCGGCCTGTAACCGGCAGTAGTAAATGCCGGCCGGTAAGCCTGCGGTATTCCATTGTACCTGCTGTTTGCCTTTGGTTTGTGGCTTATTGACAAGCGTGGTAACTGCCTGCCCGAGGTGGTTGAAAATGGCCAGGGTTACGCTGGCATTTTGCTCAAGCGTATATTCAATTGTGGTGTATTCACGGAATGGGTTAGGGTATGCACTTAAAACAGATTCCCTACCCGGTGTTTCTTCAATGCCCAAAGACCCGCCGCCATTGGTGGTTTTCAGGATGGTGCCATGTTTGCCTACGACATAACCTGTGTTGGCATCAGTAAAGTAAACTGATGAAAATGGATAATTATCTGTGTCGATGATAATGAAGTCCAGGTTGTTCCACCATCAATTGTTTTTAAGATAGTTCCCCCGGTCACGCCCCAGAATTACCACCCACAGCATATCCAGGAATTGCATCGGTAAAGAAAATTGATACTAAAGGACATCAATTGGCTCCAAAAGATAACTTTGTCCAGGTGGTTCCTCCATCTGTGGTTTTAAGATTAGAGCCTGTTGTGGCAGTGGATAATCCACTTACCCACCGCGTAACCAGTATTGGATCGGAAAGTAAACAGAAGTAAAGATTCCCACTCCAATCAATAACTGTCCAGGTTGTTCCGCCATTTATTGTTTTTAAGATAGTTCCATTAATCATCCCTGCTCCCACATAATCCGGTATTGGCATCTGTAAAGTAAACTGAATTAACAACCCAGTATTTCTAGTCCCATAAATTGAGCCCAGGTCGCGCCTCCATTTGAGTTTTTAAGATGGTTCCGCTTCCACCTACCGCATATCCGGTATTAGCATCGGTAAAGAATACAGAGTTTAAAAATGCCAGTTGGTCCATTAGATATCTCTATCCATGTTGTTCCTCCATTAATGGTTTTTATAATGGTCTCGACTTCACCCACCGCATACCCGGTGTTGGCGTCGGTAAAGTAAACTGAATTTAAACCATTGGTTGTGCCGCTTGATGAAGAATCCCAGTTTTGGCCTCCATTAATTGTTTTGAATATGATTCCTGAGATTATAATCACCCCTGCATATCCTATATTGGCATCTTGAAAGTAAACTGAACTTAACCATTCACTTGTCCCTATCGATAAATTAGTCCATTTCGCACCTCCATCGCTGGTTTTTAAAATGGTTCCACAATCACCCATCACGAAACCTGTAAAAGCATCAGTAAAGAAAACAGAATTTAAGATATCTGGAATTCCACTTGAATAAGAATCCCAGGTTGTGCCTCCATTTATTGTTTTTAAGATGGTTCCATTCCAACCTGCAACATAACCAGTATTGACATCGGTAAAGAAAACAGAATTTAAGATATCTGGAATTCCACTTGAATAAGAATCCCAGGTTGTGCCTCCGTCGATGGTTTTAAGGATGTTTCCAGCACTACCAACTATATAACCTTTACTGGCATCGGGAAAGTAAACGGAATTTAACCATTCAGTTGTTCCACTCGATAACTCTATCCAGGTTGTTCCTCCATTTATGGTTTTTATAATAGTTCCACTATCACCCACCGCGTAACCAGTATTGACATCGGTAAAGTACACTTTACTTAAACCTACAGTAGTTCCACTCGATAACTCAGTCCAGGTTGTTCCTCCATTTATTGTTTTTAAGATGGTAGATCCACCTATTACATACCCGGTATTGGCATCGGGAAAGAAAATTGAACCTAAAGGACTAGTTGTCCCACTGGATAACTCAGTCCAGGTTGTTCCTCCATTTATTGTTTTTAAGATGGTTCCATTCCAACCTGCAAGATAACCAGTATTGGAATCGGTAAAGAAAACTGAATTTAACCATTCAGTTGTTACACCCGATAACTCTGTCCAGGTTACACCTCCATTCATGGTTTTTATGATTGTACCATTAATCCCTACCGCGTAACCGGTATTTGCATCGGTAAAATATACTGAATGCAAGTCATTACCGGTTGGTAATGGGTTTTGCCATGTCCATTGGGCAAAAGCAATTATGGACACAAGGATTAAATAAATTGAAAGGAAGATCTTTTTCATTTTTTTTGGTTTTAAATGTTTTCAGCTTGTAAAGATTACATGGCTGAATGACTGCAGACAAGTCAAATAACGGAGTTGCTTATTTTCCTTGCCGGATTACCGTATTTTTATAATTTTCACAGAACTCAACTGCTTATCAGCCGGCAACCGGCAATAGTATATCCCTGCCGGCAGGTTGCCGGAGTTCCAGAATACCTGGTGAAGCCCTGAAGCCAGCATTCCATCCGCAAGCGTTGCCACCACCTGCCCCAGGCTATTGTGCACAACCATGTTTACTATGGATGGTTGTTGCAGGTAAAATTCAAATGTAAACTGCCCCGTGGATGGATTTGGGTAAATGGTGCAAGTCCCTTTTTCAGGATAGTTTTCTAATCCTACCTGGCAGGCTGTTTCTACCTCTTCGGGGCTGTTGCAACCGGGAGCATTTTCTTCGATGGTAACACTTCCGCCCGGATTGGCCAGGTAACCGCAGATACTTTGAATACTGCATTTGTCCAGTGCACGGTTGTATATAATTTCAAGATCCTGAATGGATTGGGCAGCGATATTTCCGAGGGCGCTGATGTCTGACAGGGCAATATTCCAACGGATATAAAGGCTTCCTCCGATGGAAGCAAGCCGATTCAGCCCCTGAAGGGTAAGCAGCGATTCGTTCAGGTCGAACCAGCAATTCCAGCCAATGGAGCTGAGCGAATCCAGGCCGGAAAGAGAGGCCAGGTTACTGTTTCCGGCTACAAACAGACCACCGCCAATGGCGGATAGTCGTGTAAGTCCGTTTAAATTTACGAGCAGCGGATTTCCGAATGTGAAGCCATATACAAACTCTATTCCGCCCACCTGGAGGCTTCCCCCGATAAAAGAGAGGTTTTCAAGACCTGAAAGGGAAGTAAGGGAATAGTTACCGCACAGTTTCAGGCTACCTTGTATGGAGACCAGGTTGTTGAGCCCGGTAAGGCTGGTGAGTGAGGGATTCCCGGTGCTGTAAGGGTACTGTCCCAGTTCGATATCGCCAATAACCAGATCACCGTTGAGGTTTACCAGGTTTTCAAGCCCCTGCAGATTCACCAGCAGATTATTTTGCTCGATGCGCAGGTCACCACCCAGGTACTCCAGGTTCTGAAGGCCGGTCAATTCATTGAGTACGTCATTTGATTTTATTTGCAGGCTTCCTGCTATGGAATTCACACCAATCAAGCCATCCAGGTTTTCGATGTCAGCCCCGTTAATTATTACCTCACCTTCAATTTCAGAACATCCCGGATAATCGGCCTGGAAATTATCAATCTGTGCCTGAGTAGTAAAGGTGATGCCTTCGGGCAGGCAGGGCTGTGCGTTTGCAACGGCTATCCCAATCAGCGCAATCAATAAAATGTAAAGATATTTCATTTTAACCTCCTTACTTTATGCTGCTGGTCACTGGTCGCTGGTTACTTGTTACTGGTTACTGGTTGCTGGATATACAGGAAACCAGCAACCAGCAACCAGTAACATATTTTTATTGTTTCACCAACTTCATTACTTCTGCCATTTTATCATTTTGCACCCTCACAACATACACTCCCCGCGGCAGGGTGCTGATGTCGAACCCGGCTTCAGGGCCGCGAATCTGCATTTCCATCACCACCTGGCCGGTGAGGGTGAACAGGGAGACGGAAGCGCAATCGTTAAGCCCGGGTATTGTAATGCTGATCCGGTTATTGGCCGGGTTTGGAAAAATATTAAAACGGTCAGCCTGAGGTTTATTTACCGGAGGAGTTCCTGTGTATATATCGAAAAAGTTGAGTATCCTTTCCAGCAACTGCTCACGGGTATTCGGGTATTCTCCGTCCTCAAGTTCAGCCAGCGCATAGGAAAAACAAAAAGTCCGGTGAGCGCCGGGAAGACTATGTTGTACGGCCACAATTCCGTAGCTGTGTTCCAAAAAGGCAGCGCCGGCATCGTCCATGGGCACATACCGGTCGATGTAGGCAACGGATGTCTGCTGACTGCCGGTGAACAACAAGTCTTCAGCCAGGGTTCCTGTTTGTCCCTTCAGGCTGTCGATCGGATTGTTCGTACCATCGGTTGCAGAGGCTATTCCGAACATTTCAAGAAAATGGTCATTTTCGGCCTGATCATAACCCAGGGCATCGCCCCCTTCCAGATAAACATAACCACCCCCTTCGAGATAATCGCCAATGGTTTTAGCCAACCCTGCATTTAATACAGTATAGCCGGATTCATAATTGCCAAATGAAAGAAATGCAGCCGAAAATCCTTCCAGGCTTTCCGGCAGGTTGTTTCGATAGGTGACCGTGTAAACTTGCTCCTGAAGATAGTCCCTGATAAACGAACCACTGTAATCGTCACCACCGGCAACGCCTTCGTAAACCAGGTACCCGGTATTGATTCCGATTAAACCTTCCTTCACCAGGGTATCTGATTCCAGTTCATTCGAAACAATCAGCCTGACATCATAAGTGCCCGGATCATTGTATGTCCAGGTCGTATTCTGAACCTGGGAGTCTATGGTTCCGTCGTTGTTAAAATCCCATTGCCATGATAAGGGCGGATGTCCGGGATCTGTCAGCGTAAGATCGGTGAAGTTGACATCCAGGGGAATTCCACCTGCTTTTTTATCCGCAGTGAAATTTGACAGGATATAATTCTCAGGCAATATTCCGAAAAAGTCAAGCACCCTAAGCAGAACATTGTTCCTCGAACTTACGGGATTGGTATCAACAAGTTCCGCCAGTGAATAACCCATATAAAATGCCTTGTGACCATAGGTTTCAGCTCCGTCGAACATAATCGAAACATTGCCGTAATTGTATTCGTAAAATGGGATGATGGCTTCCTCAACCGGCGTAAGTTGATCAATATACCAGTTTAATAACTGGGTTGATTTGTTGAATTCAATCCCTTCGAAGACACTGCTTTCGGATCCTATCAGCGAATCGAGCGGATGTTCAATCATCACAATCTCATTACTGCTTACCCCGAAAAGCTGTTTCATTGCAGTATAATTCGGATAACCCAGGTATTGCAAACCCGTGAACATCCCTCCGGCTTCAATATACAGATTGCCCCCGTTCTCCATAAATTCCTGGCATATCATAACATGATCCTCTGTAGGCATTGTACCTTCGGAAAGAGTTGCCCCGAAATTTCCATGGGAGAGGAACACGTGATCAAATCCCAGCATTGTTGCAGGAAAGGTGTTGGAATAGGTATACGGAATACCCAGTTGACCGAGCACGCCTTTGATATAGGTTCCGCTGTAATCCTGTTCGTTGGGTTCACCTTCGAAAACAAAGATGCCTGAAGGCGCAACAAGGACTTCAAAAAACTGTTCGCCCCCGGTAACAATCTCTGCATCGCCATCGAATGTGATGGTGAAAACTGCAAAATGAGAGGTGGCATCTTCACTGACTACAAAACGAAACTGATCTTCGATGGTGAAGATTCCATCCGGAGGAATATCAACTATTGCAGTATCATTTAAAATGGTAATATACTCATCATCAGTGCTTAGCGTGACGACTACCTGGTCATCGCCTGCATACTGAACAAAATTTCTGAATGTGGGATTGAGGGTTACCTCTTCACCGGGTTCATTGATCTGGTTCCCGTTGGCATCTGCAATATCCATACTCAGGAGTCCGAGCTTGAGTATCTGAGGCAGGGTTACATTCTCTTCCGACAGGAAACGGTAAGCATTCACCCGGCCGGTCCCAAGCTGATACGCATAGCCGGGATTGAGGGTGTCGATGTTATCGGCAGTTCCCAGCACCTGGTTTATAAGTTGTTCGTTCGACCAGGCAGGGTGGTATGATTTTAAAAGTCCGAAACAACCGGCAAGCAGGGGAGTTGCCATGGAAGTGCCCGATGACAGTCCATAAGCGTTTCCGGGCAGGGTACTTAAAATACCCCCTTCAAGCCCACCCCCCGGTGCAGAGATATCCACCGCAGGGCCAAAAGATGAATAAGCTGCTTTTGTATCGTTCACACTGACTGAGGCAACCGATATTACGCCAGGGTAGGAGGAGGGGTAGTGTATGTCGTCGTTGTTGTTGTTTCCTGCCGCGGCCACCACAATACTGCCAAGCCCAGTGGCATAATCAATAACTTCCTGGCTGGCGGTGGAATATGAAAATCCTCCCCAGCTGTTCGAAATGATGTCAGCGCCGTTTTCGGCAGCGTAAATAATCCCGTCCCATCCATATTCGAGGGTATTGTTCTGATCGGCACAAACCGGCATCAGGGTCAGGTTCCAGCTGATACTGGCAATTCCGGTTCCATTGTTGGTAGCTCCGTTCGAAATCCCGGCACAATGGGTTCCATGGCTTCCGACAGGATTGCCCGGGATCGGATTTGGATTTCCATTGTTTGTGATAAAATTCCATCCGATCAGGTCGTCCGTAAATCCATTGAAATCGTTGTCAATGCCGTTTAAATCTCCGGGATCGAGCACCCATTGAACTCCGTTAAATTCCATGGTATGACCGTCACCATCGGCATCTTCAGCCAGATTCTGCCAAACATTGCTTTGCAGGTCAAGATGGTCCCAGTCTACTCCGGTATCGATGATGGCTATAATGGTCTCTTCAGCGCCGTTTTCGCCTTTGTGGATATCCCATGCCTGTGGCGCAAAAATCTGAGGAAGATGCTGTAGCTGGGCATACAGTGCGTCATCGGGAACCTCCAGCACATGCCCGGTTGGCACCGGTTCCGCGTATTCTACTTCCGGGTCGGATAAAAAGGCTTCTACCACTTCCCCGAGCGGGTATTTTGCCGGAAAGGAGAGTTTATAGATCCTCGAAAGGTCGGGCAAATCCGGTCGCAGTTTTGAAAGATTATACATGAATCGCTTATTCAGTTCAAAAACCTCAAAATCAGCTATCTTGTCGTCCAGCGATTTGATTCCGAAATGCACATCCCCGGTTTGTCTTTCGAATTCCCCGGTACCTGGTTTGAGCTTAACGGTAATTTGCCCCTCAACATAACGCGGACCTGTTTCTTTTGCCGGTATAAATCTTCCTGTCTGACCAAATGAAAGGCATACCGTGCAGAGAATGGATGCTGAAAGTAAAGTGAATGTTTTCATAATGGTTGGTTTTAATGGTTATACACCGTTTTTATGCTATTCCTTCATCAGTTTGGTTACCACCACTGATTTTTCATTTTGCAGTTGAACAAAATACATACCCGGTGAAAGGGTGCTGATGTCGAGTTGGGTTTCGGTATCGGTTAGCTGTCTTTCAAATACTATCCCTCCGCTGATATTGAAGATTGAAAGCCGGGTATTTCCTGATATTGCAGGTAAGTAAACTGTGATCTTATCTTTCGATGGATTGGGAATGATTGTAATTCCCTCAACGGTTTCCATTTCTTTCACCGGTGTAAGGCATGCTTCCTCCACTTCTTCGGGGCTGTTGCAGCCGGGGGCGTTCATATAAATTTGAATAGTACCGTTTGGTGAGGCCAAATATTCACAGATGCTTTGCACTGAGCAATTTGATAGTGAATAATTCTCTGAAATTCTCAATTCAGTGACTGATTCTGAATCAACATGATCGAGTCCAGTCAGGTTTATTAGGGCATTATTGCCAATTATTTGAAGTTGTTCTCCTATTGAAGTTAAACTGTCAAGGCCAGTAAAACTTATTAGGGCATGATTGTCATAAATACGGAAAAAATCCCCGATGCTGGTAAGTGCATTAAGTCCTGAAAGATCACTAAGTGAAGTGTTGTCCGTAATTGCAAAGCCTCCACCTATGGAATTGAGTGCATTTAGCCCAGTCAGGTTAGCTAAGCCGGTGGTTTTTGAAATCTCAAATGACTCTCCGACAGAAGTGAGTGCATCTAATCCATTCAGACTTGTAAGGGCTGAATTCTCAAGAATAAGGAAGCGTTTACCGATGGAGTTTACATTTTCCAGCCCAGTTAAGTTGGAAATGGATAAATTGTTTCCTATAAAAAAGTCACCCCCTATGAAATTCAGGTTGTCCAGTCCCGTTAAACTGGTCAGTGCATCGTTACCAGCAATACCAAGCCCCCGGTAGAGTTAAGGTTTTCCAGTCCTGCTAAACTAATCAGGGCATTGTTAGAATTTATAACAAAAGTACCCCCGATGGAAGTCAGATTATTCAACGCAGCAAAACTATTGAGGGTATCGTTATATCTGATTAATAAACTCCCCCTGATGGAATCCAGATTCTCCAGTCCTGTTAAATTGATAAGGAGAGGATTTCCGATATAATTTCCATTGTAGTTATATCCAATATTCAGGTCCCCTCCAATAGTAGTTAATACGCTAAGTCCACTCAGATTGGAAATGTTACTTGGACATAAAGGACTGCCACTGATTGTAACATTACCTTCTAATTCAATGCATTCAGGAAAAGCCAAGGGGAAATGATCAATATCTGTTTGAGAATAAAATAAGTAATTACCATAAGGTAGGCAAGGGATAGATCCCCCGCAGGCAATTGACAATTCGATAATACTTTTACATCCATTAGCATTTTCAGAAATATTGATACTACCAGACGGATTCGTTAAGTATCCACACATCCACTCCGCTTCGCAGGTAGATAAAGAAAAGTTATTATTAATATATAAATCATTCCCTATTGAAGTAAGGTTATCCAGTCCCGTCAAACTGATAAGAGAAGAGTTATTGGTAATTTCAAGGCCACCTCCGATAAAGGTCAGGTTACCAAGCCCTGTTAAACTGGATAGGCCGGTACCATTAATTCTGAGACTACCTGCAATGGAATCCAGGATAACCAAACCGGTTAAATTTGTAAAGGCGTTAAAACTATCGATAGAGAGATCTCCCCAAATTGAAGTCAGGTTGCCAAGTCCTGATAAACTGGTGAGATTGGGATTACAAAATAGAGCCAGATTCCCACCGATGGAAGTTAAATCGCTAAGTCCATTCAGATTGGAAATATTGCTTGGGTAAAATAAGCTTCCACCGATCTCGACACTTCCTTCAATCTGGGTACACCCCGGATAATTGCTTTGGAAATTGTCAATTTGTTCCTGGGTAGTGAAGGTGATGCCTTCGGGCAGGCAGGCCCGGGAGAAGCCAGAAGGCCACCCCAGGATAAAATCGTTAACTTTTTCATTGCTATAGTTTTAATTTTTCACCGACTTTGAAACGGGTATTTTGATTATCATCATTATTATAAAAAGTTCCTGCAGGAAGAGCCATTATATTTAATTCGGTTTTCAGGCCTGTGAACCCTTCCCGCCCTGTTATTCCGATGATTGAAACCCGCCGGTGATTTTGGTGGTCTCACCCGTTAAGCTCAACGGTAATTTTTCCGGGATTTGAATATCGTTACGTTAAGCCCGGCAATCCGAACTGAAGCCAACAGTATTGCTATCGGCCCCGCCCGGAAATATAGGGCGTCTGTCGCTAGTCAATATCGTAAGCAGGGCAGTTGTAAGGGCACCGTTGATTAATATGGATGCTATCCCTTTTCAACGAGCTGGCATGTGTCGCTGAGGTGGAATCCGTCGTCGAGAAAAGAAGCGTGACAGTTTACATTGCCTTCGCCCGGCCACACAACATCACCTTCCACATCTGAATATCTGACTTCAAGGTTGGCCGATGCTGAATTTATTGCTATGCCCGGAGGAGTGTTGTTATAAAGAATCGAATTGATCTACATGTGGGATTTTATATGCACCCGGGTGAATCCGGCATTCCCGGTAATTGTGTTATTGATAAATATAGCTTTTGCACTGGCACTGTATGAATCCAGAATACTGACTCCTCCTCCCTTGTTTGCAGTATTATTCCGAATTACATTGTTTTGATAAACTCCACCTGATTTGCACAACGACAGGCCTCCTCCCGATGTATTCTGAGAGATGGTACTATTTCCTTCAATGATGTTATTCCCGAATACAAGACCATCCTTGGTTGTACTGAAAACCGGCCCATAACGACAGGAGCATGCCATTAAAGAATAATCGCCTGTTAATGGTATAACCAGAAGTATCTCCGCCCACGCCAATCGTGAATCAATTATTGCCGTAAAGGTAATTTGATGTATTCTCAATTCAAGGGCCAAACTCCCATAACAAACCATACCACCCTCCTAAAACAAACTGATGGCCGTTAATCTGTTTTGGAAAATTGTTATTTTCCCGTATTATAGTAGTTAAGTGAATTCGGAGTTGATGGTTGTTGTATATCCTGTTGCCACGCAGTCGATCCAGGCACCGAAACAGGCTCTAACTGCAACCACCACCTGCGACTGCTCGTGTGTCACAGTGTTGCATCAAATGGTTTTCGCCCCTGCATATTAATTGTTCCAGAACCTCATCCACACCGGGTTCCATGGTTCCTGTACTTGGTGAATCCGCACAATACCGAAGTCGTATCTTCCCGACTCAAAGGTTACCACCGAACCTATATCGATGTACCCCATTGATGATGGTGTTTGAAATGTGGTTGGTGTCGCCATCCACGATAAACCGGCTGGCCACCATCAACGGTTTTTTGCCCAGGAAGTTGATGTTTTCGTAATAGGTTCCCGGGTCAACCAGCACGGTATCCGTATTGTCGGCAGCTACAATCCCTTGTTGAATATGGGAAATCAGCCGGGATATGGATGGTTTTAAGATGCTTTAGTACCTTCTGTCAGTGATTTTGCCCTCGTGGAACAGATCTTCAACCAGTATACAGGTTGTTCCATCGACAATGGTAATTGTAGGCCCCGACAATTGAATCTGAGCAGGGGGATGCAACATCCTGAATGGTAAAAACATTTCCCCCTGGTTAAGTGCTGCCCCAAACCGGGGGAAGAATTTGCCGTTCATTAAAATCACTTTTCGCAAACCTGCCAGAGCATCCCTGAGAAAAACCGAGCAAGGGAGTAGAAAATTTTTCATGGCTTGGGTAAACCGGGAGTGGCTGAATGCCACCCCCGGGATCAAAAGCGCTGACTTTTTCATTGCAATAGTTCTTATCTTTTCACAAACTTCCCGACTTTCACCGCGGCATTTTGATCATTAGGTATCAGTTTGATAAAATAGACCCCTGCCGGAAGTGCACTTACATTGAATTCGGTTTTCGGGCCTGTTACCTGCTGACGAAGCAATTCCTTGCCGGTTAGTCCAATGATTGAAACATCGCCCATCATCGCGGTTGTTTCATCGCTTAGTTCTACGGTAATTTTTCCGGAAGCAGGATTGGGATAAATATTGAATGCTAAGCTGTTCGCTGGCATGGGATCAGGAACCGAAACCGGGAGTAGCGTTTCATCGGCCCCTATTTCAGGAAAAAGGTCCAGGGGGCGAACCTCGCCATCAATATCATATGCCGGGCAAAAATATACGGCTCCATTGATTAAAATGGATTCTATACCTGATTCCACCAGCTGGCAGGTGTCGCTGAGGTGGTAACCGTCGTCGAGGAAGGTAGCATGACAGTTTACATTGCCATCGCCCGGCCAGACAACATCGCCTTCCACATCAGAGTAGCGGACTTCGAGGGTGCTTCCTTCCTCAAAAATCGATGTCCCATTGAGCGTAGCCGTATTTCCCCAGAAGATGGTGTTAACGATTACTGCATTTGCATCTGTGGCATGTAATCCGCCACCGTTGTCCCCGTGGTTTCCGACAATGGTATTATTCATCAAAACAGCCAGATCATCCGGGGTTTCAACGTATATCCCGCCTCCGTTTGTGCCGGTATTGTCCTTTAAGATATTGTTCTGCACCAGTACACTGCTCCAGTAAATACATAGCCCGCCTCCGTTAAGAAACCCCCCGGTGAATGTGTTGCCTTCGATCAGGTTGTTTTCCAGCACAACATCTTCCGATGCATTATTATCAATCAATATTCCCGTTCCATATCCCCCTTTATCTTCACCCGCTTCAATCTCATTGTATGAAACATTGTTGCCGGAAATGATGCCTGAGCAATCCCAGAAGATGCTCAGACCCCCGGTGAGCACTACATCTGTGGATTCACTGACGGAGGTGGCTTTATTATGTGTGATGTTGTTATTCCTGATCAGGACTTCAGTGTGTCCTAAATCGCTTCTGCATCTCAATCCGCCTCCGTCGCCACGATAAGACCCTTCAGCCTCATTCCATGAAACTTCGTTATTTTCCATGATGAGGTTGTACCATATATCTGCTCCACCACCATCCCCTTCATCATTAAAACTTATGGCTTTGTTGTTACTGATCCTGTTCCCTCGCAAAACCACCCAGGGTAGGGGGCTTATCGGGGCTCCGGCACAAATCCCTCCGCCAAAGGTCCATCCTTCATTATTGATGATATTGTTTTCTATATGATTATTGAGTAACTTGCCTCCTGAATACTGCATGAAAACACCTCCGCCAACTCTTGTTGCCATACCAATTAGTGTCCCGGTTCCACCCGTGATAGTAAAACCGCATAAAACGGAAGTGGTATCCTCGCCGGATTCAAAGGTTACCACCGAACCTATGTCAGGATCAAGCGGCTGGCTGCCATTGATAATGGTATTGTTAATATGACTGGTGTCACCATCCATAATAAACTGACTAGCCACCAGCAAAGGCTTTTTGCCAAGGAAGTTGATGTTCTCAAAATAGGTACCCGGAGCGACGAGTACGGTATCGCCCGGAGTGGCTGCCACAATGCCCTGCTGTATGGTTGGAAAATCAGCCGGAATATGGATAAGGCTGAGTTCGGTGTAGATTTCCACCAATGAAACATAGAATCCTCCGGTTGTCTCACCGCCCGCAACCACCAGTTTATTTCCAACCCCGGCAACTGAATGACCAACAAGCGGATGCATCAGCGAATCCACCGACCAGTTTCCGGTTACCGGATCGTAAATATCTACTACACTGCTGGGATTGTTAAAGCCATTACCTTTAAAGTTACCACCACCGGCAAAAAAAGCTTTTCCATTCAGATTTGCACCAATGTTTGCGCCACATCTCGGGTGTGAAATGTTCGTGGTTGACCATGTTCCGGTAGAAGCATCGTAAATGTCCACCCTGTCGGTTGGGTGATTGACACTGGTTGCGCCTCCTGCAATGATTACCTTGTTGCCGATGGTAACGGCGCTGGCGTAACCACGGGCCTGTGAAAGGGAGTCGATACTCCAGGTGTTGGTGGTAAAGTTATAGATATCTACCCGGTTGGAACCACCATATTGACCGCCATTGATCAATCCTCCGGCAAAGATGGCCAGGTCACCAACAACAGCCGCAGCTATGCCTTCCCTTGCCACAGAAAGGTGATCAATTGACCACACATCTGTCGCAATATCGTATATATCTACAATATCCACCCTTGCGGTTGAAGTTCCGACCTGTACACCCCCGGCAAACAACACTTTACTACCATAGCTTACAGAAGCAATAGAAAACCTTTCAGCAGAAAGTTGTTCCACAGTCCATTGTTGGGTTGAAGTATCAAAAACATCCACTGTATTCAATGATACATTCAGATTGTAACCTCCGGCAAAGAAGATTTTAGATCCGCAGGTTGTGGTTCCTAAAAGCAATTCCCTGGCAACCGACAAATTGCCGGCAGTACTCCAGGTTCCGGTTGTAAGGTCATACACCTCAACCAGCGATGAACATGTAGTTCCGTTGTACCCTCCGGCAAAATAAGCTTTGTTGCCAAGTGTAACAGAACCCATGAATGATTTTGCCTCTGTCAGGTTGGTGTAGTTCCATTGCCCGTATGACATCCAAACGGTGCAGAGAAGAAATGCTGTGAGTAAAATTTTTGCTTTCATAGCGTTTATTATTAATGTTTTACAAACTTCCCGACTTTTACCGGGACATTTTGATCATTGCTGATCAGTCTGATGAAATAGACCCCGGCCGGGAGGGCACTTACATTGAATTCAGGTTTCGGGCCAGTTACCTGCTGACGAATCAATTCCTGTCCGGTTAAGCTGTATATCGAAATTTCGCCTTCGATGCCGGAGGATGTTTCATTTTGCTCGACAGTGATTATTCCTGTAGTGGGATTGGGATAAATATTGAATGCTAAGCTGTTCGCAGGCAACGGTTCAGGAACAGAAACCGAGAGTAGCACTTCATCAGCCCCGATTTCAGGTAAACTATCAAGGGGGCGTGCCTCCCCGTCAATATCGTAGGCCGGGCAGTTATACCAGAACCCATCGATGAAAATGGACGCGATCCCACTCTCTACCAGCTGGCAGGTTTCGCTGAGGTGGTACCCGTCGTCGAGGAAGGTGGCGTGACAGTTTACATTGCCTTCACCTGGCCACACATCGGCGCCTTCTACGTCGGAATACCTGACTTTGAGGATACCGCTTTCCACACGGATGGATGGATACAAATTAGAATAATTCTCCACGATGATTGAATTGATGACCACCGCATTGGACATCGCTGTATAAATACCACCACCATAAGTTGCAGTATTTCCGGTTATCGTGTTGTTGACCAATACCACAGTGTCGTTGTTACTGCCTGAGTTGTAGATGTAAATACCTCCTCCGTTTGAGGCGGAATTTTGCTGGATAACATTGTTCAGATAATTCCCCCCTGATCTTAACAATGACAGGCCGCCACCCCGGCTATTCTGGGTGGTAATGATGTTATTTTGTTGAACGAGATTATTTTCAAATATGAAATCAGCCGAACTTATATCCTGAATGAATACGCCGGGTCCCCAGCTCCTGTAAGTACCCGGAGCATCAATGCTGTTGTTTGAAATAGTATTGTTTGAGACGCTGCCGGTAATATCAAACAACAAACTTATTCCGCCACCCAGTGCAGCGTAATCCGATGTTCCTATAGTAGTTACTGCTTCATTATTTGTTATCTCATTTTTGCTGATATCTATTGTAATGGGCCCAAAGGCACCCATAACTACCACTCCGCCTCCATCGCTTCCCAGATTTCCGTGAGAACTGTTGTAAGAAATCTGATTGTGCTTTAAAACCAGGTTATAGTAGCAAAAAAAGCCACCCCCATCCGAACCATTGTTCTGACTGATTGCCTGGTTATTGATTATCCTGTTATTTCGTAAAACCACCCACTCAAGCGGCACATCCGGACCGGCAGCAGTAACGCCGCCCCCCATTGCCCAACCCTCATTTGAAACAATGTTGTTCTGAATGTGGTTGTTCAGCAATTTACCGCCTGATCCGGTAATAAAAACACCTCCTCCGCTTCTGGCATTACCGGCATCCGGAACAAATCTGCCGGTACCGCCTGTGATGGTGAATCCGCACAATACCGAAGTCGTATCTTCCCCTGATTCAAAGGTTACCACCGAACCTATATCGGGATCAAGCGGCTGGCTGCCATTGATGATGGTATTGGCAATATGGTTGGTATCACCATCCATGATAAACCGGCTGGCCACCATAAGCGGCTTTTTGCCCATAAAGTTGATGTTTTCGTAATAGGTACCCGGATCAACCAGCACAGTATCCGTATTGTCGGCTGCCTCAATACCATCCTGAATATGGGAAAATTGAGCAGGAATGTGAATGGTTTTCGGAGGCATCCGGGTGAAAATACCCTCTGTCAGTGAATTTGCCCTGCCGGTGCAGGCGTCACTAACCAGTGTGAAGCGAAGCGAAGTCCCGTTAATAATAATAAAGGTATAGGTTCCAATGATGGTGGGTGAGCAGGCTGCAGGGCCCGACACATCCTGAACGGTAAATACATTGCCTTCCTCGGTATAGGTACTGCTTACCAGCAAACCCTCCGATGTGGAATTCGTACAGGTATTCTGGCTGAAATGCTCGAAGACGGTATCGTTAAAATACGTATCAAACCTGGTCCAGGTTGAGAATTGCAATTGCTGTGCATGTGTCAGCAAGGTAAAACCAATGCTGAAAAACAGAAGAGTAGAATTTTTTTCATGGTCCTGATTTTTTGATGAATAATGATTTTGGAAAACAATGATGGTTGTCTGATATATAGTCAAGCAAAAGGATTTGGGCAGATACGGATAATTCAGTCCACAAGTATGGAAACACCGCCGGTAAGGAAAGAAAGAAGCCAGCTAAGTATGAATAAGGGCAGGAAAAAGGCGGGAAGAGAACCAGCAGGCTTCGTAAGGCCCTAAGTTACAAAATATTTGGTCAGATTGCAAGTATTATCTGCTACCTGATATGAGCGATTTGAGCGAATCGAAAAAACGCTTTAGCCGCTGGCGCAAGTCTGTGACTTGTGCCATTTCATCCCAATTCTGACTTTAGCGTACTTTTATAACTTGTGCCAATAAATTCAATTTTCAATGGTTATTAGTTAAAATTACAACCCGAACTGGCTTTTCAACTACTCCGGATAATGACTTAACCCATCACCTGCGGTGGCATTTTATCAGGCAGGCAGGCCAAGGAAATGGCAAGGGAGTGGCTAAATGCCACCCCCGGGATGAAAAGTGTTAACTTTTTCATGTATCTGGTTATTATTTTTTCACAAACCGCCCGACTTTCACCGCGGCGTTTTGATCAATGGGGATCAGTTTGATAAAATAAACTCCTGCAGGAAGGGCGCTTACATCGAATTCCGTTTTCGGGGTTGTTACCTGCTGCCGTAGCAATTCCTTACCTGTTATTCCAATGATGATAACATCGCCCACCATCCCGCTCAATGCTCCGGTAAGTTCTACGGTAATTTTTCCAGAGGCAGGATTGGGATAAATAGTGAAAGCTAAGTCATTTACTGGCGTTGGTTCAGAAACCGAAACCGGTAAACACCTCATCGGCCCCGATTTCAGGGAAAGCATTGGATGGGCGTCCCTCTCCGTCAATATCGTAAGCCGGGCAGTTATACCAGACGCCATTGATGAATGTAGATGCTCTCCCCGATTCAACCAGTTGACAGTTTTGGCTCAGGTGGTAACCATCCTCCATAAAAGTAGCGTTACAATTTACATTGCCTTCGCCCGGCCACACAACCTCTCCTGCTACATCGGAATACCTGACATTGAGATTACCGCTGTACAATTGAATTGAAGGAAACAGAGGGGAATTATTCTCCGTGATAATTGAATTTATAACTACCACAGTGGACAGCTGCATATAAATACCACCACCACCAATAGTGGCTGTATTACCGGTTATCGTGTTGTTGATAAATACCGCATTGTCATTGACACCCCTGATACTTATACCGCCACCGCTTGGGGCGGAATTATGCTGAATCACATTGTTCAGATAATGTCCATTTGATTCTAATAATGCCAGGCCTCCTCCACTGCAATTTTGTGTGGTGATGGTATAGTTATGTTGAATAATATTATTTTCAAATTTAAAGCTATGCGGGCCAACACCCCCTATGAATGCTCCGGCTCCCTCGCTGCCATGGTTACTCGGAGCATCAATACGGTTGTATGAAATATCGTTCTTTGAGACGGTACCTGTAACATCATATAATATACTTATTCCACCACCAAAAATCAGGTTATAGTAGCAGAAAAAACCACCCTCCTTCTCTGCATCGATTTGACTAGGTGCTGGTTTGTTTTGATCCTGTTATTTTGTAAAACCAGCCACTCAAGTGGTTCATCCGGACCAGCCGCGGTAATGCCGCCTCCGGATGCCCCAACCCTCATTATTTGAAATGATGTTGTTCTCAATGTAATTATTCAGCAATTTGGCGCCTGATCCGGTTATAAAAAGGCCTCCTCCGGCTCTGCCATTCTCGGCTGCAGCTAAAAATGTCCCGGTTCCGCCGGTAATTGTAAATCCGCACAAAACCGAGGTGGTATCTTCCCCCGATATCATAGAAACCACTGAACCTAAATCAGGATCCATCGGCTGGCTGCCATTGATGATGGTATTGGCAATATGGTTGGTATCACCATCCATAATAAACCGGCTGGCCACGATAAGCGGTTTTTTGCCCAAATAATTGATGTTCTCGTAATAGGTACCCGGATCAACCAGAACAGTATCCATATTGTCGGCAGCCACAATACCCTGTTGAATATGAAATCAGCCGGAATATGGATGGTTTCGGGGACATCCTGTAAAAAGGCCCTTCGGTCAGCGAGTTGGCCCTGCCGGTGCAGGCGTCTTCAACCAGCGTAAAATTCAGGGTAGTGCCATCGATAATGGTAAACGTGTAAGTCCCGACAACTGAATTTGTACAGGCCAATGGGCCGATTACATCCTGTACGGTAAAAACATTGCCTCCTCGGCATGGGTACTGCTCACCAACAATCCCTCAGAGGTGGAATTTGTACGGGTGCTTTTTCATTAAAATGCTGAAAAACTGTATCGTTTATCAGGTACGTATCAACCTGGTCAGGGTTGAGAATTGCAATTGCTGTGCATGTCGTTGGGTAAAACCAATGCTGAATAAGCAGAAGAGTAATTTTTTTTTCATGGTCCTGATTTTTTTTTAATGAATAATGATTTTGGTAATTAATAAAATATGCCATATATCAAAACCCTGTTAATTTATAAATATGTGATTTACAGAGAATTGAGGTAATGTATTAATCATTCAGAATTATTCCGATCCCGATAGTCATGATGGCTACCGGGATCGGGCTTGCTGCCAGTCAAGTCTCCTGTACGGGTTATTTGGGTTCCTTTTGCCTACCTGAAGATTTATATGAGACAAAAAAATTAACTGGCTTGTTTATATATTCGGGCAAAATGACACGGGCAGATACGGTAATTCACTCACAAGAGGAAACACTACCGGTCAGGAAGGAAGAGGCCAGCTAAGTATGAATAAGGGCAGGAAAAAGGCGGGAAGAGAACCAGCAGGCTTCGTAAGGTCCTAAGATACAAAATATTTGGCCTGATAGCAAGTATCTTCTGTTACTTTTTGAGAATGTGAGTTGAGCAACAAATTCCATGTTCAATGGTTATAAGTTATATTACAATCTATGCTGGCTTTCAAAACGGGCATGACCCAAGCCGCTGGCGCAAGTCTGTGACTTGTGCCATTTCACCCAATTCTGACTTTGGCGCACGTTTTGCAACTGTGCAACAAATTCCAATTTTCAATGGTTATTAGTTAAAAATTACAACCCGAACGGCTTTCAACTGCATCGGAGAATGACCGAACCCATCACCATCACCCCGCTTACCTGCGAATTTCTCGAACCACTGGCGTTGAATCCATTGGAAATCCACCGCCACGACCATGAGGAGCTGTGGATCATCACCCATGGAACCCCCAGGCACTCTGTCAATTTCAGCGCAGAAACACTTCAGTCGCCGGTAATTGTGTATGTAGCACAGGGAAAGGTGCACGCCTTTGTTCCGGATGAAGATACCCGGGGCTGGCTGATCGGTACAAGAGCGATTTTATTCCGCAAAGCAGGTTCAACTTTTATTCGGGATTTCTGGACAAAGTGCAGTACCCGCTTAGTAAAGATTGTTGCAGCACCACGCTGAATTCGCTCTGCGAAATCATGCTCAGGAGAGCACCGGAGAAAATCCAGACTATACTGTAATGCGTCTGCTCAGCGCAGTCAAGGCAAAACTGGAAACCGACAGCAAACGTGGATACCTTTGATACCAGCGCATCCAGAAGCCCAAGACTGGAGACTTTCACTTGCTTTCTCAGGATTCTCGAAAACAACTTCAGGCGGCCCGAGGGGCTGATTTTATGCCGAAAAGCTCAATATGACGGCCCGCAACCTGAGCATGATCACCGGGGGTCTTTTTGGAAAGAGTGCGACAGAAATTATAGAAACCCGCAAACTGATTGAAGCGGGCGCCTTTTACTGAATACCGGTATGTCGGTATTTGAAATCGGTTTCGAGCTGGGCTATAACGAAAAGTCTTACTTTACGGGGTTTCAGAAAGAAAACCGGGGTAACCCCGACAAGTTCGGAGAATCCTTCGCCCTGATTTCCTGATTGTACCACACATGTTCCTGAAAGTGTAACCCTGCTCCCCGGCGAGGTAATTTTGCATCATCAAACACAAATAATAAATTTAAGAAAATGGCAACAACAAACTGGACGATCGACCGTCGCACTCAGAAATAGATTTAAAGTAAACGCACTGATTTACAATGTAAAAGGGGTGTTTAATGAATTTAAAGGGAGACGTGGTAGCCTCTCCTTCTGGCTTTGCAACGGCGCTGGTAAACGCGGTAATCATCCCGGGCTCCATCAACACCGGTTCTCCGGACCGTGACAAACACCTGAAAGTCCCATTTTCGATGTGGAGAAGTACAATGAGATACTTTCACTTCAGGAGATTTGAAGCAGGTGAAAAGATGATCGGGTATATAACGACCGGTGAACTCACGATGAAAGGGATTACAATAAAGTTACGTTGAATGTCGAGTTTAACGGCCTGATGAAAGACCGTGGAAAATGAAAGGCAGGGTTCAGCCTCAACGGAAGATCAACCGCAAAGACTGGGGTCTCAACTGGAATGCAGCCCTCGAAACCGGAGGCGTACTGGTAGGAGAAGAAATAACCATTCAGGCAG
>JADJEQ010000027.1 GCA_016709025.1 Bacteroidales bacterium | reverse complement strand
TTAAAGCCCAGTTGTTCGCACACCTTTGCCAGCCATAGAATCTCATCCATCTTTACTCAGCACCTGCGGAACCACCTCAATGCTGCATCTCGATTGATTGCTCAGCGACTTCATCTTGACCGCTGACAGATGACCGCCTCCAGTTTGAGTAATAGGGCGTATAGCTTATCAACACCAGTGAAATGTTTTTGCATATACATTCCTTGAAAATGTGCGTGGTGATTCTCTGAAAGGGGCAAAAATAGATTGCGGGGACGTGTTCATTGAATCGCGAAAATACAAAACCCTGGTTTCGAGATGGTTCAATTTATCAGATCCGTATACTATCATCTGAAATAACAATAGCCGGTAAGTTTAAGAATCACGCGAGACGCAAAGACGCAAAGAATTGATTTTCTGTTTTTTAATGTTCAAACTCATAGTTCTATAAATCATTGAATATAGGCCTTTAAAAATTATTCGGAATATTGTAATAAGCAATAGTCCGCAAATTTGCAAACCACGCATACTTTGCACGACGTCAGGCATAGACGCAATGACCGCGCAAAATAAGCGGAACTGGGAGTTAAAAGGATGGATAGTCAATTTATTAATAATTTTATCTGTATTCTCAATTACCTGAATATCAATCTTCTAAAACTTGTTAATGAGGTATTATAATAAATCGACAGTTATATTTGTTTTAAGATCTGAGGGTTTGATAACAGGCAATTCTCGGTGTAAAACAACTTTAAATTCAAAACAGACGTTAATTTAGTTGAAAATTTGACTAACCCATTCCCAAAGGTTATCTGAAGATCTTATGACTATAAACACAGTCTCATTTTATTATTCATTGTTCCCCTGTTCATCAGTTGTACTGGGGCGATGATGAAGTCCTGAATACCGGAAACCTCTTGGAAAGGTTGATTTCTGGGCTTATCAGATTGATGCACTGGATATTCCCGAAAGCATCGATTCACTGTGTGATTCTCATTATGATTTACTGGTCATTGATCAGCAAAGCGCCGAAGGGATCGGAAGGACATCGCAACGGCGGCCGATGTAGCCCGCATCAGAAACAGCAGGAACTCAAGAGGTGAAAGTAAAATTGTTGTCTGTTACATGATGTCGGACAGGCAGAGCTACCGTTATTACTGGCAGGCAGGCTGGGAAACGGGAAATCCGGAATGGTTGCTCGATCCTGACCCTGACGGATGGAATAGCAGTTATGGTGTAAGTTCTGGTCACCTGAATGGAAAACCATTATGAAGCATTACATCGGGCGGATCATTGACGATGGTTACGATGGTATTTACCTCGACTGGCTGATGATCTGTGATTTTCCTCCCCGCAATTGAAAAGGCGCACAGGAAGGAGTAGATATAAACAGGAACTGACGGCATTTATCGGGGAACTGAGTTAAGTTATGCCCGCGCGGGAAACCCGGATTTCTCTGCCTGCAAAAAATGCTCCTGAATTGGGTACAGATGCTGTATGCCGGCCTGTTCGATGCGATTGCACAGGAAGACATCTGGTATGATGGCTACGGGAGATCCTGACAATGGGGGCAATGAAGGAGACTCCGGTTGATGAAGTTGATTCGGAATTGCTGATCAGTGACCTTCAACTGTGGAAAATATGGGAAAACCGGTATTTAACGTGGAATATGCCGTTGAGCCAGGCAATGGAACCGTGCATACAACCTTGGGGATCAGAATCATTTCAAAACATATCAACATTGCGCCTGCTCAATAAACTCACTGCAACACCTCTCCCTGAATATTAAACCGGCTGAAATGAAAAAATTACTCCTTAAATTATTTATTCCTGCATTTATATTGTTGGCTGAACGATCTAAAGCAAGATCAGGCTAAATATTTATCCTTTTAACAATGCCGTGGGAGTCAGTCTCCGCGGGTTTTAAAACGACAAACCTGGAATTGAGAACTGCGATTTTTTATTCCTCTTCCGACGAAGGTTCTTTTGGACTGGAGCCGGAAGTTATCGCTACATTCAGGATTTCAGGAAATGATTTATATCGGTTGTGTAATTATATTTTTAAGCAGATACCGTCAGTTTTATCACCCTCGTACACAAAAACATGATTGTAATATTCAGCAATTTAAACTTGAAGTAAAATGAAAAAGAAACGTTTTAATTTTGGCTGCAGCCATACCAGCGGTACTTGCATCCGGATGCAAAACACAAAAATCAGCGCCATCGGCGCCAAAAAAAATCATAATCGGCGATAACAGTTCAGTTTCACTCGACTGGGCGGGAACTTATGCAGGGACAGTGCCATGTGCCGATTGTCAGGGCATCGCAACCTCCATCACCTTAAACAAAGACCTTACCTATAAAATTTCGACGGTGTACAAAGGCAAAACCATGAAGTTTTATGAGAGTGATGGCAGATTCACCTGGAATGAGGCTGGTAGCACCGTGTTTCGAAGGAATTACCAATGCCCCGAACAGTTACCTGGTAGCTGAAAACAAACTGATACAACTTGACATGGAGGAAAACGCATCACCGGGGCACTGGCCGATACCGGGTGAGCGGGTATGCGGGCTGTAACAGCTTTTTCGGTTCCTATGAATTGAAAGAAGGCAACCGTGTCTCCTTCTCTAAAATGGGTTCCACCATGATGGCCTGCCCCAATATGTCTACCGAACAGGAATTATTTAAAGTTCTTGAAACCGTTGACAATTATACCACCGATGGTAAAACCCTTCAGCTGAATAAGGCACGTATGGCGCCTTTGGCAAGGTTTGAACTGATCAGTGAATAAATGGGTTATTATATTTCCGGGGTGTCCTGAATGATGGACACCCTTTTTGCTTATTACTAAATTTCATACTAGTTTCACCTGAATATTCTCCGGGAAAGCTGAACAACGAAGTAGGTTGCATGATAAGTAACGTGAGAACCGGCTCAGGATCAGCCTGTGCAAAAATGATCCAATTTATTGCCTGGCAAAGGGACAGCCCTGGGTGAACGGGAGCATATATCAGTTTGTTCATAATATCATATACCATTAGTATTTAACTCCAAATATGGCTATTTCGTCATGTACCAGATTTCTGGTCCAACGCCAGCAGTATGGTTGTTCCGAAACCAACCCTGGTATCTACAGTAATCTCACAATCAATCGCTGTTGCTAAATCCCGGATAAGATGTAAACCCAAACCGGTTTTAATCCCGGCTACTTCCTTATCATTATATAAGGCTTTAAACTGCGCCTTATTTGCGCCGGGACCATTATCCGTAACCGACAAATATATTTTATTTTTTTTCTGAAAAGCTTTCCAGATAATAGTTGGGTTTTCAACATCAATCAATGCTTTTAGCATTTCCTGTCAAATTTCTAAGAATGGTTTTAAGGTAATTCTCATCAGTGTTGATTTGAATATTGTCTGGATTCTCAAATAGCAGATTTACTTTTTTAACACCTGAAAATGATTTTTGGTATCCTCGAAAACAGAATTTATAAATACATCCCTGGGTTGAGGTTTGAAGTTTTCCATCTGGCTTTTACTCCATTGCAAAATATCTTCCATAGAAGTTAACAGATTTTCGGCAGAGGTTAGCGTTGATTTCTCAATCCTGTTTTTTGTTTCATCGTCAAGCAAATCCGGGCTTTCTTTTTGAAGGTATAAAAAATCAATCAGGTTAGAAACCGGGCTTCGTAAATCGTGGTTCAGGATGCCTAAAAATTTTATTTTGCGTTGTTCGCCTGATCTAATTCTGAATTCAGAACTGCAATTTCTGGTTTATTTTTTACGGTTCCGGCTTTGATAAAACAGCAATCCTCCAATAATCGATAAAGAAAAATAACACCAATATAGTACCATTGTTGCTTTTGCTTTTGTTGCAGGCTTAGTTTTTTAATGGCAATCTCTTTGTCTTTTGCCAGTAATTTTTGCCTGCTTTCCAATGTGGCAATTTTGTTTTTGTTTTCCTGCGAAAAAATGGAAATATAAATTTCGTAGTTTAAATTGATGTATTCCAACGCCTTTTTGTAATTGCCTCGTGCTTCTTCAAGCTCAGAAAGCTTCCGCAAACATCAGATTTTGTTGTACATTGGATTGTTTTGAATAATTGACTGCATCTGTCAAGTACTTTTCAGCATCAACCAGTAATTGCTTTTCCGAAATCCCCAACGCTGTTTTTTTATACAAACTGTCATTTTGGTATAAGTTGATATTTTCTCCGGCCAAACCCAAAATATTGGAAACTGCTAATAAATAGGAAGGATTTTCAGAGTCCCATATAGCTTTGGATTGCTTATAAAAAGCAATCCTGGTTTTTATATCAGTTGATATTTCACCCAAATGCATTAGAACTGTTGCTTGCTGAGCCGGGTTATTTTCCTTTTTCCATATGTCCAATGCTTTTAAATAGAATGCTTTGGCATTGGCAATGTTGTTCTGATAAGAATAAATATCTCCATAGGTGTTGCAACATGCTCCTAATGTTGCGGTTAAATTATTCTTTCCGGCAATTCCAAACGCCTGATTGTTGTATTGCATTGCCATCGGAATATTCTCTTCTTTAAAATAAACAATACCTATATTCTGCAAAGTCAATGCTCTTAACGAGGGAATTTTACCGGAGTATTCGAGTGATTTTAAGAAATTTCCCAGGGCTTCTTTGTGTTTTCCCTGGTCAAGGAAATTGTTTCCTATATCATTATAAAAAACGGAAAGCCCTTTATTCCACTTCATTTTGTGAACAATTTTCAAGCCTTCTCCGGCATAACTCAATGCTTTTTCAGGATTTGAAAAACGCAGATTATCATGCAGGCGTATGTATATGCGGGCTCTTACCGTATCGCTTGTGGCCTTTGGTAGTTCTCTCAGCAAGCTATCCACAGTAGTGGTTTGATTTTGAGCTTTTAGAGCCAAAATGAGAAATAAAACGGCAAATACAATTTTAATCCTCATAACACAGCTTCTATATTAGCCTTATAACTATTTCCAATGGGAATTGAAGTATTATTTAACAGCGTTATTTGTTGCGTTCCTATGATTTTGACGAAATTTTTCCGGACAGCAAAACTTCTGCACCCGGACAAAGGATTGAAAATTACTTTCTTTGATTAAATTTCCAATGCTGTACAAAACACAATATCGCTTGTGAGCAGTAACTAAAATGGTATAATCTTTCAATGCTTCAAGATACATAACTTCATACAGCTTAACTTTTATTTTATCATAACCGTCTTTGATATATATAAAATCATCGGCAGAACTAATTTCAAACATAGCGGCCTTGCGCCTGATTTCCATAAACTCTTCAATTCTTTTTATGGTCTGCTCGAAGCGTTCGAATCGCAATGGCTTCACGATAAAGTCTAAAGTATCAAGTTCAAAACTTTCGATGGCGTGTTCAGCATGTGATGTGATAAAAACATTTACAGGAACGGTCATCATTTTTTTTCTGAATTCTAAACCGTTTATATCTGGCATATCAATATCGAGAAAAAGCACATCAATTTTTTCTTTTTCAATTACAGATAAGGCAACATCGGCCGAAGTAAAACTACCCACTATATTTAAAACCGGAAATTTTCGGGCAATCGAAACCACTTTCAGCATGGCTACTTCATCATCATCAACAATGATACAATTGAATTTTTCCATTTAGAATTAACATTTGTTTGGCTGTCTGGTTTCAGAAGGATCAAACTTAGTTAAAATAAATATTTACTCATTCGTCGATTAATCGGCTCATTCGTCTATTTTCTCACAATCAGATTCTTTAAAACCAGAATTTTACGGCATAAATGTAATGCTATACCAATGAAGCTGGCATGCCAATGATTTATCACCTGTCACTCTGAGGGATGATTATTCAAGGCAAACATTTAGCTCACGCGATGCACTGAGCCTATTGGAGTGTACACCTTTTAATACAACCAAGATGTAAGCAATTACATCTGACGTAAAAAATTTACAGATGAAAATATTGAAAACTATTGCTATTGCATTTGTAATACTGATAACGTATTCCTGCAAAAAAGACAACCCTGTTGCACCAACGCCAAATCCATCCACGGCAAAGAATACACCCAACTTTGTTGCTATCAATTATAAATGGGATACAGGTATAGGCTGGTGGAGCTTTGATGGTTTTATCTTTTATGATTTAAACCACGATGACAAATAAGGATAAAAAGTATTTTACAGCCAAAATTGCAAAATTCGATTCGTTGAAAATTGTAAAAGGCCCCTTGCCCATTGATAGTGCGGCTACCAATTGGCCTGCCGGGGTAAAATCATGCGGTTATGGCTATAATACCGATATGTATGTTAATGCGCATATGCGGATGAAAGTAGCTAACATAGCAGCAGATGGAAGATTTATTTATGTGTATGACTCAATTTATCACCGGCCTCCGGGTGGACCCAAATATGGCGGTGGCATTCACAGCACATTTAACGACCCGGCAATTGCTGGAAGCAGAGCTGGAAAAACACCTCAGGGCCTTTCAATGGTTCGTGCTTCCGGTTTACCCGGAGGTGCAATTGCATGGATGTTTTTGAGTTATTTTAAAGAAGGCTCCTGTACCGGATGGCTAACCGGTGGAGGTTCGGGAGAATTGACTTCAGAGTCATTTAGCAGTATGTTTCCCGGCACGCCAAATTATGATTGGGTAAATGTAAGCAATGTTATTTTCTACCAGAATGAGTTTGGTTGGGATACTCACGTATTTTTCGATTTTAAAAACTGGCGCTATTTCATGGAAAGAAGAATGCGTCAATTATCCCGATTGCTCCAGCATTAAGGTAACGATGGGTTCGTATAAAAGTTTAGATACTTTTATGGCCTGGCCTGAAGGGTGGGGAAAACCATAAAATATTTTTATCTGCAGTTGTTGGGCCGGGAATTTTATCAAGAATATTGTTTAATAAGCCAATAGCCATTTTTCTATTGATGGACAATGTTTTTCGGTTCCTGTGAACTGAAAGAAGGCAACCGTGTCACCTTTTCAAAAATGGGTTCCACCATGATGGCCTGCCCCAATATGGCTACCGGAAATGAATTATTTAAAGTTCCTGAAACCGTTGATAATTCTACCACCGATGGTAATTCCCTGCAGTTGAATAAGGCGCGGATGGCACCATTGTCAAGGTTTGAACTGATCAGTAAATAAAAGGGGCTATCTTATTTCCTGGTTGTCCTGATTGACGGACGCCCTTTTTCATGCATATTGCTAAATATCAGGATAGGTTCCCCGAATTATCCACTGAAAAAAGCAGGAACAATCTTTTTCCTGCTTACTTTTGAAAGTAAATTCTTCCCCATGAATCCACTTGAAATTTTCCAGAAAGAAGCCCCTGAGGTTGCCAAAGCCTTCGACGGTCTGATTGAATCGCTGAAAGCCACCACAGGGCTTGATGCAAAAACAAAGCAACTGGTTTACATTGGCATCAAAGCCTCGATGGGCGATACCACTGCCATTTATTACCATGTGGCCATGGTTAAAAAACTAGGGGCTACCCGCGATGAAATCAAAGATACCATTTTGATAACCCTGAGTGTATGTGGATTGAAAGGAGTAGCCACCTGTTTGCCGGTTGCCCTGGATGTATTTGATAAGGCTGAATAGATTAATTTTGGAGTGTAATGAAAACTGAAATTATGAGATTTGACCGATACAGGCTTTCCTGGCTTTTGATCCTTTTACTTAGTGTTTCTGCTTGTTCCGATAAGGAGGACAAACTCGCGCCCATTATACCTGACAACGAATTTATACTTCCTGACCCTGCCCAATACGGAAATCCTTTTTCAGCTGTTCCTGAAACCGAAGATGTAGTGATGTATGAGGTTAATCTCAGGGCATTCAGTCCGGCCAGCATTCAGGGGGTTATCGGCAAGCTGGATCACATTAAATCACTGGGTGTGAATGTTATCTGGTTGATGCCGGTATTTCCGATTGGGACTGTTAATTCTGTTAATTCACCATACAGTGTGAAGAATTACCGCGAAGTAAACCAGAATTCGGCACGCTGACTACCTTGAGAACACTCACCGATCAGGCTCATCAGCGGGGAATGGCTGTGATCCTCGACTGGGTGGCCAACCATACCGCCTGGGACAATCCCTGGATGAAATATAAGGAATGGTACACACAGGAAAACGGAGTTGTAATTCACCCGGCCGGCACCAACTGGCTGGATGTTGCTGACCTGAACTTTGCTTCGCAGGATATGCGCAAAGCCATGATCAGTGCGATGCGATATTGGGTTTTTGATGCCAACATCGACGGTTTCCGATGCGATGCTGCCGATATGGTACCTTTCGATTTCTGGAAGCAGGCCAATGATTCGATGAATAACATCCCGGGCCGGAAGATCATCATGTTGGCAGAGGGCGCCCGCAGCGATCATTTTACTGCAGGGTTTCAGATGAATTATGCCTGGGATTTTTACGGCAAACTTAAAAACGTATTTTCGGGCCAGCCCGCCAGTGGTTTGTCAGCTACGCATGCCAGCGAATACAGCGGTATTCCGGCAGGGAAACATAAATTACGTTTCACCACCAACCACGATGAATCGGCCTGGGATGCAACGCCAATGACGCTATTCAATGGGAAACAGGGTGCGCTGGCAGCCTCGGTTATCGCAAACCTTCATGGGAGGGGTGCCAATGATTTATGGAAGCCAGGAAGTTGGCCGGCTTGAAACGCTTCCTTTCTTTACAAATTCACCGGTCAACTGGACACAAAACCCTGATATGCTCATCGAATATCAGAAGATAATGACATTCTATTCAGGTTCTGAGACAACTAAAAAAGGAATTTTGGTAAGCTATCCAAACAACGATATCTGTGCCTTTATCAGGCGAACGGAAACAGAGGAACTGGCCTGTGATGGTGAATGTGAGAAACAGCGGGTTAGCTATACCTTTACCGGAAGCCATTGGAAACGCATGCATGGGAAAATGTGTTGACCGGCTCCATTGTTGGGGAGGACGATTCAATAGTTCTGGAAGCCTACGGATATTTAATCCTGACCAGGGCTCTATGATGCACATCTGGTTACATTTCTGGATTTAAAGAATTGCCACGCCCGTTTAAGCAGGGGTAGGCAGCAACAGATTTCATGGAAACAGATAAATATAATCATTGGTACCTGGAATTTGTTAAATCACGGATAATCAATGCATTATAAAGGGAAGGGACTATAATTAGCTAAAGATCAACCTTGCGTCTTAGCTCCTTGGGAGCTTAAACTCGAATGATACTTGTGACCGGAATAATATATTGACCGGCAAACTCTTCCGGTCTCAACACCAACTATTTATTGTACCTTTGCCGCACAGGGTTTTGTCGGAGCCTTTAGCGCCTTTCCGGCGGATACCGGTAAACTATATTATTCACCCTCCTCAAAAAGGAAAATTCCGAACAGGTAAACTATGGCAAGATCACAACAAACATGGAATAAGCAGGAAAACGAGAAGAAAAAGCAAAAAAAGAAAAAAGACAAGGCGGCGAAAAAAGTTGAACGGGCATCCAATACAAAAGATGGAAACAGCCTCGATGATATGATCGCCTATGTAGATGAATACGGACGGATTTCTTCTACCCCGCCCGATCCCACTGTTAAGAAGACCATTATTAATGCCGCTGATATTGAAGTGGGTGTCAGAAAACAGGATCCTGCCGATCAGGTTGAAGAACTGAGGACAGGTATTGTCAGTTTTTTCAATGAATCCAAAGGATTTGGGTTTATCAAGGACCTCCAGACTCAGGAAAGTATCTTTGTGCACATAAAGGAGTTATCCGAACCCATCAAAGAAAACAACAAGGTTACCTATAAAGTGGAGAAAGGCCCGAAGGGACTTAATGCTTATGAGGTAAAAGTTGTCAGGTAAGACAAAAACTTATCAGGACCTTATTCGGTTATATTTTTCCCCCAAAAAGAGACTGTAACCAGTTACACCGCACCGGATCACAGGATTATTCAGCAGTTTTGAAAGGAATCCTGCGATTACCCATCGCATGTTTTATTCACATTTCACCATATATGCAAAGGAAGTAAACGAAAATTTCTACTTTGCGGATGGTGTTTTATTGTAGTGACCCATAGTTATCAAGAGGTTGATATATCTGATAAATAGCATATTATGAAACTTATTAACAACCAGGTCACTCCCACCTTTGCATTCCTGATAAAGGCAGTTTGTAATTTCCATAGAAATACCTAAAAAATACCTATTCATTTTTTCCGATATTGCCCTATATTTGTGGTGGCTGCCATAACTACATCAACTAATTCGTGCGGAAAGGCTTGATTTTACTGCAACTCAGACAGATAATAATCTTTATTTAACGGAAAAACAACACAATCAAAGAACAATCGGATCAATCAACCAAGTTTAATTAAAACCAATCAACATGAAAAAAGTCGTAATTACTCTTTTTGCAGCTTTCCTGGCATTTAACCTTTCAGCCCAGACCAACCTGCTCACCAAGGGCGAAAAAGTTTTGAATTTGGGCATTGGATTAGGAAGTACTCTTACTCAGGGTCATACTATTCAACAACTGTACCCCGCTTTCAGCATCATTTGAAATGGGTGTAATGGACGATGTGTTGGATGTTGGAGTCAATTGGAGTCGGCGCTTATCTTGATACACTTCTGCCAAATGGCAGTATAACTATTTTGGTTCCGATTGGGGCTATAAATATTCAAGTTTAATCATTGGAGCACGCGGAACTTTTCACTACCCGCTTGTTGAAAAACTTGACACCTATACCGGCATTATGTTGGGTGTGAACATTGTTACCGATAAGTCATTCGGTGATATCGATCCCACATACGATTACAGCGCTTCAACTACCGGTGCCATTTTTGCATGGTATGCCGGCGGTCGCTATTATTTCAGCGACAATTTTGCTGCTATGGCAGAAGTTGGCTATGGAATTGCCTGGCTTACACTTGGTGTATCATTAAAGTTTTAGTCATCTGTAATCTGAAATTGAAGCCACCTGAAAAGGTGGCTTTTTTATGACTTGTCACCAGGGATTGAGTGATTACCTTTCAGAATCGATCACTTGGGTTAAGATCAACCTATTCGCTATCTTTGTATAATTGTACAATCAGACAAAGCAAATGCGTGTTGCCGGACAAGAATACCTCACGATAAGACTCGAAGGAACATCGGTTTATATGATCGATCAGAATCTGCTGCCCTTCTCATTTTCTGTGAAGGAATGTAAAACCTGGGAGGACACCTGTCTGGCTATCAGGAATATGACAGTGAGGGGTGCAGGTGCTATTGGTGCTGCTGCCGGTTTTGCCATGGCGCAGGCATTGATTGCCAGTGACGATCCCGATGAAGCAAAAGAGCGGATCAGGTCCACACGTCCCACTGCCCGCGACCTGTTTCATGCAGTTGAAGTAGTTTTTGAAGCAGGCAGGGTGTCGGTACAATCAGCAGTCGAAGCAGCACAGGCATTGGCCCGCGCAAATATTGAAGCTGCAAAGAATATTGGTAAGTATGGAGAACCTTTGATTGCAGATGGTTCCAGGATCCTGACCCATTGTAATGCAGGCTGGCTGGGGTTTGTGGATTATGGCAGCGCCTTGTCACCTGTTTATTTTGCTCACCGGGGAGGCAAATCGGTGTTTGTTTATGCCGACGAAACCAGACCCCGCAGCCAGGGAGCACGGTTGACCGCCTGGGAACTCGCTAATGAGGGAATTGAACATTGCATTGTTCCTGACAATGCCGGTGCTTACCTGATGTTGAAAAGCATGGTCGATCTGGTGATCGTGGGTGCCGACAGGATTGCGGCCAACGGCGATGTAGCCAATAAGATAGGAACCTTTGAAAAAGCCATCGTAGCAAAGCATTTTGGTATTCCATTTTTTGTTGCGGCGCCACTTTCTACTTTCGACCTTTCAACGGCTCATGGCAATGATATTGTTATTGAAGAGCGAAGTTCAGATGAAGTAAACTACCAGTCGGGTCCTGATCAGGAGGGGCGGATTCACACCATAAGGGTGAGTAACCCGGGTTCCGATGCTTTTAATCCGGCATTTGATGTAACTCCGGCTGAGTTTATCAGCGGGATCATTACTGAGAAAGGAATCATTAAGCCTGATATTGGAATGATAGCTTCATTGTTCCGATAAATTGAATGACGAATGACGAATAACGAATGACGAATGAAAAATTTACGATTTACGAGGAGTTTTTGATTGCCAACGAAGTACGAATGAGACGGGAATGAGAAGCGAAGCGAATGACGATTTGCCAACTGCCATTGGCCAGGCGGGGCCTTTGCCAACTGCCAACTGAATTACGAATTACGAATGACGAGTGACGAATGAAGAATTTACGGTTTCGGTACGTGGATAAATGTGAGACGTGAAGAGAAGAGGGAGCAGCCACTTGCCAACCCCGCCGCTGCCAAATTTCTTCTTACTTTTCACTTTACTTTATGGAAAAAACATGTTCCTGGCCGGGCAATGACCCGCTGATGATTGAATACCACGACAAGGAATGGGGAGTACCCGTTCACGATGACCGGAAACTATTTGAATTCCTTGTGCTCGACGCTTTTCAGGCCGGACTGAGCTGGAAAACCATACTGCACCGCCGTGAAGGATTCCGCGCGGCATTCGACAATTTTGAAGCAGCAAAAATTGCTGCCTATACTGAAGATGATTACAACCGCCTGCTCAATGATACCGGTATTATCCGGAACCGGTCAAAAATCAGGGGAACCATTAAAAATGCACAATTATTTCTTGAAGTTCAGAAAGAATCCGGCTCATTCGATGCTTATATATGGCAGTTTACACGAGGAATAACCATTGTGAATCATTGGACTGACCTGAAACAAATACCGGCGACAAGTCCCGAATCAGATGCCATGGCCAGAGACATGAAGAAGCGGGGGTTTACTTTCTGCGGTAGCACCATTTGCTACGCTTTTATGCAGGCCGCCGGGCTGGTGGATGATCATCTGGAGGGGTGTTTCAGAAAGGAGACTTAGAGAGAGGGTGAAAAAGAGAAGGGGTGAAAGGGAGAAGGAGAAAGAGAAGGGAATTTGTAATTTCTAAAATCTAATGTCCAATTTCCAAAGCCAGACAGGAGGATTGAGGTGGTTGAGTGATTTGCGTTTCTTATGTTCCTTAAATTTTCAAGGGATTGCAGCAAATCAAATCGAAGCCATAGGGGTGAATTAACAACGAGTCCGAGTGACTTAGGGATGAAGAGATTTAGAGACGGAGAGTCGAAGGGGACTAAGGGACTGAGAGACTAAGAGAAAAGGAGACAAGGAGATTGGGAGAATTAGGGACTAAGGTACTGAGGGAAGCCCTGAAAGGGCGGAACATCATAACCAAGGGAGAAGCGAAGCGAAGCCCATGGATACTCAAACAAAAAGTAAAATAAAGCCCTGAAAGGGCGGAATCTCATTAACCGTGGGAGAAGCGCAGCGGAACCCACGGTTAATAAGGAATTCGTGGGAAGTAGGCCCTGAAAGGGCGAAATAGTCATTCGTTCGAATGCTGCGCCCCAGGCTCCAAACCCCATGCCCTGTGCTAATCAATGAGAAATCCTGCCCTTTAGTATCTGACAAGATAACCAGGAGATTGGGAGACAAGATGAAAAAAATGAGGGACTGATCTCCATTTGTCTCCATTCCCCCCGTTCTTATTTCTGCCACAAAAAAAACGAACCTTCTCTTTTTTCAATGCTGTACTCCCGTTTTTCTCAACCTCAGTTTTTCTTATTGATTAAATTGACGATTATCTTTATCATGGTATCTTTTTCTTCAGGTTCACTTATGGCGACCATTAGCGTTAATGCAACCAGCGCATTGTCGGCTATTCGTTTGTTCCCCTCACTGTCAAACAAAATCCTGTTACGTTCGAGAAAATACAGAAACAGAAATGCCGCTATGCGTTTGTTCCCGTCTGTAAACGAATGGTTTTTGGTAATGAAGTACAACAGATTGGCTGCCTTTTCTTCAATGCTGGGGTAGAGGTCCTTACCATCAAAAGTTTGATAAATGGCGGCTATGGAGCTTTTGAAAGAGTCATCCTTTTCATTGCCAAATAAATGACTGTTTGAATACGTCATCTTCACCACCTTTATCTGTTCAATTGCTAACTCATAGGTAAGCTGGAATATTTCTTTTCCGGATGTTTCTTTAATTTCAAGTCTTTGATAATCGTATTGGTCCAAAATATCCAATGCATAAGCATAATCAGAGATTATTCTGAGAAGACCGATACTTTCTTCATTTGATAATGTTTTAGAATCAATAAAGTTGCCAATTAATCTAACTGAGTTTCTCAGTTCATTCAATTGTTCTTTTTTTTGAATCAGAAGCTTCTCATTTATTGAATAACCTTTGATCAGGTATTCCTTTATTATATTACTTGCCCAACGTCTGAATCTGATACCCCTTTTAGAGTTCACCCTGTACCCAACACTAATAATTACATCAAGATTATAATGCCTTACTGTTCTCTTTTAACTTTTCGTTTCCCTTCAATCTGAACTACCGTGAAATCCTCGGTAGTTGAAAATTCCTCTAATTCTTTTGATTGAAAAATATTTTTGATGTGAAGCCCTATTGTATCAGAATCTTTATCAAATAATTCAGACATTTGTTTTTGAGAAAGCCACACTGTTTCATTCTCAATTCTTACATAAATTTCGGTTTTCCCATCCTCAGTGGAAAAAATTTCCATACTTAACTCATTCATTACAATACTTTTTCTTCAAATATAGTAAAAATCAGGTAAACAAAAGTTGAGGGAGATCCCAAATTGAGCGATTAAAAAGGTAATTCGGCAAATCGACCATGAGATTGTAATCGATACACAGAATAGGGTTTTCATGGGTTTGGTGGATTGCATTGCCGCATTTGAAATGCCCTATACCCTGTGTCCAGTGCTATTCCGGGTAACTCCTGCCACGATTTATCAGACAAAGACAAGGGGACAAGGAGACAAGGGGAAAAATGGGACTGACTCACCTTGTCCCCATCTCCCCATTTCCCCTTGTCTGGTGATTCGAAGACCGAAATTTCCCGGCTGGGTCCATGCCCCATGCTCCATGCCCCATGCCCATTGCTCTTCGGCTCTCTGTCACTCAGTCTCTCTGTCTTTTTTCACCGTGTCCCCATTTCTCCTTGTCTCCTTGTCAGTTGATTCGAAGACGAAAATTTCCCGGTCAGTTCCATGCTCCATGCTCCATGCTCCATGCTCTGTGCCCTGCGCCCTGTGCTAAGAAGGGACGAGGGACGTTGCCCCATGCTCCATGCCCTGTGCTCCATGCTCTGTGCCCTGTGCCCTGCGCTCTGTGCTCTGCGCTCTGTGCTCTGTGCCCTGTGCCCTTTGCCGGAAAACCCTTACCTTTGCCTTATGCAAGCATCTGAAAAACGTCCGCTTACCGATTGGCTTCCGGTTTCACGCGAGGAGCTTGACAAACGTGGCTGGGACGAGGTGGATGTGATCATCGTTTCGGGCGATGCTTATGTTGATCATCCTTCCTTTGGTCATGCAGTGATGGGCCGGCTTGTTGAAAAGGCAGGCTTCAGGGTAGCCATTTTGCCGCAGCCCAACTGGCGCGATGACCTGCGCGACTTTAAAAAACTGGGAAAGCCGCGTCTTTTCTTTGGCGTAACGGCCGGCTGTATGGATTCGATGGTAAACCACTACACCGCCAACCGCCGCCTGCGATCCGATGATGCCTACACGCCAGGCGGAGTTTCCGGTTTCAGGCCAGATTATGCCACTGTGGTTTATACCGGTATTCTTAAAAAGATATTTCCGGATGTGCCTGTAATCCTTGGCGGGATTGAAGCTTCGATGCGCCGCCTTACCCATTTCGATTACTGGAGTGATTCACTTAAACCCGACATTCTCACCTGGAGTGGTGCTGATATGCTGGTGTTCGGGATGGGGGAGAAGGCAATTATTACCCTTTTGCAAAGGCTTGCAGCCGGTGAATCCATTCACCAGATCAGGGATGTGGAACAAACAGCCTTTAAAGTGCCGGCAGGCGAAGTATTGCCTGAGCTGCCTGGGGTAGATACACTGGAACTTCCATCGCATGTGCAGTGTCTGGCCGATAAAAGGGCATTTGCCCGTCATTTCCGTATTTTCGAGGAAGAATCCAACCGCTGGCAGGGCGCCCGTTTGACAGAGCTTAACGGGGATTCACTTGCCGTGGTGAATCCGCCAAATCCACCCATGGCTCAGGCGGAGATTGACGCAGCTTTTGACCTGCCCTACACCCGGCATCCCCATCCCCGTTACAATAAGCGGGGCCAGATTCCGGCTTTTGAAATGATCCGTAATTCTATCAACCTGCACAGGGGTTGCTTTGGTGGATGTGCCTTTGTGCCATTTCTGCCCACCAGGGCAAGTTTGTGGTCAGCCGTTCTGAGAAATCGATCATGGATGAAATGAAGCAGGTGGCCTCAGATCCTGATTTCAAAGGACACATTACCGATATGGGTGGCCCTTCCGCCAATATGTACCTGATGAAGGGCATCGATACGGATAAATGTAAGAAATGTAAACGGGCTTCCTGTATCTTCCCGACCATCTGCCGAAACCTGAATACCGATCACCGCCCGATGACTGCCCTTTACAGGAAGGCAATGCTGGTGCAGGGGGTGAAGCGCATCACCATCGGCAGCGGAATCCGGTATGATATGCTGGTGGGCCGCTCTGAAGCGGAAAGCAAGGCCAATGGTCTGGATGAATACCTGAAGCAGGTAATCACAAAACATGTTTCCGGCAGGTTGAAAGTGGCCCCGAACACAGTGCCCAAAACGTGCTGCAGATTATGCGGAAGCCGCATTACAGGACCTTTGTCGAATTTCAGAAGCGTTTTGATGAGATCAACAGGCAACATGGATTGAAGCAGCAACTGATTCCTTATTTTATCTCGAGTCATCCGGGCAGCAGGGCAGAGGATATGGCTGAGCTTGCCTGTGAAACCATGAAACAGGGATTTCAGCTGGAGCAGGTGCAGGATTTTACCCCCACGCCCATGACACTGGCTACGGCCATGTATTATACAGGGTCTGACCCATATACGCTTAAACCTGTTTATGTGGCAAATTCAAGGACGAAAAAGTGAACCAGCAGCGGTTTTTCTTCTGGTACAAACCAGAAAACAGT
Organism: Bacteroidales bacterium; assembly: GCA_016709025.1. Classification (GTDB taxonomy): domain Bacteria; phylum Bacteroidota; class Bacteroidia; order Bacteroidales; family Lentimicrobiaceae; genus Lentimicrobium. Next base: position 13,955 of record JADJEQ010000027.1, on the reverse strand, counting down.
CAGTGGCTCAATGAATCACCAGGAAAATGGGACGAACAGACCTGATGGCCCGTTTTAACAGAAGGAAGAGTTAAGGCACTTGACGGTACAATCAGCACCGGACAAGGACTGTTGCGCATAATGCCATCGCTGACACTTCCGATAAAGGCGCGGTAAAGAAAAACCATGACTTTGTGAACCTACAATGATCAAATCGGCTCCGAATTTCTCCGCTTCATGGAGGATCGTATTGACCACAGGGCCGTGAATCAGCGCTGACCTTGCGTTGATACCTCTTTCCAGGAGATAATGCACCATGGCCTTCAGGTCGTGGTCTTCTGGATCATCTCCTCCAGCCCAGGGTTTGTGGATGTATTGCCGGTCTGGATTCATCTTCCGTAAAGATAGAACCGGGCGCAGAGATGTAGTATGTAAACCTCGCTGTTAAAGGCCTTTGCAAGTTCCCCGCTTTCTCCAGGACATCGGTCGATAGGTCGGAAAAATCAACAGGAACGAGTATCTTTCTCATTTCAGAAAAAATTTCATAATCACAAAGATACGATTATGGTTGCAAGGATCAAGAGGGGTAATATCGAATATCTGATTCCATTTCTAAATTCCAACCCTGGGGTGACATATAAATCGGGAGAAAGCCGGAGTTCCGGAAACCCTGGGATTAACCTGAGGATCAGCATTCTGACTGAACTGTGCCTTTCCTTTTGCCATCGGTGAGCTGGAGCAAAAAGGGTACCAGGCATTGGTAGACCATTGTTCCCAGGCGGTACCATTGTATCCCGTTACATGTTTACGACACCATATAGCCAGGGTATCGCCTGTTGAGGAAGGGAGAAATACACCAGCATAAAACGGTCCGGTAACGGTATAAGGCTGATCGAAATTAACTTTTGTGGCGTGTTCATTGGTAACATCAGCTGCAATGGCCCAAAGTGGTTTGGTCGCTGACACAACCATCTGTCCCGGTTTTCCGTTGGCCCCGGCATTGTTCCAGATGGCAAAGGTAATCTCAGGATTGTTTGCATTTTTGCAATGACAAAATCAACGAACAGCCCTGAAATGTTGTTCCTGCTTCAAAATCAGGAAAATATTCGGCTTTGGCTTTATCCAGGTAGCTGTTATTGCTGGTAATGTATCCGACCCCGGAGGAAGCATATAATAGTAAATGATTTCGCCGGAAAGAGGGTAACGGAGGGTATCGCAATCAGTACAGTCCTGTTAATATTATCGCCTTGTTTGTCAGGATAATGCTGGTATTGTCTTCAGATGCCGTGAATGCGCATTTTCCTGAGGTTTGACCTGAAGGAAACCGGGATGGATAATAGTAAAACCAAGCGAAACAAACAGGATTTTTTCATGATAATATGGTTTTTCCCCGATGGAGAATTTGTTATTTTCTATCTGACTGGAGGTGAATGATTCAGGTTTTATATTATTTTTGGCAGTGAGCACCAGAGGGATTTTTAATAATTTTCCCAATCCCAAAACTAATAATCTATGAACACATCCACATTACCGGTACAAGCCGGGAGAAAGAACGCTGATTTTTCGGGCTGCAAAGTTACGTCAATAATCATGCCCTCCCGCATGGTTTTTCTGACATTTTTAATTACAGCTTTTCTTACCTTACCTTTTGGTGGTTTTGCCCAGAAAAAGCAACCCTCGAAGGTAATGGACACCCTGAAGGCCGGGGATTTTAACGGGGCTGGAAATTCAGATCGATAGGACCCGCCTATTGTTCAGGCAGGATTGCTGATTTTGCCGTAAATCCAAAGAATTATGCTGAGTATTATGTGGCTGTAGCTTCCGGTCACATCTGGAAAACCCGGAATGCAGGAACAACATGGGAGCCTGTGTTTGATAATTACGGGTCCTATTCCATCGGTTGTCTGGCCATGGATCCTGAAAACACCAATGTGGTGTGGGCCGGCAGCGGCGAAAACAATCACCAGCGGGCACTGGGGTATGGCGATGGTGTTTATAAAACAACCGACGGGGGCAAAAGCTGGAAGAACATGGGTCTGAAGGAATCACGGCAGATCGGAATGATCGCGATTGATCCCCGGAATACCAATGTGGTTTACGTGGCTGCTGAAGGATCTGTCTGGGGACCGGGCGGCGACCGTGGCTCTTTAAAACCACCGACGGTGGCAAAACCTGGAACAAGGTGCTGAACATCAGCGAAAATACCGGGGTAAACAATGTTATCCTCGATCCTCGTAATCCGTCTGTATTGTATGCAACATCCGAACAGCGCCGGCGTCATGACTTTACAAAAATCGGAGGCGGACCTGAATCGGGCATCTGGAAATCAACCGATGCCGGGGCCACCTGGGAGAAACTTGCTTCCGGACTGCCTTCAGGCGATGTGGGAGGAATCGGGATTGCCATTTCTCCGGCCAATCCTGATATCCTTTATGCGATCATAGAAGCTGCCGGTGAAACCGGTGGATTCTTCCGGACCACCGACCGGGGGGCATCCTGGTCGAAAATGAGCGGGCATACTGCGCAGGGACAATACTACAATGAAATATACGGTGATCCCGGGGATAAAGACAAGGTTTATTCAGTGGAGACTTTTTCGCAATATACCGAAGACGGTGGGAAAACCTGGAAGAATGTGAGCACCAAAAACCGCCATGTTGACGATCATGCCATGTGGATTGATCCTTCAAATACAAACCATTACCTGATCGGTGGTGATGGTGGAATCTATGAAACCTGGGATGGCGGACAGGACTTCCATTTCAAGAACAACCTGCCGGTAACCCAGTTTTACAGGGTAAATGTCGATAACAGCCTGCCATTTTATTATGTTACGGAGGAACCCAGGATAACAGCAGCATGGGTGGCCCATCGCGCAACACCTGAGTGGTCTGGTGTAGTGAACGATGAATGGTTTGTTACCAATGGCGGTGATGGTTTCTGGACAGCGGTTGATCCGACCGATCCCAACATTGTATATGCCGAAGCGCAGTACGGTAACATGGTCCGATACGACAGAAAGAGCGGGGAAGCCATTGATATCCGTCCGGAGCCACGCAAAGGGGAAGATACCTATAAATGGTACTGGGATACCCCGCTGTTTATCAGCAAACATTCACCAACGCGGCTGTATGTGGCAGCCAATAAAGTTTTCAGGAGCGATGACCGGGGCAATACCTGGCAGGTGATCTCCGAGGATTTATCGACAGGTACCGACCGCAACACCTGGCCGGTTATGGGCAAATACTGGAGCGCCGATGCGGTAGCCAAGGATGTGTCCACTTCGCAGTATGGACTGATCGTTTCTCTGGAGGAGTCTCCGGTAAGAAAACCTGCTGTATGCCGGAACCGACGACGGGCTGATTCAGGTAACCGGTGATGCAAAAACGTGGAGTAAGGCAGGAAAGTTCCCCGGCGTACCCGAATACACCTTTGTTGCAGATATCCTTGCTTCACAGTTTGATGAAAATGTTGTTTTTGCTGCCTTTGACAACATCAAACGCGATGATTTCAGGCCATACCTGCTGAAAAGTTCCGATAAGGGGAAGACATGGGTATCCATTGCTTCCAATCTGCCGGAGAACGGGACGGTTCACAGTATTGTTCAGGATCATGTCAATCCTGATCTTCTTTTTGTGGGGACAGAATTCGGCGTTTATTTCAGCATCGACGGGGGTGGTCAGTGGACCGCCCTGAAGAGCGGGCTTCCGACCATTTCGGTAAGGGATATGGTTATTCAGAAACGTGAGAATGACCTGGTACTGGCCACCTTCGGACGTGGATTTTACATCATGGAAGATTACACCCCGCTGCGGACAGTCAATAAGGCCATTATGGAGAGCCCGGCACACCTTTTCGGGATCAAGAACGCCCTGATGTTTGTGGAAACCGGGGGAAAATACGGACAGGGATCGTCTTATTTTGCAGCAAAAAATCCTGACTTCGGTGCCACCTTCTCATGGTGGCTGAAAGAGGTTCCCCAGACCCTCCTCGAAAAAAGGCAGGATAAAGAAAAGGAGCTGTTCAAAAAAGGAGAAAGAATACCGCAACCGACGGAAGCAGGAACTCGGGGCAGAGGAAATGAAGTTGCCTCTTATCTTATTTTTACCATTAACGATGAAGCAGGGGCGCAGTGTTCGCAGCGTATGCAGCAAACCTTCCAAAGGACTAAACCGAATTTGTTTGGGATCTTCGTTATAAGGGGTGCATCCCGGTAGGAACTCCCGGCGATAAATTCCGGTCCCTAGGGAAGGAAATTTCGGGTTGTTTGTCATGCTGGCAAGCCAGGTTGCTGAGTATGTTTGCGGTGGTGGAGGTAAAAGTAAAACTGGCCGGACAGGTGCCTTTTGTAATGCCTGGTCGTTGAACAACACCACCTGCTCTGCTGAGCTGGGCAGCACTTGTTGCTCTTCCAGCAACAGGTGGCTGAATTTATCTCGTAAGGTGCAGGGCACCGGACAATTTTGTCGAAGAACCTTGAGAAAACTGGTCACCATGCAGCAGGCAGCGCTCCATCAGACACTCCGCGCACGCCCGAGCTCGAAGCGCCCGTATCTATTATTCCTTTGCTTGAAGGTTGACGAAATCCTTTAGCCTTCAAACGGCAAAAGATCCGGAAAGCCAGCCGCGAGGAAATCCACCTGCCTAGGTTTCGGGGACTAACGAAAGGCTGGAAATATTATCTATGCATTCTATGGCAGCATTCTGCTCCAACCAGCACATCGCATTTCCTATGAAATCATCCGGCGATGAGCTCCTCCGCTCTGTACATAGCTGAAGTAGATCTAGCGAAACCGATGTACCGGCAATCGAAATTGAAACGAGAAAGCCGGATGGTTTATACACTTGGGGGAGGCTGCCAAACTGGGAGTGAGAGAGCAGAGTGAAAGAGTGAAAAGTGAAGAGGAAAAGAGTGAGAGATAAAAATAAACCCTGCCAGGTTTTCTTCTGGGTGCCTGAGCCTCGTCGAAGTCCAGCCTGTTTAGGTTTGGTAAAAGAAGAATGAAATGTGAAGTGTGGGATATTGGAAGAGCCGAGGAGTAAGAGTGGAAAACAGTATGAATTTCTAAGTAGCTAGAAGCCTGAAATGAAAATAAAACCCAATAATATTTTCTAAATCCCAAGTTAGGGTTTTAAATAGAAGAATGAAATGTATAATGGATACGGAGAGCAGAGGGGGGGGTGAAACATGGATTTTTTTGGGTCTGCTCCTGCTCATCTTGATAGATTTATAGTTTTATTCTTTTACCTTCCTTCAGATATTTTTCAGCTACTTTATCATAAATCCTGGATCTCTTCCAGGGCATTGTCCTGAAGTTGATCAAACACAGCTGTCTCCTAGGTATTCAGGGCCCCTAGATGCAGGTGCCATTACCCTGTTCGCTCGGAAGGTTAAAAAACCATGTCGTTGAGCTCCTGCTTCGCGCGCCGGACCAGTTGAGCATTGATATCCTTGGTAGCGTTCTCGCCAGATAGACTCACAGTGGTGGTATTCAGGTCATCCAGGTGTCAAAATAACGGGGATAATAAGAGAGTCCTACGACATCGAATTTTACGCCCCGGGCAATCATATTATCGAACCAGAAACAAGGCCCCTTCCTCGCTGGACCACCGGAGCGCAAGGGCACCGGCCACTGTACTCGGGATCAACTTCACGGCAAAATTCAACGCCCTGCTCTGAGCAGGCTGCAAGGTTATCGGGATTGCTGATGTGACCTTCCGGGCCAATCCTATTCCGCTTAAGCTGATCTCATTGCCTACCCCGGACCATCTGCGGCAGGTGCCTCAGTTCCTTCAGGCTGGAGGAGAGTGGCTTTGGTGTATTCCTTCAGGCTGGCCTGCAGCGTTTAAAGTCCTGACCTTCCACGCAGCCGGCTTGAACTGTTGCTGTGGATCGGCGTACAATAGTCGCTGTAATGAAATCACAGGAAGTCTTTAATCCCGGCATCTTTATACGTCGGGCCACAAAGGCAATGACCAGTGTACAACCTTTCTTGGTGAGTAAATTTTTAAGTTCCAGGTTCAAAAAGATGCGCAGGCGGATGTAATTGAATCCATGGCTTTCAGTATTCATGGCATCCTTTTCAGCCATCTCCTCAGTCCTGGAATATCTTTCCTTCAGCTTCTGAGCTAAAGTGGAAGGAGATAGCTCTGCCCTGACCATATCTTCGAACATTTCTGTTTTCGCCGGAATGAGCTGATTCGCTGAGGTTTCATCACAATTTCACCGATGAAGGGATAAGATGGTCTCATGCGATGCCGGGCCATACGCCAATGGCGCTGACTTCCACTTTGAATTTCCCAAAAGAGGTCCCCGCCGAGAGGATAACTCCATTACCCTGTTTTCGAGGGTGATAGCCAATGGTGACGGGAATCGGTTCTACTCTACCAGAAGCCTGGGGTAAAGGTGTCGGCAACCAAACAGAGAGGCATCCCCTCGTACAGAACTGGAATGGAAGCAATAAGTATCCATCAGTTCCATATCGGCGCTGTCCGCCACAGCAGACCCTCGTAGCCTCGTTTCATCTGTTCCACTGGCTACAAGTGCTGTTTCAGTACAGGCAAGCACTATGGTTTCAGGTTTCCCGGTGGATTTGAAGGACAGAGAGCAGAAAGATCGGAACTCCTTTCCGGTGTTTGTGTGCTGCTGCAGGCTGAAGAAGGCTGACAGTGATGCCAAGGCAGGCTAAAAGGAGTTTCCATAATTGTTCAGTTTTTACCGATCTGAAAGATACAATCATTGTAAGACAGCAATAAAAGTTGTTATCGGAATTCTTCCCGTAAAAATACCACTCCATCCAGGAAGAATTATATTTCCACCACATCCGGTAAATCACCAATTTCCTGCTCGGGGGGTTGTTTATACCAGGTAAGAAAATTATTGCTTTGCACTGGTCTGCCGGGTGTATTTATTCGTAGCGAAATTAAAATCCGGACCATGAAAAATAGATTACATTTTGTAGATGCATTGTCCTGACAGCCCTGGCAAAACTTGCAGGTTATTTCTGATGGTGCTTCTTTTAGTTTCATCTGCCACCATGGCGCAAATGGAACACCCAAAGCCCTCTCCTGACCAATCTTGATGTGAGGTATCGGCGCAATTTACCCCGATCGGGCCCTATTGCCACTGATTATACGTCCTTCGACATTTGCGCGGAGCCTTTTTGAATCAAACGACGGTGGTGCTTCCTGGGTGCAATGCGACATTCCATTTTCCCTGTCTAATCTATACCCTAAGGCTCTTTTTTTCGACAGCAGCACGGCTGGGCTTGAGGAAATGAAATTCATCAGTACCAATTGATGGTGGAAATCCACCTGGACGGAACTTCCTGCTTAGTCCACTTATTTGGTGAAACTTTATACTTGATTTTCGGTCTGGCGACCGGTACCCCTGGCTAGTAGTCAGTATGGACGGGGCATTAGCTGGAAAATGAATTCCCCAAATGGAGCCGAGCTTTCGTTTGACTTTTCGGATAATTTAAATGGCATCGGCGGAGCCCCTCACCAAAATTTATATACATCCGACGGCGGAACCTCCTTAATCCGGTATATTCTGCATGGCCTCAGCCGCTTTTCTTCATGACCGTAAAGGTTGGCTCGCAGATGATGTTTTTGTCCGTTCTACAGATGGGGGCCAAGCTGGGTTTCCGGCATTTTGCACCGGCAGGTCATACAGCTCCTGTCTTTATCAACTTCTGCAGTCCCGGCGTGGGGCAGGGAGCGGCGACTTCCCTGACTATTACGATCGTATTCTGTAATAGGCGGATGGCGTAATTTACCTGACCGGATCTTGGTGAGCCCAAGCCTGAAGGGATCTTACACCTTGGAATCCGCCGATACAAAAACGTCGTCGCTTCCAGATAATTTTGGAAATATATTCCATTCATCCGAGCGGGTGTGTCCTGATTCTGGCTAAAACCTTTTACCTCTCTCTGTCCAATGCCTGCTTACCCGAGCAGTGTTGCTCCGGGTCTTCTGCTGATGCCCAAACGGGCCATCGGTTATGGAGCCGGTTTTATTGTCAAAACCACTGATAGCGGGCTTCCGGACACAAATCAGCGGCAGCGGATCGTCGGGCTGAACGATACGGCCGGTTTCCAAACGGCGTCTGATCGCCGTGGGCGAAAACGGAACGCTTCTTGAGCAGCGATGGAACATCGCCCGGATGGGTTTTGTGACTGTGCTTCAGTACCCATCTTAAGGCGGTTCATACTATTGACCAGCAGAATTTAGTGGTTAAGTTGATGAATCGAACAGGTATATAAAAGCGCGTGATAAATGGCCATTTGGTCGCACCTCTTCAAAACCTGATGACTTATCGGTCGAAGACATTCATTTTATAGATATTAACAACGGCTGGGTTACTGGACAAGGATATAAGAATGGTCCTTGTATATAGACCACTGATGGCGGGGATACCTGGACACCAGTCCTCGATATTCTGGGCGCTTACAGAAGTGAATAGATGTGGAAGGAGCCAACACATTTGGGCTGCCGCCATTCCCAGACTTTTACAGAAGTTCCGACAACGGTGCTACCTGGAATCAGGCGGTACTACCCGGTATTCTAAACCCGATCAGGGATATGGACTTCTTTGACGAAAACACAGGTATGCAGTAGGTATATGAAGTGGTGAAGCCATCTGAGCACAGACGGCGGATTGAACTGGCAAACAATTCAACACCTAACATGTTTGATGATTTTGCATGTATATTCTTCCTGGTGGGGAGCCGATTTAATTTCTGGCTTAGCACCAATAGCAATTTGGTTTATTACACTGCCAATATACAGAACTGGGCTGCTATGGCAAACCGATCTGCAGGTTTCCGCAGTTTCGGCGCCATTGCAGCCAATGCGGCAGGCGATGCCTGGATCAAGCTGGTTGGCCAGGGTTATATTGGCTGATTTAATGTACTACCACTTTCCTCCGCAAAACCAGCTACCGGCAGCCTCTTTGGATTTTCGAAACACTGGCCTCTTTGTAGTTGTTTTCACAGACACGAGTACCGATCCTGACGGCTTTATCACCGGCTGGTCAGGATTTTGCCGATGGAATTGCTTCTGACCTTCAGGAATCCAACGCACACTTATGAAATGGCAAACACTTACGTTGTTTCACCGTTACCGATGATGATGCAGACAGGGAACATGCTCAGGTTGCAGTGGCTCAGCCCGGACCAGGGGTATATTTGGCGATTCTTACTGAAATAACCTCCTGATCCGTTGTTCGTAACACCCCAGGATGAAGATTTTTGGGTGATCACCACCGCGCTACGACTATGATAGTGACGGTGACTCAGAGGCATTGCAGTGTGCTGGGTTATTATGGTTTATGAAATGAGTGTCGAAGATAAAACTGGTTCTGTTGGCGCAAACGATTATCCCGCTGGAACAGATGAATGGGAGTTTTCCTATTTTGAAGTGCCCTCTCGCTGATCGGACTACAGGTTCTTCTGTTCCCGTTTGGCCGATGATGGGCGACGGGTGACCTCGATCTTGCAGCTGCGAACTGATGCTGCAACCGTTATTTACCGCAATGAAGCAGGGAACACTGGTGTCGACCGCTGCTAATTTCCCGGATACTGGGAAGACAACAGCCAGCTGGAATTCTGATCTCCGCTCGGTTACCTGGGCCGATTACGACAACGATGAAGACCGTGCGAGCTCGATTGCCATCGGTTTTCGATTTTGAATCTTCAAAATAAATTTACTGCGTTAATGCGCAACGATGGTTCCGATGGCAAATGGAGGATTTGTATTCACCGCCTTCGATTCCCTATTTGCACCCACCTCTCATGCGCAAGAGCAAGCCTGGGCTGATTTTGATGGCGACCAGGATCTCGACCTTGTCATCCATAATATTTCTCAGTTGACGGGAAAGTAGCTTCATCTGCCGTTGGGCCGAAACGATGGAACGGAGCCTTTGTTGGTGAAGATATCTTCAAAGCATGAATGTTGGGAGGCGGAGAGGCTCAACGGGGAGACTGATGATGGAGATGGCGATCTCGACATCTCTGTTGCCGGTAGCACCACGAAACGGATGGAAGTTACACCCACATGGCGTTACGAATCTATCGTAACGACAATGAAAATTATATTCCTATGGTAATACCCGTAGACATACCCGCGTGTGGGGGGCGTTTGATCTGACGGCGGCAACCTGGCTGACGGTATGACCTGATGGAGACATGGATATTCTGTTGGCTGGGAACTACACTTCGGGCCCGTTATCTTAGCGCCGCGCCGGATTTGTACTCCAATACCGGCGGGTTTTCACCGAATCCGGAACGAACTTCCGGCACCGCTGCGGGGTGATCGCGGAGGATTTTCCTGGCTGGATATCGATGGAGAAGGCGGATCTCGATTACTTTATTGCCGGTCAGTATTTTGTTCCCGGCGGAAATGGGCTTGTGGAAGCTCAGATGGGGGGGTACCACGGAACGATACTCCAGCTCAGAAATGAACCTCTCATTCCAAAGTCGGTCCTGGATGTTACTCATTTGCAATCCCCGCCTGCTTAACATGGCTGGCCGGCAGCGACGTGATCACACCTCTGCCGGTGCCCCAACCTACAATCTGGAGCTTCCCATAGGACAATGTTCAGGTAATGGTTCCTGCCCGCAATCTCTGAACCGGGAAACGCAAGTGCGAAAACTGAATGGCTATTGACTGGCCTCGAAAGCGGCAACTACACCTGGACCCGAGCACCGGATGCTGCCTACTCAGGCAGCCCGGTTTCCATGGGCGAATTCAGCCTGGGTGAGGCTTTCAGCAGAACCGGAGCAGTGAATCTCATTTCCGGTTTCAGCCCGGAACAGAATTATCCAAACCCATTCAGCGGGGTGACAACCATTCAATTCCTGGATAGCTGAAGAGGGTGCCGGTTTCTCGACACTCTACAACAGTGCTGGTGCGAAGTCGCAAAGCTGGCGAAACGAGCGTGTAATGGCCGGAAACTATGGAAGTGAGCCTTCGCTGCGAAAAAATCTCACGAATGGTATCTATTTTAACAGACTGAAGCCGCGGTTTCTCACAATCAAGGAAAATGCCAGTTATAAAGTGATCCTTGATTTGAATCATATCAATTCGCGTAAGGGCAGGTCACAGACCTGCGCCTTTCATTATTTGCTGGCACGGTTGGCGGATGCGTCTGCGACTTGTGTCTACTACCGCTTTCGGAAGTAAAATGAAGTGCAGTCTCAAGTCCGCGATTTTGCCCGTCATCGTCATTTTCGGAACATTTCGGCGCAAAGTCTGCGACTCCAGCTTTCCTTCCTGTGCCTGGATGCAAACCTGTGATTTATGCCCGCCTTCATGATTTATATTCTGATGCTGATTAGCACTAAAATCCACCAGCGCCTATTTCAGCAATCAATAGGCTTCAACTGCTGTGTAAGTCTGCGACTAATGCCTAATAACATAGGCTGGCAAGTCTGGGACTTCTGTGCCTCTTCTTCCTCAGTTTCAGAAGCAAGTCTGTGAATTACGCCAACCTTCGCGATTTATAATCTAATGCCGATAACAACAAAATCCACCGCGCTCAAGTCAAAGAAATAAACGGGTTTCTGCTCAATTAGTTTTATAATTCATGATTGGCCCGCCACTAGTCAATTTTCAACCTGAAAGAACATTGATCATTTCAACCGGCCTTCTCCTGGCGGTAGCCTTGCATTCACTGGAATGACGGTAATAATGTCACTGAAAGATGACTCTTCTTTGCCGTTAAGTCCTTCCAGGAAAAATCCGGCAGCCCTGAATTACCAGACTTACTGCGCCGGATGTTGATGGTGATAACTTTGAAAAATTTAATCACAAAAAGTGGATGCATGAACCCCCAAATGCATCGGTTATCAGCAGTATCAAACTGAAACCTGAAGAGGGTGGCATGCTTTATTTGGAGAAGACTTTTTCGGAAGACGAAATAGAAGAATTTGCCGCTTATGTTAAAAAGGAAATTCCAGACGACAGAAGTTCACTGGAAACCAGCAGTAAAGCAGGCGATGTAACGGAATGGAGGTACAGGATTTCATAATTGAACGGTAGTTACCGATCAGATGTACCGTGGGGACTTGCATTTCTGCTCGCGGCAGACCTGTGATTTCCGAACGGGTCGGGCAAATTATTGTCAACGTTTTCCCAACGGCAAACTTTCCGCACCTATATGAAGGGATTACCGGCCTGGAGAGCGGACGGTCAGGTGGTCCGCTCGATTGGCCCTCGTCCTGCGATTACAAAAAAGTGGATGAGATTCTGTCTTACAGTGCTCTTGATACGAAAATCGTCAAATCCAAAAAGTAATACGGCCATTATACGTGCGGGCCGTCTTGAACGTGAACAAGCTGGTGGATCAGCAGTTGATATTCAGGGAAGGTAATCACAATGCTGATCGCATCATTTGGCAACACCGCCTTTGTTGACAGCCACATGTTTTTCGGGTATCGCGCGATCAAATAAGTACTACAATTCGATTTTCCCTCAGAACCTTGATAAGTCACCACTGAACGAACCACCGAACAACCGTTATGGTCAATCCTGAGGATAATCCTTTTTAAAATACTAAAAAGGTGCATTTCCTTCTATTTACAGCTAAGGACACCGAATCTGGCAGGGCACTTGCATAAATCCGCTTACCGGTGAACTTTGGACTACCGAGCATGGTCTCTGTGATATGATGAAATAAACCTGATTGGTAAACCCGGAAAACTATGCGGCGCCTGCTATTTCTTACGGAATTAACTACTAACGGGACCATACTTACCGAATTGGCCGCAGGCGAGGGAAGGAGCAACCTGTTCATTACTGACTCGTCAATAGCGCCATGCGGCATGATTCTTCACCGGGCGACAGACACAAAAAGTGGCGAACAATCTTTTGGTTTGGTTCACCTGTCATTACCTGGAGGTAGTGACCAATGGCCTGCAGCTGTACACCGAAAAACTGCTGCAGGTATCAAGTGCGTCCGGAATGTGGGTGATTGGCCCCGACGGGTTGATATATGAAATGTAATTGAAACTTTCGGGAAGATTAATAGTGATTGGTCCTGTTGAAAAAAGCAGTGCGAAGGAAGAAGAGGAAAGTGGAAAGGAATGAGTAGTGAGAGATGAAAATGAATCCCAATAGGTTTTCTTCCAACCTGTTAGGGTTTTAAGAAAAATGAAATGTGGAAATGGTGAGCAGTGAGAAATGAGAAAAGAGGATGAAAGTGAAAAGAGTTAAAGGAGGAGGAACACTCTGAAGTCTAAAAACGGAGACAAAAGAAGACGAGAACTCGCAATCTATATCTATTATTCGTAATCGCAAAACGTAAATCACGCTGTGACTAAATAAATGATAAAAACAAACGGCTTCATCAGACGATCAATCGCCCCGGCACGCTTCCTATCGCGACTTGGGTCCGTGGTTATGCCCCAATCTTTAGATCCGACAATTCGCCGATAAACAGTTTCGGATCTCACCATTCACCTGGACCAGGTCAACATCGAAGGCTACCGGTTAAGAAGAAAACACCAAAACGTTCTCGCAATCTTTCAGTGCCTAAAGGGAGGGGGCTTGCGCTTTCCTGACGGTGCCAACATGGCAAACAACACTCAACACAATTCCCGTGGTTAGTGGCTGCGGAGCGGAACTCATGCCACCAACCGCATCGTTATCAGGGGAATGGAAGCCGAACGCCTTGCCAATACCAACTGACTCAGGTCGTGTTCTTAAACGATATATCGCTTATATCGTCCGATGGTGTTTCAACACCAAATAAAACAGATATTCAAAATCTGGGTGTGCCTCGAAGTGATCCAAATCCTTCTTTTCATTGTACGGTTCAGGATTGTGTGGGAGCATCAATTTATTCACCCTGGAAAATGCAGAATGAAGGTTCTGTTAACTCTGAAAAATCATGTAAAGCTCAATATTCTTTGAACCAATTTTCAGAAACCATCATTACACAATACCAGCCGGTGGGGAAGCCTCAGCCACCTGCA
>JADJEQ010000026.1 GCA_016709025.1 Bacteroidales bacterium | reverse complement strand
GGAGCCAGCCGCAAAAGACAAAAGAGGGATGTACTGAGCATAAGCGATGAGTTGCTCGAGGATATCGGACCGGAGGCATTGCAATACATCAGCAATCATATTGATGAAGAACCAGGAAAAACCCTGGTCATTGACACTACCACACTATTTAATATTGCCAGTCAGCCACTGGGTATTTTCAGTAAGATTGTGAACCTGCACCGGCTGAATGATGTCAGGTTCGTGAACAAATTTCTGGAGGCTATGAACAACCGCCTTCCGGAAGGAGGATTGATTGCGGTTTGTGCAGAATCCAAGAATCAGCGTAAAGAGCGCATTCTGAAAAAATATCCGCCTTTACTCAATTACGTTGTTTATGCATTTGACTTTATTTTAAAACGGGTTTTTCCAAAAATTCCGATTGGCAAATCGATATATTTTTTCCTGACCCGGGGGCTAAACAGGGTGATGAGTCGTGCTGAAATCCTGGGAAGGCTATGCTCCTGTGGTTTCGCAATTCTGGATGAGCAGAAGATCAACGGAAACCTCTTTGTAATTGCACGTAAAACAGGACCTCCGGCATTTAACGAACATGCTACCTATGGGCCGTTTATCTACCTCAACAGGGTGGGTAAGGACGGAAAAATAATTAAGGTGTACAAATTCAGGACGATGCACCCATTCAGCGAATACCTGCAGGGGTACGTTTATACCAACAATAATCTGGAAGAAGGAGGTAAAATCAAGGATGATTACCGGGTAACCTCTGTTGGTCGAATTATGCGCAAAATATGGCTCGACGAGCTGCCTATGCTGATTAATCTGTTGCGGGGAGAATTGAAATTGGTGGGGGTACGCCCACTCAGCCAACATTATTTCGACCTCTACTCCCCTGAAATGCAGGAAATGCGCATCCGCTCCAAGCCCGGACTGGTCCCGCCGTTTTATGCCGATATGCCAAAAACATTTGATGAAATAGTTGAGTCGGAACGCAGATACCTTGAGGCCAGTCAGAAATCCCCGCTCAAAACCGACCTGCGCTATTTTTTCAAGGCTTTTTACAACATAGTCTTCTGCAAGGCCAGAAGTAATTAAGACCAGGGCACAACAGAGCAGGTACATAAAGCAGATGAGGAAAAAATAAAATATTACCTGTCCGGGTTCATTAAAGCAGCAAATTGATTTCTTCTTTCTCCCTGATTCAACTTTTGACTCCGGCGCGGGAATAATTTACTTTGCCAGTCCTTTCCGGGCCCACAATTCATAGTCTTCAAGGCATCCTGAATTGAACGAGTTTAAACAGTCGTCGCTACCGTTCCGTTTGGAATACCCATAATACTTACCTTTACTCCATGATAAAGAAACTTTTCAATATCCTGCTGATATTCCTGATGATCTTTCGGCCGGGCGTGCTTCAGTCTCAGGAAATCCCTGAGCATATTTCAGATAAAAACATCTATCTGCTACTGGATGAATTGGCTACCCAGGGTATCATTGAATTGAATTCAGCAATAAAACCTTACTCCCGGTCGTATATAGCTATAAAACTTACTGAGGCTGCCATATCAGAAAAACGTTTATCGAAAGCCCAGTTAAAAGAAGTGAATTTATTGCTCAAAGACTATGCTCTGGAATCAGGTAAAGAGCACCGGGCTATCCTCAATTTTACAAAACCAGGACAAAGTACCCAGATTTCATTGGCACCTCCTGTTTTTACCTACCGGGATTCCCTTTTCAGGGTAAGTATCAAACCTGTTTATGGCATCAATTACATTTCTAACCCGGTAGGGAATGTGCGTCACACCTGGGGAGGGATTTCAGCCAACGCTTACATAGGAAGAAACTGGGCAATTTGGGCCAGTCTGCGCGACAACTATCAGACGAATGAGGTGTTGGCCATGCCGGGCTACTTTACCACAGATGAAGGCGGAAATTACAAAATCGCGGTTCAGGGACGAAGCGGGGGCGATTACAGTGAAATGCGCGCCGGCATTGCCTGGTCGTGGAAATGGGGCAGCCTTAGTTTCAGTAAGGACCATGCTTTATGGGGGGATAATTACCATGGATCAAACATTTTTTCCGGAAGAAGTCCATCTTTTGCCATGGTCAAACTGAAACTCGATCCGGCCAAATGGTTTTCATTTACTTATTACCATGGCTGGTTGGTTTCAGAAGTTATAGACAGTTCGAGGAGTTATTATTCACAACCCGGCAACTACCGGGCTGTATTCAGGGATAAATATCTGGCTGCCAATATGTTCACATTCAAGCCTTTCAAAGGATTGTTTGTATCTGCCGGTAATTCAATCATTTACAGTGATACTAAAGTGCAACCGGCTTATTTGATTCCTTTTGTTTTTTTTAAATCGATCGACCACACGCTGAGTCACAACATTGACAACCAGAATTCACAAATGTTCCTGAATATCAGCAGCCGGCAATTGAATTATCTGCATTTATATGCTTCGGTGTTTATTGATGAATTCAGCATTTCCCGGGTTGGCGATCCTGATAAAACGAACTTCACCAGCTTCAAAACAGGCTTTTCGCTTTCAGGATGGCCTGTAAAGAACCTCACTTTACGTGCAGAGAGTACCCGCTCCAACCCAATCACTTACAAACACAGGGTTGAAACCCTGACCTTTGAATCCAACCACTTCAATCTGGGTCATTACCTGCGTGATAACTCCCGTGATTGGTATGTTTCATTAAGCTGGCGACCAATAGCGGGGCTGTATGCAAACCTATCGTGGTTTCTTGCTGAACACGGAAATGAATACACCTACGATCTCAACGGCACCGTGCCTGTTGATGAAAATCCGTTTATGGAAGAGGTAACCTGGCGAAATTCCACCCTGGCCCTGGATGTCAGGTATATGCTCTGGAACAACCTTTCGGTTTTTGCCGGATTTGCACAAAGTGACATCAGGGGATATGATGTTGACGGGAAAACAGGACAGCAATATCTTGATCAATATACACCTGACCTTTACCAGGGGAAAAACGGTACGATCAATTTAGGATTTCAGATGGGTTTTTAAGCTCACCCTGATTTATTACTTCTACTTACTTCCAATTTCGGATTTCGGATTGCGGATTGCGGATTAGCTGCGCTGAGCTCCCTTCGGTCGGTTGCGGATTGCGGAGATTTCCTGCTTATTACTTCCATATTACCTTCGGTGAACTTCGCCGGGGTGCGGATTTCTTACTATCAACGTTTTTCATTTATCATAAATAGCCGATTTTTAAACACATAGGAACATAGTAGAACTTAGACACATAGCCACTTTCTTACTTCTTACTTCCAATTTCGGATTGCGGATTAGCTGCGCTGAGCTCCCTTCGGTCGGTTGCGGATTTCGGATTGCAGATTTCGGATTGCAGATTCTGTCGATATCCTACTTCTTACTTACATCTTACTTCAAATTCAGGATCTCTACACTCACTACTCATTTCTCACTACTCATTACTCACTACTCACTACTCACTTCTCACTACTCACTTCTCTCTTCACATTCCTGAACTTCTCCACCCACCAGACCCACATGGCAAAAATAACCAGGTAAAAGAAGGGACGTAACACCCAGTCGTGTGTGAAATCCCAATATTCATGTTTCCATAAAGTCATGATGGAGAGCGCAACAATCCTGAACAGGTTGGATAAGTGCATTAACAACCATCCCAGGGGTATAAACCAAAGTTTGTGTTTCCATGGGCCCGGGAAAAGGAGAAAAAGAATGGTCACCTGAAAGATCAGTTTCAGACCTGAACAGCTGCCATTTATCCATATCAGGTTACCGTTTGAGAATATCATCGTATGATTTGCGGCAGTATTCACGCTAAGTCCGATTAAATGACGGTTAATCCAAAGGCTTTGAGTATAGACCAGCTCCGTCAGCCAGATAGTTGCCGCTTTGATAACCGGAACTGAATTGATTTCAATTGAAAAATGACGGTAAAGCAAATGAAATCCATAGGTAATGGTGGCAGCCAGCAGGGCATCGGTTACTGGCCTCAGCTTCCGATTTGCCAGATAGGATTTTATCTTTCCGAACATCTTCGAGGTTAATTTTGGGCTAAAATAAGAAATTAAATAAATTCTGACTTGTATTCACCGGTTGTTTTCCTAAAAGCCAAATCCGTTTAACGATAAAGCTTTTAGCTTTCGGGATTGACAGTTCCCGGATTTTTAGCTTTCCAGCACAAACAATTCCGATCTGGCACCCCGTGGAAGTGCATGAACTATGGTATCAGAGCCAAGTTGCACACCTTTGTCTTCAAGCGTTTTTGATAGTGTAGCAAGGGCTTTGTCCGGCGTATTATTTTCTGCACTCAGGTGGCAGAGCAGAATATGCGATAAGCGTGAATGAAAGTTACCGGCAATAAAATCAGCTGTATGCGCATTGCACATATGCCCCAACGAACCGTGGACTCTTTGTTTGAGTTGTTCAGGGTAGCGACCGGTGAGCAGCATATGTTCGTCATAATTTGATTCAATCACCATCACATCGGCCTTTTTCAGGAAATGAGCGGCCTGATCGCCAATAATACCCAGATCCGTTGCAATGGTTATGCTTTTGGTTGAGTTCGAAATATGGTACCCAACGGCTTCATGGGCATCGTGAGAAACCGGGAAAGCTTCAACAGTGAGCCCGGCCACATAAACAGGTTCCCCAACGACGAGTCTATGGTATACCGTCTGATCCAGATCGAAAGTTGTCCGGTTGCGTAATATCCCTTTCCAGGTGCCTTCGGTGCAATAAACAGGGATTTTAAACTTCTTTGTTAAAATGGTGAGCGCGTTGATATGGTCGATGTGGTCATGGGTAATAAAAATCCCACGGATCAACGGCAATCCGACACCAATTTCTTCCAGAATTTTCCTGATCCTGCGCGCACTGATCCCTGCATCAACCAGTATTCCTTCGTTGCTGCTTCCTGCAAAGTAACAATTGCCACTGCTTCCGCTTGATAAACTGCAAAACTGTAATTTGACCGGGAAAAGAGTTGGTGACATAGAATCAAGGAAAAAGTAAAAAGTAAAAAGTCAAGCTCAAAGCTCAAAGTAAAAAGCTCAAAATAAAACCTAAAAAGTAAAAAAGCAAATAGTTTTAAGGCTGTTAAAGCAAGGCAAAATTACTCAATTTCGCCTTGCATCAGGAATTCATAACGTATTAAAGATTTCAGGACTCCGCTCCTCTTAAGTAAGAATGCCAAAGCCCGGCAGTATCCGGATTGTAAATCCCTTCCATCTCTGAATCAAAGAAGTCTGATCCGGATTTCAATCAAACAACTTACTTTAGCTGCTATATCCGTTTGCAAATAATTTCTCGTTATGGAATATCATTCCAAAGTCGTTTCTATCGGTAACCTGTTGCTCGGAGGTAATCAACCCATCCGTTTGCAGTCGATGACCAATACCAATACCCTTGACACCCGGGCAACGGTTGAACAATCGGTCAGGATGATTGAAGCCGGTTGTGAGATGGTACGTATAACAGCGCCAGGTTTAAAGGAAGCGGCGCATTTGCAGGTGATTAAGGATGAGTTGAAAAAGCGTGGGTATCAGGTTCCGCTGATTGCCGACATTCATTTTAACCCCGGTGCCGCCGAACTGGCTGCACGCATTGTTGAGAAAGTCAGGATTAATCCGGGCAATTACACTGACAGAAACACCAGGGGCCGAACCGCTTACACAGAATCCGAATACAACTTCGAACTGGAGCGGGTTGCCGAAAGGCTGGCTCCACTGTTGAATATTTGTCGTGAACATGGTACCGCCATACGCATCGGAACCAACCATGGTTCGCTCAGCCAGCGGATAGTCAGCCGATATGGCGATACTGCTGAAGGAATGGTTCAGTCGGCACTTGAGTTTACCCGGATCTGCGAGAGTCAGGGATTCCGGAATCTTGTACTTTCGATGAAATCGAGCAATGTGCGTGTAATGGTAAATGCTTACCTGATACTTGCCGAAAAGCTTATGGCTGAGGGGCTTAATTACCCGCTGCATCTTGGGGTGACCGAAGCCGGTGACGGGGAAGATGGCCGGCTTAAATCTATCGCTGGTATCGGGGCTCTGCTCGCACGGGGAATCGGCGACACAATAAGGGTTTCACTAACCGAAGAACCTGAATTTGAATTGCCCGTTGCCAGGGCCATTACAGAACGTTTTCAGCGGACAGATGAGTATGGCGCGGTGAAACGGACGGTGCGGCCGGACCTTTTCATCGAAAATGAAATCAGCAAAGAAAAGATTCCGTCTGAAACTTCCGGAGTGATTGGTGGAAAAAACCTGCCTGTTTTGATCCTGAAGAAAAACGACCGGCTCTTCCTGGCCAGTGAAACAGGTGAATTAAATCTGTTGCCGCATTCTCAGGTTAATTCTGAAGAAGTACATTTGAATGATGACATGCCTGCGTTGATCAGCATCGGTGATGACCTGATCAAGCGGTCACTGCCTCAATTCCTGAATAAATTAAAAGACAAACCCCGTTATATAATAATGGCTGAAGCCGGTGCACCGGCTTTGAGACAACTGATTGCCGAAATAAGAGCGAGGGACCTGAGGAATCCGCTTATACTGAAAAGTTCGGTTAAAGCAATGAATGCAGAAGACTTACTGCTCGAAAACAGCCTGAACCCCGGGAACCTGTTGATTGACGGGTTTGGTGACGGACTTTGCATTGAGTCTGATGAATTAATTGAGAATGAAGCTGTCAGGATAGGGTTCGGCCTGCTACAGGCAACCCGTATGAGGTTTACACGCACTGAATTTATCGCCTGTCCCTCGTGCGGCCGCACCCTGTTCAATATACAGGAAGCTCTCCGACAGGTGAAAGAACGAACCGGGCACCTGAAAGGGCTAAAAATCGGTGTGATGGGTTGTATCGTCAATGGTCCCGGCGAAATGGCCGATGCAGATTACGGTTATGTTGGTGCCGGAAATGGAAAGGTTACTTTATACAAAGGTAAAGAACCAGTCAGGCCCGGGATTCCTGAAAACGAGGCCGTGGAAGCCCTGGTGCAGCTGATCAGGGAAGGGGGTGATTGGCATGAGAATACCTGACAACCTGGTTTAGGAATTCATTCAGTCATGGAAAATGTATTTACATCTGAATGAATTACTGATCACGACAACAACTCATGCAAAACTTTTACCGATTTCATTTCACCCATATCTGGGATGTGCAGCCGGTAATAATCGAGCAGGCGGTCGAGCAGTTCATCGCGCACCGGAGCAGGAATGCTGAAGTCTTTCAAATCTTCCCAATCCATGGCTTGCAGCCGTTCAAGGGCAGCAGCCGGCTGGCCTGAGATATAATAACGGTGCAGGGGTTCTGAATCGAGAAACAAGCCCTCTTCCATATCGAAAAAGCTGCCGGCATCTGTTTTTGCCAACCGGGGTGAAAAACCCAGGAACCTGGTAAGCTTAAGCATAAACAACAGATGAAAGGATTGAACCTGCAATTCTCTGTTTCCCAAATTCTGCAGTGCTTCAATTATAAAAGTGAACAATGGTTTGTTGCATTCTTCTTCCCTGATGCATTTGTAAAGTAATTCGTTAAGGTAGAGAACAACCGCATTCCTCGACATACTCTCCTGGAAATCAGGGATTGAACGGGTTATTCCTACATCCTTTATGTAGTGCAGGGTCTTGTGCTCACGTCTTTCAACAATGAGATCAAGCAGGGCAAGGTGCCCGAACATGGCAGCCCGGAGATGTGATTTTCTACTGTAAAGCCCCTTTACCAGAAATGACATCAGTCCAAACTCTTCGGTATATATTTTAGCCACTGCGCTGGTGTCGGAATAGCGGGTGGTGTGGAAAACAAGGCCACGGGTTGTGTGCAACATACTACAAAGGTAATTGCTTCCTGCGAAAGTTGATGGTTGAAATTTTAGAAAAAAGGCACAGGGCACAGAGCTCAGGGCACAGGGCACAGGGCATGGAGCATGGAGCATGGAGCATGGAGCATGGCAGAATTTCTAATTTCTAATATCTGAATTCTAAGGTTTCGTCTCTCGTCCCTCTTTTGCGTCCCTCGCCCCATCTTCAGCATAGGGCACAGGGCGCAGGGCACAGGGCACAGGGCCAGGAGGGCGGCAGGGCACAGGGAACGCCACGCGGGACGCCGGAGGGGAAAGGCCAGAGCAGAGGACCAAGTGCTTTAGCCGGGAAATTACGCTCGAGACAAGGAGACAAGGGGAAATGGGGACAAGGAGAAAGAGAAGAAAATTCTAATTTCTAATTTCCAAAACATTCTAATACGCTCATGGCTGCATGGAGAAGACGTCCCTCGTCCCTTTTTTGCGCCCCTCGTCCCTACTTCACAAACATAATCTTGGTTACGGCAGTTTTCGAGCCATCGGCATTTGTTACATAAACCAGGTAAACACCCGTCTTGACCTTTTCACCGTTGAAATTACAGCCATTCCAAAGGGCCTGTCCACCTTCGCCCATAGTTGAATAAACAAGGGTTCCGGAAACATCGGTAATCTTCACACTCGAGTCTTCAACGAGTCCACGAATGGCTATACTGCCGTTATAATTTTCACGTACCGGGTTTGGGAAAACCAATACCTCATCAAGGGTGGCTTCAGGGGGCACCGATTCACTGCGGTAGGAGATGATGCCGTTTGCAGTTCCAAAAAACACTTCCCCGGATTCAGCAATTGTTATGTCGGTTATTGAATTGCTGAGCAATGGGCTGTTCTCTTCAGTAAAGTGAAGAATTTGTTCGGTTCCGTCGGCCGACATGAGAAAAACGCCGGCCCTGTCGGTTCCAAACCACTTGCGGTTGGATCCGTCAATTGCAATTGCTGTAACTGCTTCAGCTTCGAGCAGGTATTGACCATAACCGTCCTGCTCAATCAGGATACGCTGGGCATCGAAGTTCTGATTTGAAAAGATACTGCCCGGAGAATAAAATACCGAGACTCCGGCATCGCTTCCGACCCAAACCTGGCCATCACGGTCGGAGGCCATACTCAGGATGGATGTGCCTGGAAGTGCACCGTTACCGGCTGATGAAGTAAGCCTTTTTGCCTGATCATCACTGGTATCGTCGAGTGTATTGTTATCGTTGAATACGATCAGGGCGTGGGCACGGACCATCAGCCATTTCAGTCCTTGTTTATCAACCATTAATTTACCAACATCCACCCCAGTGGCCACTGAACCAAGGTTAAATGCCTTCCATTCACCATTGTTTTTACGGACTGAAACAACAGAAGCAGCACTTGAATTGGTAACCCAAAGGTTGTTGTTTTCATCAAAATCAATTCCGCCAACACCTATCCAGCTGCCTCCAAAGGTAGAGAGCTCAAGTGAACTGTTTTCTTCGGTATAGCGGTTGGTACGGACACCATCGGTGTACTCCAGCAGGCCAAAGCCCCAACTCCCCAGATAGACCCTCTTTACATTTGAAGGATCAACGGCCACACTCAGAATATCCCTTGCATCGTTAAGCAAGGTGTCCGTTTTAGAGTCAATGGTTTCCCATTTGCCATCTGAAAAACCTGCAAACCTTGCCTGCCTGTATAAACTGCCGTAGGATGAATTCCTTCCTCCCGGAGCTACCCAAACTTCATTCTGAGAAGATGACATGTCGAAAACATCAGGAAAATCAGGCCCATCGGGCAGATTTTTTTCAGCGGTATAAATATTAAAAACTTTAACCAGTCCTTCAAATTCATCACCTACCCAAATAACATCATCTTTATCGAGAATAGCATCTTTGGGAAACACACTTCCGGGGTTGTATGAATAGATGTTGTATTTCCTGACACCTTCCGTATCGTAAACATCCACTGCAAGGTTACTGCAAATAACCAACTGGTTGTAATGAACTTCCATGCTAAACCTGTTGGAGGTGTTACCTGACTCAAATGCCGTCCATTGCCCGTTAATCTTCACAAACATGGCATCGTTTGAGTAACCGGAACCTTTTTTATTAAGGTATATCCGGTTGTTGAGTGCGGCTATGTGATTGAAAGGGCCGGAAGGAAGAACAGATGAGAAATCCCGCGACCAGTCGGCAAAGTTAGCCAGGTTGGATCCGTAAAAATCAGCATAGAAAACACCTTCGTCTGTGGCGGCGTATATCGTGGAATCGGGTTCATTGTAAGTAATATCATTCACATTGATGGCACTGCCTTCCGGACCTATGTAATAAATCGGTTCCGGGAATTCTTCTTTTTCAATATCGAGCACAACGATTCCAAAACCGCAGGCAAGATAGGCGCGTTTGCCAATAAATACAATCCGGTTAATGGTTTTGTTGCCAAGAATCGGTTTCCGTTTTATATCCGAAAGATTAATGATTTTACCTTCTTTGAGCAGGTCGATATTCCCATTGGTATAAGCAATTACCAATGTTTTTAATTCAGTATGGAATTTAATATGGCTCACTCCCACGTCACTCAGGCCATTTATTTTATTCAGTCTGTTCAGGCTGTTATCGGCCGTATTAAGGTAAAACAGACTATAAGGTGTGGCTGCATAGATAATATTATCGCCTTCAGCAACAGCAATAACCTTCCGGTAGGGCAGGTGATCGCGCCATTCACCGATGCCTATTTCCTGGGCTTTTACCGAAGAAAACAAAGAACAGCAAACAAGGAAAAGTAAATATAAACCTGAATGTTTCATTAATAAGGTATTAACTTTGAGTAATGAAGTTTGATTGATTTATTATAGTTTTTGATAACTGACAGATTAAGAGGCTCAATAAAACCCGGATTGCAAGCCATTCACTAAAAATATTTTTCACAGTTCAGTTGAATTGCAACAATTTCCATATCGGGAATTACCAAACAGAGCGAATTTTCGCTTTACTTAGGTAAAAACTACAATTTTAACAAATTATTGCAACTTTGGTTATAAATAGTTACAAATAAAAAAATCGATTCATGCACGCATGACTTTACACTTGTTTGTGTCATAAACAATAATCTGCATATTTCTATTTCCAGGTATCAAAAGAGCGCTATATTTACATTCTGAGAATTTTCAATGACTGAAAGCGGACAGCACAATTCGGTAACCAGCATCGTCGGCCTGAAAAATATGGTCAGTAGCAGTTGCATAAAGCTTGTCAGGCTTTTGCTGGAGAATTCGGAAGCCCGCGTCTGATCCATCAGGTTGGGTAGCGTGGAGTTTGAGTATGATCCATTGTTGCACAGCGAGTCGTTCTTTATTGAAATGCTCGCTTTCGAAGGATTTGAACCAATTGTCAGCCGTGAAGAGCAGATTATTGAAAAAACAAAACTGGCTGTGATCGAGTTGATCCACCAGGCCGGCAACGTAAACTCACTGATACGAAATTCCGATTACCTGGTTGAGAGACTGGGTTTGTCGTATAGTTACCTGTCGGCTCTTTTCCCCAGGTATGAGCACATTACCCTGGAAAAATTTATTATTCTGCATAAAATTGAGAAAGTTAAAGAACTGATTGAATACGATGAGTTTACCCTGAGTGAGATTTCTTTGCAACTGGGTTACAGCTCTGTACAGTATCTTTCCAACCAGTTCAGGCAGGTAACCGGAATTTCAGTAAGTGACTATAAGAAAAGTGGAAATTCCAGAATTCCCATTGAAATGATCGGAAGGTCGGGTTGAAATCCCTGCCAAAATACAATCCGGATAACTATCCATCTTCAACCACCTGATTTTTAATAACCAAAAAAATCTTATAACCTTTTCAGGTAAAAGTATAACCCATCATAACCTGTGTTGCTTTTACTTTGTGGCAGAATAATTATCCCTGACTTCAAAAATTTTTATCAGATGAAAATAAACGAAAACCTTGCCATCAGCGAAAGTGGTTTTCTCTTCAACCCGACTACCGGAGAGTCGTTCACGGTGAACCCGATAGGAGCCGAGATCATTGAACTGCTCAAAGAAGGTAAGACAGACGGGCAAATCACAGAGATGCTCCTGAAAACCTACCAGATCGACAGCCAGACACTTCAGAAAGATCTGCATGATTTCAACGATATTTTAAAACAACACCAGCTTCTTGAGCCAAATGAATAAGCCACTAATAACCATCGGGGTTACAGGGTTAAATGCCATCGACAGCCCTGGACCAGGGGTAGCGGTGATCCGTGGATTGCGTGAAGCAACTTCTTTCGATGTGCGGATAATCGGCTTCGCTTATGAATCGATGGAGCCGGGCATTTATATGCACGATCTGATTGACCGGACTTACCAGATACCCTATCCTTCAGCCGGTGCAGATGTTCTTTTATCGCGGCTTGAATACATCCAGAGCCGCGAGAAACTGGATGTGATCATCCCCAATTTTGATGCTGAATTGTATTCATTTATAAAGCTCGAAGACAAGCTCCTGAAACTGGGCATTCACATGTTTTTGCCCACAATCAGCCAGTTTGAAGAGCGTCACAAGGTAAATCTTTCGGAATTCGGCAAGAAATACGGAATTGAAGTTCCGTTGGGTAAAGCTATTTTTGATTCTTCTGAAATTTTCGCGCTTCAGAAAGACTTCGATTTTCCGATGATGATCAAAGGCAAATGGTATGATGCCTATATAGCCTACAATATGGAACAGGCCAGGACCTACTTTAATAAAATTAGTGCCAAATGGGGACTGCCGGTTGTATTGCAGCGTTTTGTGCACGGCACCGAATACAATGTTACCGGGCTCGGTGATGGCAACGGGAATACCGTAGCGGCCGTTCCCATGCGCAAACAGTTTATTACCGATAAAGGTAAAGCCTGGGCAGGCATCAGCATTGACGACAAAAAACTGCTGGCCATCACCAGGCAGTTCGTAAGTGAAACCAGGTGGAAGGGCGCTTTTGAACTGGAGATGATGAAAACCAGCGACAATATTTATTACCTGATGGAAATCAACCCGCGCATACCGGCCTGGGTTTATCTTGCGGTAGGTGTTGGCCAGAATATTCCGGAAGCGCTCACCAACCTTGCATTAGGCAGGAATGTTGAACCTTTTACCACCTACGATGTAGGAAAGCTTTTTATCAGATACTCCTACGACATGATTGTGGACCGGTCTGAATTCGAGAAAATATCAGTTAATGGAGAACTTTGATTAAACCAATTTGAAAAATGGAAAAGAAACATTATGAACGCCCACATATAATCAAACTTGAAACCGGAATGCCCGGCAAATTCGGAATGCGCAACGATTCTCCGCCAACCACCCATATTGACGGGGTTGCGGTAAAGGAACTGGTTGCCGGTTACGGTTCGCCTCTGTTTGTGATTTCCGAAAGCACTACCCGCTCTGTTTACCGCAAGGCTTACAAAGCATTCAGCACCCGGTACCCAAAGGTACAATTCGCCTGGTCGTACAAAACCAATTACCTTTCAGCCGTCTGTAATATATTTCATCAGGAGGGGTCATGGGCCGAAGTAGTTTCAGGTTTTGAGTATGATAAAGCCGTCGCGAATGGGGTTGATCCCGCAAAAATCATTTTCAATGGCCCGGGAAAATCAACGGAGGATCTGAGAAAAGCTGCAGAAAACGGTTCACTGATCCACATCGACCACCTCGATGAACTGTATACGCTAACCGATTTGACCGGAGAACTTACCAGAAAACCGCTGGTTGCCATCAGGGTAAATATGGACACAGGTATTTACCCGATGTGGGACAGATTTGGGTTCAATTACGAAAACGGACAGGCCTGGGATGCCATCAACAAAATTATGATGTCAGGCAAACTGGAACTGGTTGGTCTGCATACTCACATCGGCACTTTTATCATGAGTGCCGGAGCCTATGGTATAGCTGCATCAAAACTGGCCGACCTGGCTTTGGGAATCAAACAGAAATTCAATCACGACATTCGCTACATCGATATGGGCGGTGGGTTCAC
Source organism: Bacteroidales bacterium (assembly GCA_016709025.1). GTDB lineage: Bacteria > Bacteroidota > Bacteroidia > Bacteroidales > Lentimicrobiaceae > Lentimicrobium. The sequence continues at coordinate 73,565 of JADJEQ010000026.1, read as the reverse complement.
CTCTAAAAACACCCTCAAAGGATCGTACCTGCCGGGGTCGGATACCAACCCATCCTTCGATGATTATGCTGAAGCCATAACCTCTGCATTGGTCAACAGCGGATTTAAACCTGATAATCTGCCGCTGCTTATACTGGAAACAGGAAGGGCCCTGATTGATGAAGCAGGATATATTATTACAACAGTAATTGCCAACAAACGATTGTCGACCGGTCGCAGGGCTACCATCATTGATGCCGGAGTAAACCTGCTGTTCACCTCGTTCTGGTACCAGCATCCGGTTACACCGGCACAGGGATTTTCACAATACAGGGAAGAAAATGCCCTGTACGGACCGCTCTGCATGAACATCGATTGTGTGAGAGACAGCATAACCCTGCCCCTGCTCAACAAGGGAGAACAACTGGTTATTCATTATACCGGTGCTTACAACCTGACCCAATGGATGCAGTTTATCACCCTTAGACCAAAAGTGGTATTGATTGATCAGGACTCTAAAACCCACATTATCAGGGAAAGCGAAAGCGTAACTTCAGTTTCAGGCTTTGAAAAGACACCTGATTATCTGAACATTATAAAATAATTGTTTAAATCTATTGCAGACTCCTGCAAAATTTATACTTTTATGAACTTTATAAAGCATTTATGGGCATCTCCATTGCTGAACAGCGGATTTACTTAAACAAATCAGCTTCTCAGGTGTTGAAGGTGACTATCAGAAAATAAACAGCGCTGAATGATACACTTTTCCGATCGGGCTATTGTCGAAGGGCTTAAGCTTAACAGTGATTTTATCATCAAGCATGTTTATCAGGAGTTTTTTCCAACCATCAGGTATCTGATCAAAAAGAATACAGGCAACGAAGAGGATGCTGAAGACATTTTTCAGGAATCCTTGATTGTAATTCTTAAAAATGTTCAGAAAGAAGATTTTTATCTTACCTGTTCTTTTCTCACCTATCTCTATTCAATCAGCCGGAACCTGTGGATGCAGCGTCTTAAGGTTAAACGAAAAGGAGCAACCAGTTTTGACCTGATTGAAAAATTCTTCAACATACCGGAGGCTGCCACAAAAGAAGCTGCTGAAAACGAGCAGACAAAATACAGGATATACCGTGAACACTTCAATGCCATGGAAAAAGACTGTCAACGGATACTTTTACTTTCACTTCAGAAGTATTCGTCGAAAGATATAGCCGATACCATGGGCTACGGATCAGAAAATTACGCTAAAACCAAGAAATACAATTGTAAAGAAAGGTTGAAAAAGGCGATTATGAGTGATCCCCGTATGAGAGATTTCATAGAATAATTTCTTTTTATTTTCTAAATTTTCCCGAATCTTCAGTCATGCTTAAATCTGAGAAGCTGATTAGCGAATCTGTTTCCGGCTTATTCAACAGCTATTCCATGGTTTTTTTCTCTAAAAACCGGATACTTGCAGCGCTGTTGATTGTGATTTCGTTTTTTGATATCTATGCCGGCCTGGCAGGAATTATTTCAGTGCTGATAGCAAACCTTGCGGCCAGGTTTCTTGGATTAAATCATTATAACATTTCGAGCGGATTTTATGGTTTTAATGCCCTCCTGGTTGGATTGGGACTTGGCATGGCTGTCCAGCCATCCTTTGCGTTTTATGCAATTGTCCCCTTTGTGGCATTTACCACGTTATTACTTTCCATAACCTTTGAAGGATTATTGGGGAAATACGGATTACCCTATCTTACCATTCCTTTCCTGATTTCCATATGGCTGGCCGAACTGGCCATCAGAAGTTATTCGGGTCTGGAACCCAGCGATTCAGGCATTTTTACAATGAATACCCTATATGCAAGGGGTGGCGAACAGGTGCTGAAAATATACAACTGGTTTGGCGATGTTGAGTGGCCTCTCGCCATTGAAACCTATTTCAAATCTCTGGGCGCTATTTTCTTCCAATATCATTTGCTTGCAGGTATTATCATTGCCATTGGTCTGCTAATCTATTCAAGAATAGCATTATTATTATCAATTCTGGGTTTCGGAGCTGCCTGGTTCTTTTATCTGCTGATCGGAGCCAATATGCATGACCTCGATTACGGATTCATCGGATTCAACTTTATTCTCACAGCGATTGCCCTGGGCGGATTTTTTATGATCGCTTCGAAGTGGTCGCTGTTGTGGGTACTGATTCTTACACCCATCGTTTCGCTGGTAATCTCCGGCACTACAGCCCTGCTGCTGCCCTATCAGCTTACTGTTTACTCATTGCCGTTTAACATCGTAGTGCTGATGTTTTTATATGCCATGAAATTCAGGGAACGAATGCTGCTCAAGCCTGAGACTGTTATGGTTCAGCATTTCTCACCCGAGGAAAACCTTTACGCCGGGATGAATGCGCGGGAGCGATTCCGGAATCAGTCCTACTTCCAGTTTGGGCTTCCATTTTACGGAACATGGCAGGTAACCCAGGGGCATGAAGGAAAACATACCCACCGCGACGAATGGAAATATGCGTGGGATTTTGTGGTTTGTGATGAAAACGGGATGGAGTTCTCTGAAGATGGTTCAAAAACAGAAAATTACTATTGCTTCGAAAAACCTGTCCTCGCCCCGGCTGATGGCTGGATTGAGGAAGTGGTCGACATGATTGACGATAATGAACCCGGCGAGTATAACCTTGCCCAAAATTGGGGCAACACCATCGTTATAAAGCATGCAGAAGGCCTCTATTCAAAACTCAGCCACCTGAAAAAACAAAGTATTCTGTTTCCAAGAGGCACTTATGTTTATAAAGGACAGGTAATTGCCTGGTGCGGAAATTCTGGCAGATCGCCATTCCCCCATCTGCATTTCCAGTTTCAGAATACCCCGTTTATCGGGTCTAAAACCATGCTTTATCCCTTTTCGCAATACATCGTCAGTAATTTAAATTTTGCCCTCAGATTGAGTGGCATACCCGAAGAAGGGCAACTGGTGCAGAATATTGAAACTGAACCAGCTTTATCTGAAGCTTTTAATTTTGTGCCGGGACTGGTTATATCTTACGCCATCGAAGGAGATAAAACAACCGAAGGCGAATGGAATGTGAAGACCGATATGCTGAACAACCGATACCTGGAATGCCGGACAACCGGTGCCAAGGCTTACTTCAGGTACGAAGGCCGGCTTTTTTACTTTACACATTATGCAGGTAGTAAGAAAAGCCTGCTATTCCACTTCTTTCTGGCGGCTTATAAAGTACCTCTTGGATTTTACAAGGATATGCCCGTTGAAGACACCTTCCCACCTACCATTCTGAGATCAGGCCCGTTAAGGTTGCTGCAGGACGTTGTTTCACCATTTTTTCTGTTTCTGAAACCATCGTACAAGCTTATATACAAAGATTGTGAAACCCTGATCACCGGCAACAGGGTAAGAATCTATTCAGAATGCAAAATGCGATTTGCCGGCAAAGATCTGGAAAACCGGACATTTGAAATGCAATTTGCCGATAACCACCTTAAATCGCTTGATATTATATCAAATAAAAAGCAACATAAAGCTGTATTTAAATATCTCTAATCTGTTTATGAATAAAGCCGGAATCGCAGTTTTGCTTCTCATTTTCTTTTTATCGGTGATGCATTCACCCTTAAAAGCAAGCGGTGATGCCGAAACCAACTATGAAGCCCTTACTTTGCGGCTGTATTATGAGCAAAAGTGGGACAGTCTGCTCGTTGTTGGTGAAGAAGCCATAGAGCAGGGATATGATTACTATTATATGCGTGTAAGGGTAGGAGAAGCTGCTTTTTATAAACAACGGTATGTCCGCGCTGCCCGCCATCTTGAAAAAGCACTGCAGTTCAATACCACCGATGAATATGCCTCCGGTTTGCTTTATAAATCTTACCGCTACAGCAACAGAACCGAAGATGCACGATGGCTGCTCAGAAAACTAAGCCCGGAGGTAGCCGGAAGCCTTGACCAGGCCGTTAAAAAGCCCCTGCTATATATGGAAACCGGTCCCGCATTTACAAACCATGTGGAGCAGTTCGAGAAAAACAGGCAATCAGGGCCTGGTACTTACTCAGAAGCATATCTTAACCGAAACTCACAGTACCTGCTTACCGGGGCTTATTTCCCGGTTGGTTATCGCATGGGGGTTAACGCCGCATTCGGGGTAATGAATTTCAATAAGAACAGACGGGTGGACATCACCTTTGTTGACTCTCTATCAGGCGATTATTCGGTTTTTCAGGTTGAAGCCTATATTTCACCTTCTTTTAACATTACCCAACGCATTAAAATCAGCCCCGCATTCAGGCTGGTAAATGTGAGTGTAATGAATCCGTTGACGAGCGATGATTCACTGGTTCAGATGATCATAGGACCGTCAAAAGAGCTCAATTACAACGATTATGCCTATGGTGGAGAGGTAAGCTATTCTGCACCCCTGTGGGCTTTATCCGGAGGTGTCTGGTCGATGATGATCGACTCACTGGAATATGTTCAGGCAACAGGCTCCCTGTTCTGCAAGCCTCTGGGTAACCTGAACCTTTACTCATTGACCACGGTAACCCTGAAGTCAACCCAGATTAACAACGATTACATTGTGTATCAAATGATCGGCGGAAAGATTTACCACAAACTCTGGGGAGAAGCGTTTATGTCGTGGGGCGATTTATCGGGCACAGCCGAACATAATCTTCAGATTATTTACAACAGCTTTGATAAGGTAACAACCAGGATTGGCTCCAGACTTATTTTAAGTGTCAACGACTACCTGAGTTTAAGCCTCAGATACCAGGTGTTTTTCAGGGAGGGAACTGAATTATTTTTCCCGGTAGATGAAACCGGTCAGATTTTTTCGTATAATTACATTAACCAAAGCATCACAGGAGGCATCAAATGGAATCTGCATTAAATCTTCGCAAAATCACCACCTTGTTTTTTACTATTTTCCTGGCATTTCAGTTGAGCGCCCAGGACAACTCCAGCCTGGTTACGGCCTTCAGCACCAGCTACACTTATGAAACCAATGGTGAATATACCAAAGCAACGGATATCCTGAAAAAGGTTTACGATGAATCCTCCTATGAAATCAACCTGAGGCTGGGATGGCTCACCTATCAATCAGGCCTCTTTTCAGAGTCAATCGCCTATTATAACAAAGCCATTAACCTGATGCCATTGTCGATCGAGGCAAGGCTTGGTTATGTATTACCGGCATCCTCTGCAGGTAACTGGGACCAGGTGATTACGCGGTACAATGAAATACTGAAGCTCGACCCCAACCATTATACGGTTAACTACCGGATGGGGTTGATTTATTACGGTCGCAAGGATTATCAGACTGCATTCAGGTATTTTGAACGCATCGCCAATCTCTATCCCTTTGACTATGATGCGATTCTGATGCTTGGATGGACCGATTTTCAGCTTGGCAAGCTGCGTGAAGCAAAAGTACTTTTCCAGAAAGTCCTGCTTAACCGTCCAAACGACAGTTCGGCAACTGAAGGGCTGGGATTGATTAAGTGAAGTGATGAATATAATATGATTTGAGTTAATTTTTCAGCATTTCCGTTTCAGCATTTCAAGGGCTGAACCACAAAGCTTTATACTCAAATACCTGGAATATTTTGTTTGTCAGTTTTAAATAAAGAGATATGCTAGATAGAATTATTCAATTCAGCATCCGCAATAAACTGATTATCATATTATTCACTTTATCGATTGCGGCATTTGGACTTTATTCACTCACCCGGATTCCTGTTGGTGCAGTGCCGGATATCACCAACAACCAGGTACAGGTAATTACGACCTCGGGCAACCTTTCCACACAGGATGTGGAACAGTTTATCACCTATCCGGTGGAACTTGAAATGGCAAATCTGCCTGGCGTAAAAGAGATACGGTCAATTTCCAAGTTCGGGCTTTCGGTGGTTACCATTGTCTTTGAGGATAAAATCGGAACATATTTGCCCCGCCAGTTGATCGCTGAGAAAATCAAAAGTGCCACGGCAAATATTCCCGAAGGCTTTGGCACCCCTGAAATGGGACCCATTACTACGGGCCTTGGTGAAATATACCAATATATACTCGACACCAAACCCGGTTTCGAAGAACGGTATACACCCATGGAATTGCGTACTATTCAGGATTGGGTGGTTAAACGCCAGTTATCAGGAATTCCTGGTGTAGTGGAAATAAATACCTGGGGCGGATATCTGAAACAATATGAAGTCGCAGTAAACCCTGAGAATTTAAATGCGATGGGCGTTTCCATCGGCGAGGTTTATGAAGCCATCAGCAGCAATAACAGTGTGGCTGGTGGCGCCTATATAGAAAAAGAACACGAAACTTACTTTGTGCGCGGCGAAGGACTTGTTACCTCGCTGAAAGACATTGAATCGATTGTGGTAAGCACCAACAAGGGAATTCCAATTCTGATTGGCGACGTGGCCAACGTTCATTTTGGTCATGCCAGCCGGTTTGGAGCCATTACGGGCAACGGACAGGGTGAAAAAGTGCTCGGCCAGATTATGATGCTGAAGGATGCCAATTCAAACAAAGTGATCACTGAAGTTAAAGCCAGGGTGGCTGAATTACAGAAAACCCTGCCCGAAGGCGTTTTCATAAACCCTATACTCGAACGCAGTGAACTCATCGCCAAAACCACCTTCACCGTTTCAGAGAACCTGATCCTGGGCTGCCTGATTGTAATATTCGTAGTTGTTCTGCTGCTTGGCAATTTCCGTTCAGGGATGGTCATCGCGTCATTGATTCCCCTTTCATTGCTTTTTACGATCTCAATGATGTACATCTTTGGCATCGATGCCAATCTGATGAGCCTGGGCGCCATTGACTTTGGAATTATCATTGACGGGGCCGTCATCATCGTGGAATTTATTGCATTAAAGCTCACGGTTGTTAAAGATGAACTGGCCATTGCAAAGGGCGACAAGAAGCAACAACTCATTGATTCCGTCACCTTTGAAGGTGCATCAAAAATGATGAATTCTGCTATTTTCGGTCAGTTTATTATACTCCTGGTTTTTATCCCGATTCTTTCGCTCAGCGGCGTTGAAGGCAAGATGTTCCGCCCTATGGCACTGTCATTCAGTTTTGCTTTGGTTGGCGCCATTTTATTATGTCTTACATGGCTTCCGGTTGCCGCTACAATTTTCCTTAAACCTGAAAAAGAAAAGAAAAAGAGCATTTCCAGGTGGGTGATGAACATCGCTTACCGCAGTTATAAGCCGGTGATAGAATGGTCGTATGATCACAAGAAGGTTATTTTTGGCAGCGCTTTGGCTTCACTGGTGTTGGTCGGATTTTTGTTTTCGCGCATGGGAGGTGAGTTTGTACCAACCCTTGATGAGGGTGACTTTGTTATTCAACCGGTTTTAAAAACAGGTACTTCTCTCTCGAAAACCATTGAACTCACCACTCAGATGGAAAACATTCTGATTGACAAATTCCCTGAGGTTGATCAGATTGTGAGCCGCATTGGTGCAGCCGAAGTGCCAACTGACCCCATGTCGATGGAAGAAAGCGACATCATCATAAAACTGAAACCAAAGAAAGAATGGGTTTCTGCCAAAAGCAAGGATGAACTGGCCGATCAGTTTAAAGAAGCCCTCTCGGTTATTCCAGGTATCGAATATGAATTCACCCAACCCATCGAAATGCGTTTCAATGAATTGATAACCGGTGTCAGGGCCGATGTGGCGGTGAAGATTTTCGGTGAAGATATGGAGGTGCTGAATCAGAAGGCTTTTGAAGTAAAACGACTGATTGGTGATGTAGATGGCGCGGCTGATGTTATTGTTGAAAAAACAGCCGGCCTGCCGCAGATGAGTGTAAAATACCGCCGCGATAAACTTGCCCGCTATGGCATGAATGCAGGAGACCTCAACCGGATTATTTCTGCAGGCTTTGGCGGCGCTGAAGCAGGAAGCGTATTCGAAGGTGAAAAACGCTTCGACCTGGTAATCAGGCTTCAGCAGGAATCACGAAGGGAAATCGGTGATCTTGAAAATCTCAGGGTAAATCTGCCGGATGGCCAGCTTATCCCGCTCAGCGAACTGGCCGATATTACCTATACCACCGGCCCTGCCAAAATCTCGCGCGACAACACCCACCGCCGCGTAGTTGTAAGCATAAATGTGAGAAACCGCGATATGGAATCGGTCGTGAACGACGTGGAACGTATCCTGGACAAAAAACTGGTTTTGCCACCCGGCTATTATGTTTCCTATGGCGGTCAATTCGAGAACCTGCGCAATGCTACAGCCCGACTGAAAATTGCAGTACCGGTTGCCCTCCTGTTGATTTTTATCTTCCTTCATTTTGCCTTTGGCTCCATCAAGGAGGCGGCTATGGTTTTTACAGCAATACCACTGGCAACGGTCGGAGGTGTATTGCTTCTGTGGATCCGGGGCATGCCGTTCAGCATTTCAGCCGGAGTGGGCTTTATTGCCCTCTTCGGAATTGCGGTCCTCAACGGTATTGTATTAATTGAACATCTGAAAGAATTGAAAGAACAGGGAGTTACCAATATGCGGGAAAGGATTATTACCGGCACCCTACAGCGGCTCAGACCTGTAATACTGACTGCGGCTGCGGCTGCACTTGGATTTTTACCCATGGCCATTTCGACTTCAGCCGGCGCCGAGGTTCAGCGCCCCCTGGCAACAGTGGTGATCGGAGGTTTAATCACTTCAACCATGCTAACCATGCTGGCTTTACCCTTACTTTATGCAGTTTTTGACACTGTTACAGGAATTCAGTGGTGGCCATTCAGATTAAAGCGGGGAATTGGAATTGCTTTGTTGTTTCTGCTACCCGGCATGTGCGTTCTTGCCCAGCACAGGGAAATATCCCCGGAACAGGCAGTTGCCATCGCCATCAAAAACAATCTGGCTCTGAGAGCCGACAGCCTGAGGGTTGAACAAACCAAAGCGCTGATACCAGCAACTGCCAGTCTTGGGAAAACCTCATTTTATTATGGTTTTGATCAGAACAACATTGCAGAAAACGGGCAACCACTCCATATCATCGGAGCCGAACAATCGCTTGGATTTCCCACACTGCTGATCGCACAGCACAATGCCGGGGTAGCCGAAACCCGGACTTCTTATGCCAACTACGAACTGAAAAAGCTGCAACTGACAAAAATTGTTATGCAGACGTATTACCACCTGCTTTATCTCAAAAACAAAAAGCAGCACTTCCTTTACCTCGACAGCATTTATTCCGGGTTTTCCAATGCGGCTGCCCGTCAATATGAAACCGGCGGGAGCAATTACCTCGGGATGCTCAACGCCCGTTCGAAGCATGAACAGCTGATGATCAGCAAGCGACAAGCCGAACTGGACGTCAGCAAAGCATTGAACGAACTACAACTCCTTTTACAATCGGATTCGTTGGTGGACATCGGCTTTTCAGCATTGCCGGTTTTAACGGTATCAGAAAACGGGAACAAACCAGACCCCCAAACCTTGCTGTTCAGTGCCTATACGGATGTTCAGAAATCGAAGCTGAGTGTGGAACGCAACAGCCTGTTGCCCGACATAACCCTGTCGGTTTTCAACGGAACCAATAGTTATTCCGGATCTAAAAACTATCCTGGTTATCAGGCCGGTCTTGCATTACCCTTGTTCTTCGGAGGGCAGCGGGCAAAAATCAAATCAGCCAGACTGGATTATGAAATTGCCCTTAACGAAGAAGAAAATCTTAAGTTGCAACTCTCCTCCAGGAAAAGTGCATTGAGAGATGAACTGGAGAAATACCGGGAATCGGTTAATTATTTTATCGAAAACGGCAGCAACCTGGCGAAAGAAATCTACCGTGCCGCGCAAATAAGCTATCAGCGCGGTGAAACAGACTTCTTCGGGTTTATCCAGAGTCTTGAAACTGCGACTGAAATAGAGTTAAACTATCTGGATAACCTGGCCGGATACAATCGCATAGTATTGGAATTAAACTACTTAACCATAAACTGATTGTGTTATGATGAAATTGTATTTTTTATCAGGCATCTTTCTTTCAGCCACGCTGTTTATCTCCTGCGGTTCCCCGAAAAGTGAGTCTGGTGAATCAGAAGTCAGCGCGATTGATACCATCAGCATTAGCAAAGTCCAGTTTGAATCTTCCGGGATGGAACTGGGCAGACCATTGAAAAGAATTTTTGCCGGAAACATCCGCTCAAATGGAAAAGTTACCACTTCCCCCGCAGGGATGGCACGGGTAAGCAGCCTGATGGCCGGAAAAATAAAGAGGATTGCGGTTAATACCGGTGACCGGGTAACAAAAGGGCAGTTGCTCTGTACACTCGAAAGCACCGAATTTGTAAAACTTCAGCAGGAATATGCCGAATCATCAAGCATGTTAAAAGCCGTGCACGCCGAATATGAAAGACAAAAAGCCCTGGCTGATGACAACATCTCCTCTCAAAAGTCATACATGAATGCAGAGAGTGAATATAAAAGCCTGTATTCGAAGTGCGAAGGGCTTAAAACTACCTTACTGATGCTGGGGTTGAATGCAGATAAGGTTAAGGAGGGGGTTATGGTATCTGAGATCAGCCTGTATGCACCCATCAATGGATACATATCTGCGCTGGAGGTTGAAACCGGCTCCTTTGCTGATCCGCAGCAATCCATTATGCAATTGGTTGACCTGAATCAATTGCAATTGAAACTTTCAGTTTTTGAAAAAGATTTGAAAGTCCTGAATCCGGGATCAAAGATCAGTTTCTTCAGCCCGGGCAATCCGGCAATTGTTTACCATGGCGAATTGTTATCATACAGTCGTACCATTGATCCTGAAACCAAAGCTGTAACAGTTATAGGCAGTATTCAACCCTCGGAAAGACCTTTATTGATCAATGAAATGTATATTGAAGCCGAAATATTTACAGGTGAAAAAGAGGTGATGGCCCTGCCCGACGAAGCCATTCTGAAATCGGGCAACAGCCGGCTGGTATTGGTGCTTACCTCTTCCGAAGGCAAGGAAATGAAATTTACCAGAAAGGAAGTTAAAACCGGCCTCAGCAGCAATGGATTTACTGAAATTCTGAGTCCGGAAGGCCTGGAAAATGTGTTGGTAAAAGGTGGATTTAACCTGGTGATGGAGTGAAGGGCCAAGCTCAAAGTAAAAAGTCTAAAGCTTAAAGTAAGATTGGTTTTTAATATTAAGCCTGAGAAATTCTGGAAGCTAAAGTTAAAAGTCTAAAGCTTAAAGTAAAATTGAATTTTAATTTTGGCCTTGTAAAATTCTAAAGCCTAAAGGCCTGTCTGCTTGACGCAGCCAGGCAAGTTGCACGACTAACCAGGCAAATGTTGATAATCAGCCTGAGTTTAACGGGTCAGGCGGGTTAGAGCGGGTTTCAAATAAACTAACATAATAATGATCAAATCCATATTAGTTTTCGAATTTAACAACAGAACATGAAAAAATACTAATACTCCTGGCGGCGATATCATTGATTGCAAGCAGAACTTCGGGCCAGGCGGGTTTTGATTACACTTTAGAACTTGTTCCGGTTTCGATTCCGGATTTACCAGGCTTACAGTCATATGCATTCGGGCAGCACGAAGGCAAATGGCTGGTGATTGGTGGCCGTAAAGATGGTTTGCATGCCCGCCAGCCATTCAATGCATTTCCTGAATCTCAGAACAATACTGACATTTATGTGATTGACATAGATTCACATCAATTCTGGACCAGTTCAGTGAATGACTTGCCCGTTGGGATAAAAGAGCAACTGCAATCAACCAATATGAACTTTTACCAGGACATGGATACCCTGTATTTAGCCGGAGGATACGCTTATTCTGCTACTGCAGATGATCATATTACATTTCCCAATCTGACATCCATAAATGTTCCGGCTACTATCAATTCCATAATTAATGGCAATCCGGTCACTCCGTTTTTCAAGCAAATAACCGATGAGAATTTTGCAGTAACCGGAGGGCAACTTGGCAAAATCGGCAATGTTTTCTATCTGGTTGGCGGACAGCGCTTTGATGGAAGATATAACCCAATGGGCAATCCCACTTATACCCAGACCTATTCCGATAAAATCAGAAAATTTATCATTAACAACAGTGGTTCGCAATTGAGTTACACTGATTATACAACCATAACCGACCCTATTCATCTGAGAAGAAGGGATTATAACCTGCTACCTCAGATTTTCCCCGATGGAACGGAAGGATACACTATTTCATCGGGTGTTTTTCAGTTGGATGTGGATCTGCCCTTTCTGTATCCGGTAGACATCAATGAAAACGGATATTCACCTGTTACAGATTTTAACCAGTATTTAAGCAACTACCACAGCGCTAAATCCTGTTTGTACGACAGTGTAAATAACAGAATGCACTCCTTATTTTTTGGTGGGATGAGCCAGTATTTTTACGAGGATGGCGTTTTAATGCAGGATGACAATGTGCCTTTTGTGAAGACCATATCATTGCTAACGAGATATTCTGACAGTTCATTAACTGAATTTAAGTTACCACAGGAAATGCCCGGTTTTAACGGAGCAAGCGCAGAATTTATTCCGAATAACAACTTACCTCATTATCCTTCAGAAATTATAAAGCTGAGCCGGATTTCAGACGATGCTTTTATCATTGGCCATATTTATGGAGGGATATACAGCCCAAGCATGAATCCGTTTACAGTAAATCAAACCAATACAACCAGCGCTGACAACACGATATACGCAGTTAAACTAACCAATAATTCCCCTGTAGGTTTTCAGAAAATAAACGGGAATAATCCCTATTCATTAAAAATATATCCCAATCCTGCCTCTTCAGAAATTACGTTTGAATTGAACACAGAATTGCCTTCAGATTCACAGTATTTCATCACAAATACATCGGGACAAATCATTGATAAAGACACATTAAAATCAACCGAAACCGGATCAAACAGGTATCGGATTGTGCTTGATTCACGGATCGGGAATCAAACTGTTTTTCTAACCGTAGTAATTGAGCGCAGATTCTTTATTACAAATAAGATCATTCTGAATTAGGCCGGACAGACAGGTCTAACTTATTTTACGTTTAGTGTAAATTAATATTACACTAAAAATACTTGTTGAACAATTAATTCCATTAATTATTGTGTATCATTTGATTATAAATTCTGAAATAAGTTTATCCTATAATTTATTGTAAATTTACATTACTTATTGTGTAATTAACAATTAACTATTCAGTAGAGCTATGCTAAGTCCCTAAGCGGAAAATCATCATCAAAAAGATTTCCCTCCGATTTAACAAACTTCATTCTCACCTGCTTTGCTGAGATTCAATGATATATCTCGTCTTTAACCAAGTAATGAAAGGCAACACATGAACATTTGTAAAATGGAAAAAAAATTGTGCTTTCAGGTAATCATCATTCTCCTTTTACTGAAATCTGCCCTGGGTTTCACACAGACGCCAAATTTGGGTTCAGCGTCTGATTTCATTCTCTTCACTAGTTCTGGAGCGCTTGGGAACACAGGTGTTTCAGAGGTGCTTGGGGGCGCCGTTGGAACAGACTTTGGAGCGATTACCGGGTTTGAAAGTGTGAACTGTTTAAAACATAATCAAAATGAAGTCACAGCTCAATGCAAGCTGGATCTCCTGGCTGTTTTCACTGAAATAAGTGCGATTACAACGACGCAGACCCTGGCCAATCTCACCGGGGGAACATATTTTACAGGCGTTTACCATGTCACCCGCGGCGGCTGTTACCTCAAACCTGATTCTCGATGCGCAGAACAATCCAAATGCCCGGTTTATTTTTAAAGTAACCGGGGCATTTTCTATGGCTGCAGGGGTTAAAATGATTTTGATCAACGGGGCCTCCGCAAACAAGGTGTTCTGGAATGTTGACGGTGCAGTCAGCGCCGGTGCGGGAGCTGAACTGAAAGGTAATTTCTTTGCTCTTGCCGGTGAAATCGCATTGGGAGATGGAGTAATCCTTGAAGGAAGAGCCCTCACAATTGCAGGAGCAGTGAATATTACCAATGGCAGCCTTGCCGGATGCCTTCTGTCTGAAGATCCTGAAGCTACCCTGATTCAGCCGGATTGCACCTTATCGACCGGGACAATTACCATCACCGCACCGACAGGAATTGGAATGACCTATAGCAAGGATGGCATTGATTTTACCAATACTTCAGGCATTTTCACACATTTACCGGGAGGCGAGTATACCATCACTGCCAGAGATGCGAATGGATGCTTTTCAACAAAGAGTTTCACAATCGTTGGTTTCGGGCACACCCCCAACCTGGGCACTGCAGCCGGGTTTATCCTTTTCACCTCAGCCGGAGCTTTAGGCAACACGGGACCTGCAACTTTTATTACAGGCGGAGCCATTGGTACAAATTCCGGGGCCATCACAGGTTTTGGCAGCGTTGTATGTGTACAGCACACTGCAAACTCAGTTACTGCACAATGTGCAGTTGATCTTGCAGCTGCTTTTAATGAAATACGCAGCATTGCGGCAACTCAAACCATTGTTGCTGCTTCCATGTCGGGAGGAACCTTTTATGGTGGAGTTTATCAGATATCTTCTGCATTGGCACTTACATCCAATCTGACCCTGGATGCACAGGGTGACCCGGATGCAATTTTCATTTTTAAGGTAACTGGCGCATTCTCTTCGGCGGCATCGGTAAATATAATACTGTTGAATGGCGCATCGGTCAGCAATATTTTCTGGAATGTTGACGGCGCTGTTGGCATTGGCGCATCTGCTTCAATGAAAGGCACTTTTCTGGCACTTGCCGGAGAAATTGCTTTTGGAGATGGCGCCACCCTTGAAGGCAGAGCGTTGACAATTGCAGGAGCCGCCAATGCCTATAACAATAGCATGTCTTTGTGTATACCACCAACAATGCCTGTGGTTACAATCATACAGCCAAACTGTACCAATCCCACGGGAACAATCACCATTACCAATCCCATTGCTCCCGGCATGAAATATCGAATCGATTTGTGTTCCTATACAAATACTTCGGGCGTTTTCTTATCTGTACCGGAAGGTACCTATTCACTCTCCGCAAAAAATGCGGCTGGTTGCATTTCACCAGTTACAAATGTTGTAGTTCTTGCACCAACCAACTCAATTCTCTGGACCGGCTCTTCAGACAATGAATGGAACAATGCCGGAAACTGGATTCCGGCTGTTGTCCCAGGCTCATCATGTGATGTAGTTATACCGATCAGTGCCTTAGTGACAATTGGTTCGGGATCAGCCGCTGTATGTAACAATCTTACGATAGAAACGGGCGCTGTTCTCACCATCGCTGCAGGGAATTCAGCAACAGTCACCGGTAGCTTGACGAACAATTCCGGCATTAACGGGCTGGTCATTGAAAGTAGTAGTTCAGGAACCGGATCATTGATACATTCCACATCCGCTGTGACGGCAACTATTCAGCGATTTTTCAATGATGCGAACTGGACGGACGGGAAGGATGGCTGGCATTTTATCAGCAGCCCTGTGGCTGCACAGGCGATTTCACCTGCTTTCACAGCAGAACTGGCTTCAGATTATGATTTTTATGCCTGGTATGAGCCTTCCAACATTTGGGTGAACTTTAAAAACAATTCAGAGCCACCTGACTGGAGCACTGGCAATACGCTGAACAACGGCCTTGTAAATAATGCACTTGATTTTTATGTCGGAAAAGGATACCTGGTTGCTTATAACTCATCTGCAGATAAATCCTTTTCGGGTGAAATCAATGTTTCGGACGTTGTGATTCAGGATTTGAACATTACAGGAAACACCAATCCCAACCGAAGCTGGCACCTGCTGGGAAATCCGTTTCCATGTGCGTTGACATGGGATGCAACCTCCGACTGGGCGCTCACCAATATTGCCGGGGTGGCTAAAATCTGGAATGAAGTAAATCAGTCTTATACGGATCTGACCTCAACACCAACTTCAGTGATTCCATCAATGAACGGATTTATGGTTCAGGCGACCGGTGAAACCGGCAGCATTACACTGCCTGCATCAAAAAGAGACCACAATACTCAGCCTTTTTACAAAGCCACAGCATCCGAAACAAGGATCGTACTGATTGCTTCCCCTTTGGATAAGTCAAACGCACAGACATCAACACTTTATCTCCACCCGGAGGCCACCCCGCAGTTTGACCTGATGTTGGACAGTGAATTCCTTGCCGGTTACGCGCCTGAATTCTATTCAAAATCAGATCATTACCAGCTTTCAACGAATGCATTCCCAACATTCAATGAGAACATGGTTATTCCTTTTGGTTTTGTAAAAAACGAAGCAAACAACTATTCTGTTGAGCTTACAGAAAGCATTGACGGTCTAATAGTATATCTTACTGACTTAACAACTAACACAGTTCAAAACCTGAATGAACATCCGGCTTACATTTTTTCTGCGAGTGACAATGATTCTCCGGATCGGTTTTTAATCCATTTTGGTGTTCTTGGCGTGAATAACCCGGAACCTGTGACTAAAATCAATGTGTGGACTTACGAAAAATCGATTTACCTGAGCCAGGTAACCGAAAAAACTCAGATGGAAATCTTTGACCTTCAGGGCAGATTATTATTAATTCAGGTTTTAAATGACAATCAACTTACAGGAATAGCCCTTCCATATCAATCAGGTGTTTACATCGTAAGGCTGACCTATTCCGGTTATTCTCATTCTACGAAGGTGATTTTATAATCAGGTTTTTTCAGGTAAAAAATAAAAACCATCACTTCCTGTGTATCTATCTGATTAATAATAATATATGGGTTTGTACATTCTTAGGCATAAGCTTTCCCAAAAAAAGCAAACTGGCTTATAAACGCGCAGATTTTCGGCTGGTCAGAATCCGTGTTTCCCGGGGGAATGCAGCAGATGTATTAAAATGAATAACCGAATTTTTCAGAGACGACCGGATTTGAGATAGCCCTGCACCATGTCAGCCACTTATACATTGAAGTATTTAGCAAATTGGCAACCAGTGTACATCATTCCCTATATTCCCACCTGCCAGGCTAAACCGCCCATGCCGGCAAGGCCTTATCCAGCCCCAGAAATAATTCGATGAGAAAATAAAGCACCACCGGAAGTAAAATCATACTGATCAGTTTCAGCCAGATCCCTGCACTTGCCATATCCCTTATGGTAACATGGTTGCTTCCGAAGATCACAGTATTGGGTCCGGTTCCCGCGGGCATGATGAAAACAAATGAACATGCAAATGTGGCTGGTATCATCAGCAGCAGGGGATTGATGCTTCCGGCTACGGCCATGCTGGCCAGAACAGGCAGAAAAATATTGGCAGTCGCGGTATTGGAATTCATTTCAGTGAAAAGCAGAATGCACCCGACCACAATAACCAACACGATAAAAGTCGGGTAGGCACTTACAAAAGCCAGTTGATGCCCAATCCATTCAGCCAACCCGGTTGCTTTAAAGCTCGATGCCATGGCATAACCACCCCCCACGATCACCCCAACGCCCCAGGGGATCTTGCCGGCTGCTTTCCAGGTAAGCAGGCGCTTGCTGTCACCCGCCGGGATCATAAACAACATCATAGCCGCAAACATACCGACAGTGCTGTCGCGGACATATTCCTGCATCCCCAGCAGCGTGCTCCAGCCGGGAATGGTAAACCGCTCAATGATAATATCTTCACGGAATATCCAGCCAAGGGTAGTAAAAACAAACACTGCCAAAACCCGCTTTTCGCCGGGAGTCATTCTGCCCATCTCATGCAGCTCGTTTGCCATTAACTCCCTGCTGCCGGGAATGCTGTCGCGGATTTTAAAGAAACGGACCAGGAAATACCATACCAGCGGTAAGAAAATGATCATCACCGGAAACCCGATTTTGAGCCAGGTATAGAAGGTGATGGAAGGTGCTGCCGGAAACATTTTGGTGAGTACCCCGGATAAAATCAGGTTTGTAGGGGAGCCTATCAGGGTGGCTGTTCCTCCTATGCTGGCTGAGTAGGCAATGCCGAGCATCAACGCAGGACCAAAACGGCTGTTGCTTTCGCCGAACGACTCTTCTTTTAAAATCAGTGCCATGCCGATGGGTAACATCAGCAGGGCAGCTGTAACATTGGCAATCCACATCGACATAAATGCAGTGGCAATCATGATGCTGAGCAAAATGACCGGCCGGCTGGTGCCCAGGGTCTTGATCAGCACCAGTGCAATTCTCTTATGCAGATTCTGTGCTTCTATAGCAGCTGCCAGGAAAAAGCCCGAGATCATCATCAACACCAGGTCGTGACCATAATTGATGGCCGTTTCTTCGGCAGGTAAAATACTAAGCAGGGGAAACAATGCCATGGGCAGAAAAGCTGTTGCATAGATAGGGATGGCTTCTGTGATCCACCAGATGGCCATCAGAATTGCAACAGCACCGGCATTGCGGGCTTCTACACTCATCCCTGCAGGCACAGGCAGCAACAGCGCAATTACCAGGAAAGCAATTCCGCTCAGAACTCCGGTCATTTTTACATTCTTCATGCGATTTTCGGTAGTTAGTGGTCAGCAATTAAATTTCCGGAATCTTAGAAACTGTTTAAAATTTTCAATTCGATTTTCAATAGGGATTAATAAAATTTAAACAGTTTCTTATTCTCTTACCTGTTTGTAAGAATGATAACCAATCCCTGAATTGATTATGTAACCAATAAAAATACAGGGACCTTTTAAGTCCTCTAAAGTGAAAATCTTTAATCTGTTAATTGAAAGAGGAAGCTGCGGAATACCGCAGCTTTCCTCTTATCCCACCTCAAAAACACAAAAATGAAGTATCTGACATCAACATCCCATGCCATTGGCCGGCACGATCATTCATCTCTGTGGCAATAGATTCAATCTTATTCGTAATACGAGAAGGTGTAGATTTCCTGCCAGCCGTCACCTGATCTGGTCATGGTAGCAATCCTGTTTTCAGTGTCGAAAGTATAGGTAATGGTCGTGGTTGATTTATTGGCTTCGTCGCCTGCATCCCAGTATTCCAGGTAGTCAACCAGTTTGTTGCTTGGCTTGCCGAATATACCACCAACGGTTTTCCAGTTTGAATCCACGGCATTGGTTTGCTGGATTTCCGATTTATTATCACCCGTTGTGAAAGTGAATGTTTTGTAACGGCTTACGGCACCATCATCACCATAGCGGGTGTGCTTGGTAATATTTCCATTGGTAATTTCCACTTCGTATTTTTTATGATCTGCGCCATCCCAGTATTCTTTCACTGCGGTAAGGTACCCTTCAGCGTTGTACTCATACGAAGCCCAGCTTGTTTCGTCCCAGATTTCCTTGGTAACCAGTCCGGCGGCGTTGAGTTCGTAAACGGTTGGCCAGTCTTCCTTGGTAATGGTAAGTTTTCCGGAAACGGAATAATCGTAGGTGATGGTATCCACCATAGTACCTTCCCAGGAGTTGTAAATTTTCGAAATCTTGTCGTTGGCATCGTAGATAAACTCATAGCCTTCAACACCGTCGCCGTAGTTCACGCCGATGGTTTTGATTTTTGAAGCAGGAACTACGATTGGATCATCGTCATCGTCCTTGTTGTTGCATGAGGTAAAAGCAGTTGCCGCGATGGCACCAATCGTCAGAAATAAAAAGTACTTTTTCATTGGTTTTTGGTTTAATTGGTGATTAATTATGTGGATTGATGGTAATTGAATTCTAATTACTGCCTGCAACGATAATCAGGGCCAGGCCTGATGTAAACAGCAGGAACATGAGGAAAAGAAGCAGATTAACCGATTTGGTTGCACCTTTGAACTCTTTCCAGATAAACACGCCCCAGAAAGCTGCCACCATGGTAGCACCCTGCCCGAGGGCGTATGAGATGGCTGCACCTGCTTCTCCGCTGGCGAGGTAGCTTAAGGAAGTTCCAAGGCCCCAGATGAGTCCGCCGAGGATGCCTACCGAATGGGTTGAAAATCCGCCGCTGAAGTACGCTTTATAGGTAACAGGAGCTCCCACAAAGGGTTTTTTCATCAACAGGGTATTGAAGATGAAATTACTTGCCAGCATACCGAGCGCAAAAATAAACACAGCCGTATAAGGTGTAGCCATACCGGGGGTCGGTGATTCAAAATTGTTGAGGTCGACGGCAGCAGCCACAAAACGATAGAAAAAGG
The DNA here is from genome assembly GCA_016709025.1 of Bacteroidales bacterium. GTDB lineage: Bacteria > Bacteroidota > Bacteroidia > Bacteroidales > Lentimicrobiaceae > Lentimicrobium. The sequence continues at coordinate 53,431 of JADJEQ010000026.1, read as the reverse complement.
ACATCAGAAAACCTGCACTTAAAGCAATCCAGAGCCCCTTTTTTGCCACCGACTGGTCCTTGCCTTTGTTCATTTTCCCATAAGCAATGCCATTGAATATGAGCGCAATGGTAATCACGGCAACCCCTGCAAACAGGGTAACCGGGTCACCGGATGGTGTGCTGAAGTAATTGATAATCACACCCAAAACCAGCGCAAGACCTACCCCCACCGGAAAGGCAACCGCCATGCCGGCCAGTGATATGGCTGCGGAGAGCAGGATGTTGGATGCATTGAAGATGATTCCCCCCAGAAACGCACTACCGAAATTACCGGCGCTTACCTGCATCAGGTCGGGAATAAAACTGCGGCCTTTGTCTCCGATGCTTCCAAGGGTCAGTCCCATGATCAGCGAAAACAATACGATGCCGATGACATAATCCCAATAAAACAATTCATAGCGCCAGGTTTTTGCGGCCAGCTTCTGGGTGTTGCCCCATGAACCCCAGCAAAGCATGGTAATAAAGCAGAGTGCGACTGCCAGCGTGTAACTACTTACGATGAACATGTTTGTTTGTTTTTGGTGTTGTTATTGTTTATTTACCTGTGAAACCGTGTTGAAATAATGCCGGTGGCCTCCGGCAATCCCTGCATCAGCCAGTTAAAACCTCCGCTTCCTTCCCTCACCCTGTATTCATGCTGTACATCCATTTCCCTGAGCACGATGTGAGCCTTTCCATTCGCGTCGGCCCAATTGCCTTTGTCTGGTGCTTCAATGAAAATGGTCATTCGTTTCAATGCTTCCTTGTTAGTTTCGTTCAGTAAACCGATCATGTTTTCATTATTGAAAAATGCATCCGAAATCCAGCAACTGCTGAAACGGTAACTTTTTATCGCCAAAGCCAGCGCATCAGAACCGGTTTCCCTATATCCTGCAATGGACCTGAACCGGTATCCGGGCCTGATTCTGAGTTTTTCCTCCAGTTGAGGTATAAAAAGTCTGAACGATGCGGTATCTGTTAAAGGCAAAAACACCAACAGCATGGGACAGGCCCTGTTTTCTTCAATCTGTTGATTTACCCCTGCACCGATGGTTGCCTTTTCAGTTTCACTCAGGGACCCTGTAAAATACAATACCGGATACTTCCTATCGGAAGACAGGTAATCAACCGGAACAATTGCCGTAACCGGCTCATTGTTAATATTTACTGAAATGATCTGATTTGCAGGTAAAGGAGTTGCCGGCGTTTGGGTTGTGCGTTCACCGCGATAAGGGTTTCCCCGGAAAGCATCGTTGATAAACCGCAGGGCTCCGGGCAATGCTGCACACCAGACCCTGAAACTATGACCACCGTCAACCACCCGGTATTCATGGTTTATGCCCGATTTCTGCATCAGGATATGCAGTTCCTCGTTGCTGCGGCAGAGGGTTTGCTCCTCATCGCCATTCACCATGTAAATATTCAGTTCCGCCTTTTTTTCAGCCGGCATTGCCGGGAATATATAGAACGGGCTATTGCTCCGGTAATCATCCGTAAGCCTGTCTGCCCCTTTTGATCCGGGTGCCCCAAACAGGCGGCCCCACTGATCGTCCCAGCCGGAAGCATCTTCGGTCATGTATTGTTCGTCGGTTCTCACCGACATGCTGAGCGGCACACTGGTTCCGAACACATCCGGATGTTTCAGGTGCAGGATCATGGCGCCGAACCCACCCATAGAATAGCCCATGACAGCCCGATGCCGCTTATCCGCAATGGTTCTGAACAGGCTGTCGATGGCTGGCACCAGTTCGTTCACAAACATATCCTGATAAAGAAATGAGCCCTTAAAATCGTTCACATAATAGGTTCTGAAAGCTTCAGGCATCACAAATATCATCGGATCCGTTTCGCCCGACTCTGCAGATTCGCCGGCATACTGGCTGATGCGGCCATACTCCAGCCAGGAGGTTTCATCGTCGCCCAGTCCGTGAAGGAGGTAGACCACCGGGTATGATTTTGTTTCCTGAAAATATTCTGCCGGCAGACACACCGAAAAGCTCACCTCCTGTTTCAGGATGCGGCTTTGCATCACCATGCTTTCACGGATCAGCAATTCGGCACCGGAAACAATGCTCCCGCTGAAAATCAGGAAGCCGGTGATCAGTAAGGCAATCTTTCTCATCCGTTAATTTTTCAGGTTATCTTTTATAAATACCATGGCACCGTCCAATCCCGTGAGGAAATCCCCGTGTGCAGCAGTTCCCTGCCGCACCCTGTATTCATAGGGTGCCTGTTTACCGCGCAGGCTCATGTACAGTGAATGGTAGCCGCTGTAATTCATTCCGTTATCGCAAATATCGAGGTAGTAGCCTGTTTCAGAGTCATTGACTGATGCACCCGGCGGCAGAACCGCATCGAACAGCAGGCAGGCATTGAACAGGTCAGGAACTTCCGGCATCAGATCAAAGGCAAGTTTCCCGGCCATTTTGTTCCCGATCAGCACCGCATAGGTACCTTCATCATGGGTTCTGAATGATATTTTGACGTTTTCCGCCACTCTGCCCATTATCTCGGGGGATATTTCAGTTTCCTGAAGCGGTATTTCGATAATCAGTGAAGCCGGTAACCTTAATGCAGTCAGATTTCTTACTCATCAGAGAAATCAGGTTTTGCGATGCAGCCTCTTCATTCCCGGCCATACGGTCATGTAAAATATAAATAACCGGGTAGTTTTTTGTTTCGGTGTTGTACGAAGCCGGAACCACTACCCTAAACGCCAGGTTATCTCCCGGCAACTGCATTTCAGTTATCCTGGTTGCCTCCACTGAGGGTCCCGGGTCAATTGCTATTCCTTCAGAGGGGTAAGGCTGTTGCCTGAAGGCGTATCCGATGTAACGCAATGCTTCGGGCAGGGCACTGTGCCAGTAATCCCATGAATGGGCACCGCTTCTCATCCTGTATTCATGCGGAATATTGTCGTTTCTGAGCAGGGTATGCAACGAACCGTTGGTTTCAGAGAGGCTTTCCTCATCGTCGCCACAATCGATGAAATAGTTTTGACCGCTTAAAGCCGGATCTGCCGGATTTCCAAAAAAGTGAAAAGGGCTGTATTCTTTAAAATAACCGGTTAACCGGGCATCTCCCGAAGCACCGATTCCCCCGAAGACGGGGCCCCATTGGGAGTCGAACACCCACTGGGGTTCATTGAGGTATTGCTGATCGGTTCTGAACGACATGCTCAGGGCAACGGCAGTTTTGAATACATCCGGATTCTTTGCCGGAAGGATCAGCGCACCATAACCGCCCATTGAATAACCCATGACAGCCCGTTGCGACGGATCGCTGAGGGTCCGGAATTTTGCATCCACCGCAGGCACCATTTCATTGATCAGCATATCCATGTAAGGATAATTGCCGTTGTACTTGTTAACCCAATAGGTATTGAAACCATCGGGCATTACATAAATTACCGGACCGGTTTCTGCAGCATATTTATCGGCATAAAACTTTATGTTTCCGCCCTGGTACCAGGCTTTTTCGTTGTCGCCATAACCATGAAGCAGGTAAACCACCGGATAATGATCTGAACCGGTTTCATATTCCGGCGGCAGCAACACAGCATAGCTGATGGCCCTGCTGAGCAGGTTACTCTGAACCGATTGCCCTTCGAGCAGGCGCACAAAAGGCAGAGGTTCATCCGGGCCGGATGGGTCGCGGTCGCACCCATTCAGAACCGCCATCAGCGGAAATGCAAGCAGAATGAAGATGGATCGCAGATTCTGTTTCATTTAAAAGATTTATTTCGCCTTCTTTTCTTCTGGTTTTGCCTGAGCATAAGGCTTATCGCTGTATACCACATACGACTTAAAGTAAAGCCTGAAGTCCGGATCCTGGTTCACCCACTTTATTTCAAGCTTGTGATCACCTGCCGGTAACAAATATTTGTGGTAAATATCGTACTTACGCACGATGTAGTCGAACGGCATTTTCACCTGATCTGTCTTAACACCGTCGATGAAAACATCAAGCAATGCTACAAAATTCCGGGTTTCGTCGATGCACCGGCTTTTCACATTACCCAGCACGACAATGCCGGTGCCGTTGAAATCGATTTTAATGTTGTTGTCCAGATGATCTGTCCGAACCAGCAGCTCCTTCACGGGAACCATGCCTTCGAACGACTCCTCATACCTGAGTATTTCCGGGGTCTGTACCTTCAGTACAACCTCATCCCCTTCAACTTTTCCATCATGCTTTTCAATCTGAGAAAGCGCGTGTTTATAGCTCAGATCATATACCTGATTGAGGGTCAGATCGGAATAGGGAAACTGAATGTCGTTCACTTTTTCGATGGCAGGTTTCCAGTAAGCAGGAATTTTATCATAACCGAGCATAACACCGAGAATTCCTGCAGCCGTGGCCGGATTGCAATCCGAATCCTGTCCGCAACGGGTAGAGATGTCCATGGTTTTGTGAAAATCCTTTTCCCCGTATAGCAATCCGATCACCACATAGGCCGCATTCACGCTGGCATCGATGTTAAAGGCATTGAAAACGCCTTCGGGGCAGCCCTTTTCGGAAGTATGTTTCTTTTCGACCTCAAACCAGCACTTCTTCCAGTCGCCGGGATATTGTTTGTGCCAGCCGATCACATCGCTGATCACCTGGTGGAACTTACTCTTTTCAGGGATGGGTTTCAGGCCCTGTTCAATGATGAAATCAAGGTCGTCAGAGACAAATGCGGTGGCATACATACCTGCCATAAATACGCCCCCGTACCAGCCATCGCCGTAATTCATGATGTGTCCGGTGCGGTCGCAGATTTCGGCCGCGGTATTGATCATCCCCGGTGACATCAGCCCGGCAAAATCGGCTTCTATCTGGAAATCAATATCATCTGCATGCGGATTGTTCATCCAATGACCCGACTCCGGAGGCATGATTCCGTTCAGGATGTTGTACCGGGCAGCCTGGTTGGCATGCCACAGTTTATAATCCTCGCGGGCAAAAGCGACTGCAAAGGAATCGGCCGGCGCCATGGCACCCAGCCGTTCAATTACCTGAACAAAAGTAAAATCAAGATAAACATCGTCGTACAGACCGGGATCAATTGCATAGATTTCACTGATGTAATCATCGTACCAGATCATCTGCTGATATTCCTGGATCATGGTGCCCTTGAACTTAAATTCCGTGGGACCTCCATAGGTGCAACCAATGGTTTGCCCGGCCCAGCCACCTTTGATCTTGTCGAACAGCACCTTTTTGCTCATGACGACCTGTTCAGGCATGGCAGCAGGTTCAGCCGTCTTTCGCTGGCAGGAGGCAAAAGTCAGGATAAGAAATAGAGCAGTTATCAGTCGGTACATAACCGGAATTTATTTAGGTAAAGGACTTTGAGGTGGATTTTCAGAGTAAACGATCAGGTCGTTCAGCCTGATTTCATAATCCGTTTCCGGATTGATCCATTTTAGCCTGACTTCATGCTTTCCTTCAGGCAACTGGTATTTCCAGGCCGGCTCGAGACGGCGTGAGGTATTTTTCATCGGAAGCAGGGCTTTTTCGTCAAGCTTTCCATCGATGTAAATCTCCAGTTCAGCCACATAAGGGTCGTTCAGTTCAGCCAGCCCGAACACTTCAGATCCGAGTCTTTTTGAAACCCGGTCGATGTAATCAGCATCGATCTTCGACCGCTTAACCATATTTCCATAAAGGATGTAACCATTGCCGGTGAATTCGAATGAAAATTCGTCACGAACCGAAAAATCAATTTTTGTCCGGGCAATCGGGAAGGTCTTCTCAAAATTCTGTTCGAAAGCCACTGCAACCGGTTCTTCATAGGGAATAACTACTTCAGCACCAATGGTTTTACCCCCTGCTTTTGTTATAACCTGCATTGCATGCTTGTAACTGAGCTGATATGCCCTGGCGAGGGATGTGGTGGTACTTTCAAAATTCAGGTTTTCAATTTCCTGCAATGGTTCAAGCCAGAAAGCAGGGATATTGGAATAGCCTGTCATAACGCCCAACACTCCGCCTACAGAAGCGGGATTGCAATCGGCATCCTGACCGCAACGGGCGGCAATGTCGACCGATTTAGTAAAATTCCCCTGTCCGTAAAGCAATCCAATGGCCACGTATGCCGAATTAATCTTTGCATCGATGTTGAATGAGAGGTAAACGCCTTTGGGGCAGCCCACGTCCCTGTTCCATTTCTTTTCCAGCTCAAACCAGGTTGCTTTCCAGTCATCCGGATATTGCTTATGCCATTTCATTACATCGGCGATGCAATCGTGAAACTGTGTTCCTTCCGGGATGGTCATCAGTGATTTTTCGACGATGAAATTCACATCATCCGAAACAAAAGCCAGGGAGTAAAGCGATGAAATAAAAACGCCCCCGTACCAGCCGTCACCGCTGTTCATGATGTGCCCGACCCTGTCGGCGATTTCGGTAGCACGGTTCACCATTCCGGGTGCCATCAGGCCAATAAAATCAGATTCAATCTGGAAATCAAGGTCATCGGCGTGCGGATTGTTCATCCAGAATCCGGTTTGAGGTGGTTTCATTCCCCTGAGGATGTTGTACCGTGAAGCCTGGTTGGCATGCGCCAGGTGATATGCGGTGTTGGCCCAGTACGCTGCAATGGTATCGGTACTCACCCCGATGCCGTATTTTTCGAAAACATCCACAAAATTCAGATCGGTGTAGATATCATCGAACAGCCCGGGTTTCTTGTCCCACCAGTATTTCACATAGGTATCGTGCCAGGGAATCACCTGTTGTTCGCCGATGATGGAGCCCTGGTATTTGAATTCAACCGGAGCGCCGTAAACCACCCCGATCGTCTGTCCGGCCCAGCCACCCCTGATCTTGTCTTTCAGCTGTTCGTGGGTAAGGGTGTTGGATGATTTACCTGCTGCCGTCTTTTTATCCTGCTGACTGCACGAAGTATTCAGTGCAACCAGCAACAGCGCAGCGAAGGCAAGTTTGAGCGTATAACAGAGGCCAGTTTTCATATTCACAGGGGTTTAGTGGTAAACACTCAACTCGGTAATTGAAGTAAATCCAGATACTTTTTTGGTGTATTTGTTCCAGTGATCCTGGATCATGGCATCGCCGATAATGCGTATTCCTTTGGTTTTTACAGGATTAAAGGTGATCACATACTCTGCATAATGGGGTTGAATAAAAACAATATCCGATGCAGGCAGAGGGGGATTGACCGCGGAGCGCTCAACCGGCACCCACCTGCCGGCATCATTCAGATATTGCACATTCAGAGAAGTAAACCAACCACCAAACTCCTCCATACCACCGGTATTAAACGCAAGCATGCTAATTGTCTGCGGATTGTCCCATCCGTATCCGTAATAATCCACTTTAGGAATTTTCGTTTTTGCGGCCAGACTATAAAAGACAGAACCCGGGCCCGAAATCTTACCATCGTTGATCACCGAAACATCCTTCGCGTAAAGCGATTTGCCAAAGGTTACCCAGCATGAATCGAGCACTTTTTCATTGAGTTGCCTTACATTGGCATAAATGGTATCGGCCGATGCGGCAAAATTCTCCGTTCGCACCATCAGGGTGAACGTTCTCAATATTTTCTCTTTGCCATTGTCAAGCTGCAATTGAAAATCGAAGGATCCGGCTTTTGCCGGCACCCCTTTCAACTGTCCTTTCGAAAAGGAAAGGCCATCCGGCAATTTGCCGGATACAAGGCTCCAGTTGTATTTTTTATTGGCTTCGGTGTAAAAGGTAAAATCCACCGGTTTACCGGTTTCCAGCACAGGCATAGGGCCAAGATAGAACTCGAGCGGAGCGTCAAATACTGCGTCAGGATTGATGGTCACCACTTCCTTGCCGGGTTTCCCGCTGATCGAACCACCTTTCAGCAGCACCAGGTCAATGGCAGCCTTTACGGTGTTGTCGATGATTTCAGAGATGCGGGCATCCTTCAGGTCGTAACGGGTAATGTTGATGTACTTGTCGTTGAAGGGTTTGGTCCATCCTTTCACGGGAAGGTACAGGTTTTCAGGAAGTCCCTTCATGCCGTTGATCACGCCCATCAGCCCGGCTACCGTAGCCGCCTGGTTGTCGGCATCGAAACCCATGGCGCACGACAGGTCGAGTGTTCTTTGAAAATCACCTTCACCATATAGCATCGCGAGAATGGCGCAGGCACCGTTGAGGTTGGCATTCCAGATGGTTTTGGTCATGTCGGGCTCATCCACGTAGTATTTCTGAGCCATTTCCTTCCAGGCTGCTTTCCAGTCCTTCGGGTTTCGGTCGTGAATTTCAATCATTTCCCTTACCGTGGCGGCATATCTGCCATTCTGCGGCAATGCCGCGAGTCCGATGTCGATCAGCTTGCGCATATCCTTTTCAAAAAATGCGGCGGCATACATGGCCCCGTAGTGAATGGTGGGTTCAACGCCCCAGTCGTCGCTGGTGATGCGGGCAGCCCATTCTGATTTACCGGCTGAGTAATTCACCATGCCCGGTGCCGTGAAGGCCCATATTTCATTGATCAGTTGCGGATCAATCTGGTACCAGTGCGGATTCAGGGCTTTGCTTCCGGTAAAGGGAGGCGTGTAGCCATGGTGCATCAGTCCCAGGGCCCCGCGGTTGGCAAGCCACACCCGATCGCGGATATGATACATCCAGGCATCGCGCAACTGAGCATACGAAGGCTCCGGCCCGAATTGCTGCATCTGCAGCAGGTACATGTATTCAACATCGGTGTCATCGTCGGAAAATGCACCGTCGTATTTTTGCAGTTTGTCGAGGTTTTTGGTGTACCCGTACGGCCAGTTTTCAAGACCGGGCGCATTTACGTATTTGTTCTCATGCGGCAGACCGTAGATATTGCCGATCATCTGGCCAATCCAGGCGGCGGCAATTTTATCGTGCAGTTCCGCCTTGCTGATGCGAACCGGTTTGCCGGCCGAAACAACCAGCGTGCCCGTCAGAAAGATCAACACCACTATGGGGAATCGGCAGAAATGTCGGCTCAGGTTATTTTTCATCGGGCTAATATCCATCATTTTGTTGTAGTTTGGAATTGGAACTCAAAGCAGTTTGAGGAATCGGGAAAAGCTTTGCGGTGGGTCCGGATGGCGGCTTGTTCCACCAGGTGCTTCCCCAGTTGCCAAACCGTATCTGGTCCTGACGGCGGCGGGCTTCCCAGGCAAACTCACGGCCGAATTCATCGAGCAATTCCGCATCGGTGATCTCTGAAGCCTGGTAAGGTGCAAGGCCGGCCCTGGTCCTGATCTTCTGCAGCGCAGGATCGTTCAGCATTTCACCTGCACGACCCATGCGGTGCAAAGCTTCAAGTTTGGTGTACAACACATCGGCATAACGGAACAACACAAAGTCGTTCTCCATATCGATGACATAGTATTCAAGCTCTTTCTGGTATTCATATTTGCAGCAACGCGCTCCCTCCCATTTTTTACGTGCCCGGTAATTGGCAATGGTCGGCGTGTATTCAAACCAGGTGGTATCGCCGTTTTCAAGAAAATAGATGGGGTTCCCGCTCATGTCGTATTGTTGTCCGAACAGAAAACTGTTGCGACGCAGGTCATTTTCAGCGTATTTATTGAAGAATTCCGGCTCAAGCACAAAACCATCCCACATTTCGCCTTTAAATCCAAAGGTAGCCCGGCTGGCGTCATTCAGGGTAAGCGTATACCAGTATAGCCTGTCTTTTGTATAAACAGAGTGGTTTGGAATAACGAAAATATTCTCCAGTGAGCCCTCATTCTGCACTTTAAAGTTGGCAAAATAATCTGTTTCAATTGAATAGGCATTCGAACCGATGACCATATCACAGGCATCGACCGATTGCTGATACTTGTTCTCCCCAATCCATTCCTCTGCATTCAGGTAGAGTTTAGCCAGGAGTGTGTAGGCCATTCCCTTCGTCACCCTTCCGTAATATTGCGTGGTTGGCTGCTCCTGCAAGGCATCCACGTTGTCGAGAATCTCCTGCTCAATAAAATCAAATACAAATTTGCGGTCCTTCTGTTCGGGAAGTTCCTTGTCGGTAAAATCGACGGTAAACGGAATATTGCCCCAGTTATCGATGCCCCAGTAATAGAAAAGTGCCCGTAAAATCTTGATTTCGGCAACAATACGATCCTTCCCTTCGAAGTTGATGTCGGTTTCTTCGGTTTCATAAATCACCTCGTTGCAGGCGCTGATGCCTTCGAAAACGTATTCCCAGGACTGTCTCAGAATCTTGTTGGTGGAGGTAAAGTTATGGGTATGCAATTCGTCCCATCGGCCCTGCTCCCACCACAAACCATCGTCGCGGCCGGGAATAACCATTTCGTCCGACGAATTCTCAATCAGCGACCAGAGTCTTTGTTCCTCGGGGAAACGCTGAAGCTTGGTATATGCTCTTCCGGCGTTCATCAGCACATCCTCTTCGGTTTGAAAGAATTTATCGATCGGAATCTCTGAGAACACTTCTTCTTCGAGGTTGGTGCATGCACCCATGCTCATGGCAGTTACCGCCAGTAAAGCCAGAAATTTCCAGGTTGTTTTCATAACAGGTAGCATGTTTAACTAAAATGTAACGTTTATTCCAAGTGTCAGTACGGTTGTTCTGGGGTAATACGAGAGGTACTCAATGCCCGGGGTAAGCCCGCTGAGGTTTACTTCCGGATCAATCCCCTGGTATCCGGTGAGGCAGAATACATCCTGCGCGGTGGCATAAATCCTGAGTTTGGTGATGTACTTCATGTGAACGGGCATATTGTACCCGGCCGAGATGTTGTCGAGTTTCAGAAATGTGGCATCCTCCACATATTTTGATGAATATCTTGCATTTCCGGTGAACTCCGGATTTTCATACTGCGACAGGGTAACATTGTTCAATCCCAGGGTTCCCCAGTTTTCGTAGTACAAACGGTAGGTGTTCAGCACCTCGCCCCCGATACCAGCGCGGAAAGCAAAGCTGAAATCAAAATCGCGCCATGTAAAGTAGTTGCTCCAGCCCAGCATAAAGTCGGGATAAGCATTGCCAATCTCTTCCCAGTCCTCCGGATTTACCAGGCCAACCGGGTTGGCATTTTTAAACAGGTCGTGGCCGAGTTCATCGAGTCCGATCCATACAGGACCGTAGAAAGTACCCAGACTTTCACCTTCGCGCAGTTTCTGGCAGTTTACCCCGATGGCATCGCCAATCCAGCCAATGTCGTACGAATCATCCGTGAATTCCTCGTTTGAGAATTTTTCGAGGATGTTCTTGTTCTTGCTGAAAGTGAGGATGGATGTCCAGCTAAAATCTGTATTTCGCACCGGAACACCTTTGAGCGAAAGTTCAATCCCACGGTTGCTGATGGTTCCCACATTGGTGAACAGTTCCTTATAAAGATAAGGTGGAACCGATACGTTGTAGGTGTAAAGCAGATCGGTACTATTCCTGTAATACACATCGATGGTTCCGCTGAGGCGGTTATTGAGGGTTGCAAAGTCAAAACCGGCATTGATTTCCGATTTGTTCTCCCACTTCAGGTCAGGATTGGGGTTGCTTACGGGCTGATAGGTGTTGATCCATTCGCCGTTGTAATAAAACTTTCCGGCACGGCCCATCAGCAGCAGTGATTTATAATTGCCAATGTCCTGGTTTCCGGTAACCCCGTAGCCTATCCGAAACTTCAGGTCGTTGATCCAGGCGATGTCTTTCATAAAGTCTTCCCTGTTCATGCGCCATCCGACACTGGCAGATGGGAACCATCCCCATTTGTGGTTGTCGCCAAACCTGGATGAGCCTTCGCGCCTCAGAGAAGCCGCAAAAAGGTAACGTTCATCGTAATTGTACATAACACGGCCAAAAAACGAAATCAGGCGGCTCATGCCCTTGTAGGAACCCATTTCGGCGGTTCCTTCGGCAAGTGAAGCACCTGCGCCTATGTTGTGAGGGCCGTAAATATCTGTATCGAATCCTGCATTGATCATGTATGAGTCGTTTGATTCAGCCTCTTCGAATGAATATCCGCCCAGCGCCTGAAAGTTATGGCTGTTCCATGATTGTGTGTAATTGAGTGTACTTTCATACTGCAGGTCGCTGCTGCGTCCGTTGCTCACTTCGGCTTCCCCGTCGCTGCCTAAGCTGCCCGGGTAATATTGGGTTTTGTAGGTGAGTTCTTCCCAGTCTGATTTTTCAATAGAGACCATGTTGACCCAGTTCAGCGATTTTCCGAGTTTCAGGGTTGCACGTACATTGGCGCCGAGGTCATCGGTTTTCCCGTCCCTGGTCCGTTCATTGAGCATGGCCACCGGGTTGTAGTAATTCATGCCTGAGATTTGTGTATAACCGCCTGAATACTCATTGGTGGGGTCATATACGGGCGACGTCGGGTTGCGGATAAATGCCTGGTAAAAAAGGTCGTAATTGGCCGGTTTATAATTGCGCATGGTGTAACTCAGGTTGTAATCCAGGGTCAGGATTCCGTCGAGCGCCTTCTGGCTGATATTCGTACGAACCAGGTACTTGTTTGATTCATTGTCTTTGAGCAGTCCGTCGGCCATATCCGCAAAAAATACGGTCCGGTGCGAGAACGATTCGTTGCCACCCGAAATGGCCAGGTTGTGCGTATGACTGAAGGGAGCCGTACGGGTGATTTCCTTGAACCAATCGGTGCTTGATCCGTAAAGACTTCCCACTTTATCGGGCGCATAGGTGTTGATTGCATCTTCAAACTGTTGGGCAGTCAGGTTCTCTACGCCGTGCGGGGCGACCTGTACCGACATATAACCGGAATACTCTATTTTGCTGACACCGGTTTTTGCTCTTTTGGTAGTAATGATAATTACCCCGTTTGAACCCCTGGTACCGTAAATGGCAGCGGCAGAACCGTCTTTCAGCACATCCATTGATTCAACTTCCTCAAAACTCACATTTTTCAGATCCACACCGGCTATTCCATCCACAATGATCAGGGGTCCCTGGCCCGAAGTAAGGGTATTGGTACCACGCAGCAATATCTGGTAACCCGCCTGCGGATCGGCTCCGTTGGGCTGGGTGATGGAAAGCCCGGCTACCTTACCCTGCAGAAGTCCCATCGGATTGTTGAAGGTCCCTTTGTTAAAGTCTTCGGCTTTTACCGACGCAATGGAGCCGGTAATCTCCTTTTTGGTAGTGAGTCCATAGCCGATCACCACCACCTCATCGAGCGACTCAATGGTTGGCTTCAACCTGATATTCACCGCAGTTTGTGATCCAACGGTAATTTCAGTGGATTCATATCCAACAAAGCTGAACACCAGCACTGAGCCCTGTAGTGCATCGAGGATGTATTTGCCATTTACATCGGTAACACTTCCGGTTTGGGTTCCCTTTACAGAGACGTTAACCCCGGGCAGCAACTCACCGTTGGTATAATCGGCAACCGTCCCTGAAACTCTGACAGGTTTGGAATCCTGTGCGGAGACATGACCCGTGATTGTCATGAAAAAGGCAGCCAGTAACAGCAGGGTTAGGATACTTCTCATTTTGCCGTAGATATTAAGTGTTTCCATAACAGGTATTTTTTTGACTAATCAAGTGACAACAATTCGGAGCGGCGGGGAATGGATGACTGTGCCCCCATGCGGGTAACGGTAATGGCCGATGCACGGGCAGCCATCTCAACTGATTCAAGGATTGACTTGCCTTCGGAGAGTCCGACACAAACCGAGCCACAGAAAACATCGCCTGCGGCAGTGGTATCAACGGCATCTACCTTCACGGCATCCACAAAATGATAATTGTTGTGTTCCTTGATCAGGGCACCCTGGGAACCCAAAGTAATTACCACAATATCCACGCCCTTGGCGCTGATGATATCAGCAGCCTGGCGGGCAGAATCCTGATCGGTAACTTTTATTCCCGAAAGGATTTCTGCTTCACTTTTATTCGGGATGATGATGTAGAGGTTTTTTAGCAATTTATCTGACAAGGCCCTTGCCGGAGCGGGATTCAGAATCACTTTGATCCCTCTTTTGGTCGCCATTTCAGCCACATACTCCACGGTATCGATCGGGATTTCGAGCTGCATCAGCACCAGGTCGGCAGCCTCAATTGCTGTCCTGGCTTTGTCGATATCGGCCGGGCAAAGGGAAGCATTGGCACCCGAAGCCACCACTATGCAGTTTTCGCCGAACGAGTCAACGGTAATCAACGCAACTCCGGAAGGGTTGTTCGGATCAGAAAAAATAAAATCCGTTTTAATGTCTTCGGTATTGTAAAGCATCATGGATTGCTTTCCGAATACGTCGTTGCCGGTTTTCGAAACCAGGGTTACCATCCCACCCATACGCGCAGCGGCGACAGCCTGGTTGGCCCCTTTGCCTCCCGGATTCATAAAAAAGGTTCCGCCGAGAATTGTTTCGCCCGGAATCGGCAACCTGTCAGCCTTAATTACCATATCGGTATTGCAACTTCCTACTACAACGATGTTCTTTCTATCCATGAATTTACTGTTTGGTTTCGGAAGCAAATCTATTCATTCCAACATTCGAAAAAAATCAATAATACACAGATAACAGTAATTATAATTTAATATATCAGACCCCTGAAAATGTGTTATTTAATTTATTTAAAGCACTTTAAGTTTATCAGAAGATGATAAATAGTTACCATTATCAGTAATTTTAATTATTTTTGTATTAAAAATTTGTTAAATCTGAGGCCGTTTCAGGTATTAAATAAGCATTCCGGTTCTTAAAAACAGCTCTATGACTAAATTCCAGTCGCTCGTTCAGTTGATCCATTCCATGACCATTGCGGAAAAGAAAGCATTCCGCATCAAATCGTTGCGAAAGAAATCAGCCCCTGATTATATGGTACTATACAACATCATAGAGCAGGGACCCGACCAGGCACCTTCGGAACTGAAAGCGGCTTTTCTGAATGAACGCCCATCGGTAACCTTTGAAACAACTGTAAAGTATCTGCTTGAGATTCTGCTCGATACCATGCTGGAACTCAGAAAAGAACAGGACAGTTTTTTTTCACTGTTCAATAAAATCCTGAAAGCGAAGATACTTTTTGAGAAATCATTGTATGACGAATGCTTTGAGTTGCTTCATTACGTGATTCTGCAGGCGGAAAAATATGAAAACTACTATGCAATGCTGCTGGCCGGCAGGCTGGAGATTGAGTACCAGATGGCGCTGAATTTCCCGAATCTCAGCGAAAAAGAATTGTTAAAAAAGCAGTTCAACATCACCGAATCGCTGAAATACCTGCGAAAGGTAAACGAACAATCATCGTTGTACGAAATTCTGAAACACCGGGTGGTGTACAAAGGCTATGCCCGATCACAAAAGCAGAAAAACGAGCTCAACGATTTGGTGTTTAGTGAACTAAGCATTGTGGCCTCCTTTGCTCCCGAAAACTTTGAAATCAGCAAACTCCACCAGCTCTTTCAATCCAATTATCTGATCAGTGTGGGCGATTACAAATCGGCCCTGCGTTCGTATTATGAGCTCAACAACCTTTTCGAAGCCAATAAGCACCTTTGGAATGCACCCCCGGTTTATTATCTGCTGACGGTTGAAGGGGTGCTTGAAAGTCTGAGAAGCATCCACAATTACGAGGGAATGGTTTACTTTATCGACCAGCTGAAGAAGCTGTCAACGCAATCGGTCGATTTCAGGACCAACCTTACCTGTATCATCTATTTGTACGAATTGTTTCCACTGATTGATCATGGAAACTTTTCAGCAGCAGCCCTGTTGATGGACAATTACAACGAAAAACTTTATGAAAAGCTGTTTTCACTGAGCAGGGCCCGTCAGGCGGAGTTGTGTTTATATACTTCACTGATCCATTTCGGAAATTCATCCTATCAGAAGGCCCACAAATTCCTGAGCCAGATCATTATCCGCGGGAAAACCTATTATTACCTTCCCCTTTACAGAACTATCCGGCTCGTTAACCTGATGATCCTGTACCAGTTAGGTGATTTTGACCTGATCAGGTATGAAATCAGGTCGATCAAACGCGATTTATCGGTAACCGAAAAAGGCTATAAGATTGAGCGGTTTTTGCTCCGGTTTCTGCTGAAGAAACTGCCGGCTGTAAAAAGCAGGCGTCAGGAACTCTGGGAGAAGGTTCACAAAGAATTTGACGACATACAGCACGATGTGTTTGAACAACAGGTGCTGAGGATCTTCGATTTTACGGCCTGGGTTGAATCGCTGATTAAACAGGTACCCCTGTCGGAGGTTTTACATAATCGCATTGAAATCATCCATGAAAACCAGGCCCGGCAATAAAAAGCCTGAAAACCTGAGAGTCTGTTTAAATTTTATTATACCCGCCCTAAAGGACGGGTCTATTCATCAATTACTTCTTCAACGCAGCCTTTGTAAAAATATAGTCCGGTATTTCCTGGTCAAATTTTATGGATGTCATCCGGAATTCGGTGCCTTCACCCTGCTTCAGCATATCCTTGTAAACAATGGTGGCCGGAAACCAGCGTCCCTGAATCTGCCGGATATCCTTCATCTCCATCCGTTTCAGCAGTTTACCCCCTTTGGCAAAGAGCTCCTGCTTTAAAGGGACAAACCTTACGGCATCCACCCATATTTTCTGAGCGTAATAAGCGGCATCTTCAACTTTGGCAGTGAGTTCGAGCACGATGGTTTTGCGGTCGCCCAGCATTTCTTCGCCGGTGATCTTTGCATTGTACACCGCCGTCAGTTTCCGGTCGTCCATCATGTCTTCGTAAGAAAGGTCGCTGCCCATAACCGATTGCTTCAGCATATGGCCGGAGATCTGAATGGTACGGTCGGTTGAAGGAGAATATATCCAAAGCTGTTTGTCGAGCTTCAGCATTTTGGTGCCTTTTTCCGAAGCCGGTGAAAGATACTCCGTGAAGGATTGCTTTGTGCCTTCGGCATAACTTTTCGAAACGATTGTCCGGCTGCCCCGCTTACCCAGAATGGTCATACTGGATTCAAAAATCCGGTTTCTCGACGACATGTTGGCATCTACTTTCTCAAGAATCGTGGTGGCATCCTGTGAAAACGCCTGCAGGATACAAATTGATAAAATCAGCGTCAGTCTTGTTTTCATTGGGTTCAGGTGGTTAAATGTATGTTACTTATGCCAATAGTCCGTTAATTTTAAGAATCACGCAAGGACGCAAGGACGCGGGGATCATTTTTTTTTTTTTTTTTTTTTTCTTTGTTTTTTCGTTTTTTAAAAAAAATGTATTAAAGGATTATGGGAGAAAATTGTGCGAAAAAATCCTTAATTTATCACCTTCTCTTTTCAAAATTTAACCAAAAAAAAAAAAAAAAAAATTAACAGGGGTGGCGACGGGGGGCCCAGAGAGAAAAAAGAAAAAAATTGGTTTTTTATTTTTATTTTTTTATTATTCAAAAGAGTTAATTTTTTTTTAAAACCTTGATCCGAAAAACCCTTAACATAAAAAGGCCAGGGGACAAGGGCGCCCCGAAAAAAAAGAAAGTTCCCACCCCAAAAGGCCCCTTATTTTAAGAATCACGCAAAGACGCAAGGACGCAAAGTCTTGATTATCTGTGTGCTGAAAATTATTCATCCGACACCCAATACTCTGCAAATCATGTGTTTATAAAATATTAACGAAGTAATGAACACTCAAATCGAATTTTTACCCGCCTGACCGACAAAACTCATTTTAAGGTAACTATAGTCGGTCGGTCAAGCTTTTCACTTTTCACTTTTCACTTTTTTTTAACCGCTTCACGCTTCCAGTTCTTTGAAAAGCATAGCAGTCTGCCGTTTATAAATACCTATGCCCGAAAGCATTGTGCCGGTTACGGTGGAGATCAGACCCGGGATAAATCCCAGATAAAAATCCATCGGTGTGATTCTTGCCCGGATGGTGGTTGGCATCATCACCGAAGCGCCTTTCATCATGCCGGAGATATCGATTCCGTAGGTTTGAATCAGCCATGCGAAAAACAGGCCCAGTGCGGTTCCTGTGAGCGATCCGGCCAGACCGATAAAAACGGATTCATAAATCATGGTCCGGTAAACATGGCCTTTTTCTTCGCCCATGGCCAGGCGTATGCCGATTTCTCCATACCGGCGAAGTCCTCCCAATAAGCCGGCATTCCATAAAACCAGCGACATGGCAAAGACGAAAACCAGGGAGATGTAGGCCGACCAGACTTTCGACATCTGCACGTACATGCCCATATTTCCCTGCTGGCTCAGGCCTTTCATTACCGGAGCATACGCATCATCAGAATCCTTATATGAGGCATTGAAATCGTCAGCCATAGCAAGCGTATGATCGTCGTCGTAGAATCCACCCGCCGAGTAACCGAGAAGCTCACCGGCTGCATCGGGCATATCAAGCGCCAGACGTACATCTTCCACATCAGCCACCAGGGTTCCGCGGTCGAGCAGTTCAATCCCGAATGAAACGGTACCGCTTACCACAAAATTATGCATCGCCATGCTGCCGTTCATGGTTGATCCGATCAGGGTAATCCGGTCGCCCGGGACAACCTGCAGTTTGGTGGCAAAAGCATCGCTCAGCAGTATTTCGCCCGGTCTGACCGGCAGATTTCCTTTTACCAGCGACTTCTTCAGGTTCAGGCGTTCGGGTTCGCCGGTATTTGCCGAAAGCAGATCAACCCCAATCCCGATGGCGGGGCCCTGCGACCTGGTTTCCCCGATGCTGTCGGGAACGTCGACCAGCCCGCCGAACTGAATGCGGGCTGTCCATTCAAAGTCGGGATACCTTCTGCGAAGTTCTTCCAGGTGTTTTCCGGCTTCGAGCAGGGCCAGGTCGTTGGGCAGCTGGCTCATGTTTTCTGCATAGGCACTTGTCATAACCTTAACATGGCCGTTCGTAAACTTAGCATTCATCTCGACGGTGTCGCCCATAAACCCGGTTATGTAGGCATGCATCAGCACCGTAAGTGCAACCCCGATGGTTACCACAATGATGGGAAGCCGGCTCCGGCTTTTATCGCGGATAAGCCCTTTTATCAGAAATTTTATCATTGCAGTTTCCCCCTTAAAGCATCGGTTGGATTCATCTTTGCTATTCTGCGCGATGGCAGATAACTTACCACCGCAGTTGTTAACATCACGATCAGCAGGGTCGAAATAACCAATCCCACACTGTACACGGGATAAAGGGTTTGCGCGATGGCCATGCCGAACTCGCTGGTATCCATGGGCATGGTCCATCCGACCCTGGCCTGCCAGATGAGGAACGGCAATCCATACACGGCTGATACCACCGCGGCTAAAACCGCATGCATACTCCCTTCAACGGTAAAAAGTCCCACCACCTGACGGCGGGTATAGCCCAGGGCGATGTATGTGCCGATCTCCTTCTGCCTGCGGAATATCGAAAGAACCTGCGTGTCGAAAATAGCCAGCATGGCCAGCAACAACAGGATAAAATAGAGTATTGACTGACCGGCCGATTTGGTTTTGATTACTTCATCCACCTGGCGGGTCAGTTCCTTTTTGGTTTTCAGGGTCCATCCGTTCAGTCCGGTCCTGGATTTCTCTTCGTCACGAAAAGTGAGAATCGTGGCTTCGCCCGGTAGCATCATCATCTCCTGAAGCTTAACCAGGGGCAGATAGACTTGTCCGGCATCGACTGCAGGCACATTGGTGGTAAAAATTCCGGTAATTACCAGGTCGGCAGCATCAAAGGTACCTTTTACATTGCGCCAGCGAAGGGTAACATAATCGCCGGGAGACAGCCGGTTGGTTTTGGCCATCATTCCGCCTATGATTGCCGGTATCGCATCGGTGATCGTATCGAGTTTGCGGGTCGGTAGTTTCAGAATGGACTGTCCGGGATTGATTCCCCTGACGATCACGGGCATCATCCGTCCATCGGGAAAAATGGTCCCCTGCACTATAAGTTGTGGCTCCAGATCACCGGTTTTCAATTCGCCTGTTACACCGGCAGGAATCGGGGCATGGCTGTCGGTTAAGGTGAACGGATCGTAGGGATCGTAGGTTTTGTGCCAATATTGCCCGCCACCTATTTCCCAGTTGGTCATATCGGTTTTGGCCTGGTAATCCCATCCGCTCATAACACCTTTCAACCAGATGATGACCACAAACGAAAATGAGAGCACAATCACATTCAGCCAGGTTCTGAGCCCGGCGCCTATCAGGTTTCGGTAGGCAAGTTTAAATGCTAGTTTCATGGCTGTGGGTTTATCTGGCTGAAATTACCTCGTCTTTGTCAACACGGCCGTCGAGCAGAAATATCTTACGCCGGAGGTAGCTGATGACCTTATCGTCGTGGGTGGCGAAAATAAAGGTGGTTTTCAGTTCCCGGTTCAGGGTTTCCATGGTTTTAAGAATATGGTGCGAATTGGCTGCATCCAGGTTGGCGGTGGGTTCGTCGGCCAGCACCAGCGAAGGCTTTTTAACCATGGCCCTGGCAATGGCCACGCGCTGACATTCACCGCCCGAAAGCTGAGGTGGTTTTGACCTGACCTTACCGGTGAGCCCGACCCATTCGAGGGCATCCATTACCATCCTGTTGCGTTCGTCTTTCGGAATATTGAGCAGCAGCAGCGGGAACTCCACGTTCTCAAATACGGTATGCACAGCCAGCAGGTTGTAGCTTTGAAAAATAAAACCAAGTTTTTCCTTCCGCAACTTCGCAGCCTGCTTTGCATTGAGATTGCCGATGGAATAGCCCAGAACGACGGCTTCGCCGGATGACGGTACATCGAGGGATCCAAGTATATTGAGCAGGGTGGTTTTTCCTGATCCGCTCGGGCCTATCAACCCGGCAAACTCACCCGCGCCGAAAACAAGGTTAATATCGCGCAGGGCTATAAATTCATCTTTCCCCACAGGAAAGCGCTTTTCAAGGTTCCTGATGGTAATCATGGTGTTTATCTCCATTGGGTCCGGCATTTTATGATTCATCGTAAATTGTTATCAATGACTGAATACCAGCATGCATTGCAGACCGGCACCGGTATATAAATTACGTTCCGAAGGCTGATTCGGCATCAGTGCATTCTCCGGATTCCAGTAAGCCATCAGGTGAAGGTCGAGGCGTTTGAGCTGGCGTTTGAAACTCAGATAATTATAGGAATTCCTATTGCTCCAGTCGTAGTAAAAGATGGCATTCAAATGGGTGAACATGTTGAGCGGATAGGTGACCGAGATTCCTGAGAAGTTGAGGGCAGATGGAAAATGGAATGCTTCCTCTCCGGAGCCGTAAACAAGGTGTTCGAAAACCACATTCAGACCGTTGCCGGCACCAAAGGTATAATCTGTGCCGACAGCCAGCATGGTCTGGTGGGTGAGTGCATTTAACGATTCCGAGAAGGAAGTCTGGGATGCCTCGAACCAGAGTCCCACACCTACATCCCACTTTCCGTCCAGGCCGATTCTGTTCTCCGGCACTGCATCAATTTCAGGGATTTCCAGGCTGTTTCCGCGGGTATCGGTCTGCCTGTGGTGGTACGACAGGCCCATTTCCCCTCCTGGCACAGGATACTGAATGCGACCGCCAAACTCCGGAAAATGCATGTTTGTCCCTGCAAATTCCCAGGTTTTAGGTTCTGACGATGGATAAAGCACCCACAGCCAGAGGTTTGCGTTGTTCAGAAAATAATAGCGTCCCAGCATTCCCCATACCCCATCGGTGAGTTGCAGCGGATCGCGGGGGTCAACCTGGTCGAACCACATCAGGGGCCTGATAAATGCGGCCGATCCGAAATTGATCTTTTGCAGGCCCAGCCGGAGTTCCAGTTGACTGGTTGAATAACGCAGCCACAGGCGGTAAGGCTTGATCCGCCCTTCGACGATAGAGGAATCATACGGCCTGAAGCCCAGGTTGCCATAAGCATTGAGTGAAACCTCGAAGTCGAATTTTCCGGAAGGTCGCTCAAGTGAATAATTCAACTGCGGCAGGTATCTTGCTCCGGTCCAGATGGTTGCATCCTCACCGAAATTAGCATTTGCCCATGCCGAAGCCTGTCCCGAAAACAGAAGTGTATCCGAAGTCTGTGCAAAAAGCACGGAAACAGAAAATAAAAACATGACCAGAATAGTACCGGGACGGTTCATGTCAGCTGTTTTTAAATTGAGTTCTTTGGTGCAATGCCGTAGGTAAAAAGTTCCGACACTTCCATAATTACCTCAGCCGGCGATCCATACAATCCGATCAGGTAAGGATCATTGAAGCTGTCTGCGATCTTTTGAGAAATGTAGAACAACATTTCGGGTTTGAAATCCTTCCGGAAAACGCCTCTCTCCTGGGCTTTTCTGAAATCATTCAGAATTTCCTCCATTGAGTAGGCAATTTTTTCCTGAATGTAGCTTTTCAGGCCGGTTTCGTTGTCAGAATAAAAGTCGTTGAGAAATTCACGGCTGATGTTGCTCACGGATCCGGATTTAATCAGCAGCACATTTCTAATTTTTTCCGGAACCGGCAAATCGGATTCCAGAATCTCCCTGAAACGTGACATACCTGCTTCAACTTCAGCATCATAAACAGCCCTGGCAAGTTCGGCCTTGTCGGTAAAATAACGGTAGAAAGTCATTTTACTCACCGAAGCCCTGCGGCAGATTTCTTCGACGGAAACTCTTTTGAATCCATACTTCCAGAACAACTCACGACCTGATTCAAGGATTGCGGCTTTCTTTTTACCAATGACAGGGTTACTCATCCGGATAAGATTACGATAACGGCACAAATATACTATATTCGTAACATAAAAGTCAATAGCGTAATGTTTGTTTTTTAGTAATAATTGAGGTTAAGGTTGGGGCTGAGGTTGAGGAGAAAGGCAAATATCTAATTTCTAATTTCTAATCTCTAAGGTCTAATTTCCAATTTCCAATTTCCAATATCTAAAATACTTATCCCCTGATGTCGTTGACCCTTACTTATCAGAATGCATTTGGAAATTAGACATTTGATATTAGATATTTCTTTCAAAATCGGAAGTGAAAATAACCAGGAACCGCTATTTTACGACAATAAAATTCCCGCTGCCGGTGCCGCCTTCAGTGGTATAGAAATAAACCCCGTCAGGTAAGTCGTGAACCGGGAAAAGAATGTTATCGAACCCCGAACCAAGTGACAATATCTTGATTATCTGACCATTTGAATTACTGATCAGCATACGCCCTTCGCTACCGGCAGGAAGCTTATAGAAAAGGGTGATGGATTCAACGGCCGGGTTCGGAAAGGCTTGTTTAAACAGGTGCTCTTCAGGCATACTTTCAACGGTGGTTATCAGATGTCCGGGCAGTGAATAAACTTTGGTATTTACCTCAGCGGGAGTGGAAGAATAATCGTAAATCCAGGCAATGAACTTCCATGAATCGCCGATGTAATCAACATAGGCTGCACTGGCACCGCTGACTGTAAGCAGTACCTGGCCATTTTCATTGGCAACCCGGGTTTCGTAAACTACATTGCTTCCGGAGATCAAATAGCAGGTGTACGAAAACTCGATCAGGGCATCTGTATTGAACAGGCCATCGGTTACATGCTGGAGGGAGTTAATGGTACTCCCTCCCGGCGCCTGCAGGTTAACGGTTTTATACAGGGAATGATCCGCATTGTAGATCCTGCAGCGGTAGTCAGAGGCTTCGAGCAGGGCATATTTTCCGTCCTGGAATTCAAGGTGGGCGACGGAACCCTGGCCTGGATATGTATGTTCAAGGCTGATCTGAGCACCGGCCCTTAGCGCAAGTATCAATACAAACAACAAAAAGCAATGTTTCATGAATTCCTCAAATTGGTTGGGGGGCAAAGTAACGAAACGAAAGGGGGAAATGCAAGGTTGAATTTCTAATGTCTAACCAGCCTGCCGGCTGGCAGGTTTCCAATTTCCAGGGTCTAATTTCCAATTCCAATTTCTAAGGTCCAGGGTCCAATTCCAAATATCCAAAATATGATTTCCAAGAGAGGAGATCTGATTTCCGGATTACCCTGGTCAGAGTAGGGAGAGGGACGGGGAGAAGGGGACGAGGGACGGGCATCCCGATGCTCCATGCTCCATGCTCTGTGCCCTGTGCCCTGTGCTCTGAGCCCTGAGCCCTGTGCCCTGTGCCCTGCGCCCTGAGCTCTGAGCCCTTGGCCCTTTGCTCAGCCTTTCAGCTCTTTCACAAGAGCCTTCACACCATCTTCGGGAGAGATCGGCTTATATCCGAAACGTTTGTTGAATTTGCTGCTGTTGAAGAAATAATCGCGGTCGTACTGGTAGGTCATTTCCTTCAACTCATTCATAATCGGCACAAACAGACCGATTAATCCAAGCATCCAGTCTGGCAATACGCTGAATTTAGGCTCAACGTTCATTTCTTTGGCAAACAGTCCAATCCATTCTTTACCGGTAAGCCGGGCATCGGATGTAGGCAGATGCCAAACTTCTCCATAAGCATCCGGCGCATTCCCGAGTTTGGCAGTTCCTCTGGCAGCATCAATGGTATTGGTGAAGTTGTGTATCTTGTCGGTTTTTGAAAACCAGTTGGCTTTTTTGCCTTTGGCAAAATTTTTATAAACCACCTCTACAAGAAAGTTATTGGCAGGTCCTATGAAATCGGCAGAACGGGCAATCAGGGCCTTCAGTTGGCCTGCCTTGATTTCATCCTTTAGCATTCTTTCGATCTGTGCCCTGACTTCTCCTTTTTTGCTGGTAGGCCTCACCGGAATATCTTCGGTCATATTGCCCAGAAAGTCGCGGTCATACATGTAAACATTGTCGAAGAAAACGAGTTTTGCGCCGTTTTTCTTACAGCTGTCGATCACATTGCGCATAATCACCGGCCATTGTTTCTGCCACACTTTAATCTTGTATTCCAATCCCACGGTGAGATAAACCACGTCGGAACCTGCTACTGCCCGGTCTACCTGCTCAGCATTGGTCAGATCTGCAACCATTAACTGATCGTTGGGATTTACCGCCCTGGGGTTGCGGCTTACAAGACGGATATCACTGGTGTAGGTAATCAGTTCTTTGGCCAGCCCTTTTCCGATTACGCCATTGGCGCCTAATATTGTTTGCATAAATATAAGTTTTAAAGTAATAAACAATTAATAACCCATCAGGTTCTGGATAATCCGGATGAATTGACCGCCCTCCCTGAAAATGCAAAAATGCCGGACATCGCCTGACAAAGCAAAAGAAAAATGGCAAACAGCAGATTAACCTGGATGAATTGCCTAAAAACCCCGATAAACGATGGAAAACGCTGAATAACCAGTGAAAAACCAAAAAAAGAGACTACCTTGTTCAAGTAGTCTCTCCTGTTTATCAACTTAAAAATTACTTCAAAGCCTTCAGCGCTTCGGCTGCAGCATTCAGCGTAGGTTCAATTGAAATTTCACTACCAACTGCTCCCTTCATCCATTGTTGCGGAATCAGGCGGCCCTGGGTGTACATACGGTCAAACTCGGCAGCCAGTGGCTTGCCTTTAACCTGCTGTTCAACCTGGAATTCGATCAGGTGACCCATAGGATAATTCGAAAGATACAATGGATTGTCGATCATATGCGAATAAATGGCCAGGATGGGTTCATCCTTACCCCCCATAATGCCGGCATAATACTGATTCCATACCTCTTTGGCAGCTGAGATCACAGCATCTTTTAACTGAGCAGGAGTTGCTTCCGGATTTTCATACATCCATTTCCACACCTTCATATCGACCAGCGAAACGCCCATAATCTCGTAGCACGACCAGAAGTTATCAAGCGCCATCATGTAATCCTTGTTGGGATCGGCATTGGGCATACCCAGCAGTTCGAGGTCGCGTTTCTGGAAAAGGAAAGCAACGGCTTCCGTAAAGGCTGTATTCGGAACGCCCTGCAGCATATAATAGTCCACATCGTTCATGGTCACCGTTTGCTCCACGTTGTGACCAAATTCATGTACAGCAATATTATAACCTTTGTAATCCATTCCATTTTCACCAATACGGGTACGGAGGCGGGCCACGTCGTTGCGCATTTCTGCACCCCATGCATGACCGGAACCACGGGCTGGATCCACTGTAATCAGGGAAGCAATACTGTTTGCTTTCTCTTTTTCCCAGCCCAGCTTTACCAGGATATTCATCATATCGGCTTCAAAGGCTTTCGGATTGGGATATTTTTTTGAAGTCATGGCCGTAAGCTGTTCTTCGGGCACTCCACCGCGCGATTTGAAACCATTGTACCAGATATCGAAAGGTTCAAGCGGGCGGCCAAGCTGTTTGCTGATGTAAGCGGCCACTTCCTTTACCTGCGGCGATGAAACAAACTGAGTAAACAACCGCTCTACATCCTCCTGCGGAATTTCCATTCCACCTTCAAATGCGCGGCTGATAAAAGTGGGAAAATTCGGGCTGTATGCATCGATGGATTTCATCACATGGAAGTTGTCAAGCAAAACACTGTATCTTGTATCAGGCTCAGGTGTAACCGCTGCTTCTTTACCATCTTTATATATTTTGTTTATCAGCGGATTCCAGACATATTCGTTTTTGTTGATCACCTGCTGTGGAATGCTCTGATCGATGATGTGCTTCATTACTGAATAGATCATTTTTTGTTTTTCCAACCCGTTTTCGCCGGTGTAGTTCGATTTCAGTTCATCGCGGAGGTTCCAGTGTGAAAGCAGCTTCATATCGGCTGGAAACAGGAATTTGCCTTCAGGATTCTGAAGTTTGCCCATGAAGATGTTGTAATCCGAAATATAAGCATCGGCTTCCGTAAGGGTTTGCGAAGCTTTCAGGATAATATCGGCAGGAATGCGCGTTGTAAAACGATCGCCCATGCGGGCATAGGCCCAATCTCTGCGACTCCAGGTTGCACCCTTGTCGGTCTTCTCTTTCAGAGAATAGAAAGGGAAGTTCAGTGCGGTTAGAAAAGCGATCTTGTTGTTAAAAAAGTCATCGTCCAGGTGGGCGGAGGCGTCATAACTGCCGAACATCATGTCAACCGGTTCAATTTCGGGACCGGTAATCTGAATGGGTTCTTTCAGCAGCACATCCATTTTATGGAAATAACCCCTGAAAATTTCAAAATTGCGTTCCAGTTTTTTGTAAAGGGTTTCAAGCGCAGCATCGTCAGCTACGAAGTTATCCTTACAGAATTTCTCAAAATCGGCGGAAGTGCCGTCGCTCTCGCGCCACAGGGCAGCAACCTGTTTCACGCCGCGTTCAATCCTGAATACTGAGGCTTCGCCCAGTGAGTCGGTGAGGGCTTTGGTGATTTTTTCCACGGTGGGTTGTTCAATAAATGTTTTTACGGTTTCGGTTCCTGTAGCTGAAGGCTGTTTTTTACCGCAGCTACTCACGGCCAGAATGGTCGCCATTGCCATGAAAATGATGAGTTTACGCATAATAATGTGAATTTTAGGACCATGCAAATGTAGGTTAAAAAGGTATAAATGAAGAATGTAAAAAGAAAAATAGCAAGGGGCACAGGGCGCAGGGCGCAGAGCTCAGGGCTCAGGGCATGGAGCATGGAGCATGGGGCATGAAGTGGGCACCCTGAAATTCTGAAACCCTGTAACCTCTCCCCCCAACCCCCTCTCCACCTCATCCGCCCTTCGGGCACCTTCTCCTCAAGGAGAAGAAAATCGGACTTTTTGCTTTTCTGGCGAGGGGGAGCCGGAAGCCCTTGGTAACCCTGTAACCCTGAAACCCCAGTACCGTGGTGGTTTCGACTCCGCTCAACCACCAACAGAAAACAAAATCAACAACCGCAAAACCGGTGGTCGAGCGGAGCCGAGACCATCCGGGTTTCGCGGAGCCAGGACCACCGAACCTGCTTTGTAATTATGTAACTCTGAAACTCTGGAATCCTGGAATCCTGAAATCCTGAACCGAAGGTCAGCGAAGCTAAACTCTGAAACTCTTGAACTTTAGAACTTTCTTTTGCCAACTGCTTATTGCTTTTTGCCAACTGCTTAATTGAAACCCTGTAACTCTGAAACTTTGAAACCCTGAAATTCTGAAACCCTGTTACTCTGAACCGAAGGTCAGCGAAGCTAAACTTCCTTATCTTTGCACCTTCATAGAAAATTAGATTCATGTTCCGCGACGAAAAAGGTTTCAGGCCCACCCAGCAGATATTCACTGAAGTACCTCCTAAATATGACATTCTCAACCGCATTCTGACCCTCAATCTTGACGAGGGCTGGCGCAGGAAAACCGCATCGAAGGTGCTGGAGAACAACCCGGCACGGGTGCTCGACCTCTGCTGCGGCACTGCCGATCTGATGATGCATCTGGCGAAAAATGCTGCTGAATCAACTGAGCTTTATGGCCTTGATTTCAGCCATACCATGCTCGAGCGGGCAAAGGAGAAAGTGGCCGTATTCGGCGAAGGACGGGTGAAACTGATTCAGGGCGATGCCGGAAATATGCCTTTTGAGGACAGCTTTTTCGATTCCATCGGAATTTCGTTTGGTTTCCGCAACCTCACTTTTGAGAATCCCGACGCCCAGCTGCACATCAGTGAAGTGCTCAGGGTACTGAAACCGGGTGGACGTTTTGTAATTGTTGAAACCAGTCAGCCTTCCGCAGGATTTATACGCTGGGGCTATCATCAGTATATGAAATATTTTACTGCCCCGGTTGGCGGGTTGATTTCAGGCAACCGGCCGGCTTATGATTACCTGGCCTATTCCGGAAATCATTACTGGTCGATCCCCGAATTATCGGAGGTACTGAAGAAGGCAGGCTTCAGTAGAACAACCGGAATCCCATTACTCATGGGCGTTTCGGCAATTATGATTGCTGAAAAATAACCCTGTCCTCCCTGGTTTTCAAGGCATGTATAACATGGACGGCTTCCCCGGATGCCTATACCATTTTTCTGATTTGTGCCAGATTCATGATTATTTTAACCATCTCTTCGTGTGAAACCAGGTTGCAGTTGATCGAAAGGTCAAACAAATGCTCCATGGCTTCAGCCCCTTTCAGGCTGTCTCTGATTAGTTTATAACGCTTGTGATCGGTCTCCGTCAACTGCTTATAGGTCTCTTCGCGCTTCAGGCCATAGCGGACCATGAGCGAATTCAACCTCCACTCGATCGGAGCAATCAAATGTACATGTATGGAAGGATGCAGACCACGGGTTACAACCGCCCCACCCCGACCCACTACAATGACATGCCCGGCGTGAGCGGTATTCAGCACCACCGAGGCTATGGTTTGCCTGATCTTACGATCGCTCTTGTAATACCTCGACGATAAAGCATGAATAATTTCATCCATCTGCGTCCGTTCAAATGAACCGGATATCCGGGAGATCAGATCAGTATCCAGATGCAGTTCGCGGGCAGCATCCTGAATAATCTCCTTATTCATGATCTGCCAGGTTTTGCCACTTTTATCCAGTTCCTGCTTCAACATGGCTGCAAGTAAATTGGCCTGACAACCAAACTCCCTGGATATGGTTATAAAGGGAAGGTTTCCTAAAAGCCTCGGATCACCGGCCTGTTTCCTTTCGAAACTTTCGGCCATTACTTTAAGCAACATATTTTCCATAATACGTTTTTTTTGACAGGATAAATATAAGAATATTTACCTGTGAATCAAAATAATAAAAGGTATTATAAACAATTTTTTGTATTTTGTTCAGATGAAAGCCATGGTGAGGTTATTGTAACGCAGGTTTTTTTAGTAAACAGTTTTTTTGATCCATTTTCTTCAGTGCAAAAAAGGCAAAAAAAAATGCAGCCTTGTGGGGAGACTGCACTTTTTACACAACAAAACCAATAAAACACTTTACACACACAAAACACATCTAACTGAAAACAGTATGATAATCACAGAATCAGTTGTTTTTTTGATATTGCAAAGTTAAGCCCTGCTCACGGACTGACTTGTTAACGAACCCCAACAAACGTTAAAAG
Source organism: Bacteroidales bacterium (assembly GCA_016709025.1). Taxonomy (GTDB): domain Bacteria; phylum Bacteroidota; class Bacteroidia; order Bacteroidales; family Lentimicrobiaceae; genus Lentimicrobium. The sequence continues at coordinate 23,612 of JADJEQ010000026.1, read as the reverse complement.
TTGTTAATCGAAAACACCAAAATGCAGCCATGCACTTACCTTTGCAACCATGAACCGTCGGCTTATCCTTTTTATTGCCATTCTTGTAAGTGTTGCACTGATCATTCTCACCGGTATTCAGGCATATTGGATACGCAGTGCAGTTAAATTACGCGAAGCCAACTTTCAGCGCAGTGTGGCTGAAGCAGCCGGTGATCTGATGGTACGGCTTGAAAAAGCTGAAGTTGCCCACCAGGTTAAGAAGAACCGGGAATACAATAGCCTGATGCATACCATCGATTCACTTGATTACCTTATCAAAATTGAATCTGAAAAACTTGGCATTAAGCCGGACACAGCGGGCTCCTTCAATTATCAGCGTCAGCAGGAATGGAGCGAGGTTTTTGAGGACAACCAGTGGAAATTGGTGAAGAGATCCGACTCTGCCAAAATGAAATACCCGGGATCTGGAAAAGAGGCTTCCGGTAACGAAAAGCTCAGCGAACGGGCAGTGCAGCTCAACAGGAAGAAGGCTTTTCTGTTGAACCAGATGTTTGACGAGGTTTTCAACTCTCCCTTTGTCCCCAACATTGAAAACCGGGTTACCAAAGGTCAGCTCGACACCTTGCTGCATCAGATCCTCAGCGACAAAGGAATTAAAGCCAGGTATGAGTTCGGCGTCTTCAGTGAAGGTCGGAACATCATGGTGATTGAGAAAAATCCCGGATTTCAGCAGGAGCTGATGGAAAAAGGCCTGTTCTTCCAGTTATTCCCCGGCAACAACTATGCGGCCCCCGATTACCTGCTTATCTGGTTTCCCGAGCAGACACGTTACCTGCTTGTTCAGATGAGCGGAATGCTGATCATTTCAGGGGTGCTGATGCTGATCATCATCATCGCCTTCGTCATCGTGATCATGTCCATCATCAGGCAAAAGAAACTTACCGAGATGAAAAACGATTTCATCAACAACATGACGCACGAATTTAAAACCCCGATATCAACCGTATCGCTGGCATGTGAAGTACTGAACGATCCCGATGTAAGCAAAACCGATGAGCTCGTACGTTCATACATCGACATCATAAGCCAGGAAAATAAAAGGCTTGGGGTAATGGCTGAGAAGATACTACAGACTGCCATTCTTGAAAAAGGACAGCTGAACCTGAGAAAGGAAAACATCGACCTGCATTCCATTGCTTCGGATGTCATCAGGAAAATCAGTATCCAGGTCGAAATCAGGGATGGGAGCATTACCACCGATTTCAGGGCTAAAAACCCGGAAATCCTGGCAGATAAGGTACACATTACCAATGTGATCAATAACCTGCTCGACAATGCCAACAAATACACCCCTAAAAAACCGGTTGTGGTGGTTTCTACCACGGACTATAAAAACGGGGTGCTGCTGAGTATTACCGATAATGGTATTGGAATCAGTAAAACCAACCAGAAGAAGATTTTCGATAAGCTATACCGCGTTCCTACCGGGGATGTGCACAATGTAAAAGGTTTCGGACTTGGACTAAGTTATGTTAAATTTATAGTTGAAAAACACGAGGGCGAAGTAAGTGTTGAAAGTGAACCGGGCAAAGGTTCAACCTTCAGCATCTGGCTTCCTTCCGGACTTTAAAGCACAGGGCCAGGGCAGCACAGGGCAGGGGCTGGGGCATAGAGCCGGCGGACCCCCGGCCCCCCTCTTTCTCAGGGCACAGGGCTCAGGGCATGGAGCATAGGGCATTAGAAATTTGATATTTGATTATATCGCTCATTTTTTTCCCTCTTTGACTTGCATAGAAATAGCAAGGTAAAGCGCTTAAGTTTAATATATAATCACCATAATACTGATTGAACATGGAAAAGGAAAAAACAAGGATTTTACTGGCTGAAGATGACCGTAACCTGGGCAATATCCTGAAATCGTATCTTGAAGCCAAGGGGTTTTCAACCAAACTGTGTGTCAACGGGCAGGAGGCTTATGATCTTTTCAGCAAAGAACAATTCGACTTTTGCATAGTCGATGTGATGATGCCGGTTAAGGATGGCTTTACGCTTGCCCGGGATATCCGGTTGCACGATAAAAGCATTCCAATCCTTTTCCTTACAGCCAAATCGCTCGAAGAGGACAAATTGAAAGGCTTCCAGGCCGGGGCCGATGACTACCTGACCAAACCATTCAGCATGGAGGAACTGCTGCTCCGCATCGAGGCCATTCTCAGGCGCTCAGGACATACTGTGCAAGGTTCCAAACTATACACCATCAGCAAGTACAACTTTGACTACAACCTGCAGACCCTCAAATGGGACGACCAGGAACTCAGGCTGACTTCCAAGGAAACCGAACTGCTCAGGCTGCTCTGCGAAAACAAGAATGAAGTCCTCGACCGTAGTTATGCCCTGAATAAAATATGGCAGGACGACAGCTACTTCAATGCCCGAAGTATGGATGTCTACATCGCCAAACTACGCAAATACCTGAAAGCCGACGAAAAAGTCGAACTGATCAATGTACATGGAGTGGGGTTTAAACTGGTGGTGAAAGATTGAATTCGGATTGCGGATTACCTTCGGTGAACTCCCTTCGGTCGGTTGCGGATTGCGGATTTACCTTTGGTGATCTCCCCCGCAAAAGTGTGCGGGGCAAGCGCTTCGCTCCGGTTCGGATTTCAGATTGCGGATTTATCTTCGTTGATCAGCGTATCACTAAGGTTCATTATCTTCACTTTTTGGACTTCTTTATAACTCGTTAAACCAAACAGATCAGAAGATGACCAGGTAGGTTTATTTTCATGTCTCACAATCCACTTCACATTTCATTCTTCTTTTAAAACCTAACAGGTTGGAAGAAAACCTGTTAGGTTAATTTTCATTTCTAACTCTTCATTTATCTCTCACTCTCACATCTTTCACTTTCTCCAATCTTCACTTTATTCTTTACTTTCTTCACTTTTCACTTTCTTCAATATCATTCTTCCTCTCCTTAAGGTTTTTTTTCTACTCTTCATTTCTCTCCTTTCTTCACTTTCACTTTCTTCACTCTTCACTGATTTTCTTCACTTCTTCTTGCCCTTTTTCTTCCTCCATTCCTCATCCTTCTCAGCCTGGACAACCAATGATTTCCAGTCGGCTTTCGATTCTGCGGTCAGGTCAAGGGTCATCGCATAATCGGATTTTGTAATGGAAAGGTGGCTGATCTCATTGCCGGTGTATTCTTCAATCGCTTCCAGCAAAGGTTTTTCTTCGGGGCTGCAAAATGAGATGGCAATCCCGCGTTTGGTTCCCCGGCCGGTACGTCCTACCCGGTGAACATAATTCTCAGGCTGTTCGGGCAGGTCGTAATTCACCACATATTCCACGCCGGCAATATCAATCCCCCGGGCGCTGACATCGGTTGCGACCAGTACCATAAACTCCCCGTCCCTGAATTTTTTCAGTGCACTGATCCTTTCCTTCTGATCTTTGTCGCCGTGCATGGTCAGGCATTTAATGCCCACCCGCTCCATGGCCTCACTCACCCTGCCGGCCCTTACCTTGGTCCGGACAAAAACCAGTATCCTGCTTTCAGGATGTTCGTTAATCAGGCGTTCAAGAAAAAACCTTTTGTCATCCATCCCGATAAAGGCAACCGAATGGTCTACATTCTTCGAAACCGGGTCTTTGGGCGATATCTGAATGCGGATGGCATTGGTAACCATTGAATAGGCCAGTTTCTTAATATCCGCATCAATCGTAGCCGAAAAGAAAAGCGTTTGCCGCTTGCGCGGGATCATTTTTAACAGTTGCCTGATGTCGTGGATAAAACCGAGATCGAGCATATGGTCGGCTTCATCGAGGACAAGAATCTGAACCATTCCGGTATCTATGTGACCCTGGCTCACCAGGTCGAACATGCGTCCGGGAGTAGCAACCAGGATGTCAACGCCTTTTTCAAGCCGGTCGATCTGGGGATCCTGCTCTACCCCCCCGTGTACACAAAGGGTTTTTACCCTGCTTCCCTTGCCCAGCGAATTGAATACATCGGTAATCTGGAGGGCCAGTTCACGGGTGGGCTCCATCACCATACAACGGATGCCCGGTTCTGCATGCCGGTCGGCAATCAGCAACTCAAGCACAGGGATTACAAAAGCAGCGGTTTTTCCGGTACCCGTCTGGGCAATGGCAAGTACATCCTCGCCCTTTAAAATCGGGGGAATGGCTTTGTACTGAATATCTGTGGGCCTTGTAAATCCGGCCAGGGCCAGGTTTTTCTTTATGACCGGCGAAAAAGAATAGTCTTCATATCTCATGAGCGGCTTTCCCGGTGACTCAAATTACCATGCTGTATCGAAAATAAAAACACCGGAACGCCAAAATTACTTTAAAATAGCAAGCAAGACCACATTTATTGCCAACAAAGGGGTTGGCCCGGCCACCGGACTCTCTTTGATGCAGCTACTTTTCAGAATTTTACCTGAGACAGCTGTTGATCCATTAAGGCCTGATTTCGAACAGGTCCCAGTCAGGTCCTACGGCAAAACGGTCCCTGAAATCCTGAAGCTGCTCGTAATCGAGTGCGATGGTTTTCAAAAAAGCTTCTCCGGCCGGGGCTTTCACTACTTCACGACCCTTAAAATCGAGTACCACCGAATCACCGGAATGTGGTAAACCATGTCCATCCTCTCCAATGCGGTTAACCCCCACACAGTAAGCCATGTTTTCGATTGCCCTGGCCATCAGCAGCGATTTCCAGACATAACTCCTGCTGGCCGGCCAGTTGGCCACATAGATCAGGAGATCGTATTCATAAAGGCCGTCGGAATATTGGTTTTTGCTCCATACCGGGAAACGCAGGTCGTAGCATACCAGCGGTTTCACTTTCCAGCCCTTTAACTCAGTGATCAGGGGTTTGGTGCCTGCTGAAAACCGGAGATGCTCGTTACCCATCCTGAAAAGGTGACGCTTATCGGCTGTTTCGTAACTGCCATCCGGACGCATCCATACCAGCCGGTTATAAAACTTACCTTTCTCTTTAATGGTGATGCTGCCCGTAATCACACAATTCAGGTCAGATGCCCTGGCCGACATCCACTCCATAACCAAACCATTCATGGATTCTGCGGTTTCGCCTGGGTCGGTGATAAAGCCTGTTGCAAACATCTCAGGCAAGACCACCAGGTCGGTTTTCCCGGTCAGAGGATTCAGTATCTTTTCGAAATAAGCCAGGTTGGCCTTTTTATCGGCCCAGGCAATCGGCGCCTGAACCACTGTCACGTTAATAGGGGAAGGGGAGGTTGCTTTATTCATTGCAGGCTGAATTTTTGACCAATATATGAAAAAAAGCGATTCTAAAAGGATGATTTGATTTTTTTCAATGCTAAATCGGAAGTCAGATGTCAGAAGTCAGAGGTCGAAGTCAGAGGTCGGAGGTAAGAAGGAGACTGAGAGACGAAGAGACGAAGAGACGAAGGGACTGAGAGACGGAGTTATGTTGGGGTGAGAGAGTGAAGGAGGGAGAGCAAGAAACCAGAAACCAGTATCCAGTAACCAGAAACCAGACACCAGTAACCCAAATCGGTGGTCGAACCAAGCCGAGACCATCCGAAATTTTACCCTGAGCGATGGTGGTCGAGCGGAGTCGAGACCAGCCGAAGGGCCGAAATCCGGAATCTTTCAGATCCTGCAAATCACTTCTGCTGCCTTTTCAAGTGTTTCGCTGGTCTTTGCAAAACAAAACCTCAGCACCTTGTTGTCGGCCTGGTTATGATAAAACGAAGAAACAGGAACGGATGCTATCCCGAATTCCTTTGTTAACCTTACAGCAAAATCAAATTCCTTTTCCTCGCTGATGCGGCTGTAGTCGAGCAGCTGAAAATAGGTTCCCGAGGCCGGTAATGCCCTGAAACGTGAAGTGCTGACCATTTTCAGGAAGAGGTCTCTTTTCTGCTGGTAAAAATCGCCCAGGTTCAGGTAGTTTTCGGGCTTTTTAAGAAATTCTGCAATCGCATGCTGTACCGGGGTGTTCACAGCAAACACCACAAACTGATGAACCTTCCGGAATTCAGCCATCAGGTTGGCAGGAGCCAGCACAAAACCGCACTTCCAGCCGGTCGCGTGAAATGTTTTCCCAAAAGAGCCGATGACCAACGACCGCCGTGCCAGGTTGGGATACCGGCATACGCTCTCATGAACATTGCCATCGAAAATCAGGTGCTCATAAACTTCATCGCTCAGGATCAAAATATCGCGGTTGGCCGTCAGCTTCTCCAGCTTTTTCATGTCATTGGCCTTAAGGATACTGCCCGTCGGATTGTGTGGTGAATTGATGATGATCATCCGGGTATTGCCCGATATCAGCGACGGTAGGGTCTCCCAATCGATGCTGTAATCATTGCTCTTCAGCTTTGCGTACTTCACCATGCCTCCCTGCAGCATCACTGCCGGTGCATAACTGTCGTAGGCAGGCTCGAAGACAATTACCTCGTCGCCCGGCCTGATAAATGCCGCAATGGCGGTAAACAGGCCCTGCGTTGCCCCAGCCGTGATGGTGATCTCACTTTCCGGATCGTAGCCGGCCTTGTATTTTTCCATAAACATACCGGCAATTCCTTCACGCAGGGGCAGAATGCCGGGCATGGGCGCATATTGGTTGAGCCCTTTTTTCATAAAACTGTTCACCAGTCTGATCAGTTCCTCCGAAACAGGAAAATCAGGAAATCCCTGTGAAAGATTGATGGCATTGTGTTCCCTGGCCAGTGCCGACATAACCGCAAATATGCTGGTTCCGGTAAACGGCAGTTTCGAAACCAGGTTGCCTGTGTAAGGTTGCATTGAATCGATGATTTGGTCTATGGCAAAGGTAGAAAAAGAATGTGTCTGATTAGCCGATTAGTAAATTAGCCGATTAGCAAATGGGCATTCGTGTGAATGGGGAGATTCGTGGTTGTTGGAATGATGGATTGATGGAAATTAGCGTATTAGGAGATTAGCCAATTAGCAAATTAGCAAATTAGCAAATTAGCAAATGGGCATTTGTGTGAATGGGGGGATTCGTGGTTGTTGGAATGATGGAATGGTGGAATGATGGAACTTGGAAGTGGAATGATGGAATTGGAGAATTAGCCAATTAGCCGATTAGCGGATTAGCAAATGGTCATTTGTGTGAATGGAGGATTCGTGGTTGATGGAATGTTGGAATGTTGAGCCTGCTCCGAAAAGTCAAAAAAGAAGATCTGACACCATCCCGATAGCCATCGGGACTCCAAGACGCCAATCCTGCCTGCGGCAGGCAGGTTACACAAAGTATTGTATGTCATTATATTAAAATTGGTAAGGTTTGGTGTTTTTTGTGTATTGGTGTCATAAATCAGTTTTCGGAGTGGACTCAATGTTGGAATGTTGAAAATTTGCTGATTAACATATTCGTCTGCCTGAACGTCTAACGTTATTTTTCCGTTAAATCCATTTGTCCAGGCGGGCAGGCTGATTAGCATATGGCCAATGCAATCCGAAATTGAAGGTCGGCACTTCGACTTCGTTCAGTGGCCGAGGGCAGATGTCGGAATTCGGAGGTCAGAAGTAATAGAGAGAAATGAGTAGTGAGTAGTGAGTTCAGAAATCCGAAATCAACTAATCTGCTAATCAACCAATTTGCTAATTGGCTAATCCGCTAATTTGCTAATCAACTAATCTGCTAATTGGCTAATAACAATGTTAAAAAAACATTAACTATCCTCCCCCTTTTAATTTTTCCTGAAAAGCCTTATCTTCGTGTCCGTTTTTAACCTAAAGCAATGAATATGAAAACGATTGATTCTTATGATTTTACCGGTAAACGCGCGCTGATCAGGGTTGATTTTAATGTACCCCTCGACGATGCGCTGAAGATTACCGATACCAACCGCATTGATGCCGCCCTTTCCACCATCCGCAAAGTACTTGCCGGCGGCGGTTCGGTGATCCTGATGTCGCACCTGGGTCGCCCGAAAAAGAATTTTGAACCGAAATTATCACTGAAACATATCGTTCCCTACCTGAACCATGTGCTGAAACTCGAAGTGAAGTTTGCCGATGATTGCATGGGCGAATCAGCCAAAACCCTCAGTGCCGGCCTGAAACCCGGTGAAGTACTGCTGCTCGAGAACCTCCGCTATTACGAAGAGGAAGAAGGCAAACCCCGTCTGCCGGAGACAGCCACCGACGAAGAGAAAAAAGCCGCCAAAGCCGTTACAAAGGAAAAACAGAAGGAATTCACCAAACAACTGGCCTCCTATGCCGACTGCTACATCAACGATGCCTTCGGAACCGCGCACCGTGCCCATGCTTCCACCGCACTGGTTGCCGCCTTTTTCCCCGACGATAAAATGTTTGGATACCTGATGAACGCCGAAGTAGGCAGTCTGAACAAGGTAATAAAAGATGGCAAAAAGCCGTTTACAGCCGTACTCGGCGGCGCCAAGGTATCCGGTAAGATACAGATCATCAATCACCTGCTCGACAAGGTTGACAACCTGATTGTCGGTGGCGGCATGATGTTCACCTTTATCAAGGCAATGGGTGGCAACATCGGCAGTTCGCTGGTGGAGGAAGACCTGCTCGGTCTTGCACTCAACACCCTTGAAGGCGCCAAACTGCACGGAGTAAACATCATTCTTCCGGTCGATACCATTGCTGCCAGCGGTTTTGCCAACGATGCAGAAACCAAACTGGTGAAAGCCGGTGAAGTTCCCGATGGCTGGATGGGTCTCGATATCGGGCCTGAATCCATTGCCCTGTTCGATAAAATCCTGATGAATTCCGAAACCATTCTCTGGAATGGTCCGATGGGCGTTTTCGAGATGCCCAGCTTCGCCGAAGGCACCATTCAGGTTGCCAAATCCATTGCCAATGCCACCCAGAAAGGCGCTTTCTCACTCGTGGGCGGGGGCGATTCAGTGGCCGCGGTCAACAAATTCGGACTGGCCGACAAGGTAAGCTACGTGAGCACCGGCGGTGGCGCCATGCTCGAGTTTATCGAAGGTAAAGTACTTCCGGGCGTTGCTGCCATCGAAGCTTAATCAATACCATTCTACATTAGAAACGCGCCGGCACTTTTGTGTGGGCGCGTTTCTTATTTCCTGAGGTCAGAAGTAAGAGGTCAGAAGGTGACTGAGGGACTGAGGGACTGAGAGACTGAGAGACTGTGACTGAGAGGAGACTGAGGGACTGAGGGACTGAGAGAAGGGCCCACCATACTCAAACCCAATGGAAAATAAAGCCCTGAAAGGGCGTAACATTCCCGGGCTCTGAGCAATGGGGAGACTGAGGGACTGAGAGACTTAGAGACTAAGGGACTAAGAGACTAAGGGACTGAGAGACTGAGAGAAAGGGTGAGTGAGAGAAGGGGGGAAAGGGTGACTGAGAGAGGAAGGGACTAAGAGAAGAAGGATAGCCCTGAAAGGGCGAAACATAACAACCATGGGTGAAGCGAAGCGGAGCCCATGGGTACTCAAACCCAAGAACTAACAACCGACGAGTTCACCGAAGGTAAATCCGAACGGGCAAGCGGAGTTCACAAGAAATCCGAAATCCACGGAAAACGGTTTTTTCGTAAGTTTGACCTCCCTCACAACCCCATATGCCCATGAAACCCGTCTTTTCAATCCTGCTCCTGGCCATCTCCCTGAACTCCAATGCCCAAATCTACAAAGACTCCACCGCCTCTGTCGATGACCGGGTGCACGACCTTCTTGGCCGAATGACCATCGAAGAGAAATTCTGGCAGCTCTTTATGCTGGCCGAAAACTGGAACCTCGACAAAAGCCGCTACACCCAGGGTGCTTTCGGGTTTGAAGGAGGCGCGGCCGCCGGGGAAGCCGGTACTGCCGGACAGATGATACAGTCCACCGCCAGTGGTTCCGCCGCCAGCATGGCTGAGATGATCAACAAATCACAGCGTTTCTTTATCGAAAACACCCGCCTGGGCATCCCCATCCTGCCCTTCGACGAGGCGCTGCACGGTCTGGTTCATCCCGGAGCCACGGCATTCCCGCAATCCATCGCCCTGGCCGCTACCTTCGACACTGCCCTGGTACACCGGGTAGCCGCTGCCATCGCCATCGAAACAAAAAGCAGGGGCATCCGGCAGGTGCTCTCCCCCGTGATCAACATCGCCGGCGATGTGCGCTGGGGAAGAGTGGAAGAAACCTACGGCGAAGACCCTTTCCTGACCTCAGAAATGGCCGTCGCCTTTATCTCGGAATTTGAAAAACGCAACATCATCGCCACCCCCAAGCACTTTGTCTCCAACTACGGATCCGGCGGCCGCGACAGCTACCCGGTGCATTACAACGAACGCTACCTCCGCGAAACAGAGCTTCCCCCCTTCGAAGCCGCCTTTAAAAGAGCCGGTGCCCGGTCGGTGATGACAGCCTACAACTCCCTCGACGGAAGTCCCTGCACCGCCAGCAACTGGCTGCTGAATACCCTGTTGAAGAAAGAATGGGGATTCCGGGGCTTCGTCATCTCGGATGCCGGGGCCACCGGAGGGGCCAATGTGCTCCATTTTACGGCTGACGGCTATCAGCAATCAACCGAAAATGCCATCAACAACGGGCTGGATGTGATCTTCCAGACAGATTACAAACACTATCCACTGTTTATCGAAGCCTTCAGATCGGGGAAGATCCCGGCACCGGTAATCGATAGCGCCGTTGCCCGGGTGCTGAAGGCTAAATTCCAGCTGGGGCTGTTTGAACATCCCTGGGCCAATCCGGCAGAAGCCGCACGACTGAACGGAGCAGAAAACCACCGCGCAATCGCCCTGGAGGCAGCCCGGGAATCAATGGTACTGCTGAAAAACCAGGGTAATATCCTGCCATTCGGCCCTTCCGTAAAATCAATCGCCGTCGTCGGTCCCGATGCCATGGAAGCCAGGCTGGGGGGCTACAGCGGTCCCGGCAACCAAAAGGTCTCCATGCTGGATGGGATCAGGCAACTGGCAGCTGATGGAACACAGATCCGCTATGCCCGCGGATGCGAAAGAGAAGTCGTTCAATACAACACAGTTACGGCGGAATACCTGAGCAACATCGAAAATGACAAAACACTGCCGGGCCTCAGGGGCTCCTACTACTCCAATGTTACCTTTTCAGGCAATCCGGCCTTTGTCAGGACCGATCCTCAGATCAATTTCCAGTGGACCCTCTTCTCCCCCGACCCTGAGAAACTCAACTACGATTTCTATTCCGTGCAATGGGAAGGGAAGATCAGAGGACCGGCAACCCGCCAACTGAAGATCGGCATCGACGGCAACGACGGATACCGCCTGTTTATCGATAACAAACTGCTGATCGACAACCGGATATACCGTGGAAGGGAAACAAAAACCGCTGATTTTGATTTTGTGGAAGGCCGGGAATACGACCTCCGCATCGAATATGCCGAGCCCACCGGCAATGCCTGGTTCAGGCTGGTATGGGATTTCGGGGTTCCGGATAACTATGAAGAGCAACTGAATGAAGCCGTTGAGCTGGCGTCGGCTTCGGATGCCGTGGTACTCGTGGCCGGCATTGAGGAGGGCGAGTTCCGCGACCGGGCATTGCTCAGTCTTCCGGGCAACCAGGAAGAACTGATCACCAGGCTGGCAGCGACCGGTAAACCCGTCGTGGTGATCCTGACGGGCGGGAGCGCCATTACCATGAACAACTGGCTCAGTAAGGTTCAGGGCGTACTTTACGCCTGGTACCCCGGGGAAGCCGGCGGCACCGCTGTGGCAGAAGTGCTGTTCGGGAAAACCAACCCCGGTGGACGCCTGCCCATCACCTTTCCGGTTCATGAAGGTCAGTTGCCGCTGGTATACAACCACAAACCCACCGGCCGCGGCGACGACTACCTCAACCTCACCGGGCAGCCGCTCTTTCCCTTCGGCTTCGGGCTGAGCTATACCGCTTTCGAATACAGCAACCTGCAGATCACGAAAGGAAAGGAAGAAAATTCATTCACCGCAACGTTTAACCTAACCAACACCGGGAGCCGCGATGGCGACGAAGTGGTGCAGCTCTATATCCGCGACCTGCTGGCTTCTGTGGCACGTCCGGTAACGGAACTCAAAGGATTCAGCCGCATCGCCCTGAAAGCCGGTGAAACCCGTAAGGTGACCTTCAGCATCACCCCTGCAATGCTTCAAATGCTGGATATAAACCTGAAACCCGTTGTTGAGCCCGGCGAATTCAGGATCATGATCGGGGCCTCTTCAAAGGATATCAGATTGAGCGGAATGGTGAGGGTTGAGTAGTGAGTTCGTTCTTTGAGAGCTATTTTTTCATTTCAGGATTCAATTTCATTATGGACATTCTTAGTGATGAGTAGTGAGAGGTGAGTAGTGAGTTCCTTCTACCGCAACTATTTTTTCGTTTCAAGATTCAATTTCATTATCGGCATTTTGAGAGATGAGTAGTGAGAGGTGAGTAGTGAGTTCCTTCTATCGCAGGTATTTTTTCGTTTCAAGATTCAATTTCATTATCGGCATTTTGAGAGATGAGTAGTGAGAGGTGAGTAGTGAGTTCCTTCTACCGCAACTATTTTTTCGTTTCAAGATTCAATTTCATTATCGGCATTTTGAGAGATGAGTAGTGAGAGGTGAGTAGTGAGTTCCTTCTATCGCAGAGTGAGTTCCTTCTATCGCAACTATTTTTTCGTTTCAGGATTCAATTTCATTATCGACATTCTTAGTGATGAGTAGTGAGAGGTGAGTAGTGAGTTCCTTCTATCGCAGCTATTTTTTCGTTTCAAGATTCAATTTCATTATCGGCATTTTGAGAGATGAGTAGTGAGAGGTGAGTAGTGAGTTCCTTCTATCGCAGGTATTTTTTCGTTTCAAGATTCAATTTCATTATCGACATTCTGAGAGATGGCACTACTCATAACTACTACTCACTACTCATAACTCACTACTCATAACTCACTACTCACAACTCACTACTCACTACTCACTACTCACTCACTACTCATTTCTCACAACTTTCCTATCTGAAAAGATCGGCATGTGTACCGGTCCTGACCAGTTCAATTACACCTGCCTCATCATTCTGTCGCCAGATAAGCAACCAATCAGATTTTATATGACATTCCCAATACCCGGTGAAGTTTCCGGAGAGCAGATGGGGTCTGAAATTTTGTGGCAATTTCCCGGTATTTTCCAGGATTTCAAGAACTTTGCTCAGGGAATCAATCGGATAATTTCGTTTTACACAGCGTACAAAGTCCTTTTCAAATTTATTGGATGTCTTTATCAGGTACACTTGCTTTCTTCTTTAATTTTCTCATTACATCTTTTGCAGATTTGTAAGAATTAACCTTCCCTTCTTCAACTTCATTCATAGCCTCCAGTGTTTCCTTATTGGGGATGTCTTCTTCTATTACCCGGGCATATCGGGTACTCTTCAAAAACTCAAGCATCTTCTTTGCCTCGTTAGAACGGGTATCTATAATAACTGTCGCCATAATAACTATTTCTTGATGCTGATACAAAGTTACTTGTTTATAACATAAACTGCAATAAGTTTCTGTTACAGCCAATTGTCCGTTTCACGATTCAATTTCATTATCGGCATTCTGAGAGTGAGCGATTCGAAGATTCAATTTCATTATCGGCATTCTGAGAGATGAGTAGTGAGAGGTGAGTAGTGAGTTCCTTCTATCGCAGGTATTTTTTCGTTTCAAGATTCAATTTCATTATCGGCATTCTGAGAGATGAGTAGTGAGAGGTGAGTAGTGAGTTCCTTCTACCGCAACTATTTTTTCGTTTCAAGATTCAATTTCATTATCGGCATTTTGAGAGATGAGTAGTGAGAGGTGAGTAGTGAGTTCCTTCTACCGCAACTTTTTTTCGTTTCAAGATTCAATTTCATTATCGGCATTTTGAGAGATGAGTAGTGAGAGGTGAGTAGTGAGTTCCTTCTACCGCAACTTTTTTTTGTTTCAAGATTCAATTTCATTATCGGCATTTTGAGAGATGAGTAGTGAGAGGTGAGTAGTGAGTTCCTTCTATCGAAGGTATTTTTTCGTTTCAAGATTCAATTTCATTATCGGCATTCTGAGAGATGAGTAGTGAGAGGTGAGTAGTGAGTCGATTCTTTGCAACTAAATTGTTCATCTCAGGATTCAATTTCATTATCGGCATTTTGAGAGATGAGTAGTGAGAGGTGAGTAGTGAGTTCGTTCTACCGCAACTATTTTTTCGTTTCAAGATTCAATTTCATTATCGGCATTCTGAGAGATGAGTAGTGAGAGGTGAGTAGTGAGTTCCTTCTATCGCAACTATTTTTTCGTTTCAAGATTCAATTTCATTATCGGCATTTTGAGAGATGAGTAGTGAGAGGTGAGTAGTGAGTTCCTGCTATTCAAGCCTTTTTTCATTTCAGGATTCAATTTCATTATCGGCATTCTGAGAGATGAGTAGTGAGTTCCTGCTATTCAAGCCTTTTTTTCGTTTCAAGATTCAATTTCATTATCGGCATTTTGAGAGATGAACTCACTCAAACTCAACTCAAACTCATAACTCATTCACTACTCATAACTCACTACTCATCTCTCCTACTCACTACTCACTACTCACTACTCATTTCTCACTACTCATAACTCACTACTCACTACTCATAACTCATTTACAAAATTTCTCGGGTGTATTGATCATAGAAATCAATATTTTTCGCACTTCATCGTATTCATGTATGAAATAGTCATACTTCACAAGTTCAATATATTCACAATCTCTCGAAAAAGCAAGCCAAACCTCAGTTTCATATTCTTCACCCAATGAATCCGAAAGCTTACTGACAAAATGTTTTTGATAGATCTTCTTTGCCCAGCCTTCAGCAATATTTGTAGTAATTGATCTTGATGATCTGCGTATCTGATCTGTTAATGAATACTTCTCTTCTTTAGGGAATGTTTTTGAAATCTCAAAAATTTCCATTGCCAACCTAAAGGCTTTTTGATATACTATCAAATCCCTGAAACTATTAATTATTGCCATATCATATTGATTTTGTGGAATTCAATAAAGTAAGCTCGATTCACACTACTCACTACTCATTACTTCCTCACTTTTCACTTTTCACTCTCTTCAGTCTTTACTCTTTCATTTCATCACTACTCATCTCACTCCCTACCCTTCCCTTCACTCTTCCTTTCTTCACTTTTCACTCCTACTCTCACTCCCATTCTCACTACTCACTCTCCCTCTTCTCTCACTCTCCCTTCTCCCCTTCTCTTTTCTTCGCCTTCACTCACTTAACCTACCTCACGTCCACTCACTCTCACTTTCACTCTTCACTTTTCACTCTTCACTCTTCACTTTCTTCACTCACTACTCACTACTCACTACTCCCTTCACCAGCAACTGACAAGATATTTCCAACTGCATAAATCGGGTACACCCTTATTTGATCGTATTCCGAAAAATTCTCCTGCGAAACCCTGATACCTATACTGAGTTTTTTTTCTTTTAAAAATAAAAACATGCTTTGCATACTTCCCTTTTTGCCTGATTTCACTTCTATCGGAATAATTGCAGTACTTTTTTGCACCAGATAATCCACTTCAGCCTGACTGTTTCTGGATTCGCGTTGCCAATAATACAATTCATTTCTTTTATTGGATATTTTTAATAATTCCAGGCCAACAAACAATTCGGCAATTGCACCTTTGTTGATTGATTCAAAATCTGTGTTTAAAAAAATACCGGCTAATTCAAGACCTGAAATTCGCTGAAAGATCCCTGAGTCAAATACAATATACTTACGAAATTTGTCATTTATTTCAGCTCCCAGAGGAATCCCATTTGCCGAAGTGTGTGTTACCGGATAAATTAATCCGGCCATGGACAACAGCTCCAGGCACGTTTTCACCTGCAACCTGTTTAAATCTGGTGTTGCCTTTTTGTAAACGAACTTATTCCCTTGCTGAGCTACTACAGAATTGAAAACTTCTCTGAGCATAATAGATGATACGCGCTTTTTGTATTTTGCAAAATCATCCTGCAACGAAATAACCAGATCATCCAACACTTCCTGACACTTTAGTAAGTTTCCTGTTTCCACATACCAGGAAACTACTTTCGGCATGCCACCTATAAGGATGAAACGTTTATACAAGCCAAGCGCCTTTTGGTGGACCAGTTCCGGTAATGGATGATCGGGACCCGCATTTTGAATGGCTTCAAGCAACCTGTTTTCACCAACCGCAAGTAAAAACTCATTAAACGAAAACGGATAAAGAAAAAGGGAACGTACGCGACCGACACCAAAAGAGGGAAGCTCCGACAAAGCAAATTCCAGAAGTGATCCTGCTGCTATTACATGAAGATCTGGATACTGCTCATAAAAAAACCGCAACGATGAAACTGCCCGTAAACAAGCTTGTATCTCATCAATAAACAACAACGTTTTCCCGGGTTCAACCGGTGTGTTGTATATCACCGACAATTCATCGCATATCCTGTGTGGCTCAAGACTACCGTCGAACACTCTGCCAAGCCCGGGATCAAGCTCCATATTCAGTTCGATATAATATTGAAATTGCTTCCCGAACTGCCTTACCAGGAATGATTTTCCAACCTGGCGGGCCCCACGTATCAGCAGCGGAAAACGATCCTGTTCATTTTTCCAGGTATTCAACTGGTTTTCAATATTTCTTCGAAGATACCTCATCGTTTTTTATGCAAAAATATAAAGATAATTCACTTTATCCAAACCATTATTGAGACTGTTTTAACGTTTTACCAAATCAATAACTGAAGCCTGATTTTGTTTTTCCAATGCCCATCCATCATAGAGCATTTTTCAGCGAAATCATTGTGCATTTTTCAGGCATTTCATTGGGCATAAATTAGGAAATTATAGCGTTTGCCTGGCTTTGTTAAGTTGCCCTTTCAGGGCGTAGCGAGATATTTTCTCTCCCCTTCACCCCTTCTCCCACTCACCCCTTCACTTCACTTTTCACTCTTCACTCTTCACTCTCTTCACTTTCTTCACTCACTACTCACTACTCACTACTCACTAACTCACTACTCACTACTCACTACTCCATTGAAAGAAAATCCCTCAAATTAATATGCTGAATACCCTTATGTGTATCTCCGGAGAATTCATCCATTGAAATAACCATCTTTGGGTAATTATCCTTTATCTTTTCGAGGTTGCCGAATTCCCGGGCAATGGTTGCTTCATCATGAAGCAGGTAGCAAACCTGTACATACAGAAGTTCCCCTTTTCGCCGTGCCACAAAGTCAATTTCATTCGACCCGATCTGCCCTATTTTTACTTCATAATCATTAAACTTTAAATGATGATAAACTGCATTTTCCATTATTTTTCCAATATCAGAAACTCTGTATTGAAAAATAGTGTTGCGTAATCCTAAATCTTCAAAGTAAAACTTATCACCAATTTCAAAAATACGCTTACCCACAATATCGTAGCGTGGCACTTTGTGAATCAAAAAAGCATTTGATAAATGGGAAAGGTAATGGATTATCTGAGAAGTCGCTATGTTGGTTTTTTGCGATTTCAGATAGTCGCTGATCTTTTTTGCCGAAAATAATTGTCCGATATTATCAGCCAGAAAAACAACCAGATTTTCAAGAAATGCGCTGCTGCGTATATCCTGCCTCATAATTACATCACGATAAATGATCGTGCTGTATATTCCTTTAAGATAACCGAAAACAATTTCATCTGATAGTTCAAGATGCTTCAGATATGGCATACCACCATATTTCAGAAACAACATTAATGCGTTTTGGGTATTTTCAAGTTTGTGAAAATTCAGGAATTCAGGGTAAGATAAGCTTTGAATGGGAATCTCAATGAAACGTCCACTCAGTAAAGTAGCCAACTCGCCCGATAATAAATTTGCGTTACTGCCTGTGATGTATAAATCGTAAATCGGGTTCAGGAGCAAACTTCTCAATGCATTTTCGAACTGTTCGATTTCCTGGATTTCATCAATACACACATAATTCATTAAGCCGGCTTTGGTATTTTGGATAACATATTCATGGAGGTCATCAGCAGTTTTGATGCCCGAAAAACCCAGATCTTCCTTATTAATGTAAATGATATTCCCTCCGGAATCAATTTCACGAATGTGTAGCATCAGATGCTTTAACACATAGCTTTTCCCCACCCGTCGCTGGCCGGTCAGCACTTTTATAAGTTGTTTGCCAATAAATGGAATCAGCTTGCCAAGGTATTTTTTACGGATAATTATTTCTTCCTGCATATCTGAAGTATAGTTTGTACATTAAACTATTGACAAAATTAAAAATGTTTAGCTTATGTGATAAATAAATCCTGAAATATTTTATTCACTAATATTACGCAAATCAGCGTAACGCATTACTGCGTATGTTAATATCTAAAATTTACTTCACAACAAAGGAGGGGCGAGGGAGAGCAGGGGTGAGGGAGTGAAAGGGTGAGGGAGGGAGGCAGGGAAAGATGAAACACTCAACGACAATTTCCGAATACAGTCCTGATATCCCTGTACAAGGTCAGAACTATATCTGTTCTATTATCTTGTGAACCAAACATACCAATTTGTCGTATTACCAGTTCACAAAGTAACAATTTATTCAATTGTGTATGAAATAAAAAACCCTGCGATTGCAGGGCCGTCAGGAGATTCTTATAGATTGTGTGGTAGAAATCCATATTTACCGGGTCCGGCTTTTATATACCGGCGCAAATGTCTGAAATAAAACGGTGCCAGGCACTATCCTACTTTGGATACTTCGTCGTTTGCCTGGAGCAATTGTGAATCCGATGGGTGATGAAGGGGTGAGGGAGAGAAGGGGTGAGAGAAGGAAGGGGCGAGTAAGAGAAAGGGAGAGAGAGTCATGAGCTATAAGTAGAAGGTCAAACTTACACACTGCAACATACAATCCCTGATCTGGATGCCGGATGATGTCATGGGCCTATTATTTCAAACTCTTTAAGTGTCATTACCCTGCAACCCAGGTTCGATGCTTCATGAAGCAATTCTTTATCACCTGAAACTAAAAATGTAGCATTACCTGTTTTATATAAACTGATCAAAAAATTATCCTTTGGGTCTGTGAGTTGGGAAACTGTGTCGTTGACCACCACAATCCGGCAAAGTTTTAAATGAATTGCCATTACTTCAGCAATATCACTATGTTTGACCCAATTGAACGATAGGAATTGTAAGCACCACTATGTTTTAATGGATCAGGTGAATTGCAACAATTCCTCGTTAACGCTTGCTCAAAGCAACGTTTATACTTTTAAACTTTGGACGAGCCAAAACAGTTGCGATCTCTTCCTGCAGTTGCTTACTGGTAAGAATGGTCAGATTCTGGTCCAGTATTATCGAAACCAATCGATGCAGACGCTTTGTAATCACATAGCTAATCCAGATATTACTATCCAGAATAAATACTTCATTTTGCATTGCTTTTATTTCTGCTCAGACCTATAAACTGAAACTTCCGCAACAATATCTTCCATAGACAGGTCATTTTTCTTTACCTTTTCGGATAATTTAAGAGCCCTGTACACAAGGGTTTCCTTCTCTAATTCCTTTTCCAATCTCACTTTGTCCTCAATTGAGAACGATTTTATGAGTTTTAATATTTCATCGAATGAGAAAGACAAACTGTACGTCCTTTTGTATGATGTTGTCCCCATCGTTTTTTTTATTACAAAATTAGTAAATATTTGTTGCCTCTTTACTCATAACTCACTTTTTGTTAATCACTAATTACTGCACTGTTTGTGGAGACGAGGGACGGGGGACGCATTTTTCATTTGTATTTTCCCGCTTTCTCATCTTCACTTTTCACTCTTCACTTTTCAGTCTTCACTTCAAAAAGGGACGAGGGACGCAAAACGGGACGAGCCTGCCCGCCGCAGCGAAGAGGAGGCGGGGGACGGGGGACGCATTTTTCATTTTATATTTCCCGCTTTCTCATCTGTCACTTTTCACTTTTCACTTTTCACTCTTCACTCTTAAGGGACAGGGCGCAACGGCCGCCGCCGCATTTTCATTTTAAATTTCTCGCTTCTCATCTGTCACTTTCACTCTTCACTCTCACTTTTCACTCTCTTCACTCTCCTTCCTCTCTTTCTCTCACTCTCACTACTCATCTCTCACTCCCCCCTTCTCTCACTCTTTTCGCCTTTCACCACTCACTTAACCCGTTAAACCTAACAGGTCGGAAGAAGACCTGGTAGGTTATTTTTCATCTCTCACAACTCACTACTCATCTCTCACTTTTCACTCTTCACTTTTCACTCTTCACTCTTCACTTTCTTCACTCACTACTCACTACTCACTACTCACTACTCATTTCTCACTTTTCACTCTTCACTTTTTTCATATCTAACTTTTGATTTTTCATCTCAGTACTTCACTTTTCACTCTTCACTTTTCACACTCACTCACTTTTCTCTACTCCTTCATCTCTCACTCCCCCCTTCTCTCACTCTCCTTTCACTTCCTTACTGCCAACAAAACCCTCTTCCCCTGATTCTTCACATTCTGCCACACAAACTCCTTCATCCATGGGACAAATGCATCGTTCCAGCGCTGGGGATGGAAATTTAACATGGCCTGCCCGGGGAAGCTGCCATCGCTTACAGCTTTGATGATGTCGTGGGTGGAGTGGTATCGGAGTTGAAGAAATGCCGGATTGGTGACCGGGTTTTCTTTGGTGGCTTTGTCGCGCACATTGAACCGGGATCCATCCCAACACCGCCCGGTATCCGTAAGGTAGAAGATTTCGTTGAAATCCACGTCAAAGTAAGGTTCTGTCAGAATGCCGAAGTCAGTATAGTGGTAGAAATTAGCTCGTGCTGAAGAAAAAGGTTGAGGTTGAGGCTGAGGTTGAGCAGAAGAAAAGGTTCAGATTGAGGTTGAACAGAAAAATCAGGCTGAAGCTGAGCAGGATTCCCCTCAGCCTCAACCTTAACCTTAACCTTAACCTCACCCTCTCCCATCGCCTTTCCCCATAAATCCCTGTTATCAAATTTAGAAAGCGGCGCCCCTTCCATGGTAGCGGAAGTCACCGGGCCAAACTGCCTCAGGTATTCCAGGTTTTGCTGAAAACGCTGTATCGCCTTTGCATAGTCGCCTTTGCATTCGCTCAGATCATCGTAGTGGTAACCGATTTCATGCCCCATGGCGGCAATTTCACGGATTACCTCCTCATTGCCCCTGTGCGGATAGATCCTGAAAAAATAGGTGCCCTTTATCCCCATCTGATGTTGAACCCTCGCAATTTTCAGCGCATTGCCGTACTTTGCTTCCACATCGTGACGGAGGAGGATAAAAGGTTGAGCGCTTCGACTCCGCTCAGCGTGACAAGGTTGAGGTTCAGAAGAAAAAAGAGGTTGAGGTTCAGGTTGAGGTTGAGAAGAAGAAAAAGGTTCAGGTTGAGGTTCAGAAAAAAGAGGCTGAGTTTGAATAGAAAATTCAGGCTGAAGCTGAGCAGAATCCCCTCAACCCTGTCTGACTGGCTAAACGAATTTGACATGTCAGATTGATTTGTCAGCCAGGTAGGCTCAACCTTAACCTTAACCTTAACCTCAGTCTTAGCCTCAGCGTACGTTGCAACAGTAATAAACGAAAAACCCTGCGAGAGCAAGGTATTCAGTAATTGCTGATATATTATTATAGTAAAGTCCATTCCGGGTAGTTTGCCATAAATCCCAGGTCATCTTGCTCAAGAACATCATCAAGTTGTTTCTGGAGTTCTCTGAATTTAATATTGTTCGTTGCTTTCAGCTTCAGGATATTCTGTAATTTCCAGCGTATTCCCGGATAAACGCTCCAGTCCTCACCTATCCATTCAGGTTTTCCGGAAGCAAAACTCCTCAGCAGTTCTTTGTCAGCCATTGTGAAAGATGACCTTACTTTATTAACAATTGCGAGGCGGGTCTTTTCGAACATGTCCCATGTAAATTCTTCATTTGTCATTCCATGGAACTGACTATTGAAAACCGGACGCTGATCTATAAAATGTGGTTGAAGTAATTCGTGAAACGGCCTTTTACTGCTTAACATGCAGAAAATAAACCCCTTGACAATATTGCTCACTTCCTCGTCTGAATTAAATAAATTCCGGCAATCGAACAAATCGCGGGGATGCTGCCGGTCGAGGGCTGCTACCAATTTTCCACCGAAAAGTTGATGAACAGGCACCAACTGCATTTCAATATAACTTCCGAAAGTTGTTCGCGCCTTTTCACACAATGGCATTATTACCGTTGCACCTGATACACCCCTGTTAATCGTATTCACTTCCACTTTAACATTTACGCCTGCGCGAGAACAGTATAGTTTCAATTCATCATCCTGGTTAACCGGTTCTCTAATTGTTATGCCAGGTAACGCCTTACCCAGGCGGACAGACAAAGCCAACAACCCATTTTTGATTTTTCCCAGATCTTCATCCCTTTCACCAAAAAGGCACCCAGGTCAAATCAATATCCACTGAAAGGCGCGGCATATTATAAATAAACATGTTTATGGCCGTACCACCATGAAGGGCAAAGTCCCTGTCTTTCGCGATTTCCGGCAATATTCGCAATAACAAATCTACCTGATTATAAAAGATTCTTTCCACTATGCTAAATTTTCAGGAAGAGTTATCTGATACCTGGCATTGTAGATCCCGTTCTTAACCAACCTTCTTTTTCCTTTCCCAAGATCAATTTCACCGATATCCAGTTTGCTGAACCAGTTATGACCAGCCTTTCCGGCTAAAAACAAAAACAAACGCTTCACTTTTACCGATTTACATTGCATAAGCAACTGCCTTACCACCCCGGGCTGCAAGGTATTGAGTCCCTGCATGATTTCCCACGCCTCTGTCAGATCAAAACGGTCAGGAGCCAGGAAGAGGCACTCAAGATAAGCTCTTACAGGCGTTGATATTCTTACAGTAATGCCGTTCATATCAATATCCTGCAACCCGGTTTCCCGGGGCATAAAAGATGTTCGTATGACCATTGGACTACTATCCCAGCTATTGCTTTCAAGCCAGGCTGGTATATGCGTAGTGCGGCCGGTAAACAATAATGTCTGGCTTCTGTTGATCTCAAGGTAATGAGCATAGCCCAGCAGCCCCAGCGCTGTCCGGCCGCCGATGTGAAGATCCAGACCCGCTTGCTGTTGAAGTGCATTTATGCTACCGGCTAATATTAACTTATGACCCGCCCTGACCATTGCTCCCTTGCCGATAGAAACCAGCCATCCACTGCGCCTGTAGCTCTGCTGTAAAGAAAAAGAATAGCCTTGTTCATTTAACCAACCGGATAAAAGAACCGATCCGTAAGGCAAATCCTGAAGCAATTGGTTTATCTTTGTGGCTGGTATCATAGTTATTGTATAATATCAATACCAAAGATAAACCTTTTTTGAAAAACTGACACAACCTCCACTGCTGAAAAATCTTTTCCAAACCTGAAAAAGCTATTGTCTGAAAACGAAAAACCCTGCGATTGCAGGGCCGTCAGGAGATTCTTATAGATTGTGTGGTAGAAATCCATATTTACCGGGTCCGGCTTTTAAATACCAGCGTAAATGTCTGAAAAAAAACGGGGGCGGGGGACGCAAAACGGGACGAGCCTGCCCGCCGCAGCGAAGAGGAG
>JADJEQ010000025.1 GCA_016709025.1 Bacteroidales bacterium | reverse complement strand
CATCCCGCTCAATGCTCCGGTAAGTTCTACGGTAATTTTTCCAGAGGCAGGATTGGGATAAATAGTGAAAGCTAAGTCATTTACTGGCGTTGGTTCAGAAACCGAAACCGGTAAAAGCACCTCATCGGCCCCGATTTCAGGAAAGCATTGAGGCGTCCCTCTCCGTCAATATCGTAAGCCGGGCAGTTATACCAGACGCCATTGATGAATGTAGATGCACTCCCCGATTCAACCAGTTGGCAGTTTTGGCTCAGGTGGTAACCATCCTCCATAAAAGTAGCGTTACAATTTACATTGCCTTCGCCCGGCCACACAACCTCTCCTGCTACATCGGAATACCTGACATTGAGATTACCGCTGTACAATTGAATTGAAGGAAACAGAGGGGAATTATTCTCCGTGATAATTGAATTTATAACTACCACAGTGGACAGCTGCATATAAATACCACCACCACCAATAGTGGCTGTATTACCGGTTATCGTGTTGTTGATAAATACCGCATTGTCATTGACACCCTGATACTTATACCGCCACCGCTTGGGGCGGGAATTATGCTGAATCACATTGTTCAGATAATGTCCATTTGATTCTAATAATGCCAGGCCTCCTCCACTGCAATTTTGTGTGGTGATGGTATAGTTTTTATATCGTTCTTTGAGACGGTACCTCTAACATCAAATAATATACTTATTCCACCACCAAATACATTATAATCAGTTGTTCCTATGGTAGTTGCACCTTCATTGTGCGTTATCTCATTTTCACTGACATCTATCGTAATGGGCCCCGTGCCACCCATAATTACCACACCACCTCCATTACCTCCAAGATATCCGTCGGCACTGTTGTTTGAAATCTGATTGTCCTTTAAAATCAGGTTGTAGGAGCCGTAAAAACCACCTCCTTCTGCTGCATCGATTTGACTAAGTGCCTGGTTGTTTTTAATCCTGTTATTTTGTAAAACCAGCCACTCAAGTGGTTCATCCGGACCAGCCGCGGTAATGCCGCCTCCGGATGCCCAACCCTCATTATTTGAAATGATGTTGTTCTCAATGTAATTATTCAGCAATTTGGCGCCTGATCCGGTTATAAAAAGGCCTCCTCCGGCTCTGCCATTCCCGGCTGCAGCTAAAAATGTTCCGGTTCCGCCGGTTATCGTAAACCCGCACAAAACCGAGGTGGTATCTTCCCCCGATATCATAGAAACCACTGAACCTAAATCAGGATCCATCGGCTGGCTGCCATTGATGATGGTATTGGCAATATGATTGGTGTCACCATCCATGATAAATCTACTGGCAACCATAAGCGGTTTTTTGCCCAAATAATTGATGTTCTCGTAATAGGTGCCCGGATCAACCAGAACAGTATCCATATTATCGGCAGCCACAATACCCTGTTGAATATGAGGGAAATCAGCCGGAATATGGATGGTTTTCGGGGACATCCTGTAAAAAGGCCCTTCGGTCAGCGAATTGGCCCTGCCGGTGCAGGCATCTTCAACCAGCGTAAAATTCAGGGTAGTGCCATCGATAATGGTAAACGTGTAAGTCCCGACAACTGAATTTGAACAGGCCAATGGGCCGATTACATCCTGTACGGTAAAAACATTGCCCTCCTCGGTATAAGTACTGCTCACCAACAATCCCTCAGAGGTGGAATTTGTACAGGTATTTTCATTAAAATGCTGAAAAACAGTATCGTTTATCAGGTACGTATCAACCCTGGTCCAGGTTGAGAATTGCAGTTGCTGTGCATGCGTCAGCAAGGTAAAACCAATGCTGAATAAGCAGAAGAGTAAATTTTTTTTCATGGTGCTGATTTTTTTTGAATGAATAATGATTTTGGAAAACAATGATGGTTGTCAGATATATATTCAAGCAAAAGGATTTGGGCAGATACGGGTAATTCAGTCCACAAGAATGGAAACACTACCGGTCAGGAAGGAAAGAAGCCAGCTAAGTATGAATAAGGGCAGGAAAAAGGCGGGAAGAGAACCAGCAGGCTTCGTAAGGTCCTAAGATACAAAATATTTGGCCTGATTGCAAGTATTATCTGCTACCTGATTTGAGCGATTTGAGCAAATTCCGAAAAAGACAACTTGCTGGCTTTCAACTGGCATGACCAAGTCTGTGACTCTGTGCCATTTCAACCCTGTTCTGACTATGCGCACTTTTGTAACATGTGCCAACAAATTCAATTTCCAATGGTTATTAGTTAAATTTACATCCCGAACTGGCTATTCAACTGTACCCGAGAATGACCGAACCCATTACCATCACCCCGCTTACCTGCGAGTTTCTCGAACCACTGGCGCTCAATCCACTGGAAACCCACCGCCACGACCATGAGGAGCTGTGGATCATCACCCATGGAACCCCCGTACATTCAGTCAATTTCAGTGCAGAAACACTCCGGTCGCCGGTAATTGTGTATGTTGCTCAGGGAAAGATACACTCGTTTGTTCCGGATGAAGATACCCGGGGCTGGCTGATCCGCTACAAAAGCGATTTTATTCCGCAAAGCAGGTTCAACTTTTATTCGGGATTTCTGGACAAAGTGCAGTATCCGCTTAGTAAAGACTATTGCAGCACTACGCTGAATTCGCTCTGCGAAATCATGCTCAAGGAGAGCACCGGAGAAAATCCAGACTATACCGTAATGCGTCACCTGCTCAGCGCAGTCATGGCAAAACTTGAAACCGACAGCAAACGTGGATACCTTGATACCAGCGCATCCAAAAGCCCCAGACTGGAGACTTTCAACAGCTTTCTCAGGATTCTCGAAAACAATTTCAGGAGGCCCGAGGGTGCTGATTTTTATGCCGAAAAGCTCAATATGACGGCCCGTAACCTGAGCCTGATCACCCGGGTGGTCTTCGGAAAAAGTGCGACAGAAATTATAGAAACCCGCAAATTGATTGAAGCCAGGCGCCTATTACTGAATTCAGGAATGTCGGTTTCTGAAATCGGTTTCGAGCTGGGCTATAACGAAAAGTCATACTTTACCAGGGTTTTCAGAAAGAAAACCGGGGTAACCCCGACAGAGTTTCGCGAAAAATCATTCGCCCTGGTTTCCTGATTGTACCACACATGTTCCTGAAAGTGTAACCCTGCTTCCCGGGGGAGGGTGTAATTTTGCATCATCAAAAACAATTAAAAATTTAAGAAAATGGCAACAACAAACTGGACGATCGACCCTTCGCACTCAGAAATAGGATTTAAAGTAAAGCACTTGATGATTACAAATGTCAAAGGGGTGTTTAATGAATTTAAAGGTGACGTGGTATCCTCTCCCTTCGGCTTTGCAACGGCACTGGTAAACGCGGTTATAGTCCCGGGTTCCATCAACACCGGTTCTCCGGACCGGGACAAACACCTGAAAAGTGCTGATTTCTTCGATGTGGAGAAGTACAATGAAATTACTTTCAAATCAGGTGATTTGAAGCAGGTAAAAGATGATCAGTATATAATGACCGGCGAACTCACGATGAAAGGGATTACCAATAAAGTAACGCTGAATGTCGAGTTTAACGGCCTGATGAAAGACCCCTGGGGGAATGAAAAGGCAGGGTTCAGCCTCAATGGTAAAATCAACCGCAGGGATTGGGGCCTCAACTGGAATGCAGCCCTCGAAACCGGTGGAGTGTTGGTAGGAGAAGAAATAACCATTCAGGCTGAAGTGCAACTGGTAAAGCAAGCCTGATATTAGGGATTCCTTTGCTGTTGAATGAAGATCATGAAATAGTAACAGCGATGAGTATTGGAGTGTTAACGAAGTGACTATCCTTTCCTGCATGTGCAGTTTGCCCCGCTTTTTCGGCGGGGGGACTACCATTGGTGCTTTTGGTAAAGTAACTGATTATATGTTTATTACATTGAATGTTTGGTTAGAGGAAGTATCATGAATGATTCCTTGATATTAAATGAATGTCATCCTGAGCGGAGTCGAAGGATAGTCAGTACGATGCGCTTCGACTTCGCTCAGCGTGACAGTGGTGCAGGGCATTTTGGTGTCAGGATGACAATATTGAACATGATCGAACATAACAGTTTTCTGAACAAACAAAGAGAATTAAAACCATGTCATGCTGAGCGGAGTCGAAGCATCAGGTGGAAAAAGATGGGCTAACCCATTGGCAATCATTTTTTAACAAGATACTAAATTTTAAATAGAGGATTATTTCAATGAACAGGCAGGAATTTATACGAAAGGCAATGCTGGGTGCGGGTTTGCTGATATCCTCCAAAATAATGGGAGGTATTACTTTGCGCACCAAAGAAAAGGAAACTTTGCCGGAACCGCTGGGGTTCAATCATTTGCCAATCACAAAGGAAACAATCATGGAAAATAAAGTGCTTCATAAAGCAGAAAGCCGTGGGCTTGCCAATCATGGATGGCTGATCAGCAGACATACCTTCAGTTTTGCCAATTATTACAATCCTGAACGCATGCGTTTCGGGGTGCTGCGTGTTTTAAACGACGATGTAGTGGAAGCAGGGGAGGGCTTTGGTACCCATCCGCACGACAATATGGAAATTATCTCCATCCCGCTCGAGGGCGACCTGGAGCATAAGGACAGCATGGGCAATGTAGCTGTTATAAAGAAGGGTGATGTTCAGGTGATGAGTGCCGGCGCGGGGATCACACACAGCGAATACAACAAAAATGCCGGCAAGCCGGTAAAATTCCTGCAGATCTGGGTATTCCCGAAGATAAAAAATGTGAAACCCCGTTACGATCAGATCACGCTGAAAGAGGAAGACCGCCTGAATAAACTGCAGCAGATTCTCTCCCCTAACCAGGATGATGAAGGCGTCTGGATTCACCAGGATGCCTGGTTCCATCTGGGTAAATTTGAGGAGGGCGTTTCAGCAGACTATAAGCTTAAAAAGGCCGGGAATGGGTTGTATGCCTTTGTCCTCAGCGGAAGTTTTATCGTTGACGGAACTGAACTTCAGGAACGCGATGGCCTTGGAATACAGGATATTGAATCTGTAACCATCAGGTCAGGCTCAGCCGGTGCAGAAATCCTGCTGATGGAAATACCGATGAATTCATGTTTAATTTAACCATGCACCCATGGACCGCAGAAACTTTCTTATGTCGGCCCTGGCCTTGCCAATAAGCGCATACGCCATGAAAATAAATGCTCTCAGCAAAATAGTTTCGGAATTTGGCCCGACCAAACCCATGCCTGTGCTGTTTCTCGGCCATGGCAGCCCGATGAATGCCATAGAATTGAACGAATTTTCAAAAGGATGGCGAACGGTCGGCAAGTCATTGCCTGTTCCCAATGCCGTTCTATGTATTTCTGCTCATTGGGAAACGAAGGGAACGTTTGTTACAGCGATGCAAAAGCCCAGGACCATCCACGATTTCGGAGGTTTTCCGCAGGAGCTTTTTGATGTGCAATACCCTGCACCCGGAAGTCCGGAACTGGCCCTTGAAGCACAACGACAGCTGAAGATGACCGAAGCCGGCCTGGACGAATCCTGGGGCCTTGATCATGGCGCCTGGAGCGTGATCAAACACCTTTACCCGGAAGCAAATATTCCGGTGATTCAGCTTAGCCTTGACTACAGCAAGTCCCCTCAATACCATTATGACCTGGCCGGAGAACTGGCTGAACTCCGTAAAAAAGGGATATTGATTGTCGGTAGTGGCAACATGGTTCACAACCTGCGCACAATCGACTGGCGAAACCCGGATTCAGGCTTTGATTGGGCCGTGGAAGCCGACACAAAAATGAGGGAATGGATAGCAGCGGGTAATCATCAGGCACTGATTGATTATGAAAAAGGCGGGAAGGCATTCAGCATGTCCATCCCAACGCCGGAACATTACCTGCCACTGCTCTATACCCTTGGGCTGCAGGGCAAAAACGAGGAAGTTTCGGTCTTCAATGCCAAAACCATTATGGGGTCAATTTCTATGACTTCGGTGAAGATCGGTTGATGCAAGGTTAAGGGTCTCCATTTGCTTCCATATGAGCACTAACACCGGGGATGAAGGATCCTCGTGCAATAAAAAAATCAGTTTACTACCTCATAAATTGTGAGCGCTTTCAGTTTGTTTTTCAGACTGACTTCTCCGACTTTCCGGCAGGTAAATGACTCTTTAATTTGCTGATAAGCATTTTCTTCAATGATAATCTGACCCGGTTGTGCGGCTGACTGCAGGCGTTGGGCGGTGTTCACCACATCCCCGATAACGGTATAATCCAAACGGCGAAGGCTGGCCGATCCGATATTGCCTGAGATCATCTCACCACTGTTGATACCGATGGATACATTGGGTTTAAAGGATACATGGTCGGAAATGGCAGGCAGGGATTCCACCCTGACTATAACAGCCAGGCAGGCATCAATGGCCCTGTCGAGATGATAGTCGCCCCGGAAAACGGCCATGATGGCATCGCCGATAAATTTATCAACATAGCCGCCCTGTGCAATAATTTCTGTCACCATTACATCAAAGTAGTTGTTGAGCAGTTTCACCACCATATCGGGCGGTTCATTTTCGCTGATGGTCGTAAAACTGCAGATATCTATAAAGGCGATGGTAGCCTCAATGGTTTCATTCGCAATCAGTGAAGATTCAAACTCGCGGCTGCCCATGAAATTGAGTACAGTTTCATCTACATACATTTTCAGAATGTTGTTTTCCTTGATCGCCTGCATGGTTTGCTTCAGTTGCAGCACGTGCCTGTAGGTCTTATCGATGGTCAGTTCAAGATCTTCGAAATTCACTGGTTTCGTCACGAAATCAAAGGCACCCCGGTTCATGGCGGTACGGATATTATCCATATCGCCGTAGGCCGATACAATCACCGATTTCAGGATGGTGTGCTGCTCATTCAACCTGGTAAGCAGCGTAAGGCCATCCATTTCGGGCATGTTGATGTCGCTGAGCACCAGGTCAACATTGGGATGAAGTTGCAATTGTTCCAGTGCGTGCCTGCCGTTGATGGCGAATACAAATTCGTACTCACCTTCCCTGATTTTCTTACGGAATTTCTGCCTGATCAGGATCTCGAGATCGGTCTCATCGTCGACTACCAGTATCTTTGCCATTAGATTATAGATTTGATTTTTTCTTTCAATACGATAAAGTCAACCGGCTTAACAATAAAATCATCGGCCCCCAGTTCCATGGCTTTGTTATAATTTTCCGCATCTCCATAGGCCGTTATCATCATCACCACAGGAGGTGGTTCATGATGAATCTGCTTTATCCGTCGGAGCAGCTCCAGGCCGCTCATGCCCGGCATATTGATATCAGAAAGTATGAGCACCGCCTCGTGCTGACATTTCCCATAGCAAATCAGTGCCTCTTCGCCTGAAAATGCAAATACAAAATCGATCTCACCATTTTTGATCTCTTTGCGGAACCGCTGTTCAAAAAGTGACTGAATGTCTTTTTCGTCGTCAACTACTAATATTTTCATAATGCTGATTAAACAGGTAAAACAATTATAAATTCTGATCCCTCACCTTCACGGGTTTCCACCCTTAACTCTCCGCCATGCCCTTTGGTGACGATTTCGTAACTCATGCTTAACCCCAGCCCGGTACCTTCGCCCGTTGGTTTGGTTGTGAAAAAAGGCTGGAATATCTTGTCCAGCACGTTGGCCGGAATGCCATTGCCATTGTCTTTTACTGAGATTCTGACCCCCCCCGGTCCCGAAGAAGGCGGGATGACCAACTTAGTAGAAACTGTAACAGTTGGTTCGTAATAATCCTGAAGGCTTTCAATCCCCCCTTTTGGGGGTGGGGGGACCAGTTTCTTTTTTTCATCAACCGCATAAAATGCATTGGTGATCAGGTTGAGAATAACCCTTCCCAAATCCTGCGGAATAACATTGATCTTTCCGATGGTTTCATCAAAATCTGTAATTATGGTTGCATTGAACGATTTGTCCTTTGCCCTTAAACCATGGTAAGCCAGGCGTAAATATTCATCGGCCAGGGAATTGATATCAGTAGGTTCCTTAATGCCATTGCTGCTGCGGCTGTGTTGGAGCATACCTTTCACAATGGCATCGGCGCGCTTTCCGTGATGGTTGATTTTTTGTTCGTTCTCTTTAATATCGTCAGCAATCTCTTTTGCCAACTGATGATTGCCAACTGCCAATTCCGCTTTTAGTTCATCAATAAGCTCTGTATTAACTTCTGAGAAATTATTGACAAAATTCAGGGGGTTTTGTATTTCATGGGCAATGCCTGCGGTGAGTTCACCCAGAGAGGCCATTTTTTCTGAATGAAGAAGCTGGGTTTGCGTGGTCTTAAGCGTATGATAGGCCTTTTCGATCTCCCGGGCATGTTCGAGTTCTATTTCTTTGGCCAGTGTGCGCTCTCTCATCAGCAGCCTGCGTCGCTGAAAGCGGTCAATAAGAAATACAACGGCAACTGCCAGTAGACCGTAAATAATGTATGCCCACCAGGTTTTCCACCAGGGAGGTGTAATGCGGATATTCAATGCCGCCCCTTCTTCATTCCATACGCCGTTGCTATTGGCAGCTTTTACCCTGAAGATATATTTCCCGGGAGGCAGGTTATAATAATAGGCTGTCCGGAGATTCCCTACCATGCGCCAGTCGTTATCGTAGTTTTCAAGTTTATAGGCAAACAGGTTCCGGGCCGGATTAGCGAAATGGATGCCCGTATAATCAATCGATATGTTGTTCTGGGAGTAATTTAATAAAATCTCAACCGTTTGTTTTTCAGTGCTTTTCATTGAGGAAACAGTTGACGTTTCCATTGAAGTGTTACCAATCTTTAAACCTGTGATATAGACCCTGGGCGGAATTGAGTTTTTAGTGATATCGTCGGGATTAAAAACCGTAATTCCGTTGTTGCCTCCAAAAATGAGAAGGCCACCTGAAGTTTTAAGATAAGCGCCATCGGCAAACAACCGACCCTGAATGCCGTCATCGAGTGAAAAATTATTGAATTGCTCATCGTTGATACTAAACCGGCTGATACCCTCAAACGTACTGAGCCACAGGGCATTGTTCTGTTCATCGGCCAGTATGCCCTGTATGCTCATCGATGGCAGTCCGTCACTGGTTGTATAGGATTTTATTTCACCAGTCTCAGGATTGTATCTCGAAAGACCACCACCCCAGGTTCCAACCCAGGCGATTCCGGAGTTGTCTTCATAAAATGAATTAATGTCGTGGCTTCGGAGAACGCCTCCTTTTTCTTTGTCATTACCATACCTCTCCGGTTGATCTTTTTCTGGTTTGTACAGGAACAATCCATTGTTGGTCATGAGCCATATTCCGTGTTTTTTGCTTTCAAAAACATTGGTCACTTCGTTACTGGTGACATTGGACCCCGGCAACGTCGATAATACGATATGACGCAATGATTTCCCGCCTTTTGTTTTAAAATACAGGCCGTAATTTGTGCAGTACCACAGGTTACCACTCCGGTCTCTTAACACGTTAAAGATGTGAGTACTGTCTAAAGCAGAATCCAGGCTTGTTTTTTTTATTGCTTTGATTTTCGTGTCAAAAAGAAAATAGCCTTTGTTGGTATTGATCAGGATGTTATCCGGTGATTGCTCTCCAATCACATTGTAAAATTCACATCCGGGAAGGATTTCAGGAAACGGGTAAGGCGTGATGGATTGGGTTTCAGGGTTCAGTTCATCAAGTCCCGAAACATCTATACCGCCCGATGTGCCTATCCAGAGATGCCCGTTGCCGGTTTCAATAATTTTTGTAGCCCAACCGGAAGTAATAGAGGATTTATCATTTTTCTTATAGACAAACGATTTTAAAACAGCCCGGTTACTGTACCGGAGCAGTCCGGCATTTTCGGTTCCAATCCAAACATTTTCAAATGAATCAATGTTAAGGCAAAAAAGATTTTCGTTTTCAGATTTCTTATCCGGATTCTTCTCTAAAAGATCAAAATGTTCTGTTTTGCGATTAAAAAAAATGAGCCCTTTGTTGGTGGCTAGCCAGATATTTTCAGACGGATCAATCTTCAGATCATTTGGAATAAATTGCCCACCAGTAGAGTTGAATATTTTTCCCATAGACCAGGATTTTGTTTCACCGGTTTCAGGATTCCATGCATTGAGGTTTGCATTCTTATTGGTTATCCAGATAAGGCCCTCTTTATCAATGCAAAGTAACAAGTTATATTGATTTTCAGAAGAATAATCTCCCAGGGGCCATTTAACTTTCTGAACAGCTCCGGAAGGGTTTATTTTGAAAAAGCCATTGGTTGCCACCAGCCATATATTTCCCTTTTTGTCAGCAACAGAGCGGTAAATATTTTTTATTTCAAGACTGTCGGGCAGTTCAAATCGTTTCAGTTGAGGGCTATTCTCATCCTTATAAATAAGGGCGTGATTTGCCTCAATACCAAGGAAAGAGGCCACACCAAAATAGAGCCTCCCGTTCGGATCAGACGAAATTGCAGGAATTGCTGTTTGTGAATAGATAGGGAAATCAGTAAGTTGTGAAAATGTATAATTTTTAAACGATTTAGTCAGCGGAATGTATACACTGAGCAAATCCATACTACTGATCCAGATGTTTCCTTTACGGTCTTCAAAAAGCCGGTAGTTTAAAATACTTCCCAGTGTGGTTGAGTCATTTGGGTCAGGATAATACCGTTTGTATTCGTACCCATCGTATTTAACAAGGCCATTTTGTGTGGCCATCCATACATTCCCATCCCTGTCGGTAAGAACATCATTAATGGCAGCGCCCTCCAGATCTGAATAAACCGTCAGATTGTTGGGATTGAGCTGTGCTGCAACCGGGGTACAAATTGCCGTGACGGCAGCAAAGCAGAATTATAGGGCGTATTTTATACATTATATGGTCTTTTAATTTTACTATAT
Source organism: Bacteroidales bacterium (assembly GCA_016709025.1). Taxonomy (GTDB): domain Bacteria; phylum Bacteroidota; class Bacteroidia; order Bacteroidales; family Lentimicrobiaceae; genus Lentimicrobium. Next base: position 77,932 of record JADJEQ010000025.1, on the reverse strand, counting down.
GGGTAATTTAATTGTAAACGTTGACCCCTGGCCTTCTTTTGTTACAACACTCAATTCTCCGCTATGTCCATTGGTGACAATATCATAGCTCAGACTCAATCCCAAACCCGTTCCCTGCCCGGTGGGTTTGGTGGTAAAGAAGGGCTGGAAGATCTTGTCGAGATTTCTTTGCGGAATTCCATTGCCATTGTCCCTGACAATAATTTCAGCAATGTCCCCTGTTTTTTTTGTAATTACCGATACAACAGGTTCATAGCCCACATTGTTCGATTTCTTTTTTTCATCTACTGCGTAAAATGCATTGGTTATCAGGTTGAGAATCACCCGGCCAATATCCTGCGGGATGATGTTGATGCTGCCAAGGGTTTCATCAAAATCAGTTTTCAGGGTGGCGTTAAAGTCTTTGTCTTTGGCCCTCAATCCATGATAGGCCAATCGTAAATATTCATCGGTCAGGACGTTGATATCGGTGGGCACTTTCAAGCCATTGCTGCTGCGGCTGTGTTGCAGCATGCCTTTTACAATGGCATCGGCACGTTTGCCATGGTGGTTGATTTTTTCGAGGTTTTTTTTGATATCCCCGGCAATCTCGTTTGCCAACTGTCCATTGCCCTTTGCCAACTCTTCCCTCATTTCATCAATTAACTCATTGCTTACCTCTGAAAAATTATTAACGAAGTTGAGCGGGTTTTGAATTTCATGGGCAATGCCGGCGGTGAGTTCACCGAGGGAAGCCATTTTTTCGGATTGGATGAGTTGGGACTGAGTATTTTTAAGCTCAGTATAGGCTTTTTCAATTTCTTTGGCTTGTTGCAGCTCCCTCTTTTGTGTTTTCTCCCTTTCCATCCGGATGGTTCGCTCTTTCTGGAAACGATGGACAGCCAATAGACCTGCTAAAAGCATCAATGCATATATAGAATAAGCCCACCAGGTTCTCCACCAGGGCGGCAAAATTGTAACGGTAATACTTGCACCTTTTTCGTTCCACACGCCGTCGCTGTTGGCTGCTTTAACGCGGAAATTATAGCTTCCGGGTGAAAGATTGGTATAGGTGGCTGACCGCTGTGTCCCCGCCTGTATCCAGTCTTTATCATAGCCCTCCAACATGTAAGCATAATGATTCGAACCAGGATCAGCATAATGAAACGCCACAAATTGAAAACTGATTCTATTCTCATTGTAATTCAGCTCTATCTGTTTTCTTCCATATGTGTGCAGCAGGGTATCCTTATTATTTGCATCTGCATAACCAACGGTTTCAATCACCAGCTCAGGAGGAACAGCGCTGGTATTCATCCTTTCAGGATTAAACGAGATAAGACCACCTGCTATGGCTATATTAAACCGGCCTGACTCTCCGGTATATAAAATATCATTGGATTCAACATTCCCGATGGGAATAGCGTAATTGACAACACGATTGCTTTTCGGATCAAGCCGGGATAGGCCTCTCGCTGTCGCAATCCAGATATTGCCGGTGACATCTTCCTTAATTCCGAAAACGGAATTAAAGAGAAGCCCGTCTTTTTCTGAAAATCTTTTTTTAATGCCTGTTTTCCTATCAAACAAAAACAAACCTGAAAGGTAGGTACCTGCCCAAAACCTGCCATGCTTGTCCTCGTAAATGTTTATCACACAGTTGAAGCCAGACATCAGATCCAGAAAGGAGGTAAACTTCCCGGTTCTTGTATCAAGCCTGTTAAGACCGCCCATGTTGGTGCCGACCCATAAAATTCCTTCTTTATCAAAAAACAGGGCATGCACCCGGCTATCGTCCAATGTATTTTTTGCCACCATTGTACCGTTATTCCGAATAAACGGATAGCGGGTAAATGTTCCACGTGTTTTATTAAGACTTCCAAGCCCCTCATCGTCGGTCCCAATCCACAGGTTTCCTTTTAGGTCTTCCTTAAGGATATTAATATAATCACTGCTGATGGATGTAGTGTCTTTTGGGTTATTCCTGTAGTTTTTTACAGATTTATTTACCGGGTTATATCAAAACAGCCCGCTTCCGCCTGACCCTATCCATACGAGACCATCTTTTGAAGCCATAACAGCATTTATCTGCCGGTAAACATTGCTGTTATTAAGCTCTATTCTCGTATAGGTGTTTAGTTTATAATTCCAGGCAAAAAGACCCGATGTGTTTTTGACATAGAATATACTGTCAGAAGTAAGTCCAACGATGTGAAAGTCGGGTTGGTGACCAATGGTTGGTTCACCTGAAAGTGGCGCAATTAATAATGGATTGAAAATTGATTTACGCTCATCAAGACAAGCGATACCACTCCAGGGCATGCTGATCCACAAAGTGCCCGAACGGTCGTAAAACAGTTTATCAATCCCGGATCCGAAATCAGGCAGGCTCCCAGGTTCATTGCTGTGAGAATAGTAAGTAGCAACTGCAGTTTTCAGGTTAAGGTAATAAAGTCCTTTATAGCCACCCAACCATAGGTTCCCTTCCTTATCGGAGGTAAGTGCATATACTGAGGTCTTGTTGCCGGTTGTTGAAGCTGGAAATTTTATCGCATAATTGGTAAATGTTTCATTTTGTGGATTAAAGATTGAAATTCCCTTGTCAGTTAAAAACCAGATGCGATTTAATGAATCGGTTAATATACCCATGCAGTTACCTGCGATGGAAGCCGGATCTTTGTCATTCTGCATAAATATTTTAAATGCTTTAGTCCTGGTATTGATTTTTAAAACCTTTCTATTGTAAGGATTCCTGTTTTCGTCAATGCCTGATATAAATGTATTTGCCCAGATGATATCCTGATCTAAAGGGTCGGCAACAAGATTAGCAAACTTTAATTTTTTAGTGCTGTCAGGAATCACAAACCAGGGTTTAAATGATCTGGACGACGGGTCGAAAAGGCTTAACAGGCTATCAGTTGCAAGCCAGATTTTTCCGGCAGCATCCTGAAGTAAATCAGCATTTTCATTCATTGGAATAAACTGATTGCCTTCGCTATCTGCGCTATATTTTTCGAACTTCTTGCGATTTGCGTCAAATACTGTCAAACAGCTTTTGGACTTTTCAAAATCATATAGCAGATGCCAGTGCTTACCGCTTTTGCGGTCTTCGACCCATTTATAATGAGCTTTATTTTTAAAAATATTTAGTTCACCGGCATCAATTTCAAGCTTTATGAAAGCATCTTTCAGCCTGTCGAGAAAAATACAATCCCTCATTGTCAACAGAAACCCACAGTTTTCCTTCCCTGTCCTCATGCAAATGCTTTATACTGCAATATATCAGCGGAACTCCTTTATCGTCGGGTATGGCATATTGTTTCAGTTGATAGCCATCGTAACGAACCAGGCCATTTTGCGTGCCGAACCACAGGTAGCCCGGTTTATCCTGAATTGAAGCCAGCACATAGCCTTCTGGTAAGCCGTTTTCAATGGATAAAGTTTTGAAAAACGGTTTTATATACTGTGCTTTAGTACCAGTATAACAGAAGATCAGTGCAATAAAAAGTATTATTCGCATAACCACTTGATTTTCAAATTGGAATTTGCATTGTAAATGTGGTTCCTTCACCTTCAGTCGAGTCAACACTCAAACGTCCGCCATGACCCTTGGTGACAATGTCATAGCTTATACTCAATCCCAAACCCGTTCCCTGCCCGGTGGGCCTTGTGGTGAAGAAGGGCTGGAAGATCTTGTCCAGATTTTTTTGCGGAATTCCATTGCCGTTGTCTCTGACAATAATTTCAGCAATGTCGCCTGATATTTTTGTAATTACCGATACAACAGGCTCATAGCCCACATTGTTCGATTTCTTTTTTTCATTCACTGCGTAAAAAGCATTGGTAATCAGGTTGAGAATCACCCGGCCAATATCCTGGGGGATGACGTTGATCGACCCAATGTTAACATCAAAATCAGTTTTCATGGTGGCATTGAAGTCTTTGTCTTTTGCCCGTAAACCATGATAACTCAGTCGCAGATACTCATCGGCCAAAGCATTGATATCTGTGGGTTCTTTTACCCCGTTGCTACTGCGGCTATGCATCAACATCCCCTTTACAATGGCGTCGGCACGTTTACCGTGGTGGTTGATTTTTTCGAGGTTTTTTTTGATATCCCCGGCAATATCGTTTGCCAACTGTCCATTGCCCTTTGCCAACTCTTCCCTCATTTCATCGATCAACTCATTGCTGACTTCCGAAAAATTATTTACGAAGTTCAACGGGTTTTGGATTTCATGGGCGATGCCTGCAGTGAGTTCGCCGAGGGAGGCCATTTTTTCGGATTGGATGAGTTGGGACTGGGTGGATTTTAAATTGGTGAGTGCATTTTCTGCTTTTTGTTTTTCTTCCTTAGTTTTGTTACGTTGGCGCAAAAAAACTATTGCAAAAAGAGCTACAATTCCTGAAAAAAGTATGCTGCCGTTTCTGATTTGTTGTTGTCTTTTTAGTTCTGCATTTGCAATGGCATCTTTTTTTTCCTGTTCTGATTTAGCTTTTGCAACAGCAACATTTTGTCCTGCCATCATGTTGTATGAGCTCTTCATGCAAGAATCATAAAGCAGATAATACTTCAGCGCATTTTTATAATCATGACTCGCTTCGTAAGCACGATAATAGGCTTCGTAAGCAATATCAGGATCAAATTTGTTTTGGGAACACATATCTAATGACCGTTTTGCATAGTAAAAAGCGCTATCTATCTGTTTCATGGATGCATAGTTTACGCTTACGCGGCTATAGGTCCACCCAATCCTTGGTAGATTGTTTTTTCTTTTCGCACTCTTTAAATATTGAAAGTAATATTCATTTGATTGAGCATAATTTTGTTTCTCGCTTTGTTCGAATGCTAAATATGCAACAATATCTTCAGATGTACTTACATCATTTAGTTTGGTTGCCAACTTCATTGCAGCGTCAGCATAGAAATGAACTTTGTCCCATTTTCCTTCGTTTGAATATATTTGTACTAAAAAATTATAAGCGCTCAAAATAACAGGCTCATTTTTACTTGCCCGGCCTCTTTTCATTATTTTCAGTGCATATGCTTCAGCCTGTTTAGTATCACCCATATATCTGTAAGTATAACCCAAGCTTAAATCTATTGAAGTCATCAGCGAACTATCATTTAATGTTACTGCGATGTCATTGGCTTTCAGACCTGCCAAAATACTTTTATCGAATTGCTTTTGATCTCCATAAAAATCTGATATCAACTTAAGCGTATAAGCTTCCCCTTTTTTCCAGCCAATTTTTACGGCTAACTTTTCCGCTTGAAGGAATATGGCTTCTGCTTTTTGCTTTTGGTTGTTCGGAATTGCTTTCGCAAGAGTATTTAGCTTTTGTACTCGAATGCTATCTTCTTTCTGGTAACGATTAACCTCCCGTTGAAGACTGTCTACATTGCTGTTTTGTGCACTTGCCAGCATGGGTAATAACATAAAAAAAAGTACTTTTATGATCGATTTCATGCTGATTATTTTGTGTTTGGAATTTGAATAATAAATGTTGAACCTTCGTTTTCTTTCGTCTCTAATTTTAATTCTCCGCCATGCGCTTTTGCAATATCATAAGCCAATGAAAGCCCCAAACCCGTTCCCTGTCCGGTGGGTTTGGTAGTAAAGAAGGGCTGGAAAATTTTGTCTAAGATTTTTTGTGGGATACCGTTGCCGTTGTCTTTCACGCTTATCAGAACCTGATTGTTTTCTTTTTTTGTGTTGACTGAAACAATTGGTTCATAACCGTTAAGGCCTTGCTTTTCCTTTGTATTAACTGCATAAAAAGCATTCGTGATTAAATTCAATATCACTCTTCCGATGTCTTGAGGAATGACATTGATGGTGCCGATCGATTCATCAAAATCAGTTTTCATCGTAACATTGAAGTCTTTATCTTTTGCCCGTAAACCATGATAGGCCAAACGCAGGTATTCATCGGCCAGGGAGTTGATATCTGTGGGTTCTTTTACCCCATTGCTGCTTCGGCTGTGCTGCAACATGCCTTTTACAATGGCATCGGCACGTTTGCCGTGGTGATTTATCTTTTCGAGGTTCTTTTCAATATCTCCGGAAATTTCTTTTGCCAACTGCCAATTGCTTGTTGCCAACTCATCATTCATCTCCTTTACCAACTCTATGCTCACTTCACTGAAGTTGTTGACGAAATTGAGCGGGTTCTGGATTTCGTGTGCGATACCGGCAGTGAGCTCTCCCAGCGATGCCATTTTTTCTGATTGGATGAGTTGGGATTGTGCCGATTTTAAATCTGCCAATGTTTTTTCAAGAATCAGGTTGGCTTTCTTTTTACTATGGAACTTATTGTATACTCCGGCTGCAATCAATAACAACAAAACAGCTATACCAATCGAAAAATTCCTGGAGAGGGAAGAAATTTTATTTTGACTTTCAAGTTTCGCAATCGAGAGTTCCTTTTCATTCATCTGTTGCTCGGTTTCAAAACTTAAGGAACCATATTTGGCCTGGTCAGCCTGTAAACTTTCTTCTAATGAGATAAAGGCCTGAAGGGCTTCATTTGCTTTTTTATGGTTGCCTGATTGCTCATGCAGTTTAGCCAGTAATTTATAATCTCTCAGCACATATAGGCGCTGACTTTTCAATCTGTCAATATCTTTTTCCAGCAATGCTATGGCTTCATTCATCCTGTTTTGTTCAATTCTGATTAATGCCAGATAATAATCAGGGGCCATCGTTCCAGGCCGTGCATCTGCCGGTATATTGTTTTCTTCAATCAACTGCCAGCATCGCATTAAAGTCGCCTCTGCTTCCTCCAGCCTGCCGGTCTTTATTAAATAAAAGCCTTTAATCTGTAATGCAGCAGCAATATAGTCCGGGTTTGTTTTATTTTTCTCATCCTTCAGGCTCATGTCTAAATAATACATAACACTGTCCAGCTTGCCTGACAGGAGTTTGGCTTGCGCCATTGTATTGGGTATATTTTGATTGACTGCTGAATTTGATCTTTTGTAATCCTTAAAAGTAATAGTGGCGTACTTCAAAGCCTCTTTATAATCCCCTTTTTGTAAATAATAATACCCGATTACACCTGTGTTATTAAACCACATACTCCTTCCCATCGGGTCTGGAAACGGGAAAATACTGTTATCTTTTATTGTGTCGGCTCTCATATAACTTACCGATTTTTTCATGTGGTAGATTGCCTGGTCAAGTAAACCAATTGTTCTGTAAAAACCTGCCAGCACATAATAACAATCAGCAAGGCCTGCCGAATCATTTTTTTGTTTAAATATCTTCAGGTTTTCGTTATAATATTGAAACCCTTCGTTAAGCTTATCCGAATTGCGGTAAGGCAACCTCAGTAGCTTGATAAAACCACTACTGATCATTGTAACATTGGGAATTTTACTATTTTCCAATTCTGCTAACTGTGACTTGCCATAGGCTAAGGATTTGTTTTTATCAGTTGCTATTAAACTGTTCAGTATACTAAATTTTATTCTGTAACTCCAATACGCATCCTTTCCATGAATAAAGAGCCGGCCTGCCTTTTCCAGAACACCGATTGATTCATCATTTAAACGGGTTTTTTCAATCAGGTTTACAGCATCTGTGAACCGTGCAGTATCAATTTCTTTTCCGTTTTTACTATTCTTCAGCATATGCACAATAGAATCAATGCGGCTTTGCTGTGCATACATTTGCCCAGAACAGGCATACAATATTAATGTCAGCAGTAATTTCAGAACAGATTGTTTCATACTCATTTAAATATTTAAACTGGTAGTGTGATTATAAATGTACTTCCTTCACCTTCTTTTGTTTCAACCATAAATTTCACCGCCCCGGGGCTTTCAGAAATGCTTTCTGCAAACTATTAGGCAGTAATTGCTGAGCCATGGCTCCGACAGCAAATAAAACAAACAGCAGTAAAATGATGACGGGTTTCATTTTTTTAATAGTGTCAGGGAAAAGAATCGAAATCCTTTGCAATGATTGATAATACTGGATTTTAGCCATTATTAATATCATGTTTCTTCCTTTTAATACCATCCCGATAGCTATCGGGGTGGTGTCTTTTGCGTCAAGGTTTCTTTTACTATATCGGGATAACAATGAATTTTGTCAGAATGAACAACAATTTCAACCGGTTTGAGTTTGCCGGCTATGTCATCTTGCTTTATTTGTTTCAACTCAAGCAGGGCCACACGTTCGGTATGCTTGCCAAAGCGGAGGAACTGTATGGCAATAAGCATGAAACCTGCAAAAGCAGCAAAAGCCAGAACTACATATTCCCAGGCCATCAATGACTTCAGAGGCCCGAGCAATGCTGCTCCTGCCGAGAGACCCAGGTTGGAAATGGCCATGTATAAAGTGAACTGCGTTGCCGATATCCTTTTCCAGCATAATTGCATAGCGGAAGCAAATACAGCAATGGTTGTAAAAACAATCAGGGTATAAAACAGGCCAATGAAACCGATAAATACATACTGATTGTGCCAATAATCTCTCAGAAAGAATGCAGACATAACCAGTGAGATAAGAAGAATCAGATAAATGCTCATCATCCGCACTTTGCCAAAAAAATCAATGAGGGCACCGGCCACAAACATTCCTAAAATGCCTGAAACCAACTGTATCACAGAAAAAGTCTGCGAATATTTACCATCGGTCCATCCCAGCTCCTGTACTGTAAAAACAGGCAGCATGGCGTCAATTAATCCCCTGCCAATGGAAAAACCAAAGGCAGCAACCCCCATTATAAGACTGACAGGTAATATAAATACCCTGATCAGGCTCGTAAAAAGTTCCCTGAAACTTTGCACTTGTATGTTTGTGGCAGTTTTAGATGCTTCTCCCGGGGTCCATGGCAACAGTTTTTCGCCGGGATTTTCTTTTAATAAAAGCGGGATTAACAATATCAGAAACACGAACAATGAAAAAAATGCGATGGCATGAAAGAAACTGTAAGCATTGATGATGGCTATTCCTATAGCTACTGAGGCCGCAATTCCTATGGTTTTTGAACCCCACATTAAGCCATTGGCCCTTGCCTGCTGATCTGCAGGTAGTATTTCGATGGCCAGTCCGTCAACGGCAATATCCTGGAATACGGCAAACAATCCGACAAAGAAGCTAAAAAGTTTAAGCATAAACATATTGTTCAGAGGATCGGCAATAAAGGCCATCGATAAAAAACTGACAGCCAGCCCCAGTTGTCCGAACAATATCCAGGGCCGCCTTCTGCCCATCGCCAGGAAAGTAAACCTGTCCATGAAGGGTGCCGCCAGAATTTTAAAACTCCAGGGTAAGATACCAATGGCTACAAAAGCGCCTATTTCGACGGCACTTTTCCCATTCATGGCAAGCCATGCAGGTATTCCAAACCTCAGCAGTCCTTCAGGCAAGCCCTGCGCAAAATATAAGAACGAAAATGATAAATAGCGCAATGGTGCGTTCTGCGATAATGCAGGAAACTTTCCGCCGGCGGTTCGTTTAAAGGGATTGTAAGTAACAGGTTTCTTCATAATTGTTTGATATTTTATTGAGCATACATCAATAAAGAATTACAAATCAATGTCGTTTAGTTAAGGGAATGAATAAAAAATTAACCGCAGAGAACCGCAAAGTTTATCGCAGAGAACCGCAAAGAAATGCGATTTTTCTTGCTCTGCGGCTCCCTGTCTGCCGAGAGGCAGGTTTGCGTGTCCTCAGCGCACAGTTCGATAGGCTCACTGCATCGCTTTGCGTTAAGACCTTTCAGCATCCACATTCCTTAACTTAACGACATTGAATTACAAATCAGTTTAAGCAAATGGAAGCCCTTTGCCATTGATAACAGTTTTAGCCACTATAGTTTTAATCATAACATTGATCATCAACCTGTTATCCATTTCTCAAAGCTCATGTTGGTTTCGCCTTCAGCGTAGCTCCAATCGGGCTTTAACCTTAATCCACCTTCTTTTCTCCAGATAAAATCCATCGCCTCAGCAACATCTTTGGCATGATGAATTTTAATGAGCAGAAGGATATGGTTTTCCAATTCCACATTCCCGATGGAAGATGGAATATTCTGGGCAAGGAGCGCATTGCAGATAACTTCAGCCTGGCGCTGATCATAAGTGGCCCAGACTATGCCATGGTTTCCCGAAAGCAGTACTTTTTCATCAAAAGTGACATCAATTTCAAGGGGAGTTCCCGGTGGCAGGTCGGGGATTTCTTTATTGCTCAGCGACTTCCAGGAAACAGAGATACCCGGATGGAGAATGATTTCCCCATCCGGATTAAATATCCCTGTTTTTTTAATCAGCTTCAAGGTTTAAGGTGTTGGGGATTCCTGTTTGGCAAGTGCCAGGGCAATGGCTGAACTGTTCCAGTATCCGTGTTCACGCACAATCTTTTGATTGATAAATTGCTGGGTAATGTGCAGCGGTATCTGAAATTCTTCACCCGTTGATTTTAAGGTTCCTTTCCAGAGACCCCAGTAGTTGACCCAGGTCTCGCCCTCATCGGTGATCACCATTTCGAAGAAATCTTCGTCAGCCAAATAGCTGATGGAGGAGAAGAGTTCATGATCCTGCATGTAGTCCATGATGGTAGAATCAATGGACATTCCTTTTCCTTTGGGAACATTGTTAAACACTTTTGCCGTATCTGCGTAAAGCGACTTCATCGCATCCCAGTTTCCGTCCGTGTAAAATTTCAGCGTTGATTTCGAGATCTCAATTTCAGGGGATGCTGAAAAATAACGAACCGGCTGTTTTGGGTTGCAGGCTGCAAAGAGCGTAACCGCAAAAAGTAAATAGATGACTTTTTTCATAAAAATCAGGTTATCTGTTTGGTAATGAATTTGTTAATTATTATTTTGCTGGTGGGTTGTGGCTCAGGTCTTCGTCACGTTTTAACAGATATGACCATGATTCTTTAATTGTCCCACGGAATTCGGCCTGGAGTTGATCTCTTTTTTCCTTTCCGTTGGCCTTTTCGTAAATGTTCCAGACATTTTCCCTGTCAACATCCAAAGCGGCAAAGTTTGCGAAAGGTGTAGCGACAAAGAAATCAGGAGCATCTATGTCACCACCCTGGTAGGTATACCAGTAGCCCCGTGAGGATCCTTCAGCTTTGGCCGTTTCCGCTGTTATTTCTTTTACAATTTCTTTGAATCTTGTCCCATTATTCACCTGCCAGTAAGCAACCCATAATACCGGATTGGGATTGGGATATGCTTTACTAAATTCCGGCTCGAACCTGGCAAAATTATCTTCGGATGATTCGATGTGTGGATTGATCAGATCCATGACTAGGTTGCGGCAATTTTTACCGTCATCACTGGTTTCATCCATTTCAGCCCAGTTGGCCATTCTCGAGGTTAAAATGTATACATTCCCTTCGCCATTCATTCGATGCCACATATTCCAGGTCCATTCGCCCTTGTTTTCCAAGTAGCAGGCTTTCCATGCTTTCACTCCTTCACGGAACTGTAAGTCGTGGCCTTGTTTTACTGTGAATTCTGTTATTGAAAGGAGAAACCCCTTTTCGGCTTCCTGTGCCTGGACTTTAAGGCTCAGCACGGACGAAAAAGCAACGATGAATAATACAAACATGAAATTTGCAAGGTGTACTTTGGTAGTTTTCATAATTATTTAGATTTTTTTGATGCCTACTCTTTGAATATGGATTTTCGGCAGCCTCCTTTTAGTCAGAAAAGAACTGCGTCAAAAGTACCCGTGTAACGTGCTATGCGGATAGGATTATTCTTCCAATGTGTTGGACTTTTCTGTATGAATGGCTGAAAAGCAGGGCAATACCCGATCAACCCATTGGTTTGATTTAACATTCAGCCATAGGTATGGGAGGAAATGGGGGTTGAGAAGAGATGCTTAATTTGCGTCAGCGTATTCGGAGGGGCTGCAACTAAATTGTTTTTTGAATGCGCGTGAAAAATAGGCATTGTCGGAAAAACCAACTTTGTAGCAAATCTCAGAAACTGTTCCTGCATTTTTTCTCAGAAGGTCGGCTGCCCATTGAAGACGAAATGAGCGGATCAGTTGTCCCGGCGGCTGATCAATCAGGGCATTCAGCTTTCGGTTGAGTTGGGTAACACTCATGTTTACCTTTTCTGCAAGCATATCGACAGAGAATTGCTCATCGCTGAAATTTGATTCGATTGTTTGTATCACTTTTTCCAGAAAGGCCTGGTCAGCCGATACCACACTCACCTCAGATGGCTTGATGACCATTGATTTACTGAAACGTTTTCTCAGCTGAATCCGCTGATTGAGGAGGTTTTTTATGGTTGCCTTCAGCTCTTTTGCGCTGAAAGGTTTGGTCAGGTAGGCGTCAACACCGGATTCAAGGCCCTCAATTTTATCCTCCAGGCCACCCCTGGCAGTTAACATGATGACAGGAATATGACTTGTTTTTTCATCCAGCCTGAGGGCATTGCAGAACTGGTATCCATCCATTTTTGGCATCATGACATCTGTAATGGTTAAATCGGGAACTATTTCCTGCGCCACATTCAGGCCCTGTTCGCCATGAATAGCTTCAACAACATGGTATTCACCTTCAATTTGTTCGCGGATGTAATTGCGCACATCCATGTTGTCCTCAACAATAAGAATAATTTTTTTATCGCCCGTAGAGTGTTGGGTTGCCTGAACAGTAGCATCCAATGGCTTTATATCATCGAAACCGGTTTTCAACTCTTCGGATTTGATTTCCTGTGATATGGTTTCTGAAACCAGTGTCTTAATTTGACCCACATACTCAAAGGGAAGGATAACCATAAATTCCGACCCTGAACCTGGCTTGCTTTTCACCCTGATAGTTCCCTTGTGTAGCAGAATCAGCTCTTTTGCCAGCGCCAGCCCTATCCCTGTTCCTTCCTGTTCGCGGGTGTTTGAACCATCCACCTGATAAAAACGGTCAAATATATTTTCAAGTTTGTCTTCCGGGATACCACAACCCGAGTCTTTAACAGCGATTTCGACAGAACCATCTGTTGCAGAAGTAATCCTGATTTTTATTTCTCCATTTTCCGGAGTAAATTTAAAAGCATTGGAAATCAGGTTATAAAAAACCTTTTCCATTTTAGCAGTATCAAAAAATACTGTAATCTTATCGGAAACTGATTCGAATGTAGTCGTAATCTTTTTTTGAGTTGCCAATGATTCGAATGAGAAGAAAATGTTTTTGAGGAAGGACACTATATTATTGTTTTCTGCATACAGTTCCATGCTGCCAGCTTCGAGTTTCGACAAATCGAGCAACTCATTGATCAGTTTAAGCAATCTTCGGGCATTGCGGTTGGCAACCTGGAGTTTACCCTTTTCCCTGTTGTCAATATCTGATGACATAACACTTTCGACCTGCCCGAGAATTAAGGTAAGCGGTGTACGGAATTCATGGGAGATATTCGAATAAAACTGTGACTTCATCTGATCAAGATTCCTGAGTGAGTCGCTGGTTACCTTTTCAAGTTTTAGTTGATTACGCAAACGGATTCTGTTCAATTCGTAGCGTCTGATTCTGAAAAGTATCAGAAGAAATACCATTACATAAATGAGAATAGCCCACCATGTAAACCACCAGGGTGACAGGATTTCGAAACTATACGCAATTTCATCGCTCCAGACACCCTCAGGGCTTTTAGCCCTGAGCTTAAAGGTATATTCGCCTTGTGGAAGGTTCCGGTAGTTCACGGTAGATTCCGCACCCTCCCTACTCCATTGGTTATCAAAGCCTTCAAGGATATATTGATACTTTACTAAAAGTGGTCTTGTGGTCTCGATGCCAACAAAATCGAAACCGATGGTATTGAAGGAAAAGGGCAACACGGGCTTCTCCGGGATTAAACTGAAAGGCCTGATATCCTCAAATCGAATCGAATTGAATTTTAAAATCATAGTGTCACGCTCGGAAATGCTCAACTTTCTGCCGAATGCGCTTAACTCATCATGAACAAAAGCGGGCACATTTCCTGAAGCACCGGAAAAACTGACACCCCTGGATTTAGCCATTTTAAGACTTTGCCAACTGATATTTTCATTGTTGATTCTGATTTTTTGGATAAAAACATGCGGTGCTCTTGTTGATTTATGCACTTTCTTGTAGTCAAAACGCACCAGTTTATCACCTGTTCCCAACCAGACAAAACCCCGGCTATCAATGAGCATACTGTAGTTGTTGCTGATATCTCTGATAGGGTATCCGGTTTTTTGGTTATAATATTCAATCCCATTCCCGGCAATTTTATTTCCATCGCCTAGTCCACCTTTAAGTACTGTCAATCCATTGCTTGTCCCGATCATAATATTGCCTTCTTCATCTTCAAGAATGCCATAAACCACGTCGTTGGCAAGCCCGTTGGCTGAATTGAAATTCTCAAAGATGGGTTCATCCACCCGAGCAAAATTATTTTTACCCAGTTCGTCGAGCCTGCTTTTTCTGATAATAGAAACACCACCACCCCAGCTTCCGGTTAAAAGGTTGCCAAACCGGTCTTGTGTAACGAAAGATAATTTGTTGTCGGGGAGTCCCTGTTCTTTTGTAAAATTGATGAACCTTTTGCCATCAAAACGGCTTAGCCCGCCCCGTGTTGCCATCCATACCACTCCCTCTTTGTCTTCGTGGATACTCCAAACGGTGTTATTTACCAGTCCCTGCGCTGTGGTATAATGCGTGAAACCATTGCCGTCAAACCTGCTGAGACCCTTTTCGTAAACGCCAAGCCAGATATTTCCGTTTTTATCTTCTTTCAGACTCACGACACCATTTCCAATCATTCCCTGGCCGGTTTTGAAAGTGGTGATTGATTTTCCATCGTACCGGCTTAGTCCGTTGCCGGAGCCAAACCAAAGCCGGCCATTTTTATCATACATCATGGTCATGGCATCGTAGTCGGACAATCCTTGTGCAGTTGAATAATGGATAAACGCCTCCTTATCGGGGTTGAGCCATTCGCGTTCAAATTTTGTAATACCGCCTTCCTGAACCCCAAACCATAAATTACCTGCAGGATCTTCAGCCATTGAAAAAACAGCTTTCCCAAAGAGCCCTTGTTCGGGGGTGTATTCCAATATACCAGGACCCTCATACCTGCTTAATCCTCCGCCGGTTGTCCCAAACCAGATACTGCCGGCGGCATCTTCGGTAATGCAGATGATGCTGTTGTTTACCAATCCCTCTTCAGAGGTAAAATTATGGAATGTGGAATCATCCTTTCTTAATGAAGATACACCTGCCTTCGATCCAAACCAAAGGATTCCCCTGCTGTCCTGAATAATGGAAGTGATTTTATTGCTTACAAGCCCGTCGCCTGTGGTATAGTTGACAGTAGCAGCATTTCCGGAGCCGGCTTTTTCAGGGTCGAACCTGAATACGCCCTGATCGGTTCCAAACCAGATCAGTCCATTCAGGTCTTCTGCCATGCAGTTAATAAAAATGCCTTCCAACCCGGTTTTTTCTGAATAATCAGAAAACGAAACCGTTCCCGATGCATCAGCCGAAGGATCATACTTCATAACACCGCGATCAGCAGAAACCCAGATATTGCCTTTTTTGTCTTCGATGATAGCCCGTGCATAATTCCCCATAAATCCATTCTTCTCACTGTATTGAATAAACAACCTGGCCGCTGTGTCGCTACTTGCGGGCAGATACCTGCACAGCCCCTTTTCTGTTGTAAGCCAGATATAGCCCCGGCTGTCTTCAACTGATTGAATAACATCGTTATCGGGAAGTCCATGTGCAGTGGTAAAGTTTTTAAACGAAACGCCGTCATAGATGCTCACGCCGCCATAAGTGCTGAACCAGATATTCCCTTTGCTGTCCTCAGCAATGGAATTTATAAGATTGTGCGCAAGGCCATGCGCCGAACTAAAATTTGTGAACGATTTCCCATCGTATCTGCTTACCCCGTTGCCGGAAGTGCCAAACCACAGATTCCCTTTGTGATCTTTAAAACCGCACAGAATACTGCTCAACGCCAGACCCTCATCCGTGTTGAAGTTTTGCATGGTTACAAAAAATCCGGCCGGTCGTTTACCCGGCACAGGCATCCCGGATAAATCAATTGTTTCGGGAGGAGGTTTGCTGGCCAATGAATGAACCACCGGCTGACCTGCATTAATGATAACCGGAGGTTTGGTGGTTTCGGTTTGGGAGAATACATTTTGTTTGACTGATTCATTTTTTGGATTGCAGGCAACAAGGGAAATGAGCAGTACACTTGCCCATAATAAAAAGCTTGTCGTTGTTTGATTATTCATTGCCTGTTGACTGTTTTTTTCTTTTGTAACCCGCACATTCACTATACCGGCAGCGATAAGTGGAATGTAGTCCCTTCGTTTTCTACCGAGCTTACCTTCAACTCCCCACCATGGGCCTTTACAATATCATATGCCAACGATAGTCCTAACCCGGTGCCTTGTCCTGTGGGTTTGGTGGTGAAGAAGGGCTGGAAGATTTTGTCCAGCACTTTTTGAGGGATGCCGTTACCGTTGTCTTTTACGGAGATTTTGACCCCCCTCGGTCCTCCCGGAGGGGGGGTGACAGCTTCGGTTGTAACTGTGACAGTTGGCTCGAAATGGTCCTGAGGGCTTTCAATCCCCCCTTTGGGGGCTGGGGGGGGCAGTTTCTTTTTTTCATCAACAGCATAGAATGCATTGTTAATCAGGTTCAGTATTACCCGGCCAATATCCTGGGGGATGATATCAATTTTGCCTATCGTTTCATCAAAATCAGTTTTCAGAGTGGCATTGAAATCTTTGTCCTTTGCCCTCAATCCATGATAAGCCAGGCGCAGATATTCATCTGCCAGCGCATTGATATCGGTTGGTTCTTTAACTCCGTTGCTGATGCGGCTGTGTTGCAGCATTCCTTTTACGATGGCATCGGCACGCTTGCCGTGGTGGTTGATTTTGTCGAGGTTCTGTTCTATGTCTGCTGAGATCTCTTTTGCCAACTGCCAATTGCCAACTGCCAATTCATCCTTCATTTCACCAATTAACTCCTTATTCACTTCACTGAAGTTGTTAACAAAATTCAGCGGATTCTGAATCTCATGGGCAATGCCGGCGGTGAGCTCGCCAAGAGAGGCCATTTTTTCGGATTGAATGAGTTGGCTTTGTGTACTCTTCAAATGTTCTAAAGCCTGATTTAACTCTTTTGTACGTTTATAAACCTCCATCTCCAGCTCCCGGTTTTTTCGTTGAGATTCTGAATTTGACATATAATTCTGTCCGATGTATCTATAATCCGGAACTGAACCATGAACATGAACAATTTTCCAGTTATTGTCTGTTTTTAGTAAAACAACTGAAGCACGGATCGTTTCTTTTTCTTTAGTTCCATCTAAACTAATTTCCCACTCTACTTCGGATTCAACCCATGCTACCTCATCAATAAAAGAAATCCGTTTCCATAAAAAAACTATTTCAAATTTGTGAGGATATTGTTCTATTCCCCTTTTGTTAATGATTATGTATTCTTTTTTATTTGCTGCTTTTTCATTGAGACCAGTTCCAATAAATGTGACATTGTCGGCACAAAACGAAAACCTTGTTTCAATATCACGGTTACCAAGTGCTTCCCAAAAGTGGTCATGCACAAACAATATTTCTGCTTTTATTTCCTCTTCAGATTTTAATTTGTTGTTCGCTTTCATGATTAAATAAATATAACGTATTGAAATTCATCAAGTCAACGGCAGTAAAATATTAAACTCCGTTCCTTCTCCTTCTGTCGTCTCCACCTTTAACTCCCCGCCATGTGCTTTTACAATATCATAGGCCAGCGAGAGACCCAAACCCGTTCCATGACCGGTTGGTTTGGTGGTGAAGAAGGGCTGAAAAATTTTATCCAGTACTTTTTGAGGGATGCCGTTGCCGTTGTCGGTGACAGAGATTTGGACCCTCCTCGGTCCCCCCAGAGGGGGGATGACAGCTTCGGTTGAAACTGTGACAGTTGGCTCGAAATGGTCCTGAGGGCTTTCAATCCCCCCTTTGGGGGGCGGGGGAGCCAGTTTCTTTTTTTCATCAACAGCATAGAATGCATTGGTAATCAGGTTTAAAATCACCCGGCCAATATCCTGCGGAATGATATCAATTTTGCCTATCGTTTCATCAAAATCGGTTTTCAGCGTGGCGTTGAAATCTTTGTCTTTGGCCCGCAATCCATGATAGGCCAGCCTCAGATACTCATCCGCCAGCGCATTGATATCGGTTGGTTCTATTACTCCGCTGCTGCTGCGGCTGTGTTGCAGCATACCTTTTACAATTGCATCGGCGCGTTTGCCGTGATGATGAATCTTCTCCAGGTTTTGCTTAATGTCCCCGGCAATCTCATTTGCCAACTGTCCATTGCCTTTTGCCAACTCTTCCCTCATTTCATCAATCAACTCATTACTGACATCAGAAAAGTTATTGACGAAATTGAGCGGGTTCTGAATTTCATGCGCAATGCCGGCAGTGAGTTCGCCTAGAGAAGCCATTTTTTCGGATTGAATAAGCTGGGATTGGGTAGATTTCAGGTATTCAAATGATTCATTTAACTCCGCTGTTCTTTCTTTTACCTGAATTTCAAGCAGGGCTTTTTGTTTTTCAATTAATTCATTTTTTTCAATTTCTTTTTCCCTGAAAAGCCTTTCTTTGTCAAGCGCATGTTGTGCATTTTGCTTTAGGAGCAAGTTAAATCGCAGCAGTAATATCATAGAAAATGAGATAACAAACCAACTAATACAAACTACCTCAATCAATCTGTAATAAGCATCCAGCATTTTTTCTATAAACTCAATTTTAATATTGAAGGTTTCATTAGGGCTAGCTAAAACCTGGAATAACAAAAGTGGAATAGCTCCGGCGATTACGAAGCGAATGGTTTTTTCTTTATTACGAATAAACAGCAAGAGCGTAATTATTAAACAAACCGGAATTATAATAAATGCTATGCTGAATCCAATCCAGTATATAAGATCTGTATTTTTAAAAAATAAATCATCAAAAAGAGATAAAAAAATTGCAATAACATTCGAAATACCCAACACAGCCAGCAATTTATCCCAACGTGGGTAGGACTTTTGGATATATAAGAATTCCCTGAAAAATTGAATTAAGAAATACGGAATAAAGGCCCATGCCAAACCCAGATAGCGTGTTAGATGTGCTAAATCCGGTTGTACAAATTGAAGATTAATTGCGGTTATGTTATATAAGCGGTTGATACCCAAAAACAAAGAAAATAAAGCGAAATACAGGTAAACCTTTTCAAGTACAATTCTGTAAAAAAACAGGTTTAAAAAAATGGTCAGAAAAAGCAATCCCAAAATAAATGCTTCCTGCATATGAAGAGAATTGAAAATCATTGTGTTATCTACTTTTTCAACATAGTCTTCCTGGATAACTGCTTCTGTTCCCGCGAGGGAAATAATAAAGTTAGCAGGAAGACCCTTTCCTTTGTTTTCAATTCTTTCGTAAACGAGATATCCTTCTCCGGGTTTAAGGACAATTGGTATAATGTTCACATATTTTAGACCGTCTTTTAAATCCAATTCCCTGCTGGAACCGGAACTGAGATGCATCCAGCTGCTATCAGGTTTCTGCAGATAAAAATCATCATAATCAGAAATGGAGTTAAGTGATATTTTTGCTTCGCGATCAGTTGTATTTTTTATCTGGTACCTTATCCAATAGACATTCTCAACAGTATCAGCATTTGTGGTTTGGCCACGGTAGAAAAAATGGTTAGCCAGCGGGAGTTTGCTTACATCATCAATTTTCAATTTACCTCCCTTGTCGGGAAGCATTTGCCAATATTGCTTTGGCAAGATTTGCATAAGGGTTGTGTCTGTTTTTATTTCAAAAACAGGGGGCAGGCTGTTTTGCGCGGTCGCTTCAGGAAAACCTGTAATTATAAACAAAAGAAGTACAAGTGTTTTTCCCATTATTGTTAGTTTATTGGTAACTGAATTATAAACACTGAACCATCACCTTCCTTCGTTTCCACCTTCAACTTCCCTCCATGCGCCTTAACAATATCATAAGCCAGTGAAAGCCCCAGACCTGTTCCCTGCCCGGTTGGTTTGGTGGTAAAGAAGGGCTGGAAGATTTTGTCCAGCACTTTTTGAGGAATACCATTGCCGTTGTCAGCAACCTTAACCTCAATCATGTCCCTGACCTTTGTTGTACTCACAGAAACAGTAGGTTCATAGCCGCTAAGGCCTTGCTTTTCCTTTTCAGTAACTGCATAAAAGGCATTGGTGATCAGATTGAGTATCACCCGGCCAATATCCTGTGGAACGACATTAATCTTCCCAACAGTTACATCGAAATCAGTTTTAAGGTTGGCATTGAAGTCTTTGTCTTTGGCCCGCAAACCGTGATAGGCCAGGCGCAGATACTCATCTGCCAGCGCATTGATATCGGTTGGTTCTGCTACACCGCTGCTGCTCCGGCTGTGCTGAAGCATGCCTTTTACAATGGCATCGGCCCGTTTGCCGTGATGGGAAATTTTCTCCAGGTTTTGCCTAATATCCCCGGCTATCTCGCTTGCCAATTGTCCATTGCCCTTAGCCAACTCTTCCCTCATTTCATCAATCAATTCATTACTAACCTCCGAAAAATTATTGACAAAGTTTAACGGGTTTTGGATCTCATGTGCAATGCCTGCTGTGAGCTCACCCAAAGAAGCCATTTTTTCCGAATGTATAAGCTGCGATTGCGCTTCCTTCAGCCGGACCAGCGTGTTTTCAATTTCGTCATTTTGCTTCCTTAGCAGTGCATTGGCGCGTTGTTTGCCCCGGTAGCCGATCAATGCTCCGATAATAATGATCAGCGAAAGCCCCAAACCACTCAGCAAGCCAATCATACGTGTTTGGTTTAACTCGTCTTTGGCATCCTGCTTTACTTTGGCGGCCTGCTCTTTTTTGTCAAATTCAAAGTTCATGGTGAGCTCAGTTGCCTTTTGGATGTTGTCCCTGCTGTGCACCGAGTCGGCAATTACCGTGTATTGTTTATACATTTCGAGGGCTTTGGCCATATTACCGGTTTGCTCGTAACACTCCGACATCTCTTTGAACAAGTTGCCGTTTTCTTCAATAAACAAATCGGCATCTTTGAGAGAGGCCAAGCTTTTTTCGTAAAATTGAATGGCCTCCTTCCATTTTTTCTGCGACTTCAGCACAAAACCCATACTTGAATAGGCCTGATTGGTAATCAAAGGCTGATCAACTGTATCAGCGAGGGCAATAGCCCGTTTTGCCAACATTAAAGCTTCGCTGTGTTGATTCAGATTGGCTTTGGCCAGGGCTGCCTTTGAAAAACTGGCTGCCTGTATACCCTTATCACCCATTTTTTCGCCAAGCTTTGCCGCTTTTATAGCATAATCAAAGGCTTTCTGCCATTGAAGCATATCGAGAAACATGCTTGACAGATTGGTATAGGCATACAATTCAACATTGGTCAACTGTTTCTTTTTCGAGAGTTCAATAGATTTGAGAAAATAGCTTTCGGCCCGCTGCTTATCGCCCATATTCATATAAGTGTTGGCCATGTTCACCGTTGTGTAGGCCTGCCCGGATATATTACCGTCTTCCTCATGAATTTTAAGTGATTTCTGCTGGTAATACAGTGCTTTTGAATAATTGGATTGTTGCTGAAAAGCAATGGCTAAGTTGGATGCACTTTGACTCGTACGCTCCCTTTTCCCTGTTTTTTCATAAAGCGGAATGGCCTTTTCATAAAAATAAATGGAAGAATCGTACTTACTCTGCATGCCATAATACAAGCCGGCAGTGGCATAATAATTGGCGAAACTGCCTGAATCCTTCTTTTGCTCCACTAAATGCTGCAATCCCCTCAGTTGCCCGAGTGCTGCATTAAAATTCCCCTTGTACGAATAGGTATAAACCAGTTTGAGCCTTGCTTCTTCTTGTCCGCGGTTGAAGTTAGCCTGCTTTGAATCCTCCAGGATTTTCAGATTGAGGATGATGGCCGAATCAAGGTTGATGATGGCCAGAAGGTCTGCCTTTTCAAGCATATGATTGATGCGTACTTTCGCATCGGTTTCTTTGCTGATGAGCCGGTTGAGGCTGTCGAGTTTCTGATTTTGAGCGGAAACCGGCTCAATTCCAATGATGATAAGCAGAAAAAAGAAAAGTATTTTTATATTGTGTTTCATGATCAGCTTTTATAGTCTGGTTGAATAATGATTATTGTTACTACCTATTCTTTGTTTTCACACCATTGCTACATTGGGAGCGCAATTGTAAATTCTGTTCCTTCATTTTCTTTTGTCTTTACTTTTATTTCTCCGCCATGCGCCTTCACTATATCATAGCTCAGGCTCAGGCCCAATCCTGTTCCTTCACCGGTTGGTTTGGTGGTGAAGAATGGCTGGAAGATTTTATCCAGTACCTTTGGTGGGATGCCATTGCCGTTGTCGGAAACTGTGATTTGGACCCCCCTCGGTCCCCCGACGGTTGGTGGGGAGATGACCAACTTAGTTGAAACAGCGACAGTTGGTTCATATTGGATATGACGGCTTTCAATCTCCCCTTTGAAGGGCGGGGGGGCTTGTTCCCTTTTTTCAACCACAGCGTAAAAAGCATTGGTGATCAGGTTTAGAATTACGCGTCCAATATCCTGTGGGATAATCTCAATTTTACCTATGGTTTCATCAAAATCTGTTTTCATCGATGCATTGAACGATTTATCCTTTGCTCTCAAGCCATGATAGGCAAGGCGTAAATATTCATCACACAAAGCATTGATATCGGTTGGTTCCTTTACCCCATTGCTGCTGCGGCTGTGTTGCAGCATGCCTTTTACAATGGCATCGGCACGCCTGCCATGGTGGTTTATCTTCCCCAGGTTCTGCTCAATATCCTCTGAAATTTCTTTTGCCAACTGCCAATTGCCAATTGCCAGTTCATCATTCATCTCCTTAACCAATTCCTGGCTCACTTCACTGAAGTTGGTAACAAAATTGAGCGGGTTTTGAATCTCATGGGCTATGCCGGCGGTAAGCTCGCCGAGGGAGGCCATTTTTTCGGATTGGATAAGCTGAGCTTGAGTGGATTTAAGATCTGAGAGTGTTTCATTGAGCCTGGAGTTCAGTCTTTTCTTCTCAATGAACCGTACAAAAACAATAACAGCCAGAACAAATGCTACAAACATTCCAAAAAGGCTGAAATTCCTGGTTATTTTTTCGCGTTTTATCTGGGCCTGATTGATGGCCAGAATTTTTTCATGGTTTTTACTTTCAAGAGCCTGTTTGTTTTCGAATTCCAGGCGATTCGACAGTGTTGTGATTTTTTCAAGGTTTTCAGCAACGATGATTGAATCTTTTACTCCATCATACTTCTTCAGGTTGATGTAGGCGTTTTTATAATCGCCGAGCTTAAAGTAGGTCTCCGCAATACTCTGGTAGGTATCTCCCAGAAATACGATGGCCGATTCAGGGGCTGCTTTTTCAGCTTTCCGGAGCCAGGAAAGTGCCCTGAGAGGTTCACCCTGAGCCAGACAGACTTTCGCAATATACAGGTAAGCCTGTGCCTCGGATGTACCATCTTTAATTTTGAGGCTTAACTCCAGTGCCGAATTAAAAGCTTTCATAGCTTTCTGATAATCAGATGATTTCAAGTATACAATCCCCAGGTTGAGATGGGCATCAATCCCGCTGACAAAATATTTGGAGAATTTTATATACCGCAAACCGGCCTCGTAATTTGCGATGGCTTCGGGAAGTCTGTTTAATTTTTCATAAATGTTCCCAATGTATAAGTATGATGCGAAAGTGTAATAATACTCCGGTGATTTTAACCGTATGGACAATGCTGCCTGGTGTTGCTTAAGGGCAATGTCCAGATTGCCTGCTTTCATATTGGTGAAGCCCATGTCGTTGTAAATCCTTGCAATACCCAGCGAATCCTTCAATTGCTGGTAGATTTTCATGGCCTGCTTTTGGTAATGAAGCGCATCATTCCATTTTTCCACATAAGCATAGGTAAACCCTATTGCAAGGAGGGCTTCAATCATGGTAAGACTGTCGCTGATTTCCCTGCTGACTTTCAGTGATTCCATGAAATACTCCATGGCATCACCATAATTCCCCATATTTCTGTGATTTAAACCAACATTGGTCAATTGCCAGGCCAACCCTTTTTTATTGCCGGTTTCACGTAAAATTGCCAGGCTTCTGAGATTGTTCACCAGACCGGGTTGGTCATGGGCCAGCATGGAATAAATTTCTCCGATACCCGCATAAATAGCAGCTTCCTGGTTTCTATTCCCGGTTTCCTTCACCAGCTTTAAAGCTGTTTGCAAAGTATCTCTTGCTTTTACCGGATCGCTGAATGATACGCATTCAGCAATGATTATCAGTGATTTGATTTTGTGATATTTACATTCCTTAAGATAAGCCGGGTTATTGATAACAGTTCTTGAACTGATAAGGCTTTCAGCAATTGCCAGCGCCTGCGAAGCAAGCATCAGGCAACTGTCGTATTGGCTTTGTTTCAGGAATTTTCCGGCAACCGAATTCAGTTTATTTATCCGGGTGGTATCATCGCTGTTGCCCATAGATCTGCTATTCTGCGGATATCCCTGCAGAAAGGGGAATCCGGCAATGATGAACAGCGATGCGATGTATAACACTGTTTTCATAAGACCTATGCTGGTAAATATACTTTAAAAGAGGTACCTTCACCCGATGACGTTTCCACCACTAACTCTCCCCCATGTGCCTTCACTATATCATAACTGAGGCTCAGGCCAAGTCCGGTTCCCTGCCCCGTCGGTTTGGTGGTGAAGAAGGGTTGAAAGATTTTATCTTTTATCGAATCAGGGATGCCGTTACCATTATCCTTTACCGAGATTTCGACCCTCTTCTGCCCCCCCAATTGGGGTATGACCAATTGAGTGGAAACAGTGATCGTTGGTTCGTAAAGGTTCTGATGGCTTTCAATCCCCCCTTTTGGGGAGGGGAGGGCTGTTTCTTTTTCTCATCAACCGCATAGAACGCATTGGTAATCAGATTGAGCAATACCCGGCCGATGTCCTGCGGAATGATGTTGATGTTTCCGATTTTTTCATCGAAACCGGTTTTCATGGTAGCATTGAATGAGCTGTCTTTTGCCCGTAAACCATGATAGGCTAAGCGCAAATACTCATCAAACAGGGCATTGATATCCGTAGGTTCTTTAACCCCGCTGCCGCTTCGGCTATGATGCAGCATCCCTTTTACGATCGCATCGGCCCTCTTGCCATGGTGGTTTATCTTTTCCAGATTCTGTTCAATATCTTCTGAAATCTCTTTTGCCAACTGCCAATTGCCCATTGCCAACTCATCATTCATCTCCTTAACCAATTCCTTGCTTACTTCACTGAAGTTATTGACAAAGTTGAGCGGATTCTGAATCTCATGGGCAATACCTGCGGTTAGTTCACCCAAAGAGGCCATTTTTTCAGATTGGATAAGCTGTGCCTGGGTGGATTTAAGCTCAGATAAAGTGGTTTCAATGCTTTCTTTTACTTTTTCGAGTTCATTGAAATCTTCGTACCGGGCATAGGCAATAGAGAAAGCATCGGCCAGCGATTTTACCAGTTGAATGGTCTCTTCTGAAAGCGGAGATGTATTGCCCAGGTAAAGCATGCCCTGGGTGAATGGAACAAAATACAGGTCAAGTGCTTCAGGTGGGTTTTCGGAGCCCTGGTAAGTTTCTTTGTTCTGAATCTGTCCCAGTTCAAGCATCGATTGAGTCCATCGCATAAATTGATCCCTGTTCCAATGCTCACTGTACATCAATCCCTTTCGCCAGTGATCAACAGCCCTGGAGGTAAGCGCCCCCGATTCAATGGGCAAACTCAGTACGCCCAATGGTTTAACATCGGGAGTCGTCAGATAAACCCGGACATTTGATTCTTCTTTATCCACAAAGAAAACGCCGCATCTGATAAAAGGCACTTCCAGCACTTTGAGTTCCTTCCATATAATGGGAGTGATGTTCTCAAGATCGTGGGCCGTACGCATGCTGGCAATCTGGCCGCGCACCCGGTCGAGTGATGATTGTTTTATCGATTCCCTGGCCTGTCTTTCCGCTTTCTGCAGATCGAGGAAACGGGTGTAAGTCTGGCCGAATACCCCGGCAAAACGTTTAAAAATCATAGAAGCTTCGGCCTCCATGGGCTTATCGGTAAAGGCAAAAATGGCGCCTTCCGCAAAAAAGAAAGCATTCTGGAACTGCCTCGCAGGCAAGGATTCGATATCATACTCAATGGGATAATCCTCAGAGTTGTTGATCGCCCTGAAATAATCTTTCAGATCCTCTCCACGCAATTCGTATGAATAACTTTGTTCCCCTTTGATCCAGCTTTTATAAACTTCCTGCAAAAGGGGGTGAATTGAAAGGCCCAATCGTCCGATAATCAACGTAGCATTACCCTCTTCTTCTGATTTGGCCGTCCATGCTTCCATTTGCATGGATTCAAACAGTATGCCGATGCCACACCTGACTGTCTCAATCCCCAGTCTGACCAATTCGTCAAACATCACGGCAACGGTGTCCCCAACATCCTGGCTGCTGCGCATGGCCATGGTTTTGCTACGGACCCTTTCGAGAGAACCCTCAATCTGCGCCTCCCTTACCTGTGCTTCGGCATTCTGAATGTCGAGAAACCTGCGATAAGCCAGCGAAAATACTTTATGAAAGCGTTTGAAAACCTCCAGCTCATCATCACTCAAGGGCTTGTAGGTCGAAAGCCCCAGCCCCCCGGGTCCGATGGAATAAAAATAGTAATCCACCGTTGTGGCCTCATCCAATAACGGATCCGGGAATTGATGATCCTGTTTTCGGTAATTTCTGAATACTTCAAGTTCTTGCCCTTCAAAGCTTCCTGAAAAAAATGCATCTGGTTCGCTTAACATTTTGAGGGCCATTTCCTTCACTTTGGGATGCTTGTGGTATTCTACCTCTTCAATTGTGCTTTTACCATAAGCAGTAAAGAACTGATAGTTGACATAAGTGCCTTTTTGCTCGTTGACAATAACAGTCTGTACATTGCGTATATCATTGATACCTAGACTTTCGCATTGCTGTGAAATAATGCGGCACACTTCCAGCATATCATTGGGTTGCTTCATACCCATCGCCACGGCTCTTACCCTTTCGAGCGAAGCTTCGATTTCCAGTTCACGGTTTTTATTTTCCAGATCAATGGTTCGCCTTTTTACCGCTTCACGCAACTCCTGATTTTCTTTGCTGATCTTCTCAAAGGCAATGGTTTCGCCTTCCTGCACCCGGGTGTCGGGAAAGGAACCATGCTGCTGAATTACTTTCCAGCCTGATGCTGTTTCACGCATAAAGGTTGATAACCTGATCCCGGAATAGAAATTCCAGTCATTCTCAACCAATAAATAAATATCGGCAAGTTCTATGAAAAGGATAAGTCCTTCAACCGGAACGGCTTTAATCTTTCTGTTTCTTAAAGATGCTTTTCCGCCGATTTCATGCATCTGTGCATTAAAAAATTCCAGACCTTCGGATTTCCCGTGTGCAATTTCTGTTTCGGAAGTGCCGATCATCTCAAAAGCATCATCCAGGGTTGAGGCAAATGCCTGCCCGTTTCCGTTTAAGTAGCTATCCCAATATAAATCATACACTTGCCTGGCTGCTGTTTCCCTTTTTTCCCTCTGCTTCATTTACTGATTATTTTCAGATATTGTATAGGCTGACTTTTCTGCCTGACTTTAAAAATCTTTTTCAATCTGACAGGCATCCAACCATATGAATCACGAATGTTGAGCCCGCTCCGAAAAGTCAAAAAGAAAGATTTGCCACCATCCCGATAGCCATCGGGACTCCAAGACACCAACTTCCACAAAGTATTGTATATTATTATATTATAATTTGTGAGGTTTGGTGATTTAGTGATTTGGTGTCAAAATAATAATTTTCGGAGTGGACTCAATGTTAAATATCCGGAATATGAAACCTGATTTAAATAAGGGAATACCCGGCTAAGCCTGATATCCCCTTACTCAAAAAAATCCTGTTAATTATCCTGACTGCTTATTCCTTGTCCTCGTTGTAAATATCCCTGATGCAGACGTATTTGCCGTTTCGCTTTTCGAACAGGGACATGTATTTGCCGGTTTTCACGACATTGCCTTCCGCGTCTTTATCGGTTGCTTTTCCTGTTTCAACCACCAGGTCGCCCGAAGCGAAAATATCAACCACTTCGAAGGAAACAGTTGTATTGGTTGTATCACCGGCGATATCTTCCTGAACCATTTTCAACAGGGCATCATGTCCTGAGGCAACCGGTGCGTTATTCACCATGCTCACGGCATCATCGGCGTAATAAGCCAGGACGGCATCTGCATCTTTGGCATTTATACCAGCCGCATAGGCGTCTTCCATAGCCTGAATTTCCACCCTGACTTTATCCATATCCGGTTTGGCCGGCTGGCATGAAGAAATTACAATTGTGCATGCTACAAGTGCTGCAAAAAGAAAACTAAACTGAATAGTTTTTTTCATAATGATCAGATTAAGTGAATAAATAAATAAGGCGGCAATTGAAATCCGGTGTGTAAACTGAGAAGTGTCGTTTCAGCAGGTAGCGAAGGAGAACTGGTTAGTTTCATGAAGCCGGCCGGTAAACAGGCGTAGTTAATTCTTCATGAATTGCTTGTGATCATGCGGTTTTTAAACAGAAAACGCAGACCGGTTTTTGAACTCAGGATTGGAGTTTTCAATCAGGGAGCCAGGTCGGAAATTGGATAACAAATCCAAATATGTTATTTAGTGAATATTAAACCCTGCAGACTCAGCTTTGTTCAGTAGTTTTATAGTTAAATCTTAGTGTTTTAACCTTTTATGCTGATAGCTGGCGAACCTGTAAATTCAATTGCCGGAATAAGTTGATCCTGTAGTGCAAAGAATTATCAGAAGAATAGTTAATCAAGCTTTAGCACAGAAATTTATATAAGCTTCATTTTTACAACCGACAGGCAGGTCCCCGTGATTCCCCGGCGGTTCCCTGTATGCCGACAAGCAGGTCCCCTGAACAATCCTGATTTGCATGTGTTAATCTGATTATTTTCTAATGCTTGCATGGATGCTGTTTCAGGCACTAACTGGTTAATAAGTTATATTAACCGGTTTCCTGATCATCATTTCCGGGAAATTTTCATTCTTTGCCTTTAAGTGCCCACCCGGGAGGGAACCCCGGTCATGAAATGGTTAAAAACGGAGATAATTATGAAAGCAGGTATATACATTCCAGGATTGGGCGAAGCCTTCCGCAACGAGTCGGTTGATAAATATGCCGAACGTTTTATGCATGAACTCGATGTGAACGATGCGGATGCCTCTGCTGTTTTTAGTCTGAAACAGGAAAATGAACACTACGGAGGCAATGCAAAGCTTGAAACCAGGGTAGTAACCATCATCAAACATTTCAAAGATAAAGAAGAATTCGTTTACCGTTTTTACGATTTCAACTATGCCGGCATTCTTACCTCCAAATTCAACGCCTACAACATTTTTGTGAAATCAGCTCTGCTTTTATGGTTGGTATTCAGCAAAATTGGGTTGGTAATGTATCGTTTACTCTACAATAAAAAGGGGCAGTGGTATTCCGCGAAATTCAAACTGGTTGCCTTCTATTCAATTATTCTGCTCCTTGCACTGGCAGTTTTCGGCATTATTCAGATTCCCTCTGCGCTGGCAGCATTTATCTCATTTTCAGGAGATCTCAGTACCATTTCCGGGTATTTTAATTTAAGTAAGGATGCGCTGAAACAGGTAGAATCTTTCTCGGTCTCCATTACAGCCCTGGGCGCCATTCTTTACACCATTGTTCCGGGCGCGGGCATTTATCTTGCCTCCCTGGCATCCGAATTTATTTCAGCCAACAATTATGTCGCCATGGGAACCCAGATGCAACGTATTCAGGGCGAGCTGGATGCTTTGGTGGAGCACATTGCCGAAAAAGAGGGCCAGAAAACACGGATTCACCTGCACGCATATAGCTTTGGTTGCATTATTGCCCTCGACCAGGTGTTCCCGCTCTCAAATTCCCCGACCAAACGCATGGGCCAGATGCTCGAAGCCATCGTTACCACCGGATGTCCTTATGATTTTATCTATACCTATTATCCTGAATTTTATAAAAACCGCAATGCGGCGCTCAAGGACAAATTCACCTGGTACAACATCTATTCCTCGGCCGATGCACTGGGCACCAATTTTATGAAAGACAACCGGTCGGATGATCCCATGTACGGAATCGGTGATACGGGCCAGTTACCGAAGAACCTCCGCTATGAAGTTACCAATTCGAATCCATTCAGATTATCAGACTTTTTTATGCTGCAGGCATTTAAAGTACACCAGGTTTACTGGGACCATTCTGCTCTGGGGCAAAGTTGCCTGCGGCACCTGGTTACGGAAATGGAAAAGGATAAACTGATCGGAGCATAAAAGTTTTGATTCAGAACAGGCAGGGAATTACACAAACACTTATGCCAGCAATATTTTACACAACACCACCCGGAGGAACAATTCTGCAGTTAGGATAAAAGTATTAGAAGAAACGAAAAGTAAGTCCGGTGGTTAAAGTCGGGCTGTAGCTGGAATAACTCGGATAACCATAATAGTAAGGATACATGCGGCTTGAGCCGATACCATTCAATCCATTGAAATTCTAAAACCAAATTTTCCTATCTCGGCACCTAAATAAGGATGCACAAGAGATGTAAAAGATGTCAGGTAGTTTGAACCTCTTTCAAGATCATTTACATCTTTTACCCATATAATTGAATAACTGAAACTATTACCAATACTAATCGTTGAGGCCTGTTTAAATGCTTTAAAATGATAAGCAAATCCAGCCTCATACACAAGCTGAAAATTGTTTGACCTGAAATTGTAAAAACGACTTGTATCGGATAACAGATTTCCTGTAGTATCGTACTCGCTGTCATTGGTATATGCATTGCTAAATGACTGTGCATATCCAAGTTTAAACCCTGAATTGAACGAAATTCTTTCTCTGAGCATAGTCACATTTTCACGAAGTAATACCCGGAGTTGATATCCGGTAATATCACTCATATTTACATCATATACCAATTTTACAGGAATCCCATCCTGATTAGTATAGCTGGTATAACCCCAACCGCTCTCTGCTGAGAAACATTTTTTGTATCCGACCTCAATCTGGGAAAACCACTTAACCTGCTTTCTGGCCTTTTCTGTTTTATTGTCCGGTATAAATAGATCATTTGCTTGCACCATACCCGTGGATTTATCGCCCGCCCTTTTCCTGGAAACCCCGATTTCGATGATCTGTATGGAGTCGGCCATTTTAACGGTTGTTTGGCTGCCAAAGGCCGGAACCGGGATTACGGTTTTCTGGTTATCGTAAATTACAATAACTGAATCCGCCTTTTGTGCGTTTGCCAAAAGTGATGAAAAGCCAATCATCAAAACAAATAAACTGTTGAATGTTTTCATTTTATAGTCTGGTTTAAGTTTATGCATAAATAACTTTCCTCTTCACCCACAAGAATGATCTTATCCGGTTCACCGTTGGGTTTCCGGCGGAAGAGAATTTTCGTATTGGTAAATACTTTATTGAGTTTTACCCTTTTATTTTGGGCTATTTCACTCATTTGTACATTACTTTCGGCAATCCGCGTGGTTTCAACGGTGATGGTGTACCTGGGTTTGTTGTGCCGGGCTTTTACCGGAACAGCGATGCTTAAAGAAACCGAATCGGACACAACAGGAATTACTTCGTCAACAGCAACATCGGTCAGTTCAGGTGTAGTGGCAATCTCAGCAATGAGCAGATTCTTTTCGGGTTGTTCCGTTTTCCGGGAGTGCTTCAGTTCATTACGGACAATGTCATTATCTGAAATCTGGTTCTGATGTGCTTTCGTATTTTCATGTGCAGGTGTTTTGCTGACTGACTCAACAACTTGTTTCTGATCGGTATTGAATACCGCATTTAAAATAACAACACCGGTAAACAGCGCGGCAAGGGAGGAGATGGCCAGGTAGAGAACCTTTCTTTTTAGGGGAAGAATCTGAGGTTTACCAATCAGAATGATCTTTTCAGTCAACGCGAGACTTTCGGAAGCATAATTTTCAACCGGATCGATGCATCGGGTTTTTTGCCACTGTTCCCACTCAAATTTAAAAAGCACATTCTCCTCTATCTGCGCCAGCAGCAGTTTCCTGGTTGGCTCGTCAAAATCATCCTCCACCAGGCGGAACATGATTTCTTCGTAATTATCGATGGTTATCGTGTTGTTCATACCAATTCGAGTTTTAAGATTCTTTCCTTCACGGCTTTCCTTGCCCTGAAAAGGTAAACTTTTACCTGGCTTTCGGTCAATCCGGTGATGGTTTCAATTTCCCTGTAGGAATAAGATTCAAGGTCGCGAAGTGTCAACAGTTCTTTAAACAATGCCGGAATCTGTTCCATGGCGAGCTGAACCAGCTGTTGATCGTCTCTGTCGTCGGATTTCGCTTTAAGTTCATTCAATACCGAATCCAGTTCCTGCATCATACAATCTGACCTGTAGGTATCCATTATTTTTTTGTGTGCAACAGAAAACAAATAAGACTTTGCCGAACCGATTTCCACTTTTTCTTTGTTGTTCCAGAGAACTTCAAAACACTCCTGTACAATATCCTCAGCCTCAATTACATTCCCTGCCACACGCTTCGAGAACCTCAACAGGTTGGGCGTATAAAGTCTGGCACAGGTAATGAAATTGTCCTTGGTCATATTACAGTAAATCGGGAATAAGCCAGAATAGTTACAGGCGGATGAAAAGATTATGATTTAATTTTGAGTCCACTCTGCAATAGTCCGGTAATTTTAAGAATCACGCAAGGACGCAAGGACGCAAATATTTGAATACCATTGTATTGAAAATTATTCATTTCAATTGAAAGCTACGAATTTGACTCTAAGACACTAAAACAGTAAAACTCACAAGTTTTTATAACATACATAATATAGCGCCTTCGCATCCTGGTGTCATCCTTCTTTCGTGACTGTTCGGAGCAGGCTCAAATTTGAATATGGATCTGTTATTTCTGCAGGATCGCTCATTATGTTGCGGCCAATAGCATGTATTATTATTATATGGTCAGCTATGAATACAGCCTTTTTCCAGCGCCAACCCATTTATAATTTCCGAAAATGTGCTCAATGGCTTCCTCATAATCGATAAAAGATTTTGCTTTTCTCACCTTTCGGAATACCCTCACCGGCTCATCGAACGATTCGGCCAGATATGCCCAGTATTCTTTCATGGCATTGAGCACCGATGGGTTGTCTTCTCTTTCAGTTCTATAGGTAGTGTATAGCTCATCAATAAAACTGCGGATTTCTGTCAGCGGTTGATCAGGTTGGTCGAAGCCTTTGATCAGGGAGGGCAGAAACGGGTCGTAGAGCACGCCCCGTCCAACCATAAACAGCCTGATATCAGGGAAACGGGCATTGAACCGTTGGTAATCCGCAGGGCTGAAAATATCGCCGTTGTATACCAATGGAGCACTAAA
This sequence comes from Bacteroidales bacterium, assembly GCA_016709025.1. Classification (GTDB taxonomy): domain Bacteria; phylum Bacteroidota; class Bacteroidia; order Bacteroidales; family Lentimicrobiaceae; genus Lentimicrobium. Next base: position 44,395 of record JADJEQ010000025.1, on the reverse strand, counting down.
ACTCCCCACATTTAAACCGAAAACCTCCAGGTTTGGCTGCCCGGCATAAAGCTGTTTCCCGATGCGTGCATGAATGGTGAGTTCACTAATGGGGTAGCGGTTGAAAACAGGAATCAGGTCTTTTATTTCATCCGTTGAATGGTAACCCAGCCTGCATTTAACCGAAAATGAAATGTTAATATCCCGCATTACCTTTTCCAGGATTTCATCCACCATCTCAGGATAGGGCAGAATACCTGAACCACGTTTTTTGTTCGCAACCTGCGGATAGGGGCAGCCCAGGTTCCAGTTCAGCTCCTTAAAGCCCAGTTGTTCGCACACCTTTGCCAGCCATAGAATCTCATCCGCATCTTTACTCAGCACCTGCGGAACCACCTCAATGCCGGATTCGGATTGATTGCTCAGCGACTTCATCTTGACCGCCGACAGGGGATGACCGGGCTCAAAGTTTGAGTAATAGGGCGTATATAGCTTGTCAACACCAGTGAAATGTTTCGCATATACATTCCTGAAAATGTGCGTGGTGATTCCCTGAAAGGGGGCAAAATAGATTGCGGGGGACGTGTTCATTGAATCGCGAAAATACAAAACCCCTGGTTTCTGAGATGGTTCAATTTATCAGATCCGTATACTATCATCTGAAATAACAATAGCCGGTAAGTTTAAGAATCACGCGGAGACGCAAAGACGCAAAGAATTGATTTTCGGTTTTTTTAATGTTCAAACTCATAGTTCTATAAATCATTGGAATATAGGCCCTTAAAAATTATTCGAAATATTGTAATAAGCCATAGTCCGCTAATTTTTAAAACTCACGCATACTTTGCACGACGACAGGCATAGACGCAATGACCGCGCAAAATAAGCGGGACTGGGAGCAAAGGATGGATAGTCAATTCATTAATAATTTTATCTGTATTCTATCAATTTCCTGAATATCAATCATATAAAAACTGTTAATGAGGTATTATAATAAATCGACAGTTATATTTGTTTTAAGATCGGCGGGTTTCGATAACAGGCAATTCCCGGTCTATAACAACTTTAATTTCAAACAGACGTTAATTTAGTTGAAAATTTGCACTAACCCATTCCCCAAAGGTTATCTGAAGATCTTATGACCATAAAACACAGTCTCATTTTATTATTCATTGTTCCCCTGTTCATCAGTTGTACTGGGGGCGATGATGAAGTCCTGAATACCGGAAACCCGCTTGGAAAGGTTGATTTCTGGGCTTATCAGATTGATGCACTGGATATTCCCGAAAGCATCGATTCACTGTGTGATTCTCATTATGATTTACTGGTCATTGATCAGCAAAGAAGCCTGAAGGGATCGGAAGGACATGCAACGGCGGCCGATGTAGCCCGCATCAGAAACAGCAGGAACTCAAGAGGTGAAAATAAAATTGTTGTCTGTTACATAGATGTCGGACAGGCAGAGAGCTACCGTTATTACTGGCAGGCAGGCTGGGAAACGGGAAATCCGGAATGGTTGCTCGATCCTGACCCTGACGGATGGAATAGCAGTTATGGTGTTAAGTTCTGGTCACCTGAATGGAAAACCATGATGAAGCATTACATCGGGCGGATCATTGACGATGGTTACGATGGTATTTACCTCGACTGGCTGATGATCTATGATTTTCCTCCTGCAATTGAAAAGGCGCACAGGGAAGGAGTAGATATAAAACAGGAACTGACGGCATTTATCGGGGAACTGACGGGTTATGCCCGTGGCAGGAAACCCGGATTTCTCTTTATCGCACAAAATGCTCCTGAATTGGGTACAGATGCTGCTTATGCCGGCCTGTTCGATGCGATTGCACAGGAAGACATCTGGTACGATGGCTCGGGAGATCCCGACAATGGGGGCAATGAAGGAGACTCTCCGGTTGATGAAGTTGATTCGGAATTGCTGATCAGTGACCTTCAACTGTGGAAAAATATGGGAAAACCGGTATTTAACGTGGAATATGCCGTTGAGCCAGGCAATGTGAACCGTGCATACAACCTTGGGGATCAGAATCATTTCAAAACATATGTAACATTGCGCCTGCTCAATAAACTCACTTCTACACCTCACCCCGAATATTAAACCGGCTGAAATGAAAAAATTACTTCTGAAATTATTATTTATTGCTGCAATTATATTGTTGGCTGAACAATCTAAAGCACAGATAAGGCTAAATATTTATCCGCTTAACAATGCCGTGGGAGTCAGTCTCGGCAGTTTTAAAACGACAAACCTGGAATTGAGAACTGCGATTTTTTATTCCTCTTCCGACGAAGGTTCATTCGGGCTGGAGCCGGAAATCATTGCCACATTCAGGATTTCGGGAAATGATTTATATCGGTTGTTTGTTGGTGCGGGCTTGGGTTATGGATATAACAACCCCGGATCCGGTTATGTTTCTGCACTGGTTCCAGTGGGATTCAGTATTAAACCGTTTGAGAAACTGCCTGAATTCCTGATTTATACCGAGATTTCACCGGCAGCCAGATTTTATGAAGATTATATAACGCTGAAGCTTCAGCCACGGCTGGGTTTCTGTATTGAATTAAGATAAGAAAGCCTGATCAGGCTCTTTTTACCGATCTTCTGCAAAAATCAAAGGGCATTGAATCAGAGGCTGTGAGTCGTAAAATAAATGAGCCATTTGAATTTTTCCAAAGATAAGTACGCGTATATTTGGTGTAATTATATTTTTAAGCAGATACCGTCAGTTTTATCACCCGCGTAAACAAAAAAATGAATGTAATATTCAGCAATTTAAACTTGAAATAAATGAAAAGAAACGTTTTAATTTTGGCTGCAGCCATGGCAGCTGTACTTGCATCCGGATGCAAAACACAAAAATCAGTGCCGTCAGAGCCAAAAAAAATAGTAATCGGCGATAACAGTTCAGTTTCACTCGACTGGGCGGGAACTTATGCAGGGACAGTGCCATGTGCCGATTGTCAGGGCATCGCAACCTCCATCACCTTAAACAAAGATCTTACCTATAAAATTTCGATGGTGTACAAAGGCAAAACCATGAAGTTTTATGAAAATAACGGTAAATTCACCTGGAATGAGGCTGGTAGCACCGTGTTGCTCGAAGGAATTACCAATGCCCCGAACAGTTACCTGGTAGCAGAAAATAAACTGATACAACTTGACATGGAGGGAAAACGCATCACCGGGGCACTGGCCGATAAGTACATTCTGACAAAAACCGCTCAGGTAGCCGGTGATGCCGGTATTGTCGGCAAGAAATGGAAACTGGTTGAATTGAATGGCAAGCCGGTTGAAGACACCTCGGGCAGCGGGAAAGAGTATTTTATTTCCCTTCAGCAGGAAGAGAGCCGGGTGAGCGGTTATGCGGGCTGTAACAGCTTTTTCGGTTCCTATGAATTGAAAGAAGGCAACCGTGTCTCCTTCTCTAAAATGGGCTCCACCATGATGGCCTGTCCAAATATGACTACTGAACAGGAATTATATAAGGTTCTTGAAACCGTTGACAATTATACCACCGATGGTAAAACCCTTCAGCTGAATAAGGCACGTATGGCCCCTTTGGCAAGGTTTGAACTGATCAGTGAATAGAATGGGTTATTATATTTCCAGGGTGTCCTGAATGATGGACACCCTTTTTTATGCTTATTACTAAATTTCATACTAGTCTCACCTGAATATTCTCCGGGAAAGCCTGAACAAACCGGTCTTGTTCGTACAAGGCTCAGATTCCGCTAAGGTTGTGCTTTCGTCGAATTACTAATTTCAGGTTATTGCATGAATAAGATAACTTTTGATTTTTATACAGAATTATTGGTCAGATTCAGGCTCAGCCTGAAGGATAAACCGGCTCAGGATCAGCCTGTACAAAAATGATCCAATTTATTGCCTGGCAAAGGACAGCCCTGGGCGAACGGGAGCATATATCAGTCTGTTCATAATATCATATACCATTAGTATTTAACTCCAAATATGGCTATTTCATCATGTACCAGATTTCTGTTCCAACGCCAGCAGTATGGTTGTTCCGAAACCAACCCTGGTATCTACAGTAATCTCACAATCAATCGCAGTTGCTAAATCCCGGATAAGATGTAAACCCAAACCGGTTTTAATCCCGGCTACTTCCTTATCATTATATAAGGCTTTAAACTGCGCCTTATTTGCGCCGGGACCATTATCCGTAACCGACAAATATATTTTATTTTTTTTCTGAAAAGCTTTCCAGATAATAGTTGGGTTTTCAACATCAATCAATGCTTTTATAGCATTTCCTGTCAAATTTCTAAGAATGGTTTTAAGGTAATTCTCATCAGTGTTGATTTGAATATTGTCTGGATTCTCAAACAGCAGATTTACTTTTTTAACACCTGAAAAATGATTTTTGGTATCCTCGAAAACAGAATTTATAAATACATCCCTGGGTTGAGGTTTGAAGTTTTCCATCTGGCTTTTACTCCATTGCAAAATATCTTCCATAGAAGTTAACAGATTTTCGGCAGAGGTTAGCGTTGATTTCTCAATCCTGTTTTTTGTTTCATCGTCGAGCAAATCCGGGCTGTCTTTTTGAAGGTGTAAAAAATCAATCAGGTTAGAAACCGGGCTTCGTAAATCGTGGTTCAGGATGCCTAAAAATTTTATTTTTGCGTTGTTAGCCTGATCTAATTCTGAATTCAGAAGCTGCAATTTCTGGTTTATTTTTTTACGGTTCCGGCTTTGATAAAACAGCAATCCTCCAATAATCGATAAAAGAAAAATAACACCAATATAGTACCATTGTTGCTTTTGCTTTTGTTGCAGGCTTAGTTTTTTAATGGCAATCTCTTTGTCTTTTGCCAGTAATTTTTGCCTGCTTTCCAATGTGGCAATTTTGTTTTTGTTTTCCTGCGAAAAAATGGAAATATAAATTTCGTAGTTTAAATTGATGTATTCCAACGCCTTTTTGTAATTGCCTCGTGCTTCTTCAAGCTCAGAAAGCTTTCCATAAGCAAACATCAGATTTTGTTGTACATTGGATTGTTTTGAATAATTGACTGCATCTGTCAAGTACTTTTCAGCATCAACCAGTAATTGCTTTTTCGAAATCCCCAACGCTGTTTTTTTATACAAACTGTCATTTTGGTATAAGTTGATATTTTCTCCGGCCAAACCCAAAATATTGGAAACTGCTAATAAATAGGAAGGATTTTCAGAGTCCCATATAGCTTTGGATTGTTTATAAAAGCAATCCTGGTTTTATATCAGTTGATATTTCACCCAAATGCATTAGAACTGTTGCTTGCTGAGCCGGGTTATTTTCCTTTTCCATATGTCCAATGCTTTTAAATAGAATGCTTTGGCATTGGCAATGTTGTTCTGATAAGAATAAATATCTCCATAGGTGTTGCAACATGCTCCTAATGTTGCGGTTAAATTATTCTTTCCGGCAATTCCAAACGCCTGATTGTTGTATTGCATTGCCATCGGAATATTCTCTTCTTTAAAATAAACAATACCTATATTCTGCAAAGTCAATGCTCTTAACGAGGGAATTTTACCGGAGTATTCGAGTGATTTTAAGAAATTTCCCAGGGCTTCTTTGTGTTTTCCTGGTCAAGGAAATTGTTTCCTATATCATTATAAAAAACGGAAGCCCTTTATCCCACTTCATTTTGTGAACAATTTTCAAGCCTTCTCCGGCATAACTCAATGCTTTTTCAGGATTTGAAAAACGCAGATTATCATGCAGGCGTATGTATATACGGGCTCTTACCGTATCGCTTGCGGCCTTTGGTAGTTCTCTCAGCAAGCTATCCACAGTAGTGGTTTGATTTTGAGCTTTTTGAGCCAAAATGAGAAATAAAACGGCAAATACAATTTTAATCCTCATAACACAGCTTCTATGTTGGCCTTATAACTATTTCCAATGGGAATTGAAGTATTATTTATCAGCGTTATTTGTTGCGTTCCTATGATTTTGACGAAATTTTTCCGGACAGCAAAACTTCTGTGCACCCGGACAAAGGATTGAAAATTACTTTCTTTGATTAAATTTCCAATGCTGTACAAAACACAATATCGCTTGTGAGCAGTAACTAAAATGGTATAATCTTTCAATGCTTCAAGATACATAACTTCATACAGCTTAACTTTTATTTTATCATAACCGTCTTTGATATATATAAAATCATCGGCAGAACTAATTTCAAACATAGCGGCCTTGCGCCTGATTTCCATAAACTCTTCAATTCTTTTTATGGTCTGCTCGAAACGTTCGAATCGCAATGGCTTCACTATAAAGTCTAAAGTATCAAGTTCAAAACTTTCGATGGCGTGTTCAGCATGTGATGTGATAAAAACATTTACAGGAACGGTCATCATTTTTTTTCTGAATTCTAAACCGTTTATATCTGGCATATCAATATCGAGAAAAAGCACATCGATTTCTTCTTTTTCAATTACAGATAAAACAACATCGGCGAAGTAAAACTACCCACTATATTTAAAACCGGAAATTTTCGGGCAATCGAAACCACTTTCAGCATGGCTACTTCATCATCATCAACAATGATACAATTGAATTTTTCCATTTAGAATTAACATTTGTTTGCCTGTCTGGTTTCAGACGGATCAAACTTAGTTACAATAATTATTTACTCATTCGTCGATTAATCGGCTCATTCGTCTATTTTCTCACAATCAGATTCTTTAAAACCAGAATTTTACGGCATAAATGTAATGCTATACCAATGAAGCTGGCATGCCAATGATTTATCACCTGTCACTCTGAGGATGATTATTCAAGGCAAACATTTAGCTCACGCGATGCACTGAGCCTATTGGAGTGTACACCTTTAATACAACCAAGATGTAAGCAATTACATCTGACGTAAAAATTGACAGATGAAAATATTGAAAACTATTGCTATTGCATTTGTAATACTGATAACGTATTCCTGCAAAAAAGACAACCCTGTTGCACCAACGCCAAATCCATCCACGGCAAAGAATACACCCAACTTTGTTGCTATCAACTATAAATGGGATACAAGTATAGGCTGGTGGAGCTTTGATGGTTTTATCTTTTATGATTTAAACCACGATGACAACAAGGATAAAAAGTATTTTACAGCCAAAATTGCAAAATTCGATTCGTTGAAAATTGTGAAAGGCCCCTTGCCCATTGATAGTGCGGCTACCAATTGGCCTGCCGGGGTAAAATCATGCGGTTATGGCTATAATACCGATATGTATGTTAATGCGCATATGCGGATGAAAGTAGCTAACATGGCAGCAGATGGAAGATTTATTTATGTGTATGACTCAATTTATCACCGGCCTCCGGGTGGACCCAAATATGGCGGTGGCATTCACAGCACATTTAACGACCCGGCAATTGCTGGAAGCAGAGCTGGAAAAACACCTCAGGGCCTTTCAATGGTTCGTGCTTCCGGTTTACCCGGAGGTGCAATTGCATGGATGTTTTTGAGTTATTTTAAAGAAGGCTCCTGTACCGGATGGCTAACCGGGTGGAGGTTCGGGAGAATTGACTTCAGAGTCATTTAGCAGTATGTTTCCCGGCACGCCAAATTATGATTGGGTAAATGTAAACAATGTTATTTTCTACCAGAATGAGTTTGGTTGGGATACACACGTATTTTTCGATTTTAAAAACTGGCGCTATTTCACATGGAAAGAAGAATGCGTCAATTATCCCGATTGCTCCAGCATTAAGGTAACGATGGGTTCGTATAAAAGTTTAGATACTTTTATGGCCTGGCCTGAAGGGTGGGGAATCAAGAATATTGTTTAATAAGCCAATAGCCATTTTTCTATTGATGGACAATGTTTTTCGGTTCCTGTGAACTGAAAGAAGGCAACCGTGTCACCTTTCAAAATGGGTTCCACCATGATGGCCTGCCCCAATATGGCTACCGAAAATGAATTATTTAAAGTTCCTGAAACCATTGATAATTCTACCACCGATGGTAATTCCCTGCAGTTGAATAAGGCGCGGATGGCACCATTGTCAAGGTTTGAACTGATCAGTAAATAAAAAGGGCTATCTTATTTCTGGTTGTCCTGATTGACGGACGCCATTTTTCATGCATATTGCTAAATATCAGGTTAGGTTCCCCGAATTATCCACTGAAAAAAGCAGGAACAATCTTTTTCCTGCTTACTTTTGAAAGTAAATTCTTCCCCATGAATCCACTTGAAATTTTCCAGAAAGAAGCCCCTGAGGTTGCCAAAGCCTTCGACGGACTGATTGAATCACTGAAAGCCACCACCGGGCTCGATGCAAAAACCAAACAACTGGTTTACATTGGCATCAAAGCCTCGATGGGCGATACCACTGCCATTTATTACCATGTGGCCATGGCTAAAAAACTAGGGGCTACCCGCGATGAAATCAAAGATACCATTTTGATAACCCTGAGTGTATGTGGATTGAAAGGAGTAGCCACCTGTTTGCCGGTTGCCCTGGATGTATTTGATAAGGCTGAATAGATTAATTTTGGAGTGTAATGAAAAACTGAAATTATGAGATTTGACCGATACAGGCTTTCCTGGCTTTTGATCCTTTTACTTAGTGTTTCTGCTTGTTCCGATAAGGAGGACAAACCCGGGCCAATAATTCCTGACAACGAATTTATACTTCCTGACCCTGCCCAATACGGAAATCCTTTTTCAGCTGTTCCTGAAACCGAAGATGTAGTGATGTACGAGGTCAACCTCAGGGCATATAGTCCGGCCAGCATTCAGGGGGTTATCAGCAAGCTTGATCATATTAAATCGCTGGGCGTGAATGTCATCTGGTTGATGCCGGTATTTCCGATTGGGACTGTTAACTCTGTTAATTCACCATACAGTGTGAAGAATTACCGCGAAGTAAACCAGGAATTCGGCACGCTGACCACCTTGAGAACACTCACCGATCAGGCTCATCAGCGGGGAATGGCTGTGATCCTCGACTGGGTGGCCAACCACACCGCCTGGGACAATCCCTGGATGAAATATAAGGAATGGTACACACAGGAAAACGGAGTTGCAACCCGGCCGGCACCAACTGGCTGGATGTTGCTGACCTGAACTTTGCTTCGCAGGATATGCGCAAAGCCATGATCAGTGCGATGCGATATTGGGTTTTTGATGCCAACATCGACGGTTATCGCTGTGATGCTGCCGACATGGTACCTTTCGATTTCTGGAAACAGGCCAATGATTCATTGAATAACATCCCGGGCCGGAAGATCATCATGCTGGCAGAGGGTGCCCGCAGCGATCATTTTTCCGCAGGGTTTCAGATGAATTATTCATGGGATTTTTACGGCAAACTTAAATCGGTATTTTCGGGCCAACCTGCCAGTGGTTTATCAGCTACGCATGCCAGCGAATACAGCAGCATTCCGGCAGGGAAACATAAATTACGTTTCACCACCAACCACGATGAATCGGCCTGGGATGCAACGCCAATGACGTTATTCAATGGGAAACAGGGTGCGCTGGCAGCCTCGGTTATCGCAACCTTCATGGGAGGGGTACCAATGATTTACGGAAGCCAGGAAGTTGGCCGGCTTGAAACGCTTCCTTTCTTCACAAATTCACCGGTCAACTGGACACAAAACCCTGATATGCTCATCGAATATCAGAAGATAATGACATTCTATTCAGGTTCTGAGACAACTAAAAAAGGAACTTTGGTAAGCTATCCAAACAACGATATCTGTGCCTTTATCAGGAGGTCGGAAACAGAGGAACTGGTCTGTGATGGTGAATGTGAGAAACAGCGGGGTTACCTATACCTTACCGGAAGCCATTGGAACGCATGTATGGGAAAATGTGTTGACCGGCTCCATTGTTGGGGAGGACGATTCAATAGTTCTGGAAGCCTACGGATATTTAATCCTGACCAGGGCTCTATGATGCACATCTGGTTACATTTCTGGATTTAAAGAATTGCCACGCCCGTTTAAGCAGGGGTAGGCAGCAACAGATTTCATGGAAACAGATAAATATAATCATTAGTACCTGGTAAATTTGTTAAATCACGGATAATCAATGCATTATAAAGGGAAGGCTAGATTCTATAATTAGCTAAAGATCAATCCTTTGCGTCTTAGCGTCCTTGCGCGAGTCTTAAACTCTCCGAACTATTGATACATTGTGACCGGAATAATATATTGACCGGCAAACTCTTCCGGTCTCAACACCAACTATTTATTGTACCTTTGCCGCACAGGGTTTTGCCGGAGCCTTTAGCGCCTTTCCGGCGGATACCGGTAAAACTATATTATTCACCCTCCTCAAAAAAGGAAAATTCCGAACAGGTAAACTATGGCAAGATCACAACAAACGTGGAATAAGCAGGAAAACGAGAAGAAAAAGCAAAAAAAGAAAAAAGACAAGGCGGCGAAAAAAGTTGAACGGGCATCCAATACAAAGATGGAAACAGCCTCGATGATATGATCGCCTATGTAGATGAATACGGACGGATTTCTTCTACCCCGCCCGATCCCACTGTTAAGAAGACCATTATTAATGCCGCTGATATTGAAGTGGGTGTCAGAAAACAGGATCCAGCCGATCAGGTTGAAGAACTGAGGACAGGTATTGTCAGTTTTTTCAACGAATCCAAAGGATTTGGGTTTATCAAGGACCTCCAGACACAGGAAAGTATCTTTGTGCACATCAAGGAGCTATCCGAACCGATCAAAGAGAACAACAAGGTTACCTATAAAGTGGAGAAAGGCCCGAAAGGACTCAATGCTTATGAGGTAAAAGTTGTCAGGTAGAGCAAAAACTTATCAGGACCTTATTCGGCTATATTTTTCCCCCAAAAAGAGACTGTAACCAGTTACACCGCACCGGATCGCAGGATTATTCAACTGTTTTGAAATGAATCCTGCGATTACCCATCGCATGTTTTATTCACATTTCACCATATGCAAAGGAAGTAAACGAAAATTTCTACTTTGCGGATGGTGTTTTATTGTAGTGACCCATAGTTATCAAGAGGTTGATATATCTGATAAATAGCATATTATGAAACTTATTAACAACCAGGTCACTCCCACCTTTGCATTCCCGATAAAGGCAGTTTGTAATTTCCATAGAAATACCTAAAAATACCTATTCATTTTTTCCGATATTGCCCTATATTTGTGGTGGCTGCCACAACTACATCAACTAATTCGTGCGGAAAGGCTTGATTTTACTACAACTCAGACAGATAATAATCTTTATATAACGGAATAACAACACAATCAAAGAACAATCGGATCAATCAATCAAGTTTAATTAAAACCAATCAACATGAAAAAAGTCGCAATTACTCTTTGCAGCCTTCCTGGCGTTTAACCTTTCAGCCCAGACCAACCTGCTCACCAAGGGCGAAAAAGTTTTAAATTTTGGCATTGGATTAGGAAGTACTCTTTACTCAGGGTCATACTATTCAACAACTGTACCCCCGCTTTCAGCATCATTCGAAATGGGTGTAAAGGACGATGTGTTGGATGTTGGGTCAATTGGTGTCGGCGCTTATCTTGGATACACTTCTGCCAAATGGCAGTATAACTATTTTGGTTCCGATTGGGGCTATAAATATTCAAGTTTAATCATTGGAGCACGCGGAACTTTTCACTACCCGCTTGTTGAAAAACTTGACACCTATACCGGCATTATGTTGGGTGTGAACATTGTTACCGATAAGTCATTCGGTGATATCGATCCACATACGATTACAGCGCTTCAACTACCGGTGCCATTTTTGCATGGTATGCCGGCGGTCGCTATTATTTCAGCGACAATTTTGCTGCTATGGCAGAAGTTGGCTATGGAATTGCCTGGCTTACACTTGGTGTAGCATTAAAGTTTTAGTCGCTGGTAACTGAAATTGAAGCCACCTGAAAAGGTGGCTTTTTTTTTGACTTGTCACCGGCGATTGAGTGATTCCCATTCAGAATTGCTCACTTGGGTTAAGATCAATCTATTCGCTACCTTTGTATTAATGTACAACCAGATATAACAAATGCGTGTTGCCGGACAAGAATACCTCACGATAAGACTCGAAGGAACATCGGTTTATATGATCGATCAGAATCTTCTGCCCTTCTCATTTTCTGTAAAGGAATGTAAAAGCAGAGAGGAAACCTGTCTGGCTATCAGGAATATGACAGTGAGGGGTGCAGGTGCTATTGGTGCTGCTGCCGGTTTTGCCATGGCGCAGGCATTGATTGCCAGTGACGATCCCGATGAAGCAAAAGAGCGGATAAGGTCCACACGTCCCACTGCCCGCGACCTGTTTCATGCAGTTGAAGTAGTTTTTGAAGCAGGCAGGGTGTCGGTACAATCAGCAGTCGAAGCAGCACAGGCATTAGCCCGCGCAAATATTGAAGCTGCAAAGAATATTGGTAAGTATGGAGAACCTTTGATTGCAGATGGTTCCAGGATCCTGACCCATTGTAATGCAGGCTGGCTGGGGTTTGTGGATTATGGCAGCGCCTTGTCACCCGTTTATTTTGCTCACCGGGGAGGCAAATCGGTGTTTGTTTATGCCGACGAAACCAGACCCCGCAGTCAGGGAGCACGGTTGACCGCCTGGGAACTCGCTAATGAGGGAATTGAACATCGTATTGTTCCCGACAATACCGGCGCTTATCTGATGTCGAAAAGCATGGTCGATCTGGTGATCGTGGGTGCCGACAGGATTGCGGCCAACGGCGATGTAGCCAATAAGATAGGAACCTTTGAAAAAGCCATCGTAGCAAAGCATTTTGGTATTCCATTTTTTGTTGCGGCGCCCCTTTCTACGTTCGACCTTTCAACGGCTCATGGCAATGATATTGTTATTGAAGAGCGAAGCGCCGATGAAGTAAATTATCAGTCCGGACCCGATGTAGAAGGCCGGATACACACCATCAGGGTTTCTAACCCCGGTTCCGACGCATTTAACCCTGCTTTTGATGTAACTCCGGCAGATTTTATTACCGGCATTATAACTGAAAAAGGAATCATAAAGCCCGACGTCGGCATGATTGCTTCATTGTTCCGATGATTTGAATTACGAATATAGAATGAAGAATGACGAATGAAAAGTTTACGATTTACGGTTTACGGTTTACGATTTGCCAACTGCCATTTGCCTGTTGCCAACTTACTTTTTGAATTACGAATTTAGAATGACGAATGAAAAATTTACGATTTGCCAACTGCCCATTGCCAACTGCCAAATTACCTATTGAATGACGAATTTTTAGCTTTAAGCTTTAAGCTTTGAGCTTTACTTTTTACTTGTATCATGGAAAACACATGCTCCTGGCCGGGAAATGACCCACTGATGATTGAATACCACGACAAGGAATGGGGAGAACCCGTTCACGATGACCGCAAACTGTTTGAATTCCTGGTGCTCGATGCCTTTCAGGCCGGACTGAGCTGGAAAACCATACTGCACCGGAGAGAGGGGTTCCGGAAAGCATTCGACAATTTTGAAGCCGCAAAAATAGCAACCTATACCGAAGATGATTACAACCGCCTGCTCAACGATTCCAGCATCATCCGTAACCGGGCCAAGATCAGGGGAACCATTAAAAATGCCGGTTTGTTCCTGGAAGTTCAACGCGAGTTCGGAACTTTTGATGCTTATATCTGGCAGTTTACAGGAGGCAAAACCATTGTGAATCATTGGGATGGCCTGAAACAAATACCCGCTACGAGTCCCGAATCAGATGCCATGGCAAAAGACATGAAAAAGCGGGGGTTTACTTTCTGCGGAAGCACCATTTGCTATGCTTTTATGCAGGCCGCTGGGTTAATTAATGATCACATGGTGTATTGTTTAAAACACCCTGATTTCAAGGATAAATAGTTAAAGGAGGCAAATACAGTATAGCTGAATTTCACATAAGTTTATAGGTCTTTTAAGGAATGGTTTATCGGTTTTTTTCGGGCTGACAATTACTTCTTTATGGAAAATGTTTGATTGGCTTTTACCCGGTGGCAATTGTATTTTTATTACTCTGATAGAAATGTTTAAATTAACCTGTTTAACTTTATGGCTGATCCTGGCTTCATGCACAAACAACCGGCATGTTATTGAAACTAAAATTCAGGACTTTTGGCCGGATATAAAAAATGGAATTACCGTTGAAGAAACTGCAAAATATGACAGCTTATTTTTCAATGCAGTTATATCTAATACTATTGGAAAGAAAATCCCGAAAATTAAAGTAACAGACAGGGAAGGCAAATTACATAGTTTAAGAAAAGTCTTGTCTGAAAAAGCTATTATTATTGCCAGCAATGCTTATTGTGGGTTTGGGAACGAAGGGTTGGTAAATGTGTTTCCCGAAGCTGTTCAACTGTTATACCCCGGTTGGAGTAACATGAAAATAGTTTGTCTGTTGATTAGGACAGATAATGATAGTGAGAACAGGCAAATTATTGATAATCTATATATTGAAGTTGAACCCTTATACAGAAACATTTATTTTATAGATGAAGTTGAAGCCTGGAAATTAAATTTGTATGCAAATCCGACCAGATTATACATTGATAAGAATCAAATTGTTAGAAATATAAGTTTGGGTATTTCAACAGTTGAAAACATGGTTAAAGAAATTGAGTCAAATTTTGATGAGAATTGACTTCTTGAGGGTATGTAGAGTAAATCCAATCTTATTGCCACATTCTCACGGCCCACATACCGAAATGGAAGTCACAACCCGGGCTTATCCTGAGGAACGAAAGGCTCCGTATCTCAGGTACTGAATCTCCTAGTCTCCATTTCTCTTTGTCCCCTTGTCTGCTGGTTAAGAGACGAAATTCCCCAGTTAAATTCCATGTTCCATGCCCATTGCTCTTCGTCTCTCTGTCACTCAGTCTCTCTGTCTATTTTCTCCTTGTCTCCATCTCCCCATCTCCCCTTGTCTGTTGATTCGAAGACGGAAATTTCCCGGTTACATCCATGCCCCATGCTCCATGCTCCATGCTCTGTGCTGCCCTGTGCCTGTGTTAAGAAGGGTCGGGGACGAAACCTTGGATAGAAGACATGGTTCTACCATGTCCAGCTCCATGCCCCATGCCCTGCCCTGTGCCCTGTGCTCTGTGCTCTGTGCTCTGTGCCCTGTGCCCTTTGCCGGAAAACCCTTACCTTTGCCTTATGCAAACATCTGAAAAACGTCCGCTTACCGATTGGCTTCCGGTTTCACGCGAGGAGCTTGACAAACGTGGCTGGGACGAAGTGGATGTTATCATCGTTTCGGGCGATGCTTATGTCGATCATCCTTCCTTTGGTCATGCAGTGATGGGCCGGCTTGTTGAAAAGGCAGGTTTCAGGGTAGCCATTCTGCCACAGCCCAACTGGCGCGATGACCTGCGCGACTTTAAAAAACTGGGGAAAGCCGCGTCTTTTCTTTGGCGTAACGGCCGGCTGTATGGATTCGATGGTAAACCACTACACCGCCAACA
The DNA here is from genome assembly GCA_016709025.1 of Bacteroidales bacterium. Taxonomy (GTDB): domain Bacteria; phylum Bacteroidota; class Bacteroidia; order Bacteroidales; family Lentimicrobiaceae; genus Lentimicrobium. Next base: position 28,947 of record JADJEQ010000025.1, on the reverse strand, counting down.
GCCGTCTGCGGTCCGATGATGCCTACACGCCAGGCGGAGTTTCCGGTTTCAGGCCAGATTATGCCACTGTGGTTTATACCGGTATTCTTAAAAAGATTTTTCCGGATGTGCCTGTAATCCTTGGCGGGATTGAAGCTTCGATGCGCCGCCTTACCCATTTCGATTACTGGAGTGATTCACTTAAACCCGACATTCTCACCTGGAGTGGTGCTGATATGCTGGTGTTCGGGATGGGGGAGAAGGCAATTATTACCCTTTTGCAAAGGCTTGCAGCCGGTGAATCCATTCACCAGATCAGGGATGTGGAACAAACAGCCTTTAAAGTGCCGGCAGGCGAAGTATTGCCTGAGCTGCCTGGGGTAGATACACTCGAACTTCCATCGCATGTGCAGTGTCTGGCCGATAAAAAGGCATTTGCCCGTCATTTCCGTATTTTCGAGGAAGAATCCAACCGCTGGCAGGGCGCCCGTTTGACAGAGCTTAACGGGGATTCACTTACCGTGGTCAATCCGCCAAATCCACCCATGGCTCAGGCGGAGATTGACGCAGCTTTTGACCTGCCCTACACCCGGCATCCGCATCCCCGTTACAATAAGCGGGGTCAGATTCCGGCTTTTGAAATGATCCGTAATTCTATCAACCTGCACAGGGGTTGCTTTGGTGGATGTGCCTTTTGCGCCATTTCTGCCCACCAGGGCAAGTTTGTGGTCAGCCGTTCTGAGAAATCGATCATGGATGAAATGAAGCAGGTGGCCTCAGAGCCTGATTTCAAAGGACACATTACCGATATGGGTGGCCCATCCGCCAATATGTACCTGATGAAGGGCATCGATACGGACAAATGTAAGAAATGTAAACGGGCTTCCTGCATCTTCCCGACCATCTGCCGGAACCTGAATTCAGACCACCGGCCAATGACTGCCCTTTACAAGAAAGCAATGCTGGTGCAGGGTGTGAAGAGAATTACCATTGGCAGCGGTATCCGCTACGATATGCTGGTGGGCCGCTCTGAAGCTGAAAACAAGGCCAATGGTCTGGATGAATACCTGAAGCAGGTAATCACAAAACATGTTTCCGGCAGGTTGAAAGTGGCCCCTGAACACAGTGCCCAAAATGTGCTGCAGATTATGCGTAAACCCCATTACAGGACCTTTGTCGAATTTCAAAAGCGTTTTGATGAGATCAACCGGCAACATGGATTGAAGCAGCAACTGATTCCTTATTTTATTTCCAGTCATCCGGGCAGCAGGGCAGAGGATATGGCTGAGCTTGCCTGTGAAACCATGCAACAGGGATTTCACCTGGAACAGGTGCAGGATTTTACACCCACACCCATGACACTGGCTACGGCCATGTATTACACAGGGATTGACCCGTATACGCTTAAACCTGTTTATGTGGCACATTCACGCGACGAAAAACTGAACCAGCAGCGGTTTTTCTTCTGGTACAAAGCAGAAAACCGTCACTGGCTGAATGAATCACTCAGGAAAATGGGACGAACAGACCTGATGGCCCGTTTTAACAGCAGGAAGAGTTAAGGCTGCGGTACAATCAGCACCGGACAGGGACTGTTGCTCATAATGCCATCGCTGACACTTCCGATAAAGGTGCGGTAAAGAAATCCATGACTTTGTGAACCTACAACGATCAAATCGGCTCCGAATTTCTCCGCTTCATCCAGGATTGTATTGATCACAGGGCCATGAATCAGCGCCGACCTTGCGTTGATACCCTGCTCCAGGAGATAATGCACCATGGCCTTCAGATCGTGGTCTTCCCTGATCATTTCCTCCAGCCCAGGGTTTGTATTGATATTCCCGGTCAGATTTTCTTCATAAAGATATGAACCAGGCATGGCAATATGGAGTATGTAGACCTCGCTGTGAAAGGCTTTTGCCAGTATCCCTGCTTTTTCAATAACATCGGTCGATAAGTCGGAAAAATCAACCGGAACCAGTATCTTTTTCATTTTGAAAAAATGTCATAATCACAAAGATACGATTATGGTATGCAAAAATCAAGAGAGAGGGGGGTAATATCGAATATCTAATTTCCAATTTCTAAATCCCAATCCCGTTATTTCGGGGTTTTGGGGCTGTATCATCGGACTTTTTAAATTCTGTAATCCTGAAACTCTGTAATTCTGAAATCCTGAAACCCTGAAATCCTGAAACCCTGAAACCCTGAAACTCCTGAACCCTGAGCCCCTATTCCATAATAAGCTTCTGGCTGTGCTGCCGTTTACCGTCGCTCAGACGAAGCATATAAATGCCTTTGGGTAAAAGACTGAGGTCGATGTTGTAATTGGTGATGGCGCCGGGGAAAGAGCGTGAATAAGCACTGCCACCGGTCATCGTGAGGATATCCAGCCTGATTTTTTCTGTACTTTTCCAGGTAGTTATGTTTACTACGCCGGTTGCAGGGTTGGGATGAACGGAAGCTTCAGGATCTGACTGCTCACCAATCCCAACCGTTTTACAGGTAATCGGGTGAATGGTCATGCTCGTCTGCATATCGGTACCCCAGGAATCGGGGTGGTTGAATGGGTACCATGCATTGTTACTCCATTGTTCCCAGGCTGTTCCGTTGTATCCGCTTACATGTTTACGGCACCAGAGGGCCAGGGTATCACCTGTCTGGGTTGGAAGAAATACACCGGCATAAAACGGACCCGTCACCGTAAAGGGCTGATCGAAAGTAACAGTAGTAATTTGGTCGTTGTTAACGTCAGTTACAATGGATGACAGTGGTTTGGTGGTTGAAGCGACGATTGCTCCAGGTTTACCGTCTGCGCCGGTATTGTTCCAGATGGCGAAAGTAATCTGGGGATTGTTTACGTTTTTTGCGACCACAAATTCGGCGATCATCCCTGAAATGTTGGTTCCTGCTTCAAAACTGGTAAAATACTCGGCTTTGGCTTTATCGAGGTAACTGTTATTCCCGGTAATATATCCGACCCCGGGAGGAAGCATGAAATAATAGATGATTTCTCCGGAGAGGGGATAACGCAGGGTATCGCATTCAGTACTTCTGTTTCCATTATTTTCGTTCAGTAAATGGTTGGTTTTAATCTCTTCAGATGCCATAACTGAATTTCTGCCCGTCGTTTGACCTGAAGTTAAAGAAATGGAAAACAAAACGGTAAGCGCCACAAGGATAATCGATTTCATTTTATATTGTTTTAATGATGCTGAATTTGTTATTATTCTTATCTGATTTGAGGTGAATCATTCAGGTTTTATATTAATTTTGGCCTTGAGCACCAAAGGGATTTATTCATAATTCATTAATCCCTAAACCTAACCACCTATGAACCAAACCGGATCCGGCCCTGAAACAGGGGCTAAAAAACCCTCATTTTCAAACCGCGAATTTATAGCAATAATCGTGCCCCTGCGCAGATTTTTTGCGTTGATTTTCATAAGTTTGATAATCGCACTTCCATTCAACCTGCAGGCTCAGAAAAAGCCGCAGTCAACCATGAAGGATACCATCAAATCCGGGGACTTCGGTGGCCTTAAGTTCCGGTCGATCGGACCCGCTTATTGTTCAGGCAGAATAGCCGATTTTGCAGTAAACCCCGGAAATAACGCTGAATACTTCGTTGCCGTTGCTTCCGGGCATATCTGGAAAACCACCAATGCAGGTACCACATGGGAACCGGTTTTTGACAATTATGGTGCCTATTCCATCGGATGCCTCAAACTTGATCCTGAAAATCCGAATGTAATCTGGGCGGGCACAGGCGAAAACAACCACCAGCGTGCGCTCGGTTATGGTGATGGAATTTATAAATCAACCGACGGTGGAAAGAGCTGGAAGAATATGGGGTTGAAAAATTCCAGGCAGATCGGGATGATTGCCATCGACCCTCGTAATACCAGCGTGGTGTATGTGGCTGCTGAAGGTTCGGTCTGGGGACCTGGCGGAGAACGCGGACTCTATAAAACCACCGATGGTGGTAAAGCCTGGAATAAGGTGCTGAACATCAGCGAAAACACAGGGGTAAATAATGTGATCATTGATCCCCGCAACCCCGATGTGCTTTATGCAACCTCAGAACAACGCCGCCGGCATGTCTTTTCAAAAATAGGTGGCGGACCCGAATCCGGCATCTGGAAATCGACCGATGCCGGGGCAAACTGGGAGAAACTCACCTCTGGACTCCCCGGAGGTGACATGGGCGGCATCGGTATAGCCATCTCCCCGGTGAATCCCGACTATGTTTTTGCGATTATAGAAGCCGCCGGCGAATCCGGAGGGTTCTTCCGGACAACCGACCGCGGAGCCTCCTGGTCAAAAATGAGCGGGCATACTGCACAGGGCCAGTATTACAATGAGATATACTGCGACCCTAAGGATATTGATAAGGTATATTCAGTGGAGACTTTTTCACAGTTTACCGAAGATGGTGGAAAAACCTGGAAGAACGTGAGTACCAAACATCGTCACGTGGATGACCATGCGATGTGGATAGACCCGGCCAACACGAAGCATTACCTGATCGGCGGCGACGGGGGTATTTATGAAACCTGGGATGGCGGAAATGATTTCCATTTCAAGAACAACCTGCCGGTTACCCAGTTTTACCGGGTGAATGTTGACAACAGCGAGCCATTTTATTATGTATACGGTGGCACCCAGGACAACAGCAGTATGGGTGGTCCTTCGCGCAATACCAGTGATTATGGCGTGGTAAACGATGAATGGTTTGTGACCAATGGGGGTGATGGTTTCTGGACGGCTGTTGATCCGGTTGATCCCAACATTGTTTATGCCGAAGCCCAGTACGGGAATATGGTCCGCTACGACCGCAAAAGCGGCGAGGCCATAGATATCCGGCCTGAGCCACGCAAAGGGGAAGATACCTACAAATGGTACTGGAATACCCCGCTCTTCATCAGCCCTCATGCAAATACACGTCTGTATGTGGCAGCCAACAAGGTCTTCCGCAGCGATGACCGCGGAAATACCTGGCAGGTGATTTCTGAAGACCTTACCACAGGAACCGACCGCAACAACTGGCCGGTAATGGATAAATACTGGAGCATAGATGCCGTAGCCAAGGATGTTTCCACTTCCCTGTTCGGACTGATCGTTTCACTCGATGAATCACCGGTTAAGGAAAACCTGCTGTATGCCGGAACCGACGATGGATTGATACAGATCAGCGAAGACGCGAAAACCTGGAGCAGGGCCGGAAAATTTCCGGGAGTACCGGAATACACCTTTGTTTCGGATATTCTTGCTTCACGTTTCGATGAAAATGTGGTTTTTGCTGCTTTCGACAACATCAAGCGCGACGACTTCAAACCCTACCTGCTCAAAAGTTCCGATAAAGGAAAAACCTGGGTTTCGATCGCTTCCAACCTTCCGGAAAACGGAACGGTGCATACCATCGTTCAGGACCATGTAAATCCGGACCTGCTTTTTGTCGGAACTGAATTCGGTGCATTCTTCAGCATCGACGGCGGCGGGCAGTGGACACAATTAAAAAATGGCCTGCCAACGATTGCAGTGAGGGACATTGTTATTCAACAACGCGAAAACGACCTGGTACTTGCCACATTTGGGCGTGGGTTCTACATTCTGGAGAATTATTCCCCACTCCGAACCATCAGCAAAGCGATTTTGGATAGCCCGGCCCACCTGTTCGACATCAAGGATGCGCTGATGTTTGTTGAAACCGGAGGAAAGTATGGCCAGGGATCTTCCTATTACGCCGCAAAAAACCCTGATTTCGGTGCTACATTTTCATGGTGGCTGAAAGAGGTTCCGAAGACCCTTCGCGAACAACGTCAGGAGAAGGAAAAGGAGCTTTTCAAGAAAGGAGAGAAAATACCTCAACCAACCGAAGCGGAATTACGGGCAGAGGAAAACGAAATTGCCCCTTATCTTATTTTTACCATTACTGATGAAGCAGGAAGCAATGTTCGCAGGCTATACAGCAAACCTTCCAAAGGACTAAACCGAATTGTTTGGGATCTTCGTTATATGGGTACATCCCCGGTAAGAACTCCCGGCGATAAATTTGATCCCTTCAGGGAAGGAAATTCCGGGTTGTTTGTCATGCCTGGCAAATATAAGGTTGCCATGAGTATGTTTGCTGGTGGTGAGGTAAAAGAACTGGCCGGACAGGTGCCTTTTAATGCAGTCGTGCTGAACAACACCACCCTGCCTGCCGGAGACCGTGCAGCACTTGTTGCCTTCCAGCAACAGGTGGCCGAACTTATCCGCAAGGTGCAGGGCACCGACAATTTTGCCGAAGAACTTCTTGAAAAACTGGTCACCATGCAGCAGGCAGTTCATCAGACACCCGGCGCATCGCCCGAGCTCGAAGGCCTTATCTACGCTCTCAAGCTGAAGGTTGACGAAATCCTTTTTGCCTTCAACGGCAAAGATCCGAAAGCCAGCCGCGAGGAAAATCCACCCGCTCAGGTTTCGATCAACGAAAGGCTGGGAAATATTATCTATGCATTCTATGGCAGCACTTCTGCTCCAACCAGCACACATCGCCGTTCCTATGAAATCATCCGCGATGAGTTTCCTCCGCTCTACACACAGCTGAAGCAGATCAGCGAAACGGATGTACCGGCAATCGAAGCTGAAATGGAGAAAGCCGGGGTACCGTATACACCGGGGAGGCTGCCAAACTGGGAGTGAGGAGAGTGAAGAGTGAAAGAGTGAAAAGTGAAGAGTGAAAAGAGTGAGAGATGAAAATAAACCTAACAGGTTTTCTTCTGGTGCCTGAGCCCTTGTCGAAGTCCAGCCTGTTAGGTTTAAAAAGAAGAATGAAATGTGAAGTGGATATTGAAGAGTTGAGAGTGAAGAGTGAAAAATGTGGCGAGAATTTGAGTAGCTAGAGTTTCGAAATGAAAATAAACCTAACAGGTTTTCTTCTAACCTGTTAGGTTTTAACAGAAGAATGAAATGTGAAGTGGATATTGGAGAGTTAAGAGGGAAAAGTGAAAACATGGATGCCGGGTCTGTTCACCATCTTGATAGACGAAGCCTTATTCCTTTACCTTCAGATATTTTTCAGCCACTTTATCATAAATCCCGATCTCTTCCAGGGCATTGTCCTGCTGATCAAACAGCCGTCTCCAGGTATTCAGGGGCTCCCAGATGCAGGTGCCATTACCCCGTTCGTCGGGAAGGTTGAAAACCATGTCGTTGATCTCCTGTTTAAAAGCGCTGTACTCAGCCACATTGATATCCTTTTGGTAACGCTCTGCCAGGTAGATCATGGTGGTATTCAGATCATCCAGGGTGCCGTGCCAGCGGGGATAATAAGAGAGTCCGATGACGTCGAATTCCACGCCCCGGGCAATCATATTATCGAACCAGAACAAGGCCTCTTCCTGCTGACCACCGAGCGCAAGGTGCATCATTACTGTAATTTCGGGATCAACTTCACGGCAGGCTTCAACGCCCGCTCTGAGCAGGGCTGCAAGGTTATCGGGATTGCTGATGTGACCTTCGGGCCATACCATTCCATGGTTGATCTCATTGCCTACCTGCACCATCTGCGGCAGGGTGCCCTGTTCCTTCAGGCTGAGGAGAGTGGCTTTGGTGTATTCCTTCAGGCTGGCCTGCAGTGTTTTAAAGTCCTGACCTTCCCACGCAGCCGGCTTGAACTGTTGCTGTGGATCGGCCCAGTAGTCGCTGTAATGAAAATCAAGCAGGAAGTTCATCCCGGCATCTTTTATACGTCGGGCCATTGCCAGCGTGCCCTCCAGACCGCAATAACCCTTTCCCGGTGAGTAACCTTTTTCAAGTTCCGGGTTCACAAAGATGCGCAGGCGGATGTAATTGAACCCATGGCTTTTCAGTATCTCTATGGCATCCTTTTCAACACCCCCGTCCCGGAATATCTTTCCTTCAGCTTCGAGCTGGGGCAGGAAGGAGATATCGGCCCCGATCATTTTCGGAATGGCTGTCTTCGCCGGAATGAGCTGATTCGCCTGAGGTTTCATCAATTTCACCGATGAAGGGATAAGATGTATCTCATGCGATGCCGGCCACACGCCTTCGGCGCTGACTTCCACTTTGAATTTCCCGGGTGTTGTCCCCGCTGAAAGGATAAACTCCATTACCCCGTTTTCGAGGGTGGATTGCCAAATGGTGACGGAATCGGTTTCACTTACCAGCTTCGGGGTGCTGCGGTCGGCATTCAACAGAGAGGCATCCCCGTTTACAGAAATCCGGAATGGAAGCACAGCATCCATCAGTTCCATATCGGTGCTGTCCGCCACGCAGACCCTCAGCCTCGTTTCATCTGTTCCACTGGCTATAAGTGTTGTTTTGTAACAGGCAAGCACCATGGTTTCAGGTTTCCCGGTGGATTTACGATAGAGAGCAGAAAGATCGGAACTCTTTTCCGGTGTTTGTGTGCTGTTGCAGGCTGAAAGAAGGCTGACAGCGATGCCAAAGCAGGCTAAAAGGAGTTTCATAATTGTTCAGTTTTACTGACTGAAAGATACACAATCATTGTAAGACAGCAATAAAAGTTGTTATCGGAATTCTTCCTGCAAAAATACCACTTCATCCAGGGAAGAATTTTATTTCACCATATCCGGTAAATCACCAATAATTCCCGTTCGGGGGTTGTTTATACCAGGTAAGAAACTATTGTTTTGCACTGGTCTGCCGGTGTATTTTATTTGCATGAAATTAAAATCCGGACCATGAAAAATAGATTACATTTTATGATGGCTGTCGGGAAGACAGCCTTACAAAAACTTCAGGTTATTTCGATGGTGCTTCTTTTAGTTTCATCCGCCACCATGGCGCAATGGAACACCCAAAGCCCTCTCCCGACCAATCTTGATGTGAGGGGTATCGGCGCACCTACCCCCGATCGGGTCTTCATTGCCACCGACGACAATTCCTTCGACAACAGCGGAGCCCTTTTTGAATCAAACGACGGTGGTGCTTCCTGGGTGCAACGCGACATTCCATTTTCCCTGTTCAATCCGTTCTATGGCCTTTTTTTCCTCGACAGCCAGCACGGCTGGGCTTATGGAAATGAAAACTACCGCACCACCGATGGTGGAACCACCTGGACGGAACTTCCCTTGCTTGGGTCCACTTATTTCATGAAATTCTATACCCCTGATTTCGGTCTGGCGACCGGAAATTTTGGCCAGTACGTCAGTATGGACGGGGGCATTAGCTGGAATGAATCCCCCAATGGGATGAGCGCGTTTGACTTTTCGGATAATTTAAATGGCATCGGCGCAGCCCCCACCGGAATTTACAGCACATCCGACGGCGGAACCTCCTTTAATCCGGTATATTCCGGCAATGTCTCCTCAGTCGCTTTTCTTTCAGCGACTGTAGCGGTTGGTATTGCAGATGATGTTTTTGTCCGTTCTACAGATGGGGGGCTAAGCTGGGTTTCCGGTACCTCTGCATCCGGCAGGTCACAGCTCCTGCCTTTATCAACTTCTGTAGTCCTGGCCTGGGGCAGGAGCGGCGATTTCCCCGACTACGATGATCGTATCCTCAGGTCGTCGGATGGCGGACTTACCTGGACCGATTTGGGTGAGCCTGTGCCCGAAGGGATCTATAACTTTGGAATCGCCGATACACAAAACGTCGTCGCTTCAGATAATTTTGGAAATATATTCCATTCTTCCGATGCAGGTTTGACCTGGTTGCAAACCTTTACCTCTCCCGGTCCGATGCCTGGTTACCTGAGCAGTGTAGCTCCGGTCTTCTCCGGATCAACAGGTTACTTCGGATATGGAGCCGGGTTTATCATCAAAACCACCGATAGCGGTGCTTCATGGACACAAATATCGAGCGGCAGCGGAACCTCACTGAACGATATCGGCCGTTTCCCTGACGGCAGCCTGATCGCAGTGGGCGAAAACGGAACTGTGTTGAGCAGCGATGGAACCTCACCCTGGATAAACCATCAAACATTTACGCAGTTTCAGATGAAGGCGGTTCACATCATCGACCAGCAAAACCTAGTGGTTGTTGACGAATCGGGCCAGGTATACAAAAGCGCTGACAATGGGCTTACCTGGATCGCAACCCTTTCAAAACCCGATGATTTCAGCACGGTCGAAGACATTCATTTTACAGATATTAACAACGGCTGGGTTACCGGACAAGGATATAACAATGGGGCCTTGTACAGGACCACCGATGGCGGGGATACCTGGACACCAGTCCCGGATATTCTGGGCGCTTATGTAGCGGTAGATGTGGAAGGAGCCAACATTTGGGCTGCCAATGTTACCGGACTCTTTTACAGAAGTTCCGACAACGGTGCTACCTGGAATCAGGCAGTACTACCCGGTATTCCAAACCAGATCAGGGATATGGACTTTTTTGACGAAAACACCGGGTATGCAGTGGGCATGTATGGTGAAGCCTTTAGAAGCACAGACGGTGGTTTGAACTGGGAAACACTTCCCACACCCAATACATTTGATGATTTTACAGATATCTTCCTGGTGGGAGCCGACGAATTCTGGCTTAGCACCAATAGCAATTTGGTTTATTATACCGCTACCGGCGGACAGAACTGGGCTGTTATGGCAACCGGATCTGCAGGTTTCGGCAGTTTCGGCGCCATTGCAGCCAATGCGGCAGGCGATGCCTGGATCGTTGGTTACCAGGGTTATATTGAACACTTTACCGGACCACCACCTCCTCCGCAAAACCAGCCACCGGTAGCCTCTTTTGAATTCACTGCCACAGGCCTTTCCATTGTTTTCACAGACACGAGTACCGATCCTGACGGCTTTATCACCGGCTGGTCGTGGGATTTTGGCGACGGAACTGTTTCTGACCTTCAGAATCCAACGCACACTTATGAAACGGCAAACACTTACGTTGTTTCCCTCCTCGTTACCGATGATGATGGTGATACCGGGAATACATTTCGGATAATTGTGGTTCAGCCAGGACCAGGGGGTGTATTCGGCGACTTCACCGAGATAACCCCACCCGATCCGTTGTTTGTAACGCCTCAGGATGAAGATTTCTGGGTGATCACCACCGCCCCGGCCGACTATGACAGTGACGGTGACCTCGATATTGCAGTGCTGGGTTATTATGTGGTTTACAATGAGAGTGTCGAAGATAAACTGGTTCTGTTGCGCAACGATGGTCCTGCCGGAACAGATGAATGGGAGTTTTCCTATTTTGAAGTGCCTCTCGCTGATTTGACTACAGGTTCTTCCGACCTTGCCTGGGCCGATGCCGATGGCGACGGTGACCTCGATCTTGCGCTGGGAACTGATGCTGCAACCGTTATTTACCGCAATGAAGCAGGAACACTGGTGTTGACCGCTACAGCACTTCCCGGATACTGGGAAGACAACAGCCAGGCCGAATTCGATCTCCGCTCGGTTACCTGGGCTGATTACGACAACGATGGTGACCGCGATCTTTTATTGCCATCGGTTTTTGATTTTGAGTCTTTCTCATACCGTACTGCGTTGATGCGCAACGATGGTTCCGATGGCAACGGAGGATTTGTATTCACCGAAGCCGATTCCGTATTTGCTCCCACCTCTCATGCGCAGAGTGCCTGGGCTGATTTTGATGGCGACCAGGATCTGGACCTTTTGCTGGTGAATATTTCCCCGTTGACGGAAAGTAGCTTTATCCGCCGTTACCGCAACGATGGAAACGGATCCTTTTTTGGTGAAGATATCCTTGGAAGCATAAGTGTTGAGCATGGAGAGGCTCAATGGGGAGACTACGACGGAGATGGCGATCTCGACATCCTGGTTGCCGGTAGCATCCGCGAAACGGATGGAAGTTACACCCACATGGCGTTACGAATCTATCGCAACGACAATGAAAATTATATTCCTGTGGAAGTAATTGCAGATATACCCGGTGAAGGCTGGTTTGATCTGACGGCGGCAACCTGGGCCGATTACGACTCCGATGGAGACATGGATATTCTGTTGGCCGGAAACTACAATTCGGGCTCCAATATTGAAGGCCGGGCAAGGATTTACACCAATACCGGCGGGGTTTTCACCGAATCCGGAAACGAACTTCCGGCACCCCGCGCCAGTGGTGACCGCGGAGGGACCTTTTCCTGGCTGGATATCGATGGAGAAGGTGATCTGGATTACTTTATTGCCGGTCAGTATTTTGTTCCCGGCGGTAATGGGCTTGTGGAAGCTCAGATGCACATCTACCGGAACGATACTCCAGCTCAGAATGAACCCCCTCTGGCTCCAATGGGTTTGGATGTTACTCCGCTTTCTGAAAACTCTGCCCGCTTAACATGGTTGGCCGGCAGCGACGATCACACCCCTGCCGGTGCTTTAACCTACAATCTGGAGCTTTACAGGGACAATGTTCAGGTATTGGTTCCCGCCCGCACCCCTGAACCGGGAAATGTAAGCGCGGTAACCGAATGGTTATTGACCGGCCTCGAAAGCGGCAACTACACCTGGACCCTCAGCACCGTGGATGCTGCCTACTCAGGCAGCCCGGTTTCCATGGGCGAATTCAGCCTGGGTGAGGTTTCGGTAGCAGAACCGGAGCAGGAATTTATTTCCGGTTTCAGCCTGGAACAGAATTATCCAAACCCATTCAGCGGGGTGACAACCATTCAATTCCGGATAGCTGAAGAGGTGCCGGTTTCCCTGACACTCTACAACAGTGCCGGGAAAGAAGTCGCAAAGCTGGTGAATGAGCGTAAAATGACCGGAAACTATGAAGTGAGCCTGGATACAGAAAATCTCACGAATGGGATCTATTTTTACAGACTGGAAGCTGGTCGTTTCTCACAATCAAGGAAAATGTCAGTTATAAAGTGATCCTTGATTAGAATCATAATCAATTCGCGGGCGCAGGTCACAGACCTGTGCCCGCTTTCATTATTTGCTGGCATTGTTGGCGCATGTCTGCGACTTGTGTCTATCATCATTTTCGGAAGTAAACCGAAGTGCCGCCTCAATTCCGCGATTTTTGCCCGTCATCGTCATTTTCGGAACAGCTGGCGCAAGTCTGCGACTTGTGCCTTTCTTCCTCAGTTTCGGATGCAAGTCTGTGACTTGTGCCCGCCTTCATGATTTATATTCTGATGCTGATTAGCACTAAAATCCACTCAGCGCTTATTTCAGCAACTAATAGGCTTCAACTGCTGGTGCAAGTCTGCGACCAGTGCCTAACAATACAGCTGGCGCAAGTCTGCGACTTGTGCCTTTCTTCCTCAGTTTCAGATGCAAGTCTGTGACTTGTGCCAACCTTCATGATTTATATTCTAATGCTGATAAGCAATAAAATCCACTCGCGCTTAAGTCAGCAACAAATGGGTTTCATCAATTGTTTATAATTCATGATTGTTCACACCAATAATTTTCAACCTTGAAAAGAACATTGATCATTTCAACCGGCCTCATAGCCCTTGCATTCACTGGAATGACGGGGCTAATGTCACTGAAAGATGACTCTTCGGCCGTTAAGTCCTCCGTAGAAAATCCGGCAGCCCTGAATTACCAGACTTACTGTGCCGGATGCCACGGTGATAACCTCGAAAAATTTACTGCTAAAAAGTGGATGGATGAACCCGGAAACGCATCGGTTATCAGCAGCATCAAACTGGGAATTGAAGAGGCGGGCATGCCTTCATTTGAGAAGACTTTTTCGGAAGACGAAATAGAAGAATTGGCCGCTTATGTCAAAAAGGGAATTCCAGACGACAGAAGTTCACTGAAACCAGCAGTAAAAGCAGGCGATGTAACGGAATCGGAGGTACAGGATTTCATAATTGAAACGGTAGTTACCGGATTGGATGTACCCTGGGGACTTGCATTTCTGCCCGGTGGTGACCTGCTGATTTCGGAACGGGCCGGAACATTGCACCGTTTTTCCAACGGTAAACTTTCACCACCCATTGAAGGATTACCGGCTCTAAGAGCGGAAGGTCAGGGTGGTCTGCTCGACCTGGCCCTTCATCCTGACTACAGTAAAAACGGATGGATTTACTTCTCTTACAGCGCTTTGAGCGAGGAAAGCGGCAAACCAAAAAGCAATACGGCTATTATGCGGGCCAGGCTGAACGGGAATAAGCTGGTGGATCAGCAGTTGATTTTCAGGGGGGATAATGACAACGACAGATCGCATCATTATGGGTGTAAACTTGCCTTTGATGATAAAGGACATTTATTTTTCGGGATCGGTGACCGGGGCCAGCACTACGATTTCCCGCAGAACCTTGATAATACCAATGGAAAGATCCACCGGATCAACGATGATGGTTCAATTCCCGAGGATAATCCGTTTGTAAATACAAAAGGTGCTGTTCCTTCCATTTACAGTTACGGACACCGGAATCCGCAGGGCACCTGTATAAATCCGCTTACCGGTGAACTTTGGGAAACCGAGCATGGCCCCCGTGGAGGCGATGAAATAAACCTGATCGAACCCGGGAAAAACTATGGCTGGCCCGTTATTTCTTACGGAATTAACTACAACGGGACCATACTTACCGAATTAACTGAAAAGGAGGGAATGGAGCAACCGATTCATTACTGGACTCCATCAATCGCACCATGCGGCATGACTTTTCTTACCGGCGACAGATATAAAAAGTGGCGAAACAATCTTTTTGTCGGTTCACTCCGGTTTCAATACCTCGAAAGGGTGGTGATCAATGGTCATGCGGTAATGCACACCGAAAAACTGCTACAGGGTATCGGGCGCGTCCGGAATGTGGTGATTGGCCCTGACGGGTTGATATATGTTTCCACCGAAACCCCCGGGAAGATTGTGCGATTGGTCCCTGTTGAAAAAAGTGAAAAGTGAAGGAAGTGAAGAGTGAAAAGTGAAAGGAATGAGTAGTGAGAGATGAAAACGAACCTAACAGGTTTTCTTCCAACCTGTTAGGTTTTAAGAAAAATGAAATGTGAAATGAAAGAGTAGTGAGAAATGAGTAGTGAGTAGATGAAAGTGAAAAGAGTTAAAGGAGTGAGGAATATTCTGAAGTCTAAAAACGGAGATAAAAAGTAAGACTATAACCCGCAATCTACATTCATTATTCGTAAATCGCAAAACGTAAATCACGTTGTGATTAATAAATGATAAAAACAAACCTCTTCATCAGACGATCAATCGCCCTGGTATTACTATCGGGACTTCTCCATGGTTATGCCCAATCTTTAGATCCGCCACCCGCTGATAAACAGTTTCCGGATTCCACCATTCACCTGGATCAGGTCAACATCGAAGGCTACCGGTTAAGCAGTCAATTGCAAACGTTCCCCGGCAATCTTTCAGTGCTCAAAGGGGAGGGGCTTGCGCTTTCCGACGGTACCAACATGGCAACAACACTCAACACAATTCCCGGTGTTAGTATGCAGAGCGGAACCTATGCCACCAACCGCATCGTTATCAGGGGAATGGGAAGTCGAACGCCCTACAATACCAACCGGATCAGGTCGTACCTAAACGATATACCGCTTACATCGTCCGATGGTGTTTCAACACCCGAAGAAATAGATATACAAAATCTGGGGCGCATTGAAGTGATCCGGGGTCCTTCTTCGGCATTGTACGGTTCAGGATTGGGTGGGAGCATCAATTTATTCACCCCTGAAAAAATGCAGAATGAAGGCCTGCTGAGTCTGAATTATGGAAGTTTCAATACCCTCAGAACCAATTTTTCAGGAACTATCAATACGGCCAATACCAGCTTGTGGGGAAGCCTCAGTCACCTGCAATCGGCCGGCTACCGGGCAAACAATGAATACAGGCGCACTTCTTTTATGTCCACTGCGAAATGGAATCAACCCAAATGGTCAGTGAAATCAACCCTGATGTTGACCGGTGTGGATGGTGAAATCCCGAGTTCGCTGGGGATAACTCAGTTTGAGAATGATCCCCGGGCAGCAGCGCCTGCCTGGGCTGCCATTGAAGGATATAAAAAATACCGGAAAGCACTGGCCGGAATTACCCTGACGAACTTCCTCTCGTCAAAATTATCCAACCAGATGACCATTCATGGTAAATGGAGCGACAGCTATGAAAAGCGTCCGTTCAATAACCTCAGCGACCAGACAATGAGTACCGGAATCCGCAACAAACTGAGCTATTTCAGACCCAAAACCGACTGGCTGCTGGGAATTGACTGGATTGCTGAACAATACAAATGGAAGCTCGACAAGGATGAAATCCTTCTGAATGAAAACCGTGAAAATCGTAATCAGTTCAGTGTTTTTGCCATCGCGAATTACCGGCCATCTGCCAGGCTCACCTTATCGGTGGCCGGCACCCTTAACCATATCAGTTACAAACTCACCGATTTAAATGCTGAAAATGGCGATCAATCGGGCAAACGCGATTTCCCGCTGATCGTTTCGCCGCGAATCGGGTTGAACTATGCAGCCAGTGAACAACTTGCCGTATATGCTTCGGCTGGTCATGGCTTCTCCATGCCTTCGCCAGAGGAAACTTTGCTACCGGCCGGAGATGTAAACCCCGGTATCAAACCGGAACAAGGCATGCAATACGAAGCTGGAACCCGGGTTAACTTCTTTGGTAAAGCCGTTGAAGCAGAGGTTACCGTTTATTGGATTGAACTCAACAACTTACTGGTAACCAAGCGGATTACAGAAGATATTTTTACCGGAATGAATGCCGGAAAAACCCGCCACCAAGGATTAGAACTGCTCCTGCGCAACCGTATTTTTGATTTTACCGGCTTCCCCGGGAAACTGCATTCAACGTTCAGTTACACGTTTTCACGAAACCGTTTCGTCGATTTTACCGATGATGGAAATACTTATGATGGCAATGATCTGCCAGGGATCCCTGAGCAATATGCGCAACTTCAGTTTTCATGGAATCCGTATAAAAAGCTGATGGTTTACACGCATCTGCAATACAACGGTGATCAATATCTGAACGATTCAAACACATTGAAATATGAAGATTATTTTTTGGTCAACTTAAAGATAGCTACGCATATTCAAATGAAGAAAGCCGGAATTCTTCAGATTTCTGCGGGCATTAATAACCTGACAAACACACACTACGCTTCCATGCTGGTTGTAAATGCCCTGGGATTTGGAGGCAGTGAACCGCGATATTATTACCCTGGATTGCCACGGCATATATATGCAGGCATTGAATTCCGGTTTTAAAATTCCGGAATTCCTCTATGTTTCGTTGAAGAAAAAATAACATAATGATGGCACAGGTCTGTGACTTGTGTCGGCATATCTCAACAAACCAACACCCTGTTTCAAAAACAATTTCCTGATTTGTCAGGTAGTATCATAAAGTTTGTAGCATATAAATTGGCACAAGACTCTGACATGCATCAGCGGCTAACGGAATTAAGCAATAATCCTGATCTCTAAAAAAAAGCTGTTGCAATTCCCGCAGTCTTCAGGAATATTCATAACTTTCAGGTCAAAATCAGCTGAAATGAAAAATTTAAAAACAATAAACGGATTTGTATTTGTTCTCCTTTTATCGGCCACGTTACTTTTACTGTCAGCCTGTGCCAACAATGAAGTGGTAACCGGATGTCTGAAAGGGCAGACCTTTGGGTTCTGGCATGGCCTTCTGCATGGGATCATTGTGCCGGTGGATCTGGTGCTGATGCTCTTCAGGGATGACATCACCCTGTTCGCCCCGAACAACAATGGGGTCTGGTATGCCTTCGGATTCGTTATCGGAAGTGGTGGCTGGGGCTTTATGGGTGGAAAATGGGCTTCTAAAAAGAAAAAGTAGCGTTTTTTGGTATCTACACCAGCATTTTTTACTGTTAGCAGACGCAAGGCTGGGACTGGTACTTCATTTTCTCCTAAGTTCAAACTGCTTGTTTGCCAGATTATGGGTTCAAAATAGTAAAAGCGAGATTTTTAGCATACGACTCCACCCGAACCATTGCAGGCGCAAGTCTGTGACTTGTGCCCTTATCTTGTATTCAGACTGCTTAGGTGCCAGGCCAACAGGTTCAATATAGTGAAAGTGAAGGGTCCATCCTGCGACTCCACCCACCACCTTAATAATACCCGGTGGTCGAGCGGTGGTTGGTGAGCCTGTCTGCCTGGATGCCCTGGCAATCAGGCAGACTTTTTGTCGAACCATGTCGAACCAAGCAGAGACCATCCGGGAGCAATACACTTTGCGGGTGCAAGTGTGCTACTGCCTGTTGAATCAGGAATTCCCAATCCGATAAAATTAACCCTGTATTTGTTACAAAAATATTCAAAAATAACCCTGTATATGTTACAAATATTAACGATATTTGCCCTGTAAATGTAACAAGACGTATGAATCTGAAACGAAAAGCTTATCAGAAACTACTTAAATGGAAAAGCAATCCGGCCCGAAAACCCCTGCTAATCCGTGGAGCCAGACAAGTCGGGAAATCAACGCTTGTTCAGGAATTCGCCAGAGAATTCCGGTATTTTATTTCACTCAATCTTGAAAAGAGAGAACACCAGAGGTGGTTCGAAGAGCTTGACTCCATAAAGGATATTATGGAAGTCATCGCGCTTCAATTTGATATACCAATTCAGGAAGAACCAGTTCTGCTGTTTATTGATGAAATTCAGGAGTCACCCAAAGCCATTCAGCAACTAAGATATTTTTATGAGGAGATGCCCGGGCTGTATGTGATAGCGGCCGGTTCGCTGTTGGAATTTGCCCTTAGAAAAGTTCCGTCTTTTCCGGTAGGCCGTGTTGAACAGATGGTGTTGCATCCCTTTGATTTTGAAGAGTTTTTAATGGCGTTGGATCACAAACAGGCGTTGGATCAGTTTAATAGTATCCCAGTGAAACCTCTTGCACATGAGCTGTTAATGAAATTATTCCATATTTATGCCATCATCGGAGGCATGCCGGAAATTGTGAAGCAATATGTAACCCAGCAGAGTATGGCTGACCTGGGACCCATTTATGAGGCGTTGTGGCAAGGATATAAGGATGATGTAGAAAAATATGCAGCCAATACAACAGAACGTAAAGTGATAAGGCATGTGATAGATGCTGCCCCCCTCGAAAAAGACAGGATTAAGTTTGAAGGCTTTGGTCGTTCAGCTTATCGTTCCAGAGAAGTTGGAGAAGCATTGCGCGCGCTTGATCTTGCCCGTATTGTCAGATTGATTTATCCTGTTATCTCAACGGAGCTGCCAATGATTGAGGATATAAAGCGAAGTCCCCGTTTGCAGTTTTTAGATACCGGCTTGCTGAATTATACCTTGCACATTCAGGCAGAGATGATGCTGGTGGAGGATTTCAATGATTTTTACAAAGGGAAAATCATACAGCACCTCATTACCCAGGAGTTGCAGGCCCGGTTTGATGCGCCTTCCTATAAACCTAATTTTTGGGTAAGAGAAAAGGTCAACAGCAATGCCGAAGTAGATTTGGTTTATCAGCATCACAAATATTTAATCCCTATCGAAATTAAAGCAGGTGAACAAGGGAGACTCAGATCTCTTCATCAATTCGTGGATGAATCAAATCACCCTTATGCAGTAAGGCTACTTGCGAATAAGCTGAGTGTAGAAACCGCCAAAACACCGGGAGGGAAACCATATATGCTAATGAATTTACCCTATTACCTTGGGAATAAACTACCGGAATATGTATCCTGGTTCATTGAGAACCATACATTGTAGCAGGTTTCCGCTATAATTGAAGCATCCGCAATGTTCAGAACGATTCTCGATTTACGTTATTATTCAAAATCCAACGCATTTGGATTTACCTCAGAGGTAATTCAGGACATCATCATAAATAACATCGCTATATCTGAAATTGCCAAATTTTCTGTTCAGGACGCTGAAACTTACGAGCTTTTACCTTCTGATCATTTACTGGAAAATGCAACATCAATTTTGGGCATTGTTCGTGAAGAGGACAATAACCTTTACTGGGGATATTCCATCGATCTTAAAGACGGGATCAAAATTAAGACAGACCTGAACTTTACGAATATTACCGCCCCCAGTCGCGAACTTCTGTTTGAATATTGTGCTTTTATTTTTACCCGGTGCGGGCAGGACCCGGAAGAATGTCTTAACCTGATTACGAAGAATCCCGATCAGGAAATATCCCTGACTGAAATTATTGAAACAGAAGATCCGGAGTGTCCGTTTTGAAAGAAAGTGGAATTATCAAGGATTTGTATTTGATAAAGAATATATAATATTCCGGTGTGTCCGATGCCAAATTGCCTGATCCAATATTCAGAACCTATGGAATGTTTGTAGTGGTGTTGAAACGCCTTCCTAAAACGGAATCAATTTCTACCCGGAAAACTTCGGAGAAAACTAGGGTAGAAACCAGGGTAGAAACCAAGGTAGAAACCAGGGTAGAATTAGTCTTTGAGCTTTAGACTTTGAGCTTTAGACTTGATCTCCGTTTGTATAGAAAACCGTCAATTCTTTACATTCCGGATTTTCTTTGTAAAGAAAATCAGATAATCTATACATATTACACTATCTTTGTAAAGAAAATCAAAAAATCTATACACAATGACCTCCTTTCAGCCATGGATTTTGAAGGAATTACCCTTAAATATTGAGGTTGAAACGATAAAAGTATTGAAGCGCTTACCTTCCGCTCATGCTGCTTTGGCTGAGTTAAAAGGGATTGCAGCTACAATCCCAGATCAGAATATACTGATTAATACCCTGGGTTTACAGGAGGCAAAAGACAGTTCGGCCATAGAAAATATAATTACAACCCACGACGATTTGTATAAATCTGTGTTAAGCCCAGTTTCGGTTAACTCATTAAATGCCAAAGAGGTTCAGAATTATATAGCAGCATTGAAAACGGGATTTGACCTTGTGACGGGATTAGGGCTGTTAACAACCAATACAATATTGAAAGTTCAGGAAGTACTTGAAAATAACAGTGCGGGATTCCGGAAACTTCCAGGAACCGTATTGAAAAATGATACAACAGGAGAAACCATTTACACCCCGCCACAGGAATCTGATGATGTTGTTCGTTTAATGGCCAATCTTGAAAAGTTCATCAATGATCCGGCGATGAGTGATCTTGACCCCCTGATTAAAATGGCAGTTATTCATTTGCAGTTTGAAAGCATCCATCCGTTTTATGATGGCAACGGCAGAACCGGCAGGATCATCAATATACTTTACCTGATCCTGGAAAAACTCCAGACAATCCCGGTACTGTACCTCAGCAGTTATATCATCCGGAATAAATCAGATTATTACAGGCTATTGCAGAAAGTAAGGGAAGAAAATCTCTGGGAAGAATGGCTTTTGTTTATGATCAAAGGAATTGAAGTCACATCAAGGGAAACAATTGAACTGATCGTGAAAATAAAGGAGCTGATGGCAGACTATAAACACCGGTTGCGTGATCATTACAAGTTTTACAGCCAGGATTTATTGAATAACCTGTTCAAACATCCCTATACCAAAATCGAATTTGTGGTCAGGGATCTGGGTGTTTCGAGGCTCACAGCCGCCAATTATCTGAATACGCTGGCTGAAGATAAACTGCTGAGAAAAGCAAAACTGGGAACCGGAAATTACTATATCAATGAGCCGTTGTTTGAATTGTTGTCGAAGAGATAAATCACATTCCGGAAGAATAGGCAATATCAGGAAAGTAAGGTGAATAAGATATCAGGACTTTGATATTTAGCTGATTATTTTGGAAATTATCTACAATTGATGAACTTTGAACAGTTTTTAATCTGATTCTGACACCCACCCATGAACCGTTCCGTTTTTAAAAAAGATGTCCTGCCTTTTCTGCAATGGTATTTTCTGATGATCTTTTCTGCGATAGCCATTGACTATATTCTGCACCGTTTTCAATTGGTTTCAGTTGGGCGCTACCTGGGTATTGTTGGCACTTCGTTGCTCGCTGTTTCTTTTATTTACTCACTGAGAAAACGAAAAATTATTTTATCAGGCTCCCCCCGGACACTTTTGTATATGCACGAATACCTTGCCTGGGCAGGGTCTGTCATCCTGATTGTGCATGCAGGCATTCATTTCAACGCCATCCTGCCCTGGCTTGCCTTATTCATGATGTTAATTAATGTAGCAAGTGGATTGGTAGGAAAATATCTTTTGAAAAAAGCCAATGAATCCCTGAAGGACAGACGACTTAAACTTGTAGCATCAGGGTTAAGTGGCACCGATTCAGATAAGAAATTGTTCTGGGATTCCATTACCGTCGATCTGATGAAAAAATGGAGGGTGGTTCATTTACCGATTTCATTGATGTTCGGGATTTTTGCTGTGCTGCATATTTTGACAATCTTAATGTTTAACAAATGAGAAGAATCTTAGTAGTTTCAGTGTTGATGATTACCTATGTGCTAATTCTGTATAAATTCCCTCATGCAATGATCGGTCCGGGTGAGCTTGTTCAGGGCCATTATAAGATAACCAACAATTGCTTCTCCTGCCATCTGGTATTCCGGGGTATACCGAATAAAAAGTGTATTGCCTGTCATAAAGTGGATGATATTGGTAAATCCGCAGATACAAATAAAACAAAGCAAAAAGTACTGTTTCATAGTTTTCTCGTAAACGAGCTATGCACTTCCTGTCACTCAGATCACAATGGCTTGAATCCGGAAAGGTCATACAGCGGCTTCAGGCATGAACTTTTGTCTGAATCAGTGAGAAGCCAATGCAGTGGATGCCATGAAAAGCCCATTCACAATCTGCATAAAGAAAAAGCAGCTGAATGCAACAGTTGTCATACTTCGGAAGGTTGGAAATCAAATGTGAGATTTGATCATGATTTGATTCAGGTTGCCGGCAGAAGCGATTGTGCTTCCTGTCATCCAATACCAACCGATGATTATCACAGTTCGTTTAAGGATAACTGTTCCAAATGTCACAACACCACCCAATGGATTCCATCAACCTTTGACCATTCGGCCTATTTTGTGCTTGACAATGACCATAATGTGAAATGTAGCACCTGTCACAGCAATAATAATTTCACTACTTATTCTTGCTACGGGTGCCATGATCATTCAGAAAGTAATATCAGGGAAGAACATACCGAAGAAGGAATATCCGATTTCAGCAATTGCATCTCATGCCACAAGAGTGGAAATAAACACGATATTGACCTTAACGGAAGAAAAAGAAATAATTCTGAACAGAACGAACAGAAAAATTCTTCGGGATCACATAGTAAAGGGCTTGAAAATGATAGTGAGGATGATGATTGATCAATAATTGAACTTCTGAAAAAGGGGAATTACACCATTCAGGAAATAAAAACCAGTCTCAAGATAGAATGGAGCGATGAAAAATTGAGGAAGTATTTGAAGTCACTACAGGAAGTTGAAGAAATAAAGAAGTCCCCGCTGCAGTTCACCCATGCAGGCAGGTCCAAACCTCAGGATTATACGCAGAAAATGTTGTTTGAATAAATTATTGGCAGGCCGGATGTTTTAATCGGCATTTCTGGGATAAACCCGTAAATTGTAAAGGCAGGATTTTATACCCCTCAGCTTTAGACCATCTGAATCTTGTTTACCAGATTTACCATTACTCTATGCTAAGTAGATCAGGATTTTATTCTTTAAATTGATAGGTTTGTAAAGGTGTTAATATCCAGGATGTACACTATTCTATATATATAATGCAAAAGCGCTGTAATCAGTTAAATTATCAATAAAGAGGCAATGCCGTGAACAATTGTGACAAAAGAAACCCCTGACTAACATTTTAATTTATTTTTTGTAATTTTCACAGGGATTTCGATGTATCTCTTTTCATCATCACGAGGAAAGCGCTGATGTAAAGATCCCTTTATGGAATGATCTGTGAACAATAAGTCTTACTGATTTCTAATCATCTTATTTACTAAAATACAAGGTGTTGAGCAGTGAACATCGTTACAATAGCAATCTGATTAAAAGGCTATTCCAAAAACAGCCAGGCATCACATTTGTTGATGTAGAAGTTGAACCTCGAAGTAAAAAGGTACTCGACATTGGATGTATTAAAGATCAGGGAAATACATTTCATTCAAATTCCATTGCAGATCTAACCAGATTCTTAAAAGGCTCGACATTTATATGTGGTCATAATATTTTTAAACATGACCTGAAGTATCTTCATTTTGCGATAAAGGAGGCAGGTATAAATGAAGCCAGTATTATTGATACTTTATTGTATTCTCCACTTCTATTTCCTGCCAGTCCTTATCATGCATTGTTAAAGGACGATAAATTACAAAGTGATGATGCAAACAATCCTTTGAATGATTCTATTAAGGCCCGGGACCTGTTTTTCGATGAAGTGGAGGCTTTTTATCAATTGGATGATGTATTAAAACAGATCTATTTTTTATTACTAAATGAAAAAGCTGAATGGACATCCTTCTTTCGCTATATCTCATATAGAACAACCGAAACAGACGTAAAGAAGTTAATTCACAATAAATTTCAGGATGAAATCTGTGAACAGGCATCGTTGAATCGGTATGTTTCAGAAAACCCTGTCGAATTGGCCTTTTGTCTGGCGCTGGTAAATGCCAGAAACCGCTATTCAATCACACCGCCTTGGGTTATCAGAAGCTATCCGGAAGTGGAAAGGATCATGCATAATTTGCGCAACAGGCCATGCCTTACCGGATGTGTTTATTGTGATAAGGCGCTTGATATTCAAAAGGGACTGAAACGTTATTTCGGATTTGATTCATTCAGAACCTATGAAGGAGAACCACTTCAGGAAAGTGCTGTTAAAGCCGCTATTGACAATAAATCAATTCTCGCGATATTTCCCACCGGAGGGGGTAAATCACTTACCTTTCAGGTTCCTGCACTTATGAGTGGAGAAAACATCAAAGGACTTACAATTGTAATTTCGCCGTTGCAGTCATTGATGAAGGATCAGGTGGACAATCTTGAGAAGATCGGCATAACTGAGGCAGTAACCATCAATGGATTACTGGATCCCATAGAAAGGGCAAAATCATTTGAACGTGTTGAAGAGGGTTCTGCATCCATCCTGTATCTATCTCCGAATCACTTCGGTCGAAAACAATAGAAAGGCTTATACTTGGCAGGAAAATCGTGCGTTTCGTGATTGATGAGGCGCACTGCTTTTCATCCTGGGGACAGGATTTCAGAGTTGATTACTTATATATCGGTGAATTTATCCGGTCAATCCAGCAGAAAAAGAATCTCGAAGATAAAATTCCTGTCTCTTGTTTCACTGCTACTGCTAAGCAAAAAGTCATTGAAGATATCCAGGAGTATTTCAAAGATAAACTTAACCTTGATCTGGAGATTTATAGTTCGAAAGCATCAAGAACAAATCTGCATTACAGGGTTTTCGAGAAAACAGATGAAGAAGAAAAATACAATGCAGCCCGTGATCTGATTGAAGAAAAAAACTGTCCAACCATTATTTATGTTTCCCGGACCCATAAAGCCTATTTACTGGCCGAAAGACTGACATCAGATGGTTTTGATGCAAAACCGTACCATGGTAAAATGGACAAGATTGAAAAATCTGCAAATCAGGATGCCTTCACTTCAGGCAAAGTGCAGATTATGGTTGCGACTTCTGCTTTTGGAATGGGTGTTGATAAAAAGGATGTCGGGATGGTTATTCACTACGACATTTCCGATTCTTTGGAGAACTATATTCAGGAAGCCGGCCGGGCAGGAAGGGATGAAAATATGACTGCTGATTGCTTTGTGTTATTTAATGAGGAGGATCTTGGCAAGCATTTTATTTTACTTAATCAGACCAAACTCAGTATTAAGGAAATTCAGCAGGTTTGGAAGGCAATAAAGGAGATTACGAGGTTTCGATCAACGGTATCCAATTCCGCCCTTGAAATTGCCAGGAAGGCAGGCTGGGACGACAGTGTAGTTGAAATCGAAACCAGAGTTGTCACTGCAATCGCAGCGCTGGAAGATGCCGGTTATCTGAAAAGAGGACAGAATATGCCCAGAATTTTTGCCAATAGTATTCTCTCAAGAAATGCTCAGGAAGCCATTGATAAAATAAATGCTTCAGCCAGGTTTGAAGAAAAGCAGAAGGAGAAAGGAATCCGGATAATAAAGAAACTTTTCTCAAGCAAGAGCAGAAAGCAGGCTAACGATGAAGCAGCAGAGTCGAGAGTTGATTATATTTCGGATCATCTGGGTATTGTAAAAGAAGAAGTAATTAATATCATAAACCTGCTCCGGGAGGAGAAAATTCTAGCGGACGCCAAAGATTTATCGGCATTTATTAAGAAGGGGGAGAATAAGAACCGGTCATTAAAAATTGTTGATACATTCACTAGGATTGAAACCTTTCTGTTACCAATTTTCGATGAACAGAAAAAAACGTATCATGTCAAAGAACTGAATGAAAAGGCAGCAGAATCTGGTTGTGAGGACGTAACGCCAAACAGAATAAAAACAATACTCAATTTCTGGTCAATCAAGCATTGGATAAAGCAATACAATCAGGAATATTCGAAAAATCATATTGCTGTTTCATGTTTACAAAGAAAGAAATCCTGAAGGAAAAGCTGGAGAAACGACACGATTTGGCAAGGTTCATCATAGGGTTCCTTTATAACAAGAGTTTTGAAAATCTGGCGGACGACGACAAAAACAAAGAAGAGATTTTGGTTGAATTTTCAGTTCATGAGCTAAAAGAAGCTTTTGACACAAGACAAAACCTGTTTCTTACGCTTACAACCATTGATGAAATAGAAGATGCTCTTTTTTATCTGTCCCGGATTGAGGCAATAAAAATTGAAGGAGGTTTCCTGGTTGTCTACAATCGTTTAACTATTGAACGGGTTGAGAAAGATCAGAAAAGAAAATACAAAGTCGAAGATTACCAGAAACTTAACCAATTCTATGAAAATAAAGTCCAGCAAATACACATTGTTGGTGAATATGCAAAGAAGATGCTGACTGATTATAAAGACGCATTGCTATTTGTTGAAGACTATTTCAAATTGAATTATAGTTCTTT
The DNA here is from genome assembly GCA_016709025.1 of Bacteroidales bacterium. Lineage (GTDB taxonomy): Bacteria > Bacteroidota > Bacteroidia > Bacteroidales > Lentimicrobiaceae > Lentimicrobium. The sequence continues at coordinate 1,993 of JADJEQ010000025.1, read as the reverse complement.
TCTGAATAAATACTTCAAGGGAAGTCGCCAGGATGATATTAAAAGAAATCTCACCCCTGCGAAATTCAAGCAACTTTTCGGTGAGCTTTCGCCATCTCAATTACAGATTATTAAAAACAAAGAAACCAAATATATTGTAGTTGCAGCAGGACCGGGTAGCGGGAAAACCAAAGTGCTTGTTCACAAGTTGGCCTCCTTGCTTTTAATGGAAGATGTTAAGCATGAACAATTGCTTATGCTTACATTTTCAAGAGCTGCCGCAACAGAATTCAAGAAAAGGCTTCTGGCACTAATTGGGAATGCGGCAAATTTCATTGAAATCAAAACATTCCACTCTTATTGTTTTGATCTCCTTGGGAAAGTCGGGACCATAGAGAAGGCTGATATTATTCTTAAAAAGACTGTTGAGAAAATCGTAAGTGGTGAAGTTGAAGCAAGCCGGATTACCAAAACAGTGTTGGTTATTGATGAAGCACAGGATATGGATGCCGATGAATATGCCCTGATCAATGCCTTGATGGAATATAATGACGATATGAGAGTAATTGCTGTTGGGGATGATGATCAGAATATCTATGAATTCAGGGGTGCAAGTTCGAAGTATCTTGAACAGTTCATTGAGAAAAAAAAAGCTGTTAAGCATGAACTTGTTCTGAACTACAGAAGTAAAAGCAATCTTGTGGATTTTACCAATCAGTTTGTAAAAAAGATTAACCACAGACTAAAAGTTACTCCAATTGAAGCAAACCAAAATGAGAACGGGAGTATTAGGTTGGTGCGGTACATCAGCCAAAACCTTGTTAAACCATTGGTTCAGGATATTATGAACACCAGTCTGATTGGAACGACCTGTGTTCTTACAAAAACAAACGATGAAGCATTACAGATTGCGGGACTGCTTATAAGAAAAGGAATGCAGGCGAAACTGATCCAAACCAATGACGGCTTTAATTTAAATAGTCTGCTTGAAATAAGATACTTTATCGATCAAATGAATCTAACCGATAGTAATTATATTATCGGCGATGAAACCTGGGGAAATGCCAAGCGTTCATTGATTAGCAATTTTCAAAACAGCACAAAACTGGATTTGTGCAAAAATGTTGTCAGGGATTTTGAAGAGACGAATCCGAAAGTGAAATACAAATCAGATTTCGAAGTATTCATACGTGAATCAAAACTTGAAGATTTTTACAATGAAACGGGAAGTGTAATTTATGTTTCAACCATTCACAAGGCAAAGGGCAGGGAATTTGAGAATGTTTTCCTGATGCTGGATAATTATTCACCGGATTCAGATGAGAAAAAACGACCTTTATATGTTGCAGTTACCCGCGCAAAACAGAATCTGATGATCCATTTAAATGGAAACTATCTCGACAATATCAAAGCTGAAGATTTGTTACGTACCGATAACAAAGAAATTTATTCAGAACCCGATGAGATTGTCATGCACCTCTCTTTCAAAGATATCTGGCTTGATTATTTTCTGAATAAGCAATACCATATTTCTCAACTTAATAGTGGGGACTTCCTTAGAATCAATGGGGATGAATGCACAAATTTTAAAGGGATTTCAATTTTAAGGTTTTCCAGGCAGTTTTTAAATCAGATTGAAGTCTTTAAACAAAGAAATTATAGGATGACCCAATGCAAAGTAAATTTCATAGTCTATTGGCAAAAGGAAGGATCAGACAAAGAGATAAAAATAATTCTTCCGGAGGTATGGTTTGAAAGGCAAAAGCACCTTACTATACATAAAAATCAGACTCCCATTTCATAAATCTAATCTTCATGCTGCTTACCCGGTAGTCTATTTTCGGTATTGAAAAAGAGGCTAAGGCGCAATGACAAATCAGAAGTTATGCCATCCCGATCAAGTAGAAAATCGGTTAAAAGTCTATGACTTGCGCCTGCAGAGAACAGGAAACAAAAAACGCCTGACAAAAGCCAGGCGTTTTTTCTGTAGCCCCGACAGGAATCGAACCTGTAT
>JADJEQ010000024.1 GCA_016709025.1 Bacteroidales bacterium | reverse complement strand
GAATATCTATTTGATTGCTGATCCGGACCCAGGTAAAGTCCGGGGCTCAATCCGGAGACATCCAGCTCAAAAGTCTCTTCGTTGATCGTTTCCTCAGAAAGAACTTACCAGTGAATGGAAATAACCTGCACTTCGCTCACCCGGCAAGCGTCCGTTCATTTTTACAACGCTTATCCTTTGCAGGAATCGGTGATAGTTCAATCAGATCGCGGATCAGGTACACTACGCCGCTGCGATCCAGTGCCTGGCCCACAAAATCCCTGGCGGCAAGGTGATAGTAATAGGGGCCGGCCGGGGCTTCCTTACCCCCAGTTGTCAGCCCATCCCATTTGCCCGTTGATTTGTCGTATTCATAAACCAATACACCCCAAGGGTCTTTGAGCCAGACGGTATACCCATCAATTCCTTCTGTGAAAAATTCAAAATAATCGTTGATGCCATCTGCGTTTGGAGTGAATGAAGACGGGGATTCTCAGGATGACTTCAGTCTGTTCAGTGGTAGTCAGATACAAGGTATCGGCATCTGTGCAATAATCCGGGGGACCACTGCTCACCAGTAATACCAGTGTATGCGTTCCTGTTGAATCAATAACAATCTGTGCTTCAGGCGAATCGGCAAATTTCACCCCATCCAATAACCATTCATAGGTTGAAGCACCTGCAGATTGAGCACTGACCTCCACCATGGCCGGAATGAAGGCGGAGTGCATATTTGCAATGGCTATGGCGCTGATATCGTTGACTTCAACAATAAAAGTTGAATCAAGTGTGATGGAACATCCGGTAGTGGTATCGGTGGCAACCACCGTGAATAAGGCTGTTTCAGGAAGTCCGTTAATGTAAAAATTGAGTGTATCGCTGTTTCCCGTCTGGATGTTCCCATATGGATCAGCATCCTTAAAGAGTTGATAATTAACCCCTGGTTGGGCATTGAATAACGTTAAGGATGTTGCTCCCACCTTGCACAATTTATCGTCCGGGAGGCTGGCTGAAAGTTTCAGGCTGCTGCAATCTCCACTGTAGAGGCAGGCCACTTCTTCGGCAGAAAGGGCGCGGTTGTATATTCTGACTTCATCCAAAGCGCCATTGAAAGGGTACCAGTAGTCACTGAATTTGCCAAAATACAAATCAAGTTGATTAGAAATATTGAAATTTGCCACGGCATTAGAAGTAGAATCTATTAACCCGTTTATATACAAGCTGCTTGATGAATCGGTATAGACATAAGCAATGTGAATCCAATCGCCAATTGAATACTCATTTATCTCCTGTGAATCATTTACCAATCCATCAAAGTCATAACCTGCAAATGTTCTGAACCTGTCGTTATGATTAAAATAGATAGATTCAAAATAACCATGCCGGTCATGGTCTTTTGCAATAATTGAATGAACACCATTCATGGAATAAGCGCCATTCCCATCCATGCCAATGCTATCGTCCAACCTCAACCAAACAGCGAAACTGGCTTCAGATGCGAATTGAAGACTTGGGCTATTGTTCACTTTTATATGCCCGGGATTGTCGTATCCGGCAAATTTGGCCGCCTGCCCGAATTTTCCAGGCGCAAAGCTTACCCCACCATAAATTTCTGACGCGTTGTTGAAATATCCACTTTCATCATTGGCATTGCCATTGAAAGGATAATATGCCACCAGGCTGTCAAGCAGGTTAGGGATTGTGCCCGTAGCTTCCCCCAGATTGGCGGGAAGGGGGTGAATGGTAACAATAAAAGTGGGTGAAGGCTCCCCATTTCCGAAATCATTGGTACCATATACGGATATGTTACCAGAAACAGATTGAGAAAAATCAACTGAAATCCTGGGTGTATTTTCACCCGAAATAATCACGGCTCCGGCCGGAAGTGACCATACATAGCCTGTTGCGTTTGCTATAGGCAAAATTGAGTATTCCACAGTGGTTGTGCCAATGCAAATAGATGGCGGTCCGGAAATCATTCCGGCAGCTTCGGGAGAGTTCATTTCCGGCAGAACATTTGAAAAAATAATAATTCTGTTGGCATCAGGGTTCAGCCTGTCACCATTTACAACCTCTGAAATATAAAGATCATATTTGTTCCCGCTTTTATTAAACGCTAAATCATTCAATTCATTCTCAGAGGGAATGTTATTAATGATTTCATTCACATCATTAAATCCATTGATTCTGAAGACTGCTCTTTTTTCAGCATTAAGTAAAGATCTGCCAATAAAATATGGTTTGTTATCCGGCCCTGTTGTGCTCGCCCACACATTATAGTCATGAATACTTGTTACCCAGTTCTCTGAAGTCAAACCCGATATGTCATATTTTAAAACCAGATTATTATCTGGTCCTGAAATTAAATACAGGTATTGACCATCATTTGAAATTTCGCACCCAAGGAAATAACCCGGATTTAACAAACTTTGGTTACCATCGAAATCCGTTTCAATTAATCCCTGACTACCCCAATGAGAAACTGTATATATTTTGAATGATGAATTATCATTTGTATCAAATAAAGTAATCGGGCCTGGCATATGTTGTAGTGATGCAAATGTTGAAGCTATTCCTGAAGAGGTAACTTTTATAATATCTGTTGTTGTGTTGTTTTGTGTAAAATAGATGTTTTGTTGCTTATCAATTGCTATTCCGGAAGGCAGACTGTAACCACCAAGAAAAATTGATTTATTGCCTGATAAATCAATTTTTGCAATCGTATTTGTATATGGTCCGTTATAGCTGTTATAAGAATGATTGGCAACGAATAAGTTACCGATGGAGTCAAAACATATCTGATTCGGTACATTTAGTCCTGTGGTGAATACAACATTCTGGTTGTAATCCATCTGTGCTAGAAGGTCTTTCTGATGATATATGAAAAACAACAGAAGAATAGGTAGAATTTTTTTCATCATAATTGTTTAGGTTTATTCTTTTATAAATGAAATTCGCTGACTCTCAATCCAATTGTTGATCACCAGCATATAGAATCCGCTTTTCAACCGCGAGATATCCAGCTGACATTCATTCAGGTCAGGTAAAATCAGGTCGGTGACAACAACTCCATTTGCCGAAATAATCTGTACGCTTCGCTCACCCGGCAAGCGCCCGTTCATTTTAATAACCAACTTATCCTTTGCGGGATTGGGTGAAAGCTCAATCAGATCGCGGATCAGGTAAACTACGCCGCTCCGCTCCAGTAGCTGGCCAACATAATCTCTGGCAGCAAGGTGATAGTAATAGGGGCCGGCCGGGGCTTCTTTGCCCGATTGAGTCAATCCGTCCCATTTGCCAGCTGCCTGGTCATATTCATAAACCAGCATACCCCAGGGGTCTTTGAACCAGATGCTGTAGCTGTCGATTCCTTCGCTAAAAAATTCAAAATAATCGTTTATCCCGTCGGCGTTCGGGGTGAAGGAAGACGGAATTTCCAGAAACACTTCAATCCGTTCAGTAGTGGTCAGATAAAGTGTGTCGGCATCGGAGCAATAATCAGGTGGGCCGCTGTTTACTAAAAGCACCAGTGTATGTGTTCCCGTTGAATCGATGATAATCTGTGATTCAGGCGTAGCAGCAAACTTCACCCCATCCAATAACCATTCATAGGTTTCAGCACCCACAGACTGAGCACTAACCTCCAACATAGCCGGAATATAGGTGGAGTGCATATTTGCTATGGCTATGGCGCTGATATCGTTGACTTCAACAACAAAAGTTGAATCAAGTGTGATGAAACAACCGGTGGCAGTATCGGTTGCAAGAATGGTAAAAGAGGTAGTTTCGGGAAGATTGGCTATAGAGAATATAAGGGTATCGCTGTTACCAACCTGGAAGTTACCATACGGCAGTCCTCCCTTCAACTGATATGTAACTCCTGGCTGGGCATTGAATAATGTTAAGGATGTACTCCACCTTTGCACAATTGGTCGTCCGTGAGGCTGGCTGAAAGTTTCAGACTGCTGCAATCTCCGCTGTAGAGGCAGGCAACTTCCTCGGCCGATAGTACACGATTGTAGATCAGTATATCGTCTATTTTTCCCCGGTAAGGATAAGTCCAAAAGTCAGGAACGCCTTCATAATAATGCATGCCGATTGCCATGGGGTCGGTTCCTGAATAAACATAATCGAAATCCAGGGTATCAAGAGCAATCAATTCGCCATCCTGATAGAACCTTGCATCACGAACAGATATGGTTCCGGTAACCATATGCCATTGACCAATTACCGGATTCTCCTGAAAACCTGCCCCATTGTTACAGGTATAGCATACATTGGCGCCAATCCCATTTACATACAGCCCATAATGACCCTGAATTATATCCCTGTTCTTCTGCACAACCTGCCCGTAACCATAATCGGTTTCTGTAAAAATCCAGGCAGATATGGTAAATGTTAAGCTCCAGGTAGGAACTATGGGGCACGCTGATATAATTAAATGCTTCACCCGGGAATTCATAGGCACTTTCGGCATTGCCATACCTGTCGTTGGTGAGTACCACATTGCCCATCACTGTACCATTGTTTCCGTTACCTGTTTCATCGTCAGGATCTCCATTGAATGGATACCAGGCCACGAGGCTATCCTGAAGTGAAAGCGGCAGGCCAATGGCTTCCCCAAGATTGGCGGGAAGGGGATGTACAGTCACAAAAATACTGTCGGGAATTACCGGGCAATAACCATTTGAGCCATTCAGTATGTAATAACCACTGTTTTCGGGGGTAAGAGGAGAAATTCCTATTGATGACCCCTCTGCGGTAAATCCTCCGGGGCCAGACCATTCATACGTTACATCAGGTAGTGCGCCGGTAGTTAACGACAAAGTCTCTCCTTCACAGAAATCATTTCCATTGGCTGTAATCTCTGATTCCAGGATTGCAAAGTCGGAAAAATAACCGAACCTGCATCCTCCCCCGGCGCTTCCGTGAATTATACCCATGTGAAATCTAGTTGAAGAGTTCGAAATTAAGCAGGCCTGATCAACAGGAACCTCTGAGGTGTTCAGGTCTTTGGCAGCTGCTTTCCATTTACCGTCTGTAAATGGCACATCGCTAAAATCAGATGCTTCAATAATGCCTGTATTCCCATTTATTGTAAAATCCCCTTCTCCGCCGCTCCTAACCATTAACAAAAGTTTAAAGTCTTCAGAAACAGACCGGGTAAAGCCAATCTGCAGGGAACCTGTACAGTTCACAGGCGGTATTAAACCACAGCCAACTTCACATCCAAAACCAGATAATTGTAACACATAAACATTCGCTGATGATTCAATAAAAACTGAGGATTCATTCAGATCATACATAAGTGTTTGCCCGGCACTGATGTTGCCTGAAGGATTCCCTGAAATGGTTACTTGTGTGTTATCTTCGGTACCGAGGATAAAAATTCTATCCGGTCCATTCAAAAATCCCTTTTTTACCACATATTCCTTGCCGGTTCTGTTCACCGGCACTATCTGATCACCGGCCAGATCAGCACATCCTCCATAAATACTGCCATCCAGTAAATCATCTTTGATAGTAATTGCAATGTCTTTATCGGAATGAACTACTCATCCATTAAGATGTAAATCTGCATTTGTGAACTGGCCCTGGCTGAGTAGGTTTGTCCTTTATTAAGTAAAACAGAAAACTCTACACCCGCTGAATGTCCAACTATGTCATTGGTGGTTCGGATTTGTACAGTGGTATTATTCTCTGTTGCAACAATATCAAATGCTGAATAAGGAGTTGGGTAGTAAAAGCTCTGATTGTTTAAAATATTTTGAAATGGAGTAAAGAAATAAGTGCCAAGTGCATTTTTACCTTTTAAAGTAAAGATCTCAGGATTACAAAAGCAATAAGAACTTACTACTTCATAATAAACACCTACCATTTCCGTGGAACGAATTCTGATTCCCTTATTTAATACTTCATTGGCAGGTTTATTTTCTACCAATTCTAAAAAAGAGCTCAAATCAACTGAATGAGTGAAATTTGCAGGAATATCAATGGTAATGGGAACAAACAAGGGATTAGCAGGCTGATCAATGATCACACCCGCTTCCTTATTCAAAGTAGAAATGCGAAATACGATCGGTATATTGAAATTAGCCTGGTCGGATGATACCTCAGGCGCAACAAACCAGAATTCCGTATCTATTTGTGCGAATATTGAAACTGAATAAAATATAAACAGAAAATTCAGTAAGGCTTTTTTCATAAAACCGGGTTTATAACTATTCTTTTATAAATGAAATACTTTGACTTTCAATCCCATTGTTGATCACCAGCATATAGAGCCCGCTTTTCAACCGGGAAATTTTGTATGTAAATTGCTTTATAACACCATAAAAGTATTGAATCAACAATAATTTTTGAATTTTTAAAGCGCACTTTGGCATCTATTACTTAAAGCGTCAATTTAGGTGGATGAATGGTGGTTGTGGGTAGATGAATGGTTAGATCAGGCATTCAGAATACGGTCAAAACTGTGGATTAAATCCCTTGAAATGTGCACACTGAATGTATCTCCTTCCCGTTCAAGCCTGCATTCACGATTTTTCCGGTCAACTTTGCGGAGGTAAGTCAGGTTAATCAGGCATGATCGGGATGCCCGCATAAATTTCTCACCGGGAAGTATTTCAACCAGGGAACCCAGATGCTGGGTAACGATTTCTCTCTTTTGAGAAGAAAGAAATATCTCAGAATAATTTCCATCAGCCTGAATATAAATAATCTCCGATGGATCAATCAGGATAAATCCGCTGCGGGTATTCAACCTGATTCTGTCTTCATGATTTAATTGCCTTAACAGATCATCAAACTTACTGTTGTGTTGGTGTTGCAACTTTTTTGCCTGAAACTTTCTGATTACTTCATGCAATTCGTCCGGATCAACCGGCTTAAGCAGAAAGTCAAATGCAGCCAGCTTAATGGCCTGAATGGCATATTTTTCGTAGGCAGTCACAAATACCACCGTTGTATTAATCTCATGATTTACCATTTCCCTTACGACATCGATACCGCTTTTTACCGGCATCTGTACATCCAGAAAAACAAGTTCAGGACTCAACCTCAGAATTGCTTCAAGACCAGCATCTGCTCCATCACATACTGCCATCAACTGAACTTCAGGAATTCTCTCCAGCAGGGTTTGCATAACTTCCCTGCCAGCTGTTTCATCATCAATAATGATCGTACGTATTTTACAGATTTTCATATAATCGCTTAATTAATGTTCGTCGTATGAAAAGCCTACCGGTATGTATACTTCTACCCGTGTGCCATTGGCAAGCCCTTGCTCATTGTATAAATCGATCATCGACCAGTTTACTTTCTTTTGGTTATATTTATTAAAATAGTCAAAATATCCTTTCAAAATGATAAGTCCTTTGCCGGTAGAGGTCTCTGATATTTTACCGGCCAATTCCCTGCCAATGCCATTGTCTTCAACCACGAGTTTTAAATCCCCGTTGTTACTGAATATCGAAATGGTGAGCAATCCCCCGGTATCCAGGTGGAGAAGGCCATGTTTCAGTGCATTCTCGGAAAATGACTGAATGGCCATTTTGGGAATAGGCAGATTCAGATCCACTTCTGGCGATACAATGATTTCATAGTCAAATTTGTCTTGAAACCTGAACTTATTGATCTCAAGATAGTCCTTAACAAAATCCAGTTCATCCTTCAGGGAACAGATAAGATTATCACTTGACCCTAAAATGGACCGCATTAATCGCGAAAGTTTAACAAAGTATTTATATGCCATTTCTTTGTTCTCCTTTAATACTGCAGAAGCAATTGAATTGATGGCATTGAAAGTGAAATGAGGGTCTATCTGGTTTTTGAGGGTTAGTAACTGTAACTGAGCCAGCCGCTTTTCGGTTTCCAGTTTTTGTTGCTGCTGCCGTTTTCTGCGGTTCGAAATCGTAATACCGGAAAATACCAGAAAACCTGCTACCACAAATAAAAAAAGTATCCAGAACCAGGTACGCTGATAAATTGCCGGAACAATATGGAAACTAACCGAGGTGGCTCCCTTTGTCCAGATCCCTTCGGCATTGCAGGCTTTCAGCAATAAGCGGTATTCTCCGGGCGGCAGGTTGGTATACACCGCATACCGCTCTGATCCGGGCTCAGACCAGCCTTTGTCATAACCTTCCAATGTATAACTGTACTTCACAAGTTCAGGAGCAGTAGTGCTTATCCCTATGAAATCGAAACGCAGGTTTTTCTGATTATTCGAAAAATTGAAGTGATTGCCTTCCTTCAGTGAATCGTTGGCTGTTACCCATTCCATCTGATCGTTCAAGATGCTGATGCCTGAAATGTATGTTGAAGGGGGAAAGACATTTTTTTTGAACAAAGCCGGATTAAACTGCACCACCCGGTCTGAGGTCGCTATCCAGAAAAGACCCTTCGAATCTTTAAAAATTGCGTTCTGCCCAACTTCAATTCCTTCAAAACCATTGTACTTCCCAAAAAGGTACAAACGAATGTCATTCTTACTGTACCAGGCTTTCAAATCAAACATTGCCAATCCGTTGATGGTTCCGATCAGTAAAGCCGAATCGCCCACCAACGCCAGAGAAGTCACCATAGAATTAATGCCGGGATGGCTGATCTGCTTGAACTCCTTATAATCGTAAGTAAACAGTCCCTCCGCATTTCCAATCCACAACTGCTGTCTGACGTCCAGCAGCATGGCGTTTGCCCCTCTTTTAAACGGAAATTCCTTCGTTGGCAGGTGTATTTTCTGTTCACCCTGCAGAATTGTAATTCCATTAAAGCCGCCAAACCAAATCCTTTTATATTTATCTTTGATAATACTGACAGCAAATCTGCTTTTCCCATTGCCGGGTCGAATATTGAGATTTTGAACCCCGTCCTTTTTGAAATCCGGTATAGCCCAATATTTGTTCCGGCATATAAATCGTAATTATCCGGGTCTTCGTAGAAAAACAAAGTCGTTATATCCGGTATATCAATGAAAATTTGTGAGAAACCAAGTCCGTCATACTTTAATCCTCCGATACTGGTGATAGGAAAAAGAATATTTTGATCATGGTCAATCAGGCTTCCCATATAATACTTACAGTATTTCTTACCTGTAAATTTTTGATAGCCTGTACCCTTATGAAATTCACCACCGTCCCAATAGTGCAATCCCTCATTATAAGCAGCAAACCACATCCTGTGAAATTTATCTTCAGCAATACTCCAGATAAGATTTCCAATACCGCATTTGCCAGGGATAAAATTGATAAACGCATTTGAATAACGTCGATAAAGTCCTGACTCCGTTCCAACCCATAAATTGTCTTCCCTGTCAATAAACAGTGTACCAATGTTTTTAAAATCAAAATGATCACTGATAATTTCATGCTCGTTGAATATATTGAGCCGCCCCGGGGGTGTATCATAAAAATAAACGTTCCCCTCCTTATCAATTGCAAATGTTTTTAAAATGTATTTCTCACAAAGGTTATTATCTGAAAATAAATACCTGACAGAATCATTGGCAATAATAAAGGCTGAATCGTTGGCAATAATGTATAATTTGTTGTCACTGCCTTTTGTTAACCCACGAAGATCCTGAATATCAATCTGCAGTCGCTCTGTCTTCCCCCCTGAAATTTTATATAGTCCATATGGTCTGGCCGCAAGCCAGAAAGTCTGGTTTTCAATATCATATATCCCTTCATATGCCGGAGCGTCCGGGTATTCCAGATCAACGGCCGGGAATAAAGTAGTTACATCTGTATAATTCCCCCTGGAAAATTGTGTAAAAACCACCTGGTTTTTTTCGTTAACATATACAATTATTAATTTGTCGGCTTCTTCTTCATATACGGCAAATAATCCGCGGTATTTTCTGAAATGTTCAGTGGGATAGGCTGTTACCTTATTCCCGTCAATACTTACCAATCCCTCTACAGTTGCCAACCAGACAACTCCCTTATGATCTTCCGTAAAGAACAAAATTATATTATTGAAAAGCCCGTCCTTAATGGTAAAGTTTACAAACGAAACCCCATCAAACCGGCTTGCACCACCTTTGGTACCTATCCATATAAAGCCCTTACTATCCTGAAAAATTTTCCAAACCTGCGATTGCACCAACCCATCCTGTATGGTGTAGTGTTTGTAGCCATATTCCTGGGAAAATAATGTAATATTGATAAAAATAAATAACAGACACAAATATTGCTTTATTTGTTTCATACCTATAATAGAAATAGCGTGGCTAATGTATGAAAATACATTCATATATCGACCCTCGATATTTTCCATGAATTTTAGCAGATTATCAATGACTGAAAAAATGTCAGGAACCAACAATCGGCAGGTAGTGCACCTGCTGCCAGAATTTCACTGCCGGATCATAACTGTCCCTCTCGTTTAAATAAGGTCATTTTAATGTAATTTTGCAGCCGGTTTCCGCTGATTTTCAGAAAATGGTTTACCTGACTTCTGAAAACGGATTTACTTTTTACCCGCCTAAAAGCGGCGGGCAGGCTTTTTACTTTTTACTTTACTTTAGACTTTTTACTTTAGACTTTTTACTTTAATGCAAATCGCCGCACTCGTATCCGGCGGAGTTGACAGCTCCGTGATGCTCCACCTGCTGAAGGAACAGGGGCACGAACCCACCATTTTTTACATCCTGATCGGGATGAAGGATAAGGAGGGTTTCCTGGATTGCCCTTCGGAAGAAGATATTGAAATCACCACCTGGCTCTCGAAAAAATACGGCCTCAAACTTGAAATTGTTACCCTGCAGGAGGAATATTGGGACAGTGTGGTGGCCTATACCCTCGATGCAGTAAAGAAAGGTTTGACGCCTAACCCTGATGTGATGTGCAACCGCCTGATCAAATTCGGGAGTTTCAACGATAAGTACGGCAAAGATTTCGACTTCCTGGCAACCGGCCACTATGCTTCAACTGCCGAAATAGGCGGAACCAAATACCTGACCACCGCAAAAGATAAATTCAAAGATCAGACCGACTTTCTTGCCCAGATTACCTATCCGCAATTGCAGAAACTGATGTTTCCGATTGGTGGACTGCACAAGGCCGAAGTAAGGAAACTTGCCAACGAAGTCCACCTGCCCAGTGCCGGCCGCAAGGATAGCCAGGGTATCTGTTTCCTTGGAAAGGTAAACTACAATGACTTTCTGCGCAGATATGTCGGTGAAAAAGAGGGCAACATTGTTGAGCTTGAAACCGGTAAAATCCTTGGCAGGCACAACGGCTTCTGGTTTCACACCATTGGGCAGCGCAAAGGACTGGGACTGAGCCAGGGCCCGTGGTTCGTGGTGAAGAAAAGATACGGAAGAGAATGTGATTTATGTATCAAACGGGTACGATCCGCTTACCCAATACAGCAATACCATTCGCCTGAGCGGGTTTCATTTTATTTCGGGCAATCCCTGGCAAACCCTTGAATCTCCTCAACCCATCACTTTTAAAATCAGGCATACCCCCGACTTTACCAAAGGAACCCTGCAGGTGATCAACGGGCAGGTTGTCATCGAATCCGAACTTCCTGTTTCAGGGATTGCGGCCGGTCAGTTCGGTGTGGTTTACGATGAGCAGAGTGAAATCTGCTATGGTAGCGGGGAAATTGACTGGCAGTGATTCATTTTATGATTGGAAATTTCACTGGGCTTCAATATGTCCGGCCTTTGGCGTGAACTTGCCGATCCCATTCTCCTCAATACCGTCTGGAAAATGCATAACCTTCTCTCTCATTGAATCTCTGATTTGAATTCCGGAATTCCGGCAGGGTTTTCAATTTTGAGCCTGCTCCGAAAGTCAAAAGAGAGGACACCCCACCCCCCCCCCCCCCCCCCCCCCCCCCCCCCCCGACCCCCAATTTTTTTTTTTTTCATAATTTTAAATTTTGTGATTTTTAGGTTTTGGAGATTTGGTGTCAGATATCAGGTTTTTAGAACGGACTCGATTTTTAATTTCATCTGTTTTTCCTCTTTCCTTAGAATCAGTTTAAATTGCGGTTTGCTATTGCCAGAAGTGGTTTGATATGGTATTTTTGTTAATACTATCTTCAGCCGGACTGCCATTTTCTATAGCGTACTGAATGTTTACCGATTTTATCATTCGCGAATTTTAACCTCAAAAAAGTATCCATATGAAATTTTGTACAAGTTGCGGAGCGGAGCTTAAACCAGAAGCAAAATTCTGTGCAGCCTGCGGAACCCCCATTGTTGCAGTAACTCCTCCACCGGTTCAGCCTACGCCTCCTCCTCCACCTCCACCCGCTTACCAGCAACAGCAACCCGTTTACAACCAGGCCCGGGAAGCCGGCAGTGCTTTTTCTGAAGCCGTCACAGGAAAAACCAACCTGATACAAAGGGTCATCAATATGATTGTCAAACCAAAACAGGAATGGCTGGTTATTGCAAATGAAAAACCAGATAAAATGAAACTACTTCTGGGCTATGTGCTAATTCTTGCATTGATACCGGCAATAGTTTCATTTATAACTTTTGGATTCTTATCTTCTTATACAACAATTACTTATGCTATTGTCCAGGCTGTTGTCAGTTTCATTTCAACGATTGTTGTTGTCTTTTTAACTGCTTTTATTGTTGACGCACTGGCCCCTTCATTTGAATCGGAGAAAAACTTTGACCGGTCATTCCAATTCGTTTGCTACGCCTATACCCCCGGTTGGATTGCATCAATTCTAGGTATTGTACCAGGACTTAATATTATAGCATCCCTGGCAGGATTTGCATATATGATATACCTTTTTATCATTGGCCTTCCAATACTTAAGAAAACTCCTTCAGAAAAAGCTACCGGATATGCAATTATTTCTATTATAATTCTGATTGCCATTTACTTCATTGTTGCTGCTGTTTTAGCTTTAATATTCATAAAAACATTATTCAGCAGCTTTATGTATGGTGGGATGTAGTTCGCGACTAATTTTTACCTGATTGATCTGTTTTCTAAACCAGAATTTAGAAAAGTCTGAAATTGAGTAATCAAACACAAAAATTCATCCCATGAAATTCTGCCCCCAATGTGGTACAACCCTTGAGCCTGGTTCAAGATTTTGCCAGGAATGCGGTTGCGATACCAAAGGTTATGAAGTTGCTGAACCCGAAACTCCTGCAGTAGCAAATGTGAATGATGAAGCTTTGGCTCCCGTACCTGAAGTTTTTGAAGAAATCACCGGATCTGAACCTTTTAAAACCTGCCCGAAATGTAGCTCCGGAATGCTGGAAGAAGAGCGTTTCTGCCAGGAATGTGGTTTCGACTCTGCTTCCGCAACACCGGTTGTGGCAGAAGAATTAATTACACCTTCCCTGGAAATCATGGCTGAAGAACTGGGGCCTGCAGAACATGGTGAAGCAGAACCTCCTGAAATTGCCGGCGAAAAACAATTCTGCTCCAATTGTGGCGCTTCTATGATTGCCGGTGATGTATTCTGCCAGGAATGTGGATTTAACAGCGCTGCAACAGAACCTGTTCCATCCGAAACTATTCAACCATCACAACCTGTGAATGTTGCACAGGATATTATACCGGTATTAGCTGTTGAAAAAGAGGTAAAACCCGCTCCGGAGGTTAAACAATTCTGCCCCAACTGCGGAGTTTCCATGGTTACCGGGGATGTTTTCTGCCAGGAATGCGGATTCAGAACCGATGTTCAGGCTGAAATACCTGTTGTCCCTGTGCCCGAAATACAACCTGCTAAATCAGACCCGGTTATTGTTGTTCCTCCGGTGCCTCCGGTTGCAAAACAAACATCAGGAACCTATGTTGCTGCCGCTGCAAATCAAGCTCCAGCCCAGACTGCCAAAAAGAAAAAGGGTGTAATGATTGTCCTTCTCGGGATTCTGGCACTGGCGGTCATTGGCGCGGGTGGATGGTTTGCCTACGATAAGTTTTTAAAGACCCCTGCAACACCTGTTGCCGACTCTACTGCAATGGCGATACAACAGGAATCAATAGTAGTCGCTGAACCGGAAACAGCCGATACTTCAACGCTTACCCAACAAGCAGTCACAGAAGTCCCGGTAGCTGAGCCTCAGAAACCTGCCCAGACCAAACAGGCGACTTCCAAAAAAACCACTCCTAAAAAACAGGCTACCGAACCCAAAAAGCCTGAACCCCAAAACCAGGAACCTGCCCAGAACAACCAGCCTTTGAAAGTCAAAATCAAGCCTGCCGGGTCAAAAACAGGTCGGACTATTTTAAGTATATACAACGACAATGAGGTAAAAAGTGGTCCTTTGTTTGCCAGTAAATTAAAGCTTGATCAGGCCTTTATCATAACGAAAATTACGACTTATCATTACAACTGGGGTAAAGGGGCACAACCCGGCACTATTTCATTGCAGAAAAAGAAAGAGACTTTCGGGCCCTGGCAGGCAAGTGGTGTATCCGGTGATGATGGAACACCAAACGCGAAATGGGTTTGCGAACTCAACCAACGATTGGAGGAGGGCACATACAAAGTAGAGGTTTCCGACGAAAAGTCCTGGTCGTACAACGGGCAGTCAGGTCAAAAAGGATTTGTAGTGATCGAAGGATATGAAGCCGAATAGTATCAAGTAAAAAGTCTAAAGTAAAAAGCCTGCCCGCCGCTTTTAGGCGGGTAAAAAGTAAAGTAAATTAAGAAGTAAACATCCGATAAGTGAGGGAACTTCCTTTTTGTTCGAATCGTCATTTTACACAATAACACCAGCATATGCCTGAACAGATCTCCAAACCAGTAAACAACCAGTGGAAGGTAGTGCGGGTGTGGGTCTTTCTCACCATCCTCTTTTTTGCTGCCTGCTTTATACCCGGACTGGCCGGGATTGACGGCATGGATGGTGGTTTTGCCATCATTACCGTTTGCGGAATGCTGGTTGTTTCCGGGTTAATAACCCTTGCTTTTTATATTCCAAGAGCCCGGAGACTTGATAAAATGCTGAACGAAGATAATTTCCTGGTAGCCTGGATGCTGAGCGATGAAGAATGGAAATCTTATCTTGCACTGGATCTTGCCGCAGACAAAGGCCTCAGCAAATCCACATTTTTTTTAATTGCGGTAATATCACTGGTAATCGGAGTTGTTCTTACCATCGCATTTAAAGACTTCCTGTTTATGATCATTATTGCAGGGTTGATCGCGTTTCTGAGCCTGCCTGCGTTTACATTCCCATTGATGCGGAGTCGCCGTAAGCGGAAAAGCCCTCCACTGGTTATGATTGGGGAGAACGCACTGTATGTTGGCGGTTCTTTTTCAAACTGGGGAAGCATGGGCGCAAGCCTCAGCGGTTCTGAACTCGATACATCCACCATTCCTGCAATTCTGACATTCACGGTTGTTTATCCCAGTCGAACGGGAATGAGTGAAGATCAGGTAAGGGTGCCTGTTCCAACTGACAAATTATCTGAAGTTCCTGCACTGGTGGCAAAACTTGGACTGGAGCCTTTTGTACGAGCCTGCAGCCACTATTGGATTTTGCTGCAAATGCGGAGGTGCAATCACCCCGGAACAAAAATTCTGCAGGAATTGCGGGAATGCGCTTTAAACATGAAGATTGAGCTTGCTCCGAAATGTCGAAAAAGTAGATTTGACACCAATACTCCAAGACACCAATCCTGCAGGTTTCACAAAATATTGTATGTCAATAAAATAAAATTGGTGAGTTCCTGCCTGATTGCCTCAGACAGACAGGTTAGTGGCTTTGTGCTTTGGTGTCAAAAGAAAAAGTTTTCGGAGTGGACTCAAGATTTGAAAATAAAATTATAAAACCCAAAAACTAACATTATGGCCTTTTGCGGAAATTGTGGCACCCAACTTAAAGATGGTGCGGTTTTTTGTCATGAATGCGGTGCCCGTCAGGCAGGGGCAGTGCCTCCACCGCCTGCAGCTCCTGTATATACTCCTCCTCCTCCACAGCAGGCTCCACCTCCTCCTGTTTATCAGGCTCCCCCACCGCAGCCTCCGGTAATGCCCGGCTTTGTTAAATTCAGTATTGAAGAAAAACAAATGCTGAAGATGGTGAAGATCGAAATGCAGAATTCCATGGTCCGCTGCGAATCAGGGGCTATGTACTATATGCAGGGCAATTTACAACTGGAGTCGAAAATGCCTTCGGCCGGCGGATTGCTTAAATCAATGGTTACAAAGGAAACTGCTTTCAAGCCAACCATAAGTGGCACAGGTACTGTCTTCCTGGAACCAAGCTTTGGGGAGTTCACCATCATGGAACTCAACAATGAAACCTGGATACTTGATAAAGGTGCGTATTATGCATCGGAGATGGGTCTTGAAATCGGGATGTGGACAAATAAGGCCATCAGCGGCTTTTTCTCCGGTGAGGGCTTCTTCCAGACCCAGGTATCGGGATCCGGAAAACTAATCATTGTTTCTAACGGACCATTGGAGGAGATAAATCTGGTAAATGACCGCCTGGTTGTCGACGGTTCTTTCGCTGTAGCACGCACTGCTGGTATTGAATTTACCGTGAATAAAGCCAGCAAAGGACTATTTTCATCCTTTACCTCCGGCGAAGGCATTGTCAACACCTTTACCGGAACGGGCAAAGTGCTGATTGCCCCGGCGGCCAACCGGTATATCACCATGACGAATTACCTGGGATCGATATACCGGAGGGTTCTCGCAATTAAAAACAATTAGACACAGTCTTTTTGCTAATAGCCTGTTTATGCAATAAACTTTAATAACAAAACCTTATCACGCTAAATGGTCTGAGGTTTCAGGCTGAAGTTATATTTTGGTCAGAACATCCGGTTTTTTAAAAATGTTAGTTTTAAATTCAACCTTTTCTTTACTGATCGTGGATTTAGTCCTCGACATTCCCAGGCTTGCGCGCGTCTTATCTTCTGACGCTTGCCCCGGCCTATACACATTGGACTTTTAACTAAAACATTCTGTTATATGCTCATATTTATTGATTGATCCTCAGAACATCCCGCTCTTTTGAAATGGTAATTTTAGATTCAACCGGTTTTTTGCAGTTCGTGGATTTAGTCCTCGATTTTTCCCATATAGCTCTGATGCTTTTTATTGTATTCGGATGGCTTATGCCCCGTTTGCGGTTACTGCACCTTTCTGTTGTATTGGTTACCGGCAGTTCCTGGCTGATTTTCGCACATGCAAACGGACTTGCGAATTGTATCCTCACCGACTGGCATTACCAGATACTAAGAAAGCTTGGGGAAACTAACCTTCCTGAAACCTATGCCCAATATACCCTTAAGCGGTTGACCGGAATATCAATACAGAAAAACACAGCATTTACCATTACCCGGCTATGCTGGCTGATTTCGCTTATTATATCTTCAATACAGACTTACAGGGAACATTGGCAAACCGGAAAAATAAAGTGTATAAATAGTCACTATCGGCATGAATAATCGCGTTTCTCAGGCCTAAAGAATCGTTGAAAGAGGTACAGCCCGTCTTTGGTGATGACCGGTGAAAATGCACTATATTCAGGTGGCTTTTTTTCAAGCAGCCAAAGGCTGTATCAATAAGTTGCCGGGACCTGGGAAATACTTCATGCCCTTCGCGGACAAACACCATATCACCATCACGAATTACCTGGTATCGATATATCTGAGGGAAATTTCTATTATTGGCTTCTGAATAAAAATAACAAGATCCGAACGAGTCTCTTTGTTAGAAATTTTATGTGCTACTTTTCACTGAAAGTAATTTTCCACATTCCCCGAAAATCGCCCTCCTTATACCCGGTAGCTAAGTCGTCGGGGTATTTTTGCCTGATGGCTGCAAAAGTTTTCATGGCGATCTCTTTGCCTTCGGCACCATGACAGTTGAGGCAGGCAGGCATGGCGATTTTGATGGGTTTATAATAAATTGTTTTGCCATTTTCGTTCCCAAGGAAAGGCTTTACAGGGTTTGAAGACTTCATTTTCAATAGAACAGCCTCATCATTCTCATTCGGTTTATTTGCCGGGTTGCGGTATTTATCCGAAATCCGCTGAATCTTACATTTGTATTCTCCCGATAAAGAATCGGTGAGGGGCATGGCTCGTTCGTTGCAAAATGCAACCGCATAAACGGGCCCTCCCTTTTTGGTGGCATGCATCACATTCTGCAGCAGAACTTCCTGCATGGCATTGGCAATTGAATCGCCTCTTTGCATAATAGCCAGCGTATCAATCTCATTCCCGGCAGTGGTATTCTGCTGTTGTTTCGGATTACAGGAGGCTAAAAACAGCATGACCATAAAAGCCATTGCTTCAATTGTTGGAAATATTTTCATCATGGTTTGGTGTTAATCTGACATCTTTAAATATCAGATAAATTAATGCGTAAACAATTCAAAATCTAATTTTGAAATTGTTATAACTATTAAATCAGGAAATCCTAAAATAAAATTATAACAGTATTTCAATTGCCGTGTAATTAAGGCTGCGTATTCCCTCCCGGAATGTCAATGTGGCTTCTATTTCGTCTCCCGGTGAGGATTTTAGCATAAAAGAAGATAAGGTAGAATACGAAAAATGAGAGTATGTTAATCACCAGTATTGCCATAAACCCACTTCCGTATATAAACAACACCGAGAACAAAAGTAAAACAATGTTGGCAATCAATGCCTTTGCAAAAGCAATGAGCCGGAATTGATCAAGTCCCTCAGCTTCATTTTTCTCTTTTGAAAAAATAATCAGGCCCGGCCCGGAAATGAGCAACAGCATAATCAACTCGTCGGCAAAATTTGTCCTGAATACTACAAGCATTTTTGTTTCCAGGAATGCGGAATAAACCGCAAACACAGGTATTTTAAACCTGAAATCGAACCAGAAGTATGCAATTGAAAGGACTATTCCAATGATGGCCAAAAGGATGCCAACAAGCTTCCAGCGAAAGGATAACAACAGATTGTTCATTTAATATTAAAATCAGGAATGTTGATTTGGCCTGAATGACTTGTTCAGACAATAAAAATTGAGCCCGCTCTGAAAAGTCCTTTGACCACCTATTCCTCAAAGGGGGTGTTTCCCAATTCAATGATTTTCAGATGTTCCCCTTTGGGGTTAGGGGTCAAACAGATGAAAATCATTGAATTTCCTACTTTTCGGAGCAGGCTCAAAATTAATTTTCCGAACTTGAATATACCGGGAATGTCACACTGGTAGCATCATCGAAGTCAACTTTAACCCCAACCAAACCAAATCTGTGGTTTGCGATGTAGGTATATTTTGCAACACCTCCCCCTTTCATATCAAGGGGTTCCATTTCAACCTGAATGGTCTTAATCAGGAAAATCCCATAAGGATAGTCATCAACCCCGGTTTTACTGACCACCTTTCTCTCCTTTCCGGTATCACCAATCGGGTAAGTGTCACCTACTTTTGAATCGTATTTGACCAAAACGCCGGCCCCGGGACCTGTAAGACTTTTAATTCCCTCCTTGGTTTGCTGCACTTTCATACCGGTGATCGTCACATCGTCACCGTTGATGGTTACACCCGGGAAATTGGCTACCATATTTTTCAGCAAAGTATTGGTAACCTTAGCCGAAGCAGTATAGGAGGAAACGCCTCCATCCAGTTCGGCCACAACTGCTGTAAAGTTGCTGACACCGGCGATTTCGACCGAGCTTGATGATACGGTGGCGCCAACTTCTCCCATCGGAGATTGGTCTCCTTTTAACTCATCCGGATCATCTTTGTCTAAAAGTTTTTCACATGAAATGGATAACAATCCCATCGAAATGCCAAGCATCAGGATAAAGAGCTTTTTCATGGTAGCAGATTTTAATGTGTGGTTAGTTATTTGATTTGGAAACATTGGTAAATTTATGACGAAGGAAATAAATCCCAAAACAATCAGTTGTTTTCTCCAAAAGAATACTCCTTTTCATCTGAACTGAGGTATTAAAGCCACCCCCTGATCAAATAACCAATTTGACTGCTTATTTTAACCCCATCAAATAATAGAGTAAATAAAATCAAACGGTCTTTATATCCCCGAAGATAATTTAATTCTCTTATTTCAACGCTGATCTGCTCATCTCAATGGTGATTTTACCCCCTTTCGACCAGTCAATTGTTTCAAGTCCTCCTGGGGCTATACCTTCAAAAATTATTTTGTTATCCAGGATGTAATTCCTGATTGCGTTGTTTTGGGCTTCTATAGAGAAAACTACCACCTCTCCGTTATCACTTGTAAACGGAACATTTTTAAAAGAAATACTTCGTTCTTCTTTATCTGTATTCCCGTCTTTACTATCAGCTGTCTGCCTGACCAACTTAAATACTCCTGAAACTGAATACGGGTAACTGGTATTTACAACACCACTCACAT
The DNA here is from genome assembly GCA_016709025.1 of Bacteroidales bacterium. Taxonomy (GTDB): domain Bacteria; phylum Bacteroidota; class Bacteroidia; order Bacteroidales; family Lentimicrobiaceae; genus Lentimicrobium. The sequence goes on along the minus strand of JADJEQ010000024.1, from coordinate 75,419 downwards.
TATAGGTGTAGATATATTTAAAAGATTGAGAATGAGCGATCATTACCTGTTCAAGTTCGAATTTGTTTCCCTGCCACGCAAGAGATTCCAATTTCATTTGATATGTAAACATTACCATTACAAATTGTTGATCCAATAATGATACACCCACATTGTTTGTTTCACTTACAAGCCATTTTGAATCATACGGATTAAATCTTTTGATTGTACCATGGAGTTTGTCAACTTTTACAGAAGCATATTTGAAATCTGTTTTAAATTTCGTCGAATTGGGGGCGGTTCTGAATTCCACCACGCTCCCTTCCTTATTTGTTAACTTCAGTAGCAATTCAAGATCGGTTTCGCTTTCATTTGTCGCGGCAGACATTGTTCCTGTAAATACCCCTTTCGGATCTTTAAAGTTAAAATCAGTTGAAGTTTCAATTACCTCTTCTGTTTTTATATTGGTAAGGATTGCTTCAATTTTTTTAATCTGTTTACCCGGATCCGGGTTGGACGGGATAACCAGTTTTGCTGTGATGCTGTTTTTATCCATTTTATAATCAGCGACAAAGGGGCAATCGCATTTTGCTGTATTTTTTATGATCTCAAAAGTTTTCTCAGCGGTTTCGTATCCCCTGCTCCCATAGAATTCTTCGTGGTTTATATCGCCCATGTCCACTGTTTTCGGCTGGGGAAACAATCCAAATCCACCCTGGCTGTAAACAGGGCTGGCTCCGTCGTTCGCCGTCATTTTATCACCATCGGCCAGTAACCTCAGAAAATAGGCCCCGATTGCAATATCACCATGTACAAATTTTGCTTTAACCAGGTAATATGCCCTCGAAAACGGATAGTTTCCTTTGTGAGCCTCAGCTATTTTACCTGTATTACCGGTAAAAAAGGTAAACCGGCCGGAAAAGGTTTCCCTGTCATTAAATATCTTCAGGTTATCATTGTAGAACATAGAACCGGTGCGAAGATCCCATTCTTTACCCTCAAATTTTTCCACACTGTTTTCCTTAAAGAATCTGTCGTATTTGAAAAACTTTTCAACCCCTGCAGATCCGTTGGTCCAGCGGAGATCCCTGGAGCCCGGAGCGTCTATCACTGCCCAGTTGGCCAGCCAACCCATCCCGTTGCCATACATATCCGGGCGGTAAGCATATCCATCGACTGAAACATCAAAGCCTGCCGACATGATATACCTCAGGGTAGTAAGAGGGCTTCCCTGGTGCGGCGATCCCCACGTAATCAACTGCCTGAAATTCTTTTCGAGTCGCTGATCGAGAAACCGCAATCCGGCCCTGCTGACCAGCCCACCCATTGAATGGCTGACAATGTAAATATTAAAAGGAATGTTGTTTTTTATCATTTGAGCCACCTGGGGGTTCTTCTCAAGTAATTCTTTGTTGATGGCTTCACCCAGATCCTCACCAAGGGTACGGTGGGGCAATATATTGCTTTTACCATCGGGGACAGGGGTATATATTGGCCGGTAGCTTGGGTAAATAAACTCGTAAAACAGGGTACAATCGTCTTCCTTGTTCTTATCCGCAGCTACACTCTTATCCTTTTTATCGAGATAGTATTTGTAGATATAATCCCACAAATCCCTTTTATATTCGAATTCCCATACGTCTTTTGTTGATGATTCCACAAATCCTGTCTGTTCTTCTTCATTGTGGCCGTGCACCAACACAATGACATTCACAACAGGTTTGGTTCGTTTTATTCTTTCCGGTTCCGTAGAAGGCCGTCTGAAATGGGAACTGTTTCTGGCCGGAGTCATATGAACAAGCCTCGGGTTCTTGGCCCAGTTGAGTTCTCCCTGAAATGTGATAATGGAATACACCACATTGGCAATACGACCGAAATCCTCGTGGTATTTTCCGTCCTGCGCCCTGGCCTGCTTAAACAGCATTTGTCCCAGGCCGGAAAACACACCCGCGGTAGCTGCGGTGCCTGATCCGGGCGAAGGGGCTGTATATGGAAACATATAATCCAGGGCTACATAATTGCCTGCTTTATCACGGGTTACCGGCAGGAAGAGCACCTTTTTGTTGACCACCTGCCCATCCGGACCGAAAACATCGCTTATCCTGACAATATTGACCGTCGCCGGATTAATATCGCCCACCTGCGACTGAGGAATGGTAATGATTGGTTTTGGAGTTGTATTGCTGTCGCTCAACTGAACAGTAAGCGAAACCATATAACCGCTGGTTTCAATGCCGGGTAAGCCTAACTGAATCGTATTTGTTTCTTTTTTTAATACGACTCTGGCATCGCCCTTTAACCCAGGGATTAATACGCTGCAGCTGTCTGAAAGCACGATGGATGCATCGTTCCCGGCACTGACATTGATTTCCTTTTTTTCTTCAGTGGTTGTTCCGTTCACTACTGCGTGAGCAGCGTATTCAGGCCTGATGATTTCCTCTTCATTGCTTTCAATGTTGGCTTCTCCCAGGTAAAACCAGGCAGCGGCAGATATACCGGCAAGCAGCACAACCAGCAAAATGGAAATAATCCAGATCTTTTTCCTGCTCCTTTTAACCGATGGAACTGCTCCCAGTGGACCTGAGATCGGCCTGGCTGAAACAGGTGGCTGCGAAATTGCCGGTTGAGGAATTTTTGGTGCAGGCGGGTTCACAGAAGCCCCGCAGACAGTACAAAACTTCATGCCGGGAGCGATTGCTGTTCCGCAGGATTTGCAGGTTTCACCGGTAATTACAGGCTGTGGAACCTGCGGTACTTCTGAATTTATGGTTTCACCGCATTTGCTTACCCGCATTTACCGCAAAATTTTGCATTGGGTTTTAATGGATTCCCACATTGGATGCAATGGCTCATTTCTTACTTTGTTATCGTATAATTTCTATAGGTGATTGCCGCACTTACCACAAAATTTAGCTCCCGGCTTCAACTGATTGCCACATTTCGGGCAGAATTTAAGGCTGGGTGGCTCCTGAATTACCGGTGGTTGCTTTGGTTTGGGAGCATCTGTGGCCGGCGGGGCCGGTGGCGCCTGAAAGACGGGTTTGGAAGCAGGCTGAATAAAAGTACCAGGAACGGTCACCTTTTTTCTGCGCTTCCGGCTGATCAGAATAATAGAAACGACCACAATGATTAGAAGAACCCCGGCCCCGGCTGCAATTTTTTGATACAGCGGGTTTTGCCAGGGCTTTAAACCGGAAGATTCAGTTTCAATGGCTTCTACCGGAACCGTTAGTTTATCAGGAAGACTCCCAATCTCAGCCTGTGCTTTGCCTGTTGATTCCACTAAAGCAGCTGCACCGGTCTTCAGATTCCGGGCAGCAGTTTCATATGCCTGACGAGAGGCGGGTGTTTTCTCCTGCGCATAAGCCAGGGCGCTCACCACCAGCAAGGCCAGTTCATTTTCGTATTCATTGGCAGCTTTGTAAAAAGCCCCTGCAACCTGAGGTTGAAAGCCCTCCAGGAGAATCATTTTCTGATTTCCGGCCAGCAACCATGCCTGGTAAGCCTTTTCTGCCTCAACTGCTTTATTGATATTCCCGACGGGAAGCTGTCCGCCTTTGAGTGAAAAATCAAGGCCGGCCAAACTGCTCAATCCCGGAACAGGAACGGCAGCTGCTACAGTGCCTGCATATGCCTTTTCAAACAGTGTGAATTCAACATCGGGTTCATTCAGGTAAGTAACCAAAACGCCCTGATCTACACTGCGGTTTGCAAAATCAAATGCACCACGGGCTTCGCACCAGAGGTTTTTGTATCGCCACAACTCCTGGCCAAACCTGGTTGCTGTATAGGCAGCATCGGTAATCTTATTGAATTTGTCAAGCTTATCCAGGTGGTCTTTTACTTTAGCCCAGTTCAGCGTTTTTACATCGTAAATGATAATCCCCCCTTTTATTACAACATCCCTGAACAAATCCCAGTCGGCTTTATACATTTCCATATTAAAACGCGAAGCCGCGATGTCCTGGTAATAGGACCTGATTTCGGTTGAACGGTCGCGCAGGGCGATTTTCAGCTGAGGGTAGATCGCGTGGACTTTTTCAGGCGGCTGTGCAAGAAACTTATCGACTTCGGCTCGCAATCCGGCATAAAACCTGCGCCTTAACGCTTCAACCACCATATCGGGGACCGGGTTGGCTTCTGAAATCGCATCTGAAATACCTTCGGTCAGCGATTCCCAGATTGAGCCTGAAACAGCGTCGGCTGCCTGTCCCATCATCCGGTAATACGCTGCCGATGCTTTTAGCTTATTGGGAGCATCTGATGCCAGCACATTTTTACGGATGAAATCCATGATGATGCGTTTGGTCCCTGTTTTTCGGTCGGTACCCGTGAGTTTGCTCCAGATGCCCAGGTCTATCTTCATGCCTATTTTAGCCAGTGAATCACTCACTTTATCCATCCCGATCTTTTTGCCAAGTGTTTCGGTGATCTTGAATTGTTCATTGGCTGCTTCCCAGGCCATCCCAAGCAATGACCATCCGTTTTCAATGATCTCCTTCCCTGTATCGTTCATAAAACGGGCCGTCCCTTTCGCATTGGTCATCAGCATTCCGATAATATGAAGCTTCTCTTCAACATACATGGCATCTGTGTGGCTGCCTGAGCATAAAACATTTTCCATTTTGAGCAATTGGGTCAGCACCTGCTCCTTATAATTTAAATTGTTTAAAGCCATTCCTGTAAAGCTACCGTCGTCTGATGGTGTATTGCCCGATGCATCAGCGCCTGCAGAAAGCAGTCCCAGTACTTCAGTAAGAGCGCCTGTTCTGCGGCCGGTTAGATCTGCTATTTTGGCCTGAAGGGGTTCAATGGTCATTTTCCTGTCGTATTCGCCCATGAACAACCGCTTTTTGCCCTCAAAATCCCTCACGATCAGTTTAAATTTCCCATTGGCATCCGTAAGTGCAGAGAACCCACCCTTTTCATTTTCCAGCAGCATCATAAACAGCTTTCTGTCTTTTTTAAAATACAAATCGTACAATTTCTGAAATTCAGCCTTGTCAAAGTTTGTGGAACCCAGAAAGACCACCGCGTCGTTCACCAAGGTTTTTTTATTGGGAACCGTCAGGAAGTTTTCCGGTAAAAGAGCATAAATGCTGCTTTCAAGATTATAGTATTCAAGCCTCGGGAGCAACACTTTGTAAGGGGCAGTTTCCATACCGGGTTTCAGAATGTATAAATCCTGTTCCAGTGTTTTATATACACAAAGGGTGGTCTGGGTAGATTCTGCTTTATTTTTGGACGAAGTGTAGCTGACTTTCAGAAAAAATAAACTGTAATTTTCCATTTGACCTCCGGAATTTTCCCGACCGGTCACTTCTGTTGCCTTAATAACCGGGACTTCAAGAACAGCTTCTGCATTTCCGTTTGCGTCAGTAACAGTTTGTGATGAAATTACTTTTAATTCCTTTGGAATATCCCATGAAATGGTTTTCCCGGCAACCGGCAACCCATTCTCATCTTCGTAGTGAAACACTGCTTTGGTCCGGCTTCTGCCATCTCCGACTACTTTATCCTGGGAAAGTATAATGCCGGTTTTTTCAAATTTGAGTTCTTCTGAATCATCAGTGGCGGTTCTCCCGGGCACTTCATTGGTTTTACGGCCGGCGTATTCAAACAGGATGGGCGGAATGTAAACGAAAACCCCGTTTTTGGGCATCGGCATATAAGCCGATGGCATTCCCATTTCGCGGATGTTATAGTTTTCAACATAGCTGGTTTCGCTTTCAGGCGGGCCCAGGTAAGCTTTCATAAAGCCCGTCATACCTGCCATTTTGCCCATGGCATCGTTAAACTCCGTAAAATTCTCAGTAGTGAACAGAATGGTGTTGGCATTTTGCTCACTGCCGTTTGCTTCACCGAAAATACCCTGTCCACCGCTGCTGATGTCTAAAAACCAGTCACTCTGGCCGGTAATGTCTCGTCCGTAATACAGGCCGGGTATGATGTTCCCGTTAGGGCTATCACTCTCTTTTGATATTTCAATTTTTGCTTTCCCCTTAACCCCATCCAGTTCGCAGACAATGTAGACGAAATTGTCGCCATCTTTTTGGGGTATCAGGGCAATGGGATTAAGTCCTTCCTTCATGGTTTCAAGGGCAATGTCGGTGGCCAGTTTCTGGTTTGCCTGGTAATTGGTCGAACCTGCCGACCTCCCGATAAACTTTTGCATGAATTTAAACATGAAATAAACCATACGTTGCGAAGACTTAATCGGCGTGCCGAACATAGGAGCGGTAAATTTTACCAGCGCAATGCCTTCATCCATGGTAACTTCGGTTTCATCAATTATGCCTGAGCTTATTCCCACCTTTACCTTGCCTGACTTATTGGTCAGGATTTCACCGTCGGCATTCCGGGCAGTGATGACAATAGTGGTGTAATCAAGACCATCACCTGGCATCACAGGTTTGCCGGGCTGCACATTTAATTTAAAAGGCTCCTGGGCAAAAATTCCACTGGTAAATATCAGGACAGCTATCGCAAAAAAATACCTTTTCATACGGGTCAGTTTTCGAAATAATCAGGAATGGTTTTGTATTCTTTTTCAACTGCGGATTTTTGGGGGATACTTCTGTACCAGAAGTAACCGATTGTCCCCAGAAGCAGTGCAATCAAAACCAGGATAATCATGAGGCAGCCGAAACAACAACCCCGTTTCTTTTTTTTAGCGACAGGCTGGCCTTGTGCCTGAATTTGTATTGGTTCTGTCATAAAATTAGTCTTAAGCCCTTAAGCAGCAAATGAATTCAACAATATAATGTACCCTGAAAATTGTGGAAAATTTGTAGGAAAGAAGTAGTCTGACATATTTATTTCGTTGGCATTCAAGCGTTTAATTTCCGATGGCAGGATGCAGTGATATGAAGGGAAGGTACGATATGAAGCCGGGTTTGTCAATATGTGTTTAAACTTATTTCAGGCTTTGTTTCCGGGGTTTCTACCTGATGAATAAATCTCCTGATACCAATGCAGCAGCAGCTATATTCACCCCCATTTCATGTATTCTGTGAAAGGCCCGAGAAACCCGCTCCTGTAATTTTAAGCCAATTTTAATGCATTTGAAAATACGTGCTATATCTTATTGTTTTTCAGCTTCTTAAATGATCTGATCACGTTATATGTCAAACAATAGAATAATTACATATAATTGTTAACCTGCAATTTACAAATTGAAAAAATCCTCAGTCAGTTCTTTTTTTTGTTTGGTATTTGAATAATTTGTTTCTTTGCAGCCTCAAACCAAAAAAGGAGAAAAAATGTCAGACATTGCAACAAAAGTAAAAGCTATCATAGTTGATAAGCTTGGCGTTGATGAAAATGAAGTTACTCCCGAAGCAAGTTTCACCAACGATTTAGGTGCAGATTCTCTGGATACCGTTGAACTGATCATGGAATTCGAAAAAGAATTCAACATTGCTATCCCTGACGATCAGGCAGAAAAAATCGGTACGGTAGGTGACGCAATTGCCTACATAGAAAACAACACCAAATAAGGAATTTCCTGAATGAAGTTACGACGAGTTGTAGTAACCGGACTAGGTGCGCTCACTCCATTAGGCAATACTGTTCCTGAGTATTGGAACAGTTTGATTAATGGAGTCAGCGGCGCTGACCGTATTACCCGGTTCGATGCATCTAAGTTTAAAACTCAGTTTGCATGCGAAGTCAAGAACTTTGACTCCCTGAACTATTTTGACAGGAAAGAAGTTCGTAAGTACGATCCCTACGCCCAGTTTGGAATGATCAGTTCTGATGAAGCCATTGCAGATGCAGGGCTGGTTCCCGAAAAACTCGACCTGAACCGTATTGGTGTAATCTGGGCATCTGGTATTGGTGGCATTGCCACTTTTCAGGAAGAAGTAAGTGGTTATGCTACAGGCGATGGAACGCCAAGGTTCAATCCTTTCTTTATTCCGAAAATGATCGCAGACATTACTGCCGGTCATATTTCAATCAAACATGGATTCCGCGGCCCAAACTTTGCCACCGTTTCTGCTTGTGCTTCCTCTGCCAATGCCATTGTTGATGCCTTCAATTACATCAGGTGGGGCAAAGCTGAAGCATTTGTTTGTGGTGGCTCAGAAGCAGCAATAAACGCACCGGGTGTCGGAGGTTTTAATGCGATGCATGCTTTATCCACCAGGAATGATGACCCAAAAACGGCCTCCCGCCCATTTGATAAAGACCGCGATGGTTTTGTGATCGGCGAAGGTGCAGGAGCTCTTATTCTTGAAGAGCTTGAACATGCGATTTCCCGTGGTGCAAAAATTTATGCTGAGGTAGTCGGAAGTGGTCTTACTGCAGACGCCTACCATATGACCGGCCCGCACCCGGAAGGTGACGGAGCCCGCAGGGCAATGTTATCTGCTATTGAAGAATCAGGGCTAAGGCTTGCCGATATTGACCATATCAATACCCACGGCACATCTACCCCACTGGGTGATATAGCAGAATCAAAAGCGATAATTAATTTGTTCGGCGATCTGGCACCAAAGATTAATATCAACAGCACCAAATCAATGACAGGCCATTTGCTTGGTGCTGCAGGTGCAATTGAATCCATTGCTACCATTCTGGCTGTTCAAAATGATATAATTCCCCCGACCATCAACCATTTTACCGATGATCCGGAAATTGACAATACACTGAACTTTACCTTTGACAAAGCCGTTAATCGTACAGTGAATGCAGCTATCAGCAACACCTTCGGATTCGGCGGTCACAACGCTTCTATCCTGATTAAGAAATTTGTCTTATAAGCAGTGATTGTCCTGAAATTAAAACCCCTGAGGTTTTACCTTTCCAGTGAAAAACATTTCTACGAAGCAATAAGAAATATTTTCGGGTATTACCCCGGGAATATTTCTTTGTATAAACTGGCGTTCCGTCACAAATCGCAGGCTGAAGAACTTCATAACGGGATAAGGTTAAGTAACGAAAGGCTCGAATTTCTTGGCGATACCGTATTAAGTACCGTGGTTGCCGACTTCCTGTTCAGAATGTTCCCTTACAAAGATGAGGGATTCCTTACTGAAATGCGCTCCAGGATTGTCAGCCGTGCCCAGCTGAACAAACTCTCCCTACGCCTGGGTATTGACCAGCTTATCATTCATACGCAGGAAAAAAATAACGTTTACCGTTCTATCAAAGGAGATGCATTCGAGGCAATCATCGGCGCCATGTACCTCGATAAGGGCTATACATTTACACGTAAAATTCTGATAAACAGGGTTATTAAAAACAACTTCGATCTTACCGAACTGGTGAATACCGATGTTAATTTTAAAAGTAAACTGATTGAGTGGGCCCAGAAGGAAAAGAATCCCGTTGAATTTAATGTTGTGAAAGAAGTGGGATCGGGTTATCACAAGCAATATGTAGTAGAAGTTGTTGTAAACAATGAAGTTGCCGGGACCGGCCAGGATTATTCCATTAAAGGAGCTGAACAGAATGCAGCGATGAAAGCCATTGAGTTTTTTGGAATTAACGGCAGTCTGAAAGCCGAAACCCAGCACTAACTGAATCTTTGATGCATTATTCCCAGAATCTGAAACTTTCCACTCAGGTCTGATGCCCCTCATTTTTGATGAGTTATACCTGTTAAAGTTTACTATTTTTGCACAAAAGCACCATCTTGGCAAAACGTAAACTAATCAGCGAACCGGCCTCATTTCCCGATTTGACCATAATTGGCATAAGCAGCCAGTTAAAAGATTATCGTTTAGCCTTCCATATTAATCGCGAATCTGACCTTTCACTCGTTAAAAATAGCGACTTACCGGTCTTTGACGAGAAAGATGAGAAACTGATCGAGTACCCTATATTTACATTTTATGAAGCCGAAAGGCGAATGAACTATTACCTGATTGGTAATAACAGTTCCACCAATAAAATGATTCCCACCTACAGGCAAGCTGATTTCATCTTTATGCTTAAAGGGCAACCTGACAAAGAAAAAGTGCTTGCCCTGATTTCGATTTTCAGAAAAATCAACGGGATTCAATTGGTATTCACCCTGGAAAACGAAAAGATAAAAAACCTGGAAGGAATCATGTCGGACCTGGAGTTACATATGGTAGGTAAAACCTGATTGCTCATCATCCAATTGCCCGATTAATGAATAAACCACTGACTATTCTCTTATTCACTGCAGCCTTAACCCTGCATTGCCTGGTTTCTTATACACAGAACCTGGCTGACTATGTCAACCCATTGATCGGCACCGACTCAAAATATGAATTGTCAAATGGTAACACTTACCCGGCAATAGCCCTGCCCTGGGGCATGAATTTCTGGACGCCGCAAACAAACCGGATGGGCAATGGCTGGTGTTATCAATATGATGCCAATAAAATAAGGGGCTTTAAGCAAACTCACCAGCCTTCTCCCTGGATTAATGATTATGGTGCTTTTTCAATATTCGCCACCACCGATAGCCTGGTATTTGACGAAAACAAAAGGGAATCCTGGTTCTCGCATAAGGCAGAAGTGTCAAGACCTTATTATTACAGTGTATATCTTGCCGATTATAATACTACGGTTGAAATTACTCCCACCGAAAGGGCTGCCTGTTTCAGAATTACCTATCCGAAAACCGATAAAGCATACCTGATCATCGACGGTTTTTTTAAAAACTCTTACATCAGGGTAATCCCTTCAGAACGCAAGATCATCGGGTACGCATGCAACGCTGCGGGAGGTGTGCCTGACAATTTTAAAAACTATTTTGTAATCTACGCCGACAAGGATTTCGAAGAGGTTTTCGGAGTTAAAGAGGGTGCTATTGAGGCTGGCTTAACAGAGGTCGAAAGTAAACATGCCGGTGCTGTTATCCGGTTTAAAACTTCAGCCGGCGAACAGGTTCAACTAAAAGTCGCATCATCCTTTATCAGTCCTGAACAGGCTGAGCTCAATCTGCAACGCGAAATTGGTCACAACAATTTTAACCAGACAATGGCCAATGCGCAGAATGAATGGAATCGCCTGTTGGGAAGGATTCAGGTTGAAGGTGGCACCCACGACCAGATGGTCACTTTTTATACCGCCCTGTATCGTACTATGCTCTTCCCGCGCCGGTTCCATGAATACGATATTCACAATAAAGCGGTTCATTACAGCCCATACAATGGCACCATCTGCGAAGGTTACCTATATACAGACAATGGTTTCTGGGATACATTCAGAGCGGTATTCCCGTTTTTTACGCTGATGTTCCCGGAGATGAACAGTCAGATGATGCAGGGTCTGGTGAATACTTACAAAGAAAGCGGATGGCTTCCCGAATGGGCCAGTCCGGGACATCGCGATTGCATGATCGGCTCCAATTCCGCTTCCATCATAGCCGACTCTTACCTGAAGGGCATCCGGGGCTATGATATTGAAACCTTGTATGAAGCAATCATAAAAAATACCGGAAACGAAGGTCCGTTAAGTTCTGTGGGACGACTCGGGGTTGATTATTACAATAAGCTTGGCTACATTCCCTATAATGTTGGGATTGATGAAAACACCGCGCGAACCCTGGAATACAGCTATGATGACTTTACCGTGATGCAACTGGCCAAAGCGCTCAATAAAACTTCCACCGAAGCAGACAGCTTACTAAAACGTTCTTTTTATTACAGGAATGTATTTGATACAACCGTTAATTTTATGCGTGGCAGGAATCTGGATGGCAGTTTCCAGGCACCTTTCAGGCCTGATAAATGGGGCGATGCCTTTACTGAAGGATGTTCGTGGCACTGGACCTGGTGTGTGTTTCACGATATCAAAGGATTAAAGGATTTGATGGGGGGAGATGCGGCTTTCGCAAATAAACTTGACTCCGTGCTGCTGGCCCCGCCAACATTTGACTATTCATACTATGGTTCCCAGATTCATGAAATCACCGAAATGCTGATTATGAACATGGGACAATATGCACACGGAAACCAACCCATTCAGCACATGCCGTATTTGTATAACTATGCCGGCCAGCCATGGAAAACCCAGGCCCTTGTCCGTAAGATCATGAACAGGCTCTATCTTGCTTCTCCCGATGGACTTTGTGGAGATGAAGACAATGGCCAGACTTCGGCCTGGTATGTGTTCTCTGCTATGGGATTTTACCCGGTTTGCCCGGGATCAAACCAGTATGTAATTGGCTCGCCACTGTTTAAAAAAGTAACGCTTTCGCTTGAAAACGGGAATACCTTCATTATTGAAGCCCATGAAAACAATGAGAAAAACAGCTACATCGCGGCAGCAAAACTCAATGGCAACGTATGGACTAAAAACTATCTCAATCATTTTGATATCCTGAAAGGGGGCAAATTAAATTTCATAATGTCGGACAAGCCGGAGATGAAACGCGGAGCCCTGATTTCTGATTATCCGTTTTCACTTTCTGATTAAAGCTAATCGGTCAGATAAATGAAATTCCTGTTTGTTTAAAGTAAAATTCATTGTTGTCCGTCTTCGTTCATCAATGGACAACAACATTGAAATAGAAATGGCCATACCCGGCGGCAGAAGCCTGACTTCAACCATTAATGCCTATGGCAAACGCCTGTTTGGCTTTATCCGTTCCAGGGTTGGGTCGGTTGAAGATGCCGAAGATATCCTTCAGGATGTATGGCTGCAATACAGCAGTCTGCCGGCAATTGACGACATTGAGAGTGTCAGCGGTTGGCTTTACAGGGTGGCCCGTAATAAAGTTACCGACCTTTACCGGAAAAAGAAAACCTCATCGATTGACGATGCTTTTTATGAAAACAACGACGATGCAGGCATTTCATTCAAGGAAATTCTGCTGATGGATGTATCCGGAAATCCAGAACTGGCGCTGTTCAAAGAGCTCTTCTGGAAAGAGTTGTTTATTTCACTGGATGAATTGCCGGAAAATCAAAAACAGGTATTTGTTCTGAATGAGCTGGAGGATCTGACCCTGCAGGAAATCGCTGATGAAACGGGCGAAAACCTGAAAACAATCATCAGCCGCAAAGGCTACGCTGTAAAACACCTGAGAAACAAATTGAACTATCTCTATAATGAATTGGATTTTTAAACTAAAAAAAATGGAACAATCAGATATTAAAAAAATGAAGAGACGGAAACCATTCTTTCTGTTGTTTTTTATTGCCGGGCTGTTTCTGATATCGGCGGTGGTAATGATGCTTTGGAACGCCATTCTGCCTTCCCTTACTGACTTTTCAACGATAACTTACTGGCAGGCCATGGGCTTGTTTGCGCTCAGCCGGATTTTATTCGGAAGCTTTCGCTTCGGTTCACCATACAATCATCCACACCACTTTTCCCCGGGTAGAATACACGAAAAGCTTTTGAATCTGGATCCGGACGAAAGTAAAACATTTAAAGAAGAATGGAAGTCGAGATGCAACATGAAAGAGTAGCTTTCAGCGGATAAAAACTTATCATAGCCTGCAGAATTATCCTTCTGCAGGCTTTTTTATTTACCCCCTGACCATTATCATCAATTCCTGAAAATCAGGCAAAAAATCGCAGGAACCGGAAATCTTTCATCCTGTTAAAGTATTTTTCTTCATTCCCCGTCTTCTGTTGTATAATCACTTAAAATTAACAAATCAAAACAAACACGATGACAACTTCAGTTTTAAAAACCATAGCGATAGGCGTACTCATAGGCGCTCTTGCTTTTTTTGCCCCATTGATCATCATCAGCTTCTTTATCATTGGTCTGATAATACGGATTTCTTTCAGAAGCAGGTTTGCAAATGGCCATTATAGAATGCACCACCTTGCCTTTGCCGATAAAATCCGCTCAATGAGTGAGGATGAATATTCAGGGTTTAAAACAAAACTCTCTTCCGCCCATTGCGGGCATCACAGAGGGATGAACAATAACATCAAACAATCTTAACCCAGATAAAATGAACAGAAGAACAAGATTCATAGTCGGAATTGCTGCCGCGGCGCTTACATTCGGGACTTTAACTGCGACTGTTGGTTTTCAACGGTTCCATCATCGTTCAACCCATTGTCACAACCCGTGCACTAAAATCAGCGATCAATCCAATGCCGGGCCTTCTCCGGCAGAAACAGAAAAAGGTAAATTGAAAGCCCCGGTTTCTGAATAGAATATCTGACTCAGCAAATACCTGGTGGCTGTGAAAAAGACTTACTGAACATAGTTCGTAGGTTTAATTTCCCAGCCACTTTTATTTATATCGCCTTATAACCAATCCATAATTTCCGGTTTTTTTAACTAATAAGAACACCGTTCGCTGCACAAATTATCGTGCAAATTATTTTATCCATACTTCTCTTAAATTTCTATATTTGATTTGATCCTTCTCCGGGGAACCAGCTCAACAAAACATTCCGCTCAAATAATATAACTGTTTTATTTTCTGTTACTTGAATTGAATTTATGCCATATTCCACATCCAATCACCTGCTGTTGGTGAATAAAAAAATCACCATCTCAATCCTGTTATATATATTGTTGGCTTTGACCGGGTTTCAGGTAAAAGCTCAGGATGCCGGCATAAGCCTAAGTCTGACTCCCGGCTTAAAACCAGGTTTGACCTTAAGCGGTGGCGGAGCAAAAGGCCTGGCGCACATTGGCGTGCTGCATATATTGGATAGTCTCGGGGTTAAAGTAAACTACATCTCCGGAACAAGCATGGGAAGTATCATTGGCGCTATGTATGCCTCCGGATATTCTGCCAGGGAGATTGAAAAATTTGCACTTGAAATCAATTGGGATATTCTGTTTGCCACCAAATCATCACTTAATTTTCTTCCTCCCCAGGAGCGAAATACAGCAGGTAAAAACATCATCGAATTACCAATTGATAACGGGAAAATCAAAATCCCTTCCGGGGCACTTGAAGGACAGCAATTATGGAATACCCTGAATGAAATATATTTACCCGTTTACAGTACCACCGATTTTAATGAATTGCCCATACCCTTTGCGTGTGTTGCAACGGATGTTGAAACCGGGACCCCGGTGTTGATGACCAAAGGAAGTCTGTCGAGCGCCATCAGGGCATCCATGGCGATTCCCTCCATATTCACTACCGTGGACAGAGATGGTAAAAAACTGATTGATGGCGGTGTAGTCAAGAATTTTCCGGTAAGTGTGGTCAAAGACATGGGAGCCGATTTTACGATCGGGGTAAACGTTTCTCAGGGATTAAGGCCGGCTGTGGAACTAAAAACCCCGGTGGATATTATCTACCAGATGGGTTTTTATGTGGATGCACACAATTTCATTTATGATAAAGGATTTACGGATCTGTATATTGAGCCTGATCTGACCGGTTATTCAGCCGCAAGTTTCAAGGAAGCAGCAGCCATCATTGAACAGGGAAAAACTGCTGCCAGGAAACAATTGGGAATGCTCAAAAAACTAGCGGAAACCCAGAAAATTGCGGGGATTCAGAAGCCGGTTGATTCGGTTAACCTGGAAGCCCGGTTTTTTATTATAGATTCTATTACTGTAATTGGAAGTCATAATATTGACAATCATTTTATCAGAAGCAAACTCAACATCAACAGGGGTGATACGCTGAAAGCAAAAGCATTTACACATTCTGTTAACCGGCTTTATGCCTCCAATTATTTTGAAAGGATAAATTATTACCTGACAACCTCTGAAAATAAGGAACGTGTGATACTCAATGTTGAAGTAATTGAAAAACCGCTTACGAGTATCATGACCGCTATAAATTATTCTACATTTAACGGGGTAGGAATCATTGCGGGCTGGCGTACAAACCGATTTCTTTTCAACAATACCCAGGCCTATGTCCGCGTTCAGATCGGGCAAAATCCGGTATTCAGGGCAGGCTTATCTCATTTCCTGACCAAAGATCAGAAATGCTGGCTTAACCTTGAAACCAATGGCACAAGATTTAAGTTTCCGGTATATGAGAATTTTAAACGTGTTTCTGAATATCGTCAGGACAGGATTGATATAAACCTTTCAGCAAATATCCTAACCGGGTTGAACAGTTACATTACAGCAGGATCATCATTTTTCTACAGGGATCTGGAACCTAAACTGATGACTGATGAAATGATCGAAGGAAATAACACCGGATTTGAAACCTCCCTCCTATGGAGATATCATACACTCAACAGAAATTCATTCCCGCTTTCAGGGCAGAAACTCAACCTGCAAACTTCACTTTTCCACAACCAGAACCCTTCACTTAAAGCTCTTACCTATAACGGGAATGAAATTTCACCCAGCGATCTTGACATCGAAATCGGAACCTTTGTGCAAACCAGTTTGCTCTGGGAATCATATGCACCGGTGAGCAACAGATTCACACAGATTTTCAGGGTCCAGGCCGGATATAACTTTAATTATACACAGGGATTTATTAATAGTTTTAACGTGGGAGGTACCAGCTTTATCCTCGATAAACAGTTTACCTTCACCGGGTTGAACGAATATGCGGTCATCACAAGTTCCATTGTTTCAGGTGCTGCCGGATTGCAATATAGTATCGGGAGCAGTTTATTTGCCTCCGCATTGGTAAATGCAGGCATGTACGATTTTGCCATGGATGATATGGGAAAAGTTACCTATTCCGACAATGTATTGCTTGGAGCAGGCCTTTGTCTGGGCTACCTCTCACTGCTGGGCCCGATCGAAATTACCTTTTCCTATAGTCCTCAAACCGATAAAATTATCGGGTATTTGAATCTTGGATGGTCGTTTTGATTTCGGAGTTCAGAATTACGAATAATTGTTTGATTCAGTCAGACTGAAAGGCCATTTTTTTTGCCGGGGGGGGTGGGGGGGGCCCCTCCCTTTTCGGCCCCTTTCCCCCCCCGGGGGCCCCTTCCCCTTCCCCCTCCTCCCCCCTTTTTTTTCAACTTTCTTTTTTTTCCCCCCCCGCTTTAATCCCCAAAAAAACCCCCCCCCCCTCCCCCCCCCCCCCCCCCCCCCTTTTTTGGGGGGGCCCCCCCCCCTCTCTCAAAGCCCCCCCCCCCCCACGGGGGCACCCCCCAAAATTTACCAAAGCCCCCCCGCCCCCCCATTTTGGGGGGGAGACAAGTAATGCTCAAATTTAGGAAATGAAAAAGCGGATCGCGCGCGTATTATTTTCTGACCTGTCTGCCTGGCAATCAGGCAGGCGCGTGCTGACAGTTTATGAATGTAGAATGACGAATCTAGAATGACGAATGACCAGTAACCGACATCCAGTAACCAGTAACCAGTAACCACTGACGACCCCAAAATCCGGAATCAAAAATTACATATTCCTCCTGTACTGCCCACCTACCCTGAACAATTCATTGGTAATCTGACCAATCGAGCAGAACTTTGCAGCTTCCATCAGGGCTTCAAACACATTGCCACCGGTAGCTGCTTTTAGATGCAGATCATGGAGTGCCTTTACGGCTTCTGGTTGCCAGGTTTTATGCAGTTGCTCCAGCATCTTAACCTGGTAGTCCTTTTCTTCGGGCGTTGACCGGATTACTTCGGATGGAATCACAGTTGGCGAGCCCTCCGATGAAAGGAAAGTATTTACTCCCATGATGGGCAGTTTCCCATCGTGCTTTAGTTTTTCATAATAGAGCGATTCTTCCTGTATCCGGCTGCGCTGATACATGGTTTCCATGGCGCCCAGCACACCGCCGCGTTCGGTGAGACGGTCAAACTCAGCCATTACCGCTTCTTCAACCAGATCGGTCAATTCCTCTATGATAAATGCTCCCTGCAATGGGTTCTGGTTTTTCGCCAGGCCCAGCTCATGATTGATGATCAGCTGAATGGCCATCGCCCTGCGTACCGATTCCTCTGTCGGGGTGGTGATGGCTTCATCATACGCATTGGTGTGCAGCGAATTACAATTATCGTAAATGGCATACAAGGCCTGCAGGGTGGTGCGGATATCGTTGAAGGCAATTTCCTGGGCATGCAGTGAGCGACCGGAAGTCTGAATATGGTACTTCAGCATCTGTGCGCGCTCATTGGCACCATACTTCAGTTTCATGGCCTTGGCCCATATCAGGCGTGCCACACGGCCCAAAACCGCGTATTCCGGATCGATGCCATTGGAGAAAAAGAAGGAGAAATTAGGAGCGAAATCATCGATTCTCATCCCCCGTGACAGATAATACTCTACATAGGTAAATCCGTTTGCCAGCGTAAGCGCCAGTTGGGTGATGGGATTGGCACCAGCTTCAGCTATATGGTAACCCGATATCGAAACCGAATAAAAATTTCTGACATTGTTTTTAATAAAATATTCCTGTACATCCCCCATCACCTTCAGCGAAAAATCGGTAGAGAAAATACAGGTATTCTGGGCCTGATCCTCCTTCAGAATATCGGCCTGAACGGTTCCGCGGACCTTCGAAATGGTATCGGTTTTAATCTTTTTGTAAACATCTGCCGGCAACACCTGATCACCGGTAACCCCCAGCAGCATCAATCCCAATCCATTGTTGCCTTCAGGCAGATTGCCCTGATACGCCGGCCGGGAAGTTCCCCGGTCTTTATAAATGGATGCGGTTTTATTCTCAACTTCTGCCTCCAGTCCATGTTTTCTTATGTACAGCTCACATTGCTGATCGATGGCAGTATTCATAAAAAATCCCACCAGTGTTGGTGCCGGACCATTGATGGTCATACTTACAGAGGTGGCGGCATCCACCAGGTTAAAACCGGAATACAGTTTCTTGGCGTCGTCGAGACATGCAATTGAAACACCTGCATTGCCTATCTTCCCATAAATATCAGGCCTTACATCGGGATCGGCACCATAAAGCGTTACCGAGTCGAAGGCAGTGGATAACCTGCGTGCCGGCATGCCGGCCGAAACGTAGTGAAACCGTTTGTTGGTGCGTTCAGGACCACCTTCCCCGGCAAACATACGGGTGGGATCTTCATTCTCACGTTTAAACGGATAAACCCCGGCGGCAAAAGGAAACTCTCCGGGTACATTCTCGCGCAACGACCATTTCAGAATATCACCCCAGCCGTAATACCGTGGCATACTGATTTTCGGAATGCTCGAATGGGAAAGAGATTCAGTGTGCGTTTCTATTTTAATTTCTTTGCCACGAACAGAATAGATGTATTCCGGATCGCTGTAGGTTTTCTTCTTAGCCTCCCAATTGGTCAGCAGATCCAGATTTTCTGCTCCCAGCGATTTTTTCAATGAAGCAATCTTTTCGGTCAGAACTTCCGGAATTGAACCGGTGGTTTCCAGCAGCAATGACGAAGCGTGCTCAAACGACTGCAACTCAACCGCTGTTAAGGCCATGAATTCTGATTGCCGGTTGTAATTCCTCACTGTCTCGGTAATCTCCGAAAGATATCGGACCCTTGCCGGTGGAATAATCTGGGTTCCCGTCTGCTCTTCGCCCGCAAACAACAGATTGGTTTTAAAATCTGTGCCTGATTTCGCATTCATTAAACCAATCAGATGGTCATATAGCTTGTTTACCCCGGCATCGTTGAATTGCGAAGCCATGGTGCTGAATACGGGCAGGTCTTCCGCTTCCGCATCCCATAATTTATGGTTGCGGGCATACTGTTTTTTTACATCGCGCAAAGCATCGGCAGCTCCCCGCTTGTCGGACTTGTTGATGGCGATGACATCGGCAAAATCAAGCATATCGATTTTCTCCAGCTGGGAGGCAGCTCCGTATTCCGGAGTCATCACATAAAGTGATATATCAGCATAATCCACAATTTCGGTATCGCTTTGGCCGATGCCTGAGCTTTCGAGAATAACAAGGTCAAAACCGCCATTTTTCACGATGCAGACTGCGTCGCTGATGTATTTCGACAAAGCCAGGTTGGCCTGCCGTGTGGCCATGCTTCGCATAAATACCCGGGGCGTGTTGATGGCGTTCATCCGGATACGATCGCCCAGCAAGGCTCCCCCACTCTTGCGGCGGGTGGGATCCACCGAAAGAATTGCCATTCTCTTATCAGGATTTGATTGCAAAAACCTCCTGACCAATTCATCAACCAGGGATGATTTTCCGGCACCGCCTGTCCCCGTAATCCCGAGTACCGGATTTTTCTGGTCACTGCAGTTTTGCCCCAGGACTTTGGTAATTTCCTTAATGCTGTCAGGAGAATTTTCAGCAGCCGTGATCATAGATGCTATGGCCCTGATATTTCCACTCCTGATATCCCCGGTTTTAAGTCCCTCTATCTGACCTACCGGGAAATCAGCCTTCATCAGCAAATCGTTGATCATCCCCTGCAGGCCCATATGCCGGCCATCGTCGGGCGAATATAAGCGGGTAATGCCGTATTGGTGCAACTCCTCCATTTCATGGGGTAAGATCACTCCGCCCCCACCCCCGAAGATTTTTATATGTCCGCAACCGGCTTCTTTTAATAAATCATGCATGTATTTGAAATACTCCATATGACCACCCTGATAGGAGGTAATAGCAATGGCCTGCACATCTTCCTGAATTGCACATTGCACCACTTCCTGAACGGAACGGTCGTGACCAAGGTGAATAACTTCAGCGCCTGAGGATTGCAGAATCCGGCGCATCACATTAATCGCTGCATCGTGCCCATCGAACAGTGAAGCGGCTGTAACGATACGGATATGGTTTTGGGGCTTGTAAACGGTGGTTTCCTGCATGGTAAATATCCAGATAATTGATTATATTTCGGTGGAAAGGTAATAAAGAATCCTTCAACCACCCAAACCCTGAACAGATTTTTCTGCATCAGACAAAAAAACGATATCATTTTGTAGCCGGGATGTATAGTGAATTATTTATATATAGTATAAATAATGGAAAATAAATTTTGCCTTGTTTTTGAGCCAATGTATAACGTTATCTTTGTTAGACTATTGGTGCTCATCCTACTCGACTACCCAGGTATTTTACATGCCTAAACTATTGAATATTTGTTCAATACGCTCTCCGGTCACTCTTTCACATCACCAGAATTATTTATATGTAGTTGGCATTCCTGATGTAAACTATTTTAACACCTCTAAGACGTATTCATCAATTATTATCTTCATTCAATTATTAATCATAATGTTACGATCATGAGCACCAAACTCAGCGCTCCATTTGCTATCAGAAAATTAACCCTGTTGTTTTTCATAGCTGTTTACGGATTCACCTGCAATGCAGAAGTATTCACCCTGGGCCCTTCCGATTGGAATACCATACGACCTGACTATTTCAACTCAGTGCCGGTCGGCGGTGACACCATAAAAATTTTGTCAGGCCGCACATTGTCCCTCAAGTTTTATGATCTTCAGGGAACTCCTGAAGCACCCATTGTAATCATCAATTCCGGTGGCAGGGTGGTCATCGAAGACACCCTGACCTGGGGTGCGCTCGTTTTTGACAACTGCCGCTATATTAAGGTCAGTGGCAATGGGGTAGATTCCATCCATTATGGGTTCAGCCTTAGAGGCGCCACAGCAGGACTGGCATTCAACGGCTTCAGTAGCGATTGTGAAGCAGAGTTTCTTGAAATTCATCATAACGGATTCTTTGGAATCGTTGCTAAAAAGGATTTTAGTGGCAGTCCCCCAACTCCTTATCCACAATTCACAAACCTGATATTGCACGATAATTATATCCACCATCAAAGCGAGGCCATTTATGTGGGTGAAACCATTTCACCGGGTATGGAATTCCGTCATGTGAGAATTTACAACAATGTTGTGACTGATTGTATCAGGGAAGCCATTCAGGTTGCCAACTGCGTTGAAGACGTAGAACTCTACAATAATTTTTGCTACAATACCGGCAATGGCGGCCTTTTGTACCAGGAAGGCTCGGTTCAGATCGGCGACAACACAGTGGGAAGATATTACAACAACATCATCATGAATTGCCCGGGAATTGGACTCCCACTGATGGGAAGCGGAGATATTGAAGTGTTTGGTAATTATGTGGCCAATACAGGTGGTGTTTTCATCGATGACCGGATCTATTCAAACATCCCTTCGGCCATCTCCCTCTATGGGAATTATTTTTATAACACCCATGCCGAACAGGTTATCTCCAGCATGAACAGTGTAAACGAAATTCATCTCGTAAACAACTTTTACAATGAGCCGGCAACTTTCGCCTTTAACCACGACATTACCGTTCCGCTCTGGGAGGAAACAGGAAATTTACTGACACAGGTTGACACTGTTGTCTATGGTTTAACCAATGGCGTTTTTACCCTGCTTTCAGGCAATCCTGCCGTATACATCAACATGGGTCCAAAATCCGGCCTGGGTCATGCCATGAATTCAACACCGGTCTTTGAAACTCCGATACCTCAATACATTTTGTTTGGTGATTCACTTGACTACACTGTGCAGGTGACAACAACTGACAACGATCTTCTCACCTTCGAAATCCGCGATCTTCCGGCTTTTATACAAACCGAACAACCCGGAAATGGCCTTCTCAGGTTCAGGGGGCTTTCAACTCCGGAACAGAAAGGCGTGTATTACCCGGTGATTCTGGTTCACGACAACAGCCACAATGCGTTTGCCCGGGTAAGAATAAAAATTGCTTTTATGGATCCGCTGAATACTGATCCTGTACTACCAATTTTGAGCAGTTACTCCATGGAGGCTGCATCGAAATTGCTGCTCGACATAACAACGGTGGATATGGATGGCGATTCTATCGAGTATACCATCACCAATTTGCCCGCTTTCGCTACGTTTGAGCAAAACACCGGTTCAGCCCTGATCAATATAAAACCCCTGCTGGCCGACAATGGCAGTTATAACTTCAGGGTTGTAGCCGATGACGGATTTGGCAATCCCGATGCTGTGGATGTATTGCTTACGGTCAGTCCTCCGGTGCTTATACCCGGCCGTATTCTGTATCGCGTCAATTACGGAGGCCCGGAACTGGCAGATAACGATCTGAACTGGCAGATAGATAAGGACCGTATGCCTGTTTATGGAGTCAATATGGCTTATGGAACCGGGAGCCATAAGTGGAAAGGCACCAATTTAACCGGAGCTCCGAATACATTGTTCGGGCCTTACCGCCACTGTTTTATGGAAGATACAACCTTCAGCTTCCTTTTTCCTTTGCCCTCGAATGGTTTATATGAACTGAATCTCTATTTCGCGGAGCGATACACCGAGGTTGCCAACAATCTTACCGAAACATTCAGGGTGATCGCAGAAGACAGCACGGTATTGGATTCATTTAATATATACCGTGATCATGGTTACCAGGCCGTGAAAAAAACATTCCTGGTCTCCGTAGAGGACCAGCAACTTAATGTTGATTTTTATGAACAAGTGAACGATGCAAAAATAAACGGGGTTGAAATCAGGTTTCTGGAAGCGGCAAACAATCCTCCCCTGATTACCGGAATTTCAGATATCCAGCTTAACGAAGCATCTTCAGATACTCTTGTTTTCAGCATTGCCGATGACCATTTTAACGGATGTGATACCCTGATGGTGTCGTTACAGAATGCTCCGTCGTTTGCACAGTTGGTGCAGTTGAACGGGAACTATTTGTTGCTATTTACTCCGGGTTACAGCGATGCCGGTGCTTACCAGAATGTAGTTGTCATGGCTGATGATGGTTGCAGTTATTCTTCGGTTAATTTCATGATATCTGTAACCGATGTCTTTGAAAATCATCCCCCGGTTCTGGGCAGCCTGACACCGGTAACCATGAATGAGGGAACAACACAAAATAGCCTGTTTTCGGCTTCAGATGCCGATAATCAGTTACTGACATTCAGCTTTATAAACCTTCCTTCGTTTGCACAATATGTATCGCTTGCCAACGGACAGGGAAAACTGGTCCTCACCCCGGGATATTCAGATGCCGGAAATTACAGCGTGATCATTGTTGTTACCGATACCTACATGGTTACCGATTCAGATACTCTGTTCATCTCTGTTACCAATTCCCCCGTAATTGAACGTATTCCGCTGAATGCTTCCATGATTACCGATCTGGTACGGCCACCTTATGGCAGCTGGCAATCCGCGGCATACCTGGTTGATGAACAAAGTCTCAGCCCCATATTGAATCAACATCCCACCAGCCTTTCGTGGAAACCCTATTACAACATCAATTTTTCTCCCTACCATGTGTACCTTGATCTGGGCCAGGAATATGTGATCACAAAGGTATATGTGCACGATATGAATAATGTCGCCAACCTTGTATTCTCCTACGGAACGCCTGACAGCTGGAACGACTGGTTTACCGAGCCCTGCAATGGTTACGTTCAATGGAAGCCTCATGTTACGAATGTAACAACCCGCTACATACGGATATCGGAGTACAACACCATTTCAGCCTATGCCAACGAAATAGCGCTGTATGGATATGCAGTTGAAGAAAAGTCGGCCATCGTGATTAAAGACGAGTCTGTCCCGGTTAAGATTTATCCGAACCCGGCCAGCGACCGGATTAACATAGACGGACTTCCTGCGGGGGCGAATGTTTACTTCTATGATATGACGGGCCGGTTGGTGCTGCGCGATCATCAATCCAGTATTGACCTTTCATCGCTTCATTCAGGAATTTATAACCTGATTGTAGTGGATTCAAACGGTAAAATGGTGCATTCAGGCCGGTTGGTGGTGGAATAGACTTTAAATGAATCTTTTTAAATCAAAGGGAAGTTTAAGCTTCCCTTTTTTATGGGTGATATTTGCTTAAATATCATTGATTCCGGAGATTAACCAGAAAAAGAGAACTTTCGTGAAATTCTGATCATTGTCAACTTACAAGATTCCAGTAATCCAGCCAGAAAGCAGGGGTCCCATTTCTTCCGGGTTATAACTTTTCGGAATTCAATTCCTGAAAAGTTATAACTATACGGGATTTCATTCCTGAAAAGTAATGAATTTACGCATCAGATGAATTCTTCGAAATTCTCTCTGTGAATAACTTCGCACTTTCCTGTCGGATAAGATTCTGTAAAGATCTTTGATAATTTACCCGCCTTTTTTTCGTTCCATTTAAACTCGAAGGCATCAAATTTCCCTCCGGATTCCTCAATAAGATCAATTTCCTGCCCGGCCCTTGTTCGCCAGAAATATGAATTTACGTATTGTTTGTTATAGTGGTTGTGCTTTAAGCGCTCGCTAATCATAAAATTTTCCCACAATGCACCGGCATCATTCCTCAATTGAAGTGGGTTGAAATTTGAAATCAGCGCATTTCGGATTCCATTATCGTAGAAATAAACTTTTCGGCTGGTTGAAATTTCATTACGCAGGTTTCTGCTGAGCGGCTGAAGCCTGAAAATAATATATGCCTGTTCAAGCATTGAGATATAGCTCATGACAGTGTTCTTATCAAGTCCTGTCAGACCCGATAGTTCATTATATGAAACCTCGTTGCCTAACTGAAGAGCCAATGCTCTCAGCAATAATTGGAGATATTCCGGTTTCCTGATACCACCATAGGACAATAAATCCTTGTAAAGATAACTGCCCGCCAGGTTATTCAAAAGTTCGACTTCCTTTCCTGTATTTGTAATTATTTCCGGATACATTCCGTAAACAAGCCTTGATTCAAGTTGTTGCACTCTTTGAATGTAATGAAAGGTATCCTTCAATTCACCCCAGCTTATGGGATAAAGTAAATAATTCCAGATACGACCGGTAAGGGGTTCATTAATGGCATTTGCCAGATCAAGAGATGAAGATCCTGTTACAATCAATTGAATTTCTTTGAAATTATCGGTTGCTAATTTTAATTTGATTCCAATATTCAGAATTCGTTGCGCTTCATCAATTACCACGATCCTGTTGCTGCCAATTAATTGCTTCCAGTTTTCTGTTGAAATATGCTCAAACATAGTTTGAACAACCGGTTCATCACAGTTAAGAAATATAAATGGTTCCCCTGTTTCTTCAACTAACCGGCGAACCAGGGTAGTTTTACCTGTTTGCCGGGCACCAAGCAATACGATCGCTTTCCCACTAAATAATCTGGATTTAATATTATTTGACTGAATACGGTTGATCATCATTCCAGTTTTTACAAATGTAATACTTTTGGTGAATACGTTCACCAATTTGATACACTATTTGGTGAAAATATTCTCCAAAAACAATCTTTTTTTATTCTTGCCTCTGATTCGGCTTTATAAGGAACCGGATCGACTTAGGTTTAGATTGATTTCAATCATACTGAAAACGGCTTTAAAAAAATAATTATCTCCCTATAAGACTATAACTCATAAAATTAAGTACGTTTGCATATAACTAAATATTTTCAAACTTTCCCCACCTATGAAACGTATTTTTACCATTCTGTTACTGTTCGCATTCACTGCTGTGATGGCCCAGCAGGAAAAATACCTGCAGGTTAAAATCCGCCTTAACCCTGGTGATATAACCAGCATTGCCAAAGCCGGTATTGCCACCGACGCCGGTTTTTACAATCAGAAAGAGAGCACCTACACTGCAGCGCTCAGCCAAACCGAATTAGGTAAAATTCAACAGCTTGGCCTGGACTATACTGTCGAAATTGAGGATCTGGAAGCGTTCTATTCTTTGCGCAATGCAGGTTTTGATCCTGAAGAAGTTAAACAACAGGCTATGCGGGCCACTTCTGATTACCCGGTGCCGGTTAATTTCTCCCTGGGATCATGCGGGGGTTTCAGCACGATTCAGCAATGTTATACCCACCTCGACAATATGGCCACCCTGTTCCCTGACCTGGTAACAGTTAAACAGCCCATTTCTGCAACAACAACCATCAACGGGGAACCGATCTACTTTATTAAGCTATCCGACAATCCGAACGACAATGAAGATGAACCGCAGGTACTTTACACGGGAATGCACCACGCCCGCGAACCCATCGGTATGCAGCACCTGCTTTATTATATGTATTACCTTCTCGAAAACTATGCTACCAACGAAGAAATCCGCCAGCTGGTTGATAATACGGAGATGTTTTTTGTGCCAATTATCAATGTAGACGGCTATCAATACAACATAAACACAAATCCCAACGGCAATGGTATGTGGCGCAAAAACAGGCGCAACAACGGGGATGGTTCCTTCGGAATTGATATTAATCGCAACTATGGTTTCTTCTGGGGATACGACGATGAAGGTTCTTCACCCTACCCCAGCGATGATACCTATCGTGGAACAGCCCCGTTTTCTGAACCGGAAACACAAATCATGAAAGAATTCTGCGAAACCCATGAATTTAAAATTGCTCTTAATTACCATTCCTATTCCAATCTTTTCCTTTATCCCTGGGGCTATACTCCGGATATCTCCCCCGACGATAATGTGTTCGCTGAGTACTCCAGAAGAATGACTGCAGACAATCAATATACTTACGGAGCAGGCAGTACAACCATTTACCCGACCAATGGCGGATCCGACGACTGGATGTATGGCGAACAAACTACAAAAAACAAGATTTTGTCATGGACTCCTGAAGTCGGTGGGGATGGCGATGGTTTCTGGCCTCAGTCTTCAAGGATTATTCCGCTTTGCCAGGAAAATATGCTTCAGAGCATTCTTGCAGCCAAACTGTCGGGCAGCTATGCTGAAATTGAAGACAACACCCCGCTGATCATCCCTGAGAAACAATACCATGCCACTTTCTCTCTCACAAGGTTAGGGCAAACCAATGGCACGTACACTGTTTCCATAGAGCCACTTGATGATCTATTCATTTCGGTTGGTGAACCCATTGTAATTGACAATCTTTCTGTTTTGCAGACCAGGATCGATTCTATTTCCTTTGAGCTAAACGACCAGGTTTCCAATGGCGATACCCTCCGTTTTGTGCTGGCTTATGATAACGGCTACTATGTAACCCGCGATACCATTGTGAAGTATTATGGGGTGCCGGTAGTGGTCTTCTCCGATGACTTCCCAAGTACCGAGAAATGGACCGGTGGCTGGGGATTGTACAGCATGTTCCCTTACACGGCCCCTTATTCAATGGCCGATACCCCTTTTGGAAATTATGCCAATAACACCAACAACTCCACTTCCCTAACAACATCTGTTTCCCTGGAAAATGCTTCTGTGGCCGTTTTGAATTTCTATGCACGCTGGCGCATTGAGCCCGGTTATGATTATGTGCAGGTAAAAATATCGACCAACAACGGGAACACCTGGACACCACTGACCGGCAAATATACCCACCCCGGAAACAACAACCAGTTACCCGGACAACCGCTGTATGACGGCATAGTCAATTCATGGGTACGCGAGGAAATCAACATCAGCCAGTATGCCGGTCAGAATATCAAGCTGAGGTTCACCCTCCGCAGCGACGGTGGAACCATCGCCGATGGGTATTTCTTTGATGACCTGGCCATCACGATCATAGATGTAACAACATCTGTTAAGCCGGGCCTGACCCAAAAGGATGTATTTATTTCAGAACCCCGGCCAAATCCTTCAAGTGAAAAGGTCGAATTTGATTTTTCATTCGGGGCCTCCTCCGCAGAACGGTTTGTTTTGGTAACAGACCTGACTGGAAAAGTCATCATTCAACAAGCCATTACCGGACAAAGTGGCCAGATTTCCCTGAATGTTGATGATTTACAAGCCGGGATTTATTTATGCAGTTTTAAGCAGGGTGCGGCTACTATTGCTCATAAAAAACTGGTTGTACAGTAGAATAAAACCTTCAAGTGAATCCAATAAAGAAAGGCCGGAATTATTCCGGCCTTTCTTTATTGGATTCATAAAATAAGTTTTAATGTTCCAACCTGATTTAGTTGTCATTCTCTGAATTATACAGAAGGCTTGTCAACTTTTATTTGCTTCATGAAATTAAAACCTAGAATTCCAACTGTCAAAAGCAATGTTCCACCCACAATCATTCGTGAAACCTTACAAAATGTATTGCAATATAGCTGAGCATCAGCACTAAATGCGCAGGTTATTCCACTAATGGTTATTAAAAGTAAATAAACCAGAAAAAATACTACCGGAATAATCAGAGCGCCTTTTATCAGAATCGTTTTCATGGCATTTTTTTACAAAGTTATATCAGTATCAAGGCCTTCTTTGTGTGATGTGGGTGATTTTTATCACATATATGTTGTGATTCTAATCACACTTTGTACTTTTGACATGTACTTATAGCAATGTATAATGAAGAGCAACCCGCTTAAATGTAGTTTTTGTTCTGTTAAATCGTGTGCTGTTTCAGTGCTGACATCCGATGAACTTGAGCTATTGTCTGATAATTGTGCCGGAGTAACATTGAAAAAAGGAGAAATACTCTACAAAGAAGGAACACTCTCCACATTTATTATATATCTGAGGTCAGGTTTGGTAAAAGAATCTATGATTGGGATAAATGGTAAAGAACAAATTGTCCAGATAATCAGGCCTCTTTACTATATAGGTGTTTCGACCATGTTGGGTGCAAAAGTAAGTCACTATAATTACAAGGCTCTAACAGATGCTGAAGTTTGCTACATTGATGCCGCAATTTTTAAGAGGCTGGTTCAGATAAACGGGCACTTTGCTTTTGAAATAATGACTGCTCTTTGTCGTGAAAACCTTGGCAATTATCAACGCTTCGTTGAGAACAATCAGAAACAGTTATATGGCAGACTTGCCGATTCTCTTATTTACTTCAGCCAGGATATTTTTAATTCCTTATCGTTTGAATTACCCGTAACACAAAAAGACCTGGCTGCAATGATTTCCACCACGCGTGAGAGTGTAACCAGGGGGTTATCAAAATTTTGCAAAGAAAAAATTATTTCCATTGAGGGTGGAATAGTTAGTATTCTTAATCCAGCGCGTCTTATTGACATCAGTAAGAATGGCTGATTTTTAGCAATCTCCTTCCATGACCATTCAAAATTCATGAAAATCAATAGATTCTCAGAAAAACAATCATACGAAAGCTGATTGAATGATTTTTGAAATCCTTGTCACCAATGAAGGATCAATGACGTGAGTTAAGAAATGGAAAGGTAGGGGCGTATTCAGCCTTTTTCACTGATTCTGATAAGTCTTGGAATGTCGAGCAAGGTAATAGACTTGTTGCTGATTTCAATGATTTTATCATCTTTTAAATCCTTCATAATCCTGATTACACTCTCCGTTGACATGCTGGTTAAATCGCTCAGGTCGCTGCGCGAAAGTGGCAGGTCGAATGATTCAGACTTGAAAATTCTCTGCGACAAGCACAACAATATATCTGCAAGTCTGCCATGCAATTGTTTTTGTGTTAAACTGAAAAATCGGCCATAAGATTAAACAGTGCTCTCATTAAGAATATTGATGATCCGATAACCAAATGCGGGATTTTGCCTGATGATCTGTTTAAATATCTGCACATCGATCAAACGGATGGTAGATTCAGTATAAGTACTGATGCTGTATAGAAATGTATTGTTTCCTTCAAAGAGTGATTGAAGACCAAGCAGGTTATGACGAGGAGTAATTGTTAAAATCAGATTCTTGGGATTGCCCTCCAGATATACTTTTACCAGCCCGGTTTCAATATACATAATGTGAGAAGCAAAGGACCCCTGCTTACATATATTCTCTCCTTTCTTGTAATTTACCAGTACTGAGGTCGTATTGATCAATTCCTTCTCAACTTCTGTTAGCAGATCAAAACAGGACAATTCGTATACAAATGAAACACAGGTATCTGCAGCAGATAATGGCATAGGGTAGCAATTAGATTGTTTGCTAAAAATACTATAAAAACAATTAATTATATGATTTGTATCAGTTTTTTTTTGATGCACCGCATATTATTAGCCATTCAATCCCTGTTTTATAGTGCTTGATGAGTGAAATGTTCGCCTAGATTTGTGAACCGGTTAACAATGGAAAGTTCAATAAATCAGACCATAACAATTTCAAAACAACAATCAAAACAACACACTATGAAAAAACTTATCAATTTTGCTGTTTTACTGGCTTTGGTGCCGGTACTGATGATGACCTCCTGTAAAAAGGATGAGCCTGAAGCAGTAAATGCCTATCAAACGCTAAAAACCTATATGGTGACCAATACCCTTGATCTTACCGATCTGGCCAAGAACTGGATTGTTGATCCGAAGTCAACCAACATGGGAGGTATAGTGGATTCTGTTAACGGTACTATTCCGGCTTACCACGTATTTGACATCCGCCCTGCTGCTGATTTCGCTGCCGGCCATATTAAAAATGCAATCAATGTTGCATTAAAGGATGTTGTAACTGTCGCTGCTAACTATACTGACAAACCTATCCTTGTAGTATGTTTTACTGGTCAGACTGCCGGCCAGGCTGTTATGGCTCTTCGCCTTTCTGGTTTCCCGACTGCCGTAGTTCTTAAATGGGGAATGGCAGGGTGGAACGGAGCCCATAAAGGACCCTGGGTTTCAAATTCAGGCTTCGAAATCCCTGCCAATGGAAACATCGCCGTGGGAAGTGCAAACTGGGTTACAACTGCCGCTCCTGCTTCAGGTTCATTTGATGAACCTGTCTGGACTTCAACTGAAACTGATGGCGCCGCTATTCTGAAAGAACGTGTTCAGGCTGTGCTCAATGCCGGTTTTGTATCCGCTACAGCATCTGATGTACTTGCTTCTCCTGCAAGTTTTCAGATTCACAATTACTGGCCTAACGCCGACTATCTGGCCTTTGGACATTTTTCCGGTGCTTACAATACCCCGGTAATTTCGCTTGCCGGCGATTTGGTTAAAGCCATTGATCCATCAAAAGATGCCTTGATCTATTGCTACACCGGCCAAACATCAAGTATTGCTACTTTCTGGCTGAATGTTCTGGGTTATAAAACCAAAGGGATCGTTTTTGGTGGAAATCGCCTGGTTTACGACCAACTCAAAGCTGGCAGCAAGACTGTTTACAAAGGCCCGAAAAACTGGGCAGTGGTGACGAATTAATCAGGATTCAAAATTTTATTAAAGGGGAAGCAGAATCATAATGCTTCCCCTTTTAAAAAACTAAAATATGAAAAGACAACTATTTACCCTATTGATATTCTTCGGTTTAGGCACCTGGTATGCCAATGCTCAGGGATGCATGGAACCGACTTCCACATCCGGCGGGCCATCTATTATAGGCTATATTCAGCCTGAATTCCGGTACGAATTCAATGGTGACAATGCCGATGGTTCATCAAAAGATGCGTCCACTTTTTGTTTCCGTCGCGCCAGACTGGGAGTGGCAGGAAATATTCCCTACGATTTTTCATATTATGTTTTGGCTGAGTTCAGCTCGTTTCAAAACGGACCATATATGCTTGATGCATTTGTATCCTACAACAGATTCAAACCCTGGCTCAGGATCTCTATGGGGCAGTTTAAAAAACCCTTTGGCCTTGAACTTTCAACCGGTTGTCAGGATCTCTACACCATCAACAGATCAAAAGTAGTTGAAGAACTTACCGCTCCTGATCGTGATCTAGGTGTTATGCTCAGCGGAACCAGCGGAACCAAAAAACTGTTTGGTCTGGATAGAGAAAATATTATTTCCTGGTATTTTTCGTTAACAAACGGAACCGGAAAGAATGTTTTCGATGGTGACCTTAAAAAAGATTATACAGGAAGGGTTGTAATTGCGCCCTATGAATGGCTAAGCGTTGGCGGTAGCTACCTGTTCGGAAAACAAAAAAATCCGGATGTTACTGTGAAAGAAATGGATGAACGCATGCGTTATGGTGCTGACCTTCAGTTGAAAAAATATAACTTTATTCTCCAGGCAGAGTATGTATTCGGGCAGGACAAAGGGTCTAAACTTGTTGGTGGAGGTTGCGGTTCAACCCCGGAGCTTGTTGTCGGCGATTTTAAAAGCAACGGTTACTATGCTCAGTTGATGTACAACACTCCGTGGAAAATAATGCCGGTTGTAAAGTACGAAACCTATGATCCGAATATGGATCTTGAAGATTTTGACCATTCTTCTTACCGTAATTCCACCATGACTTTTGGGATCAACTATTATCCAAATGACTGGGCCAGAATTCAGATGAACTATCTCTATAAAACAGAAACCAGCTCATCAACCGAATTGGAAAATTACAATGAGGTGCCCAATGATATGTTCCATCTTCAGATCCAGATTAAACTAAACTAAAATTGCCATGAAAAAACTACGTATTCTCTCAATAACATTGATTGTCTTGTTCGTTGCCGGAAAGACACTTATTGCCAATCCACTGATTATCGATGCGAAAAGCTTTGCAGCTGAACTTAAGACCAATAAAACCATGGTCGTTATTGATGTTCAGGCAGCCGACGTATATGCAAAACAGCACATTCAGGGAGCGATCAATATTCCTCATAAAAGCCTGTACAAAGAAGGCCCCATCGAAGGTCAATTTAAAGATGCAGCAGAATTGGCAGCCATTTTTGGTAAAAAAGGGGTGAGCAATACTGCCAAAATAATACTTTATGATGATGGCTCTCAGAAATACAGCAGCCGTATCTGGTGGGTGTTAAAATACCTGGGTGCCACAGATGTATATTTATTTCACAAGGAAATGGGGCAGATGGAAGCAGCCCGCATTCCACTGACGGCAACGGCAAAAACCTTAGCTGCAGCTACATTTGAAGTGTCCTTAAATTCAGAAATGAATATTGATATGGCAGCCGTAAAAGCACTGTCAGGAAATCCGGATGCCATCGTACTCGATAATCGTGAAAAGGATGAATTTGATGGCATGGACAAAGATAAACGCAGTAAAGGTCATTTACCGGGTGCAGTATTTATGAACTTTAAGGAGGTACTCACTACCACCGGAGCCTACAAAACCAAAGATGAAATCATTGCTACCGCTGCAAAGTTCGGCGTAACTCCTGAAAAGGAAGTAGTCGTTTATTGTCAGACAGGAATCAAAGCAGCCGTTGTGTATATAGCGCTAAAAGAAATTGCCGGATTTCAGAATGTAAAACTATATGCTGGTGCATATGCTGAATGGGCATCTGTTGCCGACAATCCCATTGTAAAATAAAAGTACCCCGGTACTTCTTTATCAAAAAAGCCATCCTGAGAGATGGCTTTTTTGATAATTGATTAAGAAACTGATTAAATCATTAAATCCATGAATTAAAATTTAAACAGCCTCTTATAGAAAAGTAATTTTTGAGGGAGCTGTGGATAAGAAAACTATATTGACCGGTTTGCTTTCGAAATGCCTGACCGTTGCTTATTTCACATGGGTACATGTCCATGTGCCTTCATAAGTTTGGCCGCCAAAAATGACATCATAACCACCGGACTCTGTAACAGTGTTTCCTGAGATACTACCAGAACCTGTAATTTCAATATCTGTAGTTACACCACCCTGAGTAACTGAAAGTGTTCTTTTTGCATAGGTATAGTTGTTCCCTGAAACCGAAGCAGTCATGGTACCCCCCAGGTCATCGGAAACAATAATTTTGCCTGACTCAGATGATTTTTCAAAAGTATAAATCCGGGAATTGGTTTGATCAAGACCAAGTGCCGGCACTTTTACATTGAGAGTTGAATTATAGGTTCCGACAAACTGGTCCCTGGTGTCGGTTTTTTCCTCATCCTTTTTACACGCCGTAAATAAAACATTGATTGCAAAAAGGGTAATCAGCAGTTGTTTCATTTGATTTGGTTTTAATTATTAATTAGTGAACACTGAGATGTGATTGTGCACATACTTTTATTTCTTCATTTCCGAAATCTGAATATTTGCTATAGCAACTGCATTTCGCCGGCCAACATACTTTGCCCCAATACAGAAGCGCCTGCACTGACTCTTAGCCCGCTGTTTACCCCGAATGTTGCTTCGCCCTGAACACTTGCACCATTTAAACCAAGAGTAGACGATATGTCCATGGCTGATGCTCCGGCAGAGAGTTTGTTTCCTATATCGGTAACATTAAAATCGCTGTCAAATGTAACGAACTGAGTGGCACTGGCTTCAAAACTAACCACTCCCAACTCTGCCTGGGCTCCGACTCCAATGTACATGGTGGTTTGACTGGAGCTAAATTCATATTCCATACCTCCAATTATTCCCTCTCCCATGTTTACACTTAAAGTTTCACAATTAACCTTAACATCGCCCACCCCTAAAGGAATGTTGATGCTTACCGGGCAATCAATATCTTTAAAAGATGCTTTTTTATCAGAAGTTACATCCGGTTCAAATGCATCGCTGCAGGTATGCGCAGTTAATTGCACACGACTCAGTTTTGCAGCTGTGCCCAGCAATAACCCTCTGGCCA
Organism: Bacteroidales bacterium; assembly: GCA_016709025.1. GTDB lineage: Bacteria > Bacteroidota > Bacteroidia > Bacteroidales > Lentimicrobiaceae > Lentimicrobium. The sequence goes on along the minus strand of JADJEQ010000024.1, from coordinate 40,282 downwards.
TAACTAAATCCCTTTCCGCTAACGGAACGTTTTTTACATAAGGGTACCAATAAGCAATGGTGTTGTAATGCCATTTTGCTATTTTCCAGATATCTTCACAATAGGTATTATAGAGGTTCATATACTCTGCATTTCTTTCGTCTTCCAGGGCTTTTTCCAACCGGCAGCATTCCGCAGAGCTTACATCGTCGCACATATGCTGTGAGAGAGCCCTTTTATCTTTCCATCGTATATCAAATTCGTCTTTCGCTTTTTCGAATTGTTCCTCAGTTCTTTTCGTATCATCCAGATAAGATTGGTATGCTTTGGAAGTAATAATCTGTGCTTTCTTAAACAGAGGATTCAATCTGACCCCAATATCAACCCCTGGTTGTAATACCCTTGTCAGATCCATTATGTTTGCCACCATCTTTTCCCCGGCTCTTTCTTCATATTCCTCCCTGGCTTTGCTCCAGGCCTCCTCATCAGCCTGCATCCGGGCATTAAAGGTCTCAATTGCCACATAGTCGGATCCGGGATTTATCGGGCAGTTGAATGCAAGGTTATCATCCATTTCAGGATAGCTTTCTCTGGGTGGTTTACGTATGTTATCCGAAATGTCATCTGAGGGATTTGTCCTTTTCAACCCTTCGGCAGCATCTTTATTATAACCTCCTTTCAGGGAATTTTTATAATGATTTCCTGCAGCAGTGTTATTCCCTTGTGCTTCATTTATGTATCCCATTGTATTGTTGGCCTCTACGTGAAAAGGCTCAATATTTATAGAGGCTGATAAAAAATGTATGGCATTGTCGATATCGCCTAGCTGGAAATAGGATTGTCCCAGATTATTATTAACCATAGCGCTTGTTGCAACTCCGGCATGAACCTTTTTTGAAACAGGAATGGATTTGTGAGGAAATCCAACATGGTTGAGGGTTGCAGCCAGATTATTTAAAGCCAGTGTATTGGCAGGGCTATTTTTTACGACCGAACAGAACACATACAATGCGGCAGTATATTGTTGTTCAGTAAACAACAACAATGCTACATTATGATGGTAAGTCTCAGGGTATTTTTGCAGGAGATACTTAGCTGCATCTATTTGCTTGCTGTTTCCGGTTTGTTGTTGCAATTTCAATTGAAGCCCCGTTACATAAACCACCAATTCTTCATTTGTCAATGTCTGGGAAGGTATTGATGCGAGGAGCTCACTGTTGTATTCGGGTAGGCCAGGTTTGTCGTCTTCCTCATCCCCTTCCACAATACTTTCGCCGAATGCATTCATAAAATTCTCCATTTCCTTCTCCTTCTGCTCCATCTGCTTCTCCAATTCAGTCTGCTGCTCCTCCTCTTCCTGAGCAAAAGTAAATTGTAAACTAAAGAATGTCAGATAAATAATAATCAGAATCCTCAGGACTATATTTATTCTCATATGATAAAGCCTTACCAGGTGATACTTTCCAGAATAGATTTCATTACTTCGGGATACCATATCCTTTCATTTTTCAAAAGATTATAGTTTACATAAATAATCTCCAGCTCATCCGCATACCAGAAGTGATATTGATCCATCTGCATCATAAATTCATTCCGGCTGCTTTTAAATGTTTTTCCTCCAATCACAACATCTTTGGGTGGGTTTGCCTTCAGATTGATGGCGCCATTCATCCTGCTGGTCATTTCCATCACCTCTACCGTTGTGCGTTTAGCAGTATTCGGGGTCCGGATGATCACAAAAATTTCTGAGGTACTCCATTGATCCCTGGTCCATAGCGAAAGCTTGTTCTCGCTCTGACTTTTACTTTGAAAAATGCCATCGTTTTTTGCAAGTTTATATTCCCAGTCCCATGGGTATTTCAGACTCACTTTAGGTGGCTGCACTTTTAATTTTTGCCATTTTGTAATCTCAACCGGCTTATAGTATTCTTCAATTGCCGCAATAAGCCACGATGTCGCTTCCTTTTTTGTAGAAAAAGTGTCTCTCTGCTGAGTCATGTAAAATTCGGCATAGCAAAGTGGATTTACCCTTCCGCCCTGGGTTTCAGAGTAATTACATGAACTGGGCTCAACCATCCCGATCATTTCGTCGCCTTTATAATAATAATTGGCTGATTGACCGGTAGCATAAGTGCAATCGAAAGATTTGGAGGTAACTCCGGCTGGCAATTGCTGGCCGTAGGCAAAGGGTACTATTGCCACAAATAATATTAATATCAGTGTTTTCATAAAACTGCTTTACAATTTAATTTTCAATGCCGTTCAGATAAGAAAAATTGTCTTCGACTCCGCCTGCATGTTTGCATAAATAATGGCATTTTAGGTCATAAGTTACAGGCAGACAGGCTCAGACTGACAGTCATCCTGAGTCCCGCATTTGCGGGAAAGGATATCTTGAATTTTATACTCAAACCCGGGACCTTAACTAAACGACATTGATGTATATTTCTTTGTAATATGATACCCCGCTCAGACAACAATCTCATTTACCTGACGAATTATACCGACAAATCCAGTAACCTGAACTATCATTTGAATTTAGGTCAGACCCAAAAAAGTACCCCTTACCAGGATATGCTCTCAATGATGGCTTTCATCACTTCAGGATAACGGATGCGTTCGTCTTTCAACAGATTATAGTTGATGTAAATGATCTCCTGCTCATCGGCATACCAGAAATGGTATTGATCCATTAAGGCCATAAACTGATTTTGAGATGTTTCAAAGGATTTTCCACCAATCTCATATTCCACTTTCCGTGAACTCTTTGTATCAATAGCCGGGTTCATTTGGGCAGTCATTTCCATCACTTTTACCGTTGAAAGTTTGGCGGTGTTTGGAGTCCGGATAATGAAGCAGACTTCTGACTGCCCACCCGGAACTTTTCGCATCAACGTGATTTTGTTTTCGCCCGGAATTTTACTTTTAAAAATGCCTTCGTAATTGTCTGTTTTATAATTCCAGTCAAAGGGATATTTCAGACTGACTTTAGGAATCTGAACCTCAAGTTCCTGCCATTTATCGATAATTGCCGGTCTGTAATATTCTTCCATGGTTAGGATCATCCAGGCCATAGCCTGATCATTCGTGGCAAACGTATCCTTTTTATAATCGCTGTAAAAATCAGCAATGAAATATTTGTTTACGCCGTCTTCTTCTACGCCGTTAAAATTGCAGGCATCCGGCAAAATCATGCCAATCAAATCGTTGGACTTGTTAAAATAATAGCTGCTTAAACCTGGCGCATAGTTGCATGCGTTGCTGCTTATTGTTACTCCTTCAGGTAATTGCTGGCCAAATGACTGATAGCCAATCACCATCAGTAAAAATAAAATTGCAGACTTCATGCTTATTGTTTTACGATTTCAACCCTGCGGTTGAGTTTCCGGCCTTCTTCAGTGGCATTTGTTGTAACAGGACAATATTGCCCGGCTCCTTCGGACATTAAACGGGAAGCAACAATTTTACCGGTGGTGATCAGGTAGTTTTTTACACTCTCGGCACGGGCTTTAGATAGTGTAATGTTACCAGCATAGGTTCCGGTATTATCTGTATGTCCGACAACAATAATCTTTACAGCAGGATTGGCATTCAGATAATCAGTAATTTGCTTTAGTGCTTCTGCAGATTCAGGTTTTATATCCGATTTGCCGACATCAAACAAAATTCCGTAAAGTGCTGCTTTCCCGTCCCTGTCAATAGCTTCCTCCATATTTACAACAATGTCCTGTTGCATCAATTCAACTTCCACAACTTCAATATTGTAGCTTCCTGCATCTGTCGAATTTTCAGCAGTATTTACCTGAATATATACTTCTTTCCCATTTATACTGGCAGAGAATACAGATTTTTTCTTATCCAGAGCTTTACCATTTACTTTTAAAATGGCATTATTGTAATTCTGGTTTATCTGCGCACTGCTGAATTTTCGCGTTTCACCCTCTTTCTTGAAATAAAAAACATGGTAGTATTTACCACTTTTATTGATTTTATTTGCTTTCCCATCAACCCAATATACAAACTCTACATCATTGTAATCGCTGTTTTTGCAATCGGTGACGTAAAAGCCCGGCATTCGGTTTAAATATGTAGGCTCTGCATCCGGGCAACGTGGAGTGTCCTGTGAAAAGCCATTCTGCATGGCGCTGGTGAACACCATTAAAAGAAAGAGTAGTTGTTTCATCATAAGATTAATTGTTTAAAGTTTATTTTTAACAGTCTGGAAATCTTCTTATGGGTTATTATAAGTGGGAAATCGTAAAAAATGGCCAAAGATATAACATATTCTTATATTTAGATATCTGTATAGATAATTAATTTTTCAAAACCCTCCAATTGCGTTTAAACTGCACTTTTTTAACCTGATAGTTCCTTAACAATCAGTAGTTTGTTTTATACGGGCCTAATCTGATCAATATATTTCTTATTGTTAAATGTACCCGGATATCAAGATATTACATTCGGAACCAGACAATAGATGCAATGTTTTTAGCCATTTATGAAAGCAAAATCAAAAATACATATTTTGATTTAATCTATATGTAAAATAATGCAATATATATAACAATTGTGGGGGTATATGTCTAAAATCTACTGGCAGGAAATGCGTTTTGATAAGAAATTATTACCAGATCGTAAAAATACAATCTTTATCTCTGCTTTTAGAAGTCTCGTTAAAGTCGTTCAACGCATTTTTCATTACGATTGAATTGCCCTTGTGGCAGGTAAGGCAGGCTCCGACTGTAAGAATTTTTCTCTGTTCTGCTAAAGAAAATGGCCGCGCGTCAACACGGGTTGAGGCCGGGCCCTTCCGCTCTTTCAGGAAGCCGGTCCATGCATCCTCGGGTAACCCATCGTATTTGCTGTTGGCGTAAAGAGCATCAAACGACCAAATCCCTTTTTTAGAAAACTGAAGGGTTCCCCTGCCATAGCCAATTGCTGCAGGATTGTTATGACAGGATTCGCATGAACGGCCTAGTTGTTGGGTTGTGTGTGCCGAAGCCGGAGCGTACAACCTGTGAAATTCACTTTTATCGTTCTTATTAAAAGATCCTTTATCAATGGTCATGATCATTCCAGGAATAAACGTTGAAATTTTTCCTCCTTTAACTGTTTTATCGCTTTCAATAACGCCAAGAACAGGAAGATCTGCTATACCCTCTGCAGCGTACTCAACCCAGGTACCCTTAACGGTATTGCCGGTAAGCATATCGAAACCCATCGTTTTCGGCTCAAAGCTATTGTGACATCCGATGCATTGTGGCGCCCAGCCTGTATGGCATGCTTCACAACTTAGCCTGTTGTGTGCCAGCCCTTCAGAGCAAACCGCAGCCGGTGGCTTCATCAGGACTTTCGTACCGCCGGATTTCTTTATCAGGCTAAGTATACGGCCGTTCTCTTCCACACGGGTATTTACCAGTGCCTGTCCTGATTTTTGAGTAAGGATAATCTCTGCCCCTTCAACCTTATAACCCCTCAGCCAGGCAATTAATTGGGTTTCCTGATCGGATGCAGCAAGCCCGCCCTGCTTGTTAGCTTTGTGAGTATGACAATCACTGCATTGAACTTTAACCGCATCTTCCTTGTGCATGTATCTGTTTCCATCCCCCATCAGTTCGTATGAACCATGACAGTCAATACACAACATGCCGGCAGTATGATGTACATCGGCAGGTTGTTTCGAAAATACCCGTTTATCAGGCAAAATCTTCAGGTCATTTCTTCCTTTAGCATCGGCAGGTTTAAGTCCGGTTTCATGCCACCCCTCATAATTCATGGAGATACGTCCCGACCGGCTGTGACAACTTTGGCAATGATCATTCGTGATGTTTAAATCTATGGCAGGATGGAATGCAGGTTCGTTATTCCCTGAAATGCCTCTCTTCATTGAATTAAGTGTTGCCAGCGCTTTTCGGTCATAAGTCAGATGACATGCATTGCAACCACCTCCACGATCAATCCATTCCGGTGGACCCGGTTTGAGTTTTTCACTCCCCAGATGACAGCCGGCACAGAGATTCCGGAGGTGAACATCGGCGGCTGAACTGCTGCCGATGTCTTTAACCGTGGCCAGCCCAAGGGGCTTTTCATTTTGACCAAATACCCATCGGTCAACGCTGATTATACCACTTAGGGTTGCCATCAGGCTTTCCGGAACTCTTTCAGTAATTGCCGGATGACAACCGGTATTTCCACAGGTAGCCGCGGCATTGGAAAGATTCCCCGGCACAGCATACATTTCGCGGTGAGCCAGTGATTTGTTAAGTGTTAGCGGGTCACCACCATGACATGAATAACAACCAATGAATTCAGGTTTATGCGCGTCGCTGAATCCGGTCATATTGCCATGGCAACTCATACAGCCTTCCACTCCTCCTGAAATTATTTTCATTTCATAAGTATCCGTCCTGCTAATGGGAAACCTGTCCGGTACCATCAATTGTTCAGACCTGTAATCGTCACTCCAGGGCCATTGCCATTGCCACATCACTCCTCTGAAAAACAAGCCGGTTATGGTAAGTAACGCATATGCTATCAGCAAACCGAAAAACAGCTTAAGAAAAATCTGCTTTAATCCGGGCTTTAAATGATAATATGAATAAAGTAAAACCACGGGCAGAATCAAACCTACTGAAGCGTAAACAGGGCGGGGCAGCCAATGAAGTATTTCCTGGAGGCCTACAAAATACCATGGACCTTTCATGATTTCTTCATTCAGACCATTCACCGGAGCCCTGAAAAACAGGCTGACTGAACCCAGAATCAGGGTTGTTATGACAAAGGTTTTCAGATTCACCATCAGGGAGCGGGCATGCTCAAGAACCACCACAAAGATGATTATTGTTGCAGTAGCAGCATGCTGAATATATATTACCTGGAATTTACCGGGAAGGCCTACAAAAGTATCGGCAAGCATATTGCCAATCGCCGGAATGCCCCGGATCAAAGAATCAAGAATCCGCTGAGCCTGAAGGCTGTCGCCATCGGCCTTCAGGATAAACCCTGAAATCATTGCGTAAAACACAAATATCAAAGAAAAAGATAACCTGAACCAAATACCTTTCATCCTGATATTCACTTCACTACCTTTTAGAAGATGGTCGAACAGGTGAACAAGTGTCAGTATCAGGAATAGCTGAGCGCTCCAATAATGCAAATTCCGGACATAGGATGCTGCCGGATTGGCCGTAACCAGGCGGGTTACTGATAAATAGGGCTGTGTTACATCGTATGGTACCGTAAGCAGGACACCGGAAACCGCGCAGATCAGCAGGGAAGCTGTTGCCACCCATCCCCAGGTGTCAAAAGCCAGATACTTCCTGAATTTCTTTCGTGTTCCCAACCGTTTAGAGTTTTACAATGGTTTTACCGGTTTTAGTGTCGGTATAATGCGTGAGTGTTCTCAATGGTGAACCGGCAGGTCCCCGAAGAACCCTTCCGGTTTCCGGGTCGAATTTTGAACCATGGCACGGACAAACCAGTTCTCCCCCGATCTCCCGGTTAATCACACATCCGGCATGTGTGCATTTGTTGGAATAAAAACCAGCATTTTCTCCCTTGAGAAAAAGGATAAAATCATCATAGAAATAGGTTCCATTTGCAAGTTTCCGGATATCTATCTTAACGATGGATGATCCTGCAGTCAAAGCCCTGTTTCTCTGTGTAACCGAACTCCACAGATAATAGTACAAACCGGTAACAGCCAGTATCAGCAGCTTCAGGAAAGATCTCCGGTTAATTAAATCCAGTGGGTTCATCAACTATTAAATGGACTTCAAAACTAAAGAGAATTCTCATGGTGTTTACATAGGGTGAAATCTGATTATTGGCGTCATGTCATAATATTTTATGATGGGCGACAGCTTTTCTGATGATTAGTTTATAATCTTTGTATAATATTGATATTCAATGCGTTTAAAATTAGAAACTGAATTTATACTGATTCTAAACTAAACTGCAATGTGCTGTATTACAATAGTATACTCATTACATTTTATTTTTGAAGAATTTCACATTTACCTATATTATTGTATTACAGATGATTGAATAGATTAATATAAGAAATTCGATTTTTGCCTGAATGTTAGTTTCAACTACCTTTGTTAATCAATAAACAATTGAATCGGCTTTTTAACATCCTCAATGCGTGAATCGGGTATTACCATAATGCTTATTATCAGATGATTATATCATGTTTTACCGGTAACCTTTACTTAAGCTGCGATGCATCAGATTTCGGATGTTTGCCAAACAATGAATGAAAGTCACAATGAATTGTTCCAGATGAAAACAAGAAGAGACTTTATTAAAATTTCAGCATTGGGCCTGGGTGCGGCAGCGCTCACAGCCGGTGCAAGTAAAATGGGAATGGGGTTCCCATTATTGGGGAGCGAAAATGAACCCGGTAGTGAAGAAAATACCCTCCGCAGAGTACCTACGTATTGCGAAGTTTGTTTTTGGAAATGTGCCGGTTGGGCTCATGTTACCGAAGATGGGAATATTATTAAAATCACAGGAAACGATGACGATCCTCAATGTAACGGAAGATTATGCCCCCGTGGAACAGGAGGAGTTGGTATGTTTAACGATCCTGACAGACTTAAAACGCCGCTTATAAGGGTTGTGAAGGATGGGGAGCAGACATACCGCGAAGCCAGTTGGGAAGAAGCACTCAGTCTGATTGCTTCTAAAATGTCGGATCTCAGGAGCAAATATGGTCCCGAAAGCATGGCATTGTTTATGCATGGCGCACCAGGTACTCATTTTTCGCATCTGCTGAAGGCCTATGGCACGCTCAACCTCGCTGCTCCTTCGTTTGCGCAATGCCGTGGTCCCCGCGATGTCGGCTTTGAAGCTACATTTGGAGAGTCAGTCAGCAGTCCTGAAGTTACCGACATCCGCGATACCAGGTGTTTGGTGCTGATTGGTTCGCATATCGGCGAAAACATGCACAATGGCCAGGTACAGGAAATGAGCCAGGCCATCGATAACGGCGCAGTAATAATTACTGTTGATCCCCGCCTTTCAACTGCAGCTTCAAAATCAAAATACTGGTTGCCTATTAAACCCTCAACGGATATAGCTTTATTGTTGTCGTGGATACATGTCCTGATTTATGATGATTTGTACAATAAAGAATATGTATCAACCTATGCAGAAGGATTTGATGAGTTAAAGGCATATGTTAAAAAGTTTACGCCTGAATGGGCTTATGGAATTACCACACTGAAACCCGATCTCATCCGGAACACTGCACGTGAAATGGCAAATGCAGCTCCTTCGGTCATCATTCATCCTGGGCGTCATGCTGCCTGGTACGGTGATGATGTACAACGTTCACGGGCAATGGCTATTCTCAATGCATTGCTCGGTTCCTGGGGAAACAGGGGTGGTTTTTTCTTTAAAGAAGGGATCAAATTGCCTGAATTCCCGCATCCTGAATATCCGAAACCAGCCTGGACGTGGAAGGATTTGCTCAATGGTAAATACCCTATGGCCAACGAAGCCCCCACAAATCTGGTTATTGAATCTTCGATCCCGACCGGTGACCAGGAAGCAAAAATTAAAGGATGGATCGTTGCAGGTACCAATCTTATCTCAGCAATCCCTTTAAAAGAAGAGCTTTCGAAAGCCATGCAATCACTCGAATTGCTGGTCGTGGTTGATACCATGCCGATGGAAATTACAGGCTATGCCGATGTGGTGTTACCCGAATGCACCTACCTCGAGCGTTACGATGATATCCGTGCGACCTCTCATCGCGAGCCTACACTGTGCCTGCGAATGCCTGCAGTTGAGGCTAAAAATCAGACCAAACCAGCCTGGTGGATCGCCAAACAACTGGGCGAACGTCTCGGTTTGGGAGCATATTTCAATTATACAGACTTCTCTGAAGTTCTCGACTGGCAACTGAAACAGGTTGGTTCGTCACTCGACGAGATGAAACGGATCGGGGTTAAAAAATTGTCCCGTGAAAGTTCACCCTATCTTGAACCGGGTACGTCACATACCTTTAAAACTGCTTCCGGTAAAATACAATTGTATTCGCACGAACTGGCCGAAGCAGGTTTTGATCCCTTGCCGGCATTTACAAAACATCCGGAACCAGAGGAGGGATTTTACCGCCTGATCTACGGCCGTGCGCCGATGCATACATTCAGCCGTACAGCCAACAACCCAAATCTGGTGGCACTCATGCCCGAGAACTCAGTCTGGATCAATCCACAGGTGGCCAAAATCTGGGGCATCAAAAAAGACCAGTATGTGTGGCTTAAAAACCAGGATGGCGCTGTTTCTAACTTTGCTGTAAAAGTCAGGATAACTGAACGCATTCGCTGGGATTCAGTATATATTGTACATGGTTTCGGGCATCATCACAAACCATTACATTTTGCCTACGGAAGAGGAGTAAATGATACAGAACTAATAACCAATGTAATGATGGATCCCATTATGGGCGGAACAGGCATGAGAGGCAATTTTATAACATTTTTAACTGAAGATCCGGGAAAGGAGGTTGAAGCATGAGATACGCCATGGCTATTGACACTAAAAAATGTGTAGGCTGCAGTGATTGCGTTATCGCCTGCCAGACTGAAAATAATGTTCCCCTGGGCTTTTGCCGCGACTGGGTTACAGAAACAGTTGATGGAACATATCCGAACGTAAGCATTGAATTGCGCTCGGAACGGTGCAACCACTGTGACAACTCTCCCTGCGTACGCTGCTGCCCGACAGGGGCCAGTCATATCGAAGATGGGGGTATTGTACTGGTAACCCAAAACAAATGTATTGGCTGTGGTGCCTGCATTCAGGCCTGCCCTTACGAAGCCAGGTATTCTCACCCTGATGGATATGTCGATAAATGCACCTTTTGCATTCACAGGGTCAGAAAAGGTGATAAGCCGGCTTGTGTTGCCGTTTGTCCGACCAGGTGTATGTATTTTGGCGACCTCGAAGATCCGAATTCTGAAATCACCAATGTACTGAAGAACAGGAAATTTAAAGCTCTGGCTCCTGAGGCCGGTACGAATCCTCAAATTTATTACCTGATCTGATCATCCCTAAATATCAGTAAAACATGAAAGAAGAACTTTTTGTAAGCGGGCGCAATATCCCAAATATCGACCCATACCTGAATATCTGGCACTGGCAGATTCCGGTTTACCTGTTTCTTGGTGGATTGGCAGCAGGGATACTCTTTTTTGCTGCACTTTTCACCATCATGGGAAAAGAAAAGGAAATGCCGGCAGCCGTGAGGACAGCTCCGATAATAGCACCCATTGCACTGATACTGGGCCTTTTTGCGCTCTTTCTTGATCTTAAGCACAAGCTTTTCTTTTGGCAATTATATACAACAATCCGCATCGAATCTCCCATGTCATGGGGCGCCTGGGTGCTGATGGCCATCACACCTCTGTCAATGTTATGGGTGGCCAGTTATGTGAAAGAACTTGTGCCGGGATGGAATTGGAAATATCGCCTGCTTGAAAATTTTGAAACATTTATTATCAAATACCGCCTGTGGATGGCCTGGATGATCATTGTGCTTTCGGTAATTCTTGGAATTTATACAGGAATCCTTCTATCGGCCTTCAACGCGAGACCGCTTTGGAACACGAGTATTCTCGGACCATTGTTTCTGGTTTCCGGGATGTCAACCGGCGCTGCAACGATCCTTCTGATGAGTAAATCAAAAGAAGAGCGTCGCACCATGAGTTGGATTGACCTGCTTCTGATTGTAGTTGAGATTTTCTTTATCACCCACCTGATTATGGGAATGAAAGCCGGTTCACAGGTGCAGATCGACGCAGTCTCATTGTTCCTTGGAGGGCAGTTCACCGTTTCTTTCTGGGTATTTGTGATCCTTCTTGGATTGGTATTCCCGGCCATTCTGGAAATTGTTGAACGATTGGGTTACCACATTCCTGTTGTGATTCCGGTCGTATTGATTCTGCTGGGAGGTTTGATGTTCCGCTTTATTATGGTTGAAGCAGGTCAGATAACCCGCTATCTTTATTGAAACATTAATTTCGTTATAACATGGAACAGAAAAAGAGAGACGGATCCTTTTACATCAATCCATATTTGGGTGGTGTATTGCTGGGCCTGGTATTGTTTGCCACATACTACGTCACCGGACGTGGGCTGGGTGCCAGCGGTGCAGTCAAAAGTACCGTCGTTACAACCGTGCATGCGGTAGCACCTGAGCATGCACATAAATCGGGTTATTACAGCCAGTTTCTCAGCGACGATATCAGCCCCATGAGCAATTGGCTGGTATTTGAAGTACTGGGGGTTCTGGCCGGTGCTTTCCTGTCAGGGACCCTATATGGAAGGCTCAAATTTAAAACCGAACATTCCCCGAAAATCACCAGCAGAAGACGTTTGATTTTTGCGGTGGCCGGAGGAATGCTCTTTGGAGTCGGGTCGCAGTTTGCGCGTGGCTGTACAAGTGGAGCCGCACTCAGCGGAATGGCGGTGCTCTCGGCATCCGGAATCATTACCATGATGGCCATTTTCGGTTCCGCATACCTTTTTGCCTGGATATTTAAAAAATTATGGATCTAATCTGAAAGAAAGAATTATGACAGGCCCTCTTATACCTATGGAATTAATACCCGAAGCATGGAACAATGTGATTGCATTGTTATTGGGTATGGGCTTCGGCTTCGCGCTGGAAGCTTCAGGCTTTTCGTCTTCACGCAAGATCATGGGAACCTTTTTTGGTTATGATTTTGTCGTATTGCGGGTTTTCTTTACAGCCGCAATAACAGCCATGAGCGGCATCATCTATTTTGATTTCATGGGATGGATGGACGCTTCTATGTTGTATATCAACCCCTATTATGTTACTTCTGCCATTGTTGGTGGGGTTATCATGGGATTCGGCTTTGCACTTGGCGGGTTTTGCCCCGGCACCAGTTTTTGCGGTGTCGCCATTGGAAAAATTGATGCGATGTTTTTCAGTGCAGGGCTTTTCCTTGGCATCATGTTGTTCTCAGAAATGTATCCGCTCTTTTCCACGCTATATAACAGCGAGAACCTTGGAGGCATCAAAATTTATGAGATGCTCGGTATGAAAAGAAACCTGTTTGCGTTTCTATTGATTGTCGCTGCTGTAGGTATGTTCTATGGTGCCGCTTTCGTTGAAAAGAAAGTTACAAAAGTTGAATATTAATTCTTTAGGCAGATGAATAAAAGATATCTGATACTGGCTCTCCTCTCTGTCGCTATTGGGGCAGGCATGTTGTTAATGCCCGAAAACAGCCGGGTTAAGGAAATCAATCCGGATCAGTTGCTAAATGCGATTGACGATCCTTCCAGGTTTCTGTCAACAGACCTTATTACTGACCGGCTTGTGAAAAAAGATCCTTCCCTTCTGTTGATAGATGTCAGGCCTGCTGCACAATTCAAAACATTTGCAATTCCCGGAGCGGTTAACATCCCGCTCGATTCCCTGCTTACCGAATCCTCCATAGAGATGATTGGCAAGAAGGAGTTGGATAAAGTTTTCTGCTCCAATTCTGATCTTATGTCTGATCAGGCCTGGATTCTTTCCAAACGTAGTGGCTTTGAACCTATTTTCGTTTTGGAGGGTGGTGTAAACAAATGGTTCAACGATATTGTAGAAGCCAAAGAACCAGCGGCATTTGAATCAAGTGAGATGCTGGCCCTTTACCAGTTCAGGAAAGCTGCAAGTCAGCATTTCTTTGGTTCGCCTGAGGTTAAGAGTGAGGTGGCCGTGGCACCAAAAAAGACAACCCCGGTTCAGAAAAAACCTGTCGAAGCATCTACCGGAGGAGGTTGTTAGTTTAATCTGTAATTAACTTGTTATGAAAGAACTCAATAAAACCAACCGGCTGACCATTGTCGTTGTTGCCATCGTGCTGGTATTTGTAACTGGCATTCTGACCTTGCAAAAACCTGACTTAAAATACAGTTTCACCCCTGCCCAAAGCCTTGAAATGCTTGGAGACAGTTCAGGTTATTTAACTTCCGGTAAGGCATTGGCAATAATTGCAGCAAATGATGGTAAAACAGTTTTGATAGATGTCAGAAACTCAATTGCCTTCGACAGAGGACATGTGAAAGATGCAAGAAATATTCCGGTACGTGAACTTTTTAGCAAACAAAGCCTTTCCTTTCTTAAAGAAGTTGAAAAAGGACAGCAAACCATCCTTCTATATGGTGAGACTCCCAGGCAGGCCAATGGTCCATGGATCATGCTCAGGCAGCTTGGTTTCAAAAATGTTGCGTTTATAAACAGCACTTTCGGTCAGATAAGCGGTATTGAAAATGATACTATTGCCAAAAAAACCAGCCTTCTGAATGAAGTACCGCTGATTGATACTGCTGCTTTGAAGAAACTAAGCGCTTCTTCATCTCCGTCAGAAAAGACAGTTGAAAAACCAGTTCCGGTTAAAAAAACAGTCAAACCAGCAAAAGTTGAACCCGCTTCCGGTGGTGGATGTTAAAACCTTATACAGTATACAAAAAAGCTGCAGTTTGCAGCTTTTTTGTATTTACCGGGCTACCAATTGCTTTTCAAAAGCAGAATAATCCATCTGCTTTCCTATTTAATCAAAAGAGCCAGACCACCTTCGGAGGTTTCCTTGTATATATCCGGCAGATCGTGACCGGTTTCTTTCATCGCTAGGCAGGTTTTATCAAAACTTACCCGGTGTTGCCCGTCTGACAGCACGGCATAGGCGCTGGCATCCATGGCCCGGCCGGCGCCAATGGCATTGCGCTCGATGCATGGAATTTGTACCAGTCCGGCAACAGGATCACAGGTTAACCCCAGGTGATGCTCCAACCCCATCTCCGCGGCATATTCAACCTGTGCAGGTGTGCCTCCAAAAAGCTGGGCAGCAGCCCCGGCTGCCATTGAGCATGCAGTCCCGACTTCACCCTGGCAACCTACCTCTGCGCCTGAAATGGAAGCATTCTTTTTCACCAGGTTACCGATCAACGCGGCAGTTGCAAGCGCCCTGAGTATTTTTAAATCTGAAAATGAGTAGGTGTTCTGAACATGATACAATACAGCCGGTACTACCCCGCAAGAGCCGCAGGTTGGCGCTGTAACAATGGTACCGCCTCCGGCATTCTCCTCAGAAACAGCCAGGGCATAGGCAAAAACCAGCGCTCTTTTTTGCAATGTCCCTGCAGAGCTTTTCGCCTTGATAAAATAGGAAGAAGCTTTTCGCGGAAGGTGTAAAACGCCGGGTAAAACGCCTTCATTCTCCAGTCCACGTGTAATGGATTCCTTCATTGTGTGCCAGACATCGGCCAGGAAGTCCCAGATCTCCTCCCCTTCATGTATTTCAACATACTCCCAGAGAGTGCGGCCATTCTGCCGGCACCAGTGAAGAATGTCGTTCATTTTGGTATGTGGATACACGATGACCTTGTTCGATTTTATTTCATCATCTTCAATATCCCCGCCGCCAACGCTGAACACGGTCCAGTCATCCAGCAGTGTGCCGTTGTCGTCAAGCGCCTCGAATTTCATCCCATTGGGATGCTGGGGTAGCACCGTATCTTTTTCCCAGATGATTTTTACCTTATCCTCCGGGAAAGATTCCCTGAGAACTTTATCGGTCAGGTGTCCTTTTCCGGTGGCAGCCAGACTTCCGTACAGGGTAATCCTGATGACTGTAGCTGCACCATTCTTTTTCCTGAATTTTTCAGCGGCGAACCGCGGCCCCATCGTGTGACTGCTCGAAGGGCCGAGTCCGGTCTTGTATATTTTGCGGATGGATTCCATAAAAACCGTGTTTGTAGAGTCTGAACTTAATGGCTCAATGCAAAAGTAATCAATAAAGAAAAGCTCAAAGCTCAAAGTTCCAAGCTCAAAGTTTACCCCACGCAACGCAGTGAAATCGGGCTCAAAGTCTAAAGTAAAAAGCCTGCCCGCCCTTTTTAGGCGGGTAAGAAGTTATTCTTCAATCGCAGACTTGCGTGCGTCTTTTCTCGCTTTCATTGAATTGCTGAGCCCTGCCGGCGCAAGTCTGTGACTTGTGCCTTTGAACCCTCATTCCATACTTTCACACGTTTTATACAGCCTTGATTGCGTTATATGATCGCGCGCGCCTTATCCCACTTTCATTCAGCTGGCGCAAGTCTGTGACTTCTGCCTTAAATGCAATCATTCCCCAAAAACCTGCTAAACCAATCCCCCGAATCTTTGATAATGCGCTGCTGGGTTTTGTAATCAATGTAAACCAAACCAAATCGCGGCTTATACCCTTCGGCCCATTCAAAATTATCGGTGAAGCTCCAGATAAAGTAGCCGTTTACCCTTACCCCCTCCTGTTTTGCTTTTAGCACCTGACCGATGGCCGATTCAAGGAAGGCTTTTCTCTTTTCATCATGTATCCTCCCATTTACTATAGTATCGGGGAATGCAGCGCCGTTTTCGGTTACGATAAGCTCTTTGAAATTTTCATATTTACTGAACTTATGAAGCATATGGTAAATGCCTTCCGGATAAACTTCCCATTTCATATCGGTAGTTTCTACGTTGCGTTTGCCGGCCCGGATAACTTTGGCCCACATAAACGGGATAAAGCGTGACCGGGTAACTATTTCTCTCGTGTAGTTTTGCACCCCGATAAAATCCATGTTGAACGCGAGTTTTCCTTCGTCACCATCTTTTATATAAGTTTCCAGTCTTCTCAGAAATTTCAGGTCCTGAACGGGATAGCCAAGCCCGGCCAATGGTTCCACAAACAACCTGTTCAGCAGGGCATCCACCCTTAGGGCAGCCTGTGAATCAGCAATATGATTCTTGTATGGCTCAACCAGCGAACAGGAAAAGGTTGTCCCGACTTTGGCCTCCGGTAAAAGTGATCGAACGATTCTTCCGCCTTCGGCCTGGCACATCGCGGCATGGTGAATGGCAGCAAGAAAACTGTTCAATCCCCGGCGACCCGGTGCATGCAGACCAAGGAAGTAGCCTGTACCGGTATAGACCATGGGTTCATTCAGGATCATCCAGTGTTTGACTTTGCTGCCAAAATGCCGGATGCAGAGTTCCACATAATCGCCAAACCAGCCGATGATATCCCGGTTTGTCCAGCCTCCTTTTTTCTCAAGCTCCCAGGGCAGATCCCAGTGATAGAGTGTAATCCAGGGTTCGATGCCCAGCGCCAGGCAATGGTCGATCAGGCGGTGATAATATTCTATTCCGGCCGGGTTTACAGTTTTGATTCCCTGCGGAAGTATCCTGCTCCACGACAGGGAGAAGCGGAAAGCGGGAATTTTCATCCGGGCCATTAACTTCAGATCGTCGGGATAGCGGTTATAAAAATCACAGGCAACATTACCCTTCTGATTTTCATGAATTTTGCCCCGGGTATCTCCAAAAACATCCCAAACGGACTTCCCTTTCCCATCCGCGTCGTGGGCGCCTTCTGTCTGATAGGAAGAAGAGGCAACCCCCCACGTAAAACCGGCCCCGAAATCACCTTTCGTAAAATCCATGCTTAAAACTGTGCCACGATTTTTCTGAGAAGCAGGTTC
This sequence comes from Bacteroidales bacterium, assembly GCA_016709025.1. GTDB lineage: Bacteria > Bacteroidota > Bacteroidia > Bacteroidales > Lentimicrobiaceae > Lentimicrobium. The sequence continues at coordinate 22,777 of JADJEQ010000024.1, read as the reverse complement.
CTGAATTTTTTAACCGTGTATTCTTTTTCTTCCAAAAGGGTTTTGGGTTCCGCTGTTTCGGAGTGCCAGCCGATGATCTGATTGATAATTACTTCGGTGATATCGGGATAATCAACCTCAACAACTTTGCCTTTTTCAATCCATTCTATGATTTTACCGGCATAAACAGGTTTAAAACTCCTGATCACCGGAACACCCATTTCTTTGAGAGCCGCGGCATTACATTGCTGCTCATACTGGCCTTTCATAGGGATTACCAATAGCTTCTTCTTCATGAAAAGAGCTTCTGCCGGAGCTTCAAACCCTGCACCACAGATTACGCCTTCTGCCGAAGCCATACTTTGTATAAAAGCTTCATTGCTGATTGGCTGAATGACAATATTGCCGGCATCGATGGTATGCCTGTTGTGTTTTGAAAACACCTGCCAGCGGACATCGCCGCACAACTTCAACATCTTTAAAATCCGATGATCGTCGTACGAAGGCAGGTAAACAGTGTAATGCCCCTTATTTTCAACCGGCTGTTCGCGCACCTGAGATCTGATGACCGGGGTGAAAATATGCTGATCGTAAGCCCTGAAATGAAACCCGTATTTTGCATCCGAAGGTGCATAGTTTTTAAGAATCGCCTTCCCGATCATATCTACGTCCTTCGGCTGCGGGGATTTTTTGTTAAGCACGGCCGCCTGATGGCTGATGGAGATGCACTTCACATTTTTAAGGTAACAGGCCCAGGCCGAAACAGGTTCAAAATCATTGATCACCAGGTCGTAATCCTGAACCGGCAGGCTGTTGATCTCCGACAATAGGACCCCGATATAATTCTTTTTATAAGTTTCCACAAGGTCAATTCCGCCATGGACGCCAAAAATAAACCCCAGGCCTTTGAAACTGTATTTTACCGGGAAAGGAAATTCAACTTCGGCCTGCGTCCCGCTTATCAGCAAATCAACCTCATGATTTTTCTTAAGCACGGGAACTATGTCCCTCGCCCGGCTGATGTGCCCGTTTCCTGTTCCCTGTATCGCGTATAATATTTTCATTTCCGCATCATATTAAACTCATGCAACATATTGTCGAACAGCTGGCTCGTGTTGATTTCTTCGTCATCCTCTTCAGGTTCAACATTCATTTCAGCGATGTTATGTTCATCAAACCGGTAAAGGCTCCATTCACCCTTGCTAAATTCAAGCGCCGAAAGGTTTTCGACCCAGTCGCCTGAATTCATATAAACAATACTGCCTTCCGTTGTGGAGATGGTCCTGATTTCCGGATGGTGTATGTGACCGCAGATTACATATTCGAATTTATTGCTGATTCCAATCTCAGCGCTGGTCAGTTCAAAGTTGTTGATAAAGGCAACGGCTGTTTTTACACTTTCCTTGATTTTTGCAGACAGGGACAATTTACCTTTATGAAATACCTTTTCCGAGAAAAAATTAAAAACCCTGTTAATCAGGATCAGGGTATCGTAGCCTATGGCGCCCAGCTTTGCCAGCCACCTGGAGTGCTGCATGGTAATATCGAAAACATCACCATGAAATATCCAGGCTTTTGCCCCACCGGGCAGATCAAGAACCACTTTGTTCACAATGCTGAGCGAGCCCATTTTCAATCCGGCAAAACGCCTCAGCATTTCATCGTGGTTACCGGTTACATAATATGTTTTAACCCCTTTCGATACCCATTTGAACAGTTGCCTGATTACCTTCATATGACTCTTCGGCCAGTACGATTTGCTGAATTGCCATATGTCGATGATGTCGCCATTCAGCACCACAATGCCGGGTTTAATGCTCCTCAGGTAAAGCAGCAGTTCTTTCGCATGACAACCGTAAGTCCCGAGGTGAATGTCTGAAATAACCAGAATGTCAATGCTCCGTTTTTGTCTTTTCATTCAGAAGCTTAGTGCTTTAAGGAAGGGTAGAAGTTATGGAAGGATGCAATCACCATCCTTGATAAGATGTCAGTCGTAAAAAGACTTAGTGAACAGGACCACCCGGCATGAATGAATAAACTGCAGCTTTTCCTGAAAGTGTAAAGCCGTCTTTTGCTGTAATTTCCTGGGGTTGTTGCCATCCGTAGTGCTATAGTTCACAAATTTAGCCGCTTACGGATAATAGAATATGAATAAAATATTATCAATTTGTTAAGTTTTATACTAACCGATGGCACATAACCCGGCCTTCCTCTTCACGTGACAGGGATTCCATGAATCCTGCCGTAAAAAGGCTACACTTATTATCGTTGGAAAACTTTGTTAATGAATGCACAGCCCGGCATCCCCTGTAACTCCGGCATCCGCCGGGTACTCGCCTGAAGGGGAATTCCGAATCCCGGAATTAGAGAAAACAAAAAGTAGACAGCGGATACCTCAACCGCCGGCAGAATCAAGAAAGATCTATCACAATCAGAACCTGAAACCAAGGTTAACAAATACCTGCCCTGGTTTTGAATCAGAATTGCCAACCAGCAATTCGTTAAAACCAAAATTGTACCCGGCTTCCAGAACAACAAATGCCACATTGACTCCGATTCCACCCTGACCATACATAACAAACGATTCAACATGATCCTTGTCGATTCCATAGGTATTGTCACCCACATTCAAAGTAACTGAAGGGATGGCACTGGCAAACACTCGAACACTCAAAACCCGGTTCATGAAAGAGGTAAAATTAAGCCCTAGGGAGAGTGGGAAATCCAGATCGCTGACCGTAATGCTGCCAAAGTCAGTACTTGCCGGACTGCCGCCCGGCTTGTATCCGATTTTTGAACTTGCATAGCGGGCGCCAACCTGCCAGTAGAAAAATCTTCCCTGTTTATAATAGGCACCCAATTGGTACCCAACGCCGTTTTCAGTTTCATAAGCGTCGGAAGCTGCCAACTTAGTGAAATTCGCACCCGTGTAAAATACAATCTCGTTCTTTTTACCCTTTTTGTCTTTCCCTTTATCCTTTTCTCCGGCTGGCTTATCTTCCTCTGTTTTTTGGGTTTCTTCAACTGCCTGTTGATTCATTTCCTGGGGCTTTGCTTCGGGGCTTTCAGCTGGCATTTCTGTTGGAATAACAGCCGGAGCCACAACCGGAGCTACCTCAACAGGCTTTACAGGTTCGGGAGGCGTCACAATAACTGTATCCGTAAGAACAACTTTTGCCGAATCCACCGACATTATAATCAGGGTATCCGGCCTTTCAGTTACTTGTGCATGAAGAACTACCGGAAAAAGAAATAAAGAAATAATCGTAAAGATTATAAGGATTTTCATTTTAGAATAGTTTGTTTTCATGTTCTGAAGATTATGGGTTGATACCGCAATTTACAAAGAATTTTTAATCACTTATGAGTACAATCGTATATTTTTAAGCTTATGAAGAGATCACACACCGGGGCCATCATGTTCCAACTTAAATTTTGATTTTCATTTTAAAAACACTACCTTTATTCCCTGATTAACGAAATTCTTATGAAGAAGAAAGTTATCTGCGGGTCAGGCCTGTTAGCAGGCTTCTCCTTAAAAGTATCCGCTTCCGCGGGATATGCAAACGACGGACTTACATCCATGCTTCTGGTGGGATGCTTTCTGCTCCTGGTGGCCGGAATAATTGAGGGAATCGGGTATCTGGGCAAAAACAGAAAGGTTCTTTTGCACAGATTCATAGAGTGTATCAGGAAGAAACACGTGCATTTATAATAAATTATGCACGTGCAGTATTGAACTTTTTATCCAGATACTGTTTCCTATCTCTTCAAAATCAGCTTTTCTCTGAAATTGCCGTTGTGTGTCTTCGCTTCCAAAAAGTATAATCCGGGCTTCAGGCCATCCATCAAATTGAGTTCAACGGTGTTGATCCCCGCGTCAAAACGCATATCAGGCAATTCCTGAACTGTTCTGCCTTGAATATCTGTTACACGGAAACTCGCATCCATCAATTCCTGGCTTATCATCCTTATCCGGAACGAACCATTGTTGGGATTGGGGAAAATCAAAATTTCAAAAGGTTCAGAAGGAAAATAGCTTACAGCTATGGTGGTACTGTCGTAACCTCCTGATAAGCAAGTAAGTATTCCGTTTCGGTCACCGAACAGCATTTCCATTGAATTATCACCAACAATATCCGGCATGGCACCAATGGCATCCACCGGGGCATCCGACGGGTATGTGGTCAGGATTGCCCCGTCGGTTCCATCGAGAAAATAAGCCTGATTGTCCTGGTAAAGTGTTCCAATAATGGCATCGCTGGTGCCATCCCAGGTAATATCTCCGATGTTGGCCACGCACCATGATTTATCGGAAAGCGGTTGTGTCCAAATGTAGGTACAGGTATTCCCATCTATCACCAAACCATTGGTTCCGCTGTGTGCAATCAGCAGGTCACGAAATCCGTTTTTATTGGCATCACCTATATCAACCAGCCTGAGGATCAACACGGACCCCAGGTTCAGATCATGAATCTTACTCCCGGTAGCGGCATTCAGAAATACGATTTTCCCGCCGAAATCACCTGCTGCAATATCCGGCTTACCGTCGCCGGTAATGTCATCCAGTTGCATCAGGCCCCAAACCGAGCTTCCGGTGGTATTGTAGGTCCATTCAACGGAGCCGTCGGAACCATCAATCCCGACCACTCTTCCGGCAGTTTCGGCCAGATTGGTGGTACCCGCAACGACATCGGGCTGGGAATCACCGGTAAAGTCCTCCACTCCGATCACAGAAAATACGGCCCCGCCTGTCGGTCGTTCCCAGATTGAATTACCGGTCATTCCGTTCAAACAATAAACACGCAGAGGGCCGGTATCGTTGCCATCGTCGCCCGTTGCAGCGAGTACATCCGTGAACCCGTCAGAATTGTAGTCAAACCGGCTGTCAACCTGATATACCCAGCCCCCGTCCCCATATTCGTGGGTATCGTGTTTCCAGAGCTGCTGACCTGTTTTTCCTGATAATGCGATGATGGATTCGTCGCCTCCGCCAGTCCCGATGATCACATCCCCGAAACCATCGCCATTGATATCGCTGATTGTGGAAATGCAATTTTGTTGATATACCGAACCAGAGCTGATCGGGTATTCCCACAATACATCTCCCGTGACAGACGCATTGCCATTGAAGCATCGAACAGCATTATCCTCAGAACCCACGACTACCTCCATAATCCCATCTCCGGTGATATCCTCAACCGGAACAATCGACTTCGGACTGTTATCAAATCCTCCGGTTATATCGTACGACCATAGAGGAGTCCCGACAGGATAAAGAGTATCTTCTCCTGAGCCATTCAGATCAACAAACAATGTTTCCTGCCCCACGGCATTGGATGCAATAGAAAGCACACCGGAATAATCTGCTCCACCTGTTGGATGAAACCAGACAGGAACATTTACCGTGGACAGGGAAGTTATGGTTATTGGCAGGTTGACAGCTTCATCCACGAAAAAATGTTCGTCATTTATGGAAAGGTTGCTGATAACAACATTCTGGTTCCCATTGTTGGTAACAGGAAGAAACCACTGTGAATAGGCTCCTGCCCTTCTCAGCCCGTAATCATAAGCGGATTGGGTGAGCAGAATATGCGGGCCCTGGTAAACCCCGTTCCCTGTCAGGGTTACAGCTACTTCAGAATGAATCGGATCGGTGGAGTGAATGATCACTTGTGTATTCAGGACAACAGGATCAACGGGTGCATAAGTCAGGGGAACAACCAGGCTATTGCCGGGAGTTATGGTTTGTGGAACAGAAAATGTGGTGCTTACAGGTTGTCCGGCCGGTATTTCGATATCTGTAATGCTCAGATTGGCAGTACCCGTATTTTGAACTGTGCAGTTCCAGGTAGTGGATTGGCCAATGGCCACTACCCCGTAATTGTGCGAAGTTACCGGAACTGTTATCACCGGTGTTCCTGAACCTGTAAGGTCAACTTTGTACAATGTACTGCTGGCCCCCAATGCACCATCGCAATACCACAGATAAGTGCCATCGTATACGATTCCTGAAGGATTTATGCCGGCTGAGGCATGGCTCTCGATCAGGGTGCCCGTGGCAGTGACCTTGTAAAGCATATGCGCATAATAATCGGCTATCCAGAGATCGTTTCCCTGTTTGCAGATATCCCATGGCTGGTTTGAAGGAGGAACAAATTGTGATAAAACCGCGCCGGTTGCACTGAGGTTGTATACTTTTCCGTTATCGGGATAATAGGTACAAACCCACCAGGTGCCGTTATCCCAGGCGATGCCCGACATATAATGGTCGGGAAGCGGCAGGGTCGACACAGTGCTTCCCGACATATTAAACTCCAGTGCATTGGATGGTTGCGATGAAGATGACGGCTGATTTATTGTAACCAGGTCAGGGGCTTTCCATGTGAGTCCGTATGCATCGTCGAACGACCCTGTGCACTGCAGGACAGTGCTGCCATCGGCCGGATTGAATTTGTGTATGTTGCTTCCATTTACACCATAGATACCAAAGTAAATATATGTTCCGTCCCATGCCAGTCCGGAGGCTTTGCCGGGGATGGTATAAGATGCAACAATGGCCCAGTCTGCAGGCGATCGATCAGGCTCCTGCGCTGTAATTTTTTCGGTGAATATGGTCAGTAAAAATAACATGACAGAAATCCGGGTAATGTGCCTTTTCATCCGATTCTTCTTTTTGGTTTGTAACTTAGAGACTGTTTAATTTTTTGATTCCATTTTCAATAGGCCCGTCCTTTAGGGAGGGTATAATAATAAACAGAAAAACCAGGGGCAAAATCCTGAAAAATTTATTATTAATTTACAAATTTTTCAGGATTTTGCCATTGTCTGTGACTTCAAAACCCCCGAGGGCCTTCGGGGTTTAACAAAACTTGAACAGCCTCTTATTTCGCATTAAAGTTATGTAAATTTCATTATAATAAAACAATTGCGCCCGAAGCTTCTGATGATTCTACATCATCCATTAAAAATATGAATTCAGACCGGTTGTTGCTTGCTCTTTTCAAAGCAACCTCGGGTTACTGCCTGAAGGAGATAAAGCAAAGTGCAACCTGGTTCTCCTGAAACTATTGTTTAATGACCGCAACCATTCTTTTTCCTGGACATCTGCCTAATTTTTTTGTATCTTCATGCAATATCAAAATCAACATATTATGATACGATTTGATCAATCAGGAATGATGATCTTTCCAACACCGGAGAAGATCAAAAGAGCGGCTAAACTCGAAGAACTGATCGTCATTAAGCAGTGCTTTTGTCCCGACGGCCATAACCTGGTAAGTGATCAGGCGGTATTCGACGGTTTTAGCGGAATTGTTTTGAAAGTTAAAACAGGCATTGACGATGGACTGGTCGCACTTAACCCGGTTTATGGTTTGAAGCACCGCATTTCATTTGGTATAAAACTCAGAAAAGACGAATTGCTCGAAGTCCTTTGTCCGGAATGCGGGAAAGCCCTGCCTGTATATTCAACCTGTAATTGCGGAGGCGATCTGATTACCCTTTTTCTCGATGATAAACATGATTTCACAAACAGTTTACTGATCTGCAACAGGGTAGACTGCAACAATGCCCAGATCCGCTTTCACAATGAGGTGGTTAACTACGACGATTCAGGAAATGCCATGTTCGGATAATCATGATAAAATAATTGCCATTTCTCTTATCCTGGTGTGAAACGCCAATGACAATAAGGCCATCATCGTGACCTGAAACTTTCTATATTTTATATGACCGGCACCGGTACTATTGGGGAAATCACACATTACCCGGAATCGCCATTTGAAATGCTGTTATAGGAACAATTGACATGGAATACTGAGAAATTGCAATCCATTTAAAAAAATGTTTATTTTTGTTTGTAAGTGGCGAAAATCTAACTTTTTAACTGCAGAAAACCTTGAAAAGAACTCTCTTACTCATCGGAATGATTACCCTGGTTGTGATGGCAAGTGCTCAGAAGCAGGCCAATTACTGGTACTTTGGCCAGAATGCCGGGGTTAGCTTTGCCATGGGACCTCCGGCTCCCTTAACCAATGGTGCCCTTAACACCGGCGAAGGATGTTCAGCGATTTCCACTGCTACCGGATCGTTGGAATTTTACACCGACGGCCGTTTCGTATATAACAAAAACCATATCCAGATGCCGAATGGCAGTGGTTTGCTGGGACACTCTTCCAGCACCCAGTCCGGAATTATTGTTCCCAAGCCGGGAAGCACCACCCAGTATTATATTTTCACTGTCGATGCTGCTGACAATGGCCTGGCAAATGGATTGTGCTATTCAAAAGTGGATATGACGCTGAACGATGGTTTGGGTGATGTGGTGACCACAGAAAAGAATATTTCCCTTGTCCCCCTTGCCTGTGAAAAGGTTACAGCTGTCGGGCACAGCGACGGCAATACTTTCTGGGTAATCACCAAAAAATGGGGGAATTCTGATTTTTATGCCTACCGGATCACCTATGACGGTGTTAATACCACCCCGGTTATCAGTACCACAGGGCCTCCGCTGACAGGAAATATCGGGCAGGCCTCGAAAGGTTATCTCAAGGTATCGCCCGACGGAACCAAAATTGCGACGGCCAACAATACTGCATTTAAGGTTGGAATTTACAATTTTGACAATTCAACAGGTCTGGTTTCCCATCTGTTAACGGATGAAAATTATGTCGATCCCCAGGGATTTGATCCCGGAGGCCCTTATGGCGTTGAATTCTCTCCAAACAGCAAATACCTTTATATCGGCGAATGGAAAGCGAACCGGAAAATCCATCAGTATGACCTCTCCTCGGGTGACCCTACAACCATTGTTAACTCGAGGGTTGTGGTTGCCTCTGTCGGACAAAATGCCGAGCCCATCGGTGCCCTGCAGCTTGGTCCAGATAACCGGCTATACATTGCCCGTTATGAGGGCAATTACCTGTCGAGGATTAACCAGCCCAATGTTCAGGGACCAGGTTGTGACTTTGTGGAAAATACCACCAGCCTGGCCGGCAGGGAATGCCGGTATGGCCTTCCACCCTTCATTCAGTCATTCTTCTACCTGTCTGCCGATTTTTATTGGGATGAACCTGCCTGTGATGGCAACCTGATACATTTTAATACCAGTGCCTCCGACACTCCTGATTCGGTAAAATGGACCTTCCCCGATGGATCCCACTCGGCATTGCTTGACCCCTCCTATTTGTTCCCGGGAACCGGTTTATATGGCGTTGGACTGGTGGTTTACCTTTACGGACAATCCAAATCAGTGAGTCATTTTATCCGGATCAATCCCGGTACAGACGTATTTATCGGCAATGATACCACTGTTTGCGCCAGCGAAGCCTTTTATCTGGATGCCGGCGGGCACACTTCCTATCTCTGGCAGGATGGTTCCACTTCCCAGACAATATATGGTGACACCACGGGATGGTACCGATGCCAGGTAGCCAATGAATTTGGCTGTACGGCTACAGATTCACTTTATCTTACGGTTAACCCGAATCCCGAAATCAGTGCCGGGCCCGATTTAACCATTCCTGAAGGAACAACGGCCTATCTGGAAGCAACCGTTACGGGAAATACCACAGGCTACACATACCATTGGGAACCGGCGGATAGACTGGTTAATCCAAATGTATTGCAGGCAATTACGCTACCTATGACAACCACTACAGTGTTTATCCTCACTGTTACCAACATACAGACAGGCTGTACCAATGAAGCCCAAATGTTGCTTACTGTTACCGGGGGTGTCCTCTTTTGTTATATATCGGCTGACCCGAATGAAGTATGTTTTGGTGATCAAACCCAGCTACTGGCTCAGGCATATGGTGGTACCGGGGAATACTCCTATTTATGGTCATCAAATCCTCCCGGTTTTTCATCTTCGTTGCCCGATCCTGTGGTTGCCCCTGTTCAGACAACCACCTACCTTTTATCGATAGATGATGGTGAAAACATTGTAAACAATCAGGTAGAGATCACCGTCCATCCATTGCCGGTTCCCGAAGCCGGTCCAAATCAGGTGATCACCTTTGGAACCCCCACAACACTGCAGGGAAGCGTTTCGCAGGGGATCGGACCTTATCTCTACCAATGGGAGCCTGCGGATAAGCTGATCACGCCCAATGTGCCGAATCCAACCACACTGAACCTTTATGAATCTACCATATTCACCCTCCATATTACTGATCTGGGGACAGGATGTGTTTGTGATCAGACCGATTTTGTGACCATTACAATGGAAGGCGATGCATTGAATACCAGTCCTGCAGCCCAGCCGGGCACCATCTGTTCAGGCCTGCCGGTAAGCTTGCTTGCAGTTGCCGGCGGCGGCACCCATAATTATACCTACTCCTGGAGCTCCGATCCTCCGGGATTCACTTCAAATGTAGCAGAACCTGAAGTATCACCTTTAATTACAACCGTTTATACCGTTGTGGTTAATGATGGGTTCAATACGACATCGGGCAGTGTTACGGTAACGGTCAATCCATTGCCTCAGATCAGTCTGTTGCCGGTTAGCAACCCAAAAGTGCAGATTATAAGTCCAACAGAAATCGGCATCTGTGTTTTCGATACCATTACCATCGATGCAGGAAATCCGGGTTTAAACTATCTGTGGAGCAATGGTTCTGATGAACAAACCATTCGTATTGTTACCTCAGGTATCAGTTTCGACATACAGGAATATGATGTCACAGTTACCAATCCGGCAACAGGATGTGCCGACAACGCCCATATCACAGCCTATTTCACCTTCCAGAATTGCAGCTATGGCATTGACGACGAAGAGTTCAACAACCGCTTCCGGGTTTACCCGAATCCTTCGGCCGATGGCTTGTTCAATTACCAGATCGATGAGTTGAAAGGTGAAACCCTGCTCCAGGTTTATTCATCCTGGGGAAAACTTATCCTGACAGAAAAGATTTCCCCTGTTCCCGGAAGTCCCTATTCATCAACCCTGAATCTGCGAAACGCAACACACGGGGTCTATTACCTGAAGCTGACCAATGAGGAAGCCGTGATTCTTAAAAAACTGATTATTCAGAAACAATGAGTTGCTGCATGTAACTATCTGAATATTTCAGGTGGTGTCATGTGCAAACCAAATATCAGACAACGTCCTGCTTGTTATCAGGATGATGTCTGATATTTTTTTGTGACTTTGGGAGCCGGCTCAGGATTAATATTTCTCAAGATTCTGATCAATCTTTTCGGTGTAGAATCGAATCATAAGTCCTAGAAGTTTACATCGTCCTGTCGGTTCCTGAAATTTAAGATCAGGGTCGGTATCCTTTATTGAATACAATAATAGACTGTTTAAATTTCATTGAACCTTATGAATAGGCCCGTCCTTTAGGGCGGGTTTCGAAAAAAAGATCACAGACAATGGCAAAATCCTGAAAAATTTATTATGAATTTACAAATTTTTCAGGATTTTGCCCCCGGTTTTGTTGATTATTATTAAACCCGCCCTAAAGGACGGGCCTATTGAAAATGGAACAAGAAATTTAAACAGTCTCTAATTTATTCAGAATAAACAAAAGTTCACGAATTCTACGGCCTTTTGGCAATAAGTAATTATACGTAATCATCCGCAACCCTTGTCCAGTCAATATTTCAGTATTTCCACCCATTGCGGAGGCAGCGTTTTGTCTGTAATTTTGAATCGTGAATCAAACAGCTATTATACACTATTTACATCGTACAATTTCACTGACTTAAAAACACAATGGATATGAAAAAGAGATTCAGAATTCTTATTATAAGCCTGGCATTTGCAATGATAGGAATAACAACCGGAACCATGGCACAACCAAGTCCGGGTGGAAATGCCGGTGGACTTGAACCCGGCGGTCCTCCAATAGGCGGTGGTACAGCACCCATCGGAAGCGGTATAACCTTGTTGCTTTTAATGGCTGCAGGATACGGAATTAAAAGAAATTTTGATGCGAAAAATAAACTCGAAGACCTGGATTCTTAAAGTTCAGAACCGGAACCATTAGCTATTGATATTATAAGCATTTTATAAATCTATTCGCAATTCCTTTATAGCATTCTATTTTGATATGATTATTCAGGCTAATTTGAATACCATTACGCTCAATACCAAAAGTTAAGATAGGTCGTTCAACCTGGTTAAGTCAAAACCTGGTTGAACGGCCTTTCCCAGATTTCCCTTTCCTTCCTTTTAAACTGCCTCTATTGCTAAGCTCTTTATCATCCGCTTACTTGCACCCTCAGGAATTTGTTGAAGTTTCGAATGTAGTGGTGCGCGTCTTACCTTCTGGTGCGAGCCACAGTTTATAAACATCTCAATAATAAAAGTAAAAGGCTGCTTTATCCCCGGATTTAATGATTGATCCGTCATAGGCTTGTTAAACCCCCACTAAATTGTTGAAGTTCGCAGGTGAGCTTGTATCCTGATGACATGCCTGAACATCACTTTCCCAAAAAAAATACATTTAAATGTAAAATATACTTGACATCATGATAAATATACTTATCTTTGTGTCGATAATAATTGACCTGTTATTCAGGCATTCTGAAAAGGAAAAAATCATGGATCTGAAAGAAAGAAGAATTCTCGTTTCGCTGATCAGCTCGGTGCTGATCATGGCCATCTATTGGTTGTATGTGTATTACAAATACATCGCCGGAAGCCCCGGGGTGCTGAACGACCTGAGGTTTCTGGGGAAAGCGTTTATGATAATGATACCGGTGGCCATCGGGGCACAGATTATCATCCAGATTGTTTTTGCGATCGCTTACAAAATGGCAGGCAATGAAGATATTGACCCCATCGAGGATGAGCGTGATAAGCTGATAGAGCTGAAAGCCATCAAGGTTTCCCATTATATTTTTATCACCGGGTTTATGCTGGCCATGGGTTGCCTGGCCTTTGGTCTTAAACCCTGGGTGATGTTTTTGGTGCTGATCTCATCGGGATTTTTGGCAAGTGTGGTGAATGAGATTCTCAGGCTATGGTATTACAGGAAAGGCGTGTGAAATGAGAAAAGCAATCATCAGTAACAACATCCGCAGGCTGAGGTTTTTCGCCAGCGAGATGACCCAGCAGGAACTGGCTGACAAAACAGGTGTTTCACGGCAAACCATTGTCGCCATTGAAAACGGCAAGTATTTCCCTACACTCGAACTGGCCTTCAGAATCGCACATACCTTTCAGGTTCCGCTCGATGAGGTTTTTACATTTGAACTGGCTCCTGAGCCGGAAAAGAAGTCCTGAAAAAGAGAAGTTTATCATTACAAATGCCAGAAGCAACTCATTGAAGGTTAAATAAAGGAATCATGAACAAATCATTGACTACTGACAACAGTCAGGCCGGGATGAAGACCTCCCAACCGACCATCGGAAACACAGATCAGGCATTTGCCGGACTTGAGAAAAGCCTCTTTGCAGCTCTTGAAAGGTATTCAAACGTACACCGCGGAAGCGGCCATTTCTCAGCCTTTTCAACACATATTTATGAAAAAGCCAGGGAAATCGTACTCAGTTATTTAGGGCTTGATAAGAAAAAGTACCAGGTTATATTTTTATCACCACGAAGGGCCAAATCCTTTGCGGGAACGCTTAATCCGGAAAGTTTTAAATTACTTCCGGGTCGTGTAACAGGCCTTTCGCCCGGGGTAGATGCCGTAGTTGTTGAACGTACCGCATTACCCAAATGTACGCCTTTCGAAACCGGAGGTGGTACCACCAAACTTTATGGCCCCGACTGGGTGATCTGGGCCGGCCAGCCTGACCGTTTCGAAGCAGGTACCCCCGCCATCATCAACATCATCGCTTTCGCTAAAATGCTTCAGATCATGAAACGCATGGGAAAGGATGTTTTCAGGGGGAATCCCTTAAAGGTTTTAACCCCCCCGGAAATCCTGTATTCCGGTGAATTGATGAATCTGGAGGGACCTGAACTTTTACACGCGCTTAGGGAAACCCTTATTGGCCGGGATCTTCAGGTTCAGACAACCACCGGACTCCGGCCATTCATCAACCTCGACAACAGCGCCAGCACCCCGGCATTCAGACCTGTGTGGGAAGCTTTCAGGCAGGCTATTCACCTGAATGATCAGGAAGGTGCCGGAATGGCGCGGGAAGTAAGGCAAATCTGTGCCGAAGCCATGGGTGCGCCACTTGCAGAATACGATGTTATTTTTACTTCAAATACCACCGAATCCATCAACCTGGCAGCTGTCGGTCTCGGAAATAACCCTACCGGAGATACAGATCCCTTGATCCTGACTACCGCGCTGGAACATTCCTCCAACGATCTCCCATGGCGGACAGTACCCGGGCACAGCGTAATCAGGCTTGAAGCTGATAATGAGGGCATCTTCGACCTGAAAAGTCTGGAAGATCTGCTTGGGAACTATAATGAAAAAGGCCTGCACGGAAAGAACCGGATCAGGCTGGTTACCGTAAGCGGTGCATCCAATGTGCTGGGTACCTGCAACGATTTGGCAGCCATCGCTACCATGGTACATCGCCATGGCGCTTTGTTGATGGTGGATGCTGCCCAACTGGCAGCGCACCGGAAGATCAGCATGGAAACTACCGGAATAGATCTTCTGGCCTTCTCAGCGCATAAGGTCTATGCCCCTTTTGGCACCGGGGTACTGATCGCCCGCAAGGGTTTGCTGCAATTTAATGACACTGAACTAAAACAGATCATGGCATCGGGCGAAGAGAACCCCGGAGGAATTGCATCCCTTGGCAAAGCCTTGCTATTACTGCAAAAGATAGGGTTTAATCTGATAGAATCGGAAGAACAGAAACTAACCGGCAAAGCATTGAGGGAGATTCCTCTTATTCCCGGCATTAAAATTCACGGTATGTTATCTGCAGAACCGAAAGGCCGTATCGGGAAAACCGGGGTAATCGGATTCACCGTCAAATCCATGATGCCTTCGACGGTGGCACGCAAACTGGCCCTGATGGGCGGGATGGGGACCCGCTATGGATGCCTTTGTGCTCATCTGATCATTAAACAAGTGAGTGGCTTTACCCCCTTCCAGGAAAAAATTCAGCGGATGATTCTTAAAATCGTTCCCATCCTTAACCTTCAGGGGATTAACCGGGCCAGTTTCGGGATTCAGAACACCGAAGCAGATGTGGATGCGTTGATTGATGAGCTGAAGCTGATCATGGGAAATACTGATAAGAAGCTGAAAAACAACCATCTTCAACAGACGGAAATTTCAACTAAACAGTTGAGTGAAAAAGTGGTAAAGAAACATCTTCATGAATTTATTGCAGAGGGTGAGCGTTTGGTTTTCGGGTAAGGGCCATTTGGCAATTCAAGACTTTCTGCTTGCAGGCTGTGACGACCTGTTTGCAATTACAGGGATTCAATAGTTCAATGTCAATCCAATACCTAATCCCATATCGCTGTCGAAATGTGTTCTGATTCCTATATTTTTCCCAACAATATAATTCAGTCCGACCATATATTCCAGGTCAGTATTTACCATAAATCCCGCTCTTAATCGTTTGGAAATGGGAATATCATCTCTCATGAATGACAATCGGACAATGCCATCATGATAAACTTCCGCCTGAAAGTTGACTAACATCGGAAGCGTGTAAAGTACACCTAAACTGACCGCACTTCTTTCGTCTTTATTATTCACCTGACCAAACAGATTTTTCTCCTGTTCTTCTTCTCCCATTTTACGGTATCTCCAGTCGAAACCAACAAATGGCATGAACCATTGCATTTTACCGATGTACCTGCCAAAATGTGTTTCTACTTCGTATCCATGCTCATCATGATATCCCAGACGCCATTCAGTGTTTAAGCTCCATCGTGTATTCTGCAACATTGCTTCTCCGTCATTCCCATTGGTAGCAAAGTCATTTTGTGCCATAAAATGCAGCATGTTGCTTTCATGTTGTAAATGTTTATATGCTTTGGCTTTGTCAGGAAGTAATGGATTTTGATAATCACCTACCTCGAACACCCGATTCATTCCTGCCATCATGTGATACAGAATATGACAATGGAAAAACCAGTCACCTTCCGTATTGGCTTCAAATTCAATGACGTTGGTTTCCATCGGCATAATATCCATCACATTCTTAAGTGGCGAATATTCTCCATTGTCATTGAGTAATCTGAAATCATACCCATGTAAGTGCATAGGGTGACGCATCATAGAATTATTGTAGAGTGTAATCCGGAGTATTTCTCCCTTTCTGACAGGAATTTTGTCCGTTTCGGAAAGCACTTTATTGTCCATACTCCATACATACCGGTTCATGTTTCCTGTGAGTTCAAAACGCAGTTCTTTTATGTGGGCGTTTGGATTCAGGGTAGTAACGTGTGTTGACTTCAACATGCCATAGTTCAGCGTTACAATATTGCCAGTGGTCATCTCATGATGAGCAAGATTATTATTGCTTGTACTATCAATATTATGTTGAGAATGATCCATTTCCGGCATTGCATCAGGTGTTGAAAGTTCGGGGTACATCACGGCATTCATATCCATTTTTTACAAACTCATATTCATACCCATGTCGTTCATTTCGCCATTCATCTTCATCATATCATTCATCATTTTCATTCCTTCAAAGTATCTCAGCCTTGGCAGCTTCAATGCAAATTGTTTTTCGCCCTGCCCCAGAAACAATGATGCACTTCCTGAACGGTCTTCAGGTGTCGCCAGGAGTTCATAAGAGTTTCCATCTTCCGGTATAGAAACAACTATATCATAGGTTTCGGACACACCAATTATAAACCGATCTACTTCTACGGGTTCAACATCGTTCCCATCGTTACCCACAACCGTGATTTTTCCTCCTGCATAAGTAACCCAGAAATAAGACGAACCTCCCGCATTGGAAATTCGCAACCGAACTTTATCACCTCCACTGAATTCCGTTATCCGGCTTTCATGTTTTCCATTGATCAGAAATTTCTCATAGTAAACATCACTTACATCCATTGCCTCCATACGTTTCCATTCGTTGGTAATCTTGGTTTTAAAGTGACCTTCTTTTATGGCTTCCGCGTAACTCTGTACCGTATTTTTTTTGATTCCAGACCAATCATTTCCTGTTGCCAGCATACGCTGTACCTGGTGTGGATGTATATTGGTCCATTCACTCAATGTGATGGATACCGATGGCAGATCATCTATTCCTTTTCTGAAATCAGGGTTGTCCGGTTTCTTTAGAAAAACCAGCGAACCATACATGCCAATCTGCTCCTGGAAACCGGAATGACTGTGATACCAATACGTGCCGTTTTGTTGTACGGGAAAACGGTAGGTATGTGTTTCGTTCGGTTTTACCGGCATTTGGGTAAGGAATGGAACACCATCTTCCTTATTGGGCAATTGAACACCATGCCAATGCAGAGAAGTATTTTCTTTCAACAGATTATGAACAACAATCTCTGCAGTATCACCTTCGGTAAATGTGAGGGTGGGCATGGGTATTTGTCCGTTTACCGCAATGGCTCTTTTTTCTTTACCAGCAAAGGTTACGATAGTGTCTTTTACATACAGATGGTACCGAACCACATGCTGGGCTCTGCCTGCTTGAGCCATTAAAAGCACCAGCAGCATTATGGGCAGCAGTTTTTTTGAAAACCTGGATTCCATTTCCATAAGAGTAAATTTTGTTGTTGACAAAACAAAAATTTAATGAATGAAATATTCTTCGACTCCACTCAGGATGATATCTTATATTGCTGATATCGTGTGTATTAAATAGGATCAAGGTTGACCTGACCCGAATGTCACACTGAGCGGTGGTTGGTGAGCTTTTCGTCGAACCAGGTCGAAGTGTTTAAACGCTTGAAACGACTCGTGTCATTCTTTGGTTTCAGCCACATTGCCACACGTAAGCATGGCAGAACCATAGTAAGGATTTTTGATTTCCTTTTCCCTGCTAAGCCAATAGGCCTTTTTCATCGGGCAGTATTGATAATACACCGATCCGTTTACATTTTCGGAGTCCTTTACCAACTGCCACATGATAATAGAAACATCATTGAATGCTGCCCGTTGTTTATCAAGGTTATTACCAGCCTTGTACAATTTTTCGGTGGCTTTGAGTAATTCAGTTTTTTGCTCAAAGTTTTCCTCCTTTTTCACGGAGTTATACAGTGTATTGATGGTTTCTGTGGCTGTTGTGCCATTGCTGCTGACCAGGGCATTTTTTACCTCTATATAGTTATTTAAAAGGAGGCTTGTATTTTGAGTAAAAGCTGAAAACCCAATCAATATAACTGCCAGTACAAAAATTATCTTTTTCATTTGAGTATGATTTAATTGATGAATGGTTTAAGTTGTCAGAGGTTCCGCTGTGAAACCTGCTTTTTTAACGATTTCAAGCACCTGTTCCCTGGTAATCCCGTCGGAATGCACGGTCAGGATTTTATCGCTGTTAGCTGTGTCTACATCCCAATGGCAAATACCTTCGGCATTGTCCAAATGCGGTTTTACTGTTGCTACACAACCACCACATTTAATATTTGTCCTGAACTGAATGTTTGTATTTTCCACTTTATTGGTGTTTTTTAGTGAATAAATTGACTTGTTGCTGCTTCCGGTTGATTAATCTGATTCGATGCTTTCCTCCATTGATAAAACAGTATATCCTGCCTTTACAATGGCGTTTTCACTTCTTTTTAATGCTGTCGGATGTAATGGAAACGGTTAGTTTTCCGGCTTCCAGAGTCTTGAAGTTGCACCCCTTCAATTCCTCTTACCGCATTGCTTACCCGTGATTGGCAGTGTGTGCTCTGCATGTCGGGAATGCTGACTGTTATGTTTTTCATTTTTTAAAATTTCAGTGATGATACAAAGTTACTTCTCCCTGTAAGGGCAATTGTTACATTATTATTTGTTTGGTTTACGAGATTTACTGTTAATCCGGCAAACACATGGAGTGCTTACTTTTTCCACTTCAATCGAAGGCTGTTACTCACTACACTCACACTGCTCAACGCCATGGCTGCTCCTGCAATCATAGGGCTCAGCAGAAAACCGTTTATTGGATAAAGAATACCTGCCGCAATGGGAATGCCTATCAAATTGTAAATAAAAGCCCAAAACAGATTTTGCCTGATGGTGGCTACAGTTTGTTTAGATAGCCTGATAGCCGCCGCGATTTTTGTAAGATCCGATGAAATGATGGTCATCTTTGCCACGTCCATAGCAATGTCGCTTCCCTTGCCCATAGCTATACTAACATCTGATGTTGCCAGCGCTGTGCTGTCATTAATGCCATCGCCCACCATTGCCACGACCTTTCCTTGTTTCTGTAATTCTTTAATAAAATCAGCCTTATGCTGTGGCAATACTTCCGCTTTGTAATGCTTTATGCCTGTTTGTTGTGCAATGGCTTTTGCGGTGGATTCATTATCTCCTGTCAGCATATAAAGGTCAATACCCATCTCTTGCAATTGCCTGATGGCTGCTACCGATGTTTCTTTAATCTTATCTGAAACAGCAATCACAGAAAGTGCTTGTTTACTGTCTGAGAACCAGATAACAGTTTTGGATTGTTTGCCCCATTCGTCAGCTTGTTTTAACAGTTCGCCGGCAACGGAGATATTATTATCTGACAATAATTTCTTATTGCCTACAAAATAGGTGTCACCGTCGTAACTTGCTTTTGCTCCCTTACCTGTAATACTTTCAAAATCTGATATGGGAATGGTTTCTGCGTCTTCCAGATGTTTCACAACGGCTTCCGCCAACGGATGCTCAGAATGATTCTCAATACTTGACAGAATACCCCTGGTAGTTTCCTCATTATTTAACCATAGGATGCCTGTTACCTGTGGTTTGCCTTCGGTGATAGTTCCCGTTTTATCCAATACAATGGCATTTACTTCTTTAGCTATTTCAAGGCTTTCTGCATCTTTAATCAAAATTCCGTTTTCTGCACCTTTTCCAACACCCACCATAATAGCCGTAGGTGTTGCCAGTCCCAATGCACATGGACACGCAATAACCAATACCGTAACGGCGGCTAACAATCCCTGCACTACACCGTTATCACCTCCAAAAATCATCCAAACGAAAAACGTCAGGATTGCAATTCCAATCACTACCGGAACAAAAATACCTGCAATCCTGTCAACCAGTTTTTGCACAGGTGCTTTACTGCCCTGCATCCTGCACCATTTTTATAATCTGGGCAAGCATGGTCTCTTTCCCAACTTTCACTGCTTTAAACTGGAAACTTCCTTTTTGGTTGATCGTTCCGGCGAATACTTTTTCGCCTTCGTTTTTTAATACCGGTATTGGTTCGCCACTTAACATACTTTCATCAACATATGAAGTACCGGAAGTTACCATACCGTCCACGGCAATTTTTTCACCGGGCTTTACAAGGATCATATCACCTGCAATTACATCCTCAATAAATACTTGTTTTTCCGTTCCATCAGGCTGAATCACCATAACGGTTTTAGGCTGTAAGCCCATTAGCTTTTTTATCGCTGAAGAAGTGTTGCCTTTGGCTTTTTCTTCCAACAGTTTACCCAATAAAATAAAAGCTATTACAACGGAAGCAGCTTCAAAATATACATGAGCGTGCAATCCCCTCTGATGCCAGAAGTCAGCAAACAACATATTGAACAAGCTGAACAGATAGGCAATTCCTGTACTTAAGGCTACCAATGTATCCATATTGGCAGAGCGGTGTTTCGTTTGCTTCCAGGCATTGATGAAGAAATCTTTTCCCATCCAGATAACAACAGGCGTTGAAAACAGCCACATGATTTCGTTGGCGTAAGGCATATTCATAAAGAACATACCAATAACCACAACAGGCAGAGATAATATAACAGCCCAAATGGTTTTGCTTTTAAGCGTTCGGAATTTTTGAGCGTGAATAGCTTCTAACGTTTCCTGCTGTTTGCCTTCAGATTCCACCAATAAATCATAGCCGACAGATTGAATTGCCTTTTGCAGCTTCAAGCCATCCGTCATATTTGGCAGATACTCAACAGTAAGATTCCCGGTTGCAAAATTTACAGATGCGTTTACTACACCTGGTTCGTGTTTCGCAATACTTTCAACACTAATAGCACAGGAAGCACAAGTCATTCCTAAAACAGGGAAAGTGCCTTTTACAGTGGAAACGCCATAACCCAGGTCTTTCACTGTTTTCACTGCTTCGGATATGGCTTCATCATTGCTTACAGTAAGTACAGCTCTGCGGTTGTTGAGTTCAACCTTATGACTCACGACACCTTTAATCTGCGATAATCCCTTTCCTACTATTAAAGCACAGTGTTCGCTCTCTACATCCTCTAACGGAAGATAGACTACTTCATTTATATTCGTTGCCATAATTTGTTGCTTTAAATTAACAATGCAAAGTTGGCAACTAAATCAGGCGTAGCTGTTGTGTAATTATGGAAGTGATTTGTAAGATTTAGAGATTGTTTGACTTTATCCATCCAATGGTTTTCTTTTATCTTCCTTAATTTGTTTAAAATGGCTTGGCGTAAGCCCTGTAACTTTCTTGAACTGGTTGCTGAGATAGGCTACGCTTGAATAATTTAGCCGGAAAGCAATTTCGCTTAACGACAATTCATCATAAACCAACAGTTCTTTTACCTTTTCAATCTTTTGAGCTATTAAATACTTTTCAATGGTAGTTCCTTCAACCTCTGAAAACAGGTTGGATAAATAGCTGTAATCGTGTTGCAGGCTACTGCTCAATACATCCGAAAGATTTGTTTTAATATTGTTATCCTGGTAATGAACAGTGTCAATAATAACATTTTTAATTTTTTCAATAATTCTGCTCTTTTTGTCATCAATAAGTTCAAAACCAAAAGTCAGTAAATGGTCATGAATGGTCAGTTTTTCACTGTCTGTAAGTTCGCTTTCAAGTTCCAATTCGCCCAATTTAACATTCATGGGATGAAAGCCAAGTATCTCCAATTCATTTTTCACTACCATAATGCAGCGATCACACACCATATTTTTAATGTATATTTTCATCTTCGATTATGTCAGGCTTTGCCAAAATTACACTTAATATGAGAAAACTTCAGTCACATTTGCCTTTAGAAATACTTTAAGCCAGGTTGTTAGTAAGCCAGTATGAATAAATGATTGGCCAATCAGGAATACAGGACAATTGAAAAGATTTGCCGAAAGGTCAGGACCTCCTAATTTTTAATAATTATATTTAGATATCCGGAGATTGTATTAAGTGGTTAAGCTATAGTCTTTTTTCTATAATGGAATGAAAAAGATTGCCGCAAGAAGCTGTGGACTTTTATGTGTATCACATATGTTAATTCACTTTTTTTCAATTGTGGCTGTTATTGTTGTGGAATAAAAAGGGTTTCAAAACAAAATGTTCTGAAACCCTTGTCGTTGTAAGTGGGCCCACCTGGTCCCGATAGCCATCGGGATGAACCAGGGACCTATCGGAATCTTTCAAGCAATTTTTCGCCGATATTTGGGAATTCAGCCAGGTTTCTAATATATTTTCGGCTCTTCATTCCTTTTATGTGGTTTTCTATGTGGATCGCCTGCTTTCTGGAATTACATTCCATTTGAAAGAAGACATTCCAGTCATCCGCCCTTTTGGTGTAAGAAACTGGCATTGAGTGAATCAAATGCTCAATAAGTCTAATGTTTATATTTATAGACTGACCAATGTAAAAACGATCAATGGCCTTTGAATAGAGGATATAAATGAAAAACTTATCCATAGAATTAAATAGCGACCAAAAATTATTTTTTCAATAATCAAGAAATGAAAAAGGTTGACTCAAATGAGTCAACCTTTTTTTGTGGGCCCACC
>JADJEQ010000023.1 GCA_016709025.1 Bacteroidales bacterium | reverse complement strand
TCACCATTTCGGCAATATCGGCCCCTGCGACAAGAAGCCTTGCCTTCGCCGGTAATGACACATCAATACTTTTAGTTTTCCCATCTGATGAAATCTCAGAAATATAAAAATCCATTTCTTCAAAAATCTCGAATTAAGGGCATTTAGTGCCTGGGGCCTGCTAATGGTTTAAAATAGCTGTTTGCCCGGGGGGGGATGGCCGGAGAATGGAGTGTAATCCATAGGGCATGGTCGGTTTTGCCTGGAAGTGTTTAATATTAACGGTGTTGTCTGCTTGGTATAATGGTTTAACTCCGGAGGTAAAATAGAAATTTCCTGAATTTATTCAATTCCTGGCCAGACTTTATGTGAGCTCACAGGAACCTGATCAGAGTTATAATATCCGCTTCAAATCTTCATTTACACTATTGAAGATAGCACATTCTGAAATTTCTTTGGTAAAGCAAAATGACATCCAATAATCTCCAGAGGCAATTTCATGGTCCAGCATACATTGATTGGGAATGGATAAATAACATGCAGGCGACCAGACTTTCCGAAGTTTTTCTTCTGCTGTTTTCTCTCCGCGCCTGTCGTTTCCTGAAAACAGGATATTCTCTTTCAATTCAATTTCGCATAAACCTTCCTTACCCGAGATATTGATAAAGAGCACCCGGAGATGCTTGAAGCGGAATGAGTCAGAAGGAAGGCAACAGCCCCAGAATCGGGGCCGGATGATACGTTTGCTACCCGAAAAAAATATTCCAGATGATTGATGAGTTTTGAATCCTTTTCGCGGGCTTCCATTCTGTTAAATGGCCTGTCCTGTGAATATCCGGCAGACTATTCACCCGGGCAACTAATTCATGAAGATCTTTGAGCCAAAATCATCAAAATGTTTCCCATTTTTAGCAACGTTCTCACGTAATTCTGAGATGATATCTGTTCTTAAGCCGATCATACCAGGATACTATTTTCTTATCAGCAGGGCGCTTTTTTTCCAGCTTCTTCCGTAATGTGGCATAATGAGGCAATATTATTTTATTTTGTCAAACCTACTAATTATTTATTAAAAAAATGAAACCGGAGATCACTATTATCAGTATAAATTCAATAAAAGTTCCGTTACTGAGTCTCAAAACCAAACAGATTCCCTCAAAGCGCTAATTGAAGTTATGCAACTTTTTGAGTTATTAGATTTTGATAAAAATACGGGCGTAAGGCTGCATATTGTAGAAAACATCGATGGTCAGAAAGTAATAAAGCCAAGCAAATAAATTAATAAAAAAGTCATGTTCCCCGTGACGAGATATGATTGAAAAATCCGTACTTTTCTGAGGTGTAAAATATTGATGTTGTTGCTTCTACGATTTATTCTTAATTTTTCGTGACTTGTAAAACCGGAGACGATTGTTAACTGATTCGCAAATAAAGATACTGCCTATGCTTACCCCCATGACCTTGAAGCGATGAATGCCTTATCAGAAGGCACCTGATGAAACAGCTGGGGATCGTTTTTACGGAAGTAGGGCCGGATTATCTATGCGGTTCCATGCCTGTTGACCACAGGGACCAAACAACCTGCAGGACTGCTTCATGGCGGTGCTTCAGCGAAACTGGCCCGAAAACACTGGGCAGCATGGGTTCCGCATGGCAATTGTAAATTTAAACAGCCAGTCCATAGTTGGAATTGAAATCAATGCGAACCACATCCGCAGCGTCAGGGATGGTTCTGTTGTAGCAAAGCCACCCTGATCATGCGTTCGCGAAAATTGCATGTTTGGAAGATAAAAATAGCTTAACGATGCCGGGGCCTGGTCTGTCTCTCAAGGTTAACCATTATGGTATTGGATAAAGAAAAAAAGCAATAGCGGACGATGTCAGTTTCAGAATTTCCTGGTAAAAACTTAATTCCCACCGGATGGATAATACAAAGGCTTTCGTTGCCTGCAGACTTCCAGGTGAAGCCGGAAAAATACTGATGACAGGCCGTTTTTATCAATTGGCCGAAAATTCACCCCTTAGTTCCGGGAAAGAAGGCTTTTGATGGCACCCTTTGCTACCGGGATTGCCTGTATTATGGCTTGGAAGCTGAAGAAACAGTAATTACGGGTGCCGAGTCCTTTCAGAACCGGCATTTCCAATTGAAATTCCCGGTTTACAGGCAGGAACAGCAATTAAGCACGGTGCGAAGAGGAATACCTATACCGGGTAGCCGAAATAACAAATCTTCTCAAAGCGGGGATTGCCGGTAAGGTGGTATTTCGCGCCAGATATTTGTTCCTTTAACAAAGCGAGTTACCGCTGATGAAATTGTTCGACCTTTTGTGCAGGAGCTACTGAGGCTTTTGTATACCTGGCCTTTTTCCTTCCCGACATGGATCCGGATCGGAGCTACCCCTGAAACCTTAGCTTAAATACCAGGACAATATCATAAAAACCATGGCACTTGCCGCTAACGTCCGGCGGGGATTCAAGGGCATGGGATGATAAAGACAAAGAAGAACACGCATTTGTTGTTGATTACATCCTTGCAAAACTTGCAGATGCAGAATGTGCGGAAATTAAGAAATCGTTGCCTTATTCAATAAATGCAGGCAAGGCATCACACTTGTGCACCGACTTTAGCGCGGGTTGCGACCGCCGGAAAGTTGCTGAAGTTGTCAATACCCTTCACCCGACTCCGGCAGTATGCGGCTGGCCTGCCGAAAAAAGCCCTGGAGATTATCCATGCCTCCGAAAAACATAGCTGGGCTACTATACCGGCTACCTGGGCCTGTATTCGGGGAATCGGTTCACCTGTTTGTTAACCTGCGCTGTATACAGCTGGCCGGTGAAAAGCCATAGAGTATATGCCGGAGGTGGATTGACGGCCCTTATCCGATCCGAAGACCGAATGGGATGAAACTGTCCTTAAAAGTACAACGATGTTGTCTGCAATCGAAAAAATGCGGAATTTAGCAGACTGAACTATACGATAATGAACAAGGGAAGGAACAGATTGGCCTGCTGGCTGCTCTGATGATTCAAAAAAGGATAACGCAGGTAGTTGCATCACCAGGTTCACGGAATGCCCCGGCCATTATCACGTTTGCACAACATAAAACCTGAAGCTATCAGTATTGCGATGAACGGAGTGCTGGTTTTTGCACTCGGCATGGCAATTAAAACCCGCAATCCTGTCGCATTGCTGTGTACTTCGGGAACTGCCCCCTTAAACGGCTATGCGCCGGCCATCGCAGAAGCCTGCTATCAGAAAATTCCCTTGCTGGTCAATACGCCGACCGGCCAAAAGAGTGGATCGATCAGGGCGACGGCCAGACCATCAGGCAGGAAAATACATTCGCAAACTACATCAACGTAAAAGTTTCAGTCTGCCGTCAGTTGCCGAAACGCCCGAATCGCACTGGTTTGCCAACCGCATCATCAATGAGGCCATCGACCGTTGCCGATATCCGGAAGCTGGTCCGGTTCATCTGAATCTGCCGATAGCCGAACCTTTGTACAGGATCGAACTCAATGAGCCCTTCCCCGGTTCCGAACAACATAAGCATTGCATCCATTGAGAAAAAGATCAGCCCTGATCGATGAAAAAGATCTCACTGCAATGGAATGGTGCATTTTCAAAGCTCATCCTTATCGGGCAGGTGGCTGAAGGCGTCAACATCAGCAGGCTGCTGACCAGGCTGTCGGAGGATCCATCGGTGGTTATCGTGATGGAAACTACCTCTAATATTCATCACCCAATATTCATCAATTGTATCGATCGGGTGATTGACGGGATAGATGGTGCGGGAAATCGAAAAATTAAAACCTGAAATTCTGCTTACGTTTGATGGAGCAATCGTTGTGAAAAGATAAAGCCCTGCTACGCAAAATGAAACCGGAAAGTTACACTGGCATGTGAGCCCTGATCCGGATGAGTTCCATACTGACACTTACCAGTCGCTTACCCTTACGATTCCGGTTTCAGCCGGTTCTTTAGTGCCCAGCTTACAGAAACATTTTCACCGGTAACCAGCGAATACCATTTAAACTGGCAGGAACGATCATCAGTCAGGAGTAACCTGCATCACCAATTCATCCGTAAAGTTGAATTCTGCGACATGCAGGTTTA
The DNA here is from genome assembly GCA_016709025.1 of Bacteroidales bacterium. GTDB lineage: Bacteria > Bacteroidota > Bacteroidia > Bacteroidales > Lentimicrobiaceae > Lentimicrobium. Next base: position 29,142 of record JADJEQ010000023.1, on the reverse strand, counting down.
TGACATCCATTTCGAAAAATTCCTGTAGGAAACCGAATTCCACCTGGCAAACAGCACCGGTGAGTACGCCCATCTGTTTGACCTGAACGGTAAACAAGCATTTTTTACTCAAACAGGGGTTCCAGTGGCATTGATGGATGTGTTTCCAACAGCTGCCTGTTCTGCCTATGTTTCAACCCAATCCAATAACTGTTATTTCGGGCGACATTGGATTCCTTTACGACAGCAACGCATTGTGGAATGTAAACCTGAAACCCGTTTTCCGTATTGCAGTCATAAACAATGGCGGAGGCAATATCTTCAGAATCTCGAAGGGCCTTCCGATTTTGGAACAACTAGAATTTATATCGAAACGGTCCATCAATTCAACGTTCAGGGAATGGCTGCAAATTTTGGTCTTGACTATTTCAGGCCACTGATAAACAGACACTTGAAGTAATGGTGGCCGATTTATCAGTACACACCACGGGCAAAGCGGTTATTCTTGAAATTATAACGCTAAACATATTGAGCGCTAATGTGTTAAAAGAGTACTTCAAATTTTTGAACTCATGACCTTAAAAAGAACCTGGACACCCATAAAAGAATACAAAGAGATAAAATTCGATTTTTTTTGAAGGTACTTGCCCGAATCACCACAACTGGCCCCGTTACCGGCAATGCCTTTACTTCGGATAACATCATTGGAATGATGGATTACGTGCGCTACAGCCGTGAGCAGGACGAAGTAGGCGTAGTTGTCATCACGGGAGGAGGTGGTAAGCCCTTTGCAGTGGTGGAGACCAAAACATTAAGAGTGTGGAGGCTATGTCGGGAAAAGACGGCATCCCCCGTCAAACGTACTTGACCTGCAGAAAATGATCCGTTCGCTACCCAAACCGGTGGTAGCAATGGTGAACGGGCTATGCCATCGGGGAGGAAATGTATTGCATGTGGTCTGCGACCTTTCGATTGCTTCTGAGAATGCCATCTTCGGCCAGACCGGGCTAAAGGTGGTAGCTTTGATGGCGGTTTTGGATCGTCTTACCTGCCCGGATTGTGGGGGCAGAAAAAAGCCCGTGAAATCTGGTTTCTTTGCAGGCAGTATTCGCCGCAGGAGGCTTTGGAAATGGGACCTCGGCTTACAAAGTGGTCCCTTTTAGTCAACTCGAACGACGAGTGTTGACTGGTCCAAAACCACGATGGACCACAGTCCACTTCCCCTGAGGGATGCCTAAAATATCGATGAATGCTGGACTTGACGGACAACAGGCATTCAGGAACTGGCCTGCAACGCAACCTGCTTCACTACCTTACTGAGGAAGCCCGGGAAGGGTGGCGGGCTTTTTCTGGAGAAACGCAAACCCGATTTTGGTAATTTCCAAAATTCCCCTGAAAAAAGGAAAACTTCAATGAATAGATCCGAAACCAACGCATGGATGCATGCCATGCGCCCACGTACACTAACACTGGCTTTTTCCAGTTCACTCCTCGGAAGTTTTATCGCCTACAACGACAAGAACTCAAATGGGCGTGCTCTGGCTTGCGCTTCTTACCACCCTTTTCCGCAGAGATCTATCTCAACCTGGCCAACGATTACGGAGATTCAAAAATGGGGCCAGAAATGAGGTAAAGGTAGGTCCGCAAAGGGCTGTGCAAAGCGGGGTATTTCCGCTGTCCGTTTGCGTCTGGCTGTAATCATAACCAGCACACTCGCTTTTGTATCAGGCATTTTATTGATAGGCGCCGGCGTTGGGTTCATCGCTTCTGTTACGTGGTTTGTTTTTCTGCTGCTGGGAATCGGGGCTGTTGCGGCCGCCATCAGCTATACTGTCGGCAAAAAGCCTTATGGCTACACGGGCTTCGGCGATTTGTTCGTTTTCCTCTTCTTCGGACTCACCGGAGTTTGGGGAACCTATTTCCTTCATTCCGGTCATTTGCAGTCCGATTTGTTACTGCCGGCATCAGCCATGGGATTTTAAGTGCTGCCGCGCTAAGAACCTCAATAACATGCGCGACATCAACGGAGACAGCCGTGCAGGTAAACGCACCCTGGTAGTCATCTGGGACCAAGCCTCGCAAGGTATTACCACTTGGTTTGAGTTGCGGCAGCCCTGTCTCCCTGATCTTCTACACCATGGCCAACTATCACGGTCCTTTTCAGTATATTTTTCTGATTACCATTCCCTTTGCTGACTATACACCTGCTCACGGTCTTCCGGGTAAAAAGTTCCGTCAGAACTCCATCCTCAGCTAAGAAACTGGCAATCACCACTTTTGCTACTGTAATCATTTTGGAATCGGATTGATTGCCTGATGTTGCACGCAACCTTCAAAAAACGCAGTCTTCCATTTCAGAAAGCCGGCCAGTACTTCGCGCGGTAACCTTCTGATAAAAAGAGCTATTTTATTATTCTTTCTGATGATGATAAGCCTGATAACCAGGAATTGGCGAATGCAGTCTTATGCCCGGGCTGAGCCTTGATGACCAGCCTGACCTGGAAGATAAAATCTCGATGTTTGCAGGCATATGCCTGATTCTCTTGATGAAAGCCGGCAATCCTGGCGATTGGCCGGCTGTGCAAGCCGGTATTGAAATGGCATTCACCGACCTGGAAAACAGGGGGTCCCGGATTTTGTATCCTTCGGACATTCCCGGCCGGCATTGCTTCCATCCCCACCCACGGACTGATCTGGATGGGAACCGGATGAAATGCAGGAGCAGATTGAAACGAAGAATCAATCAAGGTCATCGTTGTCATAAAATGAAAATTCGGGGCACTCAATTTTGATGAGGAACTGAACCTGATCCGTGCGATGCGCAGTTATTATCCGGCCGGAGAGATCAGCATCCGGCTCGATGCCAATGGCGCATTTTCACCGGCTGAGGCACTTTCCAAACTTGAAAAACTTGCCGCTTTTGATATTCATTCTATCGAGCAGCCCATCCGTCAGGGCCAGTATAAAGCCATGGCTGAAATCTGCCGCCATTCACCGATCCCGGTGGCCCTGGATGAAGAACTGATCGGGGTGCGCAATCCGGAAGCAAAGGGAATTGCTCGAAACGATCCGGCCCGGCACATTGTCCTTAAACCCTCGCTGCTGGGTGGCTTCAGTGGCTTCCAAGAGTGGATTGAACTCGCCTTGAACTGAAGGTCGGATGGTGGATCAACTCAGCACTGGAATCGAACATTGCCCTCAATGCCATCGCTCAGTGGACAGCAACCCTCAACAACACAATGGTTCAGGGTTGGGAACCGGGAGCCTGTTTAACAACAATTTCCCATCTCCACTCATGGTGAAGAAAGGCATTTGAATACAATCCTCACTTTCAGTGGGATCTTTCAGCACTCCCGGCAAGTATCCCAAACAATGAGAGAGCTATTCCTGAGACACTGACCTTAAACGGGAAGCATTATTCAAAAGATGCGCTGCAGCTGCTTCCCGATCGCTGGTGAAGAAACCAAACCAGCTGGGAACAGGCCCTGGAAGGCGTTTCCTGTGCAATGGCTTGATGAAAGGATTTGATTGAAGTAAGGACTTCCGGGATCAACCGGCACACCAAAGCCAATAATCATAATAAAACAGCCATGGTGAGGTCTGCTTCCATGACAGGAAGTTTCCTGGATCTCCGTGAAGGTCAGACCGCCCTTTTATACCTGGACACAGTCTACATCGCGGGAATGATGATGGTGGTGAGGCCATGGTTCACCGGCTTAACCTGTTAACCGTTCCTCCTTCAGGATTCCCCTTGATTATGTTACCTCCGGCACGACCATTGACTTTGCAGCAATGGTACCGGCTCAGGTTTACAACGCATTAAACTCACGTGAATCAGAACAAAAGCTGAATCCATCGGTACACTTATTATAGGTGGTGCACCGGTAAGCCCGGAACTTGAAAACAAGGTAGCCAATCTGGAAGGCAGAATATACGCCACCTTCGGCATGACCGAAACCATTACCCACATTGCTCTCCGCCGGATAAACGGAGCCGGCAGGAGTGATATTTATACGGCTTTGCCGGGCATCACCCTGGATACCGATGCCCAGGCCGCCTTGTTGCCGGGGTGCCTTATCATGAAGGAGGAATAGTAAATACCAGCGACCTGGTTAACATTACCTCTCCCGGATCATTCAGGTGGCTGGGCAGGGCCGATCACGTTATTAACTGCGGTGGCATTAAGCTGATTCCGGAAGTGATCGAGAAAAGGTGGCTTCTTTGATTGGCACGCGTTTTCATACACGCCATTCCCGACCAGAAACTCGGGGAATTCGGTTCTCGTATTGGAATCAAACTCCTGCCTGTCTGAACCTGAGCAGGAAGCCCTCTTATCCCGATAAAACCCCTCGTTGATAAGGCAGAGTTTCCGCGACAAATATTTCAAACCGAGCGGTTTTCTGAAACGGAAAATGGTAAAATTAACAGGAGAGAGAGTTTCAATAAAGCCCACGAATAAATGATTGTACACCAGAAATTACATTTGCCGGGTAAATCGGGCAAGCTTTTACTTTGAGTTTGTAGAAGCCTGAGATGTCTGAGAATCCCTTTAGCGAAGACGCTAAGGGTAGTTTTTTGAAAACCAGGACTTTGAGCTTGAGTCGGTAATTTCTCAGGCTGAATATTAAAATCGAATTTTTACTTCCCTGCCCTCCTGCGGCGGGTAGAGCGGCAGGCAGGTTTTTACTTTAGACTTTAGACTTTGTACTTAAAATAATCCCTTTACCCTCGGCTTGCCGCAGTAAAATCCTTCAGATGAAAGGTTCAAATAGGCAGTATCCTCAAAGATTCCGGATTCGAACAGCCTGTTCACAGGTCCGGTCATATAACGTGCCGAAACTGCAAAATTCTCCAGAAGGTTATATTGGGGTGCGTAAGCAGGTTCCTGCATTTCTCCGCGCCATCTCCGGCAATTGTCAGGTGATTTCCTGCAGAAATTCGCCAAAGGAGTCCGAATCAATAATATCGGCCGAGGTTTCTTTCAGTAGTCTGAGGTTTTCATCAAACAGGGCCGTAAAACTTCCATGCGCCGTGCATCGATCATAAGGCACATAAATTACCGGTAGCCTGATTTTTCAACCCGTGGGTGTAGTTTCATTCCATGTGCCATGGCTTCAGGGGTGCCGATGCTGATAAGGGGTTTGTCAAAGGGCATAACAAAGTCCCTTGGCAGTGGAAACACCTATGCGTAAACCGTGTAAGAACCAGGGCCTTTGCTGACAGCCACCGCATCGAGGCTATGTTTGCTGATTCCGGTTTCTCTCAGCAATTCTTCGATAAAAACCGCCACAACCCTTGAATGAGAGTTGTGATCACTGGTTTCTCTGATGCCAAGTATTTTATCTCCGTCGGAAAGACAGATGCTGCAAACAGGAGTAGCTGTTTCTATGCTTAAAATCAAAGCCATGGTTCAGAAGATCATTTCTTCGAGAACAAATCCTCTTTTTCAACTACCTTGATCTTATCCCCATCCTTCAGCGACTTTGAAACTGCACGGTAGGGGCCACTGATCACTTCATCGCCGGCTTTTAATCCTGCGGTTATAAAAATGTGGCTGTTGTCCTGAATCCCTGTTTTAACCTTTTGAAGCTTTGCCTGTCCGTCTTTAACCAGAAATACATATTCCTGTAAAGGCTCGGTGCGTTTGGCTATTTCATCTTTCTGATCATCCTGTTTAGGCTGTTCCTTCTTGACAATCTTTGTAGAGTCTTCGCGGGTGGTGACTGCCTGAATCGGAACTGCCAGCACATTCATGGCTGTTTCTGTCTGTATGTCAACAGTGGCTGACATACCTGGTCTGAATGGTGAGGCATTTGGTGTTCCTGCCGGGATGAGGTCACTGTATGATTCAGGCAACATCCTGATTTTTACATCAAAGTTGGTCACCTGGTCAGCACTTATACCACTTACATTTGCCGAAGTGGCTATTTCCGTAACAACGCCTTTGAATTTCCGGTTCAGGTAAGAGTCAACCTCAACCAGTGCAGTGTCGTACAGCGAAACCCGCACAATGTCGTTTTCATTTACACTTACAATAACTTCCATAATTGCGAGATTGGCAATGCGGAGGATTTCAGTACCGGCCGAGAATTGCGAAGCACCGGCAACCCGTTCACCCTTCTCAACGTTAAGCTTGGAGATGGTTCCTGAAACAGGGGCATAGATGGTCGTTTTGTAAAGGTTTTCACCGGCTTCCTTAACCGAAGCTTCAGCGCTTTTAACCGAAAAATCGGCCCCTTTTACATTCTCTTCAGCTGCGGTTACCTCAGCCCTGGCTACCTCATAAGCCGATTTTGCAGCATCAAATTCCGATGCTGAAATGGCTTGCTGATCCCATAGTTTCTGGTTCCGCTCGAAACTTGCTTTGGCATTGATAAACTGGGCCTGCACCTGTGCGAGCCTGGCACGGGCATTTGCCAGGTTTGCCTTCTGGGTGTTGAGACTTGCCTGAATCCTGTCGAAATTGGAAGCATAGATCTTGGGGTCGATGCGGGCCAGCAGGGTACCTGCTTTCACTTCGTCACCCTCTTTTACAAAAACATCGATCACCTCACCACTCACATCGGGCGATATTTTAACCTCCGCTTCGGGCTGTATCTTTCCGTTGGCTGAAACCGTTTCAATGATTGATTTTAGTTCTGCTTTTTCTGCCGTAACTTTTGTGAGGTCTTCCTTGCCGATAACACCCTGTTTACGGGCAACTGCAAGGGCAATAATAATCAGAACCACGGCTGCGATGCCTATCCTGATCAGATTTTTCCGTTTTTTCATTTTCGATTCTTTTCCTTTGTTGTTGCTCATTCCCGGCTACCGGGATGCTCTCACCTATCCTGGCTACCACTTAATCAGTTATTCCTTTTAATATAAAAACCGTTCCTGCCGGAGCGGAACGGTAAAGATAGATACTTTAAACTGTTACTTCGTCAAACTTAATGGTTTGCCCATGTAAAAGTCGAGAACGGTCGTTTTAAAGATATAATCGAATTTTGTCTGCAACAGTTCTGACTCCGCATTAGACAGGTCCTTTTTTGAGTTGTTGTAATCGACTGAATTTAAAATACCCACTTCAAATTTTTTGTTCTGCATACCGGAATGATTCACGGGTTGCATTCACCTTTTTTTCGGCAGCATAATATTGTTTAAGAGCACCTCTTGCATCGGCCCATGCCTGTTGAATGGTCTTACGCAACTGCATTTTCTGGAGTTCATAATCCAGTTTCGAATTATCGAGTGAAATCTTCGCTTTGCTGACCATCGTCCGGGTTTGCCAGCCATTCAGAATGGGAATAGTGAGGTTAAGGCCGACAGACTGATTATTGTTATCGTTTATCTGATCATTCCAGGCTTTGGTCTTATAGGTATATTCCAGTGAATTTGCATACACATCGTAATAGGTTGTAGCATCAGGGTTTATGGCATACCCGATCAGATATGGTTCGCCGGCAATAGCTGCATCCGGAATCTGACTGGCTCCGGAATACCCGGTTCCCCAACTTCCGTTTAAGCTAAGCGAAGGATAATAAGCCCCTTTGGACCGGGCAAGCTGTTTTTCACTGACCAAAAGACGATATTCAGCAGCCTTTATCTCAGGCATGTGTTCCTGCGCATAGGTGAAAATCTGATCCGGATTCGCCACCAGTGAAGGCTCCCCTTCTATTGTCAGCGCCGGAACTTCAATATCAAATCCGGCTGCCGTTGGCAAATCAAGCATCTGGCTGAGGGTGAGCAGCGAAATTTCAAGGTTGCTCTCGGCTTCAATCAGGCTTGACTCTTCTACTGCATATTGAGCTTCAATGGTATAGGCATCGCCCGGAGCCATGGTTCCCGCACTTACAAGTTTCTTCATTCGGTCAACCTGTTGACTGGTAATATCAAGCTGATTGCTCCTGATCCTGACCAGCTCCTTATAAAACAGAACCTGAAGGTAATAGGTAGCAATGTTAATTGACATATCGTTCATCATTTTGTCGGCATCCTGTTGACTTGCCAAAAGGCTTAACTGATTCTCCTTAATGCCGTTGAGCTTTTGAAGTCCATTAAACAGGGTTACCCCGGCCTGAATATAAAAGTTATTCGTCTGGACCCTGCTTGTGGCAAACTGGTTGGTATAGCGGTCAACCGTTTTACCGTAATTATATCCATGGGTGGCGTTGGCAGTGGCTCCCGGCAAAAGGTCGAGCTTTGACTGTAGTAAATCTGCTTTGGCACTTTCAACCAACAGCATCTGTTGCTTAACCTGAAGGTTGTTGGTGAGTGCATGGTTAACGCATTGTTCGAGCGTCCACACCTGCTGGGCAGCGGCATTCAGACTGAAAAATGCTATAAAGACAGCGATAATGGCAATTTGCTTTTTCATTTCAGATTGTTTTTCCTTTGTTGCGGCATTCCGGGGATTGTCCGAAATTTAGTGACCTTTAATAAAGACCATGCCAGAAACTATAAACTGTTGATTATATGAAATTTAAACTTCTGAACACGGATTAGATTGTTCGGTATCGCTCAGTTCAGTTTCGCAAGCGAACACCCTGGCTTTTTCTTTCGTCTTGTTCCGGGCTGTACGTTTCAACTAATGTTCAAATTTATGGGTTTGATTCTTATAATTGGATTAATTTTACGAAAATTTAACCAAAGCCTGATTAAAAGTCTGCTTTCTAAAAATACTTAAATCGGTTGTTTTGACGCTCAGTCTGATTGCCGGGTTACATCTGAGCGCACAAAATATTCATATCAAGGCTCTGAGCGATACAGCTGATGTGGTGAACTACGAGTTGCACCTCACTGTTACCAACCTTTCGCAACAATCCATTTCGGGCATGGCCGGAATCAGGTTTACCACACCATTAAACAATCTTACGCAGCTTCCGCTTGAGCTTAAACAACTTCAGGTGGATTCTGTTAAATCAGCAGATGACAATTTTCTTGAATTTACCCATACCGGTGAGCGACTGCTGATCAACCTTGATCAGCCTGTATCGGCAGGAGATACCGGTTTTTTAAGGGTTTTTTACCATGGCCAGCCATTTCATGAAGCCTGGGGTGGTTTTCACTTTTCCGGAAATTATGCATTCAATTTAGGGGTTGGATTTGAATCAATCCCCCACAATCTCGGAAAAACCTGGTTTCCCTGTGTGGATGATTTTGTTGACCGGGCCTTCTACGATTACTACATCAGGGTGGAAAACGTCAATACAGCGGTTTGCGGCGGCTTGCTGCAGTCGGTTACACCCATGGATGATGATACAAAAATATTCCATTGGGAATCAGACAGGACACTGCCCACTTACCTTGCTTCCGTCGCGGTAGGACCTTACGCGTTGGTTACCGATACCGTAAACGCTGAGCAGGGCGAAATTCCGGTTACTTACTATGTCAGGCCTTCGGATACCACGCGTGCAAGGGGAAGCTTTGTCAATCTGCCTGCTGTAACCGGTATTTTTGAAGAATCATTCGGACCTTACCCATTTCAGCGGATAGGAATAACCGGCACATCACTGGGTGCAATGGAACATGCAGAAAATATCTTTTATCCGAACAGCAGCATCAACGGCACGCTTTCGGATGAATGGCTTTATGTCCATGAACTTTCACATATGTGGTTCGGCAACAAGGTCACCTGTGCTTCCGATGCCGATATGTGGCTCAACGAAGGCTGGGCCCGCTGGTGCGAGACTTTGTATCGTGAGAAGCTCTACGGAATTGAGTCGGCCCGCGAGAATATGCGTCCGCTGCTGCGGGAAGTGTTACAATTTATCCACACCAAAGAGGGTGGCTACCGGCCACTGTCGCCCATGCCCTCCGAATACACCTACGGCGACAATGTTTACGACAAGGGCGGTGTTACAACCCATGCCCTTCGCGGCTATCTGGGCGATTCATTGTTTTTCGGCGGAGTAAAAGCATATCTGGATACGTTTGCCTACAGCCCTGCTTCCTCCTACGACCTGCGCGATGCCCTGACCCTTTATTCCGGTATCGACATGATCGGATTTTTCGACTTTCATGTCTTTGGACCCGGATTTAATCAGTTTTCTGTCGATTCATTCAGGGTTGTTTCCATCGGTGAAGAATTTGATGTGGAAGTGTTCGTAAAACAACGCCTGAAAGGAACCACGGTTTATGCGCAGAACTGCCGCGTGGAACTTACTTTTATGGACAATGACCGGCAAATGGAAACAAGACGTATAAGTTTCCCCGGGCCGCATGGTTCAGCTACCATCAGACTGCCCTTTGCCCCTGCCATAGTTATGACTGATCTCTTTGAAAGAGCAGGGGATGCAACCACCGACAGCTATAAAACGATCAACACCGCCGGGCTTTACGATTACACAGATACTTTTTTCAAGCTTGATGCTACCCAGGTCTCCGATTCTGCTTTTGTAAGGGCAACCCACAACTGGGTTCCGCCCGACAGCCTGCATATACCCCAACCCGGGCTTACTTTAAGCGATTACCGGTATTGGACCATCGAAGGTATTTTCCCGGAAGGGTTTGAGGCAACCGGGAGGTTTTTTTACAATAAAAATGCATACCTCGACAATAACCTTCTTACCAGTTCAGCCGACAGCCTGGTTATACTATACAGACCCAATGCAGCATCCGATTGGCTTCCGGTCTCCTTTACCAGGATCGGCCCATGGCAGATCGGCACAATTTATGTCTCCCATCTTCGTCCGGGCGACTACACACTGGCTGTCTGGGACGAAGTTTATGTTGGCAGCAACCTTATGGATCCGGCGAAAAACATGCTGAAGGTCTATCCAAATCCAGCCACGGACAATCTGATTATTGAAACTGACTATGCAGGAAGCGGGATAATAACAGTGCACGACACATCAGGCAAACTGGTATTTTCGAAAAATACGGATGCCGGAACCCGACAGTTTCAATGGAATTGCTCGGGAAACACAACAGGCAACTATCTGATCAGCTACCGGACATTGAAAGGCTCAACACAAAGTCAAATGATTGTAATCAAGCCTTAAAACATGACTCCAACTGAGTATGCAGAAGCCCTGCAGGCCTTTTTCGCCCCATTTGAAAATTCCTATAATGCCGGAAGAATGAGCAAATACATGCTCAACAAATTTGAATTTTTCGGCATTCCATCACCTCTCAGGAAACAAATAACGGGTCAATTTACGAAACTCAACGGGATTCCGGTTCACGATCAGCTTGATGAAACTGTAAAACTTATATGGCAAATGCCACAGCGCGAGCTGCACTATGCCATTATGGAGATCGCATCACGTAAAGTCTACCTCGCTGATGATGAGAGAATCCATCTGTTTGAATGGATGATTGCCAATCAATCGTGGTGGGATACTGTTGATTACATTGCCTCAAACCTTGTCGGCCCCTGGCTGTTCAGATACAGGCATATGACCGGCGAAGTCACTTCACATTTTATGCAGTCAGGCAATTTGTGGCTGCAGCGGACTGTTTTACTTTTCCAGTTGAAATACAAAAGGAATACCGACCAGGATTTACTATACAGGTATATTAAAGAGCTGAATAGTTCCAAAGAATTTTTTATCCGCAAAGCCATTGGCTGGGCTTTACGTGAATATTCAAAAAACAATCCGTCATCGGTACTTGAATTTACCGCCAATACTGAATTATCGCCGCTTAGCCGGCGCGAAGCCCTGAAAGTCATTCTTAAAAAGCAAAATAATGAATGAAATTGCAGCAACAACCTGGTGGATGCAGATGACTGTTCCGGCGGGCAAAGGTGAAGCCCCGCAATTGCCTGACGGATGCATGGTTATGAAGGCTGTAAAGCCAATCCGTGCTTACTATCTCTATCTCTATACCTCTGTTGGCAGACCCTATCAATGGTATAACCGACTGATGATGCCAGCTTCAGAATTACAACAGGTATTGGATACCGACAATACCGACATCTGGGTACTTTACTATCATGGAGTACCTGCTGGCTTTGTTGAATTTGATATTTCAGAACAACTTGATACAGAAATTGTTTACTTTGGCCTGAGTTGTGATTTTACAGGCCGCAAACTGGGAATGCCATTTCTAAGATGGTGCATTCATTCAGCATGGCAGAGGCCCATTAACCGGTTGTGGCTACATACCTGCAACCTCGACCATCCGGCAGCCCTTTCGCTTTATCAGAAAGCCGGTTTCGAAATCTATGACCAGGATACCATTATGCAGCACACCCCTGATCCGGAAGATGACCCATACCTGTTGTTGCCATGGTAAGCAAAATAAGTAAAAAGTCTAAAGTAAAAAGTAAGAAGTAAAAGGAAAGAAGTAAAGTAAAGAACCTGCCCGACTAACCAGATTAAAGTTATTTTAAAATAAGTTATGTCGGTCAGGAGGGTAGAAATACGATAAAAGGAAGGAACGTCATTTTATTCAATACATCAATTTGTAGTTGACAATACTCCGCTTTTATTTTTAAACAGCTGTTTAGCAAGGTATTGGGTCAATGCATGGGCAATTTTCAACAAAATGATAATCAATAGTTTGCGTCTTTGCCATTGCGTGATTCTTAAAATACCGGACTAATAAGTTGACAGAACAACTAATATTATACTCAGAAATGGAACAAAAAATTGCCAGCCTCATCTCATGGATACTTCATCCCATGCTGATGCCAACATATGCCCTTTTATTGATTTTTACCCAGGATGCCTTTTTTGTTCTTTTACTTCCGGAAAGAATTAAACTGGTTCTCGGGGGGTTAGTTATAGCCAACACGCTGCTTCTTCCGTTAATTTTCATCTGGATGATGAAGAAACGGGGTATTATCAGCAGCTATCAAATGCCCGAACGGGGTGAGAGGAGTTTCCCCTTCGCAGTAACCGGATTGTTTTATTTCGCAACCTGGTATATGATGAACAGTCTTGGGTTACCGGGAATGTATTACCTTTTTGTGATTGGTGGCGCGGCACTGATTATAATTGCCCTGATTATTAACATGTTTTGGAAAATCAGCGTTCATGCGATAGGAATAGGAGGGATTACCGGAGGCTTTGCAGGGTTGAATTACCAGATGGTTATTGATTCCACAATGCTGGTACTGGGTTTAATCATTCTTTCGGGACTGGTTGGATTTGCCCGTTTAAAACTAAACACCCACAGCCCGGCCCAGGTTTATACAGGCTTTGGCGTGGGTGTGACAGTTATGGCGGGGATTGTCGCTTTCTTCTGAATCAGAAAGGTCTCAATGAAAGGCCGAGTGAAATCGGGTATATATCCGGACCGGAACCTTTTTCAAAAACCTTGGTTACAGAATAAAAACCAACCACACTTACCCATTTATAGCCGACCTGTAATGTTGGGCCAAACCGCCAGGTTTCGATGTTGGGTAAATCGCAATCCTTAACCTTGATGTTATTGCCATCAATCAGGTCATCGCCCTTAAATTTGGTATGGGCGTTAATTTTAACTCCAACCCTCGCTCCGATCGCAAACCTGAAACCTTCCGGACTCTTATACCTCAATTCAAGCGGAAAATCAAGATAAGTAAGGCTGATCTTATTTTTATCATAATTAATTTTTTCACCATTTTCAGCCTTAGCCGGATACGGAGTAAAATATGACATATTCGTTGAATCGTTCAATATTCCGTTACTGAAAAAGTTGTGCATTCCCAGGCCAACGCCAATTGCAAATTCAAAGTTACTCTCTTCAACGGGGAAGGTATATAAACCATAAACATTCACTCCCTGGTTGATTGCCCGGAAATCTATTCCAACAGGCGCATTCATAACAAAGTCGGTAAAGACATCTACACCGGTTGTAAATTTCTTCAGGAATGGTGCATTAACCTGTTTCTGGGCAAACAAAGTTGAAGTAACAGCAATAGCAAGGATGAAAATCAGGATGGTTCGTTTCATGAATCGAGAATTAGTAATTGGAAAAAGATACAAAACCGCAGCGGGATTAATATGGACAGTCCTGTAAAGGATTGACCCTGCAAAGATAGTTATTTGTACCCAAATTGAGCGATTCTGAAAGGGAAACGCGGAAACACGACTGAAATTGTAAACAATTCTCAGGATAACAGACGGATGAGGTAGAATGTCGAATGACGAATGACGAATGCAGAATGACGAATGCAAGAATGCAGAATGAAGAATGAGGAATGAGAATGAAGAAATTAGAGTGTGGAGTTTAGAACAAACATGATTATGGGGCCGGTCCCCGGGGGGGGCCGGGGGGGGGGGAGGGGCGGATTTACGTTTGCCAACGTCCCCCGTCCTCGTCCCTCGTCCCTTGACCATTGACAATTATTGCCGGCACTATTCATCGAATCCGGGTCGCCTGAAGTCCATTGCTTCGGGGAAATCCTTGAGTGCCCGTTTTTTTATTCTTTCAAGTCTTACAAGTCCCTCAAGAAGATGATCCTCTTCATCAGGAATAAACCTGAGCAGCAGCATCAATGCATCAATGGAACGGGTTACTGCTATAATCGCAATTTTTGCAGAACCATTTCTGTCAAATCGACCTTCTGGTGAATCTTCATAAGGAGGAGTAACAGCACGGGAAAATTTCACGGCAATAAAGTTGATGTACCATTTCAGCACTTCAATGGCATCATTCAGAATGATATACTCATTCATGGATTCCTCTTCCAGCGTTTGCAATATCACATTCAATCTGCCATTATTTTTTTCAATCCACTTCATCAGCCAGGTTGCATGTTCATCGGCCTTGCGCACCAGGTAGTTTTCTTTACCGGGCTTTACAAAATCCGAATCCTCATCTTCTATTGAATTGAGATCAATACCGTGTTCCATAGCCAGATCCTGAAGCAACCCAAGGGCATCCTGCAACATATTACCAACATATTCAGCAAGGTCCTTTTCAGGCTCGTTACTTTGTTTTCTGATCCGTTCTTCCTCCTCACCCATGGCAAAAACACTGCATCTTGAAGTAAATGCACACCGTTCACACCACCTGTCACAGTAATTGTGTATCCCTGATATAATATCCTTTTCGGTGCGTATTTTCTGAAACCGTTCCAGGGCTTTTCTGTTACTCATAAATGAATCTGTTATATTGAATAATCAACAGATAGTCTAAAGGTAACTCAATAATTACAACAGAATTATGTTGATTGCCCTTTAATCCGCGAAAAAGACAGAAATATTTTGAAAATCAACTGTGTAGAAATCGCAGTGGGCGTGCCCTCTGCTTTTGGTGGGAGCCGATTGTAATGATTAAAAAACATGCACCGTAATGACCTCTGAGGTGTGCTGCCAAACCTGAAAAAACAGCAGCTTGCGCGCGTCTTATTTTCTGACCTGTCTGCCTGGCAAACAGGCAGGCGCGTGCCCGCGAAACTGGTAAGTAATCACAGAAAGGCCGTGGAAGTGCGCATCATAAGCCAGCCCGCTGTAATGGAAAGCAGGCGGGATATGATGCGCACCAACAGTAAAAACCTATTCCGAAATGCCTGCCCTGTTCAGGATAAATGCCACTTCAAACGCTGTTTCCTTCAGTGCATCGAAACGCCCGGTTGCCCCGCCATGCCCTGACTCCATATTGGTTTTGAGCAGCAGAATGTTGTTGTCCGTTTTAAGTGATCTTAGTTTTGCCACGAATTTTGCGGGTTCCTGATATCCAACCTGTGAATCGTTCAATCCACCGGTAATCAGCATATTGGGATAATTCTGTGCTTTTACATTGTCGTAAGGAGAATAAGAAAGCATGTATTTATAAAACTCCTCTTCGTTGGGATTGCCCCACTCTTCATATTCCTGGGTGGTTAGCGGCAGACTCGAATCGAGCATGGTATTGATCACATCCACGAAAGGCACCTGGGCAACCACGGTATTAAACAGGTCGGGCCGCATATTCACCACGGCGCCAACCAGCAACCCACCGGCGCTTCCACCCATGATGGCCAGTTTGCCGGAATTGGTAAATTTGTCAGAAATCAGCTTTTCGGCACACGAAATAAAATCGGTGAAGGTATTCTTCTTATTCAGCAGCTTACCATCTTCGTACCACTGTTCACCCATATCGCTGCCACCCCTGATCTGGGCAATCGCAAATACATATCCACGATCGATCAGGCTGTAGAAACTTGAAATAAAGTAGGCATCGGAGCTGGCACCGTATGAACCGTAAGAGTAGAGCAATGCGGGGCTGTTACCGTCTTTCTTCAGCGATTTTTTGTAAACCACCGACATGGGAACCTTTACTCCATCAGCAGCATCGGCCCACACACGTTCAACCGTGTAATCATCGGGATTGAAACCGCCCGGGATTTCCTGTTGCTTCAACAGGGTGCTTTTTCCGGAAGTCATATCGTAGTCATAAACACTGGTTGGTCGGTTAAGCGATGTGTAGCCATAACGGAGCAGGGTGGAAGTGTATTCAGGCGTTCCGCTGGTATAGGCCGTGTAAACCGGCTCCGGGAAATTGATGGTTTGTTGTTTGCCATCTGCAAAACCCAGCACATGAATTTCGACGAGCCCGTTCTTACGGATTTCCATGGCCAGATAGTTCTGAAAAACATCCAGACCTTCAATTTTTGCGTTTTTATCGTGCGGAATCAACACCTTCCAGTTTGCGCGATCTTCATAACCCTTCAAAGGGGCCTCATAAACCATTGAATTGAGGTTTTCGCGGTCTTTATATTGAATAAAGAATTTATCCTTGTGATGATTTACATGATATTCAACATCCTTTACCCGGGGAATAAAAACCTGAACTTTCCGGCGGGATCTCCGGCCGGTAAAAACAGGTATTCAGAGGTTGTAAAACTGGCAGATGTAATAAAAATAAAGTCATCGGTTTTGCTTTTCTCCACGTTCACGATGAACTGCTCATTGGGTTCTTCAAATACCAGTTCATCAGGGGTAGCAGAGCCGAGTACATGGCGGTAAACCCTGTAAGCACGTAAAGCATCGTTGCCTATGGTATAAAAGATGGTTTTATTGTCGTTGGCCCATGCAAATCCCTGCACCTTATCCATGCTGAACGGCAGATCCGAACCTGTTTCCAGATCTCTGACCCTGAGCGTAAAATCGGCGTAGGAACCGGTTTCGTTTGAAGCATAAGCCACCAGCTTGTTGTCGGTGCTTATATCATAACCTGCAAAAATATAGGCCTGCTTGCCTTCTGCCATCCTGTTCACATCAAAAATCACTTCTTCAGGAGCAGAAACACTACCCTTTTTTCGGCAATTGATCCGGTATTGTTTGCCTTCTTCAGTGCGTGAATAGTAATAA
Source organism: Bacteroidales bacterium (assembly GCA_016709025.1). Classification (GTDB taxonomy): domain Bacteria; phylum Bacteroidota; class Bacteroidia; order Bacteroidales; family Lentimicrobiaceae; genus Lentimicrobium. Next base: position 11,956 of record JADJEQ010000023.1, on the reverse strand, counting down.
TAACCATTACTGAGTTGAGGGACTGTTTCATCGGTTTCCTTGATGCGGCCCTTCATTTCGGCAAACAACTTTTCCTGCAAAGGAACCGTTGATTTCATCACGGTGTCGCAATAGGCATTCTCAGCCTTCAGGTAATCAATCACTTCAGGATTGGTCTTTTCCTTCAGCCAGAAATAGTTATCGGTTCGTTTGCTGCCAAATTCAGTAAACTCGACTGGTTTCACAGCTGCTACCGGAGGCGCAGGGAAATCGCTTTGCTGGGTTATTTTCACAGTTTTATCGGTTGATTGGTTGCAGGCAGCCAGGCCAAGAGCGATGGCGATGGCCGGAAGAAATTTGATTCCTCGTTTCATAAAGGTGAAATTAGTTTTACAGGTGCAAAAGTAGGTAAAATGCTCGTTGATGCGAGAGAGGAAAAAGGTGACTGAGGGACTAAGAGACTGAGAGACGGAGAGACTGAGAGACGGAGTGACGGAGAGACAAAAGCACAAGGGGACTAAGTGAGAGACATAGAGACTGAGGGATAGAGAGACGAAGAGAAGAAGAGAAGAAGAGCGTATGGGATTGATTGACTTTGTCTTGAGATAGAGGAATGTATAGGTATTCAATCGTTTTCGGCAGTTCAGGTGTTCAATGTCCTTCGGGAGTCTGCAATGTTAGAAAAACTGATGACCAAATTGATAATTTCGCACCTTTGATAAAAAGAAAAATAAGATGAATTTGGAAGCCCGAAAAATAGAATTTGTACAGGAGTTTCTTAAGTTTCAAAGTGAATAAGCTGATTCCCGGCTTGAAAAAATCCTGAGAAAAGAAAAGATTGCTTTAGAGGAGCGAATTTTGGAACCATTGACTCATGATGAGTTGAATAAACGAATTGACCAATCGGAATTGGATTTTCGAAACAATCAGTTTAAAAGCAGTTCTGAACTTATAGCTAAATACAAATAATGACTTTGAAAATTATTTGGTCTGAATTTGCTGAAACTCAGCTTGGCGAAATATACGAATATTACAAGAAGAAAGCTGGTCCGGGAATTGCTAAAAAACTTTTGAAAGGAATTATCAACGAACCAACAAAGTTGATAAAAACACCGCATATTGGGCAAGAAGAAGAGCTACTCAAACAAAGAAAAATTCACTATTGATATTTGATCTTTAAAAACTATAAACTGATTTATTCTGTGGATATAGAAAATGGATTTATAAAAATTGCAGATGTTTTTGATACACGTCAAAATCCACCGAAATTGAAACGAACTAAATAAGAGTCAATTGCCAAAGTCAAACGCAATATGGCCCATGGTTGTATGGAGAAAGAATGTACTTTTACTAAATCCATTGACGAATATGATTTGATTCTAAAAATGCACTCCGGAGCCAGGCCCCGGAAGTTAGCAATTATTATATGAAACCCACATGCATTGCGCGCTCAAACACATATTCTGCATTGTAATTTTCATCTTCCTGATGCAGGATAACAATCTGTTCGCTCAGGAATCAATCATAGAAAGTGACTCATTGTACGCAACAAATCAGGTTGATTCCCTGCCAAAACCATGTGATTCTTTAATGGTTCAAATTCAGGGTATTATTGGTAGTTCAGACTGCATTTGTCCCGGTACCGCATACTTTAATTTAGTAATCGAAAAGGACGGCCGCGTGTCTGATGCCAGATTATTGAGGAGAACGAAAGGCTGTTGGGAAGAAAACATTCTAAAAGTATTGCTTAGTTCAAACAATTGGAGCCCGGGAATTAAAAATGGGCAACTTGTTCGAACTACTGTATTATATCCGGTAAAAGTTGCAATGCCCTTAACGGGATCGGGATGTGAGTGAATCGCTTTGGGGAAATGATAGTGAAATACTGATATTCGCAAAGAATGACTATTGCGGATAGAAGCCGGCGATATCTGGCATCGGGTTGATTGGAGAAAGAATGTATTTTTATTGAAAATTATGCTGGCCGGAATAATGCGTTTTCATAAGTTCCCGCCAAAGCTACGCCCCGGCAGTTATAAAAATGACATATGAAGCTTAAGATTGAAAAACCAGGACTACTTATACTAAGTTTCTTAATAATGTATTCTCTTTCAGGATTCCAGTTCTATGAAAGAAACAATTCTTTTTAAGAAGCTAAAGAATGATGGAATAGTGACTAAAGCGACACAAACATGTTTACCTGTAAATAGATTAATTGTAAAATATGTTTTTGAATTTGAATTGACTGATGGCCGTAAATTCGTTAAAACTACAACAACAGTAGATGAAAGAGACTATGTAGCAGAAAAGCCTGAAAGGGAAATAATATATCTCTTAAATCACCCGGAGAATTATTGGGAGCTTGAGGAATATGAAAATTACTCAGTTATTGGCGACATCTTCTTCTTTTTCGGACCATACGGATTAATAGGAACCTGGGTGTGTTATGGTTTTATAAGAATATTCAGCTTTGTTAGATGGAAGAATAATAGAAGAGAATTTATAAAGAGCTTGCAAAATTATGACTAATGGCTATCGGGCATAGTTATTAGGACAAAGAATGTACTTTTATTGGAAAATGTGCCTGGCGGAAAGAGAAGTTTTCAAAAGCACCCGCCAGCGCTTAGCCTCAACCGTTGGCACTTTCGCTCATCCGCAAAAGCTCAATTACTTTTCCGATATGAAGTTTTATATTGAATTAATGGCGGAATTCTATCTGTTAATCCTTTTCCTGACCTTCTCCCACGATTCAGTAATCAGGAAAGATTCTTCCATATATCCCGTAATTTCTTCAAGCCGCTTTATGGGTAGTGCAAAACTCATCACATTTTCCTGAACAAACGTCCGGGCAGATACATCCAGCATGCCGAGTACAGCCCTGGGCTTCGCATTCCGGCATTCGGCCAGCGGATATTGTATAATCGAAGAACATCCCGAACCAAACGGTGCGATGGTTCCGTTCATGTCCTCCCGGTCGAAGCCGGCCAGGGTAAAAAGCCCGGATAAAATATCCGGTGTCGCGAAAAATACCGCGACTATCGGCTCATCCGCTTCCATCAGCATATCCCAACGTTTGAAAACGATCATTTTCCCCTTTGCCGGAGCCCAGGGTGCATTGGCCAGAAATTTTTCAACCAGACCGGGAGATTGCAGATACCGCTCGCCCTCGATGTCCTCATTTCCACAGGAAAGAAAATATTCAAAACCGGGCCTTAGTTTGTTGGTAAATCCAAGGTATTTCTTTCCGCCACCGCAGGCAACGGCTTCCTGATCAAAAGCAAGCGAGCGGCCTTTTCGTACTTTCGCCAGTTCACCGATAAAGCATTTCCACTTTTGAGCCGGTTCAACAATTTCAGCATCAAACACATTGTCAGCATAATAAAAAACGACCGGAAGTTCGGCATTGCCGAAAAACCGGCTCCACAACTGAGTGAATTTTTCTTTGAAAGCTAAGTCCATATTGTATTTGATTAGAATCAAGCCTATTTGGTAATTTGGGTAGGGACACGACATGTCGTGTCCCTACCCAAAATAAAAAATACAAATTAAAGTTCCTTTCTCAGCCTGGCCACCGGAATATTGAGCTGTTCGCGGTATTTGGCCACGGTGCGTCGGGCAATGTTATAGCCCTTATCTTTCAGGATATCGGTCAGTTGCTCATCGGTGAGGGGTTTGCCTTTTTCTTCGGCTTCGATGCAATCGGAGAGTATTTTTTTGATTTCGCGGGTCGAAACCTCTTCGCCGGAGTCGGTCTGCATTGACTCGGAAAAGAAACTTTTCAGCAGGAAGGTCCCGTAAGGGGTCTGCACATACTTCGAGTTGGCTACCCGCGAAATGGTTGAAATATCCAATCCGACAATTTCCGCGATATCCTTCAGGATCATGGGTCGCAGCTTGGTTTCGTCGCCGGTAAGGAAGTACTCAAACTGGTATTGCATTATCGCATCCATGGTCACATAAAGCGTATTCTGCCTTTGTTTGATGGCATCGATAAACCATTTTGCCGAATCTATTTTCTGCCTGATAAACATCACTGCCTCCCTTCTGGCTGCTGCTTTTGGTTTTGCTTTCAGAATAGGTTTCAAGCATATCCACGTAAGTGCGGCTCAGTCTGAGTTCGGGCATATTTCGCGAGTTCACCTGTAACTCAAGGTCACCATCTTTGCTGTAGATAAAGAAATCGGGCATGATGGAATGATTGGGACGGCTGGTATCTCCTACAGAATTGCCCGGCTTGAGATTCAGTTTCAGGATTTCATTAACAGCATCGCGCAACTCCTTCTCACTGACTTTGGCCTTCCTGGTAATTTTATCGTAGTGCTTTTTGTGAGCTCATCGAAATAGCGCTCAATCAACAGGATTGCGAGCAAGGTGGATGAAGTGGGCGGATCCTGTCTGCGCAACTGTCAGAAGGCATTCGCGCAGGTCACGGGCACCAATCCCCGGAGGGTCGAACTCCTGAACAACCTTCAGCATTTCGTTGAGCTCCGCGGATGTGGTGGAGATGTTTTGTGTAAATGCCAGATCGTCAACCATGGCATTCAGGTTTCGGTTAAGATAGCCTGAATCGTCGAGGTTGCCGATGATGTAAATCGCAATCTGTACCTGACGTTCATCCAGTTTTCTCAATCCAAGCTGCGAAATCAGCATTTCCTGGAAGCTGATACCTGAAGCATAGGGAATATCCCGGTGTTCATCGTCGGCACTCCGGTTGTTTGCGCTCAGACGGTATGCCGGAACATCATCGTCGTCGATGTAATCGGTTATATCGAAATCATCCCGCTCACGGTCCAGTTCATCAACGGGATCGGGTTCTGTTTCAGGCAACTGCTCGGCGACTTCTCCCTCAGGTTCAGGATCGCCCAAATCTTCAAGGGCCGGATTCTCTTCAATTTCCTGCTTTATCCTTTGTTCAAGCGCAATCGAAGGAATCTGCAACAACTTCATAAGCAGAATCTGCTGCGGTGACAGTTTCTGAAGTAGTTTCTGCTGTAATCTCTGGCTTAACATACAAATTCCTGTTAAATTCTTCTGCGAATATACCGGCAATTTACAAAAAAACTGCCTGATTGTAAAACGTTTTTTAAGTTCGTTTATTGAATGTGGCTTTCCTGGTTATTTATACACTCATATTACCCTGTAATAGCAGGAATGATATTGTTTTAATATCCCCGCAATTAAAATTCGGCATTCTGTGGTGTGCGGGGAAAAGGAATCACATCGCGGATATTGGCCATCCCGGTAACAAACAGGATCAGGCGTTCAAATCCAAGTCCGAAACCGGCATGTGGGGCAGTTCCATATTTGCGGGTATCAAGATACCACCAGATGTCTTTTTCAGGAATATGCATCTCCTGGCAACGGGCCACCAGCTTCTCCAGCACTTCTTCGCGCTGCGAACCACCGATGATTTCACCGATTCGCGGGAATAGCACATCCATGGCTCTGACAGTTTTCCCGTCGTCGTTTTGCTTCATGTAGAAGGCTTTAATGTGCTTCGGGTAGTCGGTAAGGATTACCGGGCGCTCAAAATGCTTTTCGACCAGGTAACGTTCATGCTCACTCTGGAGGTCTGTTCCCCAGTCAACCGGAAATTCAAATTTCTGGCCCGATGCTTTCAGAATCTCCACTGCTTCGGTATAGGAAAGGCGCTTGAAATCGTTGTTAACCACGAATTTTAGACGGTCGATCAGCTCGTTATCGTACATTTTATTCAAAAACTCCAGATCATCCAGGCAGTTTTCGAGGGCATAGCTGACCAGGTATTTCAGGAAATCCTCAGCCAGATCCATGTTGTCGATGATGTCGTAAAATGCCATTTCGGGTTCTATCATCCAGAATTCAGCCAGGTGCCTCGGGGTGTTTGGAATTCTCAGCCCTGAAGGTGGGTCCGAAAGTATAGATGTTCGAAAGAGCGAGCCCCAAGTTCACCTTCCAGTTGACCTGAGACGGTGAGGTTGGTGGCTTTCCCGAAAAAGTCCTGGCTGTAATCAACTTCACCCGATTCGGTGAGCGGCGGATGGATGGGATCGAGGGTGGTTACCCTGAACATAGCCCCGGCCCCTTCGGCATCGGATCCGGTAACGATGGGTGTATGCAGATAATAAAAACCATGATCGTTGAAGTACTTGTGAATACCAAATGCCATGGCATGCCGGATGCGCAGTACGGCGCCAAAAGGTATTGGTGCGCGGCCTGAGGTGGGCAATTTCGCGGAGAAATTCAAGGGTATGACCTTTTTTCTGTAACGGATAGGTTTCGGCGTCGGCTGTACCATACACTTCGATTTCTTTGGCCTGCACTTCCACTGCCTGACCCTGTCCGGGCGATTCAACCAGGATTCCGTTGACCGAAATGCATGAACCGGTTGTAATCAGTTTTATGACAGACTCGTCGAATGCAGACAGATCAACCACCACCTGTATACTGTGAATAATGGAACCATCGTTCAACGCGATAAAAGCGATGTTTTTATTTCCTCTCTTGGTGCGTACCCAACCTTTCAGGTTAACCATATTGCCCGCACCGATTGCCTGCCATTTGTGCAGCACATCTGCAATTTTGTTCGTTTCAACGATTCCATTCTGAATTATCTATTTGATTATCAATATTATGACTTTCTATTCCCTTACTTATAGGTTAAAGAAGTGGCAAAGTTAAGAAAATTCCGGGAGTGTATAGCCACAGCCGGAGTCTGCAGGAAGATAGTGCCATTGAAATCAATATTTCTGTGGGGACACGACATGTCATGTCCCTATAGAAATATTAATAGTGCTACGTTAATCCTGATGAAATGCATCGTTACTGCCCATTCCGGTTTTCGTTGTAGGGACACGACACGTCGTGTCCCTACTTTGAGATCCGGAAGATCGGTTCATGATATTACGCGTATTCGCATTCGTCCGACCCATGCCGGAAAGATTTTATTACTTTTGCTGAAAATTAAACCTGATGGATTTTCCTGCATTGTCAACATGGATTCCCGGAAGTACCAAGCCATTGGTGATAGCAGGACCGTGCAGCGCCGAATCGGAAGAGCAGGTTTTACAGACTGCCCATGCATTGAAGGGATTTCCGCAGGTGAAAGTTCTCAGGGCTGGCATCTGGAAACCCCGCACCCGGCCCGGTTCCTTCGAAGGTGTCGGGACTGAAGGCCTGCGGTGGATGAAACGGGCAAAGGAAGAGACCGGACTCCTTACTACGGTTGAGGTAGCAAGCCCCCTCCATGTTGAGGAAGCGCTGAACTATGGGATTGATATTTTGTGGATTGGCGCACGTACGGTTGTGAACCCATTCTCAATGCAGGAGTTGTCGGAAAGCCTTACGGGTATCGATATTCCGGTACTGGTAAAAAATCCGGTAAATCCCGACCTTAAGTTATGGATAGGAGCCATTGAAAGGCTTCAGAAAAACGGGATACGTCGCATTGCTGCCATACACCGGGGATTTCACCAGTTTGAAAAACCATTTACCGCAACGCACCTCAGTGGGAAATTCCCATTGAGCTGATGAGGCAGATGCCGGGATTACCGGTTCTCTGCGACCCAAGTCATATCGGGGCAGCAGAAGCCTGATCAGGCAGATTGCGCAACAGGCCCTCGACCTGGAAATGAAAGGGTTGATGATAGAAACCCATCCCAATCCCGACAAGGCATTCACTGACGCTGCACAGCAGATAACCCCTGAAACACTGGGTGAGATCCTGAACAGTCTTGTCCTGAGAGATTATTCAGGTAACCAGGAGTTTGAACGCACCCTCGAAGAGCTGCGACACGAAGTTGACCTGATAGATGATGAACTGATCCGGTTGCTGGCAAAGCGAATGGGAATTGCCGAAGAAATGGGACGTTACAAATACGCCCACAACATCACCATTCTTCAGTTGACGCGCTGGAAGGAGTTGTTTGCTGACCGAATTAAAAAAGGAAGCAATGCCGGCCTCAATACCCGGTTCCTGGCTGATCTGCTAAAATTAGTGCATGAGCAATCGATTGAAATACAGACGAATGTGATGAATTTTCCGAAAGAGTAATAATCACTGCTTTTTGTAGATTTCAACCAAATTCCAATTTTTCAATACGTTTCATAAACAAGTTCCCAGCTTGTTTCTTCACAGCTAAATTTCACGGATACTGTTCCCCGTTAGATTCGAGCAATGTCAATGTACCGTAATAAGGAAAATCGAGTGGGAACAAATCTCCTGAAGGGTGTGAGAGATACTGCATTGTTGATTCAACCGGTGACGGATCGAGTGACCGGATAAACAGATAGGTTTCGGGATAAGGAACCGCATTCATGAAGTTTTTGGCATCCGCATAGGTATAAGTCACGGTTGTAATATTAAACCCACCATTTACTGGATCCCAACCTTTGAATATCCTGGAACCAAGATTTCCACCCGCATCCCATGAACACCAGCTTGAATCAGGATTGGTTCCGGTTCTCATGATGATTTTACCCTGGTCGTTACAGGTATAGTTATAATCCATGTTATATGATAAAAAGGACCTGACAATTTTGCCTTCTGTATCGTAGTAATAATGAGTAGTATCCATGAAACTTAAAGAGCCTGCAAAGCTCTTTCTGATTAACTGGTCCAGTCTGTCGTTTTCATAACGATACTCAAAATTTAAGTGAGAACCATCAGCTTTCCTCTCATAAAATGCCAGGCTTCCATCATCAGCATAGGTAAACTTTTGGTTAAACCGGTCATTCTTAATTTCAACCAGTTGATCAGAGGTATTATAATGGTAGGTTGTTGAGGTGAAGCTCCCCTTCATAAGTTGTTTTAATTATTTCCAGGAGACGAATTTTCGCTTTATTCTCATCATTTGGACCCGATTCATGTTTATCCTTTGAACAGGATACCAGCATAAATAACAGGACAAAGCCCCCTGACAGATAAAGTCTTGCTTTCATAAAATATAAGTTAATGTATATACCACTTATACTCTACAGACAACTGAAAAAGCTTTTACCCCTACCCGAAATATATAATTATGCTACATTTATATGATTGCAATTCTGCGAAGGAATAAATCGGAAACATGCTATGCACGGTTTACGATGGATGATAGCACCAAAAAACAAAAATATCAGATTAATGCAGGGATACAAAACCAGATTGTCAGTTTGCCAGCCGAATTAAAAAAGGAAGCAATGCCGGCCCCGATACCCGGTTCCTGGCTGATCTGCTAAAATTAGAGCATGAGCAATCGATTGAAATACAGACGAATGTGATGAACAAACAGAAACCCCATGATTAATTTTCTAATTGTACTAATTCAAATTATTATTGAATGATGTATCCGAATCCACCCGAAATCCCAATTGAGTACATTTTGATGCCCCGGTCGTTGTAACTGTATTCAGCATCTTCTTTCATTTTTATTTTACCGAGCGATCCTATCAATGGCAAGGGCAGGTCAGTAGCAGCTTTCAAGTAAAATAAATCCCGGATTTTGTAAGCCTGGCATTCCAGACTCCTTCGAGCCCCAGGTGAAATTGCGACTTTGGGATAATACTCCCGATGCCGAAAAGATTTTCAACCTGTTTATCCATTGAAGTTGCGACTGGATATAAGCACCCCGCTGAAAATCCGCAATAGAGACCGAATGGTATTTTTTCTTTGGACTTGCCAAGGTAAAGCTGTGCTGAAGCGTTTAAGGAAAAGGTACCGAACCGGGCAAAGTGGTATTCTTCAGTGCTCAGGGTTTTTACCAGACCTAATTCATGGTCAAAGAAGCCAAAGGTACCTATCAGTCTTAACCGGCCATGGCATTGTAATGCAATCGCTATTTCCAACTGGAACCGATCCTTTAAACCCCGGATAAAAATGATTCATGTTGTCAAAACTCATGGTATCATAGCCGCCGTATATTTCCGCCTGATTTTCCGTTTGGCCAAAATGGGACTGAGCACCAATGAGGAGTTCAAAATAGTTATCATTTGACTGGCTTGATTCCTGTGCATTTGCAGAATACGCAATTAAAAACCAAATGAACACCAGGAGTCCTGATTGAACAAACTTGGGAGTAGCCGGAAACAGGTTTCCGATCATAACCAGTAAAATTAAATCTATTGGCCTCTGTTGAGATATTGACTATCAAATATATGGATTTAATAACCGAAAGCAAGCGGCATGTCAACCCTGCCTCAGGTTTTGAAAGTCACCACCCCAAAAGAGGATGATTATCATGCTGACTTTGGGAATATTATAACGATGAGCATTTCTGCTTCATGGCTTGTCTCACCCCTGCAGGGTGAAAAAGGGGATTGACTTCCGTTTGTTTTGATGTCTTAGCCTTTCAGGCTGTCCCGTAAAACAGGTTTCCTGCTAAATTTCATTGACGCCGGCAGGCCAGCTAAACCTGCCCGCGGGCAGTTCCCGATCTCCTGCTAATCCGCTTCAACCAATCTTTGGCTAATCACTAATTGCTAATCCGCTAATTTTCTTCCATTCCTTGCACTTTCCCTCTTTCCAATATTCAATTAAAACTCTAGTCTCAAAAATAAGTTCAATTTTAATATCGGCTAATTAATCAACCTCATCATCACCATTCCACTTTCCTGGAACAACTCAAAGCTAAGTCCTAAATCTTCCAAGCAAACGGATTGCATAATATCGGCCGGAAAACTCGATCTTCCCCGATCTTCCATTTGCCAATCCGCTAATCAACTAATCTGCTAACTGCCAGCCGGCAGGCTGGTTGGCTAATCAACTAATTGGCTAATCCGCTAATTTCATTCTTCCATTCTTCCTTTGCACTATCTTTGCATCGATTTAATTACAGATATTTTTGAATGATTGACCACTCCCCCCATCACTGAAACTGCCGACTTATCGGATTGATCACCAATCGCCAGGATGAATCCCGGGTGAATGAAACGCTGGATGAACCTGATTTTCTTTGAAACTGCCGTCGGAGAGGCAAGAAAACGGTTTATTCAACGGCTCGACAAACCCGATTCCCGCACTTTTGTCGGCTCGGGAAAACTGGAAGAGATCAAATCGTTTATAAGGGCTGAAAATATTGGTACCGTTGTTTTTGATGACGAACTCAGCCCTTCGCAGTTGCGGAATATCGAAAGAACTCGAATGCAAGATCGTTGACCGACCTCACTAATCCTCGATATTTTCGCCAAACGTGCCCGCACAGCCACTGCCCGTACACAGGTAGAGCTGGCGCAATACCAATACTTGTTGCCGCGCCTTTCGCATGTGGACCCACCTCGAAAACAACGGGGAGGAATCGGAATGCGGCCCGGGTGAAAGGGAAATAGAAAACCGACCGCCGGATTATCCGCGATAAAATTTCGCTGTGAAGGAAAAGCTGAAAGACATCGACAAAAGAAAATAACCCAACGCAGCGGGCGGGAGAAACTGGGAGGGTGGCCTGATCGGTTATACCAACGCAGGCAAATCAACCCTGATGAACCTTCTCAGTAAATCGGATGTATTTGCAGAAACAAGCTTTATAACCCTGGACACCACCGTGCGTAAGGTGGTGATAGAAAATCTCCCCTTTTGCTGACCGATACCGTTGGGTTTATCCGAAACCGCCCCACAGCCTCGTAGAATCGTTCAAATCGACCTTAGACGAGGTGCGCGAAGTCGATCAGCTGTTGCATGTCGGGATATTTCACACTTTGGTTTTGAAGACCAGGTAGAGGTGGTAAACCAGACCCTGGCTGGAAATCAAGGTGTCGGATAAGCCCGTCATCATGGTATTTAACAAAGTGGAGCCTATTCTTTGTTGAAAAGAGGACGACGACCTGGAGCGCTTCAAACTAAAGAGAATCTCACCTCGATGAGCTCAAGCGCACCTGGGATTGCGAAAATGAACAGCCCTTCCCTCTTTATTTCGGCAACCCAAAGGCTTCACCTCGAAGAATTCAGAACTGCCTTGTATAAGGCCATTCACGATATCCATGGTCAGGTATCCCTTTAATAAATTGCCGTATTAGGCGGAAGTCA
>JADJEQ010000022.1 GCA_016709025.1 Bacteroidales bacterium | reverse complement strand
GGTTGTTTCTCATCATTCTTTGATGTTTTCCTTGACATCAATTCACTGGATACCCCAACCTTTGCTCCAATACCCGCAATCTGCGCTGGTACAACTCTGAGCCCGTTGCCAACGACTTCATTAAACTTAATTACAGGAACATGGGCACCGGCTATAGACAACCTGGTGACCACCACCTATACTTTTACACCTGAATCAGGTCAATGCGCTGCTGGAACAACTTTAACCATTGTTGTGAATCCATTGCCGGTGGTTGATGCAGGAATTTACGGAGCAGTTTGTGAAGACGCTGCCGACATCGCCCTAAGTGGCTCACCGTTGGGTGGTGTTTGGACAGGAACAGGTGTAATCGGAACAGGACCGTATACATTCGATCCATCCTCAGGGACACAAACATTAACCTATACATACACCGATGGTAATTTCTGTGTAAACTCTGACGAAACCACTATTACTGTTAATCCATTACCACTGGTTGATGCAGGCATATACAGCCCTGTTTGTGCAGATGCAGCCGATATCACCCTGGGTGGAACACCCGAAAGTGGTGTTTGGACCGGAAACGGTGTCAGCGGAAGCGGACCTTATGTATTCGATCCGTCGGCCGGAACACAGACATTGACTTATACCTTTACTGACGGTAATTCATGTTCAGCTTTTGCGACTACTGTTATCACTGTTAATCCATTACCAATAGTAGTTGCTGGATCCTATGGTCCTTCCTGCAGTGATGGTGTTGATATCACCCTGGGTGGATCACCATCGGGTGGTGAATGGACAGGAAGTGGTGTAAGCGGAACCGGGCCTTATGTATTCGACCCATCCGTTGGAACCCAAACACTTACTTATACTTATACCGATGGCAATTCTTGTGTGAATTCTGCCATTACATTAATAACTGTCAATTTGGTACAAACTGTTGATCCGGGTACATATGGACCGGTTTGTATTGATGGGGATGACATCACCCTGGCTGGAACCCCGGCCGGTGGCATTTGGACAGGACCAGGCGTAAGTGGAAGCGGACCCTATTACTTCGACCCATCCGTTGGAACCCAGACCCTGACCTACACTTACAGTGATGGAGGTTCATGTTCAAACTCGGCCACGGCAGAGATCATTGTTAATCCTATTCCAACAGTAGATGCAGGCACTTATGGTACAGTATGTATTGATGCTGCTGACATTGCCCTGGGTGGTTCACCTGCAGGCGGCGTTTGGAGCGGTACCGGCGTTACCGGAAACCTCTTTGATCCTTCATCGGGAACACAAACCCTCACTTATACCTTTACCGATGCCAACTTATGTGTGAACAGCGATCAGACAACCATTGTGGTGAATCCATTATCAGCAGTTGATGCTGGTACCTATGGCCCGGTTTGTATTGACGGGGCTGATATTACCCTGGCTGGCAGCCCGGAAGGTGGTGTATGGAGCGGTACCGGTGTTTCCGGGAACTTGTTTGATCCTTCAGTGGGAACTCAAACCCTTACCTATACCGTTACCGATGCCAATTTATGCGTAAACAGCGCCCAGACTACCATTACGGTGAATCCGTTGCCAACAGTCAACCCCGGCACCTATGGCCCGGTTTGTATTGACGGGGCTGATATTATCCTGGCTGGCAGCCCGGAAGGTGGTGTATGGAGCGGTACCGGAATTACCGGAAATCAGTTTGATCCTTCCGTAGGAACTCAAACCCTTACCTATACTGTTACCGATGCCAACTTATGTGTAAACAGCGCCCAGACTACCATTACGGTGAATCCGTTGCCAACAGTAACAGCAGGTTCTTACGGTCCTGTTTGTATAGATGCAGCCGACATAACTTTGGGTGGCACGCCAACCGGTGGTATATGGAGCGGTACCGGTGTTACCGGAAACCTCTTTGATCCTTCATCGGGAACACAAACCCTTACTTATACCTTTACCGATGCCAACTTATGTGTGAACAGCGATCAGACAACCATTGTGGTGAATCCATTATCAGCAGTTGATGCTGGTACCTATGGCCCGGTTTGTATTGACGGGGCTGATATTACCCTGGCTGGCAGCCCGGAAGGTGGTGTATGGAGCGGTACCGGTGTTTCCGGGAACCTGTTTGATCCTTCAGTGGGAACTCAAACCCTTACCTATACCGTTACCGATGCCAATTTATGCGTAAACAGCGCCCAGACTACCATTACGGTGAATCCATTGCCAACAGTCAACCCTGGCACCTATGGCCCGGTTTGTATTGACGGGGCTGATATCACCCTGACTGGCAGCCCGGAAGGTGGTGCATGGAGCGGTACCGGAATTACCGGAAATCAGTTTGATCCTTCCGTAGGAACTCAAACCCTTACCTATACTGTTACCGATGCCAACTTATGTGTAAACAGCGCCCAGACTACCATAATTGTGAATCCATTACCTGAAGTCAGTGCAGGCACTTATGGCCCGGTTGACATCAACGATCCCGATATTGTGCTTGCCGGTTCTCCTGCAGGTGGTATCTGGACAGGAACAGGCGTTGGCGGATCTTATGTATTCGATCCTTCAGCAGGAACCCAGACTCTGACCTATACCTATACCGATGGTAATTCCTGCGTAAACAGCGCTCAGACGACAATTATTGTTACAGAGCCCGATCCGGTCCTGACAGTTACTCCTCCAAGCCAGAATGTTGGCAATGTTGCCGGCAGTACCATTTTCACTGTTACTTCCAATAAAACATGGGTAGCCAACAGCGATCAGTTATGGTGTACAGTTACGCCTTCAGGTTCAGGCAATGGTTCCATTACAGCTGTTTATTCACAAAATACCACCACTTCTGCAAGAACTGCCAATATAACAGTTACAGTAGCAGGCCTGCCGCCGGTTATCGTAACAGTTACCCAGGCCAGCTCAGAATTCCTGCTTTCAATCCGGAATGTCACTCAAACAGCACTCAACGCTTACGAGTTTGATATATATCTGCTCGATGTGGATGCTTCTACACCACTGCAACTTGCAACCATACAGGAAGGTATTACCTTCAACACCGGGATTCTGAATGGAGCCCCCCAGACAATTGGTATGACAACCATCATTTCTTCTGAATTGCCTTCAAATATGCAACCCAATGGTGCCAACACGGCAACGTCAGGACTGATTAAAATAGCAGGCAGAGCGGCTCCAGGAGCCGGAAATGGTTATATCGTTTCTACTGTTGCTCCCGGAACGCTCATTGCAAGGGTCAGAATGACCAATGCTGTTCCGTTTACGGCAAATTCAACACCTGACCTGGCATTTACGCCGAGTACTGCTCTCATCCCATCCTATGCAACGAGGGTGGCTAAGTATGAAGGAACTGTTAACACGCAGATGCCTGTTACCCCGGGCAACAATGCCATTGTGATCGGCAATCCAGTACTGAACGGACCAACGGAACTTACCGTAACTCCTCCCAGCCGGAATGTTACATCCCCTGATGGTTCAGTTACCTACACAGTTACTTCAAATACGGAATGGACGGCCATCAGCGATCAACCCTGGTGTTCGGTTACCCCTTCCGGTTTTGGAAATGGTTTAATTACAGCAACCTATACCCAAAACACGGCTTCATTGCGCACTGCTGTTATTACGGTGACTGTAGCTGGTCTGCCTTCAGTTGATGTAACACTGGTGCAAGACGGAAAAGTACTGAATCTCGGCCTATTGCTCGAAGGACTATATGCCGGAGGAGGTACCCTGAACCAGGCCCACCATGCGACCGGACCACAATTCGGACCGGGTGTAGCCGACGTGATTTCCGTTGAACTCCACAACAGCAGTGATTATTCAATCGTTGAATTTCCTGCGGTTCCTGCATTTGATGTCGAACTCAGTACAAATGGCCTTGCTAAGGTTGCCATTCCTTCGGATCTTACCGGTGATTATTACATTACTGTTAAACATCGCAACTCCCTTGAGATCACCTCAGCCGACCCTGTGTCTTTTGTTCCACAAATAATTACTTATGCATTCGATCAGCCTTCCAAGGCATATGGTGGCAATCTGCTCCTGATGATCGACGGTGGCTATGCCATCTTCGGAGGTGATATAAATCAGGATGGAGTTATTGATACCGGCGACATCACGCCATTTGATAACGACCAGCATAATTATGTGGAAGGTTACGTGGTTACGGATGTTAACGGAGACGGAATTATTGATGGTGCTGACGGATCTATCATTGACAACAACCAGTTCAATTACGTCTCGACAATTCTTCCATAGTGCATACAGAAGAGGAAACTCCTTTTAAAGGGAGTTTCCTCTTTATTTACTTATCCTCTTTAACCCGTGGACTGAAATTCTATTTACAAATCCACAACCGAAAAAATGAATATGCAAACTTTAATTACCAGATTACTCCGGATGGCTCCATTGCTTGCGTTGGTTCTCTCTTTCGTACAAACCAATGCGCAACGACCGTTTGGGCCATTGGCTGAAACTGATTTCCAGATTACCATGCAGAATATTGTTCAGCCCCCCGGGACCACCAATGTCATTGAATTTGATATTTACATTTTAGATACGGATCCTTCACAGGATCTTCCGATGGCAACCGCCCAGTTCGGAATCTACTTCAATCTTCAAATTCTCAATGGTGCAGCAATCACCAATGGAATGACCATCGCACTTCCTTACAGCGAAGGTTTCTCCGACCTGCCTTCTTCAATGGCTCCCAATGGCGCCAGCACCCTGGCAACCGGTCTTATCAGGATCGCCGGCCGTGCAGCCCCTGGTTGTCCCGATGGTTTTACCATTTCAAAGGTTGGTTCAGGTACCCGTGCCAACAGGTTCAGGTTTACCAGCCCTGTTTCTTTTCTGATCGGTTCAACACCCAACTTTGTTTTTACCTCCAATACCGCAACCAATCCTTCGTATGCAACCCGTTTTGCCTGGTACAACCCGGCCTGTACGAATATTCAGTTGCCGATAGTGCCGGGTGTGAATGCACTGGTACTCGAAAACCCGGTTCTGAACTTTATGCCACTCTGCGGTGATCCAATTCTGTACAATGTGTCCGGCGGCGGTTCGTACTGCGCAGGTGGCCCAGGTGTATCCATCAATCTGAGTGGCTCTCAGGTTGGGGTTAATTACACCCTGAATCCAGGCGGACTTGTGTTACCTGGCACCGGAGATCCCATCGTTTTTGAAAACATCGTTGAACCGGCCGTTTATACTATAACAGCCCTGAGCGATGGTACCAATCCTGCCATCTGCACCTATCCGGTAAATATGTTGGGTGATGCAGTTGTTATCGCCACTCCGCCTGAATTTTCCGAAGTATCAATGATCGCAGATCCACCCGGACCAATTTGCCCCAACACCGTTGTTACATTTACTGCAAATCCTGTTAATGCCGGTGTCAACCCACTTTATGAATGGTTTGTCAACAATATATCACAGAATACACCTTCATCTGACAATACCTTCTCAACTTACATGCCTGATGGTGACCAGGTGTTTGTAGTGATGACACCGGATATTTCCTGTTCTGCAGGAACAGCGCAATCGATGATATATACCTTTGAGGTTGACCCTGCACACCCGGTGAGTGTCAGCATCGAAGCTGATCAGAATGATGTATGTGCCGGAACTCCTGTAACTTTCACTGCTACGCCGGTGAACGGCGGTTCCGAACCGCAATATACATGGTATGTAAACGGAACAGGAGCAGCAGGAATTTCTTATCTTACCTATGTACCTGCCGACGGCGATGAAGTTTATGTTCAACTGCTTGCCGATGTTACACAAACCTGCATTACCGGAAACCCGGCATCTTCTGATTACATCACAATGAATGTCGACCAACCAGTAAATGTAGAGCTTCCGTTGATTGGACCATTTTGTCAGGGCGATGTGGTTCCGGATTTACCTGTTGTATCTCTTAACGGCATAACAGGTACATGGAACCCTCCGGCAATCAGCAACATGGAAAGCGGATGTTATGAGTTTATACCGGATGAAGGACAATGTGCTGATGCTACTGTTCTCTGTGTTACCATCAACCCCGCCACTACAGTTGAATTTACTGAAAGTGCCTGTGATACCTACACCTGGACGCTCAATGGGACGACTTATACCACCACCGGTGATTACACCTATATTGTCGGATGTGTTACCAATATCCTGCACCTGACCATCACCCCAGGCAGCATCGTTGAATCTTATGACACTGCGTTAGATAATTTCACATGGTATATCAATGATGAAACCTATTTCGTAAGCGGTATTTATACCCACGTTGAAGAATGTGTTACCTATATTCTGCATTTGACTATCATTAATATAGTTACAGATCCTGAGTACTCAACATGGAACGGAAGTCAAAGTGAAATTTGGTTCGATGAACTTAACTGGACTCCTGTTGCCGACCCAGTCGAAATTACCAACGTTACCATACCTGGTGGTTGCCCCAATTATCCAATCCTTACTGCTCTTCCAGTTCCTTACTATACTACCATCAACAGCCTGACCATCCTCGAAGGCGGTTCACTGATCGGACAGGAAAATCTTAACGTATTGAGCCATACAGTTGTAGAGCGCACCATCCAGAACTCAAACTTCCACCTGATTTCATCACCGGTTGATGATGTTACATTTGGTGATGTATTCCTTCCTGCTTATTGGATGGAAGTATGGGCCCGTGAGTACGATGAGCCTTCAGGAGAATGGATGAACCGTTTTATCGCTGACAATCTCAATGTTGGTCAGGGTTACTCAGTTCAGATGACCACCGCTCCACAAACCGCCACTTTCACGGGTATGCTCAATGGTTATGATGTTACCTGCACCTTATCGAACATGAACACCAGCAGCGATGTTAACCGCGTAGGCTGGAACCTGCTTGGCAATCCGTTCCCATCAGCCATTGACTGGGATATGTTCTCAACAGGAGATTACGATGCTCAGGTTGCCGTATGGGATCAGGCTGGTGCCGGTAACTATATTTACTGGAACGGTACTGTTGGTAGTTTGACCAATGGTATTATCCCTGCACAGAATGGTTTCTTCGTAAAAACAACAACCAATGGTGCAAGCCTTACCATTCCGATGGCAGCACAGGTACACAGCCCAATGGCTCTCTACAAAGATGCCGTTGCCAATGCACTTGAACTCCGCGCCAATGGAAACAATTACTACGATGCTACCTTTGTACATTTCAACAGCAATGCTACCGCTGATTTCGACAACCAGTACGATGCCTTTAAACTGGAAGGTCTCGAAACTGCACCTCAGTTGTACAACATGGCTGCCGGACACAACCTCAGCATCAACGAACTGCCGTTCGAAGGCAATGAAGTGGTTAACCTTGGTTTCAAATGCGGTGTTGCCGGAACTTACAGCCTGAATGCTTCAGGGTTGGAAAGCTTCAACTCATCAACCCCGATCCTGCTCGAAGACCTGAAACTCAATATCCTTCAGGACCTCAGGCTGAATCCTGTTTACAGCTTCAACTACGCTACCAACGACAGCGAAGCCCGTTTCAAACTGCACTTCAAAGCAGCTACAGGCATTGCTGATCCTGCCAACAGCGGAATCTTTGTATACAGCTATGAGCACACCGTGGTTATCAACAACACCACCAACCTCAATGGCGAAATCAGGATTTTCGACATGACCGGTCGTGAACTGAAAGATGCCAACATGAGCGCTACCTCAGAAACCCGCCTTCCTTTGCAGGTTGCTGTTGGTACCTATATCGTGAAGGTTACTACTGCCCAGGGCACTGTTAATCAAAAGGTATATGTTAAATAGGTAATGCTGACATAACTCCCCCTTCCCAAAGGGGGAGTTATATCAAACCTTTTGTTAACAAGAAACTTAAAAAAACAAACTCAAAAAATCATCTATATGAAAAAAAGAATCGTTCAGATAATCGTAGCAGGCGCTTTTATAGCAGCACCACTGTTTATGTTTGGCCAGCCAGCTCCGGGTGGCAATGGCAACGGCACTCCCGTTGGTGGTGACCCCATCGGTGGTGGTGGCGGAACCGCTCCCATTGGTGGTGGTATCGTTCTGCTGATCTCCATGGCCGCCGGCTATGGCATGAAGAAAGTCTTCGACGCCAGGAATAAAATTGAAGAATTATAGTCATCGGTATGAAAAAGCCCGGGCGAAAGTCCGGGCTTTTTTTGCTGGTACAAAGAAGTGATTTAGACTAAATACATGCAGGAGATATCATCTGCGGGACAACATGGGCTACCGGTCAACCAGTTCAATTACATTGGTTCAGTTCACCCATAGTACCTGTAAAACGGGAAACTCCCTGTAACCGGGAGTTTCCTCTTAAATCATTATAAGAACACCAATCAGAAATAAAACAATTCAAATCAATCACCAAAAAAAATTGATTATGAAAAAGTTACTCAACCGAATGCTCAGGATGGTTCCATTGCTGGCAATGGTTCTCACTTTCCTGCAGACCAATGCGCAACGACCTTATGGACCATTGGCTGAGACGGATTTCCAGATCACCATGCAAAATATAGTTCAGCCCCCTGGGACCAACAATATTATTGAATTTGATATTTACATTATAGATACCGACCCTTCGCAGGCTCTACCGATGGCTACTGCCCAGTTTGGAATCAATTTCAATCTGGGAATCCTCAACGGTGCTGCAACCACCTCCGGAATGACCATTGCACTTCCATATTCAGAAGGTTTTTCCGACCTGCCGCCGTCGATGGCTCCAAATGGCGCCAGCACACTAGCATCAGGCCTTATCAGGATAGCCGGTCGGGCAGCCCCTGGTTGTTACGATGGTTTTCCCATATCAAATGAAGCTCCGGGGACCCGTTTAAACCGATTCAGATTTACAAGTCCTGTTCCTTTTGCTATTGGCTCAACACCTAACTTTGCTTTTACCTCAAGCACCGCAACCAATCCTTCATATGCAACGCGTTTTGCATGGTATAACCCGGCCTGTACAAATGTTCAGCTGCCGGTAGTGCCAGGCGTGAATGCCCTTGTATTCGAGAATATCTATCCACTGTGTGGTGAACCTATTCTGTTCAATGTCACCGGTGGTGGTTCATACTGTGAAGGTGGCACCGGAGTTCCAGTAGGCCTCAGTGGTTCGCAGCCTGGCGTTAACTACACCCTTAACCCGGGCGCAGTTGTTGTTGCCGGAGATGGTAATCCCATTACTTTTGGCAATATCGTTGAACCGGCCGTTTATACTGTAACAGCCCTGAGCAATGGTACCAATCCGGTCATCTGCGCCTATCCGGTAAATATGTTGGGTGATGCAGTTGTTATCGCCACTCCGCCTGAATTTTCCGAAGTGTCAATGATCGCAGATCCACCCGGACCAATTTGCCCCAACACCGTTGTTACATTTACTGCTTTCCCGGTTAATGGCGGTGTCAACCCACTTTATGAATGGTTTGTCAACAATATATCACAGAATATACCTTCATCTGACAATACCTTTTCAACTTACATGCCTGATGGTGACCAGGTGTTTGTAGTGATGACACCGGATATTTCCTGTTCTGCAGGAACAGCGCAATCGATGATATATACCTTTGAGGTTGACCCGGCACACCCGGTGAGTGTCAGCATCGAAGCTGATCAGTATGTTGTTTGCGCAGGGTCTGAAGTCACTTTCACAGCTACACCGGTAAATGGTGGTTCTGAACCACAATATACATGGTATGTGAACGGTATAGGAACAGCAGGTATTTCTTATTTTACCTATGTTCCTGCCGACGGTGATGAAGTTTATGTTCAACTGCTTGCCGATGTTACACAAACCTGCATTACCGGAAACCCGGCATCTTCTGATAGCATCACATTGGATGTTAACCAACCGGTAAATGTAGAGTTTCCGTTGATTGGACCATTTTGTCAGGGCGATGTGGTTCCGGATTTACCTGTTGTATCTCTTAACGGCATAACTGGTACATGGAACCCGCCGGCAATCAGCAACATGGAAAGCGGATGTTATGAGTTTATACCGGATGAAGGACAATGTGCTGAAACTACCGTTCTCTGTGTTACCATCAACCCCGCCTCCACAGTTGAATTTACTGAAAGTGCCTGTGATACCTACACCTGGACGCTTAATGGGACGACTTATACCACCAGCGGTGATTACCTCTATATTGTCGGATGTGTTACCAATATCCTGCACCTGACCATCACCCCAGGCAGCATCGTTGAATCTTATGACACTGCCATAGATAATTTCACATGGTATATCAATGATGAAACCTATTTCGTAAGCGGTATTTATACCCACGTTGAAGAATGTGTTACCTATATTCTGCATCTGACAATCATTAGTTATGCTACTGATCCTGAATACTCAACATGGAACGGAAGCGTGAACGAATTTTGGTATGTTGCTGATAACTGGACCCCGATAGCCGTTCCTGTCGAAATTACCAACGTTACCATCCCCGCTGGCTGCCCCAATTATCCGATCCTTCCTGCTTTTCCCGGCAATCCGGGTGGCTGCTATGTTACCATCAACAACCTCACCATCAACGATGGCGGTTCACTCATTGGTCAGCAGTACATCTGTGTTACCAACGACGCAGTTGTTAAACGTACCATTGAAAACTCCAACTTCCACCTGATTTCATCACCGGTTGATGATGTTACTTTTGGTGATGTATTCCTGCCAGCTTACTGGTATGAAGTATGGGCCCGCGAATATGATGAACCTTCAGGAGACTGGATGAACCGTTTTATCGCCGATCATCTTGGTGTTGGCCAGGGTTATTCAGTTCTTATGACCACTGCTCCACAAACCGCCACCTTCACCGGTATGCTCAATGGTTATGATGTTCCTGTTACCTTATCGAACATGAACACAAGCAGCGACATTAACCGCGTAGGCTGGAACCTGCTTGGCAATCCATTCCCATCAGCCATTGACTGGGATATGTTCTCAACAGGAGATTACGATGCTCAGGTTGCCGTATGGGATCAGGCCGGAGCCGGTAACTACATTTACTGGAACGGAACTGTTGGTAGTTTGACCAATGGTATTATCCCTGCACAGAACGGTTTCTTCGTAAAAACAGCAACCAATGGTGCAAGCCTTACCATTCCGATGGCAGCACAGGTACACAACCCAATGGCTCTTTACAAGGATGCCGTTGCCAATGCACTTGAACTGCGTGCCAATGGAAACAATTACTACGATGCTACCTTTGTACATTTCAACAGCAATGCTACCGCTGATTTCGACAACCAGTACGATGCTTTCAAACTTGAAGGTCTCGAAACTGCACCTCAGTTGTACAACATGGCTGCCGGTTACAACCTCAGCATCAACGAACTGCCGTTCGAAGGCAATGAAGTGGTTAACCTTGGTTTCAAATGCGGTGTTGCCGGAACTTACAGCCTGAACGCTTCAGGGTTGGAAAGCTTCAGCAGCTCAACCCCGATCCTTCTGGAAGACCTGAAACTCAATATTCTTCAGGACCTCAGGATGAACCCTGTTTACAGCTTCAACTACACTACCAACGACAGCGAAGCCCGTTTCAAACTGCACTTCAAGGCAGCTACAGGCATTGCTGATCCTGCCAACAGCGGAATCTTTGTATACAGCTATGAGCACACCGTGGTTATCAACAACACCACCAACCTCAATGGCGAAATCAGGATTTTCGACATGACCGGTCGTGAACTGAAAGATGCCAACATGAGCGCTACCTCAGAAACCCGCCTTCCTTTGCAGGTTGCTGTTGGTACCTACATCGTGAAGGTTACTACTGCCCAGGGCACTGTTAATCAAAAGGTTTATGTAAAATAGGTTTTACTGATGCAGCTCCCCCTTTCACCAAGGGGGGAGTTAATCAGACCTTTTGTTAACAACAAACTCATAAACCAAACTCAAAAAATCATTTAAATGAAAAAAAGAATCGTTCAGATAATCGTATCAGGAGCTTTTATAGCAGCGCCATTGTTTATGTTTGGCCAGCCAGCTCCGGGAGGAAATGGCAACGGCACTCCCGTTGGTGGTGATCCCATCGGTGGCGGTGGCGGAACCGCTCCCATCGGCGGTGGTATCGTTCTTCTGCTCTCTATGGCAGCAGGCTATGGCATGAAGAAAGTCTTCGACGCAAGGAATAAGGTCGGAGAATTATAGTCATCGGTATGAAAAAGCCCGGGCGAAAGTCCGGGCTTTTTTTCAAATTAAGGAAGTGATTATCCATTCCGAATGCACTGATCGCTGTAAAATATTCAATTCTTCCATAATAGGAACTTCACTTCTTTTACAAGCCAGAATTTCCCGTTCCTTCTCCTGGCTTCAGGCTGATGGTCCAACGCCTGAGTCTTTCTCCCGACACTTGCCCGGGAGCCAAAAAGAAATGACTCCTGACTTATAAAAAAATCGCATCCTTCATATGGAGAAGGGGAAACTAACATCGAAACCCGCTGCGCAGAGATTAAAGATTCGTGCATGCATGTTATCGTGAACACGGGTTTGATGACGTGCGCAAACCGGGTAATCCGGAGCCATGGAAGCATTCATCGAAACCCGCTGCGCATTTCGGATGATTTGCACATGCTGGTTTGTGGGAAGCTGCGTCGGGAGAGACGCGTAAATTGGGAAGCAGAGAGCACCATACATCTTTCTGAACTGACTTTCACACAAACTTTACCTGGATGTGAGCCATGCGATTTTAATCAATTTTATGTACTAAAAGGATAAACTCATAGGGATGAATGCACTTTTTTAAGCAGGTTCATACGCCTTGGTAGCTTCTAAAAACAAAATTTACTTAAGAAATACGAACTCATCCTCTAAACAGTGAAAAATGAACAAATAGAGGCTATTTTCAAAATAAATAAACTCATCAATCTAATTATCATGCACTTATATAATAATCAACAAACGGACTAACCCGGTTAAGCGATCGAAAACAATACAAAAGTTCGAAATCGTAAATTGAAATAAACGACTTCAATTTATAATTTCAAACTTTTCAAACGGCACAAAGCAAAAATACCCAACTTATTACAAAGTACCTATATTACTGATATACAATTATTTAATTATCAATAAACCCATATCACGACAACCTGAACAGCTACCCACAATGAAGAGTTAATAAACATTGGGATCTCTTTTGGCCTGTTGCGTCCCCCAAATTTTTCTAAAACCCTTGTCAATAAAGGAAAGAAAGAAAAATGGGCCTGCTAATTGAATTTTGCACTCAAACAGGCAATCAATCCTGTTAAAATCAATTGCCCTGGAAACATAAAATGATTCAATATCCCTCATCAATTCCTTATTATTAAAAGAGTTTTGAATAAAACAGCAATGTCTGTCTTTACCAATTCACTTTCCTTAAAGAAACCAACATAATATACATTTTATTAAACTGAAATATTAATGATAATATATTGCACAAAAATTAAAAACTACAATTCCTGTAATTGCTGTAACCATAGCGTTCCAGATGCTTAAAAAGTAATTTTCTCTGTTTACATAAATGTTGAATCGAAGATTTTAAAAGATACAATTGTTTCATATATACAAATGTCTATTAGTCAATATTTTAAACCTTTCATGTGTTCGCTATTGCAAATGGAGTAAAGAAGCCGGCTCAGTTGGCTCCAGCAAGTTTGAAATTAAGAATTCAGATCAATATGACCGGATTCATAAATCTGTACCAATATCGGTTGCATAGCTATAATCAGCACTGTACTTTAGCTTCACTCAAAAAGCTATATACCGGCCACAATGCAATATCTCATAAGTAACTATATATCAACTAGAAAACAAAACTAAATTAACATACGCTCTGGCCGGCACCCGAACTACTCAGAACACTTCAAGTAACAAAATCATTTAATTTCTTGAATTTCAGTAGTTTAAATATAATCAATTCAATCACTAACCCAAAACCAAATTGTTATGAGAAAACTCTTCACTTTGTTAATTTTACTATTGCTGTGGACCGCTGGTATGACCCAGGAAAAATCTACTGTAGGTATGATAAATACCGGTAGCAAAGCTCCTGTAAATGTTCAGACTCAAAGTCCCCTTGCTCCGATGGCAATTAACGTTGCCATTACGAATCAAAGCAGGGAACTCTTAAGCGTAAGTAATATTTTAGAGAAAAAGGTTAAAAAGGTAAATGTTAAATCCTTACCCGAAACAACCATAAACCCGCTTGCTCCCCTGCAAGGTGGAGAGAATATAGCTACCGCTTTTGTCCTGACCGGAGCCTTGCCTATTACCTCCAGCGGAACAACTTCAGGCTACGCCAATGATTACAACGAGGACTGTCCTTACACCGGCAGTACTGCGCCAGATGTGGTTTATGCTTACACACCCGCTGCTGATATAATGGTTGACATCGATTTATGTGGCTCTTCTTACGATACAAAAGTTTTCGTTTATGAAAATGCTGCAACTCCCGGCACACCGTTCGCATGTAGCGATGATTTTTATACTGCATCCGGTGATCCTTGCGGACAATGGGTTTCAAAAATTGAAGAAGCATCACTGACAGGTGGGAACACATACTATATTGTTATTGACGGATATAGTGGTACTGACTTTGGCAATTACAATCTGGAAATCCGCGAATTTACTCCTCCGCCACCATGCGTATGGGGTGTTGATATTATACCTCCAGTGGGTGCTATAGCCGAAAGTGAAGCCTGTGGCGCAGATGCCAATGGTGGTTGCAATATGGCTGCCGGCACCGAAACCTGGGAAACAATTCCTTCAACCGGTGGATCTTTTTCAGGAACAATGTGGTCAACAACAGGAACCCGCGATACCGACTGGTATGAATTGGTCCTTACTTCGGCCTCAAGTGTAGTTCTGTCCGCTAATTCTGATATAGCGATTATCTATGGTTACATTACAGGAACATTTACCCCCGGGGCTCCGGATTGTGCATTGGTCACAAGCATTTCACCAAACAATACAGCAGGCCCCTGTTCCCAGACATTCCTTGATATGGGCGTTCTAAGCGCCGGGACCTACTGGTTTTTTGTAAGTGTACCTTCTTATATAGACAATCCATGTGATAAGCATTATTGGATTACTTATAATGTTACTCCTGAACTTTGCCCTCCTCCTTCAGCACTAACAGTTAGCAATAAAACTACCACCACTGCCGACCTTGGCTGGACAGCAGGAGGTACTGAAACTGGCTGGCTTGTTGAAGTAGGTTTACCTGGATTTACCCCCGGAAACGAACAACACATATTCAAAGATAGCCCCGTTACAAATTCAGTAACAGCAACAGGGCTTTCTGCAGCAACTGCATACCAGTTCTATGCACAGTCTGACTGTGGTTCAGCATGGGCTGGTCCGGTTAATTTCGCCACCAACATTGAGTGCCCTATCGGAGCAATTGCCGAAATTGAAATCTGTGGTGACTCAACCAACAATGCATGTAACAATGTGTTACCAGGAAATCAAACATACGAAACTATAGCGGTAGGTCAGACAGTTTGTGGTACTTCCTATTTTGATGGTTCTACCCGTGACTCTGACTGGTATTCATTTACGCTAACCGAAGCCAGACAGGTAACATTTACCGGTAAGGCAGACTTCGACTTACAACTTCTTTTTGTAACTTACCCATGCCCGGCTTCGGTAATTGCTGCCGGAACTGCATTAGCCGGTGTTACAGCCTCAGTTACAACTCAACTCGGACCTGGTACTTATGCTGTATGGGTTGGTCCTCAGTTTACAGGACTTGTTGCCTGTGGTAACGACAACCAGTATTATGCTACCCTGACTTCTGAAGCTGTTACAGCGTATTGCACACCTGCACCTACTTCAGTAGATGATTTGGGTATTACCAATATTACCTTCAGCACTGTGAACAATACAACAGGCGCTGAAACAGGTAATTACGGTGATTATTCTTCCCTGATCGGGGATGTTCAGCAAGTAGCAACAATTCCTGTTTACATTACTTTTGAAACAGGCTTTACCTATGATACCAAGATCTGGATTGACTGGAATGATGACTTTTTCTTTGATGCCACTGAAGAAGTTTATTCCGGTACTTCCTTAGCAGATAATCCTACAACTCTAGAGGCTTCATTTGTTGTTCCTCTCACAGCCCCATTGGGAAATCACAGGATGAGGATCGGAGGAATTGATTTTGGAGTAATAACACCATGCTACACTGGATCATATGGCACTTTTGAAGACTATACGGTAAATGTTACCGCAGCTCCGGCTTCACCATTTTTAAGTGTAACTCCCGGTTCAAAGAATTTTGGGACTGTTAACATAGGAAGTTCATCTTCACAGGTATTTACCATTACAAACACCGGTGGAGGAACACTCACTGTAAATCCTGCTGTTTCATTAACCGGTGCCGACATGAGTCAGTTTATTCTGACAGACCTTAATACTTATCCGGTAAGTCTTACCACCGGGCAGTCGGTAACTGTAAGTGTAGCCTTTACACCAACCACAGCCGGCCCCAAAATTGCCGACTTAAACGTTGTAAGTAGTGCCGGAACAACTGTTGTATCTCTCACAGGTGCCGGTTACTTAAGTCCTCCCGGATCTACCTGCGAAAATCCTTATCCGGTGACTCTTCCTTTGGTGGATTATTTTGACAATACTCTGGCCTATGGAAATGATTATCTTTCATCATGGGTTACTCCTGCAACTTCGTACCTTAACGGCTATGATTTTGTGGCACAATTCAACATTACAGAAGCCGGACATTTGAGCGGAAGCGTTGTAGGCGACTGGGCAGGCGTTATCATTGTTCAGGATTGTCCTAACCCAACCACACCTGCTGCCCGTCTGGCCTTAGGCAGTGGCTCATTAGGAGGTTCCTTCGCAGGTGTTCTTGTACAACCTGGTTCATATTTCGCAATAGTTTCAACCTGGCCAACACCAGATTATACAGATTTCACATTAAATCTGTCATTTACTCCGCTGCCATCATGTCCTGTTCCAACCGGATTGACTGCAACAGGAATGACAACCACAATGGCTGACCTTGGATGGACAGAAGTCGGTACTGCAACCTCATGGGATCTTGAGGTTATCGGTTTTGACCAAACACCAACTGGTGTACCTACACATTCTGCTGTGGGTTCAAATCCATACACTGTTACCGGATTAGATGCTTCAACTCATTATAAATTTTATGTGAGAGCAAAATGTGCAGAAGACAGTGACTGGTCAGTTGCCAAAGACTTCTATACTGCATGTGGTTCCATCGACCTTCCGTATGTTGAAAACTTTGATGGTGTAATTGCACCCGCTATTCCTGCATGTATTACAGTTACCAACAACAATGCAGATGCAATTCAATGGGTGACATCTACAAGTAGTCCAAGGTCTCTTCCCAATGCAATGCGTATAGGATACAACGGAGCACTTGCCATGGATGACTGGTTCTTCTCTCCAGGTTTAAACCTTGTTCCAGGCACTTACAGTGTTAGTTTCTGGTACAGAAGTTCCGGATCATATCCTGAAGCACTTGAAGTAAAATTTGGTTCTGCACCAAATGCTGCCGGTATGACGAGCGCTGCAATATTTGACAACAACAACATTAATAGTTCTGTTTACGCAGAGGGCACTGGTGAGATCACCATTACAACAGCCGGAGTCTATTATGTTGGATGGCATGGTTACAGCGATGCTGATATGTGGTATATGCTTGTTGATGATATTTCAATTACTGCCCCTCCTGCTTTCAAAACCCTCAACCTTACTTCCGTATTGCTTGAAGGTCTTTATGCCGGTGGCGGTTTACTCAACGAAGCATACAATGAACTTGCACCGCAATTCCCGGGCAATGCCGATGAAATCACAGTAGAACTGCGCAATAGCGTCGATTACAGCATCATTGAGCACTCTTCTGTTGTATTGCTCAGTTTAACCGGCTCCGCCACTGTAACTGATATTCCTGCTGCGTTAAACGGTGATTATTATATTACAGTCAAACACCGCAACTCGGTTGAAACTACCACTGCAAACCCTGTTTCGTTTGCCCTTGATGTTGTTAACCAGAGTTTTGCTACCCCAGCTGATGTATACGGCGGCAACCTGTTGCTTATGATTGACGGCGGATATGCCATCTTTGGTGGTGATGTAAATCAGGATGGATCGGTCGATGGTGGTGATGTAACCCCGTTTGACAACGACCAGTTTAACTATGTTTCCGGTTACGTCCCAACAGACATAAACGGAGATGCAATCATTGACTCAGGCGACGGAACCATAATTGACAACAATCAGTTCAATTACATTGGTTCATCTCACCCATAGTACCTATAAAAAGGAAACTCCCTGTAACCGGGAGTTTCCTTTTAATTAAATATAAGAACACCAATTAGAAATCAATCAATACAAATCAATAACCCAAAAACAACAATTATGAGAAAACTACTCAACAGAATGCTCAGGATGGTACCCTTGCTTGCATTGGTCCTCTCCTTTGCCCACACCAGTGCACAGCGGCCCTACGGACCATTGGCTGAGACTGATTTCCAGATTACTATGACGAATATTGTACAGCCCGCAGGGACCAACAATGTTATTGAGTTTGATCTTTACATTTTAGACACGGATCCTTCACAGCTTCTTCCGATGGCTACCGCCCAGTTTGGAATTAACTTCAATCTTGGGATTCTCGACGGTGCAGCAACTACCACCGGAATGACCATCGCGCTTCCTTACGCTGAAGGTTTCTCCGACCTGCCATCATCAATGGCTCCAAATGGTGCCAGCACCCTGGCTTCAGGCCTGATCAGGATAGCCGGCCGTGCTGCCCCTGGTTGTCTTGATGGCTTTCCTATTTCAAATGTAGCTCCGGGTACCCGTGCCAACAGGTTCAGGTTTACCAGTTCTGTTCCGTTTGCTCCCAATTCAACTCCTAACTTTATTTTTACCTCAAGCAGTGCAACCAATCCTTCGTATGCAACCCGTTTTGCATGGTACAATCCTGGCTGTACAAATGTTCAGTTGCCGGTAGTACCGGGTGTTAACGCCCTCGTACTCGAAAACCCGGTTTTAAACCCCCAGGTTACCTGCGTTGATCCCACTGTATTCACCGTAACCGGTGGTGGTTCATACTGCGAAGGTGGTGTTGGTGTTCCTGTTGGACTGGATGGTTCACAGGTTGGTGTAAACTATGCAATTGTACCCGGTACCCTTGTTGTACCTGGTGATGGTAACCCCATCACTTTCGGCAACCAGCTTGCAGGAACTTACACAGTAGTTGCTACCAGCGATGGTACCAATCCTGGCCTTTGCCTAACTCCAGTAAATATGACCGGTGGAGCAGATGTAACTGCAACCCCCGTTTCTACTGTTGAATTCACTGAAAGTGCCTGTGATACTTACACCTGGGCGCTCAATGGACAGACTTATACTGTAAGCGGCGATTACACCTATGTTGTCGGATGTGTTACCAATATCCTGCACCTGACCATTACCCCAAGCAGCACCATGGAACACACTGAAAGTGCTTGTGATTCCTACCTATGGGCTCTTAATGGCGAGACTTATTATGTAAGTGGTGACTATACATATTTTGCCGGATGTGTTACCCATATCCTACACCTGACCATCACTCCAAGCAGTACAGTTGAATTCACTGAAAGTGCCTGTGATACATACACCTGGGCGCTCAATGGTGTAACCTATAACACAAGTGGTGATTACACCTATGTTGTTGGATGTGTTACCAATATCCTGCACCTGACCATCACCCCGAGCAGCACTGTAGAATATACAGCCACAGCTTGCGGCTCTTACATATGGGATGTCAATGGCATGACCTATACTGCCAGCGGTGATTATACCTATGTTGTCGGTTGTGTTACCAACATCCTGCACCTGACCATCACCCCAAGCAGCACCGTGGAATTCACTGAAGCTGCCTGCGATTCATATACATGGTCAGTCAATGGTATGACCTATACTGCCAGCGGAGATTACACCTTTGTTGACGGTTGTGTTACCTATATCCTGCACCTGACCATTACCCCGAGCGGAAACAATGAATACACTGTAAGTGCTTGTGATTCATACTTCTGGGCTGTCAGCGGTCTTACCTATACTGCAAGTGGTAATTATACTTTCGTGAACGGTTGTTCAACCAACGTCCTTCACCTGACCATCACCCCAAGCAGCACTGTTGAATTCACAGCTGCAGCTTGCGACACATACACATGGGCTCTCAATGGCATGACTTACACCGCCAGTGGTGATTATACTTATGTTGATGGTTGCGTTACCAGTATCCTTCACCTGACCATTACCACGAGCAGCATTGTTGAATCAACAGTTGCAGCTTGTGACTCATACACCTGGGCTGTGGATGGTGTTACCTATTATACCAGTGGTGATTATACCTATGTTGTCGGTTGTGTTACCAACATCCTGCACCTGACCATCACCCCAAGCAGCACGGTTGAAGAAACCGTTGTTGCCGACGATTCATACACATGGGCTGTCAATGGCGTGACTTATACTGCCAGCGGTGATTATACTTTTGTTGACGAATGTGTTACCTATATCCTGCATTTGACCATCAACGTTGTTGTTCCATGTCCTGTTCTTTCAACCTGGAACGGAAGTGTTAGCACTGATTGGTTTACTGCTGCCAACTGGACACCTGCGCTTGTTCCTTGTGAAACCACAAGCGTGACCATTCCTGCCGGTTGCCCGAATTATCCGACAATTACCCCACAGCCACTCAATTCTGTTGCTTGTCTGGTTACCATTACTAACCTCACCATTACCGATGGTGCTTCGTTGATTGGCCAGCAATATCTCTGTGTGTTGAACGATGCCGTTGTTGAGCGTTCTATTGTGAACTCAAACTTCCACCTGATCTCATCACCGGTTGATGCCGTTACTTTCGGAGATGTATTCCTTCCTGCTTACTGGTTTGAAGTATGGGCACGCGAATATGACGAACCGTCAGGCGACTGGGTTAATCGTTTTATCGCCGATAACCTCAATGTTGGCCAGGGTTACTCAGTACAGATGACCACTGCTCCTCAGACTGCTACCTTCACCGGTATGCTCAATGGTTATGATGTAACACGCACTTTATCGAACATGAACACCAGCAGCGATGTTAACCGCGTTGGCTGGAACCTGCTTGGCAATCCATTCCCATCAGCTATCGATTGGGATGCATTCTCAACCGGAGCTTACGATGCTCAGGTTGCCGTATGGGATCAGGCCGGAGCCGGTAACTACATTTACTGGAACGGAACTGTTGGTAGTCTTACCAATGGTATTATCCCTGCACAGAACGGTTTCTTCGTAAAAACAGCAACCAATGGTGCAGCCCTGACCATTCCGATGGCAGCACAGGTACACAGCCCAATGGCTCTCTACAAAGACGCCGTTGCCAATGCACTTGAATTGCGCGCCAATGGTAACAATTACTACGATGCTACCTTTGTACATTTCAACAGCAATGCTACTGCTGATTTCGACAACCAGTACGATGCTTTCAAATTGGAAGGTCTCGAAACTGCACCTCAGTTGTACAACATGGCTGCCGGTTACAACCTCAGCATCAACGAACTGCCGTTCGAAGGCAATGAAGTGGTTAACCTTGGTTTCAAATGCGGTGTTGCCGGAACTTACAGCCTGAATGCTTCAGGTATGGAAAGCTTCAATAGCTCAACCCCGATCCTGCTCGAAGACCTGAAACTCAATATCCTTCAGGACCTCAGGCTGAACCCTGTTTACAGCTTCAACTACGCTACCAACGACAGCGAAGCCCGTTTCAAACTGCACTTCAAGGCAGCTACCGGCATTGCTGATCCTGCCAACAGCGGAATCTTTGTATACAGCTATGAGCACACCGTGGTTATCAACAACACCACCAACCTCAATGGTGAAATCAGGATCTTCGACATGACCGGTCGTGAACTGAAAGATGCCAACATGAGCGCTACCTCAGAAACCCGTCTTCCTTTGCAGGTTGCTGTTGGTACCTACATCGTGAAGGTTACTACTGCCCAGGGCACTGTTAATCAAAAGGTTTATGTAAAATAGGTTTTACTGATGCAACTCCCCCTTTCCCCAAGGGGGGAGTTAATCAGACCTTTTGTTAACAACAAACTCAAAAACTAAACTCAAAAAATCATTAATATGAAAAAAAGAATCGTTCAGATAATCGTTGCAGGAGCTTTTATAGTAGCACCGCTCTTTATGTTTGCCCAACCCAACCCGGGTGGTAACGGCAACGGCACACCCGTGGGTGGTGACCCCATCGGTGGTGGTGGCGGAACCGCACCCATCGGCGGCGGTATCGTTCTTCTGATTTCCATGGCCGCCGGCTATGGCATGAAGAAAGTCTTCGACGCCAGGAATAAGTTTGAAGAATAGTCTTTTAAGGATTATTTCAAACATATGACTACTCTGAATCTGCCCTGCTTGGCTTTGATAGCAGGGCAGATTTTTAATTACTCAAAACCAAACTGATTGACAATTATTTCAATAAAGGAAAAAGGCAGCAGGCATAAAGTAATGTGTAAATAAGTGAATTAATACTGTTTGATTAAATGTTCCAAATATAAAGCTTGAGAATTTTTACGATCAGAAATTGCAGACAGCAGGTTTGCCTTTCCAAATAACCACCTTTTATATATTGTTAAACCCTTTGAACCATGAAAAAGAAAAACTTTACACAGTTTGGCCTGATATCAGGCTTGTTTTTGCTTTTGATTGTCGTTTCGGGTTCTTATTTGAACCCGCTTCAGGCTTCGGCAAAAGTTCCGGAAGGAACAGTCATCAGGGGCGAACGGCCCCCGATTGATATTTTAACAGTACCTGATGCTGCCATTGAGCAGGGAATCATCAGGATAAAGTTCAACAAAACACTTGAAAGCCTTCTTGACAACGGGTTGATTTCAAGCAATCCAGACGGCACCATCCGTTTTGGTATTGCCGGTATCGATCAGTTAAATCAGCAATTCGGCGTAATTGAGGTAAAAAAGACCTTTGATGCAGCCCTGCAGAACACAAAATATACCGAACGCCACAGGCTGTGGGGTTTCCATTTATGGTACGATCTGATCGTGCCTGCAGGAACCGATATCCGCAGCATGGTGATGGCATATTCGGCAAAAAATGAAATTCAACTATCAGAACCTGTTTACAGAAAACAACTGATCGGTGCTGATATCAATACCATTCAACCTCCGGCTCCTTTAGGCGACAATACCGGATTGAACTATGTGCCCAACGACCCCAGGTACAACGAACAATGGCACTACAACAATACCGGTCAGCAAAGCGGAACACCTGATGCCGACATTGACCTGCCGGAAGCCTGGGATATCATTAAAGGAAATAACAATGTAATTGTAGCCATTATCGATCAGGGTATTGATTACACCCATGCCGACCTCGCGGCCAATATGTGGCCCGGAATCGGGTATAATTTTGTAAACAACAATTCAATAATCATCCCGGGAGATCATGGCACCCATGTGTCAGGAACCGTTGCAGGCAATACCAATAATGGCGTTGGCGTGAGTGGAATTGCAGGTGGCAGCGGTACAGGCAATGGCATCAGGCTGATGTCGTGCCAGGTATTTATCGGAAACTCTGGTGGAAGCGGGTTTGGTGCAGCAGCAATATGGGCTGCCGACAATGGCGCTGCCATTTCACAGAATAGCTGGGGATATACATCTCCCGGCTTTTTTGAGCAGGCAACACTCGATGGTATAGATTACTTCAATATCAACGGCGGTGGCACCGTTATGAATGGTGGAATTACCATATACGCAGCCGGAAATAGCGGTACAAGCGGATTATACTATCCAAGCTGCTACAGTGGGGTCTTTTCGGTGTCAGCAACCGGTAATCAGGATTTAAAAGCCTGGTATTCAAATTATGATACCTGGGTTGACATTGCTGCACCCGGAGGTGAAACCAATACTGTCGCAGCAAGGGGTGTACTCAGCTCTCTTACCGGAAATAATTATGGTTTTTACCAGGGCACTTCCATGGCCTGCCCGCATGTTTCAGGTGTGGCCGCCCTGATTCTTTCGTTAGCCCCCGGGGCCCTGACGCCACAAAACGTTAAAGATATCCTTACTTCAACCACCGATGATATTGACGGTTTAAACCCAACCTATGCAGGATTGCTTGGCAGTGGCAGGCTAAATGCTTATCAGGCATTGCTTGCAACCCAGTCATACCTGACTCCGACCGCCAATTTTTCAGCTTCCCCGACCACCATTTGTGCCGGAGGATCAACCACCTTTACCAATTTATCCTACGGCGGACCTACTTCATGGAACTGGAGTTTCCCGGGCGGTACACCTTCTTCCTATGTTGGTCAGAATCCACCTGCAATAACCTATGCAACGGCCGGATCATATAGTGTTACACTAACGGTTACTGATGGGGTTACGCCCAATACCATGACCAAAACCGACTATATCAATGTTCAGAATATAATTGCAAACTTCACCGGTGCACCTTTGAACATTTTTGAGGGTGGTAGTGTAACTTTCACCGACAATTCAAGCTGCGGACCTACCAGCTGGGAATGGTCATTCCCCGGTGGATCACCTGCTTCGTTTACCGGGCAGAACCCACCTGCCATCACCTACACCACTTCCGGAACCTATAATGTTTCCTTAGTTGCATCAAAACCTGGAGCAACTGACACTGAAACCAAAACAGCCTATATTACTGTTGCCCCGCCGGTATTCAATATGAGCAACGGATCGGTTACCACCTGCGCCGGAAGCTTTTATGATGCAGGAGGTCCTTCCGGAAATTATGCAAATTACGAGGACTTTACCTTTACGTTTTATCCCGGAACTTCCGGCGCAATGATAAGGGCAGTTTTCAGCGCATTCAATGTTGAATCAGGATATGATAACCTGAGCATTTACGATGGAATAAATACCTCAGCGCCATTGATCGGAACTTATACCGGAACAACCAGTCCGGGGACAGTTACTGCGAACAACGGGGCAGGCGCACTTACATTCAACTTTACTTCCGATGTTAGTATTACCTATGCAGGATGGGCAGCTGCGATAAGTTGTTATAGTACAGCTCTTCCGCCGGTTGCTGCCTTCACAGCTTCTTCCACATCGCCCCAGGTCAACGAAACGGTTGATTTTACAGACCAGTCAACCAATGTTCCGACTGCATGGGCATGGAGTTTCAGCCCGAACAATGTTGTTTACATGAACGGTACCAATGCAAATTCGCAGAATCCGCAGGTCCAGTTTACTGCCCAGGGAGAATATACGGTTACACTTACGGCCTCAAATGCAAGTGGCCCTGATTCTGAAATCAAATCGAATTACATTAATGTAATACCATTTGAGTATTGTATTCCACCTTACATCTATGGCACTAGTGGGGGAGACTACATTTCACTGGTTCAACTTGGAACCATCAACAATGCAACCGGTGGTTCTGCAAGTCCGTATTATACCTATTACAGCAGTTTGTCAACTGACCTGTCAACCGGTACTGAATATTCGGTTACACTGAGTGCAGGAACATGGGGATCCAACAACAATATTTCTGTATGGATTGATTTCAACCAGGATGGTGTTTTTGATGCAATTGAAAAACTCGGTAATGTTGATTTACTCGCTGCTCCGGCTACCGGAACTATTACATTCACCGTTCCGGGAAACGCTTTACCGGGAACAACCAGGATGCGTGTTCGGGAGGTTTGGGCTGATAGCAATATAGATCCCTGTGCTTCATTTGGTTATGGAGAAACAGAAGATTACAACGTAAATGTACTTCCGATTGATTATTGCTATCCAACCTATATCACCGGCACATCCGATGGCGACTATATTTCCCTTGTTCAGCTAGGGAGTATCAACAGTGCTACAGGTGCATCCGGCAGTCCGTTCTATACTTATTATAATGGCGTATCAACCAACCTGAATGCAGGGTCAGCATACACCGTTACCTTAAGTGCAGGCACTTATACTGAAGACAACAATATTTCAGTCTGGATTGACTTTAATTACGATGGAATTTTTGATGTCTCGGAAAAGCTCGGCAACGTAACTCTCCCGGCTGCCCCGGTTACCGGTTCCATAACCTTTACAGTACCAGCCAGTGCTTTATCGGGTACAACCAGGATGCGAGTACGTGAAGTTTATGGTATTTCTGACATTGATCCCTGTGATGCGGTTAACTATTATTATGGTGAGACCGAGGACTACGATATCAATATTATGAACACAAACTCCACGCTTAACCTCACAGTTTTCGTAGAGGGGTTGTATGCAGGATTCGGAACTATGAATCAGGCCAGTAATGAACTTGGCCCACAGTTTGGCCCCGGGATAGCCGATCAGATCATCGTTGAACTTCATAATGATGCAAACTACGGGATCATCGAATACTCGGATCCGAACGTATTTCTGAGCACCGGTGGATTTGCCCAGGTATATATTCCTTCAGGATTTAGCGGAAATTATTACCTGACCGTGAAACACCGCAATTCAATTGAAACTACCTCAGACAGCCCCGTTTCGTTGGCATCCCCGGTTGTTGATTTTGCTTTTAACCTACCTGCCAATGTATATGGCGGCAACCTTCTGCTGATGTATGATGGTGGTTATGCAATCTATGGTGGCGATGTAAACCAGGATGGTGCTGTGGATGGTGGTGATGTCACCCCGTTCGACAACGACCAGTTTAACTATGTTTCCGGATACGTCAGTACAGATATAAACGGAGATGGTATCATTGATTCCGGTGACGGAACAATCATCGACAACAATCAGTTCTATTATATAGGAGCTGTTTTACCTTAATTTTTTTACGCAAGGCCGGCCAGAATAGGCCGGCCTTGCGTCTTTTATAAAATCTGAATGAAAACACGTCTGATAATATTTGTATTAATAAGCCCGGGGATTTCTGCCTGCCTGGTATCAACCAGAGATCTGACAAATCAATCCTGCACGCAAACAACGGAAATAAAAAACAGCCTTATACCATTCATTGAATTAAACATCATTCCATAAAATTACTTTAAAATGAGAAGAATTCTACATCGCCGGTTTATACTGGTTTTTTCAGGAATTTTTATTTTTTGTCTGGGTGGATTGTTTCAGGTTAAACATGCCCGGGCTGAAGGAAATAACCCTCTGACAGTGGTAAGAGGAGAGCGGCCACCTATAGATGTGAGCTCAATACCCGATCAGGCGATGGAGCCGGGAATTATAAGAATAAAATTCAGTAAAACTCTGGAGAATTATCTGGATAATGCAATGTTCTCTGACAATCCCGATGGTACAGTCAGATTTGGGATAAGTGAAATTGACCAATTGAATCAGCAATTCGGCGTGTTTGAGGTAAAGAAAACCTTTGAGGCAGCCCTGCAAAACACAAAATACACCGAACGTCACAGACTATGGGGTTTCCATTTATGGTACGATCTGATCGTGCCTGCAGGAACCGATATCCGCAGCATGGTGATGGCATATTCCGCAAAAAATGAAATTCAACTATCAGAACCTGTTTACAGAAAACAACTGATCGGTGCTGATATCAATACCATTCAACCTCCGGCTCCTTTAGGCGACAATACCGGATTGAACTATATACCCAACGACCCCAGGTACAACGAACAATGGCACTACAACAATACAGGTCAGCAAAGCGGAACACCCGATGCCGACATTGACCTGCCGGAAGCGTGGGATATCATTAAAGGAAATAACAATGTAATTGTAGCCATTATCGATCAGGGTATTGATTACACCCATGCCGACCTCGCGGCCAATATGTGGCCCGGAATCGGTTATAATTTTGTAAATAACAATTCAACAATCATCCCGGGAGATCATGGCACCCATGTGTC
Organism: Bacteroidales bacterium; assembly: GCA_016709025.1. GTDB lineage: Bacteria > Bacteroidota > Bacteroidia > Bacteroidales > Lentimicrobiaceae > Lentimicrobium. The sequence continues at coordinate 109,663 of JADJEQ010000022.1, read as the reverse complement.
AGGAACGGTTGCCGGCAACACCAATAATGGCATTGGTGTAAGCGGAATTGCGGGTGGCAGTGGTACCGGAAATGGCGTGAGGCTAATGTCGTGCCAGGTATTCATCGGAAATACAGGGGGTAGTGGTTTTGGTGCAGCATCTATCTGGGCTGCCGACAATGGCGCTGCCATCTCGCAGAATAGCTGGGGATACACGAGTGCTGGTTATTACGAGCAAGCTGTGCTTGATGGAATTGATTATTTTAATGTAAATGGCGGCGGCACAGTCCTCAGTGGAGGAATTACAATTTATTCTGCCGGGAATAACGGCTCAAGCGGATTATTCTATCCGGGTTGCTACAGTGGATCATTCTCTGTTGCTGCTACCGGTAACCAGGATTTAAAAGCGTGGTATTCCAATTACGATTCATGGGTTGACATTGCAGCTCCTGGCGGCGAAACCAATACTGTAGTAGAAAGAGGGGTACTCAGCTCTCTTGCCGGAAATAACTATGGTTTTTACCAGGGCACTTCCATGGCCTGCCCGCATGTTTCGGGTGTGGCCGCCCTTATTCTTTCGCTAGCCCCCGGGGCTCTAACGCCACAAAATGTTAAAGATATCCTCACTTCAACCACCGACGACATCGACGGTTTAAACCCAACCTATGCAGGATTATTGGGCAGCGGCAGGCTAAATGCTTATCAGGCATTGTTGGCTACACAATCTTTCCTGACTCCAACAGCCAATTTTTCAGCTTCTCCAACCACCATATGCGCCGGAGGTTCAACCACATTCACCAATTTATCGTATGGCAATCCTACCTCCTGGAACTGGAGTTTCCCGGGTGGCTCGCCATCTTCGTTTGTTGGTCAGAATCCCCCTGCAATTAGCTATGCAGCGGTCGGAACTTATAATGTTTCACTAACGGTTTCTGATGGAGTAGTTACAGATACTGAAACCAAAACCGGTTTTATAACGGTTAAAAATGTAATTGCTGACTTTACAGGTACCCCCTTGAGCATCATCGAAGGAGGAAGTGTTACTTTCACCGACAATTCAAGTTGTAGCCCTACCAGCTGGGTTTGGTCTTTCCCGGGTGGAACACCTTCATCGTACACCGGCCAAAACCCACCTGCAATTACCTACAGTGCAATTGGGGTCTATAATGTAAGTTTAACTACCTCCAAGCCGGGAGCAACCGATACAAAGATAAAAACAGCATACATTCATGTAATTCCTCTTGAATATTGTATTCCAACTTACTCCACAGGCACCGGTTACGGTGATTATATCACGCTGGTTCAGCTCGGAAGTATCAACAATGCAACAGGCGCTTCCTCAAGCCCTTACTACACTTACTACAATAGTTTGTCAACCAACCTGTCGACAGGCACTGAATACACCATAACATTGAGTGCAGGTTCATATGGCAGTGGCAACAACATTTCAGTCTGGATTGACTTCAACCGAAGCGGTGCCTTTGAAGCCACTGAAAAGCTTGGAAACATTTTACTACCTGCTGCCCCGGTTACCGGCTCAATAACTTTTACCGTTCCAGCCAGTGCATTAAGTGGTACAACCCGGATGCGCGTACGTGAGGTTTATTCCAGCAGCAACTTTGATCCATGCACACTATATGCCTACGGTGAAACGGAAGATTACAATGTGCTCATCAGCAGTTCAAACAAGACACTTAATTTAACGGCTTTTCTCGAAGGCCTATACACTGGCAGTGGAACCATGAATCAGGCCAACAATGAACTTGGCCCACAGTTTGGTCCGGGAATTGCCGACCAGATTGCTGTTGAGTTGCACAACTCCGGGAACTATGGGATCATCGAATATGCTGATCCGAATGTTTTTCTGAGCACCGGTGGTTCAGCCCAGACCTTCATACCATCCGGATTTAACAGTAGTTATTACCTTACCATTAAACACCGCAATTCAATAGAAACTACCTCAGCCAGTCCCGTTTCTTTTGCATTACCGGTTGTTAATTTTACCTTTAACCAACCTTCAAATGTGTATGGCAGTAACCTGATACAGATGTTTGATGGTGGTTATGCAATTTATGGTGGTGATGCAAACCAGGATGGCGCTGTTGATGGCGGGGATGTAACTCCTTTTGACAACGACCAGTTTAATTATGTATCCGGATACGTTGCTACAGATATAAACGGAGATGGTATCATTGACTCCGGCGACGGAACAATCATTGATAACAACCAGTTTTATTATGTAGGAGCTGTTTTGCCTTAATATTTTTTACGCAAGGCCGGCCGGTAAAACCGGCTTCGCGTCTTTTTAAAAAATCTGAATGAAAATAAGTTTTATAATTTTGGTAATCGCAAGCATAAGGATTTCGGCTTAGCTGGTTTCAACCTGAAATCTGACAAATTATCCTTTTTGTACAGAATATGGAAACAACCAACAACCTTTACCCATAACTGAATAATTCATCGTCACAAAAAACTACCCTGAGTGAAATGAATTTTGCATTATCGGTTCATGCCAATTTCATAAGGCATGTATATTTTTTTAATAGCAACAATAAAAAATTAATCAGTTGGAATAAAAGTTTAACTAAACATCAACAAACCTGAGTCCGATGACAATGAAGTGGTTAGCCCTGCTTTGTAAAATCGGACATAGCATCCTTTTCACATACAATGGCAACAAATAACAACCTTTATAAAGAACTGAATGAATCATCATCTCTTCAATCTACCCAAAATGAAAAGAATTTCCCACTTCTTGTTAAAACTGGTAACTTAAGGAAGTTAAATTTCCTTTTTAACCTTTTAGCAGCATACCTTAGTTAAGCACTCATTTTACAAATTAAACCATTTAACCGATTATGAACAAACCATTACTACTGGCAGCTCTCTTTTGCATGCAGGCTTTCCTGAATTTGATTTACGCCCAGGATATCCCTGCCAAACCAACTATGATAAGGGAAGGCGTATTTCGCGGAATCAGCAAACCGCTTCGTGACAATCCTCCGATGTCGGCTGAACAATACAATGCCATGGTAGAAAAGGCAAAGAAAAAAGCGAAGAATACCCCATGGGAAAAGCCTACTTATCCATTTGCATCAACATTACCAAAAGCGCCGGATGAAGTCTGGCAGAAAAGTGACGGCGCTGCGACTGACATGATCATGGCTCCCATTGCAAATTTCGAAGGACAGAACTCACCTTATTATCCACCTGATTGTAATGGTGCTACCGGCCCGAATCATTATATGCAAACTGTAAATACAACCTATGCCATATACAGTAAATCAGGCACACTGCTGGCAGGTCCTACCAATATGAATTTGCTATTTGGCAATGTAATCGGTGCAAATAATAACGACGGAGATCCGATTATACTTTATGACGAGCAAGCCGGAAGATGGGTGGCTGTTGAATTCTCAATCAGCGGTTCAAATGATTACATGCTGTTCGCTGTTTCAACAACCAACGATCCAACAGGTACCTGGTATCAGTATTCATTTGATGTTGTTGATATGCCGGACTATGAAAAGATAGCCGTTTGGCGTGATGGTTACTATATGGGTACAAACACGCAGCCTGCTACCGGTAACGATATTTATGTTTTTGAACGTTCCCAGATGCTGGTTGGAGGCACTGCCAGGATGGTTGCATTCGATAATCCATACCGTCCGGGAACCGGAGTTGTGGTTGTTCCTCCCGTTGATAACGATGGCGTTGCCGCGCCGGTTGGAACACCAGGTACTTTCATCGCTTTTAACGACAACGACGTTAGTGGCGGAACTGACCAATTATGGCTTTATGAACTGGCCGTCAACTGGACAACACCTGCATCCTCAACATTTAACAGAACACAACAGATTAATGTAGCTGGATTCGACAGCCAGTTTGCAAACGGATGGGACAACATTACCCAGCCGGGCACCTCGATGAAACTCTGTGCAATCTCCACTGTTATTATGAATGTACCGCAGTACCGGAATTTCGGCACTTATCAGTCCATTGTCTGTTGTCATACTGTGGATGTTGGAACAGATCATGCCGGAGTGCGCTGGTATGAGTTGAGGAAGACCCCTCCGGCAACTACCTGGACACTCAGGCAACAAGGAACATATGCCCCCGATGGCCATAGCAGGTGGATGGGTTCAATAGCCATGAATGGATCGGGTAGAATTGCAGCAGGTTATTCAATTTCAAGCAGCACCGTGTATCCGGGAATCCGTTATGCAGCTCAGTCTGCATCAGCTTATGCCAGTGCTTCCGGTATTCTTGATATACCAGAAGTTAATGCCTTCAATGGATCCAATTACCAATATACCTATAATCGCTGGGGTGATTATTCCAGTATGTCGATCGACCCCTCAAATGATCAGACTTTCTGGTTTACAACAGAATACATAGGTGCATCAGAAGCCAGAAACACCAAAATTATTTCCTTTCAGATCGGCAACAACCCGAATGTAGCTACCCTACCAGCAACCGCTGTAACGGCTACTTCAGCTACCCTGAATGGAACTTTAAATCCGAATGGTCTGGCAACCAGTTACCATTTTGAATACGGTACCAGCACAAGTTATGGAAATTCAACCTCCACCATTTCTGCCGGTTCAGGAACTTCAGATATTGCAGTGAATGCAGATATTTCAGGACTTATTGCCGGAACACCATACCACTTCAGGCTTGTGGCCGTAAACAGTGATGGTACTACCAATGGAAATGATCTTACTTTTACCCCTGGCGGAGCAGCAGTTACAACAACAGCAGCATCCCCTGTAAGTGAAACCACAGCTACTTCCGGCGGGAATGTTATTTCCGACGGAGGCGCTTCTGTAACTGCAAGAGGTGTTTGCTGGGCCACAACTGCTGATCCAATTGCAACAGGAAATCATACTACCGATGGTTCAGGTACAGGCTCTTTTATCAGTCAGATAACCGGTCTATCCGCGAATTCCATGTATCATGTAAGGGCTTACGCAACGAATTCAAACGGTACCTTTTATGGTGAAGATCTTACTTTTACAACTTCCTGTGGTACTGTAAGTACTTTCCCCTGGAATGAAGGTTTCGAAAACGGAGGCATGATCCCAAATTGCTGGACACAGGAGCAGGTAGCAAGCTCAGGAATCGATTGGACATTTATCACGGGAAATGGCGGCAGCAATCCTGCAACTGCTCATACCGGAACATACAATGCCTGTCTGAAAGACAATACACCTGCTTCCAACCTCACAAAACTGATTACCCCACCCATCAATCTCTCGGGATTATCAAGCCCTACCCTGACCTTCTGGCACACCCAGCCATTCTGGTCTCCCGATCAGGATCAATTGATTGTTTATTACCGCACTTCCCTTGCCGGCCCCTGGATTTCACTGGCCACCTATACTGCAAGTGTTACAGCATGGACACAGAGAACCATCAGTCTTCCTGCTGCTTCCGGTGATTATTACATTGCTTTTGAAGGGAACGCTAAATACGGCTATGGGGTATGTGTGGATGATGTTGCAATATCAGGAACCTCCAGTCCCACTCTTTCAGTTTCTCCTGCCAATCAGGCTGTATCACCTATTGCCGGATCAACGGCTTTTACAGTTACATCAAACTCAGGCTGGACAGCCGCCAGCAATCAAACCTGGTGTACAGTTACCTCATCCGGTTCCGGAAATGGTACAATAACAGCAACTTACGCAGCAAACAATACCGCTTCTGCACGGGTTGCAAATGTTACAGTTACTGTCACAGGTTTATCTCCCGTGGTGGTTACTGTTACCCAGGCAGCTCCTTCACTGGCTGTTGCACCTTCAAACCAGGCTGTTTTGCCGGCAGCCGGGTCAGCAAATTTTACGGTTACTTCCAACACCGGCTGGACAGCTGCCAGCGATCAAACCTGGTGCACGGTTACCCCATCCGGTAACGGAAACGGAACTATAACTGCGACTTACTCAGTAAACAACACCGCTTCAGCACGTGTCGCAAATGTTACAGTAACCGCAGCCGGCCTGGCACCTGTTGTGGTATCGGTTTCCCAGGCAGCTCCTTCCCTGGCTGCTGCGCCCTCTGACCAGAGTGTGAGTTCAATAGCCGGGGCCACCTCTTTCAGTGTAACATCCAACACCGACTGGACTGCCTCGAGTAATCAAAGCTGGTGTACCGTTACTATATCGGGTTCCGGAAACGGAACGATCAATGCAAATTATTCAGGAAATTCCTCCGAAACAGTCCGCATAGCTGAGATTACCATTTCAGTGAACGGTATCACACCAGTCACGGTAACGGTTACACAGGCCGGGATAACCCCATCACTGAGCGTAACTCCTGGAAATCAAAACGTGTCGCAGGGTGCAGGTATCACAACATTTACTGTTGCATCCAATACATCCTGGACGGTAATCAGCGATCAATCCTGGTGCACTGTTACGCCTTCGGGATCAGGAAATGGATCAATTACAGCTACATATCAAATCAATACTTTCCCTTCAACCCGGGTAGCCAATATAACTGTCACTGCTCCAGGCCTATCACCCGTGATTGTTACTGTTACACAAGCCGGATCGGAATTTCTTCTTACAATTCAGAACATCGTTCAAACAGCGCCCAATATTTTCGAGTTCGACATTTACCTGCTCGATGTGGATGCTTCCGCACCGCTGGCACTGGCCACCATACAGGAAGGAATTCTATTTAATCAGGCGATACTGAACGGGGCAACTCAAACGTCAGGCATGGCAACCATCGTTCCCAATTCTTCTGATTTGCCTTCATCAATGCAGCCTAACGGAGCCAATACCACTGTAGCCGGATTAATCAGGATTGCCGGAAGGACAGCACCAGGCGCAGGCAATGGATATATTGTTTCAACCATTGAACCCGGAACCCATATTACCAGGATAAGGTTTACCAATTCGATTCCTTTTGCGCCCAGCTCATATCCGAATATGTTTTTTACATCCAGTTCTGCGGTTAACCCGTTGTATGCAACCAGGGTAGCAAAGTATGAAGGAACCGTTAACACCCAAATGGTTGTTACACCCGGTGAAAATGCTATTGTACTGTATAATCCGGTTTTAAATGGCCCGCCTGTACTCGGTGTAACTCCGGCGAACCAAAATGTTGCCGCTGCTTCGGGCTCAATCCAGTACACTGTTGCTTCAAATGCAGCCTGGACGGTTATCAGCGACCAGACCTGGTGCAATGTTACGCCATCAGGATTCGCGAACGGAATTATTACAGCAGCTTATGATGAAAATACGGGAGCTGCCCGGACGGCAACCATTACAGTATCCGTTTCAGGTTTACCTTCAGAAGTAGTTACACTCTCTCAGGACGGATCTCTGACCAGGACACTTAATGTTAACGTTCTGCTCGAAGGGCTCTATGCCGGTGGTGGCACCATGAATCAGGCAAATAACGAGTCGGGACCTCAGTTTGCACCGGGCATTGCCGACAAAATTGATGTTGAACTTCACAATGCTTTGAACTATTCTTATACAGAATACTTTGCCAATGAAGTAGATCTAAGTACATCAGGATCTGCAACAATTAATTTTCCTCCGGCAGCAAACGGCAATTATTACCTTACCATCAAACACCGGAATTCTATAGAGACCACATCGGCTGAACCGGTTTCATTTGCATTGCCTGTTGTTGATTATTCATTTGACCAGCCAGCCAAAGCTTATGGAAGTAACCTGCTCCTGATGATTGACGGGTATTATGCGATTTATGGCGGAGATGTTAACCAGGATGGTTCTGTGGATACCGGTGACACCACCCCTACCGACAACGACCAGTACTTCTATGTGGCAGGTTATATTCTGACCGATGTAAATGGAGATGGGATTGTTGATACTGCGGATGGAACAATCATTGACAATAACCAGTTCATTTATGTAGGAGCTGTATTACCATAAACTGCGAATAAAAGGCCGGACATTTAATATCCGGCCTTTTGTTTTTGAAGTTAATTTCTGTTATTGGCAGGCAAATTCATACCCGGATATTCAAAGTCCGGTATTTTCAAATTTAGCAACAGGATGATCATTGATCGTTAATTTTTAATAAACAACAGAATGAAAAAAATCTACTTATTTATCTTACTTGTCAGCCTCACCGGTTCTATAGTAAATGTGTATGCGCAGCAAAAAGCACAAATCGTTCCAACGGGATCGGTTAAACCAACCCTCATAACTGTGTCAGCACCAGTGACCCGGGTTCCTTCTATTGCTTCACAGTTGTCAGAAGGAACATTTATTCCCGCCGAAAACAAAGTAAAAGAATTCAATCCTAAACACTGGGGATCAAACACATCGGTACCTGGAAAAGGACTTCCCAAAGGAAATGATCCTCTATGGGAACAGCAGACCAGGGCCCCCAGGACTCAGGGCAGGGCACCGATTCTGACATTTGAAGCAGCCAGCGCAACCGCAACACCCACCGATCCGACAGGAGCGGTAGGGCCAAATCATTTTGTCAACTCCTGGAATTCTGCCTTCAGAATATGGGATAAATCCGGCAATCCACTTACAGCTGCAGCCTCATTGGGAACCATTCTTCCCGGAACCATGGGTGACCCTATTGTTATATACGACCGGTATGCCGACCGTTTCCTGATTACCGAATTCTTTTCCAATGGCTTCGATGTAGCCATCAGCCAGGGGCCCGATCCGGTTAACGATGGCTGGTATGTTTACCGATTCAGCACGAATACATTTCCTGATTACCCGAAATTTTCCGTTTGGTCTGATGGTTATTATATAACTGCAAATAAGGACCAGAATTCAGCAAGCACCAGCCAGGTTGTATTTGCCCTTGAAAGGGATAAAATGCTGGTTGGAAACACCACAGCCCAGATGATCGGATTTCCGCTCACCGGCATCGTGACCAGTGGATTTTACAGTCCGCTCGGATTTAACGCCAATGGTCCTACCCTGCCTCCCGCCGGAAATGCCCCCATTGTTTATGTGCAGGATGATTCATGGAGCGGTGTTTCGGTTGATCACCTTAAAATTTGGTAGGTCAATGTAAACTGGGCAATTCACGCCAACTCCACCATTTCAAGCCCGCAGATTATAAATACACAACCGTTTGACGGTCTGTTCGATAACGGCTCTTTTTCCAACCTGCCCCAACCATCAGGCAGTGATATCGATGCCCTGCAGGCCACAATCATGTATATGGCCCAATACAGGCGATTCCCAGCGTACAACAGTGCAGTATTCAATTTTGTGGTTGACCTGAACAATGCAGATAACTTCTCTGGAATCCGCTGGTATGAGTTAAGACAGACAACCGATGGCGCACCCTGGACTATTTATCAGGAAGGTACATATTCACAACCGGATGGACACAGTGCATTCTGCGGCAATATGTGCATGGATGCCAATGGAAACATCGGAATGGCCTATACCACAGTCAGTACTACCCAGTTCCCTTCGCTACGCTTTACAGGCAGATATGCTTCGGATCCTGCAGGAACAATGACCCTTACGGAAGAAGTAATCGCCAACGGCACCCAATCAGATCCTTCATCCCGCTATGGAGATTATGCTCAGATGACTATTGACCCCAACGATGATGTGACCTTCTGGTCAATTGGTGAGTACTTTAACGGAGGTCGTAAGAACCAGGTCGGGGTATTCCAGATTGCACCACCTGCCCTTACTTCAGAATTTTCAGCAACGCCTGCCACTGTATGCACTGGTGGAAATGTTACTTTTACAGATCTTTCACTGGCCAACCCAACCACCTGGAACTGGAGTTTTCCAGGAGGAACACCATCTTCGTTTTCCGGACAAACACCTCCGCCGATAACTTACGCATCAGCTGGGATATTCGATGTAACCCTGACAGTATCCGACGGCATTGATACTGATTCGCAGACAAAAACCGGGTACATAACTGTGAAAAATCTGATCGCCGATTTTAGTGGCAGCCCTTCGACTGTGGTGGTTGGCAACAGCGTTACTTTCACAGATAACTCCTCCTGCGACCCCATTGAATGGAACTGGTTATTCACTGGTGGAAATCCATCAACTTACTACGGACAAAATCCTCCTCCAATTGTTTACAACACAACCGGAACTTACGATGTATCCCTCACGGTTTCCAAACCTGGCGGATCAGAAACGCAAACCAAAACAGGATACATTACTGTTTCCCCTCCCCTGTTCAATATGTCGAATGGGACCATCACCACCTGTACAGGCGATTTCTATGATTCCGGCGGATCTTCGGCTAGCTATGTTGATAATGAAAATTTCACCTTAACATTCTATCCCGCTACCCCAGGAGCTTTTGTAAGGGTAAATTTCAGTTCATTTAACACTGAATTAAATTATGATTACCTGAAGATTTACGATGGAACCGATGTTTCAGCTGCGTTAATCGGAAATTATCATGGAACAGCCAGCCCGGGTCTTATTTCAGCAAGCAATGCTTCCGGTGCACTCACCTTTAAGTTTACATCTGATGGAAGTGTTGTCAGGGACGGTTGGGCAGCCACCATTAGTTGCTATAGTGTAACCGACCCTCCGGTAGCGGACTTTACAGCATCCTCAACAACTACGCCTGTAAATTCAACTATCACATTTACAGATCAGACCAGCAATCTACCCACTTCCTGGCTATGGAGCTTCAGCCCTGATCATGTAATTTACGTTGGAGGAACCAATGCCGGTTCACAAAACCCGCAGGTTCAGTTTACGGCTAACGGGCAATATACCGTTACACTTACAGCTACCAATGCCTATGGTTCTGATACTGATATCAAATCCGGGTTTATCAATGTAGTTTCATTTGAATATTGTATTCCTACTTACACTACAGGTACCGGTTACGGTGACTACATAACCCTGGTTCAGCTTGGAAGTATTAACAATGCTACCGGCGCATCTGCTAATCCGTATTACACTTATTTCAGTAACTTATCAACGGATCTGAACCCGGGATCGGTGAATACCATCACCCTGAGCCCCGGCACCTATGGCAGTGGAAACTATATTTCCGTCTGGATCGATTACAACCAGAATGGTTTGTTTGAAACATCTGAAAAATTAGGAAATGTTCTGATAGCACCAACCCCGGCAACCGGTAGTATTGAATTCACAGTGCCTGAGAATGCGACGCCCGGTGCAACAAGGATGCGTGTCAGGGAAGTTTGGAATACCGCTGACTTTGATGCCTGCAGCACTAATGGTTATGGGGAGACGGAAGATTATAACATTTACATCCTGAGTACCGATAAAATTCTTAACCTTTCAGTGTACTTCGAAGGACTCTATGCAGGCAGTGGAACTATGAACCAGGCAAGAAACGATTCAGGCCCCCAGTTTGGTGCTGATATTGCCGATCAGATAACCGTTGAATTACATAACAACTTGAATTACAGCATTATTGAACATTCGACTCCTGGTGTAAATCTGGGTACCAACGGATCTGCATCCATTGCAATCCCTTCCGTTTTCAACGGTGACTACTATCTGACTGTGAAGCACCGCAATTCAATTGAAACTACTTCTGCAACACCTGTTTCTTTTGCAGGACCTGTTATTGACTACGCTTTTAATTCACCATCGGCCGCATATGGCAGCAACCTTCTGCCAATGATAGATGGTCAATATGTGATCTACAGTGGCGATGTCAATCAGGATGGCGTAATAGATACTGGGGACATTTCTCCGATCGACAACGATCAGCTAAATTATGCAACCGGATATATTGTGTCTGATGTAAATGGAGACGGCATAATTGACACGGGAGATGTAACCATTGTTGACAACAATCAGTTTGGTTTTGTAGGATCGGTTCTTCCTTAAATTATTCATTTTAAAGCACAATCATGAAAAATAGCAATTCTCATCCAATCTCATGGCAAAATAGTGCAATTACATCTGTTTTGCTCACAATGATCCTTCTTATAAGCAATGGTCTGAGTGCCCAGATATATCCACCTGAAGGGCTCAATATGCCGGGTGCCTGGAACGAATGGACCAATCCCCCGGTAAACAACCTGGCCCTGGCAAGCAGTACCCAGGTTACGGGTGGGCGCGTTACCAAAATATTAAAAGCTATTCCCAGCGGTACTGATCGTTATCAGACTATGTTCAGTGCAGCTGAATCCGGTGGTGACATTTCCGGAGGAACACATCAATGGCTGTTTACCAGCGGGTCAACCTCTAATCCATGGGGGAATAAGTGGGGATCTGTTACGGTTACCATGAACACCCTTCAGAATTATACTTTTGGTGGCAGTGCTGCCAACAGCAGCATTACCCTGACCAATGGTAAATGGTACACCATGAACTGGAAAGACAGCGGTTATAGCGGGACTCAGGCCATCTATATGGAAACCAGCACACTTCCGGCAGACCTGACTTCTGTCAGTGTTCCGGCCTCAGTTCCGGCTAATCAGCCTGAAACCATCACCCTCACAACCGGTAGTACCCCGGCAGTTGAAGAATTGTTTTACCTGCTGTATACAACCAACAACTGGGCAACCTCCTCCATCGTACCATTTTTCAATGACCGGAAGCAGTGGCACAGCCACCATTCCCGGACAAGGTGCCGGAGCGGTTGTTAAATACTATGCTTTCAGTTCAACCATAGGCAGTATTACCAATAATTTTGATTTATTCACAATCAAACTGAACAATAATACCGGCAACTTTTACAGTTATATCGTCAGCGGTCTCAGCACGCAGGCTGAAATACTGAGCTTCACCATGGCCGAACAGGTTGCTCCGGCAGTGATTAACCCACTTGCTGCTACGATTACACTCGAAGTAAATCCAACCACCCCTTTAACAGCACTGTCTCCTGTAATTTCAGTATCAGCCGGGGCCACCATCAACCCGGCAAGCGGTGTTATCCGTGATTTCACCAACCCGGTTTCCTATACAGTAACAGCAGAAGACGGAACTACAACCAAAGAATGGACTGTTACAGTTACCAACGCTGTTCCGAATTATGGTCTACTTGACGATGATGGAGTTAACCTCCCCACCATCACCTATTGGTATACAGGTCAGGGATCCGATATTACACAAAAAGGAACAGAGTTCAACACTACTGATCTTGGACCTCTTAGCAGCCTGTTTATCAGAGGTTCTGCCTTTAAAACCTATAAGAACGGTACAGGCGATGTTGCCGGAGCCCAGTTCAGATACAAGGTCTGGAGTACAACCGGAACAGAACCTGATACTTATACTACGCGCAATGTAAACTGGACCAGCAACGATGGCGGAGGAAATCAGACATGGGCAGGCTTTGGAGACCAGATAGTTATTACCGACGGACTCGTTGCCGGCACTTATAACCTGAAAATTTTCTTCACCATATCAGGTACAGGCATCGCGGGAGATACAGAGGACGGCCCTTTTTCAGCCACCTTCCAGGTGCAGGAATTCAGCACTGAAGCAGAAATTCTTGATTTTACCCTTACTGAACAAACCGGACCGGCCGTTATCAATACAGGAGACGCTACAGTAACCGTTGAAGTTACCAATGGCACTTCATTAACCTCCTTAATACCTGCAATCTCCGTTTCGGCAGGGGCCACTATTGACCCATTAAGTGGTGTAGAACAGGATTTCACCACTCCGGTAATCTATACCGTTACCAGCGAAAGCGGAAGCACTAAATCATGGACTGTAACTGTAAATGAAGAAGCTCCTCCTTCTATTACCTGGGCCAATCTTCAGTGGCCTGCTGATGGAAACATTACTCTAAACCAGTCTTTCAATGTCTATGCTCAGGTTTATGCCGAAAGCATTACCAATATTGCAGGTCAGGGCGCCGGAATACAGGCATGGATTGGCTACAGCACCGACAATACGGATCCCGGCACGTGGACGAACTGGATTGCGGCCTCCTTTCAGGGCGACAATGGAAACAACGATGAATACCTCGCCGACCTGGGTGCCGCAATTGGAACCGCAGGAATTTATTACTATGCATCCCGCTTTCAACTTGATGAACAGGCTTTTGTATACGGCGGATTCCAGGGTGGATTCTGGGATGGTGTCAATTTTGTCTCAGGTACTCTTACTGTAAATCCTCCCTTATCAAAAACCTTAACATTGAACGTTCTTCTGGAAGGATTGTATAACAGCAACGGACAAATGAATCAGGCAAATGGTGATTCAGGCCCGCAATTCGGACCCGGTATTGCCGATGAAATCACCGTTGAACTTCACAATGAAAACGATTACAGCATAACCGAGCTCTCATTCAACGGTGTTGCACTTGGAACAGATGGGTCAGCCACTGTTTCAGTTCCGGCAAATACATCCGGAAACTATTATGTGACAATCAGGCACCGCAACTCGATTGCGACTACCTCTGTTTCAGCCATTTCGTTCAGCAACCAGTCCATTCTTTGCGATTTTAGCCAGCCAGCCAACGTATATGGGAGCAACCTTTTACAGACAACAGATGGGTGGTATGTAATCTTTGGAGGTGATGTAAATCAGGACGGTGTAATTGACACAGGAGATGTTACGCCACTTGACAACGATCAGTTTAACTATCTTACCGGGTATGTTGACACCGATGCCAACGGAGACGGATCTGTAGATACCGGTGATATCACCATAGTCGATAACAACCAGTTTAATTACATCGCTTCATTAACGCCGTAAAAATCTAAAGTAAAAAGTCCAAAGTTTAAAGTAAAAAGTCTATAGCCCAGTGCTTGACGCAGTCAGGACTGACAAATTTACATTTGACATTGAACTGATACTTGAAGGTTTGAAAATTAAACACAAAGGGAAAACCATTCAGCAATTCAAGGATTCCTAATCCGGAAGATTGAGGCCATGGATTTCAAAATCGCAGAGAAAACAGGCAGAATTCGTATTTTTTATACAATATAAGTTCTGCCTGTTGCTCCTTAAAAGACTACAAATCATTCAGCTTAAGGACTTTGCGATGTAATTTGTAAATTTAACTTTTCATTAATATTAGCCTGAGAATTATTGAAGCAAAATGAATAAACTTGCTAAATTTACTTTTCGATCAAACGCCACAACAAACGAAAATACTAACCAAAAAAACCATGCTTTCATGAGAAAATTAACATTTCGGGGTACTTAAAACGGAGATGATCGCTGAATAAATCTGCAAAACCGGCCAGTGTTTGAAAGAATATTTTATAACCAACTGATATGAAGACTTTCAGACAACATTCAAACTAAAAGCCGGTATCCTTCAGTAAGTGGTCACGATCTTCAATCCGTTCTTTTAGTTTCGTTAAACTCAAAATTTTAATAATCAAACATTTCGAAAAATGAAAAAAACTTACTCAAATTTCAGAACCCGGATTTTCCCAGTCCTTGTCCTGTCCATCATCCTTTCTATGCTGCCGGAGCTAATCCAATCGATGTCACAGCCGGACTATCGTATTCCGGTTATACAGGTTCCGGTGTCGGAGGTGCTGCCCTCGTTGACAATACCGGCGAAGATGATTCCAAAACAATGACAGCTGTGACTTCCGGCACTTTATATTGTGCATCATTGGTGAATGTTACCACCGGAACTGCAGGTTATTTCTACCATCTTGGAGGTAGCATATCCCTTTTTGCTGCCCGGGTGTTTGTTAGGCCTTCAGCAACTTCCGGGAAAATCAATTTTGGCTTTTCGAATACCAGTACAGCCACGTATTCTACAACGGATTTCGATCCCTTAACAACCTATCTGATTATCATTAAATATAACGTATCCGCAACAGGTGATGCAAGCCTTTGGGTTTTATCAAGCGGTGTACCGGCAACAGAAGTTGATGCTGGAACACCATTATTAACAATTACAGGAACAGGCCAGGCATCTATTGACAGGGTATGTCTGAGACAATATAGTGCCACCCAAAATATGACTGTTGACGCTATCCGGTTGGCCACAACCTGGGCTGATGCAGTCACACCTGAAACAACGATTACCCCGACTATTACTGTTGCTCCAACTTCCCTGAGCAGTTTCAATTATTTAGAAGGCAGCGGCCCTTCTGCCGAACAAACTTTTTTAGTCAGTGGCACAAATTTAACAGGAAATGTTTTTCTTGCTCCTTCAACCAATTACGAAATTTCACAGTCTTCAGGTTCAGGATACGACCTTCCGGTCGAACTTACGCAGACTGCCGGAACAGTGGCAGAGACAACCATTTATGTCCGCCTGAAAGCCGGCCTGACTGCAGGACCCTATAACGGGGAAACAATCAACATTACATCTGCAGGTGCAACCCCCGCAACAGTTACCTGCAATGGTTCTGTCACCGCCCTTTCACCTCAGTTAACTGTTGCTCCGACAGTTCTTACCGGCTTTAGCTATGCTGTTGATAACGGTGGCCCTTCTGTTTCAAATTATTATACCCTGAAGGAATCACCTTACCGGGTTCTCTGGAGTTATTACAGTAACAGGAAGTACAAACTTTGAGGTTTCAAACGATGATATTGCCTGGGGACCAACTGCGTTAGTTGAATTTACTGCAGCTACATTAGACCCGATACCGGTATTTGTCCGCCTCAAAGCCGGATTGCCGGAGGGAACCTATAACGGGGAACTGATTACCAATTAAGGTGGTGGTGCGCCTTAAGTTAGTGTTACCTGCAGCGGTACAGTTACTCCACCTCAACCAACTGCAACTTGTGTATTAAGACCATCACATATTGATTTGACTTCTAAATACCTCGCAGAGTGCGGTATTAATGTCCCTCTCAAATTATCCATCTGATCTGGTAAGATATAAAATATATTTAGGAGGTGTTCAGTATTACTGCTGGGACGAAAGCCTGGATGTTTATCAAACCAGTTCTTCAACCGGCAGTGGGCCACTGGCTCCCGGCACTCCGACTTCATCTTCCAGTTTCTGGATTTTATACCAGAGAGGTACCAACATCAGCGGAGACGCCTCATACAGGGACAGGGTATCCCCTTATTCAGTTGACTTCAAGACGATTTCACTTACTTCTTCAACCTCAATTACCACTCCGTTCAGCCTTACCGGTAACTTTGTACCTTTCGGAGGCTACGACAATACCATCAAGCATGTCGTATTGGCTTACAGCAGTTCTGTGTTAATCAGTGCAACTTCCACCACCCTGTCAACAGGTGCCTTTGCATTGGTTTGCCCCGATGGCACAACCATTGATCTGATTGAAGTCAGGGCAATTGACAATACGCTGATTGCAAGCAGAACCGGAAGCTGGAGTACCACTAGTGTTGTTGGAAACGTTCCTGACCTGCCTGTAGTTGCTGCCCCGGTTATTTCACCATCGACCGGTAATTATTATGCACCGTTTTCAGCAACAATTACCTGTTCAACCCCTGCTTCTTCAATCTATTACACCACGGATGGCACCGACAAAGCAAAAGCCTTTGCAATTGATTTTGATCCAAGTGTGGTCGTAACCGAAGTATTTACATTCCCCGTTGTTAATGATGTTGCCAACATTGCCGCCCTGCGTGCGGGATTGACCGATGGAACAGCTTACAGACTAACAGGCGAAGCAGTACTTACTTTTAAATCAATCACCCGCAATGCCAAATACATTCAGGATGCCACTGGTGCAATTACTATTGACGATAATACCGGCAAAATCACTACCACTTATAATCTTTACGATGGTATTACAGGAATTACCGGCACTTTATCATTAAACAACCTAATGCTCCAGTTCGTGCCCGTTATTGATCCGGGTGCTGCATCAAGCACAGGAACACTATAGTTCCGGAATCGGTTTCATTGTTAAACCTGAACGCCACTCACCAGGCAAAACTGGTTAAAGTGAATTACACAACCATCACCGGAACCGGTAATTTTGCTGCAGTCGCCAACTACCCTCTGACCGATCCATCCGGCACTGGGCGTGATGCGTACGCATTACGCCGACTTGAATTACATAGGAACGCCCATTCCAGCCGCTCCCCAGAATTTAACCGGAGTAGTACTACAATTTGGATCAGTTATGCAATTGATCCCCAGGGGATTATCTGATTTTGAAGTGAGTGTGGATCCTTCTTTGACGGCTACGCCGAATACATTAACAGGATTCCTATATGCTGCAGGTATTGGTGGTCCATCAGTGTCACAGAGCTATATGCTCTAAGGCAGTAACCTGATAGGTTACCCGGGAGTTATAACAGTTCCGCAGCCGGAAGCCAAGGTTATGAAGTATCGACTGACGATATTACCTTTGGCCCTCAACAACCGTTCCTTTTACTTTACCAACCCTCGGCCCTGTTAATGTTTATGTCCGTCTGAAAGCCGGGCTGGCATCAGGCGCATATGATGGTGAAGTAATTGTCAACAATGGCGGCGGTATCCTTTTACCGTTAAACGTTACCTGTAGCGGAACTGTGCTGGCAGGTGAACCAACCAACCATGCTTCGGCCTTTTACTGCAGTTCTCCGATATCTTCTGCAATTACCCTAACCTGGTATGATAACGATGGTACTACAACCTGCCGATGGATTTCTTGTTCTTGCAAACACAACAGGCTTTTACATTGCCTGTTGATGGGTTGCACAAGCCAATGATGCAAATCTTGGTGATGGAACAGGTATTATGAATGTTGCCCATGGTGTTCAGACACTCACATGGGCCAGCTTGTTACCTGGAACTCCCTATTATTTTGTGATTTATCCTTATACCAATGCGGGTGCTTGATTGATTATAAAACAAGCCTGATGCACCAACTGCCACTGCCACTACATTGCTAAGCTGCAGCGCCACTGGCAGCATGGACATTTGATGTTAGCTTGCCAGCTCCGAATACTCCGACTGTTGTGCCTGCTAATTACGGTACTCAATCCGGAACTGCAGCATTGTATTCTGATGGTTCGAATGGCTCATCTGCCTGGAATACACTACAGTGCAATGAATTGACAATGTTTGCCGGTTCAACCATGAATGACCTCGCACCACTCCTTCATCAGGAAATCTATTGCCCTCTGGGAATAATTTAGCGAATGGAAAAGTATGGTAATTAAATTCTCGATGAGTGGATTTGAAAACCGATTCTCACTTTTGCAACAAGGGAATTCTTCAACCTGGTTTTAATTCTCACCAGTGGGCATGGAGTACAGATGGAACTAATTTCACCAATTTTGGTATCAATACAGCTCCAACAAGTACTTCGACTTTCCTGCTAAGAGCACTTGATCTCAGGTTCAATTGATGCAATTGACGGGCAGCTAATGTTTATATCAGTATTACTTTTACCGGAGCCACCAGCAGTACTTCCAACAACAGGCTTGATAATTTCGTAATACACGCGACACCTGTGACACCAACATTTAAGAACCTGAATGTCAGCGTATTCCTCGAAGGACTTTATGAATCGGCTGGAACGATGCATAAAGCTCAGGGAAACACCGGTGATCAATTCCCCGGAACGGTTGCAGATAAAGTTACTATTGAACTCCACGACGGAATCAGTTACAGCACCATCGTTCATACCATCCCCGACGTTGACCTTAATCAGGATGGATCTATTGCAACAACATTACCTGCTGCATTCAACGGAGACTATTACATCACCATCGTTCATCGTAACTCCATTACAACAACAACCGCTTCGCCTGTTTCATTCTCCGGCAGTACCATCAGCTATGCTTTCGACGCTGCCGCCAAGGCATATGGCAGCAACCTGCTCGATAAAAATGACGGCTTCTTTGTAATCTATGGCGGTGATGTTAACCAGGATGGGTCTATTGACAGCGGTGATGTTACTCCATTCGACAACGACCAGTTTAACTATGTTACAGGATACGCAGTAACCGATGTTAACGGTGACGGTTCAATTGATTCCGGTGACGGAACCATTATTGACAACAACCAGTTTAGTTACATCTACGCAATGTTTCCTCTCTAACCTGCAATTTTCAAAATAGTAATTCAACAAACTGAACTGATGCAGAGCCAGTCCCGATTTTCGGGATTTACCCCGACAAAGAAAGATTTAAATTTCGGAGCATTATATTTCCGGAATTTAGATTTTTCTTTGTCGTTATTTTATTCACTCTGTCAAATTAAGGATATTTGAATTATTCAGATTAATTTAGCATTTTCTTACCCCCCGGATTATAAATTAAAAATAGAAAAGATGAAAAAACTAATTACAAAACTCTTTAAGGCAGTTGCATTAATTGCCCTGGTTCTGAGTTTTTATTCAGGACAGGCCCAGAACAACGCACCACTTGCTGAAGGTGACTTTTTACTCACCATTCAGAATATTGTGCAAACCGCACCCAATGTCTTTGAGTTCGACATTTACCTGTTGGATGCGGATGACACACAGCCTATGCAGCTGGCAACCGTTCAGGAAGGTATTACTTTCAATACCGCAATCTTAAATGGCGCTCCGCAAACCGTTGGTATGACCACGGTTGTACCCGGGTCATCCGGACTGCCTTCAGGCATGGAACCCAATGGTGCTAATACATTAACACCTGGATTGATCAAAATCGCAGGAAGGGCTGCACCAGGCGCCGGTAATGGATTTATTGTCCCTACCGTTGCACCCGGCGTTCGGGTTACCACCATGAGGATGACCAATTCAGTGCCTTTTACCGCGGGTTCAACACCGAATCTGGCATTCACATCGAGTACTGCTACCAACCCATCCTATGCAACCAGGGTAGCAATTTATGTTGGAACAACAAACACCCAGCTGGTGGTAACACCCGGTGTGAATGCCAATGTTCTGGAAAACCCAGTACTCAACCCTCCGGTACCGGTTGCCTTTAATGTAACGGGCACCGGTTCTTATTGCCAGGGCAGTTCAGGAACTCCGGTCGGCCTCGATGGCTCAGAGGTGGGCGTTACCTACACACTTTACAAAGATGCTGTTGCACAAGTACCTACTGTTGCCGGAACAGGCTTCGCAATTACCTTTGGTGACCAGATCGCCGGAACATATACCGTTGACGGAACCAACACCGCCGGAACGGTAGCCATGACCGGAAGTGCTGTAATTACAGAAGATTTACCTGTTACTGTGAATGTTTCCGTTGCACCTGATCAGAATAATATTTGCGAAGGAACCAGTGTTACTTTTACTGCAACCCCTGTCAACGGAGGCACACCTTCATACCAATGGTATGTGAATGGCGCTGAAGCTGGCCTGGATCAGGACACTTTTACATATGCTCCGCTTAACAATGATCAGGTATATGTAGTTATGACATCAAGCCTCAGTTGTAATACCGGTAATCCTGTAGGATCATTGGCAACAACCATGATTGTTAATCCTTCTTTACCGGTTAGTGTAACCGCTTCACCTGACCAGAATAATATCTGCGCAGGTACCAGTGTTACTTTTACCGCTACCCCAACAAATGGTGGAACCCCTGCTTATCAATGGTATTTGAATGGTTCAGCAACAGGTCTGAATCAGGATACATACACACTTACACCGGTAGATGGTGATATGGTTTATGTAGAAATGACATCAGATCTGGCTGGTTGTTTAACCGGTAATCCTGCTGTTTCCGGAACTACCACCATGATTGTTAACTACAATCCCGTCAGTGTAACCATTGACGCTGACAATACTACAGTTTGTCAGGGAACCGATGTTACTTTTACCGCAACTCCGGTGAATGGCGGCAATGCATCCTACCAGTGGTATCTTAACGGTAGCACCGCAGGAGCTGACCAGGCCACGTATACCTTTACACCTGCAAATGGTGACGCGGTTTATGTGATCCTGACTTCAGATCTGACCTGTACGGGTTCGACAAGTCCTGCAACTTCGGGAACGACAACTGTAACAGTAAATTCACCGCTCCCTGTTAGTGTAACAGCAATGCCTGATCTGAACAATGTATGTGCCGGAACCAGTGTTATCTTCACTGCAACTCCGACAAATGGCGGAACCCCGACCTATCAGTGGTATCTCAATGGAGCCCCTGCAGGCTTAAACCAGGCTACTTACACTTTTGTGCCGGCAAACAATGATGAAGTATATGTTGTAATGACATCCGATCTGAGTTGTGTTTCAGGAAACCCTGCAACATCGTTAACAACCGTAATGATTGTTAATCCGTTAATTCCGGTCAGTATATCAGCAACACCCGACCAGAACAATGTATGCGAAGGAACAACCATCACATTCACAGCTACTCCTGTAAATGGTGGTCCTGCTCCGATATATCAATGGTTCGTCAATGGATCTCCCGTCGGTGCAAACCAGGATACCTATACGTTCATTGCAAATAACAACGATCAGGTTATTGTCGGAATGTTATCAAACCAGCCTGGATGCTTGACCGGAAATCCGGCTATTTCTGATGCTACTACAATGGTTGTTTATCCACCCGCTGTAGCAAGTGTAACCATTGCACCTGATCAGAATAATGTTTGTCAGGGTGTTAGTGTTACTTTTACAGCAAGCCCGGTAAATGGCGGAACAACACCTTCATATCAGTGGTATCTCAACGGATCAACAACTGGTGCCGATCAGGCTACTTACACCTATGCTCCAAACAACGGCGATCAGGTTTACGTTGTAATGACTACAAGCATTCCTGCCTGTATTACAGGATCACCGGCAACTTCAAATACATCCACCATGGTTGTAAACCCGTTGCTGCCAGTAAGTGTTACTGCTGCGCCAGACCAGAACAATGTCTGCCAGGGAACCAGTGTAATGTTCACTGCAACCCCGGTTAACGGCGGAACTCCAACCTACCAATGGTATCGTAATAGTTCACCGGTTGGCTCAAATCAGGCAACTTACACCTTCGTCCCAAACAATGGTGATCAGGTTTATGTAATGATGACTTCAAATGCTACCTGCGCAACAGGCAGCCCGGCTACTTCAGGAACAACGACTATGGTTGTTAATCCGCTGCTTCCGGTAAGTGTTACCATAGCACCAGACCAGAACAATGTTTGCCAGGGTGTTAGCGTAACTTTCACTGCATCTCCGGTTAATGGTGGCACTCCGGTGTACCAATGGTACCTGAACAGTGCACCTGTTGGGTCCAATCAGGCTACCTATACCTTTGTTCCGAATAACAATGATCAGGTTTATGTTGTGTTGACTTCAGATGCTACCTGTGCAACAGGCAGCCCAGCTACATCAGCAGTAACAACCATGTCGGTTTATCCTCCGCTGGTGGCCAGTGTAAGCACTTCAGTTGACCTGAACAATGTTTGCCAGGGAACCATCGTAACCTTTACAGCTACTCCTGTGAATGGAGGCACTACCCCTGCTTACCAGTGGTACCGTAATGGATCAACTGTCGGCTCCAATCAGCCAACTTATTCCTTTACACCAAATAATGGCGACCAGGTATATGTTGTTATGACCTCGAGCATTTCGTTCTGTATAACCGGAACACCCGCAACATCAGGTACTACAACGATGGTTGTTAACCCTTTGTTACCGGTTAGTGTAACCGTAGCTCCTGACCAGAACAATATTTGTCAGGGAACTACTGTAGTATTCACCGCAACTCCGGTGAACGGTGGCACACCTGCCTACCAGTGGTATCGTAATGGATCCCCTGTTGGAACGAACCAGGCAACCTACACCTTCATCCCAAATAACAATGATCAGGTATATGTAGTGCTGACGTCGAATCTGACCTGTACCACAGGAAACCCAGCTACTTCGAACACAGTAACGATGATAACTACACCGGGCGCTGCTGCAGGTGTGAGCATTGTAGCCGGTTCAAACGATGTATGTGAAGGTACTGAGGTGGTTTATACCGCTTTCCCTGTGAACGGTGGAACTCCGTCATACCAGTGGAAAGTAAATGGTCAGAATGCAGGAACCAATAGTTTCTCATTCTCCTATTTCCCGGAAGATGAAGACGAAGTATATGTTGTTATGACATCAAGTCTGACCTGTGTATCCAACAATCCGGCAACATCCAATACGGTTGAAATGATCGTTAACCCGACAGTAGCCGTTACTGCAACCATTGAGGTTGAAGAAAACGGATTGTGTGCCGGTGAAATGATGAACTTCATGGCTGAAACCTCAAATGGAGGAAATGATCCGGTATACCAGTGGCAGGTTAACGGCAACAATGCCGGAACCAACAGTCCTGATTACTCATATATTCCTCAGGATAATGATGTTGTAAACCTGATCTTTACTTCCAGTCTCTATTGTACAGTTGCAAATCCAATTACTTCAAACAGCATTGAAGCTATGGTTTATGCACTTCCGGTTGTTACCTGGCCTTCTTATGAATATCCTGTACTTTGCATCAACTGGCCTGCTGTAGAACTTTCAGGCGGCTTACCGGTAGGTGGTGTTTATTCAGGACAAGGTGTTGAGAACAACATGTTCTCTCCCGGTGAAGTCGGTGTCGGAACATACGTTTTAACATACACCTTTACCGATGAGTTCGGATGTATAGGTACAGCAGAATACACTGTTACTGTTGATGAATGCGTTGGAACCGTTGATATTGTGCCGAATGCTTCTTCATTCGTTCTTTACCCCAACCCAACCAGCGACAGGTTATATATGAAGTTCAACAGTCAGTTGGAGCTGAATACCATCAGAATCATCAATGCCACCGGCAATGTTGTGATTGAGAACATCAAAGCCTCTGACATTTCACGCAGTGGTATCTATGTTGGTCAGCTGAGTTCTGGCATGTACACACTTCAGGCTATATTTGACAATGGAATCGTTAACAAAGTTTTCGTTGTGAGATAAACCTTCCCGATTATTAAAAAAAAGACCGGCTTTTGTTGCCGGTCTTTTTTTTGAATAGTTATAGATAGTAAAAAAGCATTACAGAATGAGAATTTATCGCATCCTCCCCTTCCCTGTATTTACAAATAAGCGACCGGAAAATTTATCATTGTAAAGACACGAAATGTCATGTCCCTGCTATGATGAATTAAAAACCCACGTTTAAATTCCTGAATCCTGTTCCAACGATAATTATTCCCCAATTTATAACCGTAACTGGGTTAATTGTCCGATGCAAAATACGGGAAAAGTACATCAGGGCAATAGCTTTTCGTTCAGGGACACAACATGATGTTGCACGACCCGAGTATAAATACAGGCGTCATTTAAGGGCATAGATGAATCATCTTGATCCAGCAAACCATTTAACTGCTATTGCAAATTCGGCGCAACTACGGGTTAAAGGAGATGCATCGCTGCAACCGGAATAATCAGAAAAGATACGTTCAGGCATTAACCCATAAATATTGCTATTAGCAATCATCCAATTGATATGTGCTGCAGCCCGGCCCGGAAGATGCTGTTTAACAGCATATTCTGCATAAGCAGCCGTGGTAAAGAAAAATAAATCAGATCCCGGGCCCGCCAGCCAATCGCCATTACCCGTCTCGAAATACCTGACCCCTGCATCGACACACAGTTTTTCCCAGGTATAATCATATGAGCTGCGCATCAGATCATGGTCGGGGTATCCCCACAATACACCAAAAACAGCAGTAACATCCCACTGATAATATAACCTGCCTTTAATTCTGAAAATGCTGAAAAGCCCATCCGGTTTATCAACCCAGTAGCGGCGGGTAGTATACGACTGGCGGATAGTATCATACAATGAGGAAAGGTTCGTTGCGAGTATGTTCCACGTTTGGGAATATTTTGCGCTTAAATCATTCCGTCCGTATTTTGTGGCTATTTCAGCAGCACTCATCAGGCCGGCAGCACCCAGCATGTTTGTTGAAGGATGATATCCGGTCCATTCCACGATTCCACCTTCGTATAAAAGACCGCTTGAGTTAATTGAATTTACCATGAAATCAGCCAGATCGAAAATTACACTGGTATCGGCCAGCAATTCACCATATTGAAGCGAATAATCGTGTAAAAGACAAATCAGGTAGGCACCAGCGTCCCATTCAGGTTCGTCAAACCGGGCACCAGAGCCAGCATCCACAGCCTTACAGAATGCGTCATACCTCGCAAAAAATTCGCCGGGGGATTTTCGGGGAATCTTTTTATCTGCCCAAAACCTGATGATGTGTGAAGCAGACTCAGGATAACCGCAATCCATCAATGCGCGTGCAGCCATCATAGCATCACGCGGGTAGAGTTGTGGTAAACCGTTGGTAAGAAACTGCCCCGTCAAATCAGCAGGCACCTGACCATGAAGGTTAGTACAGAAAGTTGCATATATATTCCGGCTGTAAGATTCATTGTATAATAGCTCTGACGAATCTTTTGCAGCAGGAAACGGAAGCTGACCTTTTGCAATCCAGGAATTCCACAACTTCTCAGAATCGGCCCACAAACCCTGGGTAAAATTCAAGCTATCAGCCTTTTCGATTAGTTTCTTTTCATCGTTACCTGCAATCATATTAACTTCTACCCGCTGGGAAACATCCTGAGAAAAATGCAATTCAATAATGGTATTGCTCTTTTTGTAGATATCAACAGCAGCATTGGAGAATAGGATAAAGAATAAATTGTTTGACCACTTCACTAAAAGACTTCCGTTTTTTAACGCTCTGATTTCTGAAAGTCTTACCTGACCATCGGGAGAAGCCATATCCCTGAAATTAAAAGTAAAAACCGGCCAGGCTGTTTCCTTGTCATAGCCGGAACACTGAAAAATCAATCCATCGAAATTTCCTGCCCTGGCTGAACATGAAAACAATTGCCTTTCATCCCTGAAAAAGGAGGAACCCACAGTAAAAAAGTTATCTAATCCTGTTGAACAACTATCCGGGTTTATTTTACCATTGGAATTAAATACCTCGAAGCCCGCAGATTTTATGTAGTCAGCTGTGAAGTTATTGAAATATAAATGTCTGAGCCCCTGAAGACCATCTTTTGATGTAATTGCTGAATCATCGCTGAAGACCCCGCAAAGACTACCATTTCCTATGATAGCAGAGCCTGGCCACGTCCCTCCCGCTACGTAATTAAGGGTAAGCAGTGAAATAACAAACACAAATCCGAACTTTAGTCCCATTGTCATGAAATTTTCATAGGTAGAATAATTCACCTGAGTTAAGCGGTTTACTCTTCCTTGATTACTCAATTCGGGGTATCAATCTGAACAATTAATCTATATAATCAGAAATTTAGTAAGAAAGCAGGCCGGAAATGAGAAAGGTCCCGGATCCCAAATATTTTCCTGAATTTAACAAGTTGGAAACAACCAAACAATCAAGACCTTTTTAACAGCAAAAATAATATATTGCTGGAACCGACATTCAATTACCGGGAAGAATCTAAAACCATCTGAACCAATTATGACCAATTTCAGACAGACGCCAATTAGTGTACTTTAAACACTAACAATGATACAAAGATATTGTATATTCAATTACCTCAAATAATAATTAGTCTGGTTATTAAAATAAAACCCTAACATTTTGTATAGTTATGATATTCATTATATTACAACCATTTCATTATAAGAATGAATTTTCAATACTAAAAACAAAGTGAATGGATATCTAAAAAATATCAATGTCAATCATAAAACAGCTGATATCATTTTTACACTAACCAGCCCGCATGTTTTGATAAAAATGTATATTTGCCGATATTTCTCCCTTAAGGTGATCCCTGAACTACACAGGTTGTTCAAACTTAATATACTCATAATGACGGACCATAACAATAATACGCTCAATTATCATGTATCTGTTGACTGCGTTGTATTTGGTTTTGACTTCGGAAAATTGAACGTACTTCTGTTAAAGCGTAATTTCGACTATAACGGTGTTGAGTATAATGACCTGAAATTGCCCGGAGACCTTGTTAGAAAAGATGAAGACCTTGACACTGCGGCTTCCAGGGTGTTAAAAGAACTTACCGGCCTTGAAAACATATATCTGAAACAATTTGCGGCAATAGGAACACCCAACCGCCTCAACCGCCTGGACCGGGACATGGAATGGCTCAGGTCAATCGGACATCCCGAGGAAGTTGTAGTAACAGTAGCCTATTATTCATTGATCAATATAGATGAGGATAAAATTGATAAGTTTTGTTTGCAGCCCAATACCCACTGGCACCCGGTAGCCGAAATTTCAGAATTGGCTTTTGATCATAAAATAATTCTTGATGATGCACTCACGACACTGAGGTCCGAGTTGCGATCAAACCCGATCGGCTTTGAATTATTACCCTCAAAATTCACGTTGAGCCAGCTGCAAAAACTTTACGAGGTAATCCTCGGCCTGGGCCTGGATAAAAGAAACTTCAGAAAAAAAGTATCGAATATGCCTTACGTGGTGCCTATAAACGAAAAGGAAAAGGGTGTTTCACACAAACCAGCACGATATTTTATCTTCAGCAAAAAGGTTTATGAAAAGACACGAAAGAACTCTTTTGATTTCTCAGTCTGAAATTTATCCTTATTGATCATTCAATTAAAATATTTGTTCACTTATTGAGTTTTGACAACTCATCCGCATATTATGCAGAATATTGAACCCTATTATTCCTGGCGGCATCTCTACGACTCATCGGAAGATTCCAGATCGCCGTTTTTTGGCAGGGTATATAGTGAGACCCAATGTATCAACTCTGTTTACAATTATTTCATCCATCCCCAATGGGATGAAATGGGCTCGGCAACTCTATATATTAAAATTTTGTTTGCCGATTATAAAACCGGTTTTTGCGTACTTGAATTATTAGGGGAGTGGAATGATCTGTTATACAACGACATTATGTTCCTCAAACGCAACATTGGCGAAGCCCTGATGGACGAAGGAATAAACAAATTCATATTGATTGGGGAAAACGTTCTCAATTTTCATGCAGACGATGATTCATATTATCAGGAATGGTTTGATGAACTGAATGATGGATGGATTGCAATGATTAACTTCAGGGAGCATATTCTTACTGAAATTCAGCGTGGCAGGCTTGATTATTACCTGGCCACCGGTGGTAAATTAAATGAAATCAACTGGAGGACCCTGAATCCAAATCAGTTATTTACACTGGTAAACAATCTGATCACCAAAAGATTAAATGCCTGAACAGATGGAAAAATCCAATGAAATAATCCGTGTGTATGGTCGGGTTCAGGGA
Organism: Bacteroidales bacterium; assembly: GCA_016709025.1. Taxonomy (GTDB): domain Bacteria; phylum Bacteroidota; class Bacteroidia; order Bacteroidales; family Lentimicrobiaceae; genus Lentimicrobium. The sequence continues at coordinate 80,681 of JADJEQ010000022.1, read as the reverse complement.
GTCGGGTTCCGTTATTCAGCTCAGCAGATAGCAGCCTCCATAGGCCTGTGCGGCTTTGTATCCAACGAATCTGATGGCTCTGTTTACATTGAAGCTGAAGGTTCTTCAGAGCAGATTAACCTGTTTATCGGATGGTGCCAAAAAGGTTCAGCCAGGGCAATCGTCAGGGAAGTCAGGCATTTCCCAGGCACATTAATGAATTACTCCAATTTCAGGGTAAAATAGGTTGTGGTTAAGGTTTAGGTTGACTTTCACAGATATCGACCAATGATGCCTGACTAATTGGCAGTAGCCCTCAGCATTTCACGTTTACCCGGAGGGCCCGGTAAACGCTCGGTGCAGAAACCGGACTCCTGAAGTGCCCTGCGCACTGATCCTTTTGCAGCATATGTTACAAGGACTCCTCCTGCTTTCATACTAGTCCTGATCTTTCCGAATATTTCCGGTGTCCACAACTCAGGCTGGGCTTCTGCTGAAAATGCATCAAAATAAACCAGATTGAAAAAGTCCGGACTAAGACAGGCTTCCTCAAATCGGAGCTTAATTCTGATCAATTTAAAAAATGGTGTAATCGCTACTTCACCTTCTGAAATCCTGTGCATTGTACTAAAATTATCCTGGTATTCTCCCAGACCCGGAAACTGGCAGTAATTCAATGCAACTGCTATTGATTCGTCAAGCGGAAATGGATCAAGAGCATAATAGGCTGCATTCGTCTTTGTTTTGGCAATTTCAGCCAGGCTAAGCAAACAGTTCAACCCTGTCCCAAAACCAACTTCCAGAATTCTGATTTCTTCAATTGATTCTATATGACGCAATCCTGCCTCAACAAAAACATGCATTGATTCCTGAATTGCTCCGTGCACTGAATGATAATATTCACCGGTTTGCTGGCTAAAGACGGTACTTGAACCGTCTTCGGTGATCAATATAGCCGGAAGATCTGTTTTCATGCTATTTGTTGTAAAGCAGGTGTATGTTAACGATGCTGTCGGTCAATAACCAGCTTTGAAAAGGTTGAAAATCAGGCAGAATATAGCGTTCAGCAATATTGCCATATGTAACAAATAATTCTCCCGAAATTGGATCGTAAGCCAGGTCAGAGACATGATCTATTGGTAAAATTTCAACCAGGCTGGCGGTTGCCGGCCGGTACCAATATATACCATCCGTGAAAGCAAGAAAGGCATCCTGTATGTCAGGCATAGCGACCCGACTGATATTTCCCTGCGGAAAATCTTTCAGTTTGATGAATGAATTCATCTCGAAACTATAATTGAAAACAGCCGAATACTGGTCGTTGTTGATAAACAGAAACAGACCATCTTCTCCTGAATCATGCATCGAAACAACAGTCCCGGTCAAATCTGCTTCCCTGAAAACAGTTCCGCCCGGATAATTAAAAATAACCAGTTTATTGAATGCTGAATTAAAAGTATCGAAGAAGGCTATTAACCATGATTTGTAACGGAAAATTGAAGTGAAATAGCCATTGGTAAACTGTTTGCCGCGAAATGTATTGATTCCGTATGTTGAATAGCCTGAGATCAGGGCATCGCGCGAAGCATAAAAGACTTCGCTGTTATCGGAGTATACAGCGGTAAAATAGGGTAATGGCGGGGCAGGTAAAGATGGAACCGACCAACTGATCTGGTTTATTTTAAGATCCCAGGCACTGAGGTTGTCAATAACCGATCCGGCCTTGTAAAATTGTTGATATTTCGAACAAACAGCGCTACCTGAATAATCACCGGTAAATGAAAACCGGTCTGACACATCACCACCGGGTAGTATATCTCTGACCGTGAATCCTGAACCCGCGCTTTTGGTAACAACCAAAAGTGATTTCAATGATTTCATTGCGGTAGAATAATTAATACCGATCCACTCATTTGATAAACCATTGGCAGAACCGGCACGAACGTTTATTGAAAGATGTCCGGATTCAAGCAGCAGATTATCAAGTATAAATGTTGTTTCCAGGTTAAACTCTTTATCTGCCGGATAAAACATCTGAACAGGCAGAACCGTGGACGATTGATCATCAACGACCGCAACACGCACATAATCAATGGTTTGCTGATGATGTATCTGTGCTTTTACGATGATTGTATCAGAATATCCAAATGACTGATTGTCTGACGGTTTAGTAATCTGAATTTCCGGAAGGGGCCCTTCGGTTTCTTCCGTTTTGCATCCCAACAGCAGAAAATTAAAAAACACAATGATGATAAACCAGAATACTTTCATCCTGCAAAAATAGTTACTGACTGAAGCCATACGAAAAAAGAATCAAAACATTTTTCTATCCAATTAAAAATTGCAGAGCTGCTATAAACTCCTTACCTTTATAAGACAAAACTCCAGTTTATGCTCGACCAGGTAAAATCCGAGAATGTTCTCTTTATTGACATAGAAACTGTTCCACAATATTCTGATTTTGAGAAAGTACCTGATAATTTCAAAAAATTATGGGAGGTAAAAGCTTCAAAATTCCCTGTGATAGAAGGTGAAACTCCGGCCACACTTTATGAACGGGCCGGCATTTATGCTGAATTCGGAAAGATTATCTGTATTTCGGCTGGTTTTATAAACGGCGGAATGCTCCGCATAAAGTCATTCGCCGGAAAGGAAGAGTCGGAATTGCTCCTCGACTTTGCCAATTTGCTTAACAGTCGTTTCAGGAAGCCGGAATTTCAGCTATGCGCCCATAACGGAAAAGAATTCGACTTTCCATATATAGCCAGAAGAATGCTGGTTAATGGGATAAAGATTCCATCGATTCTCGATACCGCGGGCAGAAAACCCTGGGAGGTTCAGCACCTCGACACCATGGAGATGTGGAAGTTCGGAGATTATAAGAATTATACTTCATTGGCTTTATTAACTGCTATTTTTAATATCCCGACTCCAAAAGATGATATTGATGGAAGCCAGGTAGGCAGGGTTTTCTGGGAAGAGGATAACCTTGACAGAATCGTTGAATACTGCCAGAAGGACGTTGTTGCTATTGTTCAGCTTTTTCTCAGGTATAAAGGAGAAAACTTACTCCCTCCCGGGAATATAATTATTACCTGATCTGAGTTGTTTGCTTTTCCGGATAGTACTTGCCGGGTAATACATAGCCGTTAAAATTAGTTAAATATCATTAAAACCATCATTCTCTTTGTATTGACATAGGATGAAATTCATAAATTTGCCCGTTAAAACTTAAACTCAAACAAAATGAGAAAAACACCCGTTATAGCATTCCTTCTGATTGCTATATTTCTATCTGTAAATTTGGTCCAGGCTCAGAAAAGTCAGAAGAAAAAAGATAAAGATAGCAAGGATACTGAATGCAGTCAGGCTCTGATACTGAAAACCCATCAGGATACAATTAGCTACCTTATTGGCAAGGATATCGGAAGTAATATGAAGACCAATGATATTGCTGTTACCCCCGAAATCATGTTTGCCGGATTGAAAGATGGCCTGAACTCGATTGATACTGTGTTTACTGCCGAGGCAACTGAACAGATTATGGCTGCCTTTCAGCAGGAAATGATGGCAAAACAACAGAAAAAAACATCTGAAGCAGCCTCAGCAGTGAAAGCAGAGGGTGATGCATTTCTGGCTGCAAATAAAACCAAGGAAGGCGTTGTGGCCTTGCCCAGCGGACTTCAGTATAAGGTTATCAAAGAAGGAACCGGTGACAAGCCAAAACCTGAAGACATAGTTGAAGTACATTATACCGGTACCATGATAGATGGGACAGTCTTCGACTCCTCAGTGGAAAGAGGTGAACCCATCAAATTTCCTCTCAACGGTGTAATCCCTGGCTGGACAGAAGGGGTTCAATTGATGAGTCCCGGTGCAAAATACATGTTCTATATTCCCGCAGCACTTGCATACGGTGATAAGGGTGCTGGTCCTATACCGGGAGGTTCTGTTCTGATATTTGAGGTTGAACTTCTTTCAATTGAAAAAAAATAGTATGATCATTACGAACTGAATCGCAGAGTCTTCAAATGAATTTTAAGAGGGGTGTAATGATTCTTAATCATTACACCCCTCCTTCTTTTCGTTTAGTATGACTGAGATCAATGTGTTCACTGTTAAACTCAATGCCGGAGCGCTTCGTATCCCGCCTTCATTGAATTGCGGCAGGCAGGTTTCTGAGCTGTCTGACTGGCAAATAGGCAGGCGTAAGCCCCATTTTCAAACATTGAAATATATAGATGCAAGAAGGCTACTTTATGCTTAGCTTGTTGATAGATCTGTAACAGCGTTCAAATTTAAATGGTTATCTGTTCAATCAAACTGCCGGAACTATTTGACTACCTCAAAGGTTTTACGATCCGGTCCAACCCCTGTGATGGTAATCTTCTTCCATTCATCCGGCAGTAAGGCATTTTTTTGCACGATGCCCTGAGGGGTAATGCTCAGCCCCCCGAAACCCATTAACATACTTTGCAGCACACCCCCGGCACCCGTAGCAAAATAGGGATTGGTTCCGCCTTTGGTTTCGGCTATAACCCTGAATGGTGGATTAAGATTTGGAATATATGCCTCTTTAAACCAGTAATATGCGTTTGATTTGTCACCCAGGCGGGCATAAAGCAATGAAAATATAGCCTGGGTCATCGCAGGTGTTCCTGCATCGGGTACCCTCCCTTTGTAATAATCCAGATCTTTTTTAATCTGCCCGTGTTCCGATACTATTCCTAAGGGGTAGGCAAGAAGGTTTACATCTGCCTGTTTAATGCCTTCTCCATTGTAGGAAGCATGCTCCCTGGTAGTCCCATCACTAAAACTGAGAATGGGTATGTTATCTGCAACCAGTTTCCAGTCAGGATTTGGAGCATAACCCAGTATTCCGGCGGCAGTCACCGCCATTTGAAGGTTTTCGATGGCTGCACCATTTGTAAAAGCATCATTGTCGACATTCTCAGCCCATTCATCGGCACCAACTACATTCCTGATGTTATAAGCTCCCGGTCCTTCGCGTTCTACCCGGCTGGTCCAGAAATCGGCAGTTGCTGAAAGTATAGGCCAGCCTTTTTCCCTGAGCCATGTTTCATCACGGGTGACACAATAGTAGTTCCAGGCTGCCAGTGCCACACAAGCTGTAATATGATGCTCAAAAGGCCCGGTAAGTGCCCATACCGGGGTCTCCTCTACCCCACTGCCTGCACTTTCCCAGGGAAACATCGCGCCCTTGTATCCATGGGCAATTGCATTGTGCCTCGCCGCTCCAAGTCTCTCAAACCGGTATTCAATCAACGACTTTGCTATCTCCGGATGCAGTATCAGATAAACCGGGAACATCCATACTTCAGTATCCCAGAAAACATGCCCGTTATATCCCAAACCCGACAATCCCATTGGTGAAAGTGAAAACGAGTTTCCTTCCCGGGCAAATGAATATAAATGATACAACATACTGTGTATATCCTGTTGGGATTGATCATCACCTTCAATCAGAATATCACTTTTCCATAAATCATCCCATGCCTTTTTATGCAAGGCAATCAATTTTTCCCTGCCTTCGAGTTTTGCGAAAATAGTCAGGCGTTCTGCTTCGTTAAGCGGGTCTTCATGATGTGCTGAAGATAAGGTAGTTCCAACAATGCAGTAAGTATAGGTTTGACCAGCTTTCATGGATTTGCTGAATTTCATCAGGTGCATGTTGTTGTCCCACATTTCATGAACCACGCGGGGCTCCTGCAACCGGTCTTCTTCAAATAGGAAAGTTGTTGATGCGCATAGTTGTAGCTTCCCGGTAGGACTCTTAGCAGTGGAGGTCAGCAGGCAAATATTCGTATGGGGACGGTCGAGCTCGTTGTAATAATTCTGCACATCGCGCAAAGCATCAGGGGATTCCATTTTGTTTGCTACCTGAATCGTAATATCCTTTTTTGCAGTGATGACGACTTCCATGAGAACACAAAAAGGCAAATGACGGAGAGAACAATAGGTGTATCTTACACTTGCTTCATTTTCATAATCGAATTTCCCGGCAAAGGTGGCAGAATGCATATCCAACTCCTGTTTGAAATTCTTCACCGACCCGGCATCCATTGCCCTCCCATTGATATCCAACTGCATGTTCAACAGGTTAAAGCTGTTCAGAAAATTGCTGACACGACCTCTGCCATATAAATCATAAGTGCCGGATTGTATAACACTGCTCACTTTCAAAGGCTGTGGTGATGAAACCAGCCCGATCATTCCATTGGCAACTGTAATACCATAATAGTCAGAAGAATTTATGTTCTCAGCTTTTATGATCCAGGGATCAACCTGCGCAAACAAATTCATATAGGTTGAAATCAGAAAGATGAACAGGATGTTTGCTTTCATTTTCGGTAAGTAAAGATGAGAAACTATATTATCAATTATGTTACTGATATTCAACTATTAAATAAAAGAGTAATCAACTATTTTCTCTTTCGCATATTTTGGAAGTGAATCAGGCACAGAAGTCAGTGGTAAGAATTACTCTGTCCTGAGCAGGCAGGATTCAGGGTAAATATCCATCAAAGAGAAAACTAACATTCATCTGAATGGTAAATACCGATCATGATTATTTTCCCAGAATTTCTTCCAGCTTATCTTCAAGCGCTTTGCCTCTGAGCTTGCGGGCGATAATCTTTCCCTCCCGGTCAATAAGCACTGTATGGGGAATTGCTTTAACACCATAGGCTTCTGCACCGGCACTCTGCCAGTATTTCAGATCACTGACGTGGGTCCAGGTCAGTCCGTCTTTTTCAATGGCTGCCAACCAGGAAGCAGCATCGCGATCCAATGAAACCCCGAAAATATCAAAGCCCTTATCCTTAAATCGGTTATACATCCTGACAACTTCCGGATTATCGCGCCGGCACGGACCACACCAGGAAGCCCAGAAATCGATTAGTACCACTTTGCCCCGCATTGATGAAAGGCTAACGGGTTTACCATCCCGGTCGGGAAGTGTGATTTCAGGAGCCATATTCCCGGGTTGAAGCTTCTCTTCCAACTCAACCCTGTTCTTCAAATCAACAACCAGACTGTGTTCGGGATACTTAGCATACAATGCAGCTGAAACCTTCCTGAAAACATCCAGGTCGGAATCGAGACTTAATTTATCTATGAAGAACAATGTTGCCGGAGAACCGGGATTGGCCATAAGTTTCTGCCGTATAAAATCCAGTTGTTTTTCAGATGTCTTCTCATAAGCTGACTGAATAACAGGTAATTGCTCGCTCAGTTCAGGTGCTTTTCTGGCTTCACCAAATGCTTTGTTCAGGCTGTCGAGTTGCATATCATATAAAGAGGACTGTATGGCCATGTCGTATAAAATCCTGGTGTCGTCAGATCCGGATATTACCGGGTTAAGGTTAAGTTTTTCAGCATTTAGCTGTAAATCAATGTCCTGTCCTGTCATCAGCAACATGATAAAATTGTCGGCAGTAAGATATAAACGGTAAATTGCCAGCTTTGAAACAGCAACCTTAAAGCTGAAAGATCCATCCTGAGAGGTGACCTTTGTTGATACCACCGGAGGGTTGGTAGTAATATCAGATAGAGCCAGGTTTTTATCACCGGAATCCAGCCCAGATATTTTTCCTTTGATAAAAAGGCTATCCTGCGAGAATGCAGATGACCATAAAATAAATACTACTGAAAAGAGGATTGATTTTCGAAAAAGGTTAAGCATAACGTCTGATTTTGAAATTCAAAAGTAGAAAAAATAAAGACAGGTTAAGATTGAGGTTAAGGTTAAGGTTAAGGTTGAGGTTGAGGTTAAGGTTAAGGTTAAGGTTAAGGTTAAGGTTGAGGTTGAGGTTGAGGTTGAGGTTGAGGTTGGGGTTGGGGTTGGGGTTGGGGTTGGGATTGGGATTTATTGCTACGACCCTGATATTTAATTTCAATCCTACCATCCTGATATGTCACCCCCTCTCCTTTTTTTGTGATGTGGCAGAGCTGAGGAATTAGCGTTTAACCTTAGCGGGACGCTAAGGTTAGTTTAAGGTAGGTTACTCTTCGTCTCTCAGTCTCTCAGTCTCCCCTTCACTCCCTCTCTCACTCGCCCACTCACCCACTCACTCACTACTCACTCACTACTCACAACTCACAACACATCTCTTAGCTACTCAGTCACTCAATCTTACCTCATACCTCATACTTCTGACTTCTGACCTCCGACTTCTGACCTCCGACCTCCGACCTCCGGCCAATGTTCATAACTAAATCTTTTAAGGCCGGCTTTAAATTATCGCGGAATTCCTATTTTTGGTGAATGGAAGAGAATAAGAATATCGTCAGTGATAACCGTAAAAAAAGGACCACCCGTCCTCAACCACTCAGCGATATATTTGAGCATGGAAAAGTTCCACCACAGGCCGTAGATCTTGAAGAAGCGGTACTTGGAGCCATTATGCTTGAAAAGGATGCACTGGCATCCATCATCGATGTTATCAGGCCCGATGCTTTTTATAAGGAAGCACATCAGATCATTTTTCAGGCCATTACCCGTTTATTTGCAAAAACAGAACCCATAGATATTTTAACGGTTACCAATGAGCTGAAATTTACTGGTGAACTGGAAATAGCCGGTGGTCCGTTTTATATTGCCCAGCTGACCAACAGGGTCGCATCATCAGCCAACACCGAATTCCATGCCCGTATCATCCTGCAGAAGTTTATACAGCGGGAACTTATCAGGATATCCTCAGAAATAATAAAAGATGCCTATGAGGATACCACAGATGTTTTCAACCTTCTTGATAAAGCTGAAAACCAGCTTTTTAGTGTTGGAGAGAACAATATGCGACGCAATTACCTCGATATGCATTCACTTATACGTGATGCAGTAAAACAAATTGAGGCAGCGCGCAACCAAACAGGTCAATTCAGCGGAGTACCATCCGGTTTTACTGAATTGGACAGGGTTACAGCGGGCTGGCAACCTTCCGACCTTATCATCATTGCTGCCCGGCCAGGTATGGGTAAAACAGCCTTTGTGCTCACCATCGCCCGGAATGTAGCAGTAGATTTTAAAAAAGCTGTCGCCGTATTTTCACTCGAAATGTCAAGCATTCAGCTGGTTACCAGGCTTATATCTGCCGAAGCCCAGCTGCCCGGCGATAAACTCCGGAAAGGGAGCCTCGAAAACTATGAGTGGGAACAGCTTAACTCTAAAATCAACAACCTGATTGATGCGCCACTGTTTATCGACGATACACCATCACTTTCGATATTTGAACTCAGGGCCAAATGCCGTCGTCTGAAAGCACAGCATAACATTCAGATGGTGATCATCGACTACATCCAATTGATGTCGGCCGGTATTGATCGCAGCAACGGAAACCGCGAACAGGAAATCAGTCAGATTTCACGTTCGCTCAAGAGCCTTGCCAAAGAGCTGAACATACCTGTCATCGCCTTGTCACAGCTTAACCGTTCGGTAGAAAACCGGCCGAATAAAAAACCATTGCTGTCTGACCTAAGGGAATCGGGCGCTATTGAACAGGATGCCGATATGGTATTGTTCATTTACAGACCGGAGTATTATAACCAGAATCAGGATGAAACCGGGGCCAGCCTGGTCGGACATGCTGAGTTATCCATTGCCAAGCACAGAAACGGTGCCCTGAAAGACATTCCTTTGCGCTTTATCAGCAAATACGCCAAGTTTACCGATCCTGATCCGGGTGAATTCACAGGCAACAATTCATTACAGCCAAATTCTGGTTTTGAACAGAATGTCAACACCTACACCCTGCCCTCTAAAATGAATACCATGGAGGAAGATCATGAAACCCCGTTCTGACAGAATGTGCCTCACTTTTTTATTTGTTAATTTTTCAAAAGTCGCTGGCCGGATAACAAAACCGGCCTCTTTTGCGTTATAGCATATGGTTTTATGTACATTATGAAAAAGCAATCAATACTGATTCTCTTACTGGCACTTTTTACGCTCAGACTTTCTGCAGCATTTATCCTGATTCCTATGGATAACACCCAGAAAAACCACCTGAAAGCCTACGGGATCGCTTACTGGACTCTTGAACAACAGGTTGAGGTAAGCTGGCTGCTCAACTACCGGGGTGGCAGTTTTATGTTCAAACACCACCCTACACTTGAAGGAGAATGTGTGGTAAGGGGGGTTACTTTCCAGGTTATTGCAGATGTTCAGGCGGATGCTATTCTTCAGGAAATATCTGATCCACAAATTAATATGGATGAAATGCGCCTTCAGAAAGCGCCGAGAATTGCAGTCTATACTCCGAAAAACAAGCTTCCCTGGGATGATGCCGTTACCCTCGCATTAACCTATGCTGAAATTCCATACGATGTGGTTTATGACGAGGAAGTAATCGGAGGAGCTTTACCACTTTACGACTGGTTACACCTGCATCATGAAGATTTTACCGGACAATTCGGAAAATTCTGGGCTGTTTATCGCAATGCACCCTGGTATCAGGAAGATGTGAGCATATCTGAAAATAATGCAAAAAAAATGGGATTCTCGAAAGTTTCCCAGCTTAAGCTGGCTGTTGCTCAAAAGATCCGCGAATTTACTGCCGGCGGTGGATATTTGTTTGCTATGTGCTCTGCACCTGATAGTTATGATGTTGCCCTTGCTGCAGGAAATATAGATATCTGTGATGTGATGTTCGATGGTGATGGGGCTGACCCACACTCCAATGAGCAACTGAATTACCAAAACTGCTTTGCATTCACCAATTTCAGCATCGTAACCAACCCTTACGAATATGAAATCTCAAATATTGATGTGACCACAACCCGAAAGGTTTCGATGACCAACGATTTCTTCACCCTGTTTGACTTTTCGGCCAAATGGGACCCGGTGCCAACCATGCTTACGCAAAGCCACGAACAGGTTCTTAAAGGCTTTATGGGACAAACAACTGCGTTTAACAAGAATTTTGTTAAACCCGAAGTAATTGTGATGGGTGAAAACAAAGCTGCCGGGGAGGTCAGGTATATGCACGGAAATTATGGAAAAGGCACCTGGACTTTTTATGGCGGTCACGATCCGGAAGACTACCAGCATCTGGTCGGCGACCCGCCCACTGACCTGAACCTCTATCCCAATTCGCCAGGTTACAGGTTGATCCTTAATAATGTACTGTTCCCTGCAGCAAAGAAGAAAAAACAAAAAACCTGAGAATTCACTGAAAGTATTGGTAACAAAGCCACTGAACACACTTTTATAACTTACCCTAATCTGACTTAATGAACCGGTTTACTACTCTGCTGCTGATTCTTTTACTTTTCACCAGCCTTCAAATCGTTGCTCAGCAAAAACACTCAATCAGTGGATATGTCAGAGAAAAGGAAAGTCGTGAACTCCTTCCGGGGGTAAATATTTACCTTCCTGAACTCAGAACAGGAACCACCACCAATAATTACGGATTTTACTCAATTACCCTGCCTGAAGGTAAATATGAACTCAGGTACTCTTTTATCGGGTACCAAACAGTAATTATTGAAACTGACCTGATCGTTGACAGGGTGCTGGATATCAACCTTGATCCGAGCATCAATCTCATGGAAGTAGAAATCCTGTCCGATAAAGCCGAACGAATCAGTGAAAGCAGCCGGATCAGCATGATTTCAATGCCCGTTAATCAGATCAAAAACATTCCTGCCCTGCTTGGCGAAAAAGATGTGTTCAAGGCACTTCAACTGATGCCCGGCGTTCAGAAAGGCTCCGAAGGTAACAGTGGAATTTACGTAAGAGGTGGCGGACCCGATCAGAATCTTATCATACTCGACGATGCGCCGGTTTATAATGCAAGCCACCTCTTTGGTTTTTTTTCCATTTTCAATGGTGATGCATTAAAGAGCATCGAGCTTACCAAGGGCGGATTCCCTGCCAGGTATGGAGGGCGGCTGTCGTCGGTTATAGAAATGACCATGAAAGACGGGAACAAGCAGAAATTTTCGGGGGAAGCAGGAATCGGGCTGATTTCATCGAGGCTGGTGCTTGAAGGTCCCATAAAAAAAGATACAGCTTCTTTCCTTATTTCAGCACGCAGGACTTATGTTGACATGCTGATGAAGCCTTTTATGAGCAACGAAGGCAGAGCAGGTTACTATTTCTATGATCTTAATGCAAAGCTGAATTATGACTTCAGTCCGAAAAACAAGATTTACCTGAGTGGCTATTTTGGCCGTGATAAATTTAATGTCACTACACAGGAGTATTATGACAGTAATGATAACTACAAATCCAAAGCCGGGCTTTACTGGCAAAATGCAACAGGAACTCTGAGGTGGAACCACTTGTTCAGCAACCGGATTTTCTCAAATACCTCGTTGATCTTCAGTCGTTACAATCTTAAAATTTACCAAATTGACGAATCCAGCTCAGGTGATTACTCATTGGAGTATGAATCGGGTATTCGTGACTTTGCACTGAAATACGACCTCGAATACCATGTTTCTGCTCTATACACGCTCAGGGCAGGAGTTCAGACGACCAACCACCTGTTCACGCCAAGTGCTATCGTTGAAAAAGACGACCAGGCTGTGTATGAATATAAGAGTGAAACAAAATATGACTCATTTGAAACCGGGTTATACGTTGAAAATAACTTTAACTTCTCCGGCAAAGTGCAACTCAATGCAGGTCTCAGGTTCAGTCATTTTATTGCTGATAAAAAGAACTACTTCTCTCCTGAGCCACGACTTTCGGTCAATTACCTGATCCGGGAAGGCATTTCTGCCAAGATTGCCTATGCCGAAATGAACCAGTACATTCACCTGCTGAGCAGCACAGGTGTTGGGCTTCCAACCGATCTGTGGGTTCCCTCAACCGACCGGGTTGCACCTCAGAATTCACGTCAGATATCGGGCGGATTCGCCAAAGACCTGCCAGCCTATAATCTAACACTCACGCTTGAAGGATATTACAAATGGAGTAATAATATACTCGGCTATAAACCCGGTGCCAGCTTTTTACTGCTTGATGATCCGACGGAAGCACAGAATTTTACCTGGCAGGACAATGTAACCGCCGGTTCCGGCACATCTTATGGTGCGGAATTTCTAATTCACCGGAAAACAGGTAAGTTCAGCGGATGGATCGGCTATACCCTCTCCTGGACCAAACTACAATTCGATGAAATCAACTTTGGCAAAGAATTCTGGGCACGATACGACCGAAGGCACGACCTGTCGCTGGTTGGAATATATACCATAAATAAGCGCACAACTCTTTCAGGTACATGGGTTTATGGAACAGGAAACGCAATAACGCTTCCTCTGGGCGAGTATCCGGCTGAGCAGCACCAGCCGTTTGCCGGGATGATGACTTCATCTGTATTTAATCCATGGAACTATTCAACGGTAACCGATTATGGTGAAGTTAACTCATTCCGAATGAAGGCTTACCACCGTTTTGATATCTCAATTCAGTTTCACAAGCAAAAGAAACACTTTAAGCGAACCTGGGAAATTGGATTATACAACTCCTACAGCCGCAAAAATCCATATTTCTATTTTGTAGAATCACAATACGAAAACGATCAGGTTGTCAGCAAACTCAAGCAGGTCTCAATTTTCCCGATTATTCCTTCCATTAACTACAACATCAAATTCTGAGAGAAATGACAAAGTATATAAAATCCATCCTTTTCCTGCCGGTTCTTCTCTTTGCATTGAGCGCCTGTGATTCCATGATTTCTGATGTTGAAGTTCCTGATTCGGATCCCAAACTGGTTGTAACCGGTTTTATATCGCCCGCCGATGATACCATCACCATTTTTGTACGCAAAAGCAGGCCGCTCTATGAACCCACGCCGGGCTTTGATAATTCATTTCCACCGGTTAACAACGCTTCAGTGACCCTTTCAGACGGGATTAACAGCATCAATCTACCATACAATCCGTTGACTGGTGCATACCAGGTTCCGGCAACGGTGATGCCGGTGATTGAGAATCTTGCCTATTTCCTTTCGGTGACAACTCCTGATGGATACCATGCTACCTCCTCCTGCATTATTCCTGCAGGCACTTCCCCTGATGTTGAGATAACAGCGATCGATACCTTAAATGAATATGGAACTGTTTCAACGAAAGTCAGTTTCAGGTTCCGCGACCTCCCGGGCAACGGACAGTATTACAGGGTAGCCGCCGGTACCTTGTATGGTGATGAATACTATTTCAATTCGTACTTCTATGAAACCGGTTTTGAAAGGGGCGAACCATTTGTGAGCGACAAAAACAAGGATGAAGAGTATTTCATATATAAAACCTGGGAAATATATGAAGACAACTATCCCGGTGACATCCTCTACATCTCTGTATCACTCACCGATGAAAACTATTACAATTATCACCGGTCAATCAATTCATTCTCGGGAGACAATCCTTTTGCGGAACCTACACCGGTTTATTCGAATATTTCAGGCGGGGTAGGCGTTTTTGCAGGGGTGAACGGGAGAATCACTGAAGTCGATCTCGGAGAGTTCAGGTAAAACCTTTGCAAACCGAAATTACGTCATAGCAAGCGTTCATAAGTGATATAGGAATAATCAAAACCCAGGGTATCTGTAGCTGAGATGTCTTCCCTGGCTATTTCCTGCCACTGGGAATAATCTATATCTGTATAGAAGGTATCGGCTTCAAAATCCTTGTGAACAATGGTCAGATATAGTTTATGAGCCAGAGGCATAAACTGCTTATAAACCATGCCTCCACCAATAATATAATTCTCCCGTCCTTCTTCCATTTTTAAAACAGCTTCTTCAATGGAATAGGCCATCTCACAGCCGGGAATCGTTTCGCCCGGAATGTCGGTGATGACTACACTTCTCCTGTTAGGCAGAGGTCGGACCGGAAGCGATTCAAAAGTGCGCTTGCCCATGACGATGGTGTGACCGGTAGTAAGGGCTTTGAATCGTTTAAGATCTTCCGGTATATGCCACAACAACTGATTGTCTTTACCAATGGCATTGTTTTGGGCAATGGCGACTATAATTGAGATTGGTTTCATGGGCATGTGAAAAGTAAAAAGTTCAAAGGTTCAAGGGTTTAAAAGTCGAGGTTAAGTTGGCAGTTGGCAAAGAGGCAGTAGGCAAAAGCTTTAAAGTAAAAGTTCAAAGGTTAGGAGTTTCAGAGTTTCTGATTTTCAGAATTACAGGAATTTCAGTGTTTCTTGTTGTCTTTGTGCCCCGATTTCAGTGACCAAAGCCAAATCATTCTTTTTTTCCATTAATTCCAACTTACATTATTCCATCATTCCATTATTTCAACGTTCCAACATTCCAGTGTTCCATCATTCCATCATTCCATTTCCATCATTCCACATTCTAAATTCGTCATTCTAAACTCGTCATTCGTAACTCAAACAGCGATCGGTGCCTTAATTGTCGGGTGGGGATCATAACCTTCGAGAACAAAATCTTCAAAGGAGAATCCGAAAATATCCTTCACTTCAGAATTTAGTTTCATTTTGGGAAGTGGTCTGAAATCCCGGCTCAATTGCAGGTTTACCTGATCCAGGTGATTCAGATAGATGTGGGCATCTCCAAAAGTATGAATAAATTCTCCTGGTTTAAGGCCTGTAACCTGCGCCATCATCATGGTCAGCATGGCGTATGAGGCAATGTTAAAGGGCACTCCCAGGAAAATATCGGCGCTCCGCTGGTACAACTGACATGAAAGCCTGCCATCAGCAACATAAAACTGGAATAAAACATGGCAGGGAGGCAATGCCATTTTATCAATATCACCGGGGTTCCAGGCACTCACCATCATCCTCCGTGAATCGGGCTTTTCCTTTATCATTTTTACTACTTCACTGATCTGGTCAATGGTGCGGCCATCGGAGGTTGCCCACGACCTCCATTGGTGACCGTAAACCGGCCCGAGGTTCCCGTTTTCATCGGCCCACTCATCCCAGATACTGACTTTATGTTCGTGCAGATACCTGGTGTTGGTATCCCCTTTCAGGAACCATAAGAGTTCATGAATGATCGATCGCAGGTGCAGTTTTTTTGTAGTCAGTGCCGGGAAACCATCATCGAGGTCAAATCGCATCTGATAGCCGAAAACACTGATTGTTCCCGTGCCTGTGCGGTCTTCCTTTCTGACACCCTGCGCCAGAACATGTTTCAACAGATCGTGGTATTGCTTCATGCGTTAAAAATATTCCACAAATTTAAATTATAAATCACTTTTAAAAAGACAAACGTGTGGTCAGTTATCAACCGTCATATGCACAAATGTTAATATTTGCATAATGCCATGAAAACATGACAGATGGCGGGATGATTGGGCTTCAGTGTTTATCTTTAAAATGCTGTGAATCGCCCCATTCGTTGTAGCCTATTTTATTGCCCGACATATGAATTCTGGCTTCCAGGCAGTTTTTACAATCCGCGGCTTCCTCATCGGTGCAGGGCTTATTTTCATATAGCTTGTAATCGTTTCGATAAGCACCCGGTGTGATGTTGGGCATGATGATGTTGGCTCCGATTTTCAACGCTTTTTCCCGTCCGATCGGATCGATCGCCTGTAAAGCAGTTGCCGAAGCGATGTTGATGTTATTCATCAGCAGCCTGAGAATTGCAATCATCTTCAACGCAAGGTTAAATCGCTCTTCCAGCGGAAGCAAGCGGTCGCGGAACTCCCAGAGCGGTGTATCCACATGCTCAATGTACGGGCCCATTCCGCACATATCAATGTCCATTTCCTTCATAAAAAGAAGGTCATCAGCCAGGTCTTCCATTGTCTGGAAAGGCAATCCGATCATAACACCTGTTCCTACCTGGTAGCCGGTGTCCTTAAGATCTTGCAATGCTTTGAGCCGACGTTCAAAACTGTGGGTTTTATCGTTGGGATGAATGCGGTAATACAAATCGCGGCTTGAACTTTCAATGCGCAGCAGGTAGCGATGAGCACCGGCTTCAAACCACCGCCGGTAAACCTCGGGTGACTGCTCCCCTACTGAGAGGGTAATTCCTAACTTATCACCTGACAACTCCTTTATCCCTTTAACCAAACGCTCAATTCTGTCGGAAAAGGCAGGACTATCGAGTTCACCTCCCTGAAGTACCACCGAACCGTAATTACTCTCGTAAGCAAACCCGGCGGCATTCAGTATTTCGTCATCTGTAAGGTTATAGCGCTTTACATTGCGGTTACCCTTTCTGATGCCACAATAGAAACAATTTTTCTCACAAATATTTGAAAACTCTATCAGCCCCCTGAAATACACGATGTTACCAACATATTTCTCCTTAATTTCAGCAGCTTTGGCAAACAGCAAACTCCTGTCCTCCCGATCGGCATTAAGAAGTTGAATAACATCCTCACGGCTGAAAAAACCCTGGTTTACAAGGGTGGCAACATCAGTCATAATCTCAATATATTGGTATCTTGCGCAAAACTAATGCTTTTTCGAACTGAAAATTAGAAAACAGGGTTGCTTTTCCAGGTGCTCCATGGCAAATTAAAGAACTAATCTTCGCAATTCTATAGCAATTAATGGCTAAATTCTATTCGTTAGCAACCTTTATTTCTTCTTAAGCCTTATTGTGTCTGAACTAAAATTCTCATACTCAATAGCTGATGTATTATATCCATCCCTGGAGAAATATAGCAATACAACATTGCATTTTCCAGCTATTCCATGAAAATCAAAATCACCATTTGCATCGGTATATACTTTTTCATTAAACGGATTTTCCAGGTCAGAAGTATCTGTTTTTCCAATTGCGACGCTATCCAGCGGTAATCCACTATCATAATCAATAACTTTTCCACTTATACCGATCTGGCAATCACAGGATAAAAAAGTAAAAAGTGCAGCTACAAGAAAAATCGAAGGAAAGTATTTCATCTTTGGTATTTTAATAAATATCTTCAAACAAGAACGATCACCTGCGCCAGTTCGAAACAGCCATTTGCCATGGCCTGCGATATTCATCCAGCCTGATGAGTTTATAATCTTCAATTCCAGGACTATTTAAAAATGGGTGAAAATAAAACCTGACGGACTGAGCACTTCCCGGCTCGCCGTAAGTCCATTCTTCAACTTCAGCATTCCGGTAAACAACACCCGGAGGTCCAAATACAATATAAATCATTCCCCTGTCCGACATCCAGCCTTCGCCCGAAATGCTGAAATATTGATTGGCTGCTTCCACCCTGCCGTAATACCTTTTAAGCTGATTCAATGCCCGTTCAGGAGTTCCGGTAAGATTGATCCAGAATTTATCAACAGCAGCTTTGGGAGGCAATAACTTCAGTTCTTCATACTCCATATTTGTGGAAATATACCGCAACGATTCACGCATGATAACTGCCGAACTAACCTTGGGAAATCCATCATAAAATCTATATACCTTAAACCCGTCTTTTTCAACATTTGTCGTGAATATGCCTTCATTTATCAAACTAAACGGTTCTGACAGCAGGTCCTGAAAACCAATTTCGGTTTTACTGATATATTCCGGCTTTTCATCTGTTCCTTCCGGCGAAAAATTATAAGGTGAAATTGCTGCATCCGGATATTGAAATTTATACTGTAACAGATGAACTGTCGTATCAGCAGGAATTCGTGTTCTGACGCGCACTTTTTCAGCCCTGCTGATGTAGTTGCGCATCAGCGGAATGTTGTATTCATCGGTCAGCAGGTAATCTGATGAAAGACCTGAAATGAGTTTGGGAAGATTTATTAATTGAGTAAATGATAATTGGGCATTGATGTCCGTAAAATTAACCCGGACCAGGTAGTTTTTGCCGTTTGATGCCCTCATCCGTAAAGAGTCATTCATCATTCCGGAATGCAGGACAGAATCAACGACAATCCGTGAGCCGGAATCGACGAGGATGCCTTTTTTATACCCATCATATATTTGATAATCAATTTTATAAGTAGAAAATGCCGCTTTCCCAACCGGTTGTTTAATCTTTAGATTTTCGACAGGAAAACGATAGTACAGCCTGCTTATGCTATCGTTGAGGTTGAAAACTGTATAGCTCAGGTCTTTAAACTGCTGTTCGGGAATATACAATCCGGCAAAATTCTGTGTTGCAAGCAAGCCTTTGGTTGAACAACTGCTATTGAAAAGAAGTATAAAAAGACAACCTGCGGAAACTAAGGTTTTCATATCCTTGATTATAAATAATTACTCTGATAGAATTAAGGTTGAGGTTGAGGTTGAGGTTAAGGATTATGGCTGGGGTTACCTCCTTATTAAAATTGTTTCCCTTTCTGTTTAGTAGGTCATTCTTCATTCGTCATTCTTCATTCGTCATTCTTCATTCGTGTGTCACCCTGAGCGGATTCGAAGGGCCTCGTTATCGCTCCGCTCTCCTGAGGCAAGCTGTCATTCGTCATTCGTATCGCCTCACCCCCTTACCCCTCTCCTAAAGGATGAGGGGAGCCCGAATCTTAAAAGGGAGGAATTTTTCATAAATCGTAAATCGTAAATCGTAAATTCAACACTACATTCTAAATTCCTCATTCTAAAATTCTTCATTCTAAAATTCGTCATTCGTCATTTCGTCATTCGTCATTCGGTCATTCGTCATTATCTCACTTTCCCTATTTTACCCTCAGACGTGCGCCAACCTTTAATTTCTTACTGGCAGAAATCCCGTTGAGTTTACATATTTTAGCAACCGTTGTCTTATACCTCAATGAAATGGCATATAAAGTATCACCTGATTTTATCGTGTGATACTTAGTTGTTGCAGTAGCAGCCGTATTTACTTTTTCCGGAGTATTTTCTGAAGTTGTTTTTGAGGCTGTACTGGTTTTTGCTCCGAAAAATTCCTTGTTGATGATCAGGGTATCTTTCGTCAGGCAAAAGGTTTCAAAATTAATAATCTTGTTTGGGTTAAAATGCTCGCCCAGGTAGCGGGTTTCAAAATGAAGATGGGTCGTGGAAGCCCTCCCGGTTCTCCCTCCCAGGCCAATTGGCTCTCCTGCTTTTATTTCCTGATTGGATTTCACCATCATTTTCGACAAATGAGCATATACCGTCTCAAGCCCGTTGTTATGTCTGACAACCACCATTTTACCATAACCGCTCATCACTCGGGCAATCCTGACTTTACCGGAAAATGCGGACCTTACTGTATCTCCGGTTTCCAGTTTTATATCCATTCCGGCATGAAACCTTCGCCCCCTCGGGCCATAGGGTGAAATCAATTTCCCTTTGAAAGGAAAACAGAATGAACCATCTTCCGGATTGTTTAATAAGATGGTTCTTGATTCATCCAATTTTGTAAAATCGGTTCTTCCGGTTCTTATGTACAATGTATCCCATCTGGCGCTGTTAACCACATCAGATGGAACAAAGATGATATCTCCGGGTAAATAATCATTTTCTTTAACTTCTTCCGGTCCCTCGATACCAGCTACCTCTTCTTCTGTTATTTCATCCTCATACACCTGATTGTAGTCAAAACTGAAAGGACCACTCCTGAGCGTATCAACGGACATGAAAAATTCGGTGGTATCAATAACAAATCCCTGGCTAAAGCTACTCTGTGATAAGCTCAATAAAAGAAGAGGTATAAAAACCTTTTTTGTAATCTTAATAAATTCTGAAACCATTCCCATTTATTAGTTCTTGGCAGATGATATTTGCAAAAATAGACAATTCATTTTTGGACAGAAGGCCAAAATGAGCCAAAGCAGACTTTATTTGCCAGGTTTAATGTTAAAATATGTTAAGCCAGTCAAAAAAAAAGGCGACAGACTTAGCTGTCGCCTCAAAAAACAACTTTTCTTTATGGGAATACGATTCCCGGATAATCCCCGACATTCACATGCGGAACACCGGAACCATATTTTTCGTTGATGGCATCGATAAAGTAGTTTGCAATTACGGCATTGCCACGCGGGCTCAGGTGTATTCCGTCGAGTGAGAAAATACCTCCGGTAACATACGTTACAGAGAATTTAATACCATCGTACACAAGGCCTGTTTTAGCTTTAGCCATAAAGCTGTTTGCATCAACATAAGCCAAACCTTTGGAATCAGCAAGATTGGAAAGTGTTTGATTAAATGCCTGGGTAGCAATTTTCACAGCATTGATTTCCGATGCATCCAGGATATAATAACCCGGAATTGCCTTCTGGCTTCCCCAACCGGCGCACCTGATTGAGTCCTGTGGCAAGGTTAAAAGTACAAGTTCACCCTGCTCCAGCTGCCGCATTCCTATCCCATTGGGAGATGTAGGGTCTGAGATTACGAAGGGATTCTGGCCCAGTACAAAATTGATTCCCAATAAACCACTTCCGTAAGCCTGATTCAGTGCATCAACCTGTGCCTGTTGTGTTAAAACAAGTCCGTTGTATGGAATTGTGGTAAAGAAAGGCACGCTGGTTACATCAGGAATGTTCGCGATAAATCCCTTGGCTCCTGTTGAAGTCATGGCATTGACTATACCGGTCAGCGCGCCTGAAAATAAGTCCTGGCCGGTGATCACATCTCCGGCACCTCCGGTGGTCGAATAACCAAGTACATCGTTGTTTCCAATCCAAAGCGAGAAGAAAGTAGGGCCTGCGGCCATGGCATCAGCCACAACCGTAGTAGTGGGCGATGAAGCAAATCTGACAAAATAGGGATTAGCAGTCATCGGATTCGTAAGAAGACCGGCAGGATTGCCATATCCCGGAGCAACCAGATGATATGATTTTGCTCCCGGAACTCCGAAATTATGCACAGAATATCCGACAGGGGCAACAGCTCCGGGCAAACCGGTAGGAGAACCACCGGCAGACACGGGTCCGAGCCCGCTAACGCCAAGGCAATTGGTTGATATGCCAAGTTTCAATTTCCCGGGAAGTAATCCATCTTCATTGGTTACCACAGGTTGCACAAAATTACCTCCACCGGCCAGGGCTAACTGCCCGGCAATGATGTTGGCATAAGAAAATGATTGACCTGAAGTGTATAAAGCACCATCAGCGTATCCGGCAGTAAGTGAATTTCCCAGCGAAACATAACGGCTGAAATCAGCCGAACCTGCTGACGGGGTAAATTCGTCGATCTTTGGTTCGCAGGAAACTGCTACCAGAAGTAATAAAAAGTATGCTATGTATCTTGATTTCATGAGTCTTTTCATTTTGTGATCAGAAATTATAAGTTAGACCAATCCCTGGAATATAAACCCTGGATTTAAAGGTACCTCCGAAATTATCGGGTGTATATTGCTTGTCGGCTTCCATTCCCATGATATACAGGAAAGAGAGGTCAATGGAAAGTTTCTCTATGGGATTGTATGATAGTCCGAGGGTTAAGCCCAGGTTGTTGAGACTTGGGGTTTCAGGTGAAAAATAATCCTCATTTACCGGGGTTGGGTCGTAATATCCACCTGCCCTGAAAGCCAGTTTCTCGTTGAGTGTATATTCTCCGCCTACCCTGACAATTAGTTTGTTTTCATATAAACGGGGGTTTCTCGAATCGGGAAGAGCCGGAGTATTGGTCTCAAAATCAAAAATAAGTGAGTCATAAACACTCCAGAAAACATAATTCAGGCTCAATGCAAGCATCAAATCTTCAGTAACATTGTATGAAACCCCGAGGTCAAGGTTTGCAGGCAAAGGTAAAGAGGTGGAAAACTTATTATCGGCCGGGAAATTCCCTGCGAGTGATGCAGGAACGGAAAACGTGGCATCAGCCCCTTCAACATCCATCATGATTTTCGACCTGAAGTCTACCCCAATACTTAAATTCTCTACAGGCTTAATCATCACACCTGCGTTGAATCCCATTTCGGCAGTCGAACCGTTCAGGTTAACATTACCGTCGCCGTCAGCACCGGCTACAGGTAAGGCTTTGGTCAGGTCAAATTTACCTGTTGCATATACAAAGCCAACTCCTATACCAATCATATCATTCACCTTAAAAGAAACAGTGGGTTGAAAGAATATGGCCCGTAAAGATAAATCCTGAATCAGATAACGTCCATCCCAGGTTTTACCCCATGAAAGGCTGTTTCCGTAAGGTGTATTTACAGCCAGTCCGGCGCTGAATCTATCGGAAATCTTAGCAGCACCGTAAAAATAAAAAGGAGTTCCCAGGGGGTTCTCAGTCATTGCAGTATAAGTAGAAGGTTCATTTTTCCGGTAAATGGTAAATGAACGAATCGGACTTACACCGGCAGAAAAACTGAATGAGGGCTTCATAAATGACAACCCACCCGGGTTATAAAACATTGAGCTGGCATCAAGACTGAGAGAAGTACCTACCAGACCCATACCGATCTGTTTCTGGCCATGTAACCCAACCTGATAGCCTCCGGCAAACACCCCATTGTAAAGTGTGGTGAATACAACCAAAAGCGTAATTAATTTTCGCATAGTTTGTTCTGTTTGGTTAAAAAAGGAGTTTGAATGCAAATAGCTGCAAATGTACATAATTACATTTGTTTTTAACAGGATTAATTAAACATAGCAGGGTAACCACCGTGCAATCATCCATGTTTGTATGATTATAAAGTCCAGTTTACGGGCTGTTTCCCGTTTTTTTCAAGCCATCCATTGGTGAGTGAAAAATGCCTGCAGCCGAAAAATCCCCTGTAAACACTTAAGGGTGATGGATGAGGTGCTTCAAGTATGAGGTGCTTCGCAGAATCAATCAGAATCCTTTTATTCTGAGCAAATTTACCCCATAGTATAAAAACCAACCCTGAATGATGTTGCGATAATTGCCTGATTGCCGAGTCGGTAAACTGCTCCCAGCCATAGCCCTGATGAGATCCGGCCTGGTTAGCCCTGACAGTGAGGGTAGCGTTCAACAACAACACCCCCTGATCAGCCCAGGCTGATAAATCCCCGCTTTTCGGGTATGGAGTCCCGAGGTCGCTTGCGAGTTCCTTTAAAATATTCTGCAGTGAAGGAGGAAACTCAACATTTGAAGGCACTGAAAAACACAACCCATGAGCCTGCCCGGGCCCATGATAGGGGTCCTGTCCCAATATAACAACCTTTACCTTGCTGAAAGGCGTCCGGTTGAATGCTTCAAAAATATTTTGCCCGGAGGGATAAACAACAAACCGCTTTTTCTCTTCAACCAGGAAACTTTTAAGATCTTCAAAATAGGGCTTCTGAAATTCTTCCGCTAAAACTTCCTTCCATTCCTGATCAATTTGAGGATTTATTTGTTCTTTCATGTATTACTTTTTAACTTTTAACGTATAAACAATAACGAACCCTGATTTGAGTTAATATGACAAGGGTTTTTCTTTCGCAAAGAAATATTTCCTTATTTAAAGTAAAATTATGAAAAAGTTTGCACTTATTATGTTGGTAGTAATGTCGCTTGGAATTATTCTGTCATCGTGCCAGTCGAGCCAGAAATGCGCAGCATACGGTGAAGCAAGCAGGTAT
The DNA here is from genome assembly GCA_016709025.1 of Bacteroidales bacterium. Lineage (GTDB taxonomy): Bacteria > Bacteroidota > Bacteroidia > Bacteroidales > Lentimicrobiaceae > Lentimicrobium. The sequence goes on along the minus strand of JADJEQ010000022.1, from coordinate 56,326 downwards.
AAAATTGAGCGTAACCGCTGATACCTCCCGGCAGTATTATTCAGCCTGTGATTAAGTTCATGGGCTTTTTTTGATGATAGCGGCATATTGTTTAATACCTTTGTATTCAAGATGCCTTAAACCTATGAAGTATTTTCTGCACATCGCAATATTATTTCTGCTGCTCTACCCTGCACTTGACTCAACGGCGCAGATAGAAGAAGAATTCGATAGTATTGCCGATAACATCCTTTTTACAAGGGAAATGAACGGGAGTATTATCATTCATTCACATGGCTGGGGATTGGAATACAGGATCGGCAAAAGCCTGACAGTCGATAAAACCCTGATGTTAGAGGTCGATCTCCTGGAAATGAAAGATGCCAAGGAAATAAAGTCCATCAATCCATTTTTCACCAATACCCGCAGCTATATTTATGGTAAGATGAATGCAATGTATGTTCTCAGGACCGGGCTTGGGCAACAACACACACTTAACCGTAAACCCTATTTCGGTGGGGTTGAACTCAGATTATTCTATTTTGGAGGCCTATCAGTCGCATTCGCAAAGCCGGTATACCTTGAAATCATTAAACTTGATCCCGCCTCCTATAGGTACATCACTGTAACTGAACGCTATAACCCTGATAGTCATTTCCCTGACAATATTTATGGCAGAGCACCTTTTACCAAAGGATTCGACAAGCTAAAACCTTACCCCGGAGGCTATATTAAAGCCGGACTTGGCATTGATTTCGGAACAATCAATCAAAAGCCTAAGACTGTTGAAGTAGGTGCTGTGCTTGATTTATATGCTAAACCTGTGCCGATAATGGCATTTAAGGATGCTAACCAATTCTTTCTAACACTTTACGTTAGCTTTGGTTTCGGGAAACGTTACAACTGATCCTGACAGCAACCTGATACTATTTCCTGAATCTAGTTGCAGGTAGTCCTCTTAAAACAATCATTGAAAATCCTGTAATTTTGCGTCAGTCTCATTTATTGTTGAATCCCCCAGGGGATTTCCCTTTGAATAATTCCCAATGAAACCTGGGGTGTAAAAATTGAGTAACGACGAAACCCCGGAGTGGGTTACCCGGCAACAACCTACTATTGGCAAAGCGCTTCATTTTGTGGAGTATGCAAAAAAAATCCCGGTTAAAAAACCGGGAGTCTTATTTTTTATTATTCAGGATCTGTTATTTCCGGATGATCAACTTGCTGGTAACTGAATTACCAGGATAATCCAGCCTCAGCATGTAAATGCCATTGGGCAATGATCCTAACTGGAAGTTGTTAATTGTTCCGTTAACCATTTGAACTTCACGTTCAATCCTGACCTTACCAAGAAGATCGAATAAAGTAACCGTTGCCTTGCCATTTACCCCTGATTTCATCTGAATACTGATTACTTCAGTTGCAGGAGAAGGATAAATCCTCAGCCCGTTTCTGAAAGCCGGCTCTTCAACTCCGACTGCAGCACACCTGAAATTCCAGGTATCGCTCCAGTTGCTCGTATCACTGCTGCTAATGGCCAATACCCTCCAATAGTAAGTTCCGGCACTATCAAGCACGTGGATCGGAATTTTAAATTCTTCAGGACCTGCATCGGTTGTGGCATTGATACTGTATGTAACTGCACCGGTCATGGCAGCATTTGATGCAAGTTCAAGGCGATACGACAACACACCGCTGATTTTTATCCATTTCAGAAACGGAACCAGATCAACGTTGGTTGCATTGTTTTCAGGAGAATTCAGAGAAACCTTATCCACAGTTGTGAATGCGCGGGTTTCTGAAGTGAGTGTGTCGCCTGAATGAATTGCCTCAATCTTCCAGAAATAATGGGTTCCAAAAAGGAGTGTATCCGGAATAAATTCGGTAAGATTTTTAGCTACTGAATAAATTTCTGAAAGCTCAAACTGGTTATCTGTTGCAATTGAGATTTCAAACTTTTCCAGGCCATCAATTCTTTTCCACTCGAACAATACATCAGGACTAAGGTTGTTTGCGTTATTGTCAGGTTTCAGATTCTCGAAAATCCCGATTACAGTCAGACTTCTGGCAACAGACCACTCTGAAGTGTCGATAGCATGTCTTGCCCTAACCCTCCAATAATGCTTTTTACCAAAAAACAAAGATGAAGTGTTGGTTTCAATGACATTTCCCAAAGTTGTTCCAATATGTGAATATGGACTATCAAAGGATTCTATTGTATCGATCTGGTAATCATAATGCGTAAGTCCACCTATTGCAGCCCATCTGATCTTAACATTGGGAGCCACTTTTTTAACATCATCGACAGGGCTGCTGAGTACCGGTTTCACAATGACCGTAAAGCTTCTGATCTCAGACCATTCAGATGTACCCTGGTTATCTATTGCCCTCACCCTCCAGAAGTATTGTTGACTAAAGAAAAGGTCCGACATCCGGTAGGACGACAATTCGGTTGAGAAAGTCAAAGGGGTTGCAAAGGAATTATCATTTGATAACTGCACTTCATAATGCAGTCCGAGCTGGCCGGTAACCGCATTCCAGTCAAGCAGGACATTCGGTGCAGAACCGGCTGCGTTATTACCGGGAGCTACCAATTCCGGTGTATAAATATCGGGTGAAGCCATAGCCAGGAGAAAAGCCAGGGAAGCAAAAACCGAGAGGTATATTTTTTTCATAATTCTGATTTATTAATTTCTGTTAAACCAAGTCGGGAAATATCCCGGAACTTTGCCTGAATTATTTTACAACAACGAATTTGGCAGTTTTTATTTCTTTTCCAACTGTGATTTGCAATAAATAAGTTCCCTGACTTAGCCCATCAGAAGCAATGGTTAGCTGATGTTCACCTTTAGCCAGGAACCCAAAGTCAGCAGTTTTAGAAATTTCACCATTTAAACTGATCACTTTTGCTGTTACACTGCTGTTTGAAGTAAGATCAAGATTTACATTAATTTCTCCCTCCACCGGATTGGGGTAAACACTGATCATATTTTTAACCTTATTCGCCGGTTGTTCCGGTCCGTCAATTCCAACATAAAGCCTGTTCTCGTAAATTCCCTTACCATGAGTTGCGATGTATATTGCACCAAAGTTACTTACACCTGGAATATCCTCAATCCACGGACGTGAAATGGTTTGTTGACGTACCATCATTACCGGTAAAGCGCCCATCCCGCTGTTCTCGGGTGTCCAGTTGGTATTGGAGCCCAAAGATTCTGTTGTATATACACCCAGGTCTGTTCCAATAATCACCCTGTCGGTATCGGTCATTTCAATTAAACTGCCATAAACAGGCATTGCAGGTAGGTTACCCTGCACAGAACTCAATACCGGAGTTTGAACCAAAGCATTGGTAGATTGGAAAATGTATTCGTTGTTTCCGTAATTACCAAGGGTTACAATAAGGTGGTTATCATCAGACGGATCAACAGAAACTGAAGTAACATAGCGGCCGGTGAATTCATGAATCACCGAACTCGAAATAATACAACCAGTACTTGAGACATCGGCACGAATCGAATCATAAGCAAGAGCAATGTTGGCTATCCGAATAAGTTTACCATCAGCAGTTCCAACAAACAGATAATTGGCATCTGAAGAATACGCCATACAAGTGGGAACTCCGACAATTGTTGCTATTTTAAAGAATTTCGGCTCTTTGCTGAAATCAAGTACTTCTTTGGTCATATAAACCGCATTGGTTACCCCCAGGAAAAACCGGGATGATATGACATCTTTAACCGTTACAGAATCGCCTTTTGCCAGATTGGCTGTAAGAGTATATTTGAATGGAAACTTTTTTGAGCTGTTGTAAGCAGTTTTACTTTTAACTGTAACTTCTTCACCTGCTGTGTAATTCTTGTCTTTTGCAATGAAGTTAACACTATCGCGTGAATTCTGGTTATCGAAGCTCTCCCACAAAACGAATGGGGTGATAAATACACTTGCATTTGTACCGGAAATAGCCGCAGGAACGAAATCATTGGCTTCGGAAACCCCCAGGTCGGCTGAACGGGTCATAAGTCCTCCGCTGCTTGAGTAGAACATTGACGTTGGATTGATCATCGACATTGCTACTGAACCACCTGTAAAGGTTGAAAGAATTTTATTCCCGGTTTCAGGTGTATTGCCTTGTTTATCAAGAAAAATAACGCCGTCACCCTGTGTTCCTCCGATTGTACGTCCTTTGTCGTCAAATGCAACGGTATAGAACATCGAGGTCAGATAATTGCGATTTAGATTTTTGTAGGAAAATAATCCATCCTCTGAAGATGCAAGTCCCTTATCAGAAGCCATGTAAAATATTCCTGCGTTTACAGGATCAGGAATAATCGTATGAAAATAGGTACCGCCATCTCCGACTGATTTTTGCTGCCATTGAAAGAAGCCGGTTTCCTGTATTTTTTCACCTTCCCAAATATCAACACCACCCAGATAAACGAGGTCGGGATTGGTTGCATTAACAACAATAGTAGCTGAATAATCGCCACGGTGCACGGTATTGGCTGTATTACCAAATACATTGAATAAGGTGCTTGCACCAGGTCCGACCAACCGCCAGGTTAATCCTTTATCTTTAGAAACGTAAATGCCCTGAAGCTGACCAGGCAAGTAACTGCTGTTTGTACCATCAGCTACTAAAACTGCATAGATGGTAGAAGCTTCTGAAGGAGCGAATGCAACTTCAATCCGGGCTATGCTTTCCATTGGCAGGCTATCCGCTCCGACTCCGGTTGAACGAAGCACAAACCCGTTAACATCGCCGGAAGGTGAAATATATAATTTATTACCTACTGATGCTGCGACAGCACCATCGGGGCCTATTTTTACTTCTGAACTAACAGCAGAAAGGGATTCTGAACCAGCTTTTGCCAATGTCCAGGTAGCACCACCGTCATTGGAGACCTTTAAACCTCCATTGGTTGCAGCGTAAACTTTATTGTTCTCCCCGGCTGCAACCTTATTTACAAATGCCCACTCAGCATCCGTATTGTTGATGGATCCCGGATCGGTAGATGCAAGTTTTGAAAAGGTGTTTCCATCGGTTGATTTATAAATTCCGTGACCCATAAAGCCGCTGAACAGGTTAAATCTTCCACTTGAAAACGATTCACCCGTACCAACGTAAATATCGCCATTCGGAGCCTGTACCATACAACTGACATTCAGTAAAATATCGCCGGTTGTAATTGGGTTCCAGGTAAGTCCGCGGGTCGTGGATTTCCATAACCCACCTGAAACACTGCCGGTAATAATGGTAGAACGGTCACTTACCCTGTTGTCGAGAACCAGGGCTCTTGTTCTTCCTGAATAATTGTCAGGTCCCATTGATAACCAGTTCAGTCCCAATGCCTCTGAAGACTTTAGACGGGCTGCCTGATTCCTTGCTTTTAAAACATCCGAAGGAGTTACTTGTCCTGTAACCTGATTGCTCCTGATTTGTGATAGAAAACTCCATCCTTCAGTTGCACCATCGTCAGCAATAACATTGTCAGGAGAATTAACAACCTGACTGTATGCGGAAGATGTTGACAAAACAAACACTCCGGCTCCAAACATTAAAACCAGCAAGCCAATGAGTAAATTTCTATTTTTCATATACTTAGTAGTTTATTTATAAAAAATTCCCAACAGGTAAAACAGTGGCACAAGTTACGCTTTTTTTTTGAAGTACAATAAGCCGGGCCTACTTTTCACTAACAAAAAAAAGTTGAAAAACCCAGTCAGAACCTGACAAATCCGCACGAATAAATTACAGTTTTCGATCTGGTTTTCGGGGAACAAATGTAGGGTAATTTAACAATTTAGCAATCGTTGGTGAAAATTATTAAAAATTTTATGCTTTATCCCGAAAAATTGTTCCTTTGCTTCTTCAGAAAGACCTGATTTCAACAATTCAATTTATTTAGAAACCAGTTAAAATGCATATCAAAACATTGGCTATTCTGATTGATTATCAATTGTTTAATTCTTTAATAAAACGTTGGATTATGATAAAAAACATCACATTGCTGCTGACTTTATCAGGTTTTATGGCCTGCTCCATCTCGGTAGCCCAGGAAACAGATCCTCCCGTAAATGAAGGTTTCAGATTCACAACCCTCAAAACCATTCCTGCTTCTCCGGTTAAGGATCAGTACAAATCAGGTACCTGCTGGAGCTTTGCGGCTACTTCTTTCGTTGAATCGGAATTGCTCAGACTCGGCTATGATACCCTCGACATTTCGGAAATGTTCTTTGTGAACCATGCTTACCGCGACAAAGCCAATCGGTATGTGAGGCTGCATGGAAGTGCCAATTTCGGGCCTGGCGGACAAGCCCACGATGTATTGAATGTCGTAAAACAATATGGATTTATTACAGAAGCTGAATATCCGGGACTATTGAAAGGAGAACCGAAACATAAGCATGGTGAGCTGGATGCTGTTTTGAAGGCATACCTGGATGCAGTTATAAAAAATCAGGATGGCAAACTTTCGCTGGTATGGCCGGATGCTTGCAATTCGCTGTTGGATGTTTACATGGGTCCGCTACCTGAATCTCCGGATCCCGAAAAAATTCAGTCAGAAAAGCTTTATCCGCGGTTTAAACCGGAGGATTATGTTGAACTGACTTCATATGCCCACCATCCGTTTTACACATTCTTCGATCTTGAAATTCCCGACAACTGGTCGCACGATCACTATTTCAATCTCCCTGCCGGTGAGCTTTATGCTGTGGCAGAATATGCGATAAAAAACGGGTTTTCTGTTTGCTGGGATGGTGATGTGAGCGATAAAGGATTTTCTCACAGCAACGGGGTAGCAATTGTGCCTGATAAAGACCTGAAAGCCTCTGAGGGCACTGAGCGGTTGCTCTGGGAAAAACTGACCGAAAAAGAGAAAAATGCCGAACTATACAATTTTAAGAATCCCGGAAAGGAGAAAGAGATTTCACAGGAGATGCGTCAGGAAGCTTTTGATAATTATCAGGCATCGGATGACCATCTGATGCATCTCACCGGCCTTGTTTCGGATCAGAACGGCAACAATTATTTCATTACCAAAAACTCCTGGGCCGCCAACAGCAACTCAACCGGCGGCTACCTGAACATGTCGAAAGCTTATTTCATGTTAAATACGATCGCTATTATGATACATAAAGATGCGATACCCGATGCAATCAGGAGGAAATTGAAAATTTAGCCTGAGGAGGAGGTCGGAGGTCAGAGGTCAGAGGTCGGAAGTCGGAGTGTCGGAAGTCGGAGGTCGGAGGTCGGAAGTCAGATGTCGAAGTCGGAGGTCGGAGGTCGGATGAAAGAAGTAAGAAGTAAGAAGTAAGAAAATGGAATTTGGAATTTCGATTTTAGAAATTAGAAATTCAGCAATCCGAATTCCGAAATCCGAATTCCGAAATCTCTCCTTGTCCCCTTGTCTCCAATGTTCCGTCCCTCGTCCCTATTTCACGTCCCTCGCCCCTACCTGGCACAATCCGAATTCCGAAATCTGAAGTCAGAGGTCAGAGGTCGGATGTAAGAAAATGGAATTTGGAAATTCGATTTTAGAAATTGGAAATTCAGCAATCCGAAATCCGAAATCCGAAATCCGAAATCTCTCCTTGTCCACTAGTCTCCAATGTTCCGTCCCTCGTCCCCCTCCTTCGCTGCTCTGCGGCGGGCAGGCTCGTCCCTCGCCCCTACCTGGCACAATCCGAATTCCGAAATCTGAAGTCAGAGGTCGGAGGTCGGAGGTAAGAAGTAAGAAAATGGAATTTGGAATTTCGATTTTAGAAATTGGAAATTCAACAATCCGAATTCCGAAATCCGAAATCCGAAATCTCTCCTTGTCCCCTTGTCTCCAATGTTCCGTCCCTCGTCCCTATTTCACGTCCCTCGCCCCTACCTGGCACAATCCGAATTCCGAAATCTGAAGTCAGAGGTCGGAAGTCGGAGGTCGGATGAAAGAAGAAAGAAGTAAGAAGTAAGAAAATGGGATTTGGAATTTCGATTTTTGAAATTGGAAATTTAGCAATCCGAAATCCTAATTCAGCAATCCGAAATCCGAAATCAACTACCGAAATCAGTTTATCCAACGAACCAACCTTCCTTTATAGTTTATTAAGAATCGATTAACAATTTTTAACACCGCGCCAATAGCGGATAACCAATGCCCTGAGTATTTTTGCAGAAAAAATTAACATTATGATTGAGACGGATATCAAGGAACTGAATGAACGCATTCAACGCGAGAGTGCTTTTATCGACCTCATTGAAATGGAAATGCATAAAGTGATCGTTGGCCAGAAACAGATGGTTGAACGTTTGCTGATCGGGTTGCTTTCTAACGGACATATCCTGCTTGAAGGAGTTCCAGGCCTGGCAAAGACACTGGCAATCAAATCTCTGGCCAATACCATTGATGCGCATTTCAGCCGCATACAATTTACACCCGACCTACTCCCTGCCGACCTGATCGGAACGATGATCTATAGTCAACGCAAAGAGGAGTTTGTGGTAAGAAAGGGGCCCATATTTGCCAATTTCATTCTTGCAGATGAAATTAACCGCTCTCCGGCCAAAGTGCAGAGCGCCTTGCTTGAAGCCATGCAGGAGAAGCAGGTGACCATCGGTGATCAGACCTATCCGCTTTCAGAACCGTTCCTCGTCCTGGCTACCCAAAACCCGATAGAGCAGGAAGGTACTTACCCCCTGCCGGAAGCCCAGATTGACCGTTTTATGTTGAAGGTGGTGATCGGTTACCCTACCCGCGAAGAGGAAAAACTGATTATGAGGCAGAATATAGAAGGCACTCAACCTTCAACCAGACCAATCATCAAACCGGAAGATATACTGAAAGCCAGGAATCTTACCAGGGAGGTTTACCTTGATGAAAAGATTGAAAACTACATCACCGACATCGTTTTTGCAACCCGCTTCCCGGCTGAAAACAAACTGAAAAAGTTTGAAGGTCTGATTTCATATGGAGCATCTCCCCGGGCCAGCATCAACCTGGCTTTGGCGGCGAAAGCATATGCCTTTATCAAGCGCCGCGGTTACGTTATCCCCGAAGATGTCAGGGCCATTGCACACGATGTACTCAGACACCGTATCGGGTTGACATATGAAGCTGAAGCCGAAAATATTACTACCTCGGATATCATCAACGAAATTCTCAATACCGTCGAAGTTCCCTAGGGGCAAGTAAAAAGTCTAAAGCGATGAGCTGAGCGCAGCCGAAGCTTAAAAAGTAAAAAGTATCCGCGAAGGCAGGTGGCTGTTAGCAGTTACCGATTGACAGTTGGCAAAAAGAAGATAAAAGTAAAAAATAAAAAGTATGCCCGCTGCGGCTGCTTATGGCGCAGGTTTTAAATACTTTTGAACAAAACAGATATGGAAACCAGCGAAATTCTGAAAAAAGTACGCCAGATTGAGATCAAGACCAGGGGGTTGTCGAACCACATCTTCTCAGGTCAGTACCACAGTGCTTTCAAGGGAAGGGGAATGGCATTCAGTGAAGTACGCGAATACCAGTATGGCGACGATATCCGGAACATTGACTGGAATGTAACAGCCCGGTTCAGCCATCCCTACATCAAGGTTTTTGACGAAGAGCGCGAATTAACCGTTGCGCTGCTGATCGATGTGAGCGGATCAAATGAATTTGGTACGCGTAAGCGATTAAAAGAAGACCTGATGACCGAAATTGCCGCGGTCCTGGCTTTCTCAGCCATTCATAACAACGACAAAGTAGGGGTTATTTTCTTCAGCGATAAAATTGAAAAATTTATCCCGCCTAAAAAAGGGCTGAGTCACATCCTGCGCATTATTCGCGAACTGATTGATTTTAAACCGGAAAGCCAGAAAACAGACATTTCCGGGGCGTTAAGGTTTCTCACCAATGCGCTGAAGAAAAGGTGTACTGCCTTTCTGATTTCCGATTTTATCGATACCGGGTTTGAAGATGCCCTGAAAATAGCTGGTAGAAAACACGATCTCGTTGCACTCCATATTTACGATGTACGTGATCAGGAAATTCCAGACATGGGACTCGTGAGGCTCTTTAATAAAGAGGCAGGTGAAAGTATATGGGTTGACACTTCAAGCAAAACTGTCAGAAATTATTACAGGAATCATGCTGCAAAACGTTTGTCCATGCTCGATCAGGCATTCAGGAAAAGCGGCGTCGATTTTGCCCGGATTGCGACAGGCGAAGACTATGTAAAGCCATTGTTGGGGCTCTTTAAAGTAAGGGGAGCACGCAAATAACATTTATCAGAGCTAAGAAAAAATGGGGAAAAAGGGAAATAATCCTGGTAAATTGATCATAATTGGAATAACAATTCTGCTGGCCGGATTTGCATCGATCATTCCGGTGTTGGTTCAGGCCCAGAAAGTTATTCCTGATAGTACAAAGTTTTTGATCGGTAGCCGGGTAGGAATAACCATTGAACTGGAAACAGAAAAAGGCGCCCTGGTTGAATGGCCTGTATTTGGCGATACCATTACCCGTTCCATTGAAATATTATCTAAAAATCCCATTGATACAACCGGTGTGAAAGGTGGAAATAAACTGTTACTCAGGCAGAACCTTACCATCACTTCTTTCGATACCGGCTTTGTAGTATTGCCTCCCATCGCCTTTAAAGTGACTGCCGTGGGACAGGGGCCGGTTGAATTAAAAAGCGAAGCTGTACTTTTAGAAGTTCAGGGTTTGAAAGTTGATATTGCCAAAGATATTAAAGATATCAAACCTATTCTGACGGCTCCTTATACCCTGCGCGATTTTCTGCCATGGCTGCTACTGCTGGTAGCTCTGGGCTTGTTGGGAAGTTTGATCTGGTTTTATATCAAAAACAGGAAGAAGAACAAACCCCTGATCAGTTTACCGTCAAAACCACAAAAACCACCTCACGTTATTGCGCTCGAAATGCTGGAAGAATTGCGCAGAGAACAGGTTTGGCAAAAGGGTCAGGTAAAGGAATACTACACCCGACTGACTGATATTCTGCGTGAATATTTCGAAAAAAGATTCGGTGTGAATGCTTCCGAAATGACCAGTGAAGAGATCCTTTCCGTCATGAAAGATTACCTTTCCGAGTACTCATCAATGGGTGATCTGCGTAAGGTGCTCACACTTGCCGATCTGGCAAAATTTGCCAAAGGACAACCCATCGGAGCTGAAAATGAATTGAGCCTGACATATGCCAGAACAATCATCATGAACTCGTCAGAGGCCCCTGCAATCAGCGAAGCCAACCGAAAAGAAGAAATAAAAGATATTCCCGGAAATCAGAACCATTAAAAAATAACTGAAGTAACTACCATGTTCGAACACCTAAAATTTGCAAACCCCGAAGCGTTTTACCTGCTGATTCTTCTGCCGGCGGCAATTGCCTGGTATTGGTTCAGGGGGGCTGGCACAAGGGCTAAACTGCAGATTTCTGACTATACCGCTTTTATGGGGAAACCCCGTACCCTGAAATTGTATTTCCATCATTTTCAGTTTGTTTTCAAAATTTTGGCATTTTCACTGCTTATCGTAGCACTTGCAAGACCACAATCAACCTCAAGCAGGCAAAGTGTAAGTGTTGAGGGAATAGATATAGTTCTCGCCATGGATATCTCTGGGAGTATGCTGGCCGAAGACTTTCATCCAAACCGCCTCGAAGCAGCAAAAGAGGTTGCCATTGATTTTATTAAAGACCGCCCCAGTGATAGGATCGGGTTGGTAGTTTTTAGCGGTGAGAGCTTTACGCAATGCCCTCTCACCAGTGATCATCCGATTCTGATCAATCTTTTCGATGAAATAAAAAGCGGTATGATTGAAGATGGCACCGCCATTGGCGATGGATTGGCTACCGCTGTGAACCGGCTGAAGGAAAGCCAGGCCATCAGCAAGGTCATTATTTTGCTCACCGATGGAGAAAACAACCGGGGCTTTATTGATCCCACTTCCGCCGCTGAAATTGCCAAAGTATTTGGTGTAAGGGTATATACAATTGGAGTAGGAACAATCGGCACAGCTCCCTACCCTATGCCAACTCCGTTTGGGATACAATACCAGCAAATGGAGGTCAGAATTGATGAGCCCCTGATGAAAAAAATAGCTGAAATGACCAATGGTCAATATTTCAGAGCAACCAACAAACAAAAGCTTGAGGAAATTTACAACGAAATCGACAAACTTGAAAAATCGAAGGTTGATGTTACAGAGTTTCGCAGAAAAAAAGAAGAATTCATACCATTTGCTTTAACAGCCGTTATTTTATTGCTTCTGGATTTTATCCTGGGAATCACTTTATTTAAAAAATTTCCATGATAACAGTCCTGAAAGCAAACCAAAATATTCTGAAATATGTTTAGATTCGAACATCCAGTTTTTTTAAACCTGCTGTTTCTGCTGCCACTACTTCTGGTACTTTACTGGCTTTATAACCGCTGGAAATTTAAAGTGGCCGGTACTTTTGGAGATCATCAGGTGATTGCCCAGCTGATGCCTGATATTTCAGCAATGCGGTCACACATAAAATTCAGTCTGTTTCTGCTGACAGTAGCCGGCGTTTTGCTCGCACTCGCCAATCCGCAGGTTGGGTCGAAAATTGAAAAAGCCCAACGCCGCGGCGTTGATATTGTAATTGCCCTGGATGTTTCAAACAGCATGCTGGCTCAGGACATTCAACCCAGCCGTATAGAGCGTTCCCGGCAATCCATTGCAAGACTGATTGACGAATTGGAAAATGACCGCATCGGGATTATTGTTTTTGCCGGCAAAGCTTATACCCAATTGCCCATTACAACCGATTATGCTGCAGCCAAAATGATGCTGAGTACCGTCAGACCCGACCTGATTCCGGTTCAGGGAACAGAAATCGGGCAGGCGATCGATATGGCAATGGCATCATTCAAGGATGAAAAAACAGGTAAGGCCATTGTGATCATTACCGATGGCGAAAACCACGATGAGGAAGCGGTGGAAAAAGCTACGGAAGCCGCAAAAGCCGGAATAAAGATTTACACCATCGGCATGGGACTTGCTGAAGGTGCGCCAATCCCTGTTTATAAAGATGGTGAAATTGCCGGTTTTAAAAAGGACCAGTCAGGTGTAACGGTAATTACCAGGCTCGACGAAACAATGCTTACAAAAATAGCAGAAGCAGGGAATGGCATCTATGTAAGAGCAAGTAACACCCAGGCAGGTGTCCGCAAAGTGTATGATGAGATCAGTAAAATGGAAAAAACAACTTTTGATGCCATGAACTTTTCGGATTACGAAGACAGGTTTCAGTATTTTGTGGGACTGGCATTGTTACTCATGGTCATTGATTTTCTGCTGAATGAGCGAAAGAGCAAATGGGCCGAAAGGATATCCTTGTTTCATACGGTTAAGAATCTGAAGAAATGAAATACATCGCAATCATAATAGTCATCTTGTATAGTTCAGCAGGTATTTTATCTGCCCAGAATGATAATTCCCAGATCCGGAAAGGAAATAAGCAGTATAAGGAAGGAAAATTCAAGGAGGCAGAGATCGACTACCGAAAGGCGCTTGAGACGGCACCTAAGTCCTTTAAAGGTGAATATAACCTTGGAAACTCACTTTACAAACAAAGCAACTGGGAGGAAGCTGGCAGGAGTTATATGAATTCGGCCGGAAAAATGAATTACAAAGATGCTTCCGGTAAAGCAGCTGCGTATTACAATCTTGGGAATTCATATCTGAAAGCAGAAAAATATGCAGAGGGAATTGAAGCATATAAACAGTCGCTCCGGCTGAACCCCAATGATCAGGATACCCGGTATAACCTGAGTTATGCGATGAAGAAGATGCAGCAACAGCAGCAGCAGCAACAGAAAAACGATCAGAATAAAGACGATCAGAAGGATAATAAAGACAAACAACAACAAAACCAGCCACAGGATCAGAAAAATCAGCAACAGGACAAGCAGCAGCAGCAGAAACAGCAGATTTCGAAACAGGATGCTGAACGCATGCTTCAGGCGCTGAAAAATGATGAACAGAAAACCATCGACAAAGTAAAAAAACAAAAAGTGAACCCTGTGCAGGTTCAGGTAGAAAAAGACTGGTAGCTTTGCAAAATGAAATACAAGAAAACCATTCCTGACACGTTAACCGGTAAAAAGAAAATGAGACCGATCAGAATTTGGCTCTTTTTGTTACTGCTTATGCCCGCTTTCGCAGGATTTAGCCAGAAAGTTGAATTCAGGGCTTCAGCAAGTGAAGTGGTGGCTGTTGGAGACCAGTTCAGGCTTATTTATACAGTGAATGCCCAGGCAACCGGGTTTACAGCCCCGGTACTCAAAGACTTTTCTGTTTTGGGAGGGCCCAGCCAATCTTCAAGTACCAGCATGCAGATTATCAATAACCAGGTAACCCGCTCAGTAGAATACTCATTTACCTACGTTCTGCAGGCAGGCAATGAAGGCACCTTTACCATAGGACCGGCTTCTGTAAATGTTGATGGGAAATCCTATAAATCCAACCCCGTTACCATTAAAGTTGTAAAAGGTTCAGCCACCCAACCAGCTTCCGGAAATCAGGGTGGACAAGGCAACCAGCAACCGGCGGGAGAAATAGGTCCCCGCGATCTCTTTGTTAAAGCATCTGCAAGTAAATCGAACCCCTATCAGGGAGAACAGGTTATCGTAACCTATAAAATCTACACCCGGGTGCCTGTTTCTGAGTACAGCGTTACCAAAGCACCGGGAATGAGCGGTTTCTGGACACAGGACCTGCTGAAGGACAGCAAAAATCTCAACCAATACCGCGAAACAATTGACGGTCAGGAGTATGTTGTCGCCGAAATAAAAAAAGATGCCATCTTCGCCCAGAAATCCGGCAAACTAACCATCGAACCGTTGGAGATGGATGTTATTGCTCAGATTAAACGAAAGGCCTCCAGAGGTAGAACCAATGACCCGTTTTTTGATAATTTCTTCGATGATAATTTTTTTGGAAATACGTTACAGAATGTTAAGAAAACAATCTTGTCAAACAAACTCAGCATTGATGTAAAACCATTGCCCACGCAGGGAAAACCCAATGATTTCAGCGGAGCTGTTGGCAACTTCAGCCTGGCCTCTTCCACCGACCGGACCGAGTTAAAAGCAAACGATGCCATGAGCCTGAAATTCACAATTACCGGCAAAGGCAACATAAAACTGATAGAAAAACCCGATTTCAATTTTCCTACTGATTTTGAAGTATACGACCCAAGGGTTACCGACAACATCAGTACATCGGCTTCGGGTGTTTCGGGTTCACGCACCTTTGAATACCTGATCATTCCCCGGAATCCCGGAAATTTTACCATTAAGCCTGCCAGGTTTACTTATTTCGACATCAATGCGGGCGTGTATAAAACATTGGATTCTAAAGAGTTTAAAATTACCGTTGCCCGCGGCGATGGTTCGGATGGCACCTTTTCAGCAGGAGAAACCAATAAAGAAGACTTTAAGTACATTGGAAGTGACATCCGTTTTATAAAAACCGGCAAATTGAATCTTCGCCCGGTAAATACTTTTCTTTTTGGCTCACCATTATTTATTCTAATCTTCATTGCTCCGCTTGTATTGTTTATTCTCTTCCTGATAATCTGGAAAAATGAATTAAAGAAAAGGGGCAATCAGGCTTTGATGCGCAACCGTAAAGCTACCGGAGTGGCCCGCAAGAGACTCAAATTGGCTGAGAAATATTTAAAGCAAGGGAAGCAGGAAGCCTTCTGGGCAGAAACATCCAATGCGCTCTGGGGTTATATGAGCGACAAGTTTAACATTCCCCGTTCTGCTCTTTCAATGGATTCAGTGAACGATGCACTGAGCAATAAAAATGTGAATGAAGAACTCATCAAACAGTTTATCAGCGCCCTCAACAATTGTGAGTTTGCCAGGTTTGCTCCGGGCAACAAGTCACAGTTAATGGATGAACTGTATAGTCAGGCATTAGATGTAATTACCCGCACCGAACAGGAACTAAGGTAACACTTTCAGAAGCGATGAAAATAAAAATCAAGCTGACCATATTAACCGGGATAGTATTCCTGCTTTTTATAAACATCAGCATGGCACAACAGCAGGGTGAGATCGATAAAGCGAATAAAGCCTATATGGCCGGATTTTATGAAAATGCAATTACCATTTATGAGAACATCCTGAAGGGTCAGGTGGCTTCACCTGAACTCTACTACAATCTTGGGAATGCCTATTTTAAAACCAATGACCTGCCGTCGGCAATTCTGAATTATGAAAGGGCACTCAAATATAATCCCGGCGACGAAGATATCCTTTTCAATCTGAGTGTTGCCAACAGCAAAATAGTTGATAAAATAGATGTGCTTCCTGAACTTTTTTACATCAGATGGTGGAAATATATTAAGATGTGGTTTTCACCGGACGGATGGTCTTTCGTTCTGGTTGCCCTCTTTTCCTTGTTGTTTATTCTGGCATCTTTATTTTTATTATCCCGCTCAGTAACCAACCGTAAAATTATATTTGCCGGTGGAATATTCATATTGCTGGCTTGCGTATTCTCCGGTATTATCGCCTGGCAAACCTGGTCTGAGTCTAAACAACAAAATTCTGCCATTGTTTTTACGCCTACCCTTGCCGTAAAAAGTTCTCCTGATGAGAGCAGCATCGACCTTTTTGTTATACACGAAGGGTTGAAAGTAAAAATACTGGATGGTATCGGCGATTGGAATGAGATCAGGATATCAAACGGCAGCAAGGGGTGGGTGAAATCCGAAAACCTGAAACCGGTTTGATGAAACTGATATATGCTAAAGGCTGCACTCCTTTTCACGCGCATTCACCTGCACCGTTACCTGAGAATAATAAATCAGCTGGGTATTTTCAGGGTAGTTTTCCTTGCTATAATTGTCACTTATGGATTTAAGGCAGCATTAAGACCCGGAATGCTCCACTGGCAGGCAATCCTCGTCATCTCTGTTCTGGCGCAATCCCACCTTAACCGGAAAGATTTTGTTTTGCTCAATAACCTTGGATTAAACAGTGCCGGATTCTTTCTACTCTTGTATCTGACTTTATTAAGCCCGTTTCTCATTCTTTACGCGTTCTGGCCCGATTATAAGGCTTTCCTTATCCTCAGCAGTGGAATTGTTCTGATTTCGCTTATACTTAAGCCTTTGGGTCCACTGCGGATGTTCACCTTGCCAGCACTCAGCTTCTTACCCGCAGATGCATGGGAATGGAGGGTAGGATTGCGCCGTTTCTTACCATATATTGCCGTTGCGTATGCAGTACCTGTAGTATTCATTCACTTTGATTACCTGTTTGCAGTCTCTGTACTCTTTATTGGGATAATGGTAAGTACTTTTCAACAGCACCATGAACCGCTAGTTTTTATAGAGGCATTGAAAACAAGCACGGCCTCATATTTAATCAGAAAGATTTATCTCCAGAGTACTTTATTTACAATCCTGGTATTGCCTTTATTAATAGCCTCGTTTTTTCTTTTTCCGGAAGGAATCAGGCCGGTTATTCTTGTATACATAAACAGTCTGTTAGTGCAGGCATTTGCAGTTTCCCTGAAATACGCCGGTTATTCTCCCGGAAGCAACAATCCATATCATTCAATTATTTTAATCTTACTGAGTTTTGCCTTTGTTATACCGGCTATGTTGCCAATTCCATTTATTATGTTGCTGGTATTCAGCCGGAAAGCACTGAATCAACTTAATCTTGTTGTAGGATGATTACAATAGAAAACCTCAGTTTTAGTTATGGCAAAATACCGGTAATCAATCACCTTAGCTGGCAACTTGAAACAGGGCAGATTCACGGGCTGGTTGGCCTTAACGGAGCCGGAAAAACCACCTTGTTCAACCTGATGGCTGGCAGACTTAAACCTTCAGAAGGCAGCATCCTGCTAAAGGATAAATTGATGCAACGGCAGAACTGTGGCTTTATGGAAACAAACCCACAATTCTACCCGATGATTACCGGCCAGGAATACCTTGACATCTTCAGACTGAAAAATCCCGGATTTGACTTTGCTGCATGGAACAGGATTTTTAAACTACCCTTGAAAGAAGTCGTTGATAACTATTCCACCGGAATGCAGAAACGGCTAAGCCTGATGGGGATTATTTCGTTAAACAGGGAAATCCTGATCCTCGACGAACCGTTTAACGGACTCGATTTCGAGGCTTTCAGGCTGGTTCAGCAAATTGTTCCTTTGTTGGCTGCCAGACAAAAAACAATTATTATCAGTTCTCATATACCTGAGTCACTCACAGCTATATGCAACAGCATAAGCCTGGTGAGCAACGGAAACATAGCCTTTAAAATCACGAAACCGGAATTTGATAAGCTTCCGGAAATGATTAATTTACATAGCAATACTGAGATTATGGAATTACCATTGTAAGTCCTTCTGAATTTTAAAAAAGCACAACCAATTCAAAAACCCTGATTGCCCTGCTGGTTTGGAGAACGACAATCTGTTAAGTGCTAATCAAAATATTTCCCGGTTTTTTGTCAAAAAAGAATATTTCTTTATATTTACAAGAAATTGGATAATACGTGAACCGATCTCTGGCATCAGTAATTTTCACATTCCTCGCGTTTGTTCTTCATGCTCAGGAGTTTATCCCGGCGTCAGCAATTGGGGGTAACCAGCAAATAAAATATTTTATTGATCAGGAATTGATTTATCCACCATCTGCCTATGAAACCGGTATAGAAGGAAAAGTTGCAATAAACTACTCTGTTGATGAAAAAGGACAAATTGCATATATCATTTTCAGGGATAAATTAACCCCTGATTGTGACCGGGAAACCCTGCGTATTTTCAGAATGTTTGAATGGGAACCAGCTACTGTAAACGGAATTCCGGTTAAAGACAACGGTGTGTTCGAAGTTAGCTTTAATATAAAGAAATACAACAGGTTATGCAAACAACGGGGATATACATTACTACTCTATCCTTACGAACCACAGGACACTTCACTTACCATCTATCAGTACCGGAACCTTGAAACTGCCCCACATCCGATTTTCACCAATGAAAAGATAAATCTGGCCGGTTTTGTGGCTGCCAACCTTAAATACCCGGATGCAGCCATCAAACAAAATCTCAGTGGGGTTGTTACTGTAGGGTTTATTGTAGAACCGCACGGCAGAATTTCCAATACATACATTGTTAATTCCCTTGGGGCCGGATGCAATGAAGAAGCTTTGAGAATTGTACGAATGATAAAATGGATGCCCGGAACTCAACATCGTATGGCTGTCAGAACCCGGATGAGCATTTCGATAAGCTTCAGCCTCGAACAGGGGCCGGATGGAAATTTTAACCCGAATGTTAAATCAAGTTACGGAGGATAAAAATCACTTAAAACTACATTTTATGAAGAAAGCAGTACTATCTTTTATTTTAATTACAACAATTGCATCATCAAACTACGCTCAAACCACGCCCGACACAACCAAACTCTGGACTACCGGATTTAAGGCAGCTGTGACCTTTAACCAGGTTTCACTTACCAATTGGGCTGCCGGTGGAGAAAACAGCCTGGGCGGCAATTCAATGCTCAATGTATTCGCAAATTTGAAAAAAGGTAAAACAACATGGGACAATACACTCGACATTGCCTATGGTCTGGTTAAAACAGGTGATGACAATGCCAGAAAAAGCGATGATAAAATTGATTTAGTTTCAAAATACGGACACAACGTCATCAGCAAAAATTTATTCCTGAGTGCCAACCTTAACTTTAAAACCCAGTTTGCCAACGGGTACAATTATCCGAACGACTCGGTAATCATATCAAAATTTATGGCGCCCGGTTACCTGATGCTTGGTCTTGGTCTTGATTATAAACCATTTCCGTACCTTTCCATTTCTTTACTGCCTTTAACAGGAAGGCTGACTTTTGTCAGCGACACCTCCCTTTCGCTGACATATGGACTCGATCGTGGAGAAACAATCAAACCTGAATTCGGAGCAGCGTTTAAAGTTACCTTTGAAAAAGAACTTTTTACCAATGTCAGTTAAAAAGCAAGCTTGATCTTTTCTCAAATTATCTCGACAGGCCGCAGAACATCGATGTAAACTTCGAAGCACTGCTGGTATTAAAAGTAAACAAGCTGATTTCAACCTATGTTGGAATTCAGACGATCTACGATCACGACATCCTCATCATGGACAAAGATGGCAAAACCGGGCCCCGAACCCAGTTTAAACAGACTTTCGGTATAGGACTTACATACTCATTGAAGCATTTGGAAGCGACCGTTAAACAATAATCAATAAACATTTTATTCTAACCATTAAAACAAACACTATGAAACTTTTGGACGAATTCAAAGCCTTTGCAATGCGCGGCAACGTGGTTGATATGGCTGTCGGTATCATCATTGGTGGAGCATTTGGAAAAATCATCTCATCATTTGTTGCAGATGTGCTGATGCCACCACTTGGCCTCCTCCTTGGCGGAATTGATTTCAAGGACATGTCATACACGCTTAAAGAAGCTGTTATGAATGGAGCGGAAATAGTTACACCGGCCGTTAATCTCAATTACGGAATGTTCATTCAGAATGTAGTTGACTTCCTGATTATTGCTTTTGCAATTTTCATGGCGATTAAGGCAATGGTTTCAATGAAAAAGAAAGAAGAAGAAGTTCCTGCAGCACCGCCTGCCCCGACAAAAGATCAGGAATTGCTGTCAGAAATCCGTGATTTATTGAAAAAGTAAATATTTGATTTTGCTATCCAGAAAAGGCCTGTTTCACTGAAGCGGGCCTTTTCTGTTTTATATGAACACTCGGAAAAGTCTGTATATAATTGAACTTCAATGCATATCATTAATTCCACTCCTCCACTTTATGGGTTCAAACCACTGCAAAAACTAAAAATGAAATTCAGGATGCCGAAACAGTTTATCTTCTTATTTTTATGCCGCCTATCAAACCATTAACCAACATAGCCTGAATCTTATGCTGAAATCATTTAAGGTACCTAACAACATTGTTATCGTATTTTCGATTATTATCATTGCTGCGGTCTTAACCTGGATTGTTCCCGGCGGCAGATACGACCGGCAAAAAATAACGGTCAATGGCGTTGAAAGAACCGTTATTGTCAATGACACTTACAAAAGCATAGACAGTCAGCCACAAACCTGGCAGATATTTTCAGCATTCTACACGGGTTTCATCAATATGTCACATATTGTTGTTTTTATTCTGATGATTGGCGGGGCCTTCTGGATTATGAACGACACCAAATCAATTGATATAGGTATACTTTCTTTTCTGAACCTTACAAAGCGATTTGAGAAGTGGAAGTTTGTCAGAATGCTGGGAGTGAACAACATCATTATTTCTTTCATAATGATCATCTTCAGCGCATTCGGTGCCATCTTCGGCATGGCGGAAGAAACACTGGAATACCGGATAGTTGCCTGGCTTATCTTTACTTTCCTGGCTATTGCTTTTGTACTCTGGTATGCAGCAAGAGTAAAAAAGAATCCGGAAAAATCAATCATGTATGAAGAGGATGATTACTGGAGAAAAAGAGGTGAATCTGATGTTGAAACCATCAGATACTATACCCCGAAATCTGCATGGGTTGTTGGTGGGGTGCTGCTTATGATTATGCTGGTATATTCTTACTATTTTCCTACCACCAATTTGAAGGTTGGTCTCAACACTGTAAACGGACCAATAATCCCGGTTTTAACGGCTTTTTACGCGATAACCAGTTATTTTGCCCTTCGTAAATCATTGCATTTCTATATTCTTAACATTCTGGCATTTACCATTTTCTATCTTGTTGTGGGAGTGTTGGGATACGATTGGTACATCATGGAAATCGCCGCCCTATTCCTCGCGATGGGCATTTTTACAGGATTCGCGGCAGGTAAAAAGAATTCGGAAATTACAAAACTATTCCAGGAAGGTGTTAAAGACATCGTATCAGCTTCACTCGTAGTTGGATTTGCAGGTGGAATCATCGCCATCCTCAACGATGGTATGATCATCGACACTGTTTTGCACTCTCTGGCCAATTCACTAAAAGGTGCCGGTCAGTTAACAGCCATCACCATTATGTATGGATTTCAATCCCTGTTGAACCTCATCATTACCTCCGGTTCAGCCAAAGCTGCACTGACAATTCCGATCATGGCGCAGTTTTCAGATATCATCGGACTGTCGAGGCAGGCAACAATCACTGCGTTTCAGTTCGGAGCCGGAATAACCGATATGATTGCACCAACTTCAGGTGTTTTGATCGGAGTTTTGGGCATAGCAAAAGTTCCTTATGGTAAGTGGGTGAAATTTATCCTGCCGTTTATGCTGTTCCTTGCATTTGTTGCCTGGCTTTTGCTGATACCAACCGTGACGATGAAACTGAGTGGTTTTTAGTTTCAGAATTACAGGGATACAGGGGTGCCGGATTCAAAAGTACTAAGGTTCAAGGATTCAAGAGTTCAAGAATTTCAGGGTTTCAGTGTTACAGTGTTTCAGATTCGACAGGTCCGGAGGTTGAGCGGAGTCGAAACTACCGCACGACCTGGATTACAGAGTTTCAGAGTTTCAGAGTTTCAGAATTTCAGGATTTCAGTGATACATTGTTTCAGATTCGACAGGTCAGGTAGGGTCAACCACCCCCCTGTTCTAAATTACAGAATTACAGGTGGCTGAGTGTTTTGCGACATAATCATAATAAAATACATAATGAACACTCGCAAAATGTATCGAAGCCACAGGGTTTCAGGGTTTCAGCAAT
This sequence comes from Bacteroidales bacterium, assembly GCA_016709025.1. GTDB lineage: Bacteria > Bacteroidota > Bacteroidia > Bacteroidales > Lentimicrobiaceae > Lentimicrobium. The sequence goes on along the minus strand of JADJEQ010000022.1, from coordinate 33,596 downwards.
TCCTACCTGGCTATTGCAGGCTGGGTTTGTCACACCCTGATGTCTGAAAGTCTAACATGCTTGACCTTTAACCCGGGCTATCCGGAATTTGTTTTCATCCGGCTAAGGCAATTCTATATAATTCACGAAACCATATGACAACCTATTCCTTGTTCTAATTCCTTATTTTTGCAATAAAATTAATGTGATGCAATTCCTTTCTTTCGACTTTTCTTCTTTCGCGGAAATAAACCACAAGATTCTACAATACCTGATTGTAGCTGCCGTAATTGCTGCTTTGGCTGTAATTACTGCCCGCATCCTTCAGCATCTTATGAAGGTATATTTTGAACGATCAAGCCGGATACTCCAGGTGGACCCGACCAGGTACAAATTTCTGCGGAATGCCGTCAGTTTCGTGGTTTTTATGCTGGCCATCACCCTGATATTTTACACCATACCCGAACTCAGAACCATTGGAATTACAATGTTCGCAGGTGCCGGGATTTTTGCTGCAATCCTCGGTTTTGCTTCACAAGAGGCTTTTTCAAATATCATCAGCGGAATTTTTATAGTCATATTCAAACCTTTCCGCGTTGGCGATAATATAAAAATAGGTGAAATGCACCAGGGGACTGTTGAAGACATTACGCTCAGGCACACCATCATCAACAACTTTGAAAACCGCCGTATTATTATTCCAAACACGGTAATCAGTTCGCAAACCATCATTAATTCAACAATTGAAGATGAAAAGGTTTGTACCTTTATAGAGGTTGGGATAAGTTACGAAAGCGATTTGGATAAAGCAATTGACATTCTCCGGGAAGTGGTTGGAAACCATCCTGATTGTATGGATAATCGTACACAGGATGAGATTGAAAAAGGCATTCCGAAGGTAATCGTACGCGTGCTTGCATTGGGTGAATCATCGGTTAACTTAAGGGCTTATGCATGGGCGGCCAATTCAGGAGCAGGTTTCGTGATGAAATGTGATATCTTCGAAATCCTGAAAAAGAAATTTACCGGAGGCGGAATTGGAATTCCATACCCACACAGGACCATTGTATATAAAAATCAACCTGATGAAAAGTAAGCCAGCCATAAAAAAACCGGAGCATATCCGCAATTATCGAAAAAAAGCCGGGCTTCCTCCCGGATCACTCGTATATACAGGCAATATACATCAGGATACGACTTTCGATCTTTTCAGTTATGACACTAAAACAATCGAAAGAACTGAATCTGACAATATTTCAAAGATTACCGGCAAAATTGACTATGAACGGAATAACTGGATCAATGTAATAGGATTGTCCAATACAGATCTCATCAGTAAACTTGGCGATCACCACGCTCTTCATCCGTTAATGCTTGAAGATGTGCTGAATACGGAATCCATGCCTAAGATTGAAAACTATGGGGATGTGCTTTTCATCAGCCTCAAGATGTTGAAATGGGATTCTGTGATAAACGCCATTAATTCTGAACAAATCAGTTTCATTATTGGAAAAAAATACCTGCTGTCATTTCAGGAAAATGACGGGGATGTTTTCGAACCTGTGCGGGAACGCCTTTTAAACGGACTGAGCCAGGCCCGCGAAAAAAGCATCGATTTTCTGGCTTATGTTCTGATTGATAAAATAGTGGATAATTATTTTATCATCCTTGCCAACATCGAAGATCATATCGAAAACATCGAATTGGAACTGATTGAGGATACCGACCGTATTTCCCCCCGGCAGATGATGCATCTGAAAAAGCAACTTATCCTGCTCAGAAAGTACTTGTATCCGCTGCGGGATGAAGTTAGATCACTTCAGCACGACGATTCGAAACTGATTGATCCCAAAACAATTAAATACATCAACGACATATACGATCATCTGCAGAATATCATTCAGAATCTGGAAAGTTTCCGCGATACCATCAGCAACCTCATGGAACTCTATTCCTCCACAATCTCCAATAAACTCAATGCTGTGATGAAAGCCCTGACCGTAGTGGGGGTTATATTTATTCCACTGACTTTTATCGTCGGACTGTATGGTATGAACTTCAAGTATATGCCGGAACTCAGCTATCCTCTTGGATATCCGATTGTACTGTTTGCTATGTTGGTTATTGCAATCGGCATGTACCTGTATATGAAATCAAGAAAATGGTTCTAGCAAGAGTAATTTCCAATATCTAATTTCCAATTTCCAGGGGACAAGCTCAAAACTCAAAGCTCAAAGCTCAAAGTTCAAAGTCTAAAGTAAAATTGGTTGTTAATGCTCAGCAATGGAAATTACGCGGAACTACAAGCTCAAAGTCTAAACCCTGCCTGCGGCAGGCAGGCTGCCCGCCGGCAGGCGGGGTAAAAAGTAAAATTGGGTTTCAGTATTCGACCTGAAAAATTATCCTCAACCCTCAAATACCTACCTGATCGAATTGCCGTTTTCAAGTTCTCCCATTTTTCCATTTTCCAATTTTCCATGATTACAATCATTCACTATTCCATTACTTCATTCCATTATTCCATTATTCCATTATTCCATTATTCCAGTTGGTAATCTGCTAATCTGCTAATCAACAAATTCCCATCATTCCACTATTTGTCACCCTGTGCGTAGTCGAAGGGCCAATATTCCATCTTTCCATTCTTCCGAAATCCGAAATCCGAAATCCGCAATCCGCAAACCAAAATCCGAAATCCGAAATCCGCTAATCCGCTAATTGGCTAATCGGCTAATCGGCTAATTCACCATTCCGCTGACCAACCAATTTTTCCTGAATTCACATTTATTAACACGTTTCCGGAATAGTATTTGCTGTACTTGACTTTTTTTGATTACTTTTATGCGAACTAAATTATTAGCTATGACTCTCCGGAATTTGCTTATAATCATTGCTCTATTTACAGGTTTCAGCGTTTCGGCACAGTATTTTAATTACGGATACAGTCCTTATCTGGGTGGAGGTAGTGGTTTGTCAGCTCCACTCGCATCCAATTCCCCTGTAAATTTTAACTTACAGACAGGTGCTTCATTTTCAACAGGATATGGTGGCGGAAGCCTGTTCTCAACTTACCTGGCTCCTTCGTTCAGTCAGAACCTGGGTAAGAAATTTACCTTGTCAGCAGGAGCAGTGATCAACAATACCACCTTCAACAACACAGCAGAGTGGAATCAGGATGGCCGCCTTACCCCCTACTCAGGAAATCTTACCACTTTTACACTTTATGCCAGTGGTTCCTATCAGTTAAACGACAGGTTAACCCTGAGTGGTTCAGCTTATAAAAACATAAATCCGGCATTCAATGCCAGGTTAAACTCCGAAAGTCTTCAAATGGAGGCGCAAGGCATGAGTTTCGGAATCGGATATAAAGTCAGCGAAAACGTACATATTGGAGCTGAAATAAGGATGCAGCAGGGAGGTAATAACTATTATAGCCCGTACGGCAGCCAGTTCGGGAATCCATACCCTTCCACCATGTTTGGATACTGAGAGTGAGATGAATGAATGAATGAATGAATGAATGAATGACGAATGACGAATGCAGAATGTAGCAATGATTTTTGCCGGCTGCCTGTTGCCTGCCCTGCTGACCAAATGAATATAACTAAAGCAATAGCTAGCCGGTCAGACGGACTTATTGCCAACTCCCCACTCGAACACTCGAACACTCGAACTTTTGAACTCTCGAACTCTTGAACCTTGAACCCTTGAACTCTTGAACCTTTGAACTCTTGAATTTCTTTTGCCAACTGCCTATTGCCTTTTGCCAACTTTAACCTCGAACTTTTGAACATTTGAACTCTTGAACCTTTGAACTCTCGAACTTTGAACCTTGAACTCTTGAACCTGAACTCTTGACCTGCAACACTTAACCTGACTCTTGAACTCTTGAACCTTTGAACCCCTGAACTCTTGAATTTCTTTTGCCAACTGCCTATTGCCTATTGCCAACTTTAACCTCGAACTTTTGAACATTTGAACTCTCGAACTCTGAACTCTTGAACCTTTGAACCCTTGAACTTTGAACCATCGAACACTTTAGTTTCGCATGCTGATTTTGATTTCCCCCAGTAAAACACTCGATTTTGAAAGCCCGGTAAGCATTTCACCCGGTTCAGATCCTGAATTTATCAATTATTCTAAAAAGCTGGTTGCCATCCTTAAACGGAAATCGCCGCGTGATCTGGCTTCTTTAATGGATATCAGTCCAAAATTATCAGAATTGAATGCACTGCGCTACAGCGAATGGCATTACCCCTACCCCACCGGCAAAGCGCGTCCGGTACTGTCAGCCTTTAAAGGTGACGTTTACGAGGGCTTAAAAGCTTGGGAACTTGATTCAGAACAAATTGATTTCGCCGATAAACACCTGCGGATCCTATCCGGACTTTACGGACTGCTTAAACCAACCGACCTTATGCTTGCCTACCGGCTCGAAATGGGCACTGCCCTCGAAGGAAAAGACTTTAAAAATCTTTACCAGTTCTGGGGCGACAAAATTACCCGTTCAATAAAAAAGGCTACCAAAGATTCTAACAGTAAAACGCTGGTAAACCTTGCTTCAGAAGAGTATGCCAAATCCGTTGACTTTAAAGCAACGAAAGCCAGGGTGATAACCCCTGTTTTTAATGAATTCAGGGATGGAACATATAAATTCATCAGTTACAATGGCAAACGAGCCCGCGGACTCATGACCCGGTTTATCATAGATCATAAAATAACTGAACCGGAGCATCTCAAATTATTCAATTATGAGGGCTATGAATACCTGGAGCAACGCTCAAAGGGGGATCATTGGGTTTTTGCGAGGTGAGAGATACTTACAGAATTTCAGGGTTACAGAATTTCAGGGTTACAGGATTTCAGGGTTACAGGATTTCAGGGTTACAGAGTTACAGAAATACATATTATAGATGGCTGAGTGTTTTGCGAAATAATCAATTATAATGACTTAATGACGATTCGCAAAATAAATCGAAGCCACAGAGTTTCTGGGTTTCAGAGTTTCAGAGTTACAGTGTTGTCCGCCGTATAATGGGTTTAATGAATTGTGCTGATTCATAGTAAACCTGTTCACTTCGATCTGTTGTAAAGCATGCCTTTTTCATTTGTCTGTGTTAAACATTATTTACAAACACGCTGCAACGAATTTATTTAATAACCAGTTTTCCGGTTGCTATCATTTCATTCGGGTTTGTTATTCTTATCAAATACAATCCTTCATTCCACGAACTTATATTAAAGATTTGATCTTCAGTATTATCAGGCCATTGTGATTGAAGTATCAACTTACCATTCAGGTCATAAATTTCTATTTTCAGATTCCTTATGTAATCCTGCTTTATAGAATTAATGATAAAAGCTCCCTGATTTTCATTTGTGGATATTGCCTCCGGAAGCCGGATCAACGCGATATCACAGGCAGGGTTCGGCAATATTTGCAATTGAACCACTCCATTTTCCACAATTTCCTCTACTCCATAATCAGTACAGTCAATTTCAATGGTATTCGAAATAACAGCCTCTTCGCATCTCCAGTCGTAACGCCCGGGATTTAAATACAAGCTGTCATATTCAAGGTTTTCGTTGTATTTGATCAACATAAAATCCTTTCCATTTAAACTGTGTGAAGCAAGGATAACGATTTTATTATCGGAGGTTTCATGGATATCATAAATTATTGCAGGAAAGCTAACCGGCAGCAATGCTGCACGTATTACATTTCCTGTAGTGTCAGTCATCTGCAAAACACCGTTCCCAAGTCCGTCATAGCCCGTTTGAAAATTCTGTAGCCCGATTAAAAGCCTGTTCTTCTGAAACAATTCCATTGAATTCACGGCACCAGCAATCATTGTATCGGGGATATGAACAGGATAAACCGATTGGAAATGACCGCCGGAATCCAACTTCAATAAGCCTGCAGGTGAAAATATTGGTGTAATGACGGAGCCATTATCAGTTACAACAGGTTGATCCCTTAAGCCGCTGAAATCATTGTAAGGCGAATCAGGAACAGAATAAAATTCCCACCTTATTGTACCGTCCAAAGCTATTTTGAAACATAGGCCTGCATGATATCCATGCTGTCCGGAGGTACATCCATATTGACAATCCCCCAAAGAATAAGTGCGTTATCAGATTCAGCATATTGTAATGAAAGAGACGGTGCTTTATAATCAGGATTCACACCATAAATATTACTCCAGATTTTTCTCCCGCCGGCATCTAATTTTTCTATCCGGAATTCATGAAAAAAGTCAATTGTATCATAGATTTCCCTAAGCAGAACAAAATTATCTTCAGCAGGCAGATAATAAAGGTCACGTAAAAAGTAAGTCCGGAAGTAGTATCCAGTCTGCACCACTCCTTTTCCATACAGGGATTCAGTTTCATTATAAAAGATGCACTAAAACCCTTATTAATATTTCCTCCTTCGCCACAGAGCATCAAACCGCCATCCGGCGTTTCAATTGCAGAAGTAACAACAACATTATTGGAAAAGCTATTGCCTAAAGTTTTCTTCCACAAAACATTGCCATTAACATCCGTTTTAACCAAACAAGCCAGCGTGTGTAAATTATAGCTCTGCTGGTACCTGTAATTAATCAGGAATCCATTATCATAAATCTCAAAAACACTAAATGGAAATGAAGAATAATTTTGCTGACCAAAAATTCTTATCCAATCCTGGGACTTCCCCTGAAATGCAAGTGAACAAAAAATCAGCATCAGAAACAGCAAATACCTTGTCTTCATTGTAGTGAAATTATTTTGTGCTAATATACAATATAATGATTTTTCAAAATGAAATTTAATTATTAAATATGATTCGATTCATTTAGGATTAAACAATTAACGACCAACTACCTGGTTGATAAATTATTATCATAATCAATCCTGATGCCGCCTGCCACAGCTGGTTACTTCTCCATAGCTATTCCCCCGTGTGTGCTTCAGATAACTATAGCAGCAACAGGTCGCTACTTTTCACTTTTCACTTTTCACTTTTCACTATATAAGGGATTACATGCGATGATCCCCGGGGAGGGGGCTTCAGACAACCAGGGCATAAGCCTGCAGCTGATGTTTTTCATTTATGTGGCCGGATGCTCAAACAAGTCTGACTAACAGAACTGAACTTTGGCCTATCGGCTCTTCCTCTTTTCTTTGTACTTTAGGAGGGATTACCTTCGGTGATCCCCGGAGAGGGGGGCTTCAGACAATCAAGGCATCAGCCTGCGGCTGATGTTTTTAATATATAGCAGGATGAACTCAGACGAGTCTGGCTCATCCTGCTATATATTAAAAATGCCCCGCATTCGCGGGGCACCTTGATTGTCTGGCGGAGAGAAAGGGATTCGAACCCTTGGTACCCGTAAGAGTACAACGGTTTTCGAGACCGCCCCGTTCGACCGCTCTGGCATCTCTCCTGGTCTGATAAGGGAGTGCAAAAGTAACAAATTATTGCAGAAAACTGTCCTAAACAATTTTTAATATTTGTCGATTTTATTTGCATAAATGGCACAGATATTGGACCTTTTCAAACTTTTCCCATGCAACCAAATTGCTTTATGCTCGTCTTGCCACATTATTGCTATCCTAATTCTAAAATTTTTCAATTATGAAACGTATTTTCCTGTTCGTTGTTTTCTCAATGCTATTGCTTAGTAGTGCTGTATTTTCCCAGGACATCATCATGAAAAAAAACAATGAACTGATCAAATGTAAAATCAAGGAAATCGGGCTGGATGAAGTAAAATATCTCCTTCCTGAGTACTCACAGGATGTTATACTCTCTATAGATAAAGACGATATCATCAAAATCATTTTTGAGAATGGGAAGGAAATGGAATTTCAACAGAAAATGACAAACCCTGAAACCTATTCTGAAAATAAAAAGAATATCCTTAAAATAGATTTCCTTTCCCCTCTGACAGGCAATACTACCTTTGCCTATGAGCGTAGCCTTCGTCCCGGCCGGAGTATTGAAGCCAACCTGGGCATTATCGGGCTTGGTGCAGACCCAAGCGATGAAAATGCCGGTGGCGCATTTGTTAAGTTTGGTTATAAGTTTATTAAAGATCCTGAATTCTATCTGAGAGGAATGCGTTATGCACATATTTTGAAAGGCGGTTATATCAAGCCTGAGGTTGCTTTCGGATTTTTCTCACACGACTATTATTATGACGATTACAACAATTACAGCAGTCATCGCGAAGATGTTTTCTCAGGTACCATTCAAATAGTGTTTGGCAAGCAATGGGTTTTCGACAACGCATTTTCTGTTGATATCTATTCTGGTGTCGGCTATGGATTCTCAACCTCTGAAGGATCGGTAACTTACCATTATGGATATACCATCGCCGATAACAGTTTCCCGATAGCAGTATCCGGAGGCCTGAAAATCGGCTGGTTGTTTAAATAGCCTGAATACTTCAGCATTTCAAATTTCCTGACCCGGTCATCACTGAATGCCGGGTCTTTTGTTTAACAGAAAAAGAAAAGTGTTGGCTATTCTTTGATCTGTCTTTCTTCAAAAACCACCTCTAAATATCGGGGCTTACTTTATGAAATATTTTAAAGAGTCGGGCTCAACCGGAAACAAGTAAGTAAGATTTAACATATGTGAAAACCAAATTATTACAACTAATCAGTATTTCAATGCTTGTTTAGACTGATTCCAAACTATAAATTATCAGCATATATTATCAACATTTTGATTGAAATTAAGTTTGTTTGCGTAAATTCGCCCTAGAGATATTGGTTTTTAACGGCGGTTTTTCGTTCATTTGTTTACTGAAATACAAGTGAATCTTTAACAAAACCAGCTGGCTGAAAACACATTTTGCAATTTACATACAAGGCCACCCGGAAGAAGATTAGACAAAACCTATGGATCATAACATTACGCTGATTTTTGTAATGAGAGTAAATCGCTTTCGCGTGCAGCCTGCAACGGCAGTATAATCATACAGGCAATTACCTTAAGGTGACTGCCTGTTTTATTTCAGGACGAATATTAAGAAATGAATAAGAAATATTTACAGCTACAGAATATGAACCCAACTGCAAGCAATTCCGGCTTCAGGCCGGCTGGTGTATTACTGGCCGCGCTGTTGACCATCGTTTTCTTTATCGCAGATACCGGCAGCACCAATGCTCAGAATGAGGGCAAGCAATTGTTCGAAAAAAACTGCACGGTGTGCCACAAAATAGGCGGAGGTAAATTGGTTGGCCCTGAATTAATGGGGGTTACCCAACGGCGTGAGAAAGACTGGCTACTTAAATTTATCAAAAACTCGAAAGAGTTGATCGATGCAGGTGACCCGATCGCTGTAAAAGTTTATGAAGAGAACAACAAAATTCCAATGCTTACTTTTACACAACTATCTGACAATGAAATAAACAGCATTATTGACTACATTGATAAATGGGAACCTGAAAAAGAGAAAGTATTTACTGTTGATGTAAATAAAAAGGACGGGTTTTCACATACCGAAATTCTCAGGGGTGAAAGGCTTTTCTTTGGACTTATTCCGTTTGAAAAAGGTGGAACAACTGCATGCGTTTCATGTCACAATACCATAACCAACGATACCCTCAACTGGAACCCTTCAGCCAGGGAACTGGCAATGGCATTTATGGAGAAGGATGGCATGAATATGTATAAATCAATGGGAGAACCTACCTCAGATGTAATGCGCAAAACCCATGGGGAGTACAAACTAACAGATCAGGAGGTTTTCTATATTGCAGCTTTTCTTTCAGAGTTTAACCAGACAGGTGAAAAACCGCATAAAACATTTCCAAACAAACTGATGCTGTTTATTCTTTTCGCAGTTTTAATGACACTTGCACTGGTTGATCTGATATTCACAAAGTTAATAAAATACAAGGTTGTTCACCTGGTGGTTATCCTGGCCGGCTTAGGGGTACATTTTAACCTTGCGGTTGTCGAAGCTCAATCACTAAGCCGCACTCAAGGGTATGCTCCCGACCAGCCGATCAAGTTTTCGCATAAAGTTCATGCAGGCGACAATAAAACCGATTGCCGTTACTGCCATTCATTTGCTGATTTCAGTAAATCGGCAGGCATGCCTTCAAACAATGTATGCCTCAATTGCCATAAGGTGGTATTGAGCGGCCGTAATTCCGGAAAGTTCGAAATCAACAAGATACATCGTGCTGCAAAATCGGGCAAACCCGTTGAATGGATACGCATCCACAACCTCCCAGAACATGTTTTCTTCAGCCATGCCCAGCATGCAAATGCAGGCAAAATTGCCTGTGAAACCTGCCATGGTGCAGTTGCTGAAATGAATATCATGAAACAGGTCGAAGATCTTTCGATGGGTTGGTGTATTAATTGTCACCGTTCTACTAAAGTAAACTTCAAGGATAATCAATACTACTCAACCTACCTCAAACTTCACGAAGAGTTAAAGTCAGGAAAGATTGATTCGGTGACCGTTGAAAAAATTGGTGGGCTGGATTGTATGAAATGCCACTACTAGTTTTGTGAAGAGTGCCCTTCGGCTTCGCTCAGGGACCAAAAAGTGAAGAGTTAAGAAAGTGAAAAGTGAAGCGTGAGAGTGAAAGTATCAAGCGCAACAAAAACGATGAATTAAAGAAATCAGCATCCAAATAAAAGCATTTTTAAATGGAAAAAAAATACTGGAGAAGCCCGGAAGAGTTAACTAACCAGGCCATAATATCCAACGAAGAAGATTTGATTCCGGAAGGAAAGAACCTGCTCGATATCATCGATGAAGAAATAGCCCAGAAGCCATCGTCCAGGCGTAACTTCCTGAAATTCTGTGGTTTTAGCTTTGCTACAGCCGCAATCGCCAGCAGTTGTGAGAACCCGGTTAAGAAGGCAATTCCCTATCTGAATAAGCCTGAAGAAGTCACACCCGGAATGGCCAGCCACTATGCCTCAACCTATTTCGATGGTTCCGAATACAACAGTATCCTGGTTAAAGTCCGCGATGGCCGACCCATCAAGATTGAAGGCAATACCCTTTCTTCGGTCACCCGGGGTGGCACTACCGCCAGGGTTCAGGCCTCTGTTTTAAGCCTTTACGATGGATCAGCCCGTCATACAACTCCTCTGAAAGAAGGCAATCCAGCCAGCTGGTCAGGCGTTGACGGTGAAATCACTGCCTCAATCCGCGAAATCACTGCTGCAGCGGGAACCATTGTTTTATTGACTTCAAACATTATTAGTCCCGCGACCAAAAAACTGATTGAGGAATTCAAAATAACATTCCCGGGCGTTAAACAACTTACCTATGATCCGGTTTCTGCTTCGGGCATCCTTATGGCAAACCGCGATTGTTACGGACAGGCCGTAATTCCTGATTATCTCTTCGACAAAGCAGAAGTTATAGCTTCTTTTGGAGCAGATTTTCTTGGCACCTGGCTGTCGCCGGCCGAATATACTTCACGTTACATCAAAACAAGGACGCTGACCAATGATGAAAAAAAATTGTCATATCATATTCAGTTTGAATCCGGCTTAAGTATCACCGGTAGTAAAGCAGATAAACGGGTTGCCATTAAGCCTTCGGAAGAAGCCGGACTTTTACTGCAGCTCTTCAGTGAACTATCTGTTAAATCCGGGCAGACATCCGTTGCTTCAGGCATCCCTGTTGAAGCCATTTCAGAACTTGCCGGAAAACTATGGGCAGTTAAAGGTAAATCGCTGGTAGTTTCGGGCAGCAATAACCCCAACATCCAGATTTTAGTGAATGCCATCAACAATCTGCTCGAAAACAATGGCTCCACCATCGATTTTACAGCACCTCTGCTTACGAAACAAGCCATGGACAGTGAAATGGAAGAGCTTGTCAGCCAGATGAATGCAGGTACTATTGGCGGACTTATTTTATGGAATGTTAATCCCGCCTTTGATTATTACAACCCCAAAGCATTTATTTCCGGGATTAAGAAAGTGAAACTTACAGCCTCTTTCAGCCCGGTGGTTGATGAAACTCAGGAATATGTGAAATTTGTACTGCCGGGCCATCATTTTCTTGAATCATGGGACGATGCTGAACCCAGACGGGGCTTCTACAGCCTGTCGCAGCCAACTATCAGGCCTATATTCAATACAAGGCAACCTCAGGATTCACTTTTGAAATGGATGGGCAGGGATGGTGACTATTATACCTATCTGAAAAGCTTCTGGATTAGTGATATCCTGAAATCTAACGAACAGACATGGAAGACAACCCTGCAGGCAGGCGTTTACGAAACAGCAGCCGCTATTTCTTCCGTAGCATTCAATACCCAGGCACTGATTCCTGCCACTGAAGCACTTGCCGCAGTTAAAAAGAGTGAAAGTATTGAAGTAATTCTTTATCAGAACATTCCAATGGGAAATGGGATGCATACCAACAATCCATGGCTGATGGAACTTCCCGACCCGATTTCAAAAGTATGCTGGGACAATTATGCATCCCTGTCTCCGGAATCAGCAGCAGAATTAGGCGTTGAGGCAGGAAATACATTGAATGTGAATGGTATTGAACTACCTGTATTTATTCAGCCGGGACAGGCAACCGGAACCATTTCTGTTGCACTGGGTTACGGGCATACGAATTTCGGCAAGGTAGCCACTGGAATCGGACTGAATGTTTACCCGCTCACCTTCTTTGAGGGAGGTACACGCGGATTTGTAAATTCGGCAGCGAAAGTTGAAAAAGGCGGTGGGGAATACAAACTGGCCAGTTCACAGATGCATGGTAGCATGGAAGGTCGTCCGATTGTCCGTGAAACCGTATTGGGTAGCTACCTTGAAAGCCCCGATTCGGGAAATGAACTGCATGCTGAATTTGAGAAAAAACATGTAACCCTTTACAAAGAAACCGAATACAAAGGCCATCACTGGGCAATGGCCATCGACCTGAACACCTGCATCGGGTGCAGCGCTTGTGTAATTGCCTGTCAGGCTGAAAATAACATACCGGTGGTTGGCAAGGATGAGGTAATGAAAACAAGGGCTATGCACTGGATACGCATCGACCGTTATTATGCAGGCGACAATAATAATCCTGAAGTGGTATTTCAGCCGCTGATGTGCCAGCATTGTGATAACGCTCCATGCGAGAATGTTTGCCCTGTTTCAGCAACCAACCACAGCAGTGAGGGGTTGAACCAGATGTCGTACAACCGTTGCATTGGTACCAAATACTGTATCAACAACTGTCCCTATAAAGTTCGACGTTTCAACTGGTTCAGGTACGCTACCAACGATAAGTTTGATTATAACATGAACTCCGACCTCAGCCGGATGGTACTTAATCCGGATGTAACCGTCCGCGAAAGAGGGGTTGTCGAGAAGTGTTCATTCTGCGTACAACGGATCCAGGAAAAGAAATTACTGGCTAAAACGGAGAACCGTCCACTCGGGGATGGCGAAATCATCCCTGCATGCGGTCAGGCTTGTCCGGCAAAGGCAATCGTTTTTGGAGATCTCAATGATCCGCAAAGTGAAGTTTCCAGACTATTCAAAGACCCGCGCAACTATCACCTGCTGGAAGAGCTGCATACCCTGCCCTCCGTCGGATACCTTACTCTGGTCCGTAACAAAGAGGAAAATAAAGCTTAAACAGATATTAAAGACGAAAATAACACATAAAAGGCAGACTTTATGTATAAAACCGATGTAAGAGGGCCGCTGATTCTGGGCGATAAAAATTACCGCCAGATCAGTGACGACATTATAGCCCCGATTAACCAGCCAATTCCCGGGTGGTGGAAAGTTGCTTTTTTTATAGCACTTTTGATGACCATATTTGGTGTGTTGGCACTTTACCAAACAGTGGCAGTAGGTTTGGGCACCTGGGGAGTGAATAACTCTGTAGGCTGGGGATGGGAAATTATCAATTTCGTTTGGTGGATCGGGATCGGACATGCCGGAACGGCTTTTTCGATATTCCTGCTAATCCTCAGGCAGAAATGGAGAACTTCAATCAACCGTGCAGCAGAAGCAATGACCGTAGTGGCGGTAATGTGCGCTGCCATTTTCCCGGCCATTCACATGGGCAGGGTGTGGCTGGCTTTCTTTATCTTCCCCTACCCGAATACCCGAGGACCATTGTGGGTGAACTTTAACTCTCCTCTTTTCTGGGACTTTATCGCCATCAGCGCATATCTGCTGATTTCCGCCTCATTCTGGTATTTTGGTATGGTTCCCGATTTCGCAACCATCCGCGATAAAGCAACCTCTAAAATCAAGAAAGCTGTTTACGGATTCTTTGCATTCGGATGGACAGGTTCATCGCGCGAGTGGCTGCGTTACGAAGCCCTCAGCTATGTGCTCGGAGGAATTGCTGCAGTATTGGTTGTTTCGGTTCACTCGATAGTTTCGACTGACTTCGCAGTTTCGGTAATCCCCGGCTGGCATACCACCGTATTTCCGCCTTATTTTGTTGTTGGAGCCATCTTTTCAGGGTTTGCAATGGTAATGACTCTGATGATCATTATACGGAAAATGTACAAATTTCAGGACTATGTGACCAATTCGCACCTGAACGCCGTTGCCAAAATCCTGGTTTTCGTTTCCCTTATTATGGGAACTGCTTATGCCACTGAAATTTTTATCGCCTGGTATTCGGGCAGCGAATATGAGATGTTTACCTTCTTCAAAAACCGGATAACTGGTGATTATTCTTTCCAATTCTGGTCAATGGTAATCTGTATCCCTGTCAAAAGACTATCTTCCTTCAAGCTGGACGACTTACAGTCCGACCTGGGTAGAAATCGGTATTTATGTAGGTACACTTGGTTTATTTACGATTGGCGTACTGTTGTTCTTCAAGTATATCCCAATGATAGCCATTAGTGAAGTAAAAAGCGTACTTAAGGTAACCACACCAAATCCTAACGATAAAAAACATTATAGCCATGAATAAAACCCGGATTATAGGTGTATTTGATGAAGAGAATACTCTGATGGCTGCGGTTAATCAGGTAAAAAAAGAGGGCATTGAAATCAACGAGATTTACACCCCTTATCCTATACATGAGGTGATAGAAGCCATGGGCAAGAAAACCAGGTTCACTTTTGCAGCATTCCTTTTCGGATTTTTCGGATCGGCTGGTGTACTGGCATTTTTGTATTATACTTCTGTTATAGACTGGCCCATTAATTATGGCGGTAAACCGACCAATGCGTTCCCTTCATTCATTGTGGTAACGATTATTCTCACTATCCTTACGGTGACCCTGGCCAGCCTGTTTACCTTTTCAGCAAGATCGGCTATTTTCCCGGGGAAGGTATATGATCTGCCAGATAAAAGGTCAACTGACGATAAATTTGTCATTGTATTTGACAAACCAACCGTCCAGTCCGGTACAGATAAACTCAATGCAATCCTGCATGAACAAGGGGCGCTTGAAGTTTACGAAAAAGAGTTAAATCTAAAAAATTAAGCGGCACATGATACGCAAGAAATTAATCACAGCCCTTGCAGCATTGTTTGGAATTCTGCTCCTGGGAACCTCGTGCGACCGTACACGAAACGATAAAGGGTACGAGTATTTTCCCGATATGGTGCATTCACTGGCCTACGAAACATATGCTGTAAATCCGGCCATGGCCGATAGTCAGGCGATGCGGCTTCCGGCAGAAAATACCATTTCCCGCGAAATTATACCCTACGCCTATCCCAACACACCGGAAGGACGTCTGCAGGCTGCTGCTGAACTGATCAACCCGATTGAAGCAACCCCCGAAAACATCAAAAGAGGGAAAGAGCAATTCAATATTTTCTGTTTAGGCTGTCATGGCGAACTCGGCAATGGAGATGGTTACCTATTCACGAGTGGACGATTCGCGATAAAACCGGCATCCCTTATTTCAGAAAAAATGCTTGCCATGCCTGATGCCGATATCTATCATGTTATCAGTGTCGGATTCAATACTATGGGAGCACACGCTCATATGATCCGCCCTGATGATCGCTGGAAGATTGCCTTATTTGTAAAAAATGAATTGCAAAAAAACACCGTAAACTAAAGGAGCGCAATGGACACAAGAGTTACCCTTTCAAAACGCTTTCAATATGCAGCTATAGCCCTGATTGTAGTCGGGGCAGCCGTTATGGCTTACGGTTTCATTACCCATCCGGAAAGGGCATGGGCTAATTTGCTGCTAAACAACTATTATTTCCTGTCATTGTCAATTGGGGCCAGCTTTTTCATGGCTTTACAACACATTTCCCAGTCGGGCTGGTCTTCCATGTTTAAAAGGGTTCCTGAAGCCATGATGGCCTATATTCCATACGCAGGGATTATCATGCTATTACTCTACTTTGGAATGCACTCACTTTACCATTGGACCCATGAGGAAGCTATTGCTGGTGATGCATTAATCCAGCATAAAGCGCCTTACCTGAATATCCCTTTCTTCTTTATAAGGCTTATTCTGTTTTTTATGGCCTGGACAATTATGACACGCCTGATCAGAAAAGCTTCACTAGATGAAGACAAATATGGTGGAATGCTCTATTTTGAAAAAAGTGAGCTGCTGTCGAAAATCCATATTTTCCTGCTTGCCATAACTTTCTCGTTTGCAACTTTCGATTGGATTATGTCGATCGATGTGCACTGGTTCAGTACCATATTTTCACTCAGGAACTTTGTAGCAGCTTTTTATCACGGAACAGCCGTGATGGTACTTTTTATTATTATTCTGCACCAGAAGGGCTTTTTTCCGGCATTGAATAAAAGTCATCTGCTCGATTTTTCACGATATATTTTCATGCTTAGTATCGTTTGGGGCTATTTTACCTTTTCACAGTTCATGCTGATATGGTATGCAAACATCCCTGAAGAAACTGCCTACTTTTACGAACGCTGGCACAGTGGGTTCAAGGTAATCTTTTATGTTAACTTCTTTATTAACTGGTTTTTACCTTTCACCCTCATGCTTTCACAGGTTACGAACAAAAACATCCATATTGTCAAGGCGCTGGCAATTGTACTAATTATCGGACAATACATTGACCTTTACGAACAGATTTTCCCGACAATTTTACATGCGCCGGTTTTCGGGCTGATTGAAATTGGATTCTTCGCAGGTTTTGCCGGATTGTTTGTTTTGATCTTCGGAAAAGCACTTGCAAGTGCCGACCTGATTCCAAAAAATCATCCATACCTAGAAGAAAGCCTTCATCATCACCTGCATTAATACCAAGTAAAAAGTAAAAAGTAAAATGCCGAATAATTATGAAACTTTCATTTTATTCAAAGCGCTATTTTACCGAAAAAAAAACAATAGTAACAGATTAAACCTGCCTGCAGCACCCGGTGAGGTCGAAGGAATAAGCCGGGCAACCATTGTTACAAAAAATCCGGTGTGGATTCCCGGAACTAATTAAAGTGGGTTAAAATAAAAATGAGGATGCCTCTAACAAACGGCAACCTCTTTGGTTTAATGTTCAAATTTCTATTATCTAAAGTTGATTCTGCCGATTTTGCAAATTTGATTCCTCTGCTAACAAAAATAAAATGATAATTAAACATCTGATTATTGGGTTGATTATGGTTTTCGGGATAAGCCTTAAAGGGCAGATTCCTGCAACCAGTAACATTAAGTCACCTCAACCCGAAATCGGTATTGCGGAACACCTTGATGAATACCTGCCCGACGACCTCGTCTTTACCGGTACTGATAACAAAACATACAATCTTAAGCAACTTATCGATAAGCCAACGGTTCTCATGTTTGTATATTACCGGTGTCCTGGTATCTGCAGCCCTCTGATGACGAGCGTTTCAGAAATGATCAGCAAAACTGACCTGGTACTGGGTAAAGATTTCCAGGTTATTACCATCAGTTTCGATCAACGTGAAGGCACAGATCTGGCTGTTAAAAAAAGAACCAATTATCTGAAACTGATTACAAAAGATGTTGATCAGGAAGGTTGGAAATTCTATACCGGTGACAGCACGAACATTATGAAAGTAACGACTGCTACCGGCTTTAAATTTAAAAGGGCTGGAAACGATTTTTTGCATTCGGCAACCATTATCATGTTGAGTCCCGATGGCAAAATAACCCGATATCTTCAGGGAACCTACTTTCTGCCATTCGAGTTTAAAATGGCAGTTATAGAAGCATCGCAGGGAAAGAGTGGCCCGACTATTTTCAGGATACTTCAGTTTTGTTATTCATATGATCCAGCGGGCCAGCAATATGTGCTGAATATTACGAAAATGGCAGGAACACTCATTTTACTGGCTGGGTTAATCGTGCTATTGGTACTTTTATTCAAGCCACGAAAAAAAGTAATTGTAAACAAAGAATAAATATAAAAATGGTGGAAAACACAGAACACAAACACGAACCCAACTTTCTGGAATACAGAGGTAAGTACACAGGGCTGATGGGGTGGTTGACTTCAACTGACCACAAACGCATCGGGCTGATGTATTTTTATGCCATGATGACTTTCTTCCTTTCCGGCGTTGTCATGGGTCTTCTGATGAAGCTTGAACTTATATCGCCGGGTGAACAAATCATGGGTGCACAGACATACAACGGTCTGTTTACCGTTCATGGACTTACCATGATCTTTCTTTTTGTAATACCAGGTGTTGCTGCCGTATTTGGCAACCTTTTCATGCCGATCATGATCGGGGCCAAAGACGTTTCATTTCCCAGGTTAAACCTGTTCAGCTGGTATTTATACATGATCGGGGCGATGGTCGTACTGGCATCACAATTTATGGGTGATGGCCCACCCGATACAGGATGGACATTTTATGCTCCCTACAGCTTAAAAACCCAGACAAATGTTGTTGCAGCCGTGACCGGAGCGTTCATTCTCGGCTTTTCATCCATTCTTACGGGGCTCAATTTTATAGTTACCATGCACCGCCTCAGGGCACCGGGTATGGGTTGGATGAGGATGCCGCTGTTCTGCTGGACTCTTTATGGTACCGGCTGGATTCAGTTACTTGCCACACCGGTAGTAGGTATAACTTTCCTTATGGTAATAGCAGAAAGGACACTTGGAATCGGATTCTTTGATCCGGCCATTGGAGGCGATCCCATCCTATACCAGCATTTGTTCTGGATTTACTCACACCCTGCCGTCTATATCATGATTCTTCCTGCCATGGGTGTTATAACCGAAATTGTAATCACATTCTCCCGCAAAACAGTTTTTGGTTACACAGCCATGGTTATTTCGAGCATGGCCATCGCTTTTGTCGGATATTTTGTTTGGGGTCACCATATGTACACTTCAGGAATGAGTACCACTGCCCGCTGGGTGTTCTCCTTTATCACATTTCTTGTTGCCATCCCCTCTGCGATTAAAGTATTCAATTGGACTGCTACCCTTTATAAAGGCTCAATCAATCTCCAGACTCCATTCTACTGGGCCATGGGATTTATTTTCGTTTTTATGATCGGGGGATTCTCAGGACTGGTTCTTGGGTCACTGGCAACCGATATTCATGTGCATGACACAGCTTTTGTTGTTGCACATTTCCATTACATCGTATTCGGAGGAACAGGATTCGCTTTTTTTGCTGCCTTGCATTATTGGTATCCCAAAATGTACGGCAAGTTGTACAATGGGAAAATCGCCAATATCGGTCTGGTTATTTTCTTTATCGGTTTTAATACGCTCTATTTCCCCATGTTTATCCTTGGGCTGATGGGGATGCCACGCCGGTATTATGATTATCTTGAACAATTCCATTCGCTTAACATTGTTTCAACAGTGGGTTCATGGATTATGGCAACCGGATTAATCATCGTCATCGTAAACCTGTTGAGAGCCAAAAAAGGCTCAGGTAAAGAAGTTGATGATCCATGGGAAGGCCGCACATTAGAATGGACGATCTCATCACCTCCTATACTGGAGAATTTTGAAGAGATACCTGTAGTTGACCACGAACCCTATGATTATAAATAAACCTTAGAAAGCATGGAAACAACTGCAAACCATCATGCAGATCTGCACCGCGACGACGAAGCCTCGAAAATAGGCATGTGGCTGTTTATATTTACTGAAATTCTCCTCTTCGGGGGCCTGTTTATTGTTTATTCCGTTTACAGGTTCAGAAACCCTGTTGCTTTTCATATAGCCCATGAGGAATTGAGTATTACAATGGGGCTCATCAATACCATAATTCTTCTGATAAGCAGTGCTACCGTAGCAATATCTATTTCGGCAATTCAGAAGAATGATAAAAAAATGACCCTCATAATGCTTGGATTAACACTGCTGCTGGCGCTGACTTTCCTTGTGAATAAATACTTTGAATGGGGAGCAAAATTTGAACATGGCATGTATCCGGGTTCTGAGTTGATGAAGATGCTCAGCAATGGAGACATGCTGTTCTTCAGCCTCTACTTCTTTATGACAGGACTGCATGGCATCCATATCATTGTCGGTATGATATTGCTTGCAGTTTCTTTCTTTCAGGTAAAGAGCGGCAAGATCCACAGCACCAGGTTTTTCCTACTTGAAAATAGTGGTCTCTACTGGCACCTGGTTGACCTGATCTGGATTTTCCTTTTCCCATTGTTCTACCTCATCCATTAATACACATCTGACATGAGCGAAGATAAACACCACCACATTGTCGAATATAAAAACCATATTCTGGTTCTTTTATTACTCATCTCCCTTACTGTAATTACAGTGGCAATTACCAGCGTTGAACTGGGACCTTACAATACTGCTGCAGCTATGCTTATTGCATCAATCAAGGTTGCAATTGTGCTTATGTACTTCATGCACCTTCGGTTCGACCAGAAGATTTACCGTTTTATGGCTACCATTGTAATTCTCATTTTTATGGCCGTAATTGTTGTAACTTTTTTCGATTACTTATACAGATAAAACAATATGTACTCAGGAGCTTCAAATTTTGTAACGAACACCGATACTGCCTTTATTTTCATAATAGGTATTTCGGTTCTTTTTCTGGTGGGAATAACCGGAACCCTGATCTGGTTTATATTCCGCTATAATAAGAAACGGAATCCTGTTGCCACCCAAATTCACGGCAGTAATACACTGGAGATCGTCTGGACTGTGATTCCAACCATTCTGGTTATCATCATGTTCTTTTATGGATGGGCGGGTTATTCACCAATGAATAAAATACCTGAGAATTCCATGAAGGTCAAGGCTACAGCCCGGATGTGGTCGTGGATGTTTGAATACGAAAACGGCATCAAAACCGATACGCTTTATGTTCCTGTTGATAAGCCGGTTACCCTGGATCTTATTTCACTTGACGTTATTCATAGTTTCTACATCCCGGCATTCAGAATCAAAGAAGATATGGTTCCGGGAAGAGGAAATAAACTTTGGTTCATTGCTCAGAAAGAAGGTTCATACGAACTGTTCTGCACTGAATATTGCGGACTATCGCATTCATACATGTTTACAGAGGTAAAAGCCATGCCACAGGCTGAATTTGATGCATGGTATGCAAAAATGGCTGATACAACCAGAAAATCTGCCCCGGTGGCCGATCCTGTTGCTGAAGGTAAACGCCTAATGGAAAAAAATGGCTGCGTCGTCTGTCATTCATCCGATGGAACCAAAATAGTCGGACCAACCTATAAGGGTGTTTATGGACATAAACTTACCGTGATTACGGATGGAAAAGAAAGGGAAATCCTGGCCGACGATGAATACATCAAGCGTTCAATTTACGAGCCGGATGCTGACATCGTAAAGGGATATACAAAAGGGATGATGGTATCTTATAAAACTCAGCTCAGTGATGAGGATGTCGCCAATATAACCGAGTATTTGAAAACCCTTAAATGACAACCTCATATAAAAGGCAATTCAAAGCTTATGCCTGGCTTGGCAAGTTCAGCATCTCACTCCCGGTAGCATTAACCACTTTTACAGGATATTTACTTAGCCAGGGAAACTTTGACCCTGGCTTTGTTTATTCTTTCGCCGGAGTCTTTTTGCTGGCATCCGGGGCTTCTGCCCTTAACCAGGTACAGGAATACAAAACAGACCTGTTGATGCCCCGTACCCGCAACAGGCCAATCCCGTCAGGCAGAATCAGTCTGACCGGGGCCTGGATGTTCATTATCCTGTTCTCATTGTCAGGTTTATTCATATTATACCATTTCAGCGGGTTAATGGCCTTTATACTTGGGATCCTGAACCTGATATGGTATAACGGTATTTACACACCGCTAAAGCGCACAACAGCTTTTGCCGTAGTCCCCGGATCTGTCGTCGGTGCTTTACCCCCTCTTATCGGTTGGGTAGCAGCGGGTGGTTCATTGATCGACCCTGTAGCTGTTGCGCTGGGCTTTTTTTTCTTTATCGGACAGATACCCCATTTCTGGTTATTGTTGCTTCGCTTCGGACATGAGTATGAAATGGCCGGCTTAAAGTCGCTCACAACCCGCTTCAGCAATGTCCAGATCCGCCGTCTGACCTTTGTATGGATTGCGGCCACAGCGGTTGTAGCCTTTATGCTTCCTGGATTTTACCGGTTTAACCATACCGTCATCATCTATATCCTGTGGGCATTGTCTGTTTTTCTGGTTGCCATCTTTACAGGATTAATCAAACCATCAAAAGAAGATGTTGAATTCAGGACATCCTTTATCAGAATAAATGTCTATTATTTCTTTGTGATGGTACTTTTGTGCCTGGATGTACTTCTGTAATTCAAGTAAAAAGTCTGAAGTCTAAACCTGCCCGCCGGCAGGCGGGGTCTAAAGTAAAATTGAATTTGATTTTAGTATGAGAAATTACGTGATACTTCAAACTCAAAGTCTAAAGTTGAGTCCACCCCGAAACCTGTTTTTGCCACTAAATCACTAAACCACAAAAATCCATCATTTATGGCCTTTGATTATCAATATTATACGAATATTGGTGTCTTGGCGTCTGATTATCTCTTTTGACTTTTCGGAGGAGCCTCAAAGTTTAAAGTCTAAATAATCAGCTAATCGACTAATCAGCTAATCTGCTAATATACTAATTTACTAATCTGCTGATTTACAGCATTGATCCGGTTAATCTATTCCTTTTCAGGTTTGGTCCAGTCAACATGAAATTGACCGTTGGTGAGAACAATGGTGTCTGTCTTATCGTCCTTTTTTGTATTGTCATGATCATGCGCACCTCCATTAGCAACCATGCCACCACCAGCTTTAGTAAAGGCTTTCCGCTCAAGATTACCTCTGATTCCGGAACCAGTTACTGTAGCCATCGTCCTTTTGACATAGTAAACACCTTTTAAAGTGGCTTCGAAACTTCCTTCGACAAAAGTCTTGGAAACCTTATCGATGGTTAATGTCCCGCTAAGCGATTCGCCATCATGAAAAGCATGTCCCAGGCCCTTTGTTTCTTCTGTATAATCAACCAGGACCCAGACCCGATCCTGATTGGCCTTTAATTTGGCATCTGATTCCATATCATCTTCTGAAATAATGGGATAAGTCCCCGGTTTCAGGCTGTCAGTGAAATAATAAAGCTGAATCCATACCTGCACATCGGGGCTTACCTGAAAGGAAGCAAGCGCGAGGTATTCGAAGCCGGAAACCGGAATCTTCATCCTTCTGGCTTCTGCCTTATATTCTTTCCCATCAACTTTACAGGAAATGAAATTGGAGAATTCCTGGGCCGAAAGTAAATTGAAAATACCCGATAAAACCAATAGTGCAGCGATGAATAGCTTTTTCATGATTATTATTTTTAATGTGTGATAATTTCTCTTTGTAAAAACTGATGTTATTGTGTTTCAAAATACTAAATTAATCAAATTTAGGCTTGCTGTGTATTGAAAATGGAAAATAAAGTTCCGAATAACAAAAAAGGAGCCGAAGCTCCCTTTAATTACCTGGTTATATATTTCTATCTTGGATCAATTACAATGTCCTTTACCTGGTCAATGGTAACATAACCACCCTTGTTGCCAAAGTTGTTGAGAACATAATTGATAACTGCAACAGCTTCTTCATGCGTTGCAACCTGTGGTGGCATTGGTGCAGGGTATTTAACGGTTTTGTTGGCAGTAACTTTTAATGAACCATTTAATACCTGGGTAACAGCAAGAACTTTTTGGTTGAGCAGAAAATCAGATCCTACCAGGTTGGGGAATACATTTGGTATCCCTTGTCCATTGGGTTGGTGACACACAAAGCATTTTTCCTTATAAATCTTTTCACCTAAAGCCATTTGTTCGGCACTGGGTGCTGCAGCCTCGGCCGGTTGTTCGGTAACCTGAGTTGAATCGGTCGATTCAGAGCCGGTTTTTCCGCCGCCTCCACATGAGGTAATCAATGCAAGGCTAAAGAAGCCGGCAAGTGTAAGCGCAATGAAATTTTTGGTTTTCATAATTCAGTTTTTAGTTGCTGTAAAATTATTAATAATCATTTTAGATTAGCAGGAAAATGCATTATTTATTTTGGATGGCAACAGGAATTCGCCTTTTCCACAACAGGGGTCAATGCTTCAGCTTTAGGGCTGATGTACGGAATTCCAAGTGATAAACCCCGTAGAATAATCAGTACACCCAATAAAACAATTACATAGGGCGACAGTTTATTGATAAAAATACGAAGATTGAGGCTGATCATGCTTCCGGCGAGTGATACTGCAAGCATTACCGGAATGGTACCGGCACCAAACAGGGCCATATACATCATACCCGGCACGACACCTCCGGTATTTAATGCTCCTGCAACTGCAACATATACCAGACCACAGGGAAGAATACCGTTGAGAAGACCAATACCGAATAATGACGGATATGAACTGCTCCTGAACAATTTCCGGAACCCACCCAGTAAGCGGGCAGAATAGCCTTCAAAAACAGTATTAACGGATGGCATCTTTCTGAACAACAATGGCATTACAACAAATGCGATCATTAAAGCTCCAACAACAACTGAGGCCCAACGCTGAAAACCCGCCATATGCAATCCCTTGCCCAACAAGCCGAAAACAGCACCCAAAAACATATAGGTCAGAATCCGTCCGGAGTTGTAAATAAGTCCACCTGCAACCCTACGTATCCAGCCATCGGAGGGCAAAGGCAAAGCCAGCGCAATGGGCCCGCACATCCCTGCGCAATGTGCGCTTCCGATGAGGCCAACCAAAAATGCAGTCCAGAGAAACATATTATCAAGCTTAAAGTAAAAAGTCTAAAGTCTAAAGTTTAACACAATCTGCAAGGTTATAGGAAACCGTTTAACCAGTCATCAATAACAGGCTCATCGGTTTTTAGCTATATGTATCACTGCAGTTAAGTTTCGTCCCTATTTATTAATACGAATACCCTGTTCATGATAAAACTCTTTGCCATCCATTGTCCAGTTTATTTTTGCAATGTAACGGCCCGAAGTCAGAGCGGCGACAGGAATACGCTGCACCAACGTTGAATCAAATTTTAAACTGTCAGTAAAATCAGCAAACTGATCGGAAGGCCTGTACATAAATACGGTGCCTTTAATCTTTTTGTCTTTCATCTCTTCGGGATATCGGAAAATTAAAAAATCCTGCACCTGTTCAACGGAAATAGGAGATGATAGCTTTCCGGCATTGGCAATCCTTTCAATCTGCTTCTGGTATTCCAGACCCTGCGGATAGTATTCTGTTTCCACCAGATCGATACCCTGTTGCATGCTAAAATAAACCAGCACGACCATACTTATGAGAAACAAAGCAATAAAAGCAAATATACCGGTACCCCAGTTGAATTTAAACGACATATTCAGACTTTATGTTAACAGTTAGTCATTATCCGGTTCAGAACCGGTATCCAATGTATTTGGGCCTACAAAGGTAGCCTCAATTTCATCCATTTCACGCCCTTCACACATCACTTTAAATTCAATCCCGGTCATGGATGATTTAAGTTTACTTTTTTCAACCACCAACAGAAATGTTGCCTTTCCAACATCGCCTTTGCTCACAATCAATGGACCACCCATCATTTTTATTTCACCTTCTGCATCATCGATGAGCAATTCTACCGGCAGATCTTTACGGGTTTTATTAATCAGCTGAATTGTATAAATGTTGCTGTAGTGCAATGAATCGTATTCCTGGTACATGGAACCCGGCATCCGGAGTATGGTGGATTCAATGTCGGTACGGATTGAGAAAAGGTAGCCAATCAGTATCAGAAGTCCAGAGAGAACAACAGAGTAGAAGAGGATTCTGATGTTGAATTTTAATTTCGTTCCCTCGGCTATTGAGCGTTCTGACGCATATCTGATCAGGCCTTTGGGTTTATGAACTCTTTCCATTACATTGTCGCATGCATCAATACAAGCAGTGCAATTGATACATTCAAGCTGGGTGCCGTTTCTGATATCGATACCAGTGGGACAAACCACTACACAACTGTTGCAATCGATGCAATCTCCCTTTTCAGCTTCATGGCGATTTTCGAGAGGGTTGTATTTTGCCCGGGGTTCACCCCTTTTATAGTCGTAACTTACATTGATGGAGTTCCGGTCAAGGAGTACCCCCTGAAGCCTGCCATAAGGACAAACAATGATACAAACCTGTTCCCGTAATTTTGCGAAAACCAGGTAGTGAACACCGGCAAAAATCAGCATACCGACAAATCCTGCCCAATTGGCTGCTGGACCACTTTCAATCAATCCCCTCACCCTGTCCATTCCAATAACATAAGCCAGGAAAAAATACACTGTTACAAGTGAAATCAGATAAAAGACCAGGTGCTTAAGAGATTTTCGCCATAATTTATCAAAATCCATTGTGCGTTCATCCAGCTTGCGTTGCTTGCTGTTATTGCCCTCTATCAGGTATTCCAATTGCCTGAAGATAAACTCCATAAAGATGGTTTGTGGACAAATCCAGCCGCAGAACAATCGTCCGAAAATTACCGTAAACAGAACCACGAAAACAATGAATGTAATCATGGACAGTACGAAAATGTGAAAATCCTGTGGAAAGAAAACGACTCCGAAAATAATGAACCGGCGTTGCAGGAAATCGAAAAGCATAACCGGATCTCCGTTTAGTTTAATAAACGGAGTAGCAAAGAAAATTATCAACAGCAAATAAGCTACCAGGTTCCTGTATTTAAAGAGACGGCCTGCAGGGCGTTTAGGATAAACCCACAATCTTTTTCCGTCTTCAGCAATGGTTGAAACCCTATCGCGAAACGATTCATTCTCATCAAATTCATTCATTTTGGAGGTATTTAACAAAAGGCAAAGCCAATGGCTCCGGAGATTTTTCCTTAGCCATTGGCTTAAATAATTGTAAAAAAAGAAACATCATTAAAAAGTAATCAAAAAGATCATCCGAAAGTGTCGTACTTTTTGCCCTGAGGTGCTTTCTGGTTTGCCGGATTTGTACCCTGGAAGGTAAGAATAAAGCTCAGTACCTGTTGAATCTGAATCGGGGAAAGTTGATCTTTGTATGAAATCATCCCTTTCTCAATAACCCCTGTGATAACAACGTCGTAAAGATTTTTAATCGAAACCTTGTTGTTGGTTGAATCGCCGTGAATCCAGAACATATCGGTAAAATTCGGACCAACAAGGCCTTCGCCGAACTTTCCATGGCATGTTACACAAATCTTGTCGTAGGTTTCTTTACCTGAAGCGAGATCAGCTTCAGCTGTTAGCGGAACCAAATTCTCAAGATCGATGGTTACAACCGGTACAGCCTGTTTTATAACAGCAGCAGCGGCTACTTCATTTTTATACTCATCGTCCTGCAATGGCCACCACCCGGCCAGGTGATAACCCACCAGGTAGACCAATCCGAAGATAATGGTGAAATAAAACAAATACAGCCACCAGGCAGGCAATTTGTTGTCAAGCTCCCGGATACCATCATATTCATGACCTCCAAGATACCTGTCGTTGGTTAACTCATCTATTTCGGGCTCACCATGAGGCAGTTTATTTTCATCTGTATTGCTCATAATCTTTGTTTTTCAATGTTTTCGATTCATGAATACTCATTGCTCATCGTTATCGAGGGGCATACGGCTAAGCTCCTGGTCGCGCTTTTTGCTCATTGAGAGGGTATGAATAACCATCACACCAAAAAGAGTCAGGAACAATCCAAGTGAAATTACCGGAAACCAGTAAATGCCTTCAATATCGTTAAACAACCGCGTTACTATTCCCATAATACAAAGGTTTATTTGGTTTCAGCAGTTTCAGTTCCGGAAGAAATATCGGTTCCAAGCCTTTGGATATAAGCAATCAGAGCAATTACCTGTTTGTTGCTATCCACATCTATGCCCTGTGCCTTCAATCCTGCAGCAATTTTCTCTGCCTGGGCTTTCAGGTCGTCGTTGGCAATTTTGTCGTAACCTTCAGGATAAGGAACACCCAGGGTCTGCATAACCCTGATTTTGGCCGGAGTTGAGTTTATATCAATCTCATAATCAGCCAGCCATGAATATTTTGGCATGATGGAAGTCGCATTCATTTTCTGAGGATCCATAAAATGGTTGTAGTGCCATGAATCGGGTTTATACAATCGTCCGGTTTTCACACCTTCGCGCCACAAATCCGGCCCGGTGCGTTTCGATCCCCACTGGAACGGGTGATCATAAACATATTCTCCTGCCTTTGAATATTCACCATATCGTTCAGTTTCAGAACGGAACGGACGGATCATTTGTGAATGACAGTTGTAACACCCTTCTTTAATATATATATCGCGTCCCTGCAATTCGAGCGGCGTGTATGGTTTTACGCTTGAAATGGTAGGAATGTTCGATTTAATCAGGTAAGTAGGTACAATTTCAACAATCCCGCCAATCAGGATGGCAACAATAGCCAGTATCATAAAACGAACAGGTTTACGCTCAAGGAAACGGTGGAAATCTTCACCAGATTTCATGCCGCCTTCTTTTTCGAGTGCAGGGGCTTCATCGGCTTCCGTGGCAACAAATGAACCGGCTTTAACCGTTTTTACAATGTTGAAAACCATAATAATGGCACCCAGGAAGTAAAGTGTTCCGCCAAAGATCCGCATTACATACATCGGCATTATCTGCGATACTACCTGCAGGAAGTTGGGATAAACCAATTCTCCGGCTTCATTAAACTGCTTAAACATAGAGGCTTCTGTCCAACCTGCCCAGTAAAGAGGTATAGAATAGAACAAAATAGCAAGGGTACCCATCCAGAAATGGAGATTTGCCAGTTTCACAGAATAAAGTTTGGTGTTGAACAACCTTGGCATCAGCCAGTAAATCATACCAAATGTAAGGAAGCCATTCCAGCCGAGGGCGCCAATGTGAACGTGACCAACGGTCCAGTTGGTAAAGTGGCTGATGGCATTGATGCTTTTCAGTGAAAGCATGGGGCCTTCGAAGGTTGACATTCCGTAAGCTGTAATGGCAACCACGAAAAATTTCAGGACGGGTTCTTCACGAACTTTGTCCCATGCGCCTCTGAGAGTTAGCAATCCATTGATCATACCTCCCCATGAAGGAGCAATCAGCATGAGGGAGAATACGGTTCCCAATGATTGTGCCCAGTTGGGAATCGATTGATACAGCAAATGGTGCGGTCCTGCCCAGATGTAAAGGAAAATAAGCGCCCAGAAATGGATAATACTCAATTTATAGGAATATACCGGCCTGTTGGCTGCCTTGGGCATAAAATAATACATAAGTCCGAGATACGGTGTTGTGAGGAAGAAAGCCACTGCGTTGTGACCATACCACCACTGCACCAGGGCATCCTGAACACCGGCATAAACCGGATAGCTTTTCAGGAATGACCAGGGAATTTCAATGGAATTACCAATGTGAAGTACTGCAACCGTAACAAAGGTCGCGATGTAAAACCAGATGGCTACATAAATGTGCTTTGTTCTCCTTTTAAGGATGGTCCACATCATGTTCCAGCCGAAGATTACCCAGATAACAGCGATCAGGATATCAATTGGCCACTCAAGCTCAGCATACTCTTTTCCGGAAGTAAAACCAGCCAGAAGTGTAACCGCCGCGAGTACTATAATGGATTGCCAGCCCCAGAAGTGCGTGTATGACATCCACTTGCTCGCCATTCCGGTTTTAAGCAGCCTTTGAAGTGAATAATAGTACCCTGTGAAGATACCATTGCCCACGAAAGCAAAAATAATTGCATTGGTGTGAACCGGTCGCACCCTGCCAAATGTTGTGAAGGCCAGATTAAAGTTAAAGGCTGGAAACACCAACTGAATGGCAACCAGCACCCCAACCAGCATGCCTACAATGCCCCAGAATAGCGTGGCATAGGCAAACAGCTTCACAATCTTGTTGTCGTAGTAAAACTTTTGTAATTCCATAAGTGTTTGGTTTAACTAAACATTGTTTTGGTTTGCATTTAATTCATTGGACTTATCAATCTCATTATCAATATGTTTATCAAAAAGCATTCTAATTGAGGGTGAGACATCATCATCGTATTGTCCCGATCTGACTGCCCATAAAAAAGCCAGCAAGAAGCCGGCTGCCACCAGAATACTAAAGCCTATCAAAACTACAACAACACTCATCTGGGAATTTTATAAATGATTTTACCAAAGATATTAAATCGCAAAACATACAGTTCTGTCACAATAAAAAATAGAATTAATCTAAATAATTACATAAGTTATTTATTATAAGTGTTTTATGAGGTTATGATCAAATGTTCATAATCCTAAATTAAAAGCAGATGTAAATAAAGGTTAAAGTTATGTAAAAATCTGCAAAAGTCGGTTCAGGCTGTCAATCTTTTGCCCTTTGCAAGCAATGAGACAGAGAGACTTGCGAATGCCACGACAGAAATGGAGCTCAACGGCATCAGGATAGCGGCCACAACAGGTGACAGCAGGCCCTGAACTGCGAAGGTAAGACCGACTATGTTATACAGGAATGAAATCGAGTAGCCTGCATACACAACCCGTAGCGAAAGCCTTGAGAAATCAATGAAATCGTGCAACCTGCCAAACTCCGATGATTTTAATATAGCGTCGCAGGCGGGTGAGAAATGATAAATATCATCGGCAATGGTGATACCGATATCAGCCTTGAGCAAGGCGCCGGCGTCGTTTAGTCCGTCACCGATCATGATGACATTCCGCCCCTGATTCTTCAGACTTTTTACAAACTCAAGTTTTTCAACCGGTGATTGATTAAAATGCAGCGCATCACCTGACCTGAAAACCTTTATAAGATTCTCACGCTCAGCATCATTGTCACCCGATACCAGATGCTGCTGAAATTCGCTAAACCCTGAGATCACAGCTTCAAGCCCGTCACGGTAACTGTTTTCCAGCCTGAAATAACCTTTCAATTTGTTATCAATTGAAATATAGACCGATGAAATCCGGCTTTCATCACTCAATTGATTACCCGCAACAAATTTACGTGAGCCAAGCATAACCAGTTGATTGTCAACATGACCAACAATACCCATTCCTGCAATTTCGCGATAGTTCTCAACCGTCAACAGGGAACTAACCGGTAGCCACTCACTGAGAATAACCGATAAAGGATGGGTAGAATTCCTTGCTATTGAGCGGATTAACCGGGTTTCATATTCGGACAGCTCCTCTCCTTCCCAGGTAACATTCATGGTACGGGCATGGGTGAGGGTACCTGTTTTGTCGAAAACAACAGTATCGGCTTTGGTAAGGTGCTCGATAACACCGGTATTTTTGATGTAAAATCCATTCCGGCCAAATATCCTCATCACGTTACCAAAAGTAAAGGGTATTGTCAATGCAAGTGCACATGGGCAGGCAACAATCAGGATAGAAGCAAAAACATAAACCGCCTTGCCCAGGTCGATAAATGACCAGTATAAAAATGCGGAAGTCGCAATAATTAAAATTACAATTGTGAAGTAGTGACTTACTTTATTCACCACAGTCTGCATGTCGCGATCGGAGTGCTCCCCAAGGCGATCTTCGTTCCACAACTGAGTTAAATAGCTCTGGGCGACTTCTTTAACCACCTGAAGTTTGATGGCAGCGCCGGTTTGTTTGCCACCGGCAAAAACAAAATCGCCTGACTTTTTGCCAACCGGGATGGATTCGCCGGTTACAAAACTATAATCAATACTCCCCTCCCCTTCCAGCATCAATGAATCAACCGGAATCAATTCACCATTGCGCACCAGGATAACATCGCCGGTTTTTACATCCTGTAGTTGAACAAATTCTTCAATCCCATCACGCAACATTGTTACGGCAATGGGAAAATAGGATCGATAATCGCGATCGAACGAAAGCGACTGATAAGTACGGTTCTGATACCAGCGGCCAATCAGCATA
The DNA here is from genome assembly GCA_016709025.1 of Bacteroidales bacterium. Taxonomy (GTDB): domain Bacteria; phylum Bacteroidota; class Bacteroidia; order Bacteroidales; family Lentimicrobiaceae; genus Lentimicrobium. The sequence goes on along the minus strand of JADJEQ010000022.1, from coordinate 1,344 downwards.
AAGAACAGGAGTCCCGCAAGCGAATCCATATAACCGGTGCCCGATCCGCTGAATATCTCATAACTACTCTCCAGGAAAAGTGCAAGAATCCCGATGGAGAGCGGCAGATCGATGTTGATAATTTTTTTTCGCAGACTCTTGAACGCTGAGAGAAAAAAATCGCTTGAACAATAAGTAATTACCGGAAGAGCAAGTAAAAAGGAAACATAACCAAATGTGCTGGACATCAATAGGTCGATGGCCTCCCCTCCCGGCAGATAATCGGGAAAACTCAGCAGCATAATATTGCCAAAAGCGAAACCAGCCACCCCGATTTTCATGATCATCCTTCGGTTGGCTTTCTGGTGGGTGTCCTTTACATCACTTTTGTAACTGATATCCGGTATATAATGTATGGTGTGCAGCAATTCAACCAACTGCCGGAGGCTGATTTCACCATTTCGGAAGGTAATACTAACCTCTTTCCTGACAAAGTTCACATGCGAATGCATAATGCCCGGATGAAGCGTGTGCAGGTTCTCCAGCAACCAGATGCAACTGCTGCAGTGGATGGCCGGAATAAACAGCTTAACCCTCGAAATACCACCATCGGAAAAATCAAGCAGCTTACTGCCGATTTCTTCCTGATCGAGGTAAGCATACCGCGTGCCGGCCGAATTCTCCTGATCGAGACGAATGCCGGGTGTCGGCATCATCTCATAGTACTGGTTCAGTTTTTTTTCGGAGAGAATCTGGTAAACCAAACTGCATCCATTGCAGCAGAATGGCTTTTCATCAAAAATTACCGGGTTTTTACCACAGTCCTGTCCGCAGTGAACACATTCAGCCATAAGTCATTTTCTAACGACAGCAAAGTATGACTTTACACATTAAATCAGGAAATGAAAAACCAGTTTGTCATGATGAGAGGTTTTAACAGATTGTCAAAAAAAATCTGAAAGAGGAAAAAGACACCATCAGGAATCAATTCTTCTGACTTTTTGACTTCCTTTTAAACGAACAATTACCAAAATCCCTGGAAAGGCTGACGGCATATGAGTATTGTGGAGTTAACTGTTTGCCCTGGTAATTCTTATAAACGGGTACATCATACAACAACGAAAGATTCCAAAGTCCGGCAACTGAATATGAAAGCTGAGGTGTCAGTACCATCAGGTGGTAACCGGTATTTGTTTCCTCTGCTCCATCCTGGATATCTTTGCCGTGAATTTCATTACGGATCTGAAGGTTGCCAAAGAAACGATTCGCTATTTTTTGGAAACAAATAAAGAAGTCGTCAAAAGCTTGCCCGTCTGATAATCGTTTATATTGGAACCATTGTATTCAAAACGGTTGAGTAAAAAT
>JADJEQ010000021.1 GCA_016709025.1 Bacteroidales bacterium | reverse complement strand
TGCAAGGCGTAATGATGTTTTTTGACAAGGCGGTTAATACGTTCCTTCAGGATTCCATCCATGCTGTCATATTTTTCTGCCGGCAAGTAAACTGTGCAATCCGGACCTGACACCCGGACACCTTCCCGGGCAATGAGGAAATGAAGGTTATAGCGCTGTTTCATGCGATCTATCTCATAGTTGTTGTATAGCTCAATGCACTCGAGTACCTTCTTCCGGAAGATGGGATCAGTCTCAAACCACGTGCTGCGGCAGACCGGTGGGTCACTGGCAGGTTGAATGGGCTTTCTTCCCAAAATACCTGGCAATTGCCGGGTATGATTTCTTCCAAGTTCTTTCTGAAGGTAGATGGCCACCAGGCGTGGCTCCAGAGAGACCCGCTTTGTGGATGGCCGGTGAAAGTCCTTCACCCTGATATCGAAGACAAGGCTGACTGTGCGGTCCAGCCTGATTTGTTCAGTACTAGAACGGCGGCTTTTCATCGAATTCTAAATTTAGGTTGTCTGTGTTTTCCTGGTCGGATCAGGATCAGTATTAACGACTTTTACGTCTTTGGTTGAGATATAAAACATTCGACCGTATTGCCTTTAATTGTTTTGATGATACGCGGGTTTTCCTTCAGTGAACTTTTGCAGAATTCTTCCGGATTAAGTTCAAAGCCTTTGTATTCGCACCAGGCTTTTAAATGGTCCTTGAATTTTCCGGACCGGTAGTCAATTCCTGTTTCTTTTGAAAGCCTGGATTTAAGTGATGTGAAAGCATTTTCACGGATGATATAGGAATTCAGGTATCCAACGCCGGGAGGTGAAATCCGTTGTTTGCTATCCTTCAGACCGGCTTCTATAAATTCTTTTGTTGGAGCTATAAAGAATTCATTTGCCCATTTAAAGAATGACTCATCTTTACCCAGTCCCTGGGCCATGATGCGGCGGAGCTGACGCTTCTCGAGGTTTACCATGGGGGGCTGAATTTTATAGAACCGCATGGTGAGCTGAATGCAATAGGCCACCAGGTTGAAAAACTTAATCCATTCCTCGTCGGTAAAATCATCATAGATCCTTCGGCCGAATTTGCTCATGGGCGAGCGGGTCTCTTTATAATCGTTGTATTTGGTTGATTGGTGGTAATAGTCAGAAACTCCGGAATTCAGCAGCCTGGCCAGGGCGCTGGAATCGTTGAGCATTAATTCATAGTTTGAGTTAATGAGCATTTTCCCGGATCTTTATACTCAAGCGTAATTGCTGAGTAGTTTTTGGGGTTTACTTCCCGGGGACCGGTGATATCGTTGTAGAGCTTGGCGATTTCGGCATATTCGGCATAGTCATCGATGAACAGGTAATCGTGAAACTCTGTAAGCCCATCGTAGAAAAAACTTGTATTCATCGTTTTCATCGAGACGCCGGCCGCCTTTGCGGAATGTTGACCGGACATACATAGGAGCTTCGCTCAGGATTGACTTTCCGGGCGGCCGGAGCTCTGGCCAACATCGCTGATCTTCATGTCCTGCAGGAAGGTTAACCAGGCTTTGCAGGATCCTTATACTGCGCACAATGATATCCGATTACAAAGAGAAGGTTGGCCAGTGCGAGTTGCTCTTCCTTTTGTTCAACATCAGTGAGTTTTTCCTTTTTCTCAACTTCCTTGCGCCACTGGATACGGGCCAGATCGCGCAGGAAGAGGGCATAGATGAAGTTTTCATCGTTGATAACAACAGTGTATTTATCAATTTCTTCAAAACGGCCATTTCAGGTTAATAAGCTCCCTCTCATCTTCGTTCTTTGCCAGGGCAAGCCGGTCGATGAGGGCCTGAAATTCATTTGTTGCCTCAACTGAGATGGCCGGTTCTGTGATGTGACGGATATCGCGGTCGATAAGGTGGGTTATCTTCTTGTTGTTGACAGTGATTTTTCCCAGGATGTAATTCGGCAGTTCTTCGTGTTTAACCTTCTCAATTTTGTCTTTCGTGATCTTCAGGATCCGTTCCGGAAATTGATGTATTCAGTGAACCGGTCAAAATTTCTGAAGTTCAGTTTTGTTTTCATCGATTGACTGCAGGTTTGCTTCTGTGATTTGGTTGCTGGTGTTTATCTTGTTAAGCAGGTTTTTGCATCCATTAGGTTCTTATCCTTGATCCATTCCCGGGTGACCGCTTGACGATTCTTTTTATAGAATTCGGATCGATGAGCTCAACTACCTTTCCCTGTATCCAGGCATAGCAGAATTCAGCATTCTTGTGGTAAGAGGATTCAATTTGATAAAACCGTTCGCCTTCAGGAAGAAATAAAAGTCTTCAATGTTCAGCGAGTATGTCCATTTCCCGGTTTTTCATCCTCAGTTTTTGTTCCAGAATTTAATTCTGTTCGCATTGTTTTCAGTACCAGAAAATTGTAATATGTCTGGTCCTGATGTTCTCCGCTCAGGTTGATAAAGTCCTTTAAATCTTTGCATGGATTGCCCTGAAATCCTTTTTGCGTGTAAGCCAGTTTGGCAGTTCTATGGTGTACTGGCTTATATGTTTGAGGGCATTCCGGAGCGCCTGGACCCTTCCTGTTTTGTCCAGGTCCATAATTTGGTAATGGTTTTCACATAACTCGTTCACCTGCTTAAATTGCTCATCAGGGCATTCGGCGGATTCGCTGTTGAGCCAATAGACGTGGAAACCGAGGCTGTGCAGGTTTAAGGCATCGCTCTCCCCAGAGCAGCGGAAAAGATCCCGGACTTTGCCGATGGTTTATCCTGGGGAGGAGCGATATCTGCCTCTTTTTCATCGAAAATTCATTGCTGCATTCTTTCAGTTGTTCCAGGCCGTAAATGAATTCTTTTGGTTTCTGGCCGATGTAGAGAAACCGGTTTTTCTTTCTCCATCTCGTGGGGCCGGTAGAGCTTTTGGAAGGTGCCGTAATCGAACAGGAAGATGGGGTAATCCTTGTTGGATTTGAAGATATGAACGACATCGCGGTTAAGCTTTTTGGACTTCCGCAGTATTCGTATTGTTCGACCACCCTGCAATGAAAGTGATCAGGGTGTCTGCCGTGACGTAGCGGCCGATAGCGGCAAGGTCTTCCGGGGTGGGTTTTTCTTTATAGATAAAGTTATAGGCTCCCTTTTTATCAGAGGGCAGCATTTCCCGCATTTCATAGTTGGGTGCCCATTTGATTTTCTGAAATTCTTTCCCTTCGATCGTGCGACCGATAACGACCTGTTCAACATAGATAAGGGCCTCATAGAAATTCAGGTTTTCCCGCCACATGACGAAATCGACGCCTTTAGGCCATTGACTTCGGACTGGTTGCCGAAATCGGTGATCCTCCAGTACTGGTCATACCAAGTTATCCTGGCTGAAGGGGTTTCATCATTATCACGGATTGAAAAGAAAGCTTTGGGATTGTTGAGATCGACATTAGGAAATAGTGCTGAAATACAGACAGCCCGCCGTCGGTTGCCTCGTAAATCTTATCCAGGTCGATATAGCGCATATTTACCCCAGTGTTTCCGCATTCCTGGTTTATGAGTTTGGCAAGGCTCCGCAGGAGCCTTTTGCTCTTTGAGAGATCGTTGTGGATGTGAGATGTTGACTGTGTTTCCAGGGCTTCCCTGACTGCCGGCATAAGTTCGGCGGGAATGTCAATTATGTTAGCCTTCCGGTGTTTTGTTCGACGTACATGGTTAGAATAGTGATAAGAGGATGAAGAGCTCAGCGAGTGCAATGAGGATGGTAAGGATAATGAAGCGTATGCATTTTGTGCTTTCCATTGTTGAAGCAATCGTTTCTCGAAGAGTGGCCTGAGATCATAGCGGCCCCAGCCGGGTGGGCTACGGGTCCTGGTTTTGCGGGTTGATGGCAGCATGACAAGTGAGGTTTGATGCGTGGGGACGCAGTCTTTTTTAGTTTAAACAGAGTTCGGCCAGTTTTTTAGCCCGTTCCTCATCCTTTATTTTCCGCTCTGAGAGTATTTCAAGCGCAGCGTCAACGACTTCAATTACTATAAGATCGCTGCCTTCATGGAAGGTTTTGAAAATTGAGCTGTAGGATTTACCTGTTTTCTCCTTAATGAGCTTTGCATAATGCTTTGGCAGTTGCATTTTTAGCTTTTGTAGTTCAGATTTATTCATTTTTTCTTTGTTTAGTATTGCATTAGTACAGTTAATGTACTATCTTTGTACAAAATTGTTCATTGTCAGCAAATCTATGTACATATTCTCAATTAAATAATGTTTGGTAAAATAAATTTTAGATGGTGATGAATTATCATCTGAATCAGCGGGTTGAGCATTTTTAAAAATTAAGGATATTTCTCAGCAACAAGTAGCAAAAGACTCGGGATTTCAAGACAGGCTGTAATAACTGGCTGAGCGGCAATAACCCATCCCTGCAAAAGGCATTACGTTAAGTTGTTTGCAAGTTTTGAGAACCTGAACCCGAGATGGCTTCTGGATGGGGATTGGAATATGGAGGGTGACGAACAGTCGATGCCTGCAGAAAGTCTGTTGATGAACAAAAAAGAGACGACGATTGAACTTCTGACAAGTCATCTTAAAGAAAAGGAACTCCAGATTACAGAATTGCTTAAGGAAATAGGGAGGCTTGAAGAGCGGCTTTCAAAAGGAAAAGAGTAGAAAAGAATAGAAACAATAACCTCAATAGAAAAAATAGAAAAACAAAGTTTCCGGCATTGACAAGGTATTTGGAGAGAGGGGAGTTTCCCGCCATCTCCACGAAAAAGCCCTGAAGTGAATGCTTCAGGGCTTTTTGTTTTGTAGCGGAAAGTTTATCCGGAATGCAAATACAGCCCGGATAACTGGCAATAAAAAATATCCGGTTATTTTTTTTCAACCTCGCCGATATGAAACCAGTGCCAAACATTGAATCCCCTTTCAGGAACATCCCCGCGGGTCGGTGTCGTTCAGCACTTGACTTAAATCCAGGTCGTAGAAAGTTTATGGCTACGATTTTGCTTTGGAGGGTCGACTTCGTTTTAGTCATATTTGTTGTGCTTAGATTTAGTTTATTCATCATAATATGTGTATTTTAACCTTTTTCGGATGGGTAGAACAACATAGATTTTCTAGTTGTTGAAGGATAATGAAAAAATCAACATAATAGAAATCATCTTTAAAATAGGCTTGCTTATCAACATCCTTATATTGTTCTAATTGCTGTATTTTAGGAAAGCCATAGGTGAAATAATTCCGTGATTTTATCTGATTAACGAGTCTTTCCGAGTCAGAAGACGTAACAATTATTTCACACTGGAAAATGAAATCTGCAACACCTTCGGTTTCACATTTTATAACTTTAAACTCATCATTAAGTGATATGTCAATTTCTTTTAGGTAAGATTGTACCATCTCTTTGTCTGAAGTACAACCAGAAAAATAAATTGACAATAAAGATGTAAAAAGTATTTTTGAATAAATGTTTCTCATTTTATTAAATTAAGCACAACTTTCCGCAGCTACCCTCTTCCGGGCTTTTATTCAACCAGCTTCCCAGGAAGCGCTGAAAACAAATTTAGTAATAATTTTCGAAGAGAAGCACCTACGAGAGCCTGGTGATGGGTAGGTGCTTCTAAGCCACGTACTTTTTATTATTCTCCTTCTTAGCTTTCTTTTTGTTTGATCCATAAGTGTATAAATTCTAGAATGCCAGAGGTTATTTGAATCATCCAATTTGTTCCTCCAATTTTTTCTTCGATTTTCACAAATTCATCATTTAACCTTATTCCTCCTATGATTGATCTTGGTTCTTCTCCAAGTTTAGAAGAAGTGAAAATATGCTTTTCACTAAGATGTACATATCTATTTCCTGCATCATATAACTTGGCAACCCATTCATATTCTTTTATTTTTGAGAGTTCCTCAACAAGGAATTTATCATTTAGCTTGTTATTATTCTTATCCACAAAACTTCTTATGCTTTTTCCGCTCATAACCTTCATTGAAAACTCATCGATATTTATGCTACAATCGTTGACGCAAATATTCATAAGACTATCAAGGTAATTCTTACTAATGTTCCTGCGACTATAAAGTTACCATCTCTCACAAGAACAACATACCCCCGAATAATATTCGCCGTCCTATTTAAGATAGCGACACAAAACAAATCAAATGGATACATTCCATGTGTTTCTATAAGCTTTTTACCTGAATGAAGTATAAAGTCATTCATTTTATCAAGCTGAGATAATAATTCTTCAAGCTTCAATTTATCCATTTTTATAGTATGTGGCCTAACGATCAAATATACGTAACATAGCGTATATTTCCAGCTTATCCACACCCACCAAAGCCTCTCACCCATTGCCGGATTTCCCTGCTAATATAATGACTTCCCCAATATCGGGCCTTCCACGAAAAACTTAAACACATAAAACCTCTTTATTTTACATGCTTGCCAGACAAGGCATGCGCAATAATCATTAAATTGCAATACTCCCTAAGTAAGCGATATATTGCATTCATGTCATTATTAATGCTTGAGCTAATTTTAAAATATTATTCCTATTCTCTTTCAATATTTAAAATAATCTCATTTGATATTGAATCTATCAGATTTTCCGGGAAATCATGTCCCATATTTTTAAACCATTTTGTTTTTGAATCAGGAATTATCGTTGCCAATTTCTTACTGTGGTCAATCGGGATAAACGGATCATTTATTCCATGAATAATCAATACAGGCAATTTCAATTCTTTTAATTTATCATAACGGGAACCTGAACGATAGGTCGCCTCGTGATGTTGTCCTGATGCATTCAGGTTGTAGCCTCTCCTTTTTCTTAAATTATACAGAACCTGTTCACTTATGCTCTTTACATCAATGTCGTAATCCGCATCTCCACGAAGAATTACTCTTGCTGCCAGATGCAATTTTATTGTATTTCTTTCATTGGGAATAATACTGTATTTGATACCGATTCTAACTAAATCAAAGACAATACTTTTTGATATTTCAGGTATTTCTTTGTCAATAATATTGCCGGATGACATGATGGATGTCAGCGTCATCGTTCTATCGGTATGATCAATTGCAAATTGTTGTGCAACCATTCCGCCTAAAGAGACTCCTACAAGATTTGCCTTTTTTATTTGCAAAGTATCAAGTATTATTTTTGCATCTTTTGCCAAATCAGATAGGGAGTACGGTTTGTTTTCCCAGTTTTCAAACCAATCAGATAAGCCTGTTCCTCTGTAATCATACCTTATTACCTGATACCCGTTTTCAACCAATCTGTCAAGAAATTTTTGCGGCCAACCCAAAGCATCATTGGATATTCCCATGAATAATAAAATTGCTCCTTTATTTGTGTCATTTGGAGTAATTGATTCATACCAGATTTTATGGTTGTCAGAGATTACATAGCCCGATTTCCCTTTAACCAGTTCCGGAATATCTGAACTTAAAGCATTTTCAATTATTGCATCCGTATTGTCAGGTAGTTTAGGTCCGGTAAAAAATATCAATATGATCAATCCAACCAATAATACAAGAAGTGTAAAGCCGATTATTTTTAACAATTTTAAAAGTCTTCTTTTCATTCTAATTTCAAATTGTTTTTTAAAATTTTCCGGCCGGTACAATTACCAATAAAGGTACAATCTTTTCCTCAACAATTACCTGTCCGCATACCGCACGGTTTCTCAGGAGCAAAAATGCTCCATTTTTGCAGTTCAGCCGAATTACGCCTGTATAATGTTGTGTGTTTTTATTCAGTTATTAGTTTGTCAATTAATTTCATTTCTTTTAGCATTCCCCATTTCATTCGTGCTATCATTGGGTAGCTGTAAGCCATTCCTTTTAAATCAATCGTAGTTAACCCAATACAATTGTCATTTTGATCAAAATAGGTCAAATAATAATGAATTTCAGGCGTTCCAAGTTCTCCCCATTGATAGCTCGCACTGTCATTCAAAAACTCAAGAAGTTCGGTCAATTCTTTCCTATTTACTATTTCTGATTTTTTCCAAAAGTTATTTTTAGTAAGTTTCGCATATTTAACACCCTTACCCGGAAAGAAAATACCAGTTTCATTTTCCATTTTGCAAAGCGAATCATATTGGCTTTCCAGGGGTGTTTCAGCAAAGTAGCTATTATTCCCGGCTATTTGCTTTTTGATATTTTTCAGGCCCGGTGGATTGAAAACAAATATTCCGGCTATAATTATTGCAATTAGTCCTATCAGAATTAAAAATTTTGTCGGTTTCATTTGAATATTTTCACCCAACGATTTGCGGCTTTGAGCAGTATTATCTGAAGATTGCATTTACTATTCTTAATTCGTCTTTGTCAATAATCCTGTTTAAATTATCGTCAATAAAAATAATGAAATATAAAGAGGATAGTTTTAATTCCGAAAATTGAACTTCTTTATCCTGATAGAAGGCTGCTGATATTTTCCATTCAAGTTCAAGCTTGTCACCACTTTTTGAAATTAAATCTGCCCTTTTATCATTTTCACTTTCATAAGTCAAATAGTGGTGACCTGTATTCGTTATATAAATTGTTTCATACATTCCATTTTCACCGGGGGCCATTCCGGTTCCAGGTTCAAAGTAGGAAATGTCTTTTGTTAATTTTCCTAATCTTAATTGTAAAGTGTCACCTGGATTTTCTAAAATCGCAATTTGTGCAGAATAAAATTTTTCGTTTTTGTCGTCATATTGTTTTCCAAAATATCGAATTCTAAATGGCTTTCTGTCCAATAGAATTGAACCACTACTTTTTGTAATAACAAATGAGCTGTCGTCTTGTAAGAAAGTAATTTTGTTCGTTACTACTTCCTGTCCATTAGATTTGCAGGTTAATGTCAAAATGAAGATCGTCGTAATTATTTCAAAATAAAGTTTATTTGTCATAGTGAATGTCTGTAAATATTGCTTTCAACGGCCAAGATTAAGAGCTGGCGGGCAGTTTTGAAAATATCTCTTTCCGGCCGGCACAATTATCAAAAAATATTCAATCTCTCTCCTGACAACCATGCGCCCGATAGAGTTTTTGCCTTTGTCAGCAACTGTTTATATTTAAATTCAGTCGTAATGAAATCTGCATTTTACAATGAGTATTTCATCGTCTTTCACTCTGTAGATCAGTCTGGGGGTACTTTCAGAAAGTACAGATCCGCAGGCATATTGGCGCAAATTGAAACAGCGTCTCAAAGCAGAAGGAAATGAAACCGTGACGAATTGTCACGCTTTGAAAATGAAAGCAGCCGATGGCAAAATACATCTGATCGATGTAGCCGATACTGAAACACTATTTATGATTCATTAACAAGTAAGGAATAAATCCGCCCGGACGGCATAATTTTGCAAAGTGAGTTTATTCAATCTTAACAATTTTCTTCGTCAACAGCCCCTTGTCCGTCAGTGCTTTGATAAAATAAATTCCCGCCGGCAATGTATGAATCCCATTTATTAGAAAACTGCTTTGCCTGTTTCTATTTATAGCAAAAACACATTTACCAAAACCATTATAAATGCATATCTCGGAAAATGTTGCCTGGTCAACAGATAATGTGAGTTGGTCGTCGAAAGGATTTGGAAATACATTCAGCTGATTCCCGATGATCTGTTCGCTGATTCCCAGCTCTGTATAGGCTGTGTCGCATGTATTGAAGACGGTGTCCTGATAAAGCTGAACACCCAGACTATCATAGCATAACAATCGCCAGGACGATTCGCAATAATCCTGAATACACGCCAGCGGGAAAAATGGATTTTCCATTGAACCAATGCCTTCAATCCAGGTCATGTTTCTGCCAAACCAGCCTGGCCACAAATCAGGATCAGGCTCATATCTAACATAACAAATGCGACGGTTAACTCCGTGGAAATTTATGGTATTTGATGAATCCAGCACAAACCTTGTTGTGTCGTCCGGATGGTCATTCCAGAGTTGATATGCTAAATAAACCGTGTCGCCGACATTCATTGAAAAGTCATACATCAGATATTCCCTGCCGAAGCATGTGTTTGTAGTACGAAGGTAAACATGTGAATTATCCGAACGGATATAAGCGGCGGGTCCTGTCGCAGTTATATTTATTTTTGAGTACAGATGACCGCAAAACGTTGTATCATAAGCATATTGATAGATAAAAGTATTGCACACAACACCGATTCCATAATTACAACTCAGCACACTCCACTTTGCGCTGTCAGCAAATGATGGAAATGCATGCTGGCTTTTTCCTGTTTGAAAAACGGAGAGGAAGAGAATCACTAAAACCAATGTTTTACTTTTCATATTCACGGTATTTGCAATATTTTCATACAAAGATATGACGTATTGCCCGGTAACCGGATGGCGGTTTTAAAGGGCGCTTTTTATTACTTTTCTGACTACGATTTCGCCCGATTCGGTCATGATTCGCAATAAGTAAATACCATCTGCGAAATCCGAAATATCCATTTCTTTCTCAGGAGTACTAAAAATCACTTTGCCGTAAATATCCAGGAGGCAAATTTCCTTTATTTCTGCCTCAGTTGCTATGATCAAACGACCTGAGGCTGGTATCGGATAGATTCTTAAGTCAGGAAGGATCAAACGATCATTGACCGATGTAATAATTGCATATTCACAAACAGACCATCCGGGGCTTTGGTAAATAAAATTATTCTGATTCCAGAAGCATAGGAGTTCGACTTCCAAAACCGGGAGATTTCCGATTGAATATAGGTTAAATATGGAGTTGAGAGATCCTATTCCCTCGTACCAAAATTCGGTGGTAAGTTCTGCGGGAGGCCAGTTTGGGTTTTTTATCGAATATAATGAATCAACAATTTCTATTTTCTTTCCTGTAAAACCATTAAAGTCATAAGTGGTAATTGACTTTACATGTCTTACAGTATAATAGTCGTTCCAAAATGCTGTATCAATTGAAATGGTATCACCAACAGCGTGGATAAATGAATAAAGCAATTCTTCAGAACCATATATTGACTTTATAAAAACCATCTGATTGACTGTATCTTCCCGAATTCCGGCAGCATAAACAACACTGGTATCGTTTTGCCTGATAATTTTACACATCAGCTTCTTATAACTGATGCCTTCTACCAGCGTATCATTTGTTATAAACAATGAATTGGTTTTCGCCTCTCCATAACCATTGGTTGTAAAGGCAGAATCCAGGTAATTCCATTTGTTGGTGGTATCGGCCAACTTTTTATATTCCTGAGGATATAATTCCGGGGCAAAAATCATTATGAATAATGCGATCAATGGTAATTTCATATCGGGCTGTTTTTAGATGAATATTTTCATTTAATTGCCATCTACCTTGCTTACTGTCGCACCTTTATGTCATTGCGACCTTTGCGATCCAAACTCAACGGGGAGTCGAACCCCTTGGGACCAAGTTCCGCAAAACCCTGTTTAGATTGCTTGTCCCACTATATAGCAGGTGGCAGTTTATCGTTAATATTTTATGGTCAATTGGCATTCGTTTTCTTAAGGTTGTCCGTGTCAGGAGGGGTGCTGCTCATCCCTTTACTTATTCATGCTTATTTTCCAGATGGTCAAAGAATATGTTTTTAATTAAGCATGAAAATATTCCATCCATAAATTTTCTTTTTTTCAGCTGACAACATTCTTAACCAGCCCTGTTCTTTTTTCATATTTTCAATCAACACCCACCATTCTGTCACGGGGTCCTGAAAGCCTGAAAATATCATTTCATCAACACTACTCAGCAGTCTGTCCCGATACCAGATATCCGCAAACCCCTCCCCTCTTCTGACAAGTATATAAACTGTATCTGTTTTCAAGGTAAGTATTGAAGTGTCGTGCGCATCAATCCTTGTCATTTCAGGCAGAATAGCAAACCCGGGCTTCAGAACATGCACATTGCCCCGCAAGGCTGTTATTTTTTCATTTGAGTTTAGCTGAAACGCAACCGAAGTTGTATCGCCCGCAGTTGTATATGCTTTTAACGGGGAGAGTATCTTCCATTCACCAAACTGACAACCTTGCTGTGGATCAACATTATACACAATTTTCGGCATGTCAGGATGTTGAATCTGGCCCGAAAGCATCGAAGAAGTAAGAATCAGAGCAAATGCAAACAATAACTCAGGTTTGATTTTCATGGATAGAGCGTTGGTCAATGTTTGGTCTTAAGCAGAAAACAGTGTACATGAGGTTAACAATAGCATTCATCCGGCGGCAATAATCATTTCAAAGGACCCCGGTTATTTTCCCCGGACACTCCCGGCTTCTTATTCGTAATCAACTTTCCAATAGTTATCTGAGTCAAATTTTACAGATTCCAGCCTGTCATTCCTGAACGTGTATGTATGTGTGATTGCCTCTACACATGATTCAAAAACTATTGTTTGGTAGTTGTTGATCAAATTTTCGGGAAAATAGTCAAAAAACTGATCGATGAATGATTTTTTAGTCATTCCTATTTTGATGTTGTTCTCAAAAACTACCCGATTATCAAATATTTCTCCTTTTATTACATACGAACTCTTCGATGATTCCGGGTCATGGTCGAAAAACACGATGATCCGGTTTAAACCCAACGTGAGTTTTTGAAATTCCAATTCACCGTTGTCTGTTTTTTCGATTTTGTCAACGGTAACAAAATTTCTCAGGTTGCCTGTTTTTAAATCCGTCTTATTGTTCATAGTTCCGAAAGGTGAATAAACATATTCAGCACAGGTAACAATTCCCAGCGTGTCACCCTGAAAATCAATAAACGAATTGAATTCAAACGTTGATTTTGGTGTTACCTGGTCATTTCCCACCCGAACCGAATGTATGGTATCGATCGCGGCATCAGATTCCGGTGAGTTAGTTGATTGGGTCGTATTTTGACAGGAAATCAACAGAACTGACAATCCCAAAACTCCTGTTAACAAATGTTTCATATGGTCTGCAGGCATATTAAGTGCGCAATTATGTTTGTATGTATGGCCTCGTGCATGATTACATGGTGATTTCAGGTGCTTTTCAATTGCAACCTTTGAAATCAGCTTACACTATACATGTGTTGGCCAACGTAGGTCATCGTCCATCTATGTTAAATGAAAAATGTATTCCAATATTATAATTTTCTATCGCAATCTTACCGTTACTCGCTAAACGGTTACCCCGGGAATAAATCCATGGTTTATCATGCAATTTAAAAGCATAACCACCATAAATCCCGAAAGTCCAGTAATCGGTCGGAAGAAGATTGAACCTGTATATTTTATATGAAAGATTGAGCCCAGCAAATCCTGTTATCTGGTTAAATCTAATGTCTAAATCCCGCTCTGAAACATATTGTTCCATAGGTAAACTCTTATCCTTATCATTGTTTAGTAACCGGTATCTATTCCATTTGATTGCTACTTTGGGAGTAATTAACAATCGTTTTGTATTTACCAGATTGTATCCAAAGTGCAATCCATATTGGGTTGTATTGAATTCAATGTCCAATGAATCATGGTCATAAACACCATCGTTTGCACATCCGAAGCTCAAACCCATATAATATCCTTTATATAGGCCGGCAAGTTCTGCACTAAAAATCCCATTTGATTTATTCATCAAATCAACATTATAATCTTTCAACAGCGGTTTAAAGTCATTGAAATCATTGAAAATAAAATCAACCTGCAGAAACGTTATGAATCCAAATTTAAATATCCTCCTTGGGTATGGCATCTCAATATAGCTTGTATCTTCATACATAACCAAATGAATAATCCCTTTTATCGTATCAGAATTTGAAATCCAGAGGGATTTATAACCCGGATACGATATTTCAAGTTTATTATCAAACTTGTTATCAATCAGAATATGAAACACGCCATTATAGTCACTATAATTACAATTATCAGTATAATCCTGGCATATAGAAACTCCTGACAAAGGCTTGCCAATACGATCAGTTATTCTTCCGGTAATTACTTTGTCCTGCGCTGAAATTGTTAATTGACAAAGAAATAATATTCCAATAATAATATGTTTCATCATTTGTTTAAGTGATTTATCAGGTTGCTCAACGTTTTAGACTATGCTCTATAAGGGATTGCGTGGCTACGGGTAGATGTCAGGCTGAATTCAGCTGCTTTACTGGTAGTTCATAAGTAATTGTCAATGATTACCTGACGAATTGTTATTTTTTAGTTTGAAGTCCTTTCCACAATCAAAGCAATGATATTCTTTTCCTATAAACGGAAGGGGAAAACCCAGGAGTAAAATGGTAATTGCAAAGGTTCGCCCTGAAATCCGAAGTTTTGATACTTCCTCCGAACCACACATTGGGCATTTTACTGTTTGTTTTGTTGGCATCAGAAAGGTAGATTAAATTGTATATATTCAGCATTGCATTTCAGCGTTGTCTTTTCCGATTTCAGTACAAGACCTCCATTCGTGAATTCAATCTGATAACTACCGTTGTAAACAAAACCAAATGAGTCAACCCGGGAAACCTGAAGTATATTATTTTCAAGTTGCCATTGTCCAACAACTATTGGCGATTTGAAGCCGGGCAATGTTACTTCACCATTCTCGCTAAATGTTATGCTTTCTGCACATTCACTGCCATTGATACTAAACCGGACATAGTTTTCTGTTTGAGGAATATAGTTCCTGTTGTTATAAACCACATAATCCAGACACCACCTGTTTAAAGTTAACTTCTCGTAAGTTGTTGGCAAAGATGAGTAACCAAGGATCGCTATTGGAACACTTACGATGATTGAAACCAGAATCAACAGCCGGGGAAACAAATTCAATCTGTTTAAAAAGGGGATTGCAGACGTTAACTTATCAAGCTGGAGCAGAACTTTGGGAGCCTTTATTTCCTGTTCGGTAAAGTATCCGCCTTCTTTCAGGATCGAAACGGCTCTGACAACATCGTTTTCTCTGACCTGAAGCTGAACACCATCAACTGCATTTGAGAATAATGGATTAACCTGGATTGTAAGTTCGTTAGCTAAAAAACATTCTATACCTTCTGCCTCAAGCCTTCCTCGTAGTACTGCAACGTCACCGGGCAGGTTAAAGGTTTTTATCGTTATCCATTTATCCAATTTTCATTATTTTAAATTGTTGTAACAAAACTCTGCATAGAATTGAAGTCAACGGCTATGTATCCGCAAAGTAGCCTGACTAACCAGGAAAAACTATCGGGCATTTCTGGTCACGCATTTATTCAGTCAGGCTAAATAATTTAATAAATGTACAATCTTTCTCCTTACAAACATGTGTCCGATAGCGTTTTAGCCTTTGCCGGCGGGCATTCCTGGTTACACATTTTTCTATCCGGCAAAATATCTCATTAAATGTACAATCTTTTTTATAGCCTGATCAGTTATTGCATTTAAATTGTCTTCAGCAATTAACTTTTTCTTTTTACAAACAAATGTTGCTGAGCCTTTCCCATTACTTCTTTTTCGCACGTACCACAACCAGCCAGGTGTAGGAAGGTCCCATGGTTGTGCATACGCCTATTTCTTCTGCTTTCGAGCCCTGACAGCCAGGGAAATTATTTCCCCTTCCGTTTGTAATGACAGAGGAAGATTCCCGGCTATAAAAATACTATCTCCGGCGGTGGAACCAACAATGGATTTTACCTCCGGTAATCCGGTCAGGATTTTAATGGCATAGATTCCACAATCTGAATTAACACCCAAAACCATTGCATCAAAAGGGTACTCAGGTTTTGAATTCTCTTTTAGACATGCAGTGAGAATCATGGCCAACGAAAGCAGAACTGCAAATACACTTTTTCTCATAATCATATTTTTTATTCAAGATGCAAACAAGTGCAAAATGGTTGCTCCGTGGCGCGAAAATGAACGTTTAACAATATGGCCAGTAAGGGATTGCGGGAGATTTCCTTTCAGAGTACACAAAAAGTTAAAGCGGGTTACAAACCTTCGCATACCACTGAAACCCTTATTGACTATATTGTATGTTGTGTGGCGTAATTTATTCATTCCATTGGTAATAACTTATCTTAAATTCTTTTGGTAAGTATTTATAATCTGTCATTTCCTGAAACAATTCGCTCTCAATTAATAGTGATTTATCATAATAATCAAGAAAGGAACTGTCACAATCTACAATTATATGATATCCTAATTTTCCCGGTGTTCCAACTTCAAATAAATAATAATCTGCCTTAACCTGGTATCTGCCTTCTTTGAAAACCCGTTTAAACTCCTCCTCTATTGGTTTTTCTTGTTTGAATATATCCTGGTCTTTATCAACCAGTTTTATGTCAAACTTCAATTGGTCAGGAAATTCAATTGTTGTGTCCTTAGGGTATAAAAGATAAATGTTATCTATTTGATTTAAGCTGTCAAGTATGAAATCATGTCTCTTCATAGAATTTGCGATTACATGTTTCCGTTCAGCAGGGATAAATTCTTTTTCTAATCGCCCAAGTTTATATGACAAAGCTATCCAACTGCAATAACAAGCGGAACGAACTCTCTTTCCGTTTTTATATAATCCGAAACAATTATCTGGGGTTGTTCCACCACATTCTTTTGTAGATTTTATTTCTAAATCATCATGTAGTTTTATTAAAACGTCTTTGTCATATATTACACCGCAGGTATCATAATCTGTATTGGTTTTAACGAATAACCAATCTGCGTCTTCTGTAAAGTCAATCTTTTTAAACAAGTCAACTTTATCTCCGAAGTATCCACATGAGATAAATAAAAATCCAATCAGTATATAAGTTATAGTTTTACGCATCGTTCTTTTTTATGCCACATAAATTTTTGATAAACCCGCCTTTTATGTTCAATCCGCCTGTCATTTAAAAGCCTTGTTCACGTTTATTATACTTATCTCAACCAAATATACTGTATATTTTTCGTGAACAGAACAAATACAATAAAAATATTTAGTCTGCTCCGCACTGACCTTTAACATTCTAATCACCAAATGTGGACCTTTCAAATTCAATGATTTTCAGATGTTCCCCTTTGGGGTTTGGGGTCAAACATATGAAAATCATTGAATTTCCAGCTTTTCGGAGTGGACTCAATATCCCCTTTTTTCAACCAACATACCCGCCACAACAAAATGCGTCAGGTCGGATATTGTTGATAATTTACGTTCCCCTACCGGGCGCTTTCGAGGTAAAGAAATTCCCGGCTGTTTCTTTCCGTTACCCAGATTTAAAGACGGACGGTTTTGGGTAAAATCAGCTTTAAACCAATATATTTGTGAGCAGGGAATATTATTGAACCTAACACAGCTGAAATGGATACACGACAGAGTTTTTTTCCGGGGTGATTTTAATCAACTGCCTTTCTTATCAAAGCCGTCAGATTTGCGGGTTATTGAATCCGGTAAATAGCCAGGCAGACATAACAAATGTCATCTGAAATTAATTACACCGGATATGCGGCCTTAACCATAAACAAACGATGCAAGCCAGGCACAATTGATCTTATCAACAAGTTGGCATTAATTTTAAAAGACACATCACTACAAAAATGGTAACGAGTAGATTTAAAAACAGATTTATTTTTTGTACATTTTCATGATGTTCATGACATATGTCCTATTTGTAATGCTCAGAAAACTGATTGATAGATATGGAAATAAATGGAATTTCCAGAACATTATTCATGGGTTTATTTATTGCATTTCTGATTTTACCATTTTGATGATTTTCAAGGATTTTAAATACATCCGATTGAAACAAAGAGAAAACTATACTTGGTATTCGCCAATTATTCCTTGGGGCCGTAATGTTGACTTGACAAAATATATTGGAAAAATTCGGTCAAGAGAAACTGGCTCTGCAGGTGGTTATTCAACTGATATTTGGTAGATGACACATCGACGACAAGAATTAAAATTAATGGATTGTTTTATAAAAACTTTGACGAATTGTTTTCAGCTGTGGGATTGCGAGAATTAAAAACGACAACATTTGGAAATATTTAAAATTAATTTACACTGGGAGATTGAAAATCAAAACGAATAATAAAAACTAATGCCAACACACAATATAGCCAATAAGGGTTTCAGTGGTTTGCGAAGGTTTTGGTCCCCGCATTTCGTGTACCTTGATCAATCACCCGCAATCCCTATGTGATACTTCAAAGAAACCTCATGAAAACAATCACATTAATAATTCTATTATTTCCGGCAACGCTGTATTCTCAGAAAACCAGCTTTGAGGGCATAATTTGGTTTTCATCTAAGTATGAAATCTCAAATTCTGGCTTTAGTGAAGATCAACTCAAAGAACAATTTGGTGATCGATATGTATGCTACATTCGTGATGGAAACTATAGACAAGAATATTTGAATTCAAAAGGAATAGAATATGTTCAATACGACTCCAGGACAAATTTCTACTATTATAAACTGAGGAACACAGACACACTGTATGTCATCAACTGTGGACACTATTCAGATAAGATTGAAATTGAAGATACTGATTCCATTATTAATATAGCAGGATATGACTGCAAAATTGTAAATACAAAAATAATCAAACCAAATGTGACTGTAACATACTACTTTGCAAATGAAATTTATTTAGATCCAACTTACTATAAAAAGCATAAATTAGGCGCTTACAATAAAATAATGAAAGGTTTTCATTCTGTTTATCTAAAACAAGAGACGGAATATGGCCCTTATAAAACAATTATCACTGCAGATTCTTTGAGATTTAATAAATTAGATAAAAAGATATTTGAATTGCCGGAATTACCAATGAGAAGAAATTAAAGCAGCACACAACACGGGTTAAATGCGGGCGGGAGGGATTTATCTATTGTCAGGTTTGTACTATATTTGATAAATTGTACCCGGATCTCCCGCCCGCACAAAGCCCCGGAACGTTGCCCGCATTATTAAAAACCGACCACAATGAAAGTTTACGGAATTCTGTCAGTGATTTTATTGCTTTTATCCGGTTTTGTCCTATGGACAGAACAGCTACGATATTGACCCTTATTACAACGGACATCTTCATGAAAAATACAATCCGGCGCAGATTGATTTCAGTAAGGAATATTTGCAGAGTCGAATAAAATCATATAACAATGAACCTGATAAACTTGCACAAACCGTAAAATATGATTTTAGCCCGGTATGGCCCGGTGGCAATTGGGAGCAAAACGGAGTGATCGGTCCTGATTACCAGAGGATTCAATTTCATATCGACACTGTAATTAAAAGTACTGTGAACCCTTATATATACCTGGTAACCGGTAAATCAAAAGTGAACAACAATATTTGTGGTTTCAAGGGCGAAATTAAATTACTTTCAGTTTTCCTGTCTGATTCATGTGATTATTCTGAATACAAAAATTGTGGTGGACTATTCGCGAATTACACGTTTTATGAAGATAGTTCCCAAAACCACAGCGGTGTATTTAAAGGCGTGACCGAATGTTGCATCTATCTGGAGAATACCTCAAAAACAGTGAAAGTTGATGAATCTTCAGGCATCGCTGACGGGTATTGGAACAGAAGTTTTATTGGCACCTGGACCGGTTATAAATCCAATAAAGTAAAAAAGTGTATATGGGGCGATTATCGTTTACCTTTTACGTTTGATTTTGACTGCGGAGATGGTGAGATGCATGTTTGTGATCAATATGTGAAAAATGGGTGGCAAACATTTGGAGATGGTTCCGAATACATAGCTTTAGGAAATGACAAGTTCGAAATCAAAGATAAATGGTGGTTAACCAAAAATAATAACTGCCGGCTCATGGGCTAATCGCAATTGATCTGCCAAAGTGCCGGGCCGCCAATAAAAAGGAAAGTATTGCCGCGAGCATAAGCGGGGGATTTAAATCAAATCCCAATCTTAGGAAAAGGAGCGCAAAACTGAATCGATATTTAAAGAAAGGTGAATTGAAGATGGAATCTGAAACAAGCAATTATATCATAAATGAATAAATCAATGTAATTTAGTTAAGGGAATTTGTCTTCGACTCCGCCAAAATTGACGTTTTTGAGAAAGTAGCTGATTATCGGTTTATTACGTTGTTAGTTTGGTTAGGGGAAGTTTCAGGAATGATTCCTTGATATTTAAATGAATGTCACGCTGAGCGGAGTCGAAGCGCATCGCAGTGTCTATCCTTTCCCGTATGTGCGGGAAAAGATACTTATTCATTTTATTTTAGATACGAACCTTAGCCAAACGACATTGATGATTAATTTATAAATAGCCCTATGGACAACATTGATCTGGCCAGAACAACAGATGCTGAAACCTATGTAATCCTTCCTCCCCAATTACCCTTATGGCTTAAATTACTGAATTTTATCAACCTGGCACCGGTTCTCGCGTGGCCACTGGTATTTTTTTCATCTGTCTTCTTTTTCGATGCGCCTGAGAGTAAGCTTCAGGCTTATATTGCTTTCATCGTGGTAAACAGCTAACCTTTATTTCTATTTGGTCCTCTTTTGTTGAGTTTTATGTTTTACAGAAAGGGGGAAAAATATTTATCCATCATTATTCCGCTGATGGTCTCTCTGATAATTATCGTTCTGATAATTTTGATTGTGAAGTATGTATTTTAGTGTCAAGTCTTAAGCAAAAAGCGATGAGCTGAGACAGTCTACCTCGTAAACAGACAGACTTTCATTTACGTTCATGTGCCATTTCAGTGAAATTTTAAATTTATTAACACCAAAACCTATTCTGTCAGTACAATTTTTCTCCGGATAACCGAATTGCCATCCCCGATATTCAGAAAGTAAATCCCGGGGGCGGTTCCGGTTAAATTGAAGGTCTGCTGATTCATGCCGGGTTTTAACTGCCATGTTTCTGCAAGAATCAGGTTACCGGAAACACCGAATATCTTCAGATTTAGTTCTTTTTCATGGTCAGCGTTAAGGGAAACGGTAGCAAAACCGTTTGAAGGATTCGGGTAAATAAGAATTTTTCCGTCTGACAAAGGCTGTTCGGCAACATCCACCGAAAGTATACAGGTAGTCTCTTCAGGGAAAGCCGGCAAATGGTTCTCGGCATAGCATTCAAATACTGATCCGTAATCAAGCATCATATTCATCGGTTCAATCAGGCCGTTCTTATGTCCGATGCCTTCGATATACCAGGCCATATACAGGTCCATGTTTACCGGATCAACTATATTAAACCGTCTCAGGTATTTACCTGCAATGAGCACAGTATCGATCGAGGTTATGATAACAGTTGAACTCCAGTTATTGATGGTTACCGGCAATGTATCGCCGGTCTGAAGACTGAAATCAAACAGCAGTTCATCCTGGCCGTTCATATAGGCATAGGTGCGGACCGAATCGGTTCGGATAAATGCATAAAACTCATCCTGAAACGGGACTGCCCATGAATGACCCTCGAAGGTAAATCCATGAATTCCGGAACTTAACAGCCGGCTGTAAATATGTTCACCTACGATAGTATCGCCGGCCACAAATACCCTGAAATCATGATAGTAAACGCCGCCACCCGATCCATCCCAGGTACTCTCGTAGATTCTCCACTCCGAAGTATTATCCATCGGAATCGGATAATTTATCTGCGAAAAGCTCATGCTGCTGAACAATAAGGCCACGATTGAAAGAAGGGTTATTTTCATCTTGTATATGGTTGATAATAAAGGTAATAAATTAAGAGTCCGCTTAAATTACCAATGGACTATATCATCCATTCTGTTTCTCTCTGTGAGCAGGTGGAGGAACTGCTGCCAGGCATTATGCGAAAATTAACGATTTTGAATAATTGACCGGTCAATTTTATTCAAATAAGTCAAAGATTGTTTAATGAATCAGCGCTACTGCCATATTTGTAAAATAGATTCATCTCTATGACTATTTTCAACCATAAAACAAATTTAATCCATATTTTTTATTTCCGGAAATTTTCCTTAATTTTTATGAAAAATATATACATAACCAGAGAGATCAGTTCTAATATACTGAATTTCAGCAGAATTCCGGCCATCAAGAGTATTTTCCTTGTAAGCGATTGCTTAACTTTACCCATAAACGCCTGGCTAAAGTGTCGAAAAGGCAGTTGGCTTTTGAAATGAGGGCAAATTTCACGGCCGGGAAGTCCGTGTTTTAATATGTTTGTAACAATAGCGCTTGGGATGGTAGATCAGGATTAATGGCAATAAACCCAAGGTTACCGGGTATAATGCTTTAAAAACCTGCATCACTTAGCTGGCTTCCTTATTTCTTTATAAATTTAAATGACCGGGTCACCCCGTGATTGCTAATGGTGAGATGAAAAAGGCCGGCAGACAGGGCTGAAATATCGGTTTTACCTGAGAACCCGGAGGCAGCTGACTGCAGCACCAGATTTCCCTGTGCGTCGTAAATTTTAATCAATCCTTCAACCGGTGACTCTGACTGAAATATCCCGATAAAATCGGTTGCCGGATTCGGGTATAATAAAAATTCATCTTTCACCAATTGATTGTCAGCTAAACCAGTTGTGGAACTTGCCAGCCTTAACAAGGCAAAATCAGTGAGTCCACCGGCAATGTTTGTTGATTGCCCGGCAAAAAGAAGTTTTCCGTCCGGTTGTATGGCCATGTCAAAGATTGTACTTCCATCGGCTCCCATCACAATGGTCATTTTACCATCTGAATCAAAGGTGTTGTCAGGGACACCATTGCTGGTGTATTTTGCGACTGCGAAATGGAACAAACCACCGTTGCCTGTCTCATATCCATGCCCGCTGAGGTAGATACTTCCGTCTGTGTCAACGGCCAGTGCATAGGCCTTGTCCTGAAAGTCATCAAAATCGGTGATGGTAGTTCCATTGTTTCCAAAGGTATTATCCAGGTTGCCATTGGCATTGATCCGAATAAGCAGAAAATCACCGGCAGTGTATCCGCCGACAATGAGTTTGCCGTTTTCCAATATCGAAACTGCTTCAGCGTAATCATCAGCCAACCCGCTGATGGTAAAGGTTTTTTTGCCTCCTATGCCAAAGGTATTGTCTAAGGTACCATCGGCATTCAGCCGGAGTAAGGCAACTGAACTGTTCCCATTGTTGTTTTTCGCGGCACCTGCCACTACAATTTTTCCATCCGGCTGCAGTAGCGCATTTCTTCCGAAGTCATTGTAATTATTGAAATTAATGGTTGTTTTGCCCTCAGATCCAAAGGTTGCATCCACACTTCCATCAGGATTAAACCGGGCAATGGCAAAATCAAAGCTGCTTGAATTATAGGCTTCGCCTATTGCGACTATTTTTCCATCGCTTTGCAGTAAAATCTTTTGAAAGGCAGAGCCGTTGCCTGCGCCGAACGAAAGAGTGAGTTTACCATCATCGCTGAATGATCCGTCAAAATCACCGTTTGGCAGCAGCCGGGCCAATGCGGCATTCCCGTTTGAAGATCCGGCCAATACCAGTTTATCATCGGCTTGTGCCAGCACAGAATAACAAAACTCATAGGCCGAACCAAAATCAACCCGCTTGCTACCGGTTGAATTGAATGAATTATCGGGGGTTCCATCGGCATTGTGTCTGGAAACCAGGATTGCGAGGGTTGTATTGGTATTATAGCCGACTGAAACAATTTTTTCGTCGGGTAAAAGAATCATGGACTGACAAAAAGAAGAAAAACTTCCGAATGATGTATAGACTTTCCCGTTTGTGCCAAATGAAAGATCCGGTTCCTGAGCTGAAACATCATAACCAGTTATAAAAGCAATTACAGCAACTGCTATTGAACATACCTGCCTGAACCTCATAAACTTATGAATTTATTATTATTACATTAATTTTTATGAGTTGTCGGAATGCCTGAAAATACTGAATCCATTTACTGGTTTAAACCGGGAAGGCATATCATTGACAAAAAGCCCTGCAATCACACTTGCCGGCCATTGACTGTCAGACAATCAACTTTACCATCTATAAACTGTTTTAAGAACAAATATGAATGCATTAGTATTTCTCAAATACTGTTAAATATTTGTTATTAATTCTCGTGGGATCGCCGGACGATGTTGAGGAAGACCGATTCCGTTTACCGGATGAACGACCTTCCGGATACAACTTTCAATGGCTAAAATGAAACAGACAGGTATTACTAAAAAAAACGGGCTCATGGCTACGTCACTGTTTTTAATCATGCGTATGATTTCAATAGAAAAATCCCCTATTTTCACCGCATCAAACCAGAAAACAACCGGAAATATATGCCACTGACCTATCATTCATACCTGAAGATTGAGGAATTGCTTTCACTCCAGCAGTTCCGTTCGCCCGGGGAGCACGACGAAATGCTCTTCATTGTTATTCACCAGGCCTATGAGCTATGGTTTAAGCAGATACTGCACGAACTTGACCATATTTCCCGGATTATGGAGCAGCAGCAGGATATCCAGAATGCTTTTCACAGCACGAAACGGGTGCTGACCATCATGAAAGTACTGGTTCACCAGGTGGATATCCTTGAAACCATGACCCCGCTTGAGTTTCTTTCTTTCCGCGATTACCTGGAATCGGCCAGTGGTTTTCAGTCGTATCAGTGGCGCGAACTCGAATATAAACTCGGCCTGAAATCGGAAATCCATCTGCGCCGTTTCCCGGAAGGGTCGGATATTTACCTGAAAATGAAGGAACGCTACGACGCACCTTCCCTTTGGCACACATTCATGGTTTTCCTGAAATATACCGGATACAATATCCCTGAGGAAATTCTTGTCAGACCTTCGCACCTCAGCACTCAGTCATCGCCTGAAGTTCAGCAGATTTTACTGAATATCTATAAAAACAATGCAACCCTTGCCCGGTTCTGTGAACTGATGGTTGACCTTGACGAGGGCATCCAGGAATGGCGTTACCGTCATGTGAAAATGGTGGAGCGTACCATTGGCTTTAAAACCGGCACAGGAGGCTCAGCAGGTGTCGAATACCTGAAAAAATCACTATTTACACCGCTTTTCCCCGATCTTTGGGAAATCCGTTCATCCTTTTCAAAATGAGCTACACGATAGATGACCTCAAAGGTCCACACAACAAACTGTCGGATCAATACCGGGATTTTAATGTCAGCAAGCGTCTGTTGCTTTCCGGTCATTCGCACCAGGCATGGCCCGATGTGGCTTTTAACGGCATGAAACGCGCCTGGGAGGATGCCGCTTTGCAGGTGGATGAAAAATGGGGCAGGGCATTTGACAAAGCCGGCGAAGTAAGAAATGGCTTTGCACGACTGCTTGATGACGAGAAAGGCTATATTGCTTTGGGAGCCAATACCCATGAGCTGCTGATTCGCTTTCTGTCGGCGCTCGACCTGAGGAAACGACCCAGACTGATCACCACCGACGGGGAGTTCCACACCATCCGCCGTCAACTGGCGCGCCTTGGGGAAGAGGGTATTGAGGTGATACGGGTTCCTTCGCGTCCTGTTGAGGATATAGCTGAGCAAATCGCAAAGCAACTTGACGATAAAACGGCAGCAGTGCTGGTTTCTTCTGTTTTTTTTGAAACCGGGGTGATCAATCCCGGCCTTGGCCTGATTGCTGAAAAATGTGCCCTTCATGGCGCGGAATTGCTGGTCGACACTTACCATTCGCTGAATGTCGCACCTTTTTCTGTAAAAGAAGCTGGCCTGCAGAATGCCTTTATTACAGGAGGTGGTTACAAATACTGTCAG
Source organism: Bacteroidales bacterium (assembly GCA_016709025.1). Taxonomy (GTDB): domain Bacteria; phylum Bacteroidota; class Bacteroidia; order Bacteroidales; family Lentimicrobiaceae; genus Lentimicrobium. The sequence goes on along the minus strand of JADJEQ010000021.1, from coordinate 86,386 downwards.
CTGGGTGAGGGCAATTGCTTTCTCCGCTTTCCGCAGCATTTCCGGGGAAGGCCGGTGATTACCGGTTGGTTCAGCGAGTTCAGCCTGCTGGCAGAAAAAAAGTCGGGACAGGTGGCCTACGGGCAAAACGAAGACCTGTTTGCCGGCTCCACGTATGATCCGGTGAGCCATTACCGGGCTGCGGAGGTGTTCCGTTTTTTCACTGAACAAGGGCTTACTCCTGAATTTCTGCGACAGGTCAGCCTTCACCAGATTGGTTTGCTGGCCGGTGAGTTCCTCAAGCTTGACCTGCCGGAGAGCATCATCCATCTTGACGGGAACATTCAGCCTGAGCAAAGAGCTGGGTTCCTCGTATTGCACACCACAAAAGCCGGTGAAATACACACACAACTGGCAGAGGCCGGTGTGCTGACCGATTACCGGGGCAACTCACTGCGTTTCGGCCCCGCCCCCTATTTATCGGATGGGCAGTTAACCGGGGCGATGGCAATACTGGGGAAAGTGGTAAAAAGTCTAAAGTAAAAAGTAAAAAGCCTGCCCGCCGCTTTTTAGGCGGGTAAAAAGTAAGGATCCGATTCAGTGATGGACCTTGCATTTTATCCGATGCGACATATTGAACCAGACTTAGCATCAGGATTGAAAACCGGTTTCTACCTTTCAACCCGCCGCGTTCTGACCGGGACAACAGATCGTGTTGAAGCAATGCACATGAAGGGATATTAACCCCGGAACTTTCTTAACCTTACTGGCTGGCAGATGCCGTTTCATTGCAATTTTAAAACTTCATTCTATTCTTTTAATCGAATTGAATCAAAATTTATTCTTGCTGTTTCAAATTCAATCTGCCAGAGTCTGTAAGTGAAATAACCAAAGGAAAATATGATCAACCCATAAATTACAAACAGTGGTCTTTTGACTATTTCCCGGTAAGTATCATAAGCTCCAATATCGTAAAACTGACATAAATTATGAATTGTAGCCAAAAAACTAGCAAATATTGTTACCCGTATTGCAACATACCCGAGATGTCCAAAGAAAGCCTTCCTGTTTTTCGGTGTTTTATAGAATACATTGTAAAACTTACCCTTTTCATTGAAATATAATTCTGAGATAAAATCTGTCAGTTTTTGAGGTTGGGTTGAAACTATGCCAATTGAGTATTTGAAAGAGAAATAGTAATAAGCGTAGATGATCAGGCCAACAATAAATAAATTACTTATTATCAGTCCGTTCCAGCCAAATCCAAAGTATTTGTATAGTGGATTTGTTTCGCCTGTCGGGTTGTCGAAAAACCATAGGCTAGTTGAATAGAAATCACAACCTCTTGCAAAAAGGAGTAGGAATGTCAGAAAAAAGAATTTTAGTTTCATGTTCTGTCTGTTTTGTTAAGTTCGTCACAATACCCTGTTCCATAACTGGTCTTAACTTTTAATATGTGATCTGATGTTTATTGATTGATTTGCAATAACCAACTGATCTGGTTAACAAACCTGTTGTCGTTTTTGTTTTCCGATCTGCTGGTTGATCAGCCGGTGAAAGGCAGGCAGTGGAAGAACCCATTGTCATGACATCTAACCTGATCAGACTCTCAGCGACCCGCGAAACCCCCTTGCAGCATAGTATGAATCTGCTCCGTTGTGGTAAACGAAAACAGTGCCGTAGCGGTAATCACAAAAGAGGGCACCTCCAGGCTTTCTGATTTCCGGAGGGGTGATTACCCAACTCGAAGTTTTCGTATCCAAATTTCCTGCCGATGTCTGGAGGGACTGTAATTCACGGTATTGGGCTTCGGATAAAAGTTCAATGCCCATTTCTGCAGCCATATCCATGGCACTGTTTTGTGGCTTATTTTCCTTACGTGAATCCAGCGCCTGACGGTCGTAACAGAGACTTCTGCGGCCTTTGGGGCTTTCCACTGAACAATCATAAAAAATGAACTCATTTGTTTTTGAGTCATATCCAACAACATCCGGTTCACCACCGGTTCTTTCCATTTCACTGACAGACCAGAGTTTTTCTGTATCTGCAACCAGCTTTGCCTGTATTTTTGCCCACTCAAGACCCGGATGGCGGTTCATGTTTTTGTCGAAACGGTCTTTAAGTAAGCTGAATAGCCCGTCACGTTGTTGAGGTGACAGGTCATTTTTATTGTTGGTGTCATTATTTTTTTTGATTTGTTAACATTGAACTGCTGTTTATCTGTTCTGAAAATAAACCATTATACCCGGGTAAAGTTTTTACTCAATGAGTTGACGAATGACAAATGATGTACACACAAACATCAACTATGATTCAGGCTCCCCCCCCGTCCTTTAGGAGAGGGGTATTAGGGTGAGGTAATATGAATGACGAATGACGATTTATGAATATGTAACATCTGCTATGATTCAGGCTCCCCTCGTCCTTTAGGAGAGGGGTATGGGGGTGAGGTAATACAAATGACGAATGACAAATGACAAATGACAAATTATTTACGGTTTACCATTTACAAACCTCAACTATGATTCAGACGCCCCTCTTCCTTTGGACTTTTTAACTGTCTGCCGACAGGCTGGCTTTTGACTTGATATGAGTATATCCCGCTTGGTTCTATTTGCTTCAGAACTGATCCTTCACCGGATTGTATTTTTTACGGAATGCATACCGGCTTTATAAGATCCCCGATGGTCAGAAACAGATTCTTATTTTTATTTAGTCTAATTAAATTTTATTTTCCGGTTTTTGTCGGAAAGACTGTCCTGGTATGTATCTTTGTGTATTGCGAGATATAAAGTACACAAAAAATCACAGACATACTAAGCACGCTAGCTAAATCTCATTACTTCAGAATATCTCCCCGAATATTTTTCGCTTCAACCAGTTCACAACAGGAATGACTCTGATCATTTGCCTTTTCATTTTGGCAATTGATCACAGAAGCCGGCTGATCAGTCTGCCGGTTTACCATTACGGGATGAATACCCTGCCGGGATTGGCTGATAATATATCTGTTGTTAAATAATTGCATAACCTAAAACATTCATCAAAATGAAAAACAGTTACTCCTCCGGCCTTATATCAGGCTTGTTTCTATTACTCATCCTTTGTGCAGGTTCAGCCATGTACCCGTTGAAAACCCGGGCTGCACTTCCCGATGGCACCGTTGTCAGGGGCGAGCGGCCGCCGATTAATATCGCAACAGTACCTGACGAAGCTATGGAGCAGGGAATTATCCGGATTAAGTTCAACCGGACAGTCGAAAGCCTGCTTGATAACGGGATGATTTCCAGCAATCCCGACGGCAGCGTCCGTTTTGGCATTGCCGGCATCGACCAGTTGAATCAGCAATTTGGCGTATCTGAGGTGAAGAAAACCTTTGATGCAGCCCTTCAGAATACAAAATACACCGAACGGCACCGGCTGTGGGATTTCCATTTATGGTACGATCTGATTGTGCCTGCAGGTACTGATATCCGTAGCATGGTGATGGCCTATTCGGCAAAAAGTGAAATTCAGTCGTCGGAACCGGTTTACAAAATAGAACGGTTTGGTTCTGATATGAATACGATTGGCTCACCGGTCGTTCTTTCGGGAGGGACTAACCTGAGTTATACGCCCAATGACCCCCGGTACTATCAACAATGGCATTATGACAATACAGGACAATTATCAGGCACTGCAGATGCCGACATTGATCTCCCCGAAGCCTGGGATATTACCAGGGGAAGCAGCAATGTTGTGGTTGCAATCATTGACGGAGGGATCGATTATAACCATATGGACCTGGCAGCAAATATGTGGCCGGGCATTGGTTATAATTTTATAACAAACACGCCTGTTGTTACTGCTGAAAACCATGGCACCCATGTTGCCGGAACGGTGGCTGCCAATACAAATAACTCAGTCGGCGTGAGTGGCGTTGCAGGAGGAGATGGCTCTGGAAATGGCGTCAGACTGATGTCGTGCCAGGTTTTTAGCAACAGTGGTAACGGAGGCTTTGAAAATGCCCCGGTTTGGGCCGCTGACAATGGAGCAGCCATATCACAAAACAGCTGGGGATATACTTCTCCGGGTGTATTTTCCCAGGCTGTACTGGATGCGATCGATTATTTCAATCTGAATGGGGGCGGTACGGTGCTCAATGGCGGTATCACCATATTTTGTGCAATGAATGAAAACAGCTCAGCTGGCTATTATCCTGCTTACTATAGCAATACCCTGGCCGTTGCTTCTACCAACAACAATGACCAGAAATCATATTATTCGAATTATGGAAGCTGGATCGATATTTCTGCTCCGGGCGGAGAATTGCATCAGGTAACCGAAAGGGGGGTGCTCAGCACGCTGCCGGATAACAGCTATGGTTTTTACCAGGGTACTTCCATGGCTACTCCGCATGTGTCGGGGGTTGCAGCCCTGATACTCTCCCTGGTGCCAGGCTTATTGACCGCTGCTGAACTCAGGGATATCCTCGTGAGCACCACGGATAATATTGAAGCGCTGAATCCCGGCTATACAGGCCAGATGGGAAGCGGACGACTGAATGCTTACCAGGCCCTGCTTTCAGCTCAGCAGTATCTTTTTCCAACAGCAGCCTTTTCAGCCTCATCTTCATTGATTTGCACCGGCACGGATGCTACATTCATTGATCAGACCATTGTCCCTGTCACCTCATGGTCGTGGAGTTTCCCCGGTGGATTTCCATCATCGTATTCTGGCCAGTTTCCTCCTCCCATTCATTATCCCGCACCCGGATTCTATGATGTGACTTTGACCGTATCCGACGGAATCACAACGGATACTGAAACCAAAACAGCATATCTGGAGGTCAGGGATATCATCGTTGATTTCACTGCAAACTACACATCCATCATTGAAGGAGGATCTGTTCAATTTTCAACCATCCAGGATTGTAATTCCGATACCTGGGATTGGTCCTTCCCGGGAGGCTCTCCATCTTCATTCAGTGGTCAGACTCCTCCCCCGATAACCTATTATGTTGCAGGCAACTATGATGTCAGCCTCACAGTAACCAAGGCTGGAATACCAGAAACCAAAACTGTCGCATCCTATATAAAAGTTACCCCTGCTTCCTTTAATATATTCAATGGCTCGATCTATGCCTGCACCGGGACGTTCTTCGACACCGGAGGTCCCGCAGGCGACTATCCTATCAATCAAGCCCTGACACTTACTTTCTACCCTTCCTCCCCCGGAGCTAAGGTTGAATTGGATTTTACCTCCTTTAGTACAGAAGCAGGCTATGATTATTTGCGGATTTACAATGGGATTTCTGCAAGTTCTCCGATCATTGGCAGTTATTCCGGAACAAGCGGCCCTGGCACTGTTACAGCCACCAATCCTGACGGGGCTCTGACTGTAACATTCACTTCTGATGAAATTTTTAACGGGCCCGGGTGGTCAGCCAACATCAGTTGTTTCTACCCGGCTCCGGTAGCTGACTTCACTGCAACGAACCTGGCGCCGGCATTCGGAGAAGTCGTGACCCTGCAGGATCTTTCAACAAATTCTCCAACTTCATGGCTGTGGGATATCAGCCCGTCAACCTTTAATTACCTGAACGGTACCGGCCCCACCTCCCAGCATCCCCAGCTTCAGTTCACAGCAGCAGGTTCCTATACAATCACCCTGACCGCGACCAATAGCGGTGGCTCCAACAGTATCACCAAAACAGAATATATTGATGTAAGTGAAGCTATTTCATGTGTCCCCGGCTATATAGAAGGTTCCAATGATGGTGATTTTATCTCACTGGTGCAACTTGAAGGAATTGTGAATGCTACAGGCCCCACACCCTATCCGTTTTATACCGATTACAGCAACCTCACGGCAAACCTGACCAAAGGTTCGTCTTATACCATTACCCTTTCTGCCGGCACATATCCCAATGGGAATAACATTTCTGTCTGGATTGATTATAACCAGGATAATATCTTCGATCCTGCTGAAAAACTCGGAAATGTTTCACTTTATGCTGCTCCTGAAACAGGTACTATTTCATTTGTAGTCCCTTTTAATGCTGCAACCGGAACCACCCGGATGAGGGTCAGGGAAGTCTATGGCTACAGTGATTTCGACCCATGCGCCACATATTACTATGGAGAAACGGAGGACTATCGTGTGCATATCTCCGCTGTAAGTTATTGTGAACCATCCTACACTCTTGGCTCAAACTATGGTGATTACATCTCGCTTGTCCAACTTCAGGAGATCAACAATACCACAGGGCCTGCGCCTGCTCCATATTATACCTATTATGATTCACAAACCGCCTATTTGAGTGCAGGAGCTGAATATACCCTGACATTAAGTGCAGGAACCTATCCCAATTCAAACAATATGATTGCCTGGATTGATTATGATTTTGACGGTATCTTCGAAGAAGAGGAAAAACTTGGATTTGTCAGTCTTCTGGCACAGCCTGATGTTGGTACGATGACTTTCACAGTTCCCACCGCTGCACTTAACGGTACAACCCGGATGCGGGTCAGGGAAGTTTATGCCAGTCTCGAATTCGGACCCTGCAACGAAGAATATTATGGAGAAACAGAGGATTACCCGGTGAACATTTCCAATTCCGGAAAATCATTGCAACTCAATGTTCTCCTGGAAGGCCTGTATGCAGGATCAGGAACCATGAATCAGGCCAACAATGAATCCGGCCCGCAGTTTATCCCCGGGATAGCCGACCAGATTACTGTTGAACTGCACAATGCAGGGAACTATGGGATCATTGAGTATTCAGATCCGGATGTTTTGCTGAATACCAGTGGTTCTGCACAGGTAACCATTCCTGCCGGTTTTACCGGAAGCTATTATGTAACGGTAAAACACCGCAACTCCATTGAAACAACTTCTGCAAGCCCGGTATCATTTGCAGCACCGCTTATCAACGTGGCTTTTGATCAGCCGGCCAACGTATATGGAGGCAACCTGCTGATGATGATTGACGGTAACCATGTCATCTTTGGCGGGGATACCAACCTGGATGGTGGAATTGATACAGGCGATATGACTCCGGTGGACAACGATGCGGCAGGTTTTGTTTCCGGCTATCTTCCCACAGATGTGAACGGCGACGGTGTGGTTGATACCGGAGATATGACTATTGTTGATAACAACGCTGCCTCCTTTACAGGGAAAGTTACCCCATAGTGACTTCGTGGGATCATCAATCCCCCGCACAACATGATCGCTTAAAGCCCTTTCCGGAATCACCGGCAAGGGCTTTAATCTTTTAATAAACATCCCGGAAAAACCACTCCCTGATCATTTACACAACGATAAAGGCATTTAAAAATGACCTGTTGTCTGATATCCTGAGACGGAATCTGAGGGCTAGGATCATTAAAATTCTAAGTTGAGCGCAATTCCAGCCTGTAAACAATCTTAGAGACTGTTTAAAATTTGTCAGACTCAATGAATAGGCAGGCGGGTGTTGAATAAAATATCACAGGCAATCGTAAAATCCAGAAAAATTAATTATGAATTATTGGTGTCCGGTTAATTACTTGAAGATTCATTTTTTGACTTTTTAAATTTTATCCGGACGCTAGTTATTATGAATTTACAAATTTTTCAGGATTTTGCCCCTGGTTTTATTATCTATTACTTTACCCGCCCTAAAGGACGGACCTTTTGAAAATCGAATATAAATTTAAAAAGTCCCGAATTCCCAAAACGAAATTGTAAGCAATTCGCATAAAATACTCTTATTGCTTTGGCGAATTGCAACAATTTTGAAATCGTGGTTTACCAGGTAAGTCAATTTATCGTTGCATTCAAATCGCATAACTCAGGTAATAGTGGTTACCTTTGCATTTCATTTATTTCACTCCATGTCAGTATCAGAAAATATCACAGCCCTCCTTTCAAACCTTACTGAAAGCTTCAATACTTCAACCTATTTAAAACTCACGCTCAGCAACAAGCGCAGCAAGGGCGACGATCTGAACAATGTTTTTGTAAAGCCGGTAGTGATCAAAGAGCAGGCGGTACTCAGTTTTGTATTCAGGCATGAAACAAAGGATGTAACCAAAAATTTCCCGCTTGCAGATGCCCTGGACCAGATTTCCGGGCTGCTTTCAGCCAACTTTTTCAATGCAGACCTTTTTACATCCCAGGCAGATTATTCTTTGTTAAGTAATAAAAGAGGCCATTCAAAGCTGCTGAAGAAACCTGCAAGCTCTGCAGAAATTCCTGTTTTCAGGCACGACAAGATCAAGCAACGCTTAATTGTGACAGATAACAATGTATATCTCCGCGATCTGGGTGTACTCACCGCCGACTGGAAAGTTAAGTCCGATATGCAGGATAAGTTTAAACAGATCAACCACTATGTGGAGATCGTGGACGATGTGCTGAAATCCGCATCCCTGCCGGATAATTTTATGGTTGCCGACATGGGTTCCGGCAAGGGCTATCTGACTTTTGCCCTGTACGACCATTTGAAAAAGACCTTCAACAGGTCCTTTGAGATGACCGGCATTGAGTTGCGTCCCGGCCTGGTGGATACATGCAACGGGATCGCCGCCCGCTCGGGTTTTAAAACGCTGCGGTTTGAAAAGGGCAGCATTGTTGAAGCCACCCTCCCGAAAGTGAATGTACTGATTGCCCTGCATGCCTGCGATACCGCCACCGATGAAGCGATTTTCAGGGGGATAAAATCAGGGGCTGAAGTGATTATGGTAGCACCCTGCTGTCATAAACAGATCAGGAAGCAGATGAAACCGGAGAACAGCCTGAAAGAGATCACCCGCTTCGGCATTCTGGAAGAACGGCAGGCGGAAATGCTCACCGACGCCATCCGTGCCTTGCTGCTTGAGGCCTATGGCTACAGAACCAGGGTGTTTGAGTTTATAGCCACCGAGCACACCCCGAAGAACGTGATGATTTCAGCAGTAAAAAAAACTGACCGCAATTCCCCCGATCCGGAAGTACTGAAAAGAATTGCAGCGCTGAAAACCATGTTCGGAATTGAATTCCATTATCTTGAAAAGCTGCTGAAACAATAGGCGTTGTATCCCGCTTATATTTCAGCCAGCAGGTCAAGAACCTGTTGATACACATTCTGTGCGGTGAAGCCGAACTTTTCGTCCAGAACTTTTGCCGGTGCTGAATATCCGAAATGGTCGAGTCCCCATATTTTGCCCTTGTTACCAACCAGGCCGGCCAAAGTAACCGGCAACCCGGCTGTAAGGCCAAAAACAGGAAGACCAGCAGGAATTACCTGAAGCTGGTACTGCTTATCCTGCTGACGGAAGAGTCCTTCAGAAATAACGGAAACGACCCTTACATTTAGGTTCTTTTCAGACTTCAGCAGTGCAGCCCCATCAACCAGGGTTGAAACTTCCGAGCCGCTTGCCACCAGCACTACATCGGGTTTAGCCTGGCAATCCATTACAACATAGGCACCCCGGCGGGCCTGAATGGCTGATTCATATTTTGACAATCCTTCAGCAGCCGGAAGGTCTTTGATGTTTTGCCTTGAAAATATCAGGGCAGTCGGAGTGCTGGTATTCTTCATAGCCATTTCCCATGCAACGGTAGTTTCGGCAGCATCGGCAGGGCGAAGGGCCAGCAGGCTCATTTCCCCGTGGTGATTTTTCAACTGTTCGAGCAACCGGATTTGTGCTTCCTGTTCAACCGGCTGATGGGTAGGCCCATCCTCACCCACCCTGAAGGCATCGTGTGACCAGATGAATTTTACCGGAAGTCCCATCAGCGCAGCAAGCCGGATGGCAGGTTTCATATAATCACTGAATACAAAGAAGGTGGCGCAGGCCGCCCAGACTCCACCGTGCAGGGCAATACCGCTGCAGATGGCAGCCATGGTGAGCTCACTCACACCAGCCTGCAGGAAAGCTCCCCCAAAATCATTTTTTGCAAATGGCCTTGTATATTTCAGGAATCCGTCGGTTTTGTCGCTGTTGGCAAGATCGGCTGAAGAAACGATCATGTTTTCCACATTCTGCGCGAGGTAGGACAATACAGCAGAAGAAGCAGCCCGGCTTGCAATTCCTTCTTTCTGAACAATGGATGAAAAATCAAGCGTTGGACATTGCCCCGAAAAGAACTGTTTCAATTTGTCGGCCAATTCAGGATTTTCATTCTCCCAATCCGACTGTAAAGCCTTCCTTACTTCAGCCTCTTTTTCAATACGGGCAATTGAATTCCGGTACAATTCAGCAACTTCGGGAAAAACGGCAAACGGATCATCCGGATTGCCGCCCAGGCTTTCAATTGTCTTTTCATAGGAGGCTCCGCATTCTCCCAGCGGCATACCGTGGGTAGCACAGTTGCGTTCAAAACTGCTTCCATCGGCTTTGAGAACACCCTTTCCCATAATGGTTTTTCCGATAATGAGGGTTGGTTTTCCCTCAGCGGAAATTGCACTTTTGAGTGCTGCACGGATTTCACCTGCATCGTTTCCGTTGATGGTCATCACATTCCAGCCCCAGGCTTCGTATTTGAGAGCAGTATTCTCTTGTGTAACGACACTGGTTTCTGTGGATAACTGAATATCGTTGGAATCGTAGAACATGATCAGATTGCTGAGGCCAAGAAAACCGGCAATGCGGCCTGCTGATTGCGAAATCTCTTCCTGAACGCCGCCGTCGGAGATGTAGGCGAATGTTTTGTGTGACATCCATTCACCAAAACGGGCACAAAGAAAGCGTTCGGCGATGGCAGCACCTACGGCCATGGTGTGACCTTGTCCCAAAGGGCCTGAGGTGTTCTCGATTCCGCGATCCTTGTCGAGCTCCGGATGGCCGGGTGTGCAACTTCCCCATTGCCTGAAGTTTTTCAGGTCATCAATTGAATACTTACCAGACAGGCTCAAAACCGAATACAACATCGGCGACATATGCCCGGGATCGAGGAAGAAGCGGTCGCGCATGTGCCAGTTCATATCCTTCGGGTCGTACCTCAGAAATTCAGTGAAGAGGATATGGATGAAATCGGCTCCACCCATGGCTCCACCCGGATGTCCTGATTTTGCTTTTTCAACCATTGATGCGGCCAGTATACGAATGTTGTCGGCAGCCAGACTGGTAATATCTTTTTTCATGAAGTAATTGTTAATCAGTTAATTGGAATATTTTAAATCAGCATTATTCAAATTCATGTCAATCCGGGCATCACTTATGTTCGCTTCCCGTGTCAGTGACGTTCAGTATGGCTGCCCAACCTCCTCCGGGCGCCAGATCAAGCGTAATCACAGAACGGTTATTAACTTCCATTTTATCATGTTTGTAATCATTTGCATTTTTACCGGCATTCAGCCCGTCTTTCATAACCTCCATCAGAAAGGCCGATTCAGGCAAAAATGAAAGATCTATCTCCAGTTTCCGGGGAGACCAGTCCGTCATGGCACCGATAAACCACTGATCGTCCTTTCGCCTGGCAATCACAATATAATCACCAACTTTAGCTTTGAGTACAATGGTTTCATCCCAGACAGAAGGTATCCGGGAGATAAAATCAGTGGTTTCGTTTTCCCTGTAGTACAATGACGGAGAATCGCAAAGCATCTGAAGCGGGCTTTCATAAACCACATACATTGCAACCTGATGGCATCGGGTGCCCATACTCATCGGATTGTTAAAGCTTATCCCAAAATCCTTCTTCTGTGCATTGCGCATTGCGCCGGGGGTATAATCCATAGGCCCGGCCACCATCCTGGTAAAAGGCAGTGAAACATTGTGTTCGGGGCTTGCATATTCGCTCCACTTATTATTTTCATTTCCCCTGACACCTTCGTGAGTCAATACATTTGGATACGCCCGGCTAAGACCTGAAGGTTTGAATGCCCCGTGAAAATCGACCAGCAACTGATATTTTGCGGCAACCTCCGCTATTCGCGCATATGAATTAACCATATACTGATCTGATCTTTGCATAAAATCAACCTTTATTCCCTTTATGCCCCAGTCGTGGTAGGTTTTGAGGATTTGCTCCTCATTCCCGTCAAGCGGATGCCAGAGCATCCAGAGAATAATTCCTACATTCTTTGATTTCCCATAATTTACCAGTTCCTGTATATCAATATCCGGGTTGGATGCCAGGATCCTCGTTGTTGACAACGACCAGCCCTCATCAAGAATGATGTACTCAAGACCATAGGCAGATGCAAAATCAATGTAATACTTGTAGGTCTCCGTATTGATCCCGGATTTAAAATCAACCCCTGTCAGGATATTTGCATTGTACCAGTCCCAGGCCACTTTTCCGGGCTTAATCCAGGAGGTTTCGGCCAGTTTCAGCGGCCTTGACAATTTGAACACCAGGTTGCTTTCCACCAGGGCCCTGTCGTCGCCGGTAATAATAAATATCCGCCAGGGATAGCTTCTGGTTCCTGAAGTTGCAGCGATGTAATCAGCCTCCCTTTCTATGATTTCATTTCTGTCTGCTCCTTTTTCAGCTGGAACAGCCCTGAGAACATATTTTGGAAAAGCGGACTGCATCATCCCCCCGGTCCCACCTTTCAGGAAAAGACCCGGATAATCGTAAAGATCAGCTTCCGAAAACAAAATTCGCACAGAATCGGCTGTTGAAAAAAGTACCGGTAATGAACAGAAAGATCCGGTAGCAATAGTATCGAGAGATATGTGGAGATAGGCTCGTTCACAGTGGGAATACATGCTTTTTTCCTGCGGGAAGAGGGCCGTGGTTCCCCGGGGAAAACACAGGTTCAACTGCTCATCGTTTACTTTCACATCTGACTTAAGCGCTGTCGTAAAACGGTACGCAACCCCTTCATCATAGGCACGGAATTCAACAGAGAAACCATCCCGGAACCTGAGTGTCAACTGGTTGTATTCATCCCTGATGTTACGGTCCTTATTGGGGACAACCGCCACTAAATCAACAGATTCAGAAGTTATTGCAGCCTTTTCATTTTTAAATACCCTGCCGCATCCGGGAAAACCGGCAATATCCAGCGCGATGCCGGTTCTGCCAATAACCGGTTTATCCTTATATCTGACCGACCAAACCAGTGAATCCCCTGTTGTAACATTCAGAACCATGTTTTTATCAGGCGACTCCAGCTTATAATTCCCTGCCAATACTTTTTGAGCAACAGGGAGGCTGAAAACCAACAGTGTCAGAAAAAAGATCTTTTTAATCATAAATGGTTCATTACCTGATTACAAAATCCATTGAATCATTTTTCAAACAGAAAACGGATCAGCACTTTTATTTCATCCAATAAACCTGTGTTTTCGCTGGAAATTGAGGCCTGTTTGTCCGTGAAAAACTGTTCCGCTTGCATCCCTGAATTAAAAATTCCGCAACGTGCTGCTGTACAAACTGACATGCTGTCCGGGCGCCCAAAAGTAGTCACTTTTTCTATGAATTCCGGTATGCCATTGTTGTTGGAAAACTAAAATCAGACAATATAAATATGGGTAAAACACCGGCTCTTATAAGGAAACAGAAGAACTGTCGTTTGAAAACAGCATTCATGGGATGGAATTTTGTTGTTATTTAAACGGATTCTAAATATTGTCCAACCTTCGCGGCAGCAAAATATTTGATTTACTTTTGTACTCAGGATGCTAATTTTCAAGTTGTTTATTGATTTCATCCTCTTTTGGTTTTATGGAAACAACCATTTTTATTCCTACCCTGATCAAAACCTACAGACGCTTGTTCGAGTGCCTGATGTTCTACAATTAGATTTATTCTGACAAGCCTTCATCCTACTGGTGGTGAATGATTCGTGGGCTCCGGCCTGCGGTCGTTTAAGGTTGCATGTTGATTTATTTCGTTTAGAACCATAAAGAAAGATTCCATGTTTGAAAAGATAGAGACCCATACCGATACGCCCGAAAGAATGGCAGCAACGGAAGGAAATTTTTACAATCCCGGAATGAGTGAAATCGGGCCGGGAATGAATGAGCGGGTTCAGAAGCTCCGCAAACTGAGTTTTGAAACCGAACCTTCGCTGTCGATCGAAAGAGCCTTGCACGAAACGGCATTTTATAAGGAGAACTACGGTAAATTTTCCATCCCCGTTTTGCGTGCCCTCAATTTTCTGGATCACTGCAAAAGAAAAACAATTTACCTGGGCGAAGGTGAATTGATTGCCGGTGAGCGGGGGCCTGCGCCGAAATGTGTTCCCACCTTTCCGGAACTCACCTGTCACAGTGTGGAAGATTTCCATGTGCTGAACACCAGGGAGATGCAGCGTTATACCATCAGCCAGGCTGACATCGATCGGTATGAACAGGAAGTTATCCCCTACTGGCAGGGGAAAACACAACGTGAAAGAATTTTCAGTCACGTTCCCGATGAATGGCGGGCGGCCTATGAAGCCGGTCTGTTTACCGAGTTTATGGAGCAGCGGGCGCCCGGGCATACCAGCCTCGACGGAAAGATCTACCGGAAAGGAATGCTTGATTTTAAACGGGAGATTTCCGTCCATCTTGCCGCACTGGATTACCTGAACGATCCGGAGGCTACGGATAAGGCTGAGCAGTGGAAGGCTATGGCTATTTCGTGCGATGCCGTCATCGTTTTTGCCGAACGGCATGCTGACCTCGCTGAAAAGCTTGCAGAAGCAGAGTGTGATCCCAAAAGGGCAGCCGAACTACTCAGAATCGCCGGGGTTTGCCGTTGGGTTCCGGCCAATGCGCCGCGCAACCTTTGGGAAGCCATACAGATGTACTGGTTTGTCCACCTGGGAACCATTACCGAACTGAATGGATGGGATGCGATGAATCCCGGTCATTTCGATCAGCACCTTGCTCCTTTTTATGAAAAGGAAATCAGGGAGGGAACGCTCACTCGGGATGAAGCCAAAGAACTGATCTCCTGCTTCTGGATCAAGGTAAACAATCATCCCGCCCCACCCAAGGTTGGAATTACCGCACGTGAAAGCGGCACCTACAATGATTTTACAAACATCAACCTCGGCGGGCTGAAGAGCGATGGCAGTGACGGAACGAGTGAGGTTTCGTACATCATGCTGGAGGTGATTGAGGAACTGCACATTCTGCAACCGGGCAATTCGGTGCACATCAGTGCCAAAACACCGGATAAATTCCTGCATGCCGCAGCCCGTGTGATCCGTCAGGGGCATGGATATCCTTCGGTTTTCAACCCGGATATTTACATTCAGGAAATGTTACGTCAGGGGAAATCCCTGCAGGATGCGCGTGAAGGAGGTTGCAGCGGGTGCATAGAAGTGGGTGCTTTCGGCAAGGAAGCATATCTGCTGACGGGTTATTTGAACGTACCCAAAATTCTTGAGATTACCCTGAACAACGGCATTGATCCGGTAACGGGGAAAATGGCCGGAATACAGACCGGTGATCCGGTTAATTTCAAAACCTATGAGGCGCTTTATGAAGCTTTCCTGAAGCAACTCAGGTTTGTAGTAGATCAGAAAATGCGTGTCAGTAATTACATCGACCGGATGTTTGCCAAATATGCGCCGGCGCCTTTTCTGTCGGTGGTTATTGATGATTGCATCAGCAAAGGCCGCGATTACTACGATGCAGGGCCGCGATACAACACCAGCTACATTCAGTGCTGTGGCCTGGGAACGGTTACCGATAGCCTGGCCGCATTGAAAAAACATGTTTTTGAGCATAAAACATTCAGCATGGAAAGAGTGCTGGCCGCCATCCTGAAAAACTTTGAAGGAGAAGAGCTGCTTCGCCAGACCATCATCAACCGGACGCCTTTTTTCGGAAATGACGATGACTATGCCGATTCCATCGCGGTGAAGGTATACGACGATCTTGTTGACACCATCGACGGCAAGCCCAACATCAAGCCAGGGGGAAAATATCATTTGAATATGCTTTCAACCACCTGCCACGTATATTTCGGCAAAGTAATGGGGGCCTCACCCAACGGACGCCTGGCCGGGAAATCCATTTCTGATGGTACTTCCCCTTCGCATGGGGCTGATACACGCGGGCCTTCAGCAGTTGTGAAATCGCTCACAAAACTCGACCATGTGAAATCCGGCGGAACCCTGCTCAATCAGCGGTTTTTACCCAGCCTGATGCGAAAAGAGGAGGATATAAAAAAACTGGGGCAGTTGATCCGGAGTTATTTTACCCTTGGCGGACATCATATTCAGTTTAATGTGGTGGATACTGCAACACTGCATGCAGCCCAGTCGTGCCCGGAAGATTACAGGGATCTGCTTGTAAGGATGGCGGGGTACAGCGATTATTTCAACGATATGAATGCCGACCTGCAGCAGGAGGTGATTGAAAGGACGGAGAATGATTCCTTTTGATTTCGGAAAGAAGGGACGAAGGACGGGGGACGAGGGACGGGCATACAATTATGGATTGCGGTTTTTGGATTAGCAAATTTGCTGATTAGCTGATTAGCTGATGGGCATTGGAGAGGATGGGTTGAATGGAGTTAAAATGGAATGATGGAATGATTGAACAATGGAATGATGGAAAGATGGAATATTGGAATATTGGAATGACAATTATCATGGTGAGTAAAGACGCGATGCTCGCGTCTCGGATTGGAATAGTGGAATGATGGAAAGTTGGAATGATGGAATATAGAGTTTGGCGGATTCGTGGATTGCTAATCGCGGATAACTAATTTGCTAATTAACTATTCTGCTAATTGACTACTTATGTAGCTGTAAATGAACAACTAACCTTGAAAGGAACCCGGATCAGATAATTAGCTAATTTGCTAATTTGCTAATCTGCTAATTAACTGCTTATATTGCTGTATTTGAACAACCAACCTTGAAAGAACGAAAACTAATTACTACATACTAACTACTTCTTACTTCTTACTTCTTACTTCTTACTTCAGATGACCGATAGCCTGATTTTCGATATCAAACGTTACGCGATCAACGATGGGCCGGGGATACGGGTGGTCGTATTTTTCAAGGGCTGTAACCTGCATTGCGCCTGGTGCCACAATCCTGAAAGTATTTCGGGCAAAGCGGAAAAGATGTATACACAGGCCAAATGCATCAGATGTGGAAGCTGTGTGGAAGCCTGTCCTGAAAAGGCGATTTCACTTACAACGGAAGGGATTGTTACCGATACCGGGCTTTGCCTTTTGTGTGGTAAATGTGCTGAAGTCTGCCCTTCCGCAGCCATTGTGATGTCAGGAAAAAAGATGCAGGTTGATGAAATTATGGATATCATTGAAAAAGAGCGGATTTTCTTTGATCAGTCAGGGGGAGGAGTCACTTTCTCAGGGGGGGAACCGTTGCTGCATAAAGAACTGCTGATTGCTTTACTCGACGAATGTGGCAAAAGAGGCATCCACAGGGCGGTGGACACCGCAGGAAATGTACAGACCGAAACCATCCTCGAAGTAGCCGCCCGGACCGACCTATTTCTTTACGACCTGAAACTGATGAATCCCGTGCTTCACCACCAATGGACAAACGCAGGAAACGATCTGATCCTTCACAACCTGAAAGCCTTGGCAGAAACCGGCGCGGACATCATCATCCGGATTCCGCTGATTGGAGGCTTAAACGACTCTGAGGAGAATATCCGGCAAACCGCTGAATTTATCACCGGACTGGCAGGCAGTACCAAAGAAGTTCATCTGCTCCCCTACCACAACATCGCAAGACACAAATACGCGAAACTGGGCAGAGAAGATGTATTCGAAAAACTGAAAGAACCGGATAAAATCAGCCAGGTAAATGCCATTGCGATATTTGCAGAATACGGGATCAGGGCGAGTATAGGTGGATGAGAGTCCTTTATTGAAGTGATAACGAAGTGTCTATCCTTCGACTACGCTCAGGATGACAGTTTGAAAGGTGAAGCAAGAGATTTAGGATAAACACCTTGTATTAAGAACAAAGTCACGCTGAGCGTAGTCGAAGCGCAAATAACCTGTCGACTTTTCTAGTCTCCCAATACAATGGGCAATCTGGGTAATATTTATATTATTTTCAAACCCTTCCCTTAACTAAATGACATTGAAGTCAGAAAGTCCATTTTGCGCCCAAAGTAGGATTTATCCTGAAGCCTTTTACTGTAGCGAAGTTATAGTCGATTTCAAGTTCAGAACCCAGGGATATGTTTTCGGTGAAATTGAACCATAGCTGCGGTTCGCTCTGGAAGACATAACTGGTTAAGGTGATGCTATTTCCGTCAGTGAAATACCCGTCTTCACGCCAGAAATCAGCGAAACCACTGAATGTCAGCCTCTTGTTCAGCATGTGCAGATACCAGACCCCGGTCAGCTGAAAAGAGGCGTCGTGCTTATCGCGGATGTATTTATAGAGCACCTGCAGGGTAAAACCACGGGTAAATTCAGCATTGTTAAAATTGTATTCAAGTCCGCCAAGCCAGGAATCGTTGATCTGGTAGGCGCCGAAATAGACCGGGGTAGAATACTGACCAAAACCTCCATTGTATTCCAGGTGAGCGGCAAAGGGACTTTTCCCGAGGTTGAGACCCCTTGCAATTTCCCAGTAGGCCATGCTCACACCCTTGACATCGCCTACATTGTAGTCCATATCTATGAAAAAGAAGGTGGAACCCCATTTATCGGGTTTGTACATTTCTACCGTCGTTGTAAAATATTTACGGTCTTTGCCAAAATCGTAGTGAAGCTGGATATTCTGGGCATATGTCCCGGTTATGATCATCAACAATGAAATCAACAGGTATTTTCTTTTCATTTTTTCAGGAGATTAGTTTCAATTGGTTGGCAAAAATAGCAGAACAATCCGATATCAGAAAACGACGATTCATCCTGATATCCAGTGACATATTATAACTTTCTGTTTTACCGAACATTAAGCACTAAAATCTGTTAATTTATCACTAAAAAACAACTCGGGGATGATAAATAGAATTTTAAACACTGCACATTCACAACTTACAGACTGGGGATTACTGATACTCCGGTTATCGGTGGGAGTTCTGATGATCACACACGGGCTGCCGAAACTAACAGGTTTCAATCAGATTGTGGCTGACGGGAATTTTATACCGGTGCTTGGGAGCATCTGGCTGGGGCTGGCCCTGACAGTGATGGCTGAATTTTTTATGTCAATGTTTCTGATCGCCGGACTGCTGACCAGAATCAGTGTTATCCCTTTGATCGTAACCATGCTGGTGGCAGTATTTGTGGCCCATGCCAACGATCCGCTGGATGTAAAGGAGCATGCCTTGCTTTTCCTGTTTCCTTATATCACCCTTTTGCTTGCCGGGCCGGGCCGGTTTTCGGTGGATTATTACCTGGCAGGGAAATAATAAAAAATCATAATCAGCAATCCTTCAGCTTAAACGCTCAATTTCACGGCCATAATCGTATTGCAGGTCTTCATGAAGCAGTGACACCGCTTTCCTGATTTTCTGCAACTGACTCAGGTAGAGATTGCTCAGCGACGAAACCGACTGGAATGGGATGCCCGAATCTTTAAGCTTTGAACAGAAGAAAAGAAGGAGTTCAGCTTCTGTATGTTTCTGGCCTGAATAACGGATATATTTATTGGTTGTCCTGAGAATTTTCCGAATGCTCTTCCTGACAAAATACAGGTGAGTTGTATTTATTTCGCTGAATTGCAGTTCAATTTCAGCTTTCACATTTTTTATATATTCTGCCTCATCCCCGGCATCGAATATCAGATAACTGAGCAACTCCTTGTTATCCTTCTTGTATTTCGCCAGTTTCAGGCATAATTCCTGCACTTCCTTTGCAGAAAGGTTCTCCAGTTCCTGCTTCAGCAGACTTAAAGAAGCCGGTTTTATCATTTCCTTCTGTTTTTTAATGGAACAAGCAGGTATTCCAGGCCATTGAGTTTGATTTCGTAGATGGTTTGAAGCAGCATTCCCAGCTTTCCCTCCGGGAAGCCTTTGCGCTGGAACCACTCAAGGTAGGATACCGGCAGATTGCATAAGAGCGTGCCTTTGTATTTGCCAAAAGGCATTTGCATTTCGACAAGCTGGAGAAGTAGTTGAGGATCGGGGCCCATGGGTTTTAGTGAAGAGTGAAAGAGTTAAATGAGTTAATTTAAGTGATTGAGGAGTTTGAGTTAGTGAAAAGTGAAGAGTGAAAGAATGAAGGAGTAATGAGGTGTGAGTTTTGAGAGAATGATTTAGTTAGTGAAAAGTGAAAAGTGAAAAGGAATTTACGATTTACGGTTTACGATTTACGATTAATACCGGTTTTTTGCCAACTGCCTGCCCGGCTGGCCAAATTGATGTTACAATTAGCAAGCTTTAGCCGGTCAGATGGGCCTTTTGCCAACTGCCAACTGCCAACTGCCAACTTTTTTCATTGTATGAATCCCGCTACTCATTCATTTTTAAGGTATTCAACAGTATCCATAACCTTTGCATAAGGCCGGAATGTAGCAAGGGTGGAGTAGTGAACATCCTCCGCTTTAATCACCCTATCGCCAAATTTCAGGTCTTTGGTGGCGCAGGCATCCCCGATTACGATGCATTCGAACCCATAATCTGCCGCAGCCCGGGTAGCTGCTTCGAGGCACATATGAGTCTGCATGCCGCATAAAACCAGTTTCTTAATCCCGTTTTCACGAAGATATTCCAGCAGACCGGTATTCAGAAAACTGTTTACCTCCTGTTTCACAAAAATCTTCTCTCCGGGAAGCGGGCGCACATTTTCATGGATTTCACTCTGAGGACCTTCGCCGTGTTTAATATGCACAATCAAACGTCCATCCGACCTGAAATCATTCAAAATCATGGAAGCTTTTTCACTTGCAGGAACAGGGTTTACCAGGGCTGAAGATCCGCCTTCAAAATAGAAGTTCTGGATATCTATCAGCAAGAGGGCGGTTTTGGTGGAATCAGACTGAGCGGAAACCATGAACGGCATCAAAAGTAAAAAGAACTTTAGAAGATTTTTCATATGTAAATCTTTAATAATTAATATATTAACAAATTTCGAATTGAAAATCAGTTCAATGATCGTAACGGTACCGGCAACTATAAGTGAGAATGTCATTTCCGGAAACCTGATAGACCAATCTGTGTTCCCGGTCGATTCTCCTGGACCAAAAACCAGCCAGGTCATATTTTAAAGGTTCAGGTTTTCCCAAACCTTCGTAGGGTGTACATTGAATATCCCTGATCAGTCCATTTATTTTCCTGAGCATCTTTGGATCTTCCGCCACCCATGAGGTATAATCTTCCCAGGAATTTTTCGAAAAAATCAGCCGCATCATTTTTCAATTAATTCCTTTTCCACAGATTTTCCTGATTTCATCTGTTGAATTGACTCATACAACCTGTCAGCATTTGCCTTGGAACTTAGCAAATGAACTGTCTCAAGAATCGAATTGTATTCGGTCAGAGAAATCAGGACTGTGCCCTGACCACTGCCCCGTTTAATAATGAGGGTTTCATTGTTCTTTTCAACATCATCGAGAAACTGTTTCAGCCTGGTTCTGAATTCAGTAAAATTTGCGGCTTTCATTGGTAACCGTTTTAAGTTATTATTTAAGTACAAATATAAGTACTTTTTTTAATCCGAACCGACCCCCCCCCCCCGCCCCCCCTTTTTTTTTTTTTTTCCCCCTCCCCCCCCCCCCCCCCCCCCCCCCCCCCCCCCCTTCCCCCCTTCCCCCCCCCCCCCCCCGCGGCGCCGGCGGCCCGGGGGGGGGGGGGGGGGGGCCCCCCCCCCCCCCCCTTCTTTTCTCCCCCCCCCCCTCCCCCCCCCCCCCCCCCCCCCCCCCCTTTCTCTTTTCCCCCCTCTTAACGCCTTAGGCCGATGTGATTTAGAAAAATGAAAGTGGAAATGGTATTACATTGAAATACATTTGCATAGAATTCTATGGCATTTCAAATACTTATCAATTAAGCTGAGAATTAGTCTGCGAAACTTTAGAAGATTAGATGAAGTTTTAGGTCCAAGAAATTATAGTGATTACAACAAATTACCCCCCCTGTCATAAAGGCAGAGCACAGAGTGGCGGAATGTTGGTAGTAGATAAATTTACAAATTTTCCAGGATTTCAATTAATAAGATCGGCTGAAAATTTCACCTTAACAAATGAGGTTTTTCATCAGCTATTTTCAGGATCAGTTCTCCGAAAATGGTATTGGCCCAGGCAAACCAGCTCCGGGTGAAGTTTGACGGATTGTTTTTATCGAAAGATTCGTGCATAAAGCCGGTGCCGGCGTGGGTTTCCTTCAGCATCTGAAGACAGTAGCGTATTTCCTCATCATCGTGACTGGTCATGGCCCGCATTACGTAACTCAGCGGCCAGATCATCTCCTTGCCGGTATGCGGCCCTCCCACCCCTTTGTACTTCCCTTCGGCAAAATAGGGATTGAATGGACTGAGTGACAACTTCCGGGTGTTCTGATAGACTTCCCCGGCAGGATCAAGTCCGGCAATATAAGGGAGTGAGATCAGGCTGGGGACATTGGCATCGTCCATATGCAACCTGCTGCCATAACCATCTACCTCATAAGCATACACCTTACCGAATTCAAAATGATCCACGATTGCATATTTTTGAAGTGCTGTATATACCTCATCGGCCAGCGCCCCGCATTCAGCGGCAAAATCCTTATCCTTCAGAATGGCTTCACTCATTTCGGCCAGCTGCCTGAGCGACTGAACAGCAAAAAAATTGGAAGGAACCAGGAAAGGGAAGATGGCACCATCGTCGGATGGCCGGAAAACAGAACAGATAAGCCCGACCGGCCTTACCGGGTTTCCGAAACCGGTTCCCTGGGCTGTATCGTTCGGTGAAGTAGTTTTTCGCCGGAATGAATAGGGACCGTTGCCTTCTTTGCGTTGTTGCTCTTTAAAGGTCTTTACAATCAAACGCATGGCCGATTCCCATTCTTTATCGAACGGGTCGGTATTGCCCGACAATTTCCAGAACTGATGACCCAGCCTGATCACATAGCAAAGTGAATCGACCTCCCACTTGCGTTCATGCAGCTCGGGCTTCATGGCTGTTTCGTCCGAGATCCAGTACGATCCGTCGGGGCCATAATTAAAGGCATTGGCATAGGGATCGATCAGTACACATTTTGCCTGACGGTTGATAACACCCTGAATCAGTAGGGAAAGTTCAGCATCATCCTTAGCGAACGGAATATAGGGCCAAACCTGGGCAGAAGAATCGCGCAGCCACATTGCGTTGATGTCGCCTGTGATGACAAACGTATCCGGTTTCCCGTTTTTTGTAAAATGGCTGATGGTGGTGTCGAGGGTATTTGGAAAGCAATTCTCAAACATCCATGCCAGTTCAGGATCTGCAATGCGGGCTTTAACCCTGGTTATTTCAGCCTCCACAGCCCGGCTGATGAACTTGCGATCCTTCACAGCCGGCCGTTTGTTGATAAATTCATTCTGATCTGGCTGCAAAATACCCGCCTTCAGGTCGAAGATATTACTCACCGACAACCCGGCCAGCAGGATACTGCCATTTTTAAGAAAATTCCGTCTCGAACTCATACTGATATTATCAAATACCGGTTGCAGGCCAGCCTTATTCCACAGATAAAATAAATGATTCCAATGGTTTGACTTCCATTTTGACTTTGCCGGACCCATTTGTAACTGTCAGATCAAAACCGGCCTTTCCGTAAAGCTGGTCTTTCAGTTTATAGGTCCCATCTTTCAGTTTCCACGCGCTGATCAATTCAGCCGGCAACTGAAGTTCATAGATGTCGGTGATGGAATCTTTAAAATTGACAACTACCAGTAATCGTTCGTCGTCGGACCAGCGGGCATAAGAAAAGCACTTATCATAATAACCTTCTGTGTTCGCCCGGTTATAAGAGTGGATTTCCATATACTTCCCCATAAGAGCAGAGCTATTGATGGTGAAGTTCAGCAGTCTCTGGTAGAAGTCGCGCAATGATTTTTCATCTTCTGAGAGTTTACCGCCATCGAAGGCACCTCCGTTCATCCATCGCTGCTGTGACGGCACGCCCCAATAGTCGAAAATGGTGGTACGGGTTGCGCTGCCGAACCCAGGGTTGCCGTCGCCCGGCTCACCAAGTTCCTGGGCAAAATAGACCATGGTTGGCGAGGTACTGATGGTGGTACTCAACACCATGGCTGGCTTGCCCTTAACTGCCTTTCCGGCAAAATCAGGACTGGCGAGTCTTTGTTCGTCATGATTCTCCAGAAAATGCAGCATATGGTGCTCAATATCGGAAAGCCCCTGTTGAATGCCAGCCAGATGATCGGCTGAACCATGACCCTGGATAATGTGTTTCAGGGTATCGTATAGCTCCACTTTATCGTAGAGGTAGTCCATTTTCCCTAGTTGGATATAATCGCGGTAGAGTGACGGGTTGTATACTTCGGCCAGGATAAAAGCACCGGGGTTGGCATTTTTGATGGATGAATTCATATAACTCCAGAACTCAACCGGCACCATTTCGGCCATATCGAACCGGAAACCATCCACCCCATAGCCGAGCCAGTAGAGCGCGATGTCACGGAATTTCTTCCAGCTTCCCGGCACCTCCTTATCTTTCCAGAATGCATAATGGTCGGCCAGAGGCTTATCACCGAAACCGGCTGGCAAAGTATCGAAGTCTTTAGCACCATCAGGGCGTACACCGAAATTAATCTTAACGGTTTCATACCAGTCATAAAAATCAGGACGTGCCAGCCTGGAACCATTGCCGGTCCATTTGGCCGGAATTTCATCGAATCTGCCATCGGCCAGTGGATGCGCTTCACCGCCAAGTGGTTGGTAATTATCGCGGGGCTCCGGCACCCGGAAAGCCTGACCGGGAATATAATAGAAGTCGTTGTTGCGGGCATACTCAACCGACTTATCGTCGGTAGCACCAAAATCTTCGGTGCCGGCCGGATTTGAAACCGAATAATAACCCCTAACTACATAATTAAACACAATGTCGATGATCACCTTCATGCCATGGTTATGGGTCCGTTCAACCAGTGCCTTGAATTCATCAAGCCGTTTGGCAGGATCCACCGCGAGGTCAGGGTTCACATTGTAGTAATCCTTAACCGCGTAGGGCGATCCGGCGCGGCCCTTCACTACATCGGGATCATCGTTGCTGATGCCATAAGCCGTGTAATCACGGACCAGCGCATGGTGAGGCACGCCGGTGTACCAGATGTGCGTTACACCCAATGCCTTGATTTCTTCCAAAG
Organism: Bacteroidales bacterium; assembly: GCA_016709025.1. Classification (GTDB taxonomy): domain Bacteria; phylum Bacteroidota; class Bacteroidia; order Bacteroidales; family Lentimicrobiaceae; genus Lentimicrobium. The sequence continues at coordinate 61,282 of JADJEQ010000021.1, read as the reverse complement.
CCTTGTCGGTAAAATCATTAAACTTTCCTACCCCATTCTCCTCAAGAGTACCCCAGGGTTTATTGGTGGTGTCAGTATTCCCGAAAAGGCGGGTAAATACCTGGTATACTACAACTTTCTTTTTTCCATAGATTCATTGTTGCTTTGCTTTTTTTCGTTGCACGACATAAAAAATGCAGGTATTAAAACCGGCAATATCCATTTCAGGGATTTCATAAGGTGTTAAGCTTAGTTTGTGATGACAGGCGAATTGAATCTCAAAGATAAAATAAAGTCTAAAGTAAAAAGTAAAAAGTAAAATCCGATTGGTTTCAAGATTCACTTGCACTCTATTCATTACTCACTTCTCATTATTCACTCCTCAATTCACGGTTTGTTGGGGACGAGGGGCGGGGGACGGGGGATGTTTCTGGTTTCTGGTTTCTGGTTCCTGATAACTGGTGACTGGTGAATGGCTTCTCCTTCACCCACTCTCCCCTTCACCCACTCTCCCCTACAACCCACTCTCCCCTTCCCACTACTCACTACTCACATCTACTCACTATTCACTACTTCGCTACTCATAACTCAGCATTCATAACTCAGCACTCACTACTCACTACTCATAACTCACTACTCAATCACTCTTCACTATTCACTTTTCACTAACTCAAAATTCTCAATCACTAAAATTAACTCAAAACAACTCACTCTTTCACTCTTCACTCATCTTCACGGCTTTTATTCTATCTTTGCAATAACAATCAGTATTTGGCAAATGCGGCAACTATTTTCACTATTTCTTCTGTTACTTCTTTTTCAAACTGCCCCCGGAAATTTATTCGCACAGAATCAGGAAACTGCAGCTCAGTCTGTTCCTTCGCCTGACACCGCTTCGGTTTATGCTGCAACGCTCAGCAACCGTTGGAAGGGTGAAAACCTTACCAGGCTTGCCGATACATCTTTGAAAGGATTCCAATTTTACATACCTACTGAATCGGAAAGCGGGCTTTACCTGCTGAATGGCAACGCCGGACTTGCATACAAATCAATGGTTTTCGATCCTGAGCCTGCCAGTGGATTTCGGTTTGCACCCTCAGACTTCGGCAATTACCTTCTCCGGAATGACAATATCAACTTTTATCACATCCATGGGCCCTACTCCCATTTGTTTTATTCCATGGGCAAAGAGAAAGAGCAAATATTTAATGTAACCCACGCTCAGAATCTCTCCCGCGGTATTACCCTCGGGGTCGATTTAAGGATTATCAATTCCGTGGGATTATACGACCGGCAAAAATCCGACAACTCGGGTGTTGCCATTCAGGGGCAATTTGTTTCAGACAACGAACGACTTGTTACACTTGCCAATTATCACAACAACCGTCTCCGGTGGAGGGAAAACGGCGGCATTAAATACGACAGCCTTTTTTCAGAAAATATCGAAACAGACAGAACACGAATTCCCATTAACCTTGAGGAGGCTGACAACCAGATTAAGGAATACGGGGTTTTTCTGCGTCAGTTCTATTATTTCGGACGAAAACCAGGTCAGGCAAAAGACACCATCCATTCCGACAGTTTAAGAATTAAACCCTATGCCGACACCATTCAAAGGTATTACAACCCGGCCCGGACCAATTATTTCAGCTATACTTTTTCATATTCACGAAATTCGAACCTATACAAAGACGGCAATCCGAAATCAGGGTATTATTCTGAAATTCTGATTGATTCGTTGAATACCTATGATTCTGTCTATTATCACGAAATCGTCAATGACATTTCCTTTGAGGGAGGGGTCGGCCGGACCAAAGGTCAGGAAAAAGCCCTGCTGCTGAGGGCCGGTATTGAATATGCGATCAGTGTTTACCGGAATGATTCGATTTCAAAGAATTTTACAAGGCTTACACCGTATGCCTGGCTTTCGGCCAATGCCTTTGGCGTAGCGCGTGCCGAAGGAAAAATATGGCTCACACAGGGAAATCCCTTTAACGGAGATAAGGGTTTGTCAGCAAAGCTCAGCCTGCCTGCTGCCGACAACTCAGCTTCCTGGGGGAATCTCATCGCATCCGTTTCACTCGACGCATTGCAACCTGATTATTTATACCAGTTTCATTACTCAAACCACTTCAGTTGGAACAACACCTTCGGACAACAAACCATCTTTGGCAGCCGCGCTATGTACCAAAGAAATAATGTAAAAGCTGGTTTTAATTATTACAACCTGACAAACTGGGTGTATTTTAACCAGGAAGCAAAACCTGAACGCAATGACGGATCTTTCAGTGTTAGTCAGGCCTGGGGACAGGCAGACTTTACACTTGGCAAATTTAATTTTGAGGCATTCGGGGTATGGCAAAACGTATCGAAATCCGCAGTGCTTCATTTGCCTGAAATAGCCGGAAGACTTACCGGCAGCTTCTCCATTCCTGTTTTCAAGCGGGCACTTCACCTGCATACCGGTTTTTCGGTTCTCTATAATTCCGCATTTTTTGCCGATGCCTATATGCCGGCTCTCCGGTCGTACTATGTGCAAAACAGCGTCAGCACCGGGAATTATCCGTATGTAGATGGATTTATCAACATCCGGGTTAAAAGGGCGCGGATGTATCTGCTTGCCAAACACCTCAACAGCGGTTTCAGCGGCTACAATTACATAATGGTACCCGGATATCCCATGCCTGACAGAGGACTTAAGTTTGGTATTTCATGGATGTTCTACGATTAGTAAAAGTAAAAAGTCTAAACCTGCCCGTAAAAAGTAAAAAGTGAAAAGCTGTGAGAGGAGCGATGGTTGATGAATTTATCTGCCTGTAGATGATGCAATAAATTAGCCGTAGTGATGTAAACATTAGGCTCTTTGTCGAAACAGACTGAGGCTTAAAAAAATAAAGTGATCGTCTTCCAGATGCAGTCTGTGACAGGTAGAGATCCGATAATATGATGGAACTTTCATTTTATCAGATGCAACATTTTACACATGACAATCACAGGTAGTTTTAGATAAATGCCGAAAAATTTGAGTTTATGAAGTTACTCCTGATTCCATTATTTCTGACATTTGTAACAACTATAGCGTCAGCACAAGAAAGTCAGCAGAGCAGTGGTTCCTTTACAGGGACTGTTCAACGCACTGTTGAATCTACATACCTGATTTATCTTCCCGATGGCTATGATGAAAAATCTGAAATGGAATGGCCCTTGCTGGTTTTTCTTCATGGTTCCGGTGAACGCGGATCCGACCTTCAAAAGGTGAAAGTGCACGGGCCTCCGAAACTGATTGAAGCGGGGAAAAAATTCCCATTTGTGGTGCTTTCTCCACAGTGCCCTGATTCTACCGATTGGGATACAGAAACCTTGTTTGCACTGATCAGGTATATTGCTTCAGAATACCAAATTGACGAATCCAGGGTTTATTTAACCGGTTTAAGTATGGGTGGCTGGGCTACCTGGGACCTGGTAATGGCCCATCCTGACTATTTCGCAGCCATCGCACCTGTTTGTGGCAGAATTAACCGCAATTATCCGTTAAGAGCAGGTGAGATTAAATCGTTGCCGGTATGGGTATTTCATGGCGCAGCCGACGATGTGGTTTTAATCAATCAGGTTTCAAAAATGATCATAGCTTTGAAAGCTGCCGGAAATGAAGCCAGATTTACCATTTATCCCTTATCAAATCACGATAGCTGGACCGAAACCTATGACAACCCTGAATTGTACGAGTGGTTTCTGAAGCAAAAGAAAAATTAAGAATTCGTTCGAAACGTTGGGTTTCTTATTTTTCACCTTGATAGTTCTGAAAATCAGACCTATAACAAATATAGGTGAGTAATTGTTTGAGAAAGTTGAGAAACCCTTAGCGAGGACGCTAAGGGTATGTTTTTGAGAAGAGAAAGTTAATTTCACTGGACTAACACTAAACCCAATTTTACTTTAAACTTTACACTTTTAACCCCGCCTGCCGCGGGCAGGTTTGAGCTTTTATCTGATGCGAATGTTAGTTTTAAAGAGAAGCGAAGGTTAATTTCCCAATGATTAATATTAATACACCAATTCAACTTTAAGCTTTATACTTTTGACTTTGAGCTTAACCTAAAAGGTATATCTTATTGATATAGCCAACCCGTCGCCCCACCAGTGGGTATCACCGATCAGGTTGAAGGCTGGCTTCCAGTCAAGCCCGACGTTGAATGGAACTCCGGGGAATGTATATTCCAGTCCGGCAATAAAATCTACACCGATGATGGTATACGAGCCGGGGTGCCCATCATCGTGCCAGTAGTACTCGTCGCCCCAGAAGCCGATGTGTCCGCCAAGGCCAAGGAAATAGTCAAGGTTCCTGGCACCTCTGATTGGTTTTTGCCATTCATAGAGTCCGGTGATTGCAAATCCGCCCCAGCGAAAGGATGCAATACCTTCGAGAGCATTGGTTCCGGAGATAAAATGTTTTACGGTAATTCCACTAAAACTGCCCAGTCGGAAGCCGGCCCCGGTTGAATAGTTCTGAGCCATTCCCATGGTGGTAAAGGCTGTTAACAGGATGGTGAATAAAAAAACCCTCTTTTTCATGTAGATTGCTGTTTAAAAAACAAGATTTCCTGCCAAAGCAAAAGTTGCGCCATTTTTTTCGAAAATTTTACCGGTGCTTGAAAAAATCACAGGCTGGTCAATCGAAAACTGTTGGTTTACGGAGTAATTAAAACGAAAAATGAGCCTGAAAAGTATGAGACTTTGATTGAAAACAATGTCCTGATTTGAAGAAAACCGATTTAATCCGGAGGAAATGAACCACAGGTATTGGCTTTAGATCCGTATATTTCAGTGATCTCCGGGTCGGCTTAAAATCAGGACATCAGATTGAATGACAAAAAAAAACCGGCATCGCGGCCGGTTTAATTAATTCATTTGACGGGTCTAGACGTCAATCTTCGCATATTTTGCGTTTTTCTCAATAAAATCGCGGCGAGGAGGCACTTCATCGCCCATCAGCATCGAGAAGATACGGTCGGCTTCAGTCCCATTGTCTATGTTTACCTGCCTCAGGGTCCTGAATTCCGGATTCATGGTGGTTAACCAGAGTTGCTCCGCGTTCATTTCTCCCAAACCTTTGTAGCGCTGGATGTGAACGGTGCTTTCCTTTCCGCCGCTGAGCTCGGCAACATAAGCCTGACGTTCTTCCTCGTTCCAGCAATAACGCTCATTGTTCCCTTTTTTAATGAGATAAAGGGGTGGTGTGGCAATGTACACGTATCCGTTCTCAATCAGTTCTTTCATGTATCTGAAAAAGAAAGTAAGAATAAGGGTGGCAATATGGCTACCGTCAACATCGGCATCGGTCATAATCACTACCTTATGATAACGCAATTTGGTAAGGTTGAGTGCTTTGCTGTCCTCTTCAGTACCGATAGAAATACCCAATGCTGTGAAGATATTCTTGATTTCCTCGTTGTCGAAGATCTTGTGCTGCATTGCTTTTTCCACATTCAGGATTTTTCCCCTGAGTGGCAGGATGGCCTGAAACTTACGGTCACGGCCCTGTTTGGCCGTTCCACCTGCAGAGTCTCCCTCCACGAGGTATATTTCACACAATGCCGGATCGCGTTCGCTGCAATCGGCCAGTTTACCGGGCAATCCCGATCCTGACAAGACATTCTTGCGCTGCACCAGTTCGCGGGCCTTGCGGGCAGCATGGCGGGCCGTGGCAGCAAGAATCACTTTGTTCACAATGGTGCGGGCTTCCTTGGGGTGTTCTTCAAGGTAATAGGTAAGCAGTTCGGAAACAAGCACATCAACGGCGCCCATCACCTCGTTGTTACCAAGTTTGGTTTTGGTCTGACCTTCGAACTGCGGTTCCTGCACTTTAACAGAGATGATTGCCGTGAGTCCTTCGCGGAAATCATCGCCACTGATATCAAATTTGAGTTTCGAAAGCATCCCGGATTTATCGGCATAGCTCTTCAGTGTGCGGGTAAGCCCCCTGCGGAATCCGGCAAGGTGTGTTCCACCCTCGTGGGTGTTGATATTGTTGACGTAAGAGTGGATGTTTTCGCTGAATGAAGTATTATACTGCATGGCGATTTCAACCGGTATATCATTCTTTTCACCTTCAATATAGATCGGTTCCGGCATGAGTTTTTCGCGCATCCCGTCAAGGTATTCAATAAAGTCGCGTAAGCCGTTCTCGGAATAAAAGACCGCTGAAATATTTTTGCCCGTTTCGTCAACTTCCCGTTCATCCTCAATGGAGAGGCGGATGCGCTTGTTCAGAAATGCCAGTTCACGCAGACGGGAAGCAAGGATTTCAAAATCGTAAACTTCAAGTGTAAAAATGGTGTTATCGGGCTTGAAATGCACGGTTGTGCCTGTTTTGTCAGATGTACCCACTACTTTTACAGGATAAAGCGGTTTCCCGATCTGATAATCCTGCTCAAATATTTTCCCTTCCCTGTAAACAGTTACTTTAAGATCAGATGAAAGCGCGTTGACGCAGGAAACACCAACTCCGTGCAAACCACCGGAAACTTTATAGGAGCCTTTGTCAAATTTACCACCGGCGTGCAGCACGGTCATAACAACTTCCAGGGCCGAACGATTCTCCTTTTCGTGAAGGTCGGTGGGAATACCACGCCCATTATCACTAACCGTTATTGAATTATCAGTATGGATGATTACTTCAATGTTATTGCAATAACCTGCCAGCGCTTCATCAATTGAGTTGTCGATAACCTCGTAAACAAGATGATGCAACCCACGTGAACTGATATCCCCGATGTACATGGCAGGACGCTTACGGACAGCTTCGAGCCCTTCTAAAACCTGTATATTTTCTGCAGTGTAATTGCCGTTGCCGGTACCAATTCTGCTGCCAGCTCCGGTTGATTCAGTAGGATTATTTAATTCGTTCATATTCAGTTTAATAGTGTATATTTCGAAGTATGCAAAGGTACGTTTTTTTAGCTTAGGTTTTACATCCGGAATGCTTCAAATTAACAGGAAGTTATGAACAAAAAAGATGATTTTATTATGAAGCTGATTTATCAGATCTTTACAGCAAGGACTATGGTTTCAGGATAACTTAAATTGCAAAAAAAATGCGAAATTTCAGCCTTATCCGGAATTCTGAATAGTCGCTGGTTGCTGGTTGCTGGTTGCTGGTTGCTGGTTGCTGGTCGCTGGTGGCTGGTGGCTGGTCGCTGGTTGCTGGTCGCTGGTTGCTGGTGGCTGGTTGCTGGTGGCTGGTCGCTGGTTGTCGCTGGCGCAAGTCTGTGACTTGTGACAATTTATTTTCCAATCCATGTTACAGGCTAATGGAATGAGATTTCATTCAATTGTTAACATTCAAAGTCGCTGGCGCAAGTCTGTGACTTGTGCCATCTTACAGGCAATGATAGGATTTCATTCATTGGAGCATTCAAGGGCGCACAGACTTGCGCCAGCACCTTTTTTTAAAGGGCTTTTAACAAACAGAACCGCTGCGCAGTGCGACTTGTGCCATTTCATTTTACAGGCAAATACGATAGGATTTCATTCATTGCGAGCATTCAAAGTCTCTGCGATGAGTCCAATTTCGGAATAGTTGAGGCACAAGTCACAGACTTGCGCCAGCACTATTTTCTTTAAAAGGCTTATCACAAATTAGAATCCAGGCACAAGTCACAGACTTGCGCCAGCACTGTTTTCTTTAAAGGGCTTTTAACAAATTACAGAATCCAGCCACATGTCACAGTTGCTGGTTGCTGGTCGATGGCTGTCGCTGGCGCAAGTCTGTGACTTGTGCCATTTCATTTTACAGGCAAATACGATAGGATTTCATTCATTGCGAGCATTCAAAGTCTCTGCGATGAGTCCAATTTCGGAATAGTTGAGGCACAAGTCACAGACTTGCGCCAGCACTATTTTCTTTACAAGGCTTATCACAAATTACAGAATCCGGGCACAAGTCACAGACTTGCGCCGCTCTTTTTTAAAGAGGCTTTCATGGCATAAGTCGCAGACTTGCGCCAGCACTTTTTTAAAGAGGGTTTGCGGACATAAGACTTGCGACAGTGCCTTTACAAAAAAGCACCGGCATTTTCAGACAATCGTAAACAGCCTTCAGAAAGAATAGGAAACACCGCCCATCAGCTGAAACCTGTAGCCCGGATAATTATACCATTGATAATAGCGGGTGCCAAAAATGTTGCTGAAGTTCAGGAAGGCAGAAAGCAGCTTTGTGTAGCGATACTCCACGCCCAGATGCAGATCGGTATAACCCTTGACGGTTTCTGCAACAAATCCTGCTTCCCTGTCGGCCGAAGGGATACGTGCCAGCTGTTTTCCGCTGGAGGTAAAGCCGGCACGTGCGATAATTTTTTTCTGGATGTCATAATAAGCATCTGCACCAAAAGTGGATACAGGCCTGTGCCAGGCATCTTCCCCGTTGGTAAGTGACCATTTTTCAAATCCTGCGAATGCCTTTACCCTGATGCGTTCGGCTGTCTGATATTCAGCTTCAAACCGGCCCTTCAGTACGCTACCATCGTTATAAACAATGGTAAAACGGTTAAAAAGAGGCAGTTCCGGGTCGTTTACGAAAAAAGCTTCATCTTCAACGCTGCTGGTCCGGAACGAGGCAGTCAGGTTTATATGCTTTCCGGCCCTGGCCCTGGCTCCGGCATAAAATGAAAACTTCTCCCGGGTATATTGAAGCGGAAGCACCGATTGTATGAAAGGATTTACATCGCTGAGTTCATCAAAGCCTTTACGGGCAATTCCTCCGGTGATACCGGCCGTAATTACCAGCTGATCCTCCAGCGCGCGCACCTGCCCTTCAAGGAAGGGGAAAAGATATGCTTTCGAAATGGAATCAACCTGAATGGTGAAATCAAGGCCAAACAATACTTTATACTCATTGAATTCAGTGCTGATGGATGGCTTGAATGACAACAAGGCGCTTTTTTGTTTGAGCGTGCTGTCTTTGTAACCACTGAAATCAAGGTTGGTTTCAAAACTGAGCGCCTGGTAGTCGGTCAGGTCAAAAAGCTCAAACCTTTTATCGGCTGCAGCTCTGATTGAAATCAACGATTCACGGGTTTCAAACAGATCTCCGATGTTGCTGAACGCCATTGAAAGCCGGTGGTTAAGCTGATCGGGATCGGTGTAATTGGATTTTATTCCTGCCGAAGCATTCAGCCTGTTGAAACGTTGTTTAAGTCCGTCTTCATCGACCGGAAAATCAAATTCAGCCGGCCTGAAACCATAGTGATGAACCACATTTCTGCGATATCCGGCTTCTGCACTGATGGTATGGTTGTCGGTAAATTGCTGTCCGTTGAGTTGAATCAGGTTCAGGCTGTTGCTGCTTTTGGGGTAATCCTTTATCTTACCGGACGATGATAAATGCTTCATATGTATCCCAAAGGCAGTGGTTTTTGAACGGAGCGACCCGGCAAAGAACTCTGCATAAGGCGTCGTATAATTACCAAAACCAACTTTTGCATAATTCCGGTAGAGCTTTTTCTGGGGTTCTCCAACCAGTTTCACGGCAGTAATATCATCCGGTTTTAGCGTTGTTTCCATCTGCAGCGGATCGATTGAATAGGTCATTACAGGAAGCTTCACCGTTGTTTCGTCAGGTGAAGGACTGATGGTGATCTTTTCTGCTTCGGGCACTGTAGGTTCGAATGCTGCCACAACTGTTACCTGCTCATTAATTCCCTGCGCAAAGAGCGCTGAATTAAAGACGGGGAGCACCGTTAACAGCAGGAGGATGATTTTGCCAGCGAAAGATTTTATGTTAGTTTTCATGATTTTTAAGTGGGTTGCATGGTGAATGCCGGTTATACACCTTATTTGATTATAATTCCATCTTCGTCATCGAATTCGCTGGTACCGGGTTGTTTTCCGGCTTCATTTTGCACAATCTGGTCAAGTTTCGCAATGGCAATCTGCTTCAGGTCATCCCCTTCATAATTGTCGATGATACTTTGTAATGTTTGCCTGGCCTGAAATGTATTGCCGGTTTTTATATAAACATCTGAGAGCAGAATAAATGCTTTGGCTACCCAATAATCGTAGGATGCATAATCGCTGGTAAGTTTGAAAATGATCTTTTCCGCGTTTTTATAATCCTTTTCATCGTAGCTCATCGCGGCAAGCCCGTAAAGGGCTTCGGCACCGGCTTCACCCTGCGATAATTTAACAGTTTCATTGAACGAACTCCGCGCAAGGTCGGTCCGGCCAAGGGCTTTGGCTGAACTGCCGATGATCAGGTTGGTTTCTGCTGCCAGACCCGATACCAATTGATCCTGTTGCTGCAGTCGCTGGCCATTTACAATTGCCAGCCCATAGTTGCCCAGATAATACTGGCACCGCATCTGACCGGTGATCGCTGTTGTAACATTTACCTTGTTCTCGGCATTCTCTTCAAGGAGCTGGTACATGGCAAGTGCCTGTTGAAACTCCTTCATTCCGAAAAGGATCTCTGAAGCTTTCAGTGCAGCATTTTCAGTAAACCGGGTTCTTGGACGACCCAAAATAAACTCATAGCTTTTAAGGGCTTCAGCGAGTTTTCCGGTCTTCGATTCGCAATCTGCTTTATAGAAACTGGCGTTAACCGCAAAAATTCCATCCGGGAACTTCTGCAAATAAGCTTCAAAGCCCGGCATTGCTTTCGCGCAATCTCCGTTCATATAACGGTTTTCAACCGCGGTAAAAGTCAAGGAATCCTGTTCCGAACGGGTAACATTGGCAAAAGGGATGTCAGCTGTGTATTCCACAAAATTATCAACCTGGTTCAGATCAACATAAATATTGCGGATAACAGCCAGGGCCTCGCGTGATTCAGATGTAGCCGGATAATCCTTCACCACCTTTTTAAATGTTTCAAGCGCCTTCTGATCGCGGTTGGTGTTGTAATAAACCAATCCGATATTGAGCAGGGCATTTTTCACCAGGCTGCTTTTCGGAAAATCAGTAATTACTCTCTGGAAAGCTGTGAGGGCTTCTTCATTTTGCTTTAGCGACACGAATGTCCGGCCAAGCTCAAACCTTGCATTATCCGAATAGGATGATTTCGGATAATCAGACAATAATTTCTGAAGGGTTTTTGCTTTCAGGTTATAGTCTCCGGCTACTCCGGCAATCACCGCTTTCTGGTAAATTGCATAATCCGCATCGGTTGCTTTTGCCAGGATAACCTGATCGTATTGCAAGGCAGCCTCCTTGTATTGCTTACCCATAAAATAGCAATCGGCCAGTCTCAGCCGTGCGTCGTTCAACATCTTCACATTGGCTGGCCTGCTTTCGGTGTACCTGGTAAAGGATTGCTTCGCAGCAGCATAATTCTTTTGCTTAAAATGCGCATAACCCAGGTTGTAATTTGCTGTACTGAAAGTGGGATACTTCTCCGCTCCTGCAGTGGCCTGAAACCTGGCATAGTAATCGGCTGCTATCTCGTACTGGTCGAGCCTGTAATACGATTCGGCAGTCCAGAACATAGCACCGGCGACGATTTGCTCATCTGAACGGTTATCAAGCGATTTGATAAACTGCCCGATGGCATCGAAAAACTGGTTATCGGTAAACAACTCCAGGCCCCTGAAGTAACTTATTTTCTGATAGATGGCATTTTGTGCAGTATTGCGTTTTTTAATATTTTCAAGGGTGGTAAGTGCTTCACGATAGTTGTGGGTCACCATGTAAAGGTTGGCGAGGTAAGTATAGGCCTCATCCCTGCGTGGCGATGAAGGATATTCGGTCAGATATTGCTGAAGCGCCTTTATTGCCTCGTTGTAAGGGTTATAGGAAAGTTCGATGGAGAGCTTGGCAAAGTTGAACAACGCATCCTCCGCAATTTCAGATCTGATGGGTACTTTCCAGGCTGAAAGAAAAGATGCAGATGCAAATTTCTTTTGATCGGTCTTCAGGTAACAGTCGGCCAGGTGATAATAAGCGTTTTGCGAAAGGCTGTCTTCACTGTTTGCTACTGACTGGAATTCAGGAATTGCTTTGGCATAAGCACCTGTTTTATAGTATGAAAATCCCAACAGGTAGCTTTCTTCGCGTGCTCCCTTGCTTTGGCCGATGGTACGGTACTCTTCCATCAGCCTGATGGCTTCGGCATAGTTACCTTTGCGGTAGTTAACATCGGCGGCGAGTCTCAGAATTTCATTGGTGCGCTTATTGCGCTGACCTTTCAGATATGGCTGAGCCATTTCAAGCATCTCGTCGAACCGGCCCTGCAGGTAATAAATCTGAATAATATAATAAGGAGCGACATTTTTAAAGGTTTCATCATCACGCAGCTTTAAAAAGTCGCGGAGGGCTGTTTCATAATTACCACTGGCATACATGATGTGCGCATAATAGTAACTTGCCGGTCCTGTGTATTTGGTTTGTTGTTCCTTGATCTCATAAAATGCTTCGCCGGCTTTATCCAGATCGCCTTGTTTAAAATAGCAATACCCCCTTTTAAAGGTATATTCAGCATTTTCCTCCCCGTTCATATCGGAGTTGTCGACCTTTTCGTATGCATCAAGGGCACTTCTGTAACTATTGTTCCTGAACTGCAGATTTCCCAGCTGGAACCAGGCCCGGTTTGAACGGGTATTTTCAGGATAGGATTTCAGGAATTCCTTTAACAGGAAAGCTGCATCTCCATGTTGAAGCTCAGCCGCACTGACTGAAGTGTAATAGTCCTTTTCGGCATCAAAACCCATCAACAGGTCTGTAGCGGGCTGCAAACGGGCGTATGCATCACGCGAAGCCCCATACTTTTCCTTGGAATACAGGTCGGTTGCAGTGATCTGATCAGCCTCCGGTGCGGTATACCGGACTGTTTGCTGGGCGAAAACCTGAAATTGTATCAAGAGTGAAAATGCGGAAATCGTAGTTAAAAAGATTCGTTTCATGCTGAGAGCAATTTGATGTCGTAAATTTAGCTCTATTGGGGTTTCCTACAGAGATGGCAGAACCGGATTTATCAACAAAGGATATTTGAAAACTTATTGCACCATTAACGCTTACTTTGGTTGCTTATTACCTAAAAAACGTGATTTGAAAAAGAAAATCACTCAATCAGCCGGGAAAATGCCCGTAAGTCAACGAAATAACCAAGTCATGTGTACAGTCAATAGCTATTTTTCCTAATCGGAGCCTACCTGGGTAAATCGATTGAACGCAGTACTTAATTTGCTCAATACAGAGATTTCCCCGGCTATTGAACCCGGCATTTCACCGGAAGGAAAATCTGAATGGGGAAAGGTTATAACCTGTTGAATTTCATTGAGGTGAATGAGCCATCGCTGTTCAGCATCCTGGCAATATAGATGCCTGGCCTGAGCCTGGAAACATCCATACCGATTTCGGATTGACCCGGATCTGACTTCACTACGCCCACGCAACTGCCATTCAATCCATATAACCTTACTTCAGTTGGGTTGTTACCTGGATTCTGGATGATAATTCGATCATCGCCGGAATATCTGAGAATCATTTCATTCATTTTGCCGGTGTTGCTGACTGAAACCGGACCATATTCAAGCATCAGGTCATCGACATAGAGAACACTTCCTGTAACAGGACTTCCCGTGAGCAGATTAGATGAAAAGAACATAATGTTCATTGTATCAGGCATTTCCCACAGTAAATAATCAATCGGAAGTGAGAATTCCTGCCAGTCAGGATTTTGGCCCCCAATGGTTTTGTAGCCATATGCCAGGGTATCGCGCCCTGTTCCGTTCCATCTCGAAAGACCGATGCCCATGATGCAGGAATCACCGGCTGCCGGCAGATACCTGAACCAACCTTTGAGGATATTCGGCCGGGTATTGATGGGAACACCACCGGTAACGGTGCCGGTTTGATTGATTACATCCAGGGTGATCTCTCCGAGAGAAAGGATTCCGGGCATGGTTACCGGCCCCACTATAAATATATTCTCGGTAATGGTCTGAATTTTTGCACAGGAAGTTCCCGTGTGCGGATTGCTCTGGTCGCGGGTAACGCAGGTGAAATCGGTGCCGAAGATGTTCTGGTTGATGGTATTCCACCCAACCGGCTCACCTCCGCTCCAGTCCTCAAATCCCGGATTCGGAATCGGGTCCTGCGCCATGGCCTGAGAAACAAATAATGATGTTATGGTGAGAATGAGAACTGCACTTAAGAATTTGTATGTTAGCTTCATCGTTTGCAAATTTGGCATATGTAGTTTTTGGGATCAGGAGTTACCCTGAAGCACAAAAATAGGTAAAATCAGGGAACCCGGCAGCAAACCGGTGAAATGGATGGTCAAAAAATAAGATATCCCTGCAAAACAGGGATATCTTATTCAGAAAAAACGGTGCCGTTCAACGTTGTAAGCGGGGTTCTGTTTCCCGCTAATGCGGGACTCCTGTCATTTATCTATCCCTTATGTCGCCATAAGGTTCTAACGACCTACCCCCCGGAAAGGAGCGGGCAGCTCCCTGTTCTGTCTTTCGGCAGAACCTTCCGGTATATTTGGTCTTTCAATCCATAAGGTTTACCCGCGCAGGTTGTTACCAACCTGAGCCGTGGGCTCTTACCCCACATTTTCACCCTTATCCTGTTGCGACAAGTCGCGACAAGACGGTTATTTTCTGTGGCACTTGCTGTTTCCGCCGGCTGCGGAACCTTCCCGTTAGGAAGTATGGCGCCCTGTATTGCCCCGACTTTCCTCTTCCGGTTCTGCAACCGGAAGCGACAGAACACGTTGATGTTTCCGTTCAGAGACTTAAGTTGCGGCAAAGATACGAAATTATTGGATTACAAAGCAATAGAAAGCCTGAGAAAGGGGCACTGCCTGCCTCATTTGTTCTTTAGAATCGTCACCTCAACGGCACCGTTCCCATAATTGGAAAACGAAGCAGTTTTGAACTCAATCTGCTCATAGCCGGCCAGTTTCGATATCAGTGCTGATTTTAATGTACCATTGCCAATACCATGAATAAACACGACCCTGGTGTAGTTATAGGCAATGGCGCTTTCGAGCATACGTGAAAAATAATCCAGCTGGTAATTCAGTATTTCGCTGTTCGACATGGCAGGATAATCGGTCCGGAGTGCAGAAATATGAAGGTCAACTTCGGCTTCACGCGCCGAAATCTTATGCAGATCTATCAGTGCCGGTGGTGCAACTGCCATAACCTTCTGCTGTGCAGCCAGATCAAGGCCAGATTTGGCCAGTTCTTCCTCAGCCGCAATAATCACCTGACCAGCAATATCCCCCAGATTGATCATGATTGCTTTCAGGCCTATAAGCGGAAAATCGAGATAGCTGGCTTCCCTGTAAAACCTGACCGGCTTCATCCTAAAAGCCGCGTGCAGCGGACTGAGCACCTGGCTGACGGTACTTTTATGAAAAATCACCTGAATCACTCCATCGCACCAGCCTTCCAGGTCTTCGCGCTGTATCGTTTCGATCAGAATTTTTGAATAAGCCGGTATCACATCGTAGTCAAAACCGGCATATTCCTTCTCCGTTTCCTTCAGGTAAACCGAATACAAGGCATCGAAACTGGTATTGTTTACCAGAAAGATACTAAGGTCTCCGGAAATCAGTATGCGCTGATCTGCCGGAGCAAAAGCCA
This sequence comes from Bacteroidales bacterium, assembly GCA_016709025.1. Classification (GTDB taxonomy): domain Bacteria; phylum Bacteroidota; class Bacteroidia; order Bacteroidales; family Lentimicrobiaceae; genus Lentimicrobium. The sequence continues at coordinate 45,713 of JADJEQ010000021.1, read as the reverse complement.
GGTGAATGCCCTCAACGGTTTTCATACCCGATTGCCGGTAGAGGTAACTAACGCGGTCATCATCAATGTAGTCTGGCTTATCAGGTTCAGCTGTTTTTGGGTTGGATTCCCTGACCTGTGTTTCCCTGGCGGAAACCTGAACATTCACCGGTCTGTCGAAAAACCGGCCGGCGGCACCCTGGGGCTCGATCAGCAAAAGGTCTTTTATAAGCACAGGAACCTCAAATCCTTCTTCTATGGCCACATTGGCCATGGTACTGCTGATAATTCCGGTGACAATTCCGCCCCCCTTTTCGTTCAAAAACCGCACTTTATCCCCGGGTTTCAGTTCCATAATCTCGTAGTGTTATTGTAAAATATTGGTAGTTTGTGTAACCCCGGTGCAACTTCTTTGCGGGGAGTGCAAAGGTAGCAATTTGCAGGGCTGGTAATTGAGTTTCTGCAATATTAACGGATACCCCTAACCGGCGATAATCCTGGAAACATACTTACCATTAAAAAAAATCCGGATTGGGCAATACAAAAAGGTTCATCACTCATTTCAGGTAAACCGCTTTATCTCAGCGAACAAATTCAATGATCAGCCATGTTACAAGCGCTTTGTTCCGGAAAAACGGAATAAAATACGGGATTATTGCTAATTTTATCATCTGAAACCGACTGAACGATGCTGACTATAAAACTGAACAGGCTTTTTACATTGCTGATACCCGGATTCCTTCTCTTCCTCAGTTCATGCGGCGGAAAAGAGCCGGCTCCCTATTATGCCACTCCTTACACCCTTGAGATTCCAACGTATTTCCCAACCAATCTGAATATCCCTGCCGACAATCCCCTTACGGAGGAAGGCATTGTGCTTGGCCGATACCTGTTTTACGATGGCCGGTTATCAGGACGAACAGATTTTGATTCGCTGATGACATGCGGTAGCTGCCATATCCAGGCCAACAGCTTCGAGCCGGGCATCAACAATACCGTATTTCACAGGAGGGCGCACCTTTGGTTTGAACGGAACCCCCACACCACATGTCACTCTGCCGTTGATCAACCTGGTCTGGAATCCAAACGGGTACCTGTGGAACGGATCCATCCGGAATGACAATCCCGATGTCAGCCGCCGCAACCTCGAGGACCTGGTATGGATGGGTGTTGTTGCTCCCCATGAAATGAACGGCGACACCAACCGCACCAAAGCGCTGATTCAGCAGATTCCGGGCTATCCCAATTTGTTTGGACTGGCCTTTGGTTCGAGAACGGTGACCATGAAGAACATCAGCCGGGCCATTGCCCAGTTTATCCGAACGCTGGTTTCGGCAGATTCGAGGTTCGACCGGTACATGCGCGGCGAAATACAGATCACCCAACAGGAACTGGATGGTTTTATTCTTTTTAACACCGAAGAGGGTGCCGATTGCTTTCATTGTCACGGCAGCAGCGGGAATCCGTTGTTTACCACCAATCTGTTTTACAACAACGGGAAAGACACGGAATTTGGCGACCCGCGCGACCGCTATGCTGTAACGGGAGATGAAAACGACCGCGGAGCATACAAAGCCACGACCCTGCGCAACATTAACCTCATGGGGCCCTACATGCACGACGGCCGCTTCCGGACCCTTGACGAGGTGATTGATTTTTACTCGCATCAGGTAAAAATGTCGGCATGGGTAAATCCGCTGATGCATCACGTGGCCGTTGGCGGAATCCAACTTATGCCAACTGAAAAAGCAGCATTGAAGGCTTTTATCCTTTCGCTTCAGGATGACAACTACCTGACCAATCCGGATTTTGCCCCGCCGGCGGTATTCCCCGATGGATCAACCTATGAACAGGTAGCAGGCAAGTATCTTCAGGACTGATCAGCGTTTCCCGATCATGGTAATCAGTTCCAGATCGAAGGTCAGGCCAAAGTATCCGTTTATTTTCCACTCATTGGTCGTTGGAATGGCCACTCCAACCGGCAGTTCATCACCTACATCGAAACCTGATTTCAGCACCTCATATTGGGCCACATTGGCGCCCAGGTTGATGTGAAGCACATCGAACAGCTTGAAATTCGGTCCAAAGTAGAAATTTTTGAACAGGTTGCTCCCGCCAAAACCCACAAAGAAACCCACATCGTATGTCAGGCTGCCACCGGGTTTGGAGAGGTCCTTCAGCATAACGCTTGCCCCGGTAATAAAATCGAACTCGATGCTGCTGCTGTTCTGATTGCTGATCACATAAACCGAGGGATTTTCTGCATCCTTAGGTGCCAGCACATAATCGGGCGTCGGATTGTTCTTGATTGCAAAACCCTGAACCACTTTCGTTTTCTTCTTCTTATTGGTTAAAGAAGAGTAACGGCCTTCGCAATCCTTCAGTTTCAATTCGGTATATTTCAGTTGCTCGCCGGTGAGTAGGAGATTTTTTTCGGTTCTGGTGAGGTTGTTCAACAGGGTGTCGGCTTTTTGATCGGCGAGGGCTTTTTCGGCCATCAGTTTCTGCATTTCTGCATTTCGAGCGTAGATGTCCCGGTTTTTCTCATCAATATTGAGTTGCAGCAGGCTTATTTCGCGATCTTTTCCTTCGAGCCGTGAGTCTTTGGCCGAAATCTTTCCTTCCAGGGTTACTTTATCGATCATTGAACTGTTGATGGCGTCTTTGTATAACTGCTCCTTTTCAGCAAACAACTGCTCTTTCTCCCTTTGCAGCCTCAACTGACTCTCCAGCATTTCATTCTTCTGCTGAACCTGTATACTTAGCCCGGAAATCTGCCTGTTCAGCGAATCGTTGAAGGTGATCAGTTCAGCCTGCTGTGCTTTGAGCTCTTCCAGGTTCACGGCAAGCAACGCCGAACGTTCAGCCAATTGTGAACTTTCGGTTCTCAGCTTTGCATTTTCACCCTGTATTTCACTCAGCATAAATTTAAGGGTAGCCAGGCTATCGGCCAGACGAAGGGATAAAGAGTCCGGCGATTGTGCTATCCTGACATCCTGTGCCAACAGTCGCTCAGGCAGGGAGATAAAAAGCAGCATCGAAAGCAATGCGGTAATACAAACAAAGGGCTGGTTTGAGATCTTCATCATTATGGCAATTGGTTTTCATTAAAAAGCCCCGGTTTACATCGGGGCCTTGAATTTTACATGAGCTCTCCGGCCTATTTAAACGTTGGAACCATTCCAAGATTGTACATGGTAAACGACCACATGTCGGTTGCCTCTTCTATCATTTTCGAAATGGGCTTACCAGCTCCGTGGCCGGCTTTGGTTTCAATGCGGATAAGCACCGGCTTATCGCAGGCATGTTTTTCCTGCAATGTGGCTGCAAATTTAAAGGAATGAGCGGGCACTACCCGGTCATCGTGATCTGCGGTGGTTACGAGTGTAGCAGGATAGCAGGTTCCTTCCTTCAGGTTGTGCAGGGGTGAATAGCCAAGCAGGTTGATAAACTGTTCCTTGTCGTCACTCGACCCGTAATCTTCGGTCCAGGCCCAGCCAATGGTGAATTTATGAAACCTCAGCATATCCATAACCCCGACGGCTGGCAGAGCAACCGCAAAAAGCTCAGGCCGCTGTGTCATGCAGGCACCTACCAGCAAACCTCCATTGGAGCCGCCGGCTATGGCCAGTTTCTTAGGGTTGGTGTACTTATGCTTTATCAGATATTCAGCGGCGGCAATAAAATCGTCGAATACATTCTGCTTTTGAAGCTTTGTCCCGGCCTGATGCCAGGCTTCACCGTACTCACCGCCACCCCGAAGATTGGCCATGGCAAATATGCCTCCGTTTTCAATGAACAACAAACGGCTGACACTGAAGCTGGGCGTCAGACTTACGTTGAATCCACCATATCCGTAAAGATAAACCGGGTTGTTTCCATCAAGCTTTACATCGGCCCTGTGAACCAGGAACATCGGAACTTTGGTTCCATCCTTGCTGGTGTAAAAAACCTGCTCGGAAACGATGCCGGAAGCGTCGAAATCGATTTCCGGTGTACGGAACACCTCGGCCTTGTTAGAACCAATCGAATATTTATAGATGGTTGAAGGAGAGGTAAATGAAGTATAGGAATAAAATGCCTGACCGTCGTCCCAGGTACTTTCAAAGTCATTGATGGTGCCGGGGCCGGGCAACGCCAGTTCGTGCAAAAGACTGCCATCGATGTGGTAAACATAGGCCCTTGTTTTAGCATCTTTCAGGTACCCGCAGATCAGCATACCGCCTCCGTCGTTGACCGATTGCAACACTTCGTCCTTTTCAGGAACGACTACCTTCCAGTTTTCGCGGCCCGGGTTACCCAGTTCAACCGAAATCAGACGGTAACGGGGTGCTCCGTCGTTGGTTTTGATATAAAAGCGTTCATCAATGTTGGTAATTACTTCATAATCGAAGCTGAACCCATCGGCAATTTTAACAAATTCAGCACCCGGTTTGCGAAGGTCCTTTATGTACAATGCGTTCCCGCTGGTGCTTTCTGTTTCGAACAACAACAAAAACTGTTCATCATCGGTGGTCTGTGCTCCGTATCCGCGAAGCGGCGCATTTTTGTTTTCATAGATTAAATGATCCTTGTCCTGTGGATCGCCGATTTGGTGGTAATAAACTTTCTTGAACTCATTCTTCGACGACAATTCGCCCCCTTTTACGGGTTTATCGTAGCGGCTATAGTAGAATCCCTTTCCCTTCCACGCAATCTCTGAAAACTTCACCCATTCAAGCTTGTCGCTGAGTTGTTTACCGGTGGCAGTTTCAATCACGTAAATCTCGTTCCAGTCTGACCCGGCTTTCGCGATGGCGTAGGCGAAATAACTGCCATCGCTAGAAGCAGCATAGCCTGACAGAGAGGTGGTACCATCGGCCGAAAGCAGGTTTGGATCCAGAAAAACGCGCGGTTCACCATTCAGTCCATCCTGGATATAAAGCACACTCTGGTTCTGAATACCGTTGTTTTTGGTAAAGAAGTAATAGTTACCCTTACGGAAAGGCACGCCATAACGGGGATAATTCCAGAGTTCGGTAAGGCGTTGTTTCAAAGCATCCCGGAAAGGAATTTTCTGAAAATAAGCTTCGGTAATTTTATTTTCTGCTTTAACCCAGTCGGCTGTTTCGGCCGAGTTGTCGTCTTCGAGCCAACGGTAAGGGTCGGCTACTTTTACTTCGAAATAGTCGTCGGTAACGTCTGACTTCGGGGCTTTAGGATAGGTAATTGGTCCGTTCTGGCCGAAGCCGCTGGTTGCGAGTATTCCCATAATTGAAGCAAGGATAAGCTTTTTCATTTTCATTGAATTGGTTTAAACAGGAGCATTTAAGAATGGCCAAAATTAGTAAATTGAAGGGAAATGGTGTTGCAGGATTTTAATTATCAGGGTCAGCCTGTCTGATAAAGGTTTTATATATAGTTAAGGGTGTATTAAATGCCCAGTCCATCCGAAAATGCATCCTGCCAAAGTAAAAGAATTGCGTTGTTTTTTGTTCCTTTGCAATAAAATACCCTTTAGCCCATGGAAAGAAAAATCAGGCAGATCAGCATTTATCGCAACAACCTGGCCGTCGCCGGACACGATGAAGATATTAATGGCGAAACGCTAATGAATACTGTTATTACCGATGAGGACGGGAACGAAACAGAACGCATTTCCTACGACAATGAAGGCAATCCTGAGGAGCGGGTGATCATCAATTACCAGAACGGTAAACCGGTTGAAGAAAGGCTTGAGATGGCCGGGGAACTGGCCGAACGTACTACCCGTGAATTTGACGCCACTGGCAGACCGGTGAAGGAATTCAGACATTATCTTGAAGGGGATCCGGATGAGATTTTGTACGAATATGATCACGAAGGGCATTTGATTAAGCGGCAACTCACCGACAGCGATGGTGAAGAAGGTGAAAAGCATCTCTGGATTTATGAAAACAAACTGTTGATGCGTGAAGAATCATACAACGAGTATGGCGACCTGGAATCATCGAAAACATACACATACAGCGAAAACGGGAGTTTGGAAGAGGTGGTTGAAGTTACCTACTCGGTTGGCGAACAAACCCGTCAGGTTACAATATACAACGAAGCGGGCAAGATAGATACCGATAAGCGTTACGACGGCCGCGGACGTTTAACTGCCCGGAACATTTATACCTACGATGAAAGCGGCAACAACGACACCATCGAAGAGGAGACTGTAAGTGGTAAAACCACCATAGTGCTGCACCACGATGAGTCCGGAAACAACATCCTGCACGAAGAAACTGATGCTGATGGCACACTGGTTACCAGGATTGAAAGGACCTACAATCCGGAAGGACGCCCTGAAACCACCGAGGTGAGGATGGAAAACACCTCCAGGCGCATGGGTCAGCACTACAGGTTGAGGTATGAATACCTGTATTTCTGATAAATCAGTACATCGCATCATCTGACCTTGATAGATGGTAGCAATAAAAGCCATCTTTTCTTAAGCCATTCTTAAGAATTACTTTACCTTTCTTTAATTGTCCCTGCCTGACCTTTGCTGAAAAAAAAGCGATGATTTCAGCAACACACCTTCATGCCATGGTAATTCACTTCCCGATTGCCCTCATCATGGCCGGGTTTTTATCGGAAGTAATTTCACTTTTCAGTAAAAAGGATTTTTTCAGAAATGCCGCTTTCTATCTGCTGCTTCTTGGCGCACTGGGAGCGATAGTTGCCTGGTTAACCGGAAATGCCGCCGGTGAAGGTATTGAGGATGGCCCTTTGATGAATCCAATTGAGCTTCATGAACAGTTTGCTACCATAACACTTTGGCTTGCAGTTATTACTGCTTCGTTCAGGGCTGGAATTCTATATTTTAAGGAAACCAGATTCTGGGCAAGACTTACCGGTCTGTTGTTGTTTATTGCGCTGGCTGGTGCCGTAGCAAGAACCGGGTATCTGGGCGGACAATTGGTTTACCGCCACGGCGCAGGAGTGGAACTGGCCCTGCCTGATTTTAACAACACGTCAGAAGAATAAGATTATTCCGATCTGAACATGAAGCAAAATGATTTAAATTATGAATTGCGGGAGCGCATGTTCAGATGATTTTTAGGTTTCATAGCCACACAGTGCCACACTATGTCCGTGTTACAGGTTCAGAATTCAGGTTAAAAGACCTTTGTTGAAACGAATTACCATGACATTATAGTTAATTTATCAATAAACCCTGGTTCAATTTGTATCTTTGATTCGAAGATAACCCAGATTTCAGAAAGTGCGAATACTCATAGTAGAAGACGAAACCTCAATAGCCAACTTTCTGCGTGATGGTCTGGTTGAAGAAGGCTTTGCCGTAGATGTTGCTGACAATGGAAAACAAGGCCTACAGCTAGCACTTGATTACCTTGAAGAATATGATATAATCCTGCTTGACTGGATGCTGCCCGGTCTGAACGGTATTGAAATATGCCGGAATATCCGTAAAGAGAACAAAGCAGTTCCCATTATTTTTCTTACCGCAAAAGACACGGTTGATGATGCAGTGTTTGGCCTCGAATCCGGGGCTAACGATTACATAAGGAAACCTTTCTCCTTTGAAGAATTGCTGGCACGAATAAGGGTTCTGATGCGCAAGAGTGAAACAGGTGTTGTTGTTTTTTCCGCAGCTCATATAGAACTCAACATAGAAAAACATTCGGTCACCAAAAATGGGATACCTGTTGAACTTACCCTGAAGGAATTTTCATTGCTTGAATACTTTCTAAGGAACAAGGGAACGGTTTGCAGAAGAACCCGGATCATCGAGAAAGTGTGGGATCTGCATTTTGATTATGATAATTCCGTTATTGATGTGTACATCAATGCCCTGCGTAAAAAACTCGATGAGCCAGGTAAACCATCCTTTATCACTACTATTCGTGGTGTAGGTTATAAAATAGAATCAGACGAATGACGCTGAAATTTAAAAGCCGGATCGCATTATTCAATACTTTGTCGGTAGCCTTTACGACTGCACTGGTTTTTCTTATCATTTATTTTGTTGTTGTTAAAACTTCATACGATCATCTGGATGATGACATTTTACTGGAAAAAGAAGAAGTATTCAGCAGCCTTGACTGGCGTCTCGATTCAATCATCATCAATAAAATGCCGGAATGGGATGAAGCCGAACATAAGCAGGTTGAGGTGAGTCCAACTTTTCTTCAGATCGTCGATAACAAAGGCAAGGTGATTTTTCATTCGGCCAACCTGATGAAGAACAGTTTCTCCTATCGTCATGCCTTAAAGCTGGAGATGTTCTATAATGGTGAGATAAATGGTCAGCGGATCAGGCTGGGACAATTCCCCATATTCAATGAATCCGGAAAAACCATTGGACAACTCACCATTGCTGTATCACAGGAAGAGTCGTTCATCATACTCAACAACCTGCTCAGTGTTTTATTAATCTCTTTCCCCCTCTTGCTGATTATCCATTTTCTGGCATCTTCACTGGCAGCCTCAAAAGCCATAGCACCTGTAAATCGTCTTATCGGCGCTGCATCCGGAATTGGTTATTCAAACATCAGCACCAGACTTGAATTGCCGGAGCACAAAGATGAACTGTTCGATTTGACAAAGACCATCAATGAATTACTTGCCCGTATTGAAGCAAGTATGCTGCAACAAAAACAGTTTACCAGCGATGCCTCGCACGAAATCAGGACTCCTTTATCAGCCATCCGCGGAACACTTGAAGTACTGATACGCAAACCACGGGAGCCAGAGGTATATGAACAAAAGATTACCGGCATCATAACCCAGGTTGATCGTCTCGATGTCTTGTTGGAGCAATTGCTGCAACTGGCCCGGATTGAATCCGGTGTTGAAGTGGCAATGCGGGAAACGGTAGATTTGCAGAAAATGGTTGGAGCCATGCATGATAAATGGATGCTTCTTGCGGCACCCGGAAAAATCAGCCTGGACATTCAGATTTCCGGGAATGCCCTTGTAACGGGCGATAAGCTCTATCTTGAACTGATTGTCGATAACCTGGTAAATAATGCAGTTAAATATGGCAAAGAGCATGGGGAGGTGATCATTTTGTGGAATAGTGATCTGAAAACACTTTCTATCAAAGATGATGGTATAGGAATTTTACCAGAAAATCTGCCCCTGATATTTAACCGTTTCTATCGGGCCGATGAATCGAGAAGTTCAGCCGTAAAAGGGAACGGGCTTGGGCTTTCTATTGTAAAGAAACTGGCCGACCTTCAACATATAACCCTCACTGCCGAAAGCCTCGCAGGTTCCGGAAGTACATTCACTCTCCATTTTCCGCGGTAATCAGGCATAATCATAGTTTTCCTCTCCCTGCCCGGAGGTTCTAAAAATCATTCCTGGCGGAATAACTTCCTGCCCTTTAATTTGCATCCTTAATGGAGGAAAGCTTTTAAGAATTGTGGGAATCTACGAAAATGCCGGTTGTTATCATTTTTTAGAATTCAATGATAAATCCAGGAATTAAGCTATTCTTAAGAATTCATTTAGGACAGATGAAGATGGGTGTTTGCACCTTTGTGGTGTCAATTAAAGTTCTAAAAAATCAAAAACAAATAAAAATGAGAAAAACACCTTTTCTAATCGTTCTGGCTGCAATGGCCTCAGTTGTTCTTTTACCATCGTGTGGTGGTAATTCAGGAAAAAACGGCGAAATGCAGCAACCAGCAGCCCAGCTGACAGATACAGCAGCGATGTACAACACAGAAGAAAATGAAGACGAAGAATCAGAAGGAAAATCCTCGTCGGTTGCGAACACAAAAGATGCATCAACATTGGATTTTGAAAATCTGCAGGCTGCATTCAAGGGCGAAACAACGGCCAGCGCAAAATATGCTGCTTACAGCAAAAAAGCAGAAGAAGAAGGGATGCATGAGATTGCCATTCTTTTTAAAGCAGCTTCTGCTTCCGAAAAAATTCATGCCAACAACCACAGAGCAGTACTCGAGGAGGGTGGACAACAGGTTCCAGTGATAAAACCAGAATTTTCAGTAAAATCAACCAAAGAAAACCTTCAGGATGCCATTACCGGCGAAGGTTATGAAATCAGCACCATGTATCCTCAGTTTATTACCAATGCCAACACCGCAGGAAACCAGCTATCACTGTTAAGCTTGAATTATGCATATAAAACAGAAAAAAAACACAAGGTTTTGTATGAAAAAGCTTTGGCTGCCATCGATGCCAATACGGTTAAGACTTTACCAACTGTATATTATCTCTGCCCTACCTGTGGCAACACCTATGAAACCAATTCTCCGAAACGCTGCGGAATTTCAATGACCAGTAGCGATAAGTTTATTAAGATATCCAACGTATAGAATGTAAAGTGTGTGTTTATAGTTTGTGTGAAAGCCCTGGTTCAGACCAGGGCTTTTTTTGATCATGCCCTGCCATGCCGGTGCCGGGACCATAATTAATGAAAGGATGCTTTTGTGATAAACATTTATCTGATTTGATAAATTTATTACCTTACTTTTGCAGATGCTTGCAGACCTGATACTTATCCGGATTTTTCTTCCGGGAGTGTTTGGCTGGTTTTAATGAAAAATCATTTTAACATTCAAACACACCAAACCAGCCCTGGTAGCAATATCCCTGTTAATCTGTTGCTGTGTATTTTGAATTTCAGAAAGTCATGCACATTTGAAGTTGCGATTTTGAGTTGACTTCCAAAAGTGAAAAATACGCTGAGGTTTTTTTGAAATACATATTTTTGAAATGACCGGGATATGCTCATCGTCCATAATCTAATACTTATGAATTCATTTGAACAATTAAACCTTTCAAAACATTTGCTGAATTCCATCGGGGATATAGGGCTCAGCCAGCCTACTCCTGTGCAACTTCAGTCATTTCCGGTTATCATGTCGGGCAAGGACATCGTGGGCATTGCCCAGACAGGCACCGGTAAAACTTTTGCCTATCTTTTGCCATTACTCCAGGATTTAAAATTCTCGAAGCAAACAAACCCGCGCATTCTGATCCTGGTGCCGACCCGGGAACTGGTACAACAGGTGGCTGAGCAGGCTGAGCTTCTCGCCAGGTATATAAATGTTCGGGTTACCAGGGTTTATGGAGGGGTAAATATAAATACCCAAAAATATGCGGTAGCCGGAGGTTCGGATATTCTGGTGGCAACACCCGGCCGCCTATACGATCTGGCAATGTGCGGGGCCCTGCAGCTCAAAGGCGTTGTCAAGCTGGTGATTGATGAGGTGGATGTAATGCTCGATCTTGGGTTTCGCGTTCAGCTGAAAAACATCATGGAACTACTTCCGGAACGTCGCCAGAACATTATGTTTTCAGCCACCATGACCGAAGAGGTGGATGCACTGATTGATGACTTTTTCGTTGCGCCGGTTCGTATTTCGATTGCCGTAAGTGGCACCCCGCTTGAGAATATCGGGCAGCAATGCTACAAAGTGAGGAATTTCTATACCAAGGTAAATTTACTGGCGCATTTACTTAAAAACAGGGATGAATTTCGTAAAGTATTGGTTTTTGTAACCGGCAAGCATCATGCCGATCGCCTGTTTGAGGCCCTTGAACCTGACTTTGGCAATGAAACAGGAATTATCCATTCCAATAAAACCCAGAATTACCGGTTCGCATCCATCAGCAAGTTTGATAAAGGCAGCCACAGAATCCTCGTAACCACCGACGTAATGGCCCGCGGCCTCGATCTGGATAAGATTACCCATGTGTTTAATTTCGACACACCTGGTTATCCTGAAAATTACATGCACCGCATAGGCCGCACAGGCAGGGCTGAACAACCGGGTAAGTCCATTTTGTTTTATACCGAAAAGGAAGAAAAAGCAAAAGAGGCAATTGAAGCCCTGATGTTGTACCAGATCCCGGCCATGGAATTTCCGGCTGAAGTAGAGATTTCAACAAAATTAATACCGGAAGAACGCCCGAAAGAGATAGAGATCAACAGCCCACACCGCATTGTAAAAGACCCGGAATCCGGTCCTGCTTTTCACGAAAAGAAAGAGAAAAACAAAAAATCCAACCAGGGTGGATCGTATAAGAGGGAAATTGCTAAAAAGTATAAAAAACCAAAAACCAAAGGAGACAAGAACTACAATAAGCATCATAAGAAATAGCGTGGAGTGAGACTGGAGGTTTGAGCTTATGTTGATGGAATAATGGCCCTTCGACTCAGGGTGAAAAATGTTATTCTTTTAATAAAGTGAAGCGTAATTTCCCAGGCTAAATATTAAATTCCAATTTTACTTTAGACTTTAGACTTTTAGCTTGTCTATTGAGGTGAAGCATAATTTCCCATGCTGAATATTAAATTCCAATTTTACTTTAAACTTTAGACTTTAGACTTTAAGCTTGTTTATTGAGGTGAAGCGTAATTTCTCAGGCTTAATATTAAAATCCAATTCTACTTAAGACTTTATACTTTGAACTTTGAGCTTGAGAAATGGCCTACACGTGTATTTTATTGATATTTTGCACGTGCTATATATTTTTCGTATATTTGTAGTTCAAACAACATTTTCAATATGAACACCAAGCTAACATTGACCATTCAACAAAGCGTAATTGAAGAGGCAAAAAAATATGCCAAATCCAAAGGACGGAGTTTGTCTGATATCATTGAGAATTATCTGAAAGCAATTACCACCGATGCAAATACATCCGTTACTCCACACACACCTGTTACTGATACCTTAAAAGGAACATTTAAAGCCCCGCAGGACTTTGATTATAAAAAAGAACTGACAAAGGCTCTGACCAAAAAATATCAATCAAATGAATAAAGTGCTTATTGACACCGACGTGATACTTGATTTTTTCTTTGACAGACAACCTTTTTCCGATGATGCAGCCAAAGTGTTATCATTTTGTGAACTAAACAGGATAAGGGGCTTTGTAACCCCGGTGATAATCAGCAACATCTATTACATTTTGCGGCAAACGGCAAAGCATGAAAAAGTTATAGAGAAGATATCACAATTATTGAAAATTATCGATGTTCTGGTAATTGACAAAACCATTGTATTACAAGCACTTGATTCGGGATTTATCGATTTTGAAGATGCTTTACAAAATTTCGCTGCAGAAAAAGCAGGAGATGTTGGCCTGATCATCACCCGTAACATCAGGGACTACAAAAAAAGCAATCTTGGGGTAATGACACCGGCTGATTTTCTCAAATTAAAGGACATTGAAATATAGATAAGGATTTGCTGTCCGGCAAAATCGAGTGAAATGACGAAAGGGAAGTAACATTGCAGGTCGGAAACAAGTACTTGAAGCACGCGTCAGGAGAAACTCGCAAACCCGGCCGCGCTCCCATCAGCGAAATTCCCGGTGGTCGAGCGAAGCCGAGACCAACCGGCTACAGCAGAGGCCTCAGGTGAAGTAGTGGAAGCATGCGTCGGGAGACGAGCATTCGAAGCAAAAAAAAGTGGTAATAACACGCGTAGGAAGATGCGCCCCTACAGCGAAGTACCCGGTGGTCGAGCGAAGCCGAGACCATCTGGTGACAATAAGCGTTAGCCAACGATTGGGTCGTGGAAGCACGCGTCGGGAGACGAGCATTCGAAGCAAAAAAAAGTGGTAATAACACGCGTAGGAAGATGCGCCCATACAGCGAAGTACCCGGTGGTCGAGCGAAGCCGAGACCATCTGGAGGCACTTAGACTAGCCAACGATTGTGGAAGCACGCGTCGGGAAAATACAACAGACTTTATACTTTAGACTTTTAGCTTGTCTATTGAGGTGAAGCGTAATTTCCCATGCTAAATATTAAATTCCAATTCTACTTTAGACTTTAAACTTTAGACTTTAAGCTTGTTCTTTAAACTTTACCACCGACTTTAATTTCCATTTCCCCATCCTGTAATAGATGTAGGAAAAGGACATTCCGAAGAACCAGGCAATGGGAATGGCCCACCAGATACCGTCAACCCCAATCCTGCGCGACAGAACCCAGGCAATCGGAATTCGTATGATCCACAGCGAAAACAGCGTGATAAACATGGGGATCAGGGTATCGCCGGCCCCTCGCATCACCCCTCCGATTACAAACATGCTTGAAAACATGATGTAGAATCCACCTACAATGAGCAGATAACGCCCGCCTATGGCAATAACCTCCTGATCGTTGGTAAACAATGCCATCAGCTGGTACCTGAAGATCATTACCAGCAGTGAGGTTACGCCGGCCGTAATGGTCGAAAGGTTCAGCGTAGCCACCAATCCCTCTTTCACCCTTTTAATTTTGCCGGCGCCTATGTTCTGACCGGTATAGGAAGAAAGAGCCGCACCAAAATTCATGGCAGGCAGTGCGGCAAGTCCGTCGATGCGGCCGGCGACACTATACGCCGCCACCGTATCGGTGCCGTAATCGTTCACAATTCTCAGCAGGGCAAGCATACCCAGCGAAACAAAGGTTTGCTGGAAACCGGTAGGTACACCAATACGGATGCTCTGCAGGAAAATGGTTTTGTCCCAGTCGGGTTTCCGCCAGGTAAGTTTCACCATCTCATGTTTACGGTTAAGGTAAAGGATAAGCGAGATGAATGCTCCGGCCTGCGAAAGCACAGTTGCCCATGCAGCTCCGGCAATGCCCCATTTGAACACCACTACAAACAGCAGATCAAACACGATGTTGGTCAGGGTAGAAATCACCAGGAAGTATAACGGTGTTTTGGAATCGCCCAAACCCCGCAACACTGCACTGGTGCCATTAAATCCAAAGAAAAAGACCATGCCTGTCAGATAAACGTTCATATAAAGCGTGGCCTGCGGGATAATCTCCTGAGGAAGTCTGATCAGCCTGAATATATAGCCGCTAAAGGCAATGCCGAGGACCATGATCAGCAGGGATGCGAAAAAAAGAAAAATATACATGGTATCGATCGACCGGCGAACCTTCACCATATCCTTCGCACCAAAATACTGGGCGATTACAATCGTTGAACCGGTAGCAATGCCGATGACGAATGAGATCAGCATAAAAATAAGCGGAAAAGACGCTCCAACTGCTGCCAGCGCTTCCTTACCCAGGAACCTGCCCACAATGATACTGTCGGTAACATTGTAAAGTTGCTGAAAAACATTGCCGATCAGCATAGGGGTGGCAAACTGCAAAATCAGTTTTCCCGGTTTTCCTTCTGTCAGATCGTGCATTTAGAAGCTGAGATTAAGGTTAAGGTTGAGGTTAAGAACTTCCTATGTAAAGTTTCGGTATTGATTAATTTTTATCAAACTCAACCCTGTCGGTCAGGCATCCTCCGCCTCAGCCTAAAATCAAACCCGGGTTACTTAAGAGAAATAGAAAATTCCTGAATAAACCTGTTTTCGGGGTAATTTCTTATTCCAAAGTCTGCGCTTTGACCAGCTCCTTTGTTGAGAGCAATCCGCAGGCAGCATCAATGTCCTGACCCCGGGAAGCACGCAGTGTGGTGACGATGCCTTTGTCGTTGAGAGCCTGCTGAAAGTCAGCAATTGCGGCTTCATCCGATCCCAGCAAAGGCGTGCCGGGAATTGGGTGAAAGCGGATCAGGTTGATGCGGCTTTTCACTTTATTCAGCACCCTTGCCAGCTCATTCACGTGCCGGCGTGTATCGTTCACTTCCTTAAACATAATATACTCAAATGAAACACGACGGTACTTGCCGATGTCGAATTCACGGATGGTTTCCACTACATCTTTCAGCGGATAAACGTTCTGTATGGGCATCAGGCGTCTGCGCTCCTCGTCGAAAGGGGTGTGCAGGCTCACCGCGAGGTTGCACTTGCTCTTTTCGAGAAAAACACGCATGGCCGGCACGATTCCGATGGTTGAAACCGTTACTTTTCTTACGCTGATGGCAAAACCATATTCCGCCGTGAGAATCTCAAGGCTTTTCATCACCGCATCAAGGTTGTCGAATGGCTCACCCATGCCCATATAGACAACATTGGTCATTTCTTTTCTTTCGGGAATACTGCGCAACTGGTTCAGAATTTCGCCCGTGGTCAGATGCCCCTGAAATCCCTGTTTTCCAGTCATGCAGAAAAGGCATCCCATCTTGCAGCCTACCTGCGATGATACGCAGAGCGTGTGCCGTTTACCATCGGGGATATATGCCGCTTCAATAAATTTACCACTGCCTGCCCTGAAAAGATACTTTTTGGTACCATCTGTCGATTCCTGCACATTCACCGGTGCCTGAACACCAACATCATAGTGTTCGGCAAGTATGTTTCTGGTCTTTTTCGAAACATTGGTCATTCCATCGAAGGAATCGATGTCGGTTTTATACAACCAATATGCCAATTGACCGCCGGTATACTTCGGCAGGTCAAGAGTGCCGGCAATCTCCGTGAGTTCGGCAAGCGTTTTTCCAAAAAGGTATTCTTTAATTTCGGGCATGCTTTAAAAATATATTTCCGAGATGATGTTGTCGAAAGGAATTCCCTTTTCGATGAGGATATCCCTTACTTCCACCACCATCTCTGCGCTTCCGCAAAGGTAATACTTTTCGTTGGCCGGAAGTTGAGGCAGTTCCGACAGGTATTTCGTAATCCGGCCATCGTAAATACCTTCAGCACTGTCGCGTGAGCAGCAGCGGACATATTTTTCTTTGAAAAACCCGCTGAAATCTTTATTGAAGTAGAAAGAATTGAGATCACGGCCACCGTGGATCAGTTTTTTACCGGCGGTGAGTCCCGAGCGAAACATGGCACTGAAGGGGGCAATCCCGGTTCCGGAGGCAATCCACCAGGCAGGATCATCGGTGCCTGTAAATGAACCAAAAGGTTCGCTGACCCATATGTTGTCGCCGGTAACGATCTTCGAAAGCCAGGGAGTAAGTTTTCCCCCGGGGTTGATGCTATAGAGCACATCCACTTCGTCATCAAGTTCACCGCTGGCGATGCTGTATAGCCGGGCTTCATCGGTGGCATGGGTGCCAATGCCCAGAACCTGCCCGGCACTGAAATCCCACGGCCGGGGAAATGAAAGAACAAATACACCGGGAGCAATTTCGGTCTGCCGGCTGACTTTAACTTTATTGAGGTTTAAATTACGCTTCATGAAAAAGATGTTTAATAAATCCGGTTATAGCAACCAGGATAAAGAGTAGCTTTAAACATCTGAAATGCAACTTTGTTTCGGGAAAACAGGCATGGGCTCATCTACCACAACGGTAAAGAAATCTGCTCCAGGTAAAAACTGAAAGAAGTTATTACTTCTTTTTCTTCATTCCGCTGTATACCAGATAGAGAACAAACACTACACCCAGACCCAGCATTACCCACGAAAGTTCCTTATAATACAGTTGGAGTAACTCCTGTTTGGAATACAGAAAATATCCCAAAGCCGCCAGTACGAGATTCCAGATACCTGCACCCAGAATGGTGAACAGGATAAAATCCTTGAGGGGCATTTTTGCAAGGCCTGCCGGAATCGAAATCAATTGCCTTACGCCTGGCACAAGCCTTCCGATGAAGGTTGAACTGCGGCCATGTTTCACAAAATAATGCTCAGCCTGTTCAATCTTTTCGGGGGTGATCAGTAAAAAACGGGCAGCCCGGGTATCGGCAAATGAATAAACCAACTTGCGGCCCAGGTAATACCCCAGATAGTAATTGATTAAAGAGCCAAACAATGCCCCCAGCGTGCCGGTTATAACCACCAGAGAAAAATTTAGTTCTCCCTGTGCAGCTTTCCATGCTGCAGGTGGAATAACCACTTCAGATGGGAAAGGAATAAATGATCCTTCAATAGCCATTAACAGGAAGATGGTCAGATAACTGATATTTTGCATATACCAGTCAATCACAGCGTGCAGGGCGTCGAGCATTTCTTTTGATTTAAGGCGCAAAAATAAGATTTTTAATGAATCCCTAAGCCCGATTTTCACAAACCATATTATCTGAGCGTTACAACTGACAGCAAAAGGCATGACATTTTTAATCATTTGCCAAACTGTTGAGGCGCTTACAAGGGAATCCGATTCCTATATTTGTTATTTTAGCAACCAAATACGCCTTCATGAGTAATGAGACAACAATGAAATCGGATGCACTGGCAGCCAACCTGCGCGAAACCCGCACCGATAAAATCAACATACCCCCTGATCACCTGAAGTTCCTGGAACTTTCAGGTGAATATTACAGCATTCACAGCAGGGCTGTTGAATGCCTCAACGAATATAACCATCCGTTTTCCAACAGCAATTTTGTCATCGGAAAGTTACGCAGCATCAGCCTGGGCGATTTTTGGTTTTACGACAAGCCTGAACATTCGGATTTTGCATGGGAAACCATCATCGGTCTCTATGCAGGCGTATTGCAGAGGCCATTGAGTGAAAGTACCGCCGAAGAAACTGTTCATACACTGCTCGAACTTATTGAGAAATTACTGGAGTCAACATCAGAAAAAGGGAATGCTATCTCTGATGCACTCGGGGCTGTCGATCATGCAGCCGATCAGCACAGTGCCCCGGTTTGCAGGAATTCCACCTATATGCTCAGGGTCTTTTCGCGGGCAAACTGGGCCGGTGACAGCAACCAAAAAGCAATTGTACTGGCAAAAAAAGTTCTGATTGCAACAGCTACCTACTGGCGCGATACAACCAACGTTGATCAGTGGCTGAGCGAAAAACGCAATCTTTTCAGTACCAGCAGCGGAAACAAATTTAAAACCATTGGGAAGGACTGGTTTAACGGCATGATTGGCCAAACCGATAAAGCTGCCACCTGGGACGACCTGCTGAAAATGCCAGGGTTCAACGATATTTCGCTGCACATCCGTCAGCTTCATCACGGTTTTGAACGGTTTCACGAAAAATTCTATTTTCTGCTTTATCTGCTTCACCTGGAGGGGATGCAGAACCAGAAAGAACTGCTGCTACGCGATTTTAACAACCTTTTGCGCAATATCAAAAATGAATTGTCGAGCGATGAGGTTTTCGGATTTCTCGACAACATTTTCAAGTTGTTTGCCGACCTGAAGGTAAGCAACCCCGGTACAGTACTCGACTGTATTCTGACCCTGGGCAAGGAGATCTTCAGAACCGACAACCAGCTCCACATTTCCCACTATGAAAAGCTGCTGATCCGTCATGGCTTTATTGCGCCGGGAATTATGTATGTTTCAAAAGACTGGCAACTGGAAGTCAATGAATACCATATAAAGAATATCCGGGTCTGGATGGAACTGATTGAGTATTCGCCGCTTACTTTCCGTGATTTGCTCTCCGCATTGATTATACATCTAAGGCTTGGCGGTGTTTTTGTTTCAGATACCGATCTGTTTCAACGCGATGTCACCGCTCTGCTGAATTCCGACATCAAGCCCATCTTCAAACAGATCAAGCAGCTGGCCCGGCTGTTTCCGGTTTATTTCAACGAGATCGGAGCAGAAGGTGAATTGCGTGAGGTAACCACTGCCATGGATGAACTCTCGCACCGCAACGACCGGCTGATCCATTTTCTGCGTAAGCAGGTACATACCGAAAGCAACAACACTCATATAGAGCTCACAACCAATATTATCCGTTATTGGTACGACGGTAATTCCAGCCTACTGGAGAAACGACTTCCTGAAGATGTAAAGCTCTTTCTCTCTCCTGATTCCATGTGGTTTTCCGGGATCAACAGCCTGATGACAGAGCTCTGCGAAATCAACAACTGCATGCCTGATGTATTGATGGGAATGCCTTCCGACAAGATCAGGAAACAGCTGGAGAACCTGCCCGTTGACAATACACTCGACAAGCAGCGTATTTATTATATTTTCAGGTTGATTGAGCTGTTGCGCGAAAAGTACTCATTCAACACCGTCAATCTCGGGTTCCTGCTGCACAAATTCAGTTTTTTCAGCCAGGTTGAAATCGAAGGATTGCTCAGTGTTATCGACAGGAATACGCCCGACAGGTCACTCAGGCAGGTATTTCATTTCATGAAGAAGCTGAACACCATCATCATGAGTGAGGAGAAGACCGAAGGCTGGGAGGATATTTACCACAAAAGGCACATTGCCATCGGCATTCCCAGTATGTACGGTAAATACCGCGAGCCCAAATTCGAAGCGCTCGGACTGACATTCCGGCTCGAAAAAGTGGCTGCCGGCTTAATGGAACAACTGATCAGCAGTATTAACCTCGATTACATTACTGCCAAAACGCTCAGCCGTATTTACCTGGTGATGGATTTGTTCCGCGAAGGCCTTGAACTCGACGGCATCAGCGATCAGGGATATGACTCGAATCTCAAGATGTTCAGGTACAGCCTCAGTTCGTCCAGTTTTTCAGTCGGGCAGTACATCAACATTCTGCAGTTCATGTCAGGAAGTGTGCGGGAAATCATCAGTAAATATTTTCTCCGAATCTACGACCGGCAGCTGAGGGTATTGGTGCCCCAGTTGTATCCTGATGAAATGAAACTCGGTGATTTGGCCGGCAAGCAGTTCCTTGTGAAGAAATCAGAGCAGTTTTACCGTGAAATGCTCTCCTCGGCTTTTATGGTGCAGCAGCTCGATTCCTTTATCTCACGCATCCTGGGCTCGTTCAGGCAAATGGTGGATACCTATCCCGAAGAAACGATCCGCAGCATCATGTCGTACAATACCGATCTGGTAATTTCATCGCTTTACAAGGAAACACGCGTAATGGATAACCAGGTATTCCTCGGATCCAAGGCTTACTTCCTGAAAAAGCTCTTTCTGTTGGGCTTTCCAATCCCTCCGGGCTTTGTGCTCACCACGGAGATTTTCAGGCGCCGCGAGGCCATTCAGCAGAATCCATTCATCGAAAAGGAGCTCGACCAGATGATCAAGCGTCAGGTTGGAGCCCTGGAGAAGCTTACCGGACAACAATTCGGTAATCCCAACAATCCGCTGCTGCTTTCGGTAAGATCGGGAACTGCCATTTCGATGCCAGGAGCCATGAATACCTACCTCAATGTCGGACTCAACGATGACATCGTGGAAGCATTGAGCAAACAACCCAATTTCGGCTGGACATCGTGGGATTGCTACCGCCGCTTTCTCCAGAGCTGGGGAATGGCTTACGGCATTTCACGCGATGAGTTCGACATGGTTATGATTGACTTTAAAAAACGTTATGGCATCAATCAGAAAATCGACTTCCCCCCTGCCCAGATGCGTGAAATGGCATTAGCATACAAATCCATCCTGCAGGGGCACAACATTCATGTCAATGAGGAGCCTTTTGAACAACTGAAGCAGGTTATTTTCAATGTGTTGCAGTCGTGGTCGAGCGAGCGGGCCCAGGTTTACCGCGATTATCTGCAGATTGCCGATGAATGGGGCACGGCTGCAATCATCCAGAAAATGGTACTGGGCAACCTGCACCGCAATTCAGGAACCGGCGTTTTGTTCACCCATGCCCCTGATCTTGAACAACCCGGCGTTCACCTCTACGGTGATTTTACCTTCTGCAGCCAGGGCGAGGATATTGTGGCCGGATTGGTCCACCCATGGCCGGTAACTGAACGCCAGAGAAAACTGATGTTCGGCGACAAAGGCATTTCGATGCAGACTGCCGTTCCCGGGATATACAACCGCTTGCTGGAGATCGCTGAAGCATTGACCGAAACCCACGGCTTTAGTCACCAGGAGATCGAATTTACCTTTGAAAGTGATAACCCTGATGATCTTTACATACTGCAAACCCGTGACCAGGAGATCAGAAAACCCGACCTGAGCTATGTGTTTGAATGCAAAATGAACGATATGCACCTGCTTGGCAGGGGAATCGGTCTCGGCAAAGGTGTAATGAATGGTATCCTGGCATTTGATATGGAGGACCTGAAACGCTTTGCCGACAGGAAAGAAAACAAAATCCTGGTCAGGCCCGATACCGTTCCCGACGATATCGGGATGATTTTCGCCTGCGATGGACTGGTAACAGCCCGGGGCGGCTCGACTTCCCATGCAGCTGTGACGGCCGTGAGACTCGACAAAACCTGCGTGGTCAACTGTACTGAACTTATTGTTAATGAGAAGGATAAAGAGTGTATAATCAACGGAAAGACCCTGAAGAGCGGTGATCTTATCGCGATTGACGGGAACCTTGGCAATATTTACGAAGGAAATTATCCTGTAAAACTCGCGGAAATCATCTAATTTGTAAATTGCACGAAATAACAATAGTCCGTTAATTCTTAATCTCACGCAAGGACGCAAAGACGCAATGAATTGATTTTTAATAATTTATAAGCTCAAGATTCAATTTTCCAATGTCCTGAAAACCAAACATTTAAAAATTATTAACGCAGTATTGAAATACAAAAGACAACCAAAAAAACCAATAGATATGGAAAGACCGAATGGAAAAAACCTGCTCGGGATAAACGGCGCGGGAAGAATAGGCAAGCTGACTTTATGGAATCATTTGCTAAATAAGAGTTTTGGAGGTATCGTAGTGAATGTGGGGCGTGGTGTTGGTAAAAACCTCGAAGCCCTGATCCACAATATCGCGAATGATTCAACTTACGGCTCTCTCGAAAATTTTCTGTACGGTCATTCGGGTCGCAAATGTTCAATAAAAATACTTGATTCCGCTCAGGGTCTGGTTGAGTTTGATGGTATTCCGGTTCAGTTTCTGAACACAGCGCGCAATCCCCGTGAAATCAACTGGGCTGCCAACAATGTAAGGCTGGTGGTTGATTGCACCGGCGCTTTCCTCGATCCAACCGTCCCCGCCGACAATGCCAAAGGAAGCCTGCGCGGCCACCTGGAATCAGGTGCAGAAAAAGTGATTGCCAGCGCACCCTTCAAAATCAAGGATAGCACATTGAAAATGCCTGCCGATTCTACCATGATGGTCTTCGGCATCAACCACCTCGACTTCGATGTGCACAAGCACCACATTATTTCGGCTGCCAGCTGCACCACCACCGGCCTCTCACATATGATGAAGCCCCTGCTCGACACCCCGGAGACTTCAACCATTCTTACAGCCTCCATGTCAACGATTCATGCCTCTACCAGCACCCAGAGCATTCTTGACTCGGTACCTTCAGCCGGTTCTTCAGATCTTCGTAAAAGCAGATCGGTCCTCAACAACATCATCATCACTTCAACCGGAGCCGCAAAAGCATTGGAAGTTATCATCCCGGATGTGCAAAAGATCGGTTTTATGGCCGATTCAGTGCGTATCCCCACCAATACTGCCAGTCTTATTATCCTCAATATCACGTTTCATTCGCCGCTGAATGACATTGGCGATCCGGTCGTCACCCGCGAATTCCTGAATCGTGTTTATCAGGAAGCAGCCAATGGTCCGGCCAACGGGCTGCTCGAATTCAGCCAGGAGCAAAATGTAAGTGCCGACATGATCGGTCGCCGTGCTGCCGTGGTAATCGAAGGCATTGAAACCCATACGCGCACCGGCTTTATGGCCTTAAACCCGGCACTGCTGAAGAATTTCGGGGTTGACCTTACGCAGGATATTATGATTCCGGTATGCCATGCCAAGATCTTCGGCTGGTACGACAACGAATTCGGCAGCTATGTGAATATGCTCGGTAAACTGACGGAGTACGTGGATAAGAAGATGTAAATTTCTAATTTCTAATTTCCAATTTCCAATTGCGGGTTTCGGATTTCAGATTAGCCAATTAGCAAATTAGCGGATTAGCCAATTAGGATTCAGTGTCCTTCGCTTCGCTACGGTGAGGATTTGAATTTCTGGTCGACAATTAGCAGATCAGCTATTAGCCAAACCAGCCTGCCGGCTGGCTAATCACCGAATCACGCTAATCAAAAATCCGAACCGGGGAGCGCGCCTGAGTGCACCGTAGGTAAATCAAAAATCCGAAATCCGCAATCCGAAATCCGAATTCCCTACCTTTGCCCCCTCAAATTTTAACTCACTTTTATGGAAAACCTTCAGATGAACACACCCGGGGTGGTTTGTTTCAGGCGCTGGACCCGCAAGTCGTACGCGGTATTCAACAGCCTGGGGCGGAACATCCGCATCGGGGTACTCAGTCTGTCGTGTTCCATTCTGGTGCTGCCCGGTCACAGCCAGGAGCAGCCCGACAGCAGCCGCACAGCGCTTACCGATCGTGAAATCGAACTCGGTGAGCTGGTCGTTAGCGCGCAACGAACCCCAACGGTTCAGTCGCAGCTTATGCGTACCGTGCAGGTAATCACCCGCGCCGAGATAGAGCAGGCGCCCGCCAATGATCTGGCCAGCCTGCTCGAGCACCTCCGCGGAGTGGATATCAGGCAGCGGGGGGCGTTCGGGATGCAGGCCGACATCAGCATCCGGGGCGGAACCTTCGACCAGACAATCATCCTCTTAAACGGGGTCAACCTCACCGACCCGCAGACCGGACACCACAACCTCAATCTCCCGGTCGATCTTTCTTCCATTCAACGCATTGAAATCCTGCAGGGACCCGGAGCCAGGGTTTTCGGACCCAATGCCTTCAATGGTGCCATCAACATCATCACCGGGGAACCGGGAAAACCCGCCCTCACGGCATCCTTAAGTACCGGAGCCTATGGCTATGCCCGGGCTTCGGCAGCCGGATCGGCCAGCACCGGAAAAGTACATCATCACATGGCTTTAAGTGGTGCGCGGAGCGATGGTTATACCGGCAATACCGATTTTAAAAACGGGAATCTTTACTACCGCGCCCTTCTTCCGGCCGGAGAAGCCTTATTTGACCTACAGACCGGCTATACTGCCCGGGCTTTTGGCGCCAACAGCTTCTATACACCCAAATATCCCAACCAGTTCGAGGAAACCCGGTCGGAGTTCGTGTCGCTGAAGTTTATCCCTTCCGGGAAAATCAGGCTGAAGCCCACCGTTTACTGGCGCCGGCACCACGACCGTTTCGAGCTTTTCAGGGACAACGCCCCGGAATGGTACACCACCCACAACTACCACCTGACCGATGTTGCGGGTGGATCGCTCAGTTGGATGACGACCGGGAAGTATGGGAAAACCTCGCTGGGTGCCGATTACCGGTTTGAACATATTTTCAGCAATGTGCTCGGAAACACCATGGAAATATCCAGGCCTGTTCCGGGTGAGCCGGGTGCAGAGTTTACCAGATCGTATCAGCGCGAAAGCTTCAGCCTGATGGCAGAACAGGCTTATTATCTGAAGCGGTTTTCGGTTTCGGCCGGGTTGCTGGCCCACATCAACAAAGCCCTACCCAGGGGTTACAGCCTTTATCCGGGGCTTGACCTTGGCTGGCAGTTTAACCCAAAACTCCGCTGGTATGCCACAGCCAACCGCACATTGCGCTTGCCCACCTTTACCGACCTGTTCTACACCGGTCCGACCAACCTTGGCAATCCTGACCTAAAACCGGAAGAAGCGGTATCGCTTGAAAGCGGTTTTAAGGCTTCGCGGGGAATTTTTGAAGCAGAGGTTTCTGTCTTCCGGCGATGGGGTAAAAACATGATCGACTGGGTAAAAAACCCGGGAGATGAGAAATGGCAGAGCATGAACCTCACCGAAGTCAATATTACCGGTATAGAAGCCGGCTTTGATCTTGCTTTCAGCGACCTGAACAACAGAAGTTTTCTGCGCTATGCCGGGCTTCACTACACCTGGCTGGATGCCGGCAAGGAGAGCGAGGGCTTCATTTCGCTGTATGTGCTTGATCATCTGCGCCATAAGCTCGACCTGGGCCTGGGGCACCGGATTACCCTGAAGAGCGGTATCGACTGGAAACTTTCGCTGCAGGACCGGGCGGGTGGCTATCAACCCTATACCGATGGCGTTTACACTGCTGAAGTCCCTTACAAACCAGTAATGGTGGCCGATGTAAGGGCGTTTTATAATTTCAGGAAACTGCAGTTGTATTTCGAGGTCACCAACCTCACCGATGCAAAGATTGTTGACCATGCCAACGTTCCCCAGGCGGGTAGGTGGGTGATGGGTGGGGTGAAGATCAAGCTTCGGGCACAGGGCGCAGGGCGCAGGGCTCAGGGCACAGGGCATGGAGCATGGGGCATGGGGCATGGAACTTATCCGGAAAATTCCGTCTTCGAATTGGCAGACAAGGGGACATGGGGAAATGGGGACAAGGAGAAAAAAGACTGAGTGACGAAGTGACTATGACCAAAAGCATGGGGCACAGGGCACAGGGCACAGAGCACAGAGCATGGAGCATGGGGCATGGAAGAATTTCCAATGTCTAATTTCTAAGGTTTCGTCCCTCGTCCCTACTTTCCGTCCCTCGCCCCTCCTTTGCACAGGGCACAGGGCACAGGGCTCAGGGCACAGAGCATGGAACATGGGGCATTGAGCAAAACTGGGAAGCCTCGTCCCTCGTCCCTGTCACACTGAGCCTGTCTGCCTGTATATGGTGCATCAAATTGGACTAAATTATGCAAACAGGCAGGCGAAGTCGAAGTGCGTCCCTCGTCCCTTCTTAGTACTTTTCCCCAACAGCCAGCCATAATCCGTGTTGCGAAGCGCTGCTCCGGCATACTCCCTCCTGATTTATTTCAGGACATCTCATCACCATATTCGCAACCCGGCGCTATGCTCCGGCTTTCTCCGAAGGAACCGGAAGATCTTCCTGGTTTCCCGGAAACAGGCATTATTTTTTCGAATACTTTCAACCGACAATCCGGAAGGTTATCTCAAATAAAAACCTCCCGGAGTTGGTACACCGGGAGGTTTTTATTGTTAACCGTTTTTATCTGATTATCTGATACTTACTTTCTTACTAACCGATTGATTTCCGGTTACGACATTTACAATATAAATGCCCTCCGGCAGCGAACTTGCATGGATGGTTGTAAGACCGTTGCCATTGGCTGAACCGCGCAGCACCACCTGGCCTGTAAGGTTGAGGATGCTGATTTCTGATTGGGCGGGGGCGTTGGAGAGGAAGATGTTACCATTATTGCTGTAGATTTTAATCTGTTCATCGGACATCGGATCCTCCGTTCCAACTGTTCCCGAAAAATGCAATGCAAAACGGTTTACATCTGCTCCAGGTTGTGCACTGAATACATAAACAGTATTCTGACCTAGTTCAGTAAAAGTTCCGGTAAAGCGGTCTTCGAGTGTGATTGCCCAGTTGAATGTATTCTCAATTGCCGTTAGGGGGTATTCAGCCTCAACATTTGCTTTGAAACCCATCTCTACAATTTCCGGAGCAACTATTGATGATAGGGTATTTACTGAAAGGAATTCATCTTCGGATATTCTTGTATATAATTGCGGAGCTATATTGCTGCCTGTCAATTTATGACCATCAAAAGCCACATCATAGCCGGCTGTAGCCTCCGGATTCATCCGCACAATGGTTTCATCATAGGTTTCATTGGCCGAATTGGTTATCCTGAACTTCAGGAAGTCGGCCGGAGAATCTTTATAGAATGCTGTTGAACTATGTGTACGTGCACTGGCAGGTATGGTAAAGCTGTTGACTGCATTGCTGACCTGAACAAAGAAGCCCTGGTTGGCAGGAATAATATCACCTGCATTTGACAATGAAAGGTAATTCTGGGCTGTTTCACCCCACACAGACGCAACACTGCTGACATTTGATAAAGACCAGCCGGTGTTCCAAAGCAATGCACTCGCAAAGGGATTTCCGATAAGATGGTTACCGTCATAATAGGAGGTTCCGGTCAATGAAAGATTGGAAAATCCGATATCTCCAGCATTAAATTCTCCGGCGAATGTTTTGGTACCACCGGCATCATAAGATACCAGGTATCCTGTACCGGGAATAAATGAGGTTATTCCGTTTCCGGGAACTTTCTGGTTAAGCCATGTATCGGTTGGCTCATTCCATTTGTAAAAATCGTAAGGTATTGTAATAAAACCACCGTCAGCAACCAATTGGTTTTCAACCGGGGAGGAGAGCAGGTGCCAGCCATCCAATCCAACAGACCAGTCAGCATTTGCAACTTCACGCTTCATTGTTCCTTCTATATTAGCAGTACTGTGAATCAATGATCCACCACTTTCAATTACCAGACCGGCTGTACCGGCGCTGTTGGTAAGGGCGCCGTTGACGGTGAGGGATTTGGTGGCAGGAATTGAAAGCGATTTCCCAGTATTAATGATTAGCCTATCACATAGAAATGAGCCATC
The DNA here is from genome assembly GCA_016709025.1 of Bacteroidales bacterium. Lineage (GTDB taxonomy): Bacteria > Bacteroidota > Bacteroidia > Bacteroidales > Lentimicrobiaceae > Lentimicrobium. The sequence continues at coordinate 17,679 of JADJEQ010000021.1, read as the reverse complement.
TGCCGTTATTGTGTTATTTATTTCTGCAGATACAGTTGAAGATGGAAGAATATTATTTGTCCAAGAAGCAGAAGAACTCCAGTTTCCGTTAGCAATAGTTCTGACATAATTATACCTGAAATGTGCTGTATAATTAGATGAACTACCATTGTTATTGTCGTATTTTGATTCATTCGGACTGGTTCCATTCATTTGACCAAAATTTCAATTGTACTCTCCATCAGATAATCCTGATAATACATTTATTGAGGCACCTGAAAATCCCCATTTCTGATTTCCAGAACCTAAATCCTGTTGAAATGATAATGCTTGAGAACTAAAAGAAGGCGATGTCGGCCTGTTTCCTTTTGGATAAATCACATAATAAAAAGCACCTCCAGTAACATCACTACCGCTATTTTTATAAGTCTTAACATCGTATGCAACTAACGTTGAGGACATTCCGGAAATGAAAGTGCCAAAAATCAAAATTTTGAAAATTACCTGCGCCACCATCCCAAACCGATTTTGTATTATTAGTGCTATTAACATTAAAAACTACATATGATCTTGTCAAATCAAAAAAACCCCAATCTGCATAAAGGTTGATGTTTGATAGCATCAATAATACAAACAATACTTTTTTCATCTCTGTTTCTTTTATAATTAAACCTCTGTTAATTCTCACAAAAACCTGTTTGCCACTTTCTGGAATCCAAAGAAAAAACATCTTCCCGGCATACAGGTTAAACAACTTGTAAAAGTAAGGAAAATTCAACTATTGATCATACGAATTGAAAAAAATCAAAAAAAAACAATTGAGGCATGAGCAGAGACTAAGGAGGGCAGTTAAGACCTTCCAGGTATTGGCCTGCGCTTTTGCCTACGCTAAACCTGGAAGGTCATTATTCCAAAGACAAGGCGGTGGGACTTTCCAGGTATTGGCCTTCGCTAATCACCCACGCAAAACCCGGAAGGACACTGATCCAAAAAAAAGGCAGATCGCGCTTACGACCATCAGCCAATAGCAATACTTTTTCAGGAATACCTCCGGGAAAGGAACATGGGTACTATTTTATAAACCTGATGTAAACAGATTACAATACCATGCATAATTGATTAACAAATGATTGATTGGGTACCATTAAACGCTTGAACTATGAAATTGAACATCTTCCGGCTCACTTTTGCCTTCCCGTTGCTGATGTCATTATTAAATCTCAGTTGCCAGAAAGACACCCCCGCCCCGCCGCCGCTTTACACCGATGTGCAGTATGCAGAAATTGCCGGCGCCCGTATTGCGTGGCAGTCGGCCGGCAGCGGAGAGCCCCTGTTGTTGTGCACGGGGTTTGCCACCAACATGGATATGTGGAGCACCGGAGTCGTGGAAGCCCTCAGCCAGCAATACAAGGTCATCGTGTTCGACTACCGTGGCATGGGTTATAGCACAAACAACGACACATCCTTCAGCATCAGTACTTTGGCTGATGATGCTGCCGCCCTTCTCGATGCCCTGCAAATTGACAAAGCCCATGTATTGGGCTGGTCGATGGGCGGTTACGTGGCGCAGATGATGGCGGTCCGACATCCCGAAAAAGTCAGTAAACTGATCCTTTACGCCACCAACTGTGGTGACACACTAACGGTGAACCCGTCGCAGGAGATCGTTGACATTTTGTCAAACCCCAGCTCCACCCCAATGCAGTTTCTGAGCACCCTCTTTCCCGACGACTGGATGACGGCCCATACTGAACCCTGGAACTTCCTGCCCGAAGGCAAGGAACCGGAGAATGGTGAAGCCATCGGCATGCAGTATGGCGCCATTCAGCAATGGCTGAGTCCGGACGGAGGAAGTGCCGGACACCTGCAGCAACTCAGCATGCCGGTACTGCTGATCTGTGGTTCGGACGATAAGGTGGTGCCAGCCATAAATTCTACAATCCTGTCCGACTCTATCCCTACGGCCACCCTGATTTCGGTTGCCGGCACAGGCCACGGCCTGATGTATCAGCAACCCGAAGTGTTTGCTTCCTATTTACTTTCCTTTTTAACCCCCTGAACTGACCGGACGAGGTTATTTCTTTACCACTTTCATCGTAATCACCCCTTTCGGGGTTTCGATGCGTAACAGGTAAATTCCGGACATGAGTCCTTTCAGGCTGATGGATTCGACAGACTGATGCATGGTTCCGCTTTTCAGAAAACGGCCTTCGGGACCCAGCAATTGATACTGTGCGGGTTGAGTTGCACGCAGATGAAGCAGATCGCCGGCCGGGTTGGGCCAGAGCGTGACGGGCGCTTCCTCCGGGTCATCGATGCCGATGTTGCCGGTTGCCTGCAGCTTCACGGTAAAATCAAGGTCGGTGTTTACCTGCAGGCTCCTGTTGTATGGCTTATAGCCGGCTTTGGTAACATTCAGCAGGGCGGTAACGGGAAATGCAGTAAAACCGGCTGTTCCGGAAGCATTACTCAACTGCTGCCCCGAGCCCTCCAGGCTGATGATGGCAGAACCAATCACCGCGCCAGTTACAGAATCGATAACCGTTACATTCACCCGGTAAAACGGCCTGGGCAGTTGCACATTCGTGAATACCCTGTATTTTCCGGGTCCGAAGTTAAAGGTTTGACCCGTCGGATTGGTGATGTTCACCGCTTCACCGCTGAAATAGTCGTACCAGGTGCCGGCATTGGGGAAGCCCGGCGCCATATCAAAAGCATTCACACCCATGTTTGCGGAAATGACCACATTCATGCTGCTGTGCGAAATCCACAGGCGCTTGCCCAGTCCGCCCAGATCGCCGGATAAATTTCCGAACCTGAAAGCATCGCTCTTCCTGAGACCTGCCATGGCGGCATAAACCCGGTAAAGCTCCTGCCGGGCGGGCTGGTTGAAGTAATCCCAACGCGGGGGTTTATTGGCCGTGCGGTCGCCACCATAAAGAATGCTGTAATCGTAGCCCAGTTCGCCAAACTGCCAGCTCATCTTGGGACCGGGGATGCCCATAAACAACACCGCCGCCGTCTGCATCTGGGTGAGGGCATCGAGCGTATCCCTCAGGTTGTATGCAGCCGATGAGTTTCCATAAGTAAAAGCCTCAAACATCAGCCGTTCCTCATCGTGGTTTTCCATATAGTCCATCAGGTTGGGATAGTTCCAGCCCCGGATGGCATGATAAGCCCACGAAAGGTCCGAGTTTTCCTGCCAGCCCATGGCCACCTGCCCATATTGTTCCTGCATGGCACTCCACAACAGCATGCCGGTATTGGCCAGCACGGTTTGTTCATCGTTGTTGGCCAGGTGCTCAAGAATCACGTAAGTGTCGGGATTCACCGATTTGATGTGGTTGTAATAATCGGTCAGGATGTTGATGCGGCTCTGATCGTATGAACTCCAGAGGCCCATATCCTCGCCGGAATAGGTCTGCGTAAGCCCTTTCGAGAGGTCGAGCCGGAAACCATCCACCTTGAATTCGTTGATCCAGTAAGCAAATACATCCTTAAAGAACTGCCGGGTGTAAGGACTTTCGTGGTTAAAATCGTAGCCGATGCTGAAGGGATGGGTGGCCTGCTGGTTGTACCAGGGATTGCTGGCTGTAGGCTGTCCGCTGCTGCCTGCCAGGGGATCGAAGTACATCTGCACCATCGGGCTGAGCCCGTACGAGTGGTTGGGCACAATATCCAGGATTACCGCCATGTTGCGGAGGTGACATTCGTCGATAAACGCCTTGTAAGCCTCCGGGGTACCGTAATACTTGTCGGTGGCGAAGTAGAAGTTGGGTGCATAACCCCAGCTTTCGTTCCCGTCGAATTCCATCACCGGCATCAGCTCAATGGCATTCACGCCCAGTCCCTGCAGGTAATCGAGCTTCTCCTTCACGGAATTCATGCTGCGCTCCGTAGTGAAGTCGCGCACCAGTAATTCATAAACAAACAGGTCCGATTGCGTGCTATTAACGGCAGGTGGCGTAAAATCGGGCACTTCCCACGCGTAAACCGACTTGTTGGTCTGGAAAACACTCACCACACCAATGGTTTTATCGAACGGATATTGTTTCAGGTCAGGATAGGTGGCCGTAGGAATCCAGCGATCGCTCCACGGATCAAGTACCTTTTCGCAGTAGGCATCGGCAAGTTTCAGGTTACCGTCGATGTAATACTGATAGGCATATTCTTTACCCGGCTCCAGCCCGCTGAGGGTTACCCAGTAATGCTTCCCATCGGGCGTGCGCTTCATGTAATTGTCATCGTCGGGAAGCCAGTCGCTGTATTCGCCGATGGCAAAGGCAAACTGTTTCAGACCGGCAGGATCATTTAGAACCAAAGTTACCGTGTTGTTATCCAGATAATTGATTCCATTCTTTACCCCTGCCGGAAGTGCTTCCACCACCACCGGGCCTCGCAGGTAAATCTGCACCGAATCCCTTGCCTGGCCGCTGTTTCCTGTGGCAATGGCCCTGATCCAGTATGCGCCGGGATCAAGTCCCTGCAAAACCAATGGATACGATAGCGACGAGCCTGTCTCCTGTGTCAGCAACTGATCACCAAGGTACAGGCTGATCTGGTTGTTAAACAAGGCTTCCACACAAACAGGCAGCACTGTATTCGGGCTTACCAGCGGTTCCCGCCTCGAAGGATTCAGTATTTTTACATTCAGGGCAGGTGGATACACTTCGACAAAAATATCGGAACCATCCGCATTCTTGTGCTCGAGGTAATAGCCTTCGGGCTGCTCCTCACCACTCCTGAAAACAAAGGCCAGCTTCTTAATCTGCTCGGCCATGGGCACATTGTAATAATTTCTTATATTACTAATGGTCAGACTGTAGAGATTGTCACCCAGACGGGTAAGCAGGGTTTCAGGGGTGTTTTCGCCCCATTCGGTCTTCACATATTTCCAGTCGCTTGAGTTTACACTCAGGTTGGTAATCACACCCGTGTGGGCATACACATCTCCTTCGTAGTTGAACAGTCCGCCGTTACCGAAAGCGGCATTAAAGTAGATGGTCATTGGTTGATTTTCCACCGGGAAAGGCGGATCGCTGCTGACCAGGCTCAGCTGGTCGCCACATTCAAAAACCTGATCCACCAGGTAGCTGTAGTTGCTGCCGTTGTTGTTGTCCAAGCGCAAGGTCACCAGATCATAATCGGCGATGGGATTGACCATCACACTGCTGAAGAGATAGTATGAAACAGTGGTATCAGAGGCTTGCGCCGGAATCGTCCCGATAAGGGAAGTCCCGGTAACGGTCATGGTAACAGCCGATGAAGTGAGCCAACCATCGGTTGTATAGCGGAGATAGAATTTCTCTTCCGGAGAAGGGATTGCCGATAGGCTGGCGCTGACTTCCACCACCTCGCTGCTGCCGACAATCACCGGATTCTGCATAACCTGGCCGATGCTGACCGGCTGTGCGGATGTCTCCATAAAGAGAGCCCTGCAGTTGGCATAGCCAAGATCCTCAAAGGCAACGGAATACCACCTGTTCTGCGTCAGGCTGATGCTGTTGTCGGGATCGGAAGGGGTTCCGTAAACAAAACTACTGAGCATATTCAGCCCAACCGAAACATTTCCCGCCCACTGATTGCCCCAGGGGTCGCCAAACGAAGTGCTGACAAACTTGAATGCATTTGCCCCCGTCGCTCCGGTGTATTGAAAAGCGGTGGTCCAGCGCGGGGTTCCGCTGTTCTGTTTTACCAGGTCGAAATCACCACCCATCCCGGGCGTGTTTACCCAGTTGTTCCAGGTGCCGGGCATGCGCAGGCCGTCGGGCTCATAGATCTGGGCGATGGATGGGGAGAGGAAAAATAGAATGAAAAAGAGAGCAAAGCCTTGTATTAATTTTCTTTTAGTCAGCATTTTTTGATCTTTTTAGTATGTCCTTTGGGAAACCCCTACAGGGTTTCTATTACTTTGTATTATTTCAATACCCCCAGTTCCACTGGGGGTTATTTACCGGGAACTCCTACGGAGTTATTTTTTAAATACCTGAAACACCACGAAAACTCATGATTGCTTATCTCAGGTTTATTCATAGTAATAAAAACACAATTTACATCAAACCCCTCCGGGGGTTCCCCAAAATAACCTCGCCTAAACCGGAGTTATGCATGAAAATTCATTTGGTGTTGTGTTTTTAAAAGTAGTCAGTTTATTGTTTCTCAGCATTTTTTTGGGAAACCCCTACAGGGTTTCTATTACTTTGTATTATTCAATACCCCCAGTTCCACTGGGGGTTTATTTTGGAACTCCTACGGAGTTATTTTTATAATACATGAAACACCAGCATAACTCAACATTGCTAATCTCCTTTTCAATCGCAATAATAAATTGCGCGATTCCACATCAAACCCCGGGGGTTTCCGTAAATAACCTCCGGTTTTAACCGGAGGAAACACAGAAACAACACTACAACAAACTCCATAGGAGTTGCCCAAAAACCTCAAAACATATACCTCTCATCCGCAACCACCCCGTGTTCCCTGAGCAATGCCCCATATTCACTATAGAGTGTCCGGTCCAAATATAACAAAAACCAAACTCAACATCATATCAAACCCCGGAGGGGTTTCCCGTAAATAACCTCCGGTTTTAACCGGAGGAAACACAGAAACAACACTACACCAAACTCCATAGGAGTTGCCCCAAAACCTCAAAAGATATACCTATCATCCACCACCACCCCGTGTTCCCTGAGCAATGCCCCACATTCACTATGTAGTGTCCGGTCCAAATATAACAAAAACCAAACTCAACATCATATCAAACCCCGGAGGGGTTCCCCGTAAATAACCTCCGGTTTTAACCGGAGGAACAACCAGAAAACCAGGATAACAAACTCCGTAGGAGTTGCCCAAAAACCTCAAAAGATATACCTCTCATCCACCACCACCCCGTGCTCCCTGAGTAATGCCCCATATTCACTATGGAGTGTCCGGTTCAAATATAATAAAACCAAACTCAACACCAAATCAAACCCCGGAGGGGTTCCTATAAATAACCTCCGGTTTTAACCGGAGGAAACACAGAAATAACACTACAACAAACTCCATAGGAGTTGCCCCAAAACCTCAAAAGATATACCTGTCATCCACCACAACACCGTGTTCCCTGAGCAATGCTCTGTATTCTTCCTCAAAAGTAACCTTTTTATGATGTTCCTTCTGATTCAGGATGTAGTTTTCAATCATTTGTTTGTCACGGTAGGCATAAGTTAGGGAGCATGATCCTTCCGCCCATGAAGTAAATTTCGGATAGTTACCACTTCGCTTCATCCAGGTATTTGAAGCAGTTTTGATCTCCTTGATATAATTTGAAAGTGCTATAGTAGGATTCAGATCCGACAGAATATGAATATGATTTTCCATCCCATTTATCCTGTACAAAACACACTTTCTTTTTGTGATTATTCCAGTGATGTATTTATACAATGCCTCCTGTTGGTCAGCAGGAATAGTGTTGACCCTATCATAAGTACAAAATACGATGTGATAGAGTATTTGTCTGTAGCTGTTCATTTTGGTAGGTTTATTAAATTGTATTAAGAACTATATTGTGAAAAGTTTACAAAGCAAATAAAGTTAAACCGGGAATATTTATATAAAATGAATTCAGTGTGTATTTTTTTTAACAGTCTGTTTATTGTTTCTCAGCACTTTTTAGGGAAACCCTTACAGGGTTTCTGATATTTTTTATTTTTCTATACCCCCAGTTCCACTGGGGGTTATTTACAGGGAACTCCTACGGAGTTATTTTTTAAATACCTGAAACACCACGAAAACTCATGATTGCTTATCTCAGGTTTATTCATAGTAATAAAAACACAATTCCACATCAAACCCCTCCGGGGTTCCCCGAAAATAACCTCGCCTAAACCGGAGATATGCATGAAAATTCATTTGGTGTTGTGTTTTTTAAAAGTAGTCTGTTTATTGTTTCTCAGCATTTTTTTGGGAAACCCCTACAGGGTTTCTATTACTTTGTATTATTTCAATACCCCCAGTTCCACTGGGGGTTATTTACAGGGAACTCCTACGGAGTTATTTTTTAAATACCTGAAACACCACCAAAACTCATGATTACTTATCTCAGGTTTATTCATAGTAATAAAAACACAATTCCACATCAAACCCCTCCGGGGTTCCCCGAAAATAACCTCGCCTATACCGGAGATATGCATGAAAATTCATTTGGTGTTGTGTTTTTTAAAAGTAGTCTGTTTATTGTTTCTCAGCATTTTTTTGGGAAACCCCTACAGGGTTTCTATTACTTTGTATTATTTCAATACCCCCAGTTCCACTGGGGGTTATTTACGGGGAACTCCTACGGAGTTATTATTATTGAATACATGATACACCAGGATAATTCAACATTACTAACCTCCTTTTCAATCGCAATAATAAATTGCGCAATACCAATTCAAACCCCGGAGGGGTTTCCCGTAAATAACCTCCGGTTTTAACCAGAGGAAACACAGAAAAAACACTACAACAAACTCCATAGGAGTTGCCCAAAAACCTTAAAAGATATACCTATCATCCACCACAACCCCGTGTTCCCTGAGCAATGCCCCATATTCACTATAGAGTGTCCGGTCCAAATATAACAAAAACCAAACTCAACATCACATCAAACCCCGGAGGGGTTCCCTGTAAATAACCTCCGGTTTTAACCGGAGGAAACACAGAAAAAACACTACAACAAACTCCATAGGAGTTGCCCCAAAACCTCAAAACATATACCTGTCATCCACCACAACCCCGTGTTCCCTGAGCAATGCCTCATTTTCACTATGGAGTGTCCGGTTCAATATAACAAAAACCAAACTCAACATCATATTAAACCCCGGAGGGGTTTCCCGCAAATAACCTCCGGTTTTAACCGGAGCAACCGCAGAAACATCACAACACCAAACTCCGAAGGAATTGCCCAAAAGCCTCATAAGAAAACCTGCCGGGGTAAGCCGGCGTTCACCGCCCTCGCTAGACCCGGCAGGTTTGATTCTGCTTTTTGAGAAATTTTACCGGCTTCGCCGGACGGTTTCCTCCATAAACATTCGGTGAAAACCTGCCGGGTTACATGCTGCTGCTATTGCTTCACAATTTTCCGGTTAACGATCTTCTCACCAACCACCATTTGCAGCTGGTAAACCCCTGCCTGCAGGTCTGCCATGCTGATTGGCCCGTTTGGTGTTACTGTCGCGCTTTTCACCATCCGGCCACTCATATCAAAGATGCTGTATGCCTCCAATCCGGGTACTTCAAGGTTGAGCAGATTGTTTACCGGATTGGGATAGATTTTAGATCCCAATGGAAGGTCAGAAACATTGGTTACCAGCGTGGTATAGGTGACTATCCCGGAAACGGTGCCATCATCACCTACCGTCATCATCAGATTGCCACCATCAATCAGCCATAGGCCAAATTCGGTTCCATCGTCTTCAATGGCGCCCCATTCATAATTACCGGGGAGCAGATCCAGGGTGAGGGTCCAGGTGTGGTTGTCGGGACTCATGGCAATGGTATCCCAGGCAGTCATATCGCCTTTAAACTTGACGGCATCGTGCAGCAGGGTGGCATCGATGATGGTGAACAGTACCGGAAAGGTCTGCTGTGGTTCTGTTACGGTCAGGATGCCGGAAATATTGGCTGTGCCGTCCCAGAAACCTCCACCCGTGGCTGAATAGCCTCCATACACAAAAACACCATCGTTATAACGGAAGCGGCTGGCATAGTACCAGGTGCCGGGCTCGGTGAACTCAGGGCCTATGTTGGCGATAAACTCATCGTTGCTGCCCGATGGGGCGTTGTAGTCCGCCACGACCCATTCAGTCCAGGTGGCGGGATTGCTGTTGGTTGCACTATAGCCAATCCAGGCTTCCAAACCCGGGGTAGCGGAAGACTGACCGGTTACCCCTTCTATCCAGGCCTGGGCGAACACATCAAAGGTTCCACCCGGCTCAATCTGGCCTGTACCCGGATATTGCAGGTTGGCCCAGTCAATCTCCACAGGAGCCGGTATTTCAACAGTCAGCACACCCGAAATGTTATCGGTGCCATTCCAGAAGCCTCCTCCGGTTTCGGAGTAACCACCGTAGAAATATTCCCCTGTATTCAGCCTGAAGCGGCTGGCATAATAGTAAGTACCTTCTGAAGTCAGGTGCTGACCCAGGTTGGCCAGGTATTCATCGTTGTTGCCAACAGGGCCGTTGAAGGTGGCCGGGAACCAGTTGGTCCATCCGGAAGGATTGGTATTGTCAGAGCTATAGCCGATCCATGCCAGAACACCGGGTGCCGGGGTGGCCTGTCCGGTAATGCCCGCAATATAATCCTGCGCATATATATCAAGGTTTTCGCCGGGGGCAATGGTGGCACTTCCGGGAAACTGCAGGTTTATCCAGTCAAAATCAGGATCAGGCAACACTTCTGAAACCGTAAGCACACCCGATACATTGGTGGTGCCGTCCCAGAAACCACCATTGAAACCGCCGTAAACATAAGGATCGTCGTTGTATTTGAAACGGGTGGCATAATAGTATATTCCTTCAGCTGTGATCACGGTACCGATATCACCCATAAATTCATCGTTGCTTCCGGCCGGGCCATTGTGTGTAGCTGCTACCCAATCGGTCCAGGTGGAGGGGTCGGTGTCGGAGGTACTGTAACCTATCCATGCTTCAAGTCCGGGAGCCGGGGTGGCCTGTCCGGTTATACCGGCTATAAATGCCTGACCATATACATTAAAAGCACCTCCGGTTTCAATCGCACCGGTACCGGGCCACTGCAGGTTGGCCCAGGTAATTTCGGGCGGTGGCGGTGTGCCGATGGAATAGGTGTAGCTGAGACCACCATTGTTGTTGAGATGAATGGTGCAGAGGTCGTAGTCAGCCGCAAGCGCAGCCACGGTAGAGCTAAAGGCATAATAAGCCACAGCCGTATTTGCCGGCTGACCGGGAATGGTCACCGATCCGTTTGCACCGGCCATCGTCACGGTAAGTGCCTGTGAGGTAACCCAACTGTCGTTGGTATAGCGGAGGTAGATAATTTCCCCAGCCGAGGGGGCTGCATCGGTAGTCACCTGGATAACCACCGGGATGTTTTCCAATGGATTGACAGGAACAGAGACTGTAGCAATCTCGACCGGCTCAGCACTGGTTTCCATAAATATGGCCCGGGAATCAACATATCCGATGTCTTCCCAGTTCACGGTGTACCATTTGCCGTCGAGGAGGGTAATGTTGTTGTCACCGGCGCCTTCTTTGGTGTATGTCTGCAGGGTATTCATCACCACCGTTACATTCGACCATTTGTTCTGGTAGTAGTTGGTTGAAGGACCGCTGGTGAAGAGCCACGGGTAGCTGCCACCAACCAGGTCGGCACCGGTGGCGGCAACGCTGAAAATGGTTTGCCAACGGGTTTGGCCGGCAGCGATTTTAACCAGTCGTCCACCGGGAACCTGGGTGGGGTTGGCCAGTGCCAGGCTGTTTGCAGGCGGGTTTACCCATGAATTCCAGGCACCCGGCATGTTCAGCCCTTCCGGTTCATAAATCTGGGCAGTGGTTTCGGTGATCATGAAAGCCTGAGCTGTAAAAATCAGGCCTATCAGCAAGGTGGTTTTCAATACTGAGCGTAAAAATCGTTTCATAGTCTGTTTTGTTTGGGTTTATTCTATGATTGAATTCATTATAAATATCGCTGTTTAAGGGAATGTTATACTAAGCATTAACAAAAATACGACTATTGCGGATAGGAATGAAATTTTAGGAAAAACAAGCCAAACCAATCCGGGTTGCGACGCTTATTTTTTGCCTTCGGAGAATACCTGCCGGGTTTTCCGGTGCGAGGTTTTGGTTTTCAATCGTTGATTTTCGGGAAACCCGGCAGGTCGTACCAACGCCAAACCAACCCGGGTCGCGACGCTTATTTTGGCCTCTCCCCTGGCATCCCGACTCTTCACCCTGCCAGATGACAGTCGCAACCCGGGGCTTTGCCGGGTTGTCATGAGCAAGGTTTCGGTGAAGACCTGCCGGATTTTTCAGAACGAGGTTTTGGTTTTCAATCGTTGATTTTCGGGAAACCCGTCAGGTCGGACTCAGAAAACCCGGCAGGTCGGCATCACGGACTATTCCCTGATAAACTTCCCTTCCAGCACTGTATTTTTCTGCTTTAACCGCAACAGATAGGCTCCGGAATTCAGATCACCCACGGATATTTTATTGTCTTTTATCCCCGTCAGCGTTTTTACCCGTTGCCCGGTGATGCCGTATATCTCAACTGTATCGGCAGGTGAAAGCTGGAGACCAGCCAGGGTCAGTTCATCCCCGACCGGGTTGGGAAAACACAGGATTGCCGACCGGCCCTGACGATCATCAATCGCCGCTGACCCTTCTTCAAACAGCCATAGGTATGCTTCTGCGAAGTTGCTGCGCCAAAGCGCTTCGTTGTGCTGACCGCCGGTAACCACCTTGTTGAAGATTTCTTCCTGGCTGAATCCGGCTATGATCAGTGAATCGTTCATCCGCAGCATATCGCCCACGGTGTTGCCTCCCTCCAGGGTGCCACACAACTGATAGAGCCGCATATTGTCCTGCTTGCCCTGTGTTCGGGTAAAGCTCCAGACACTGTCGGAAAACCAGTAAGACGGCGAAAATATTCCCGCCTTGCTGAAGACCTCCTGGTATTTCAGGGCTCCGTAATGAGAGATCAATCCGCCAAGTGAACTCCCCATCACGGCAGTGTTACTTCGGTCGGAAAGGGTGCGGTAATGCTGGTCGATGTAAGGTTTCAGCGTCTCAACGATAAACCGGATATAGAGATCACCATCGCCTCCGCCATAGTCGGGGTTGGACCATGGGGTATATTCACCGATGCGGTTGGTGCCGCCATTGTCGATCCCAACTACGATGGGCACCTTATGTCCCTGTGAAGCAAGGGTGTTGAGGGTTTCGTCCACCTCCCACTCGCCGGAGTATGCGGTGAGCACATCAAACAGGTTTTGCCCGTCGTGCATATACATTACCGGGTAACTGAGTCCTGAGGTTTCATAAGCGGGTGGCAGGTACAACCAGATGCGGCGGCTGCGGTTAAGCTGTGGCATAAAGAAGTTTTCATCCATCAACGAAACATTGGCGGCAGCTGTTGAGACCGGCCCTCCCCCGTTATCGGCCCAGCGCAGAATGGTAACCTGAATGGTTGAGCCGTTCCCGTAATTAAATGTGCGGTCGGCGATTTCTTCCCCGGCAGAGCCTTTTTCAACGGTCTGCCATGACCCCCGGGTAAATTTAAATTTAAGCACCGTTCCTTCCGGTCGTTCCGGCAAGGTAATGGTCCATTTATCCTGCTCATTTTTGTGCATCACATAGGCTGCCGCGCCCGGATCCCAGCCTGTAAAATCGCCGGCAATGTATAGATTGTCGCCCGGCGGGGTGGTGGCCGGCAGGCTCTCCACTACGAAGGTAACCTGGGCGTTCACCGAAAATGCCGGCATCAGGGCCAGGATACATGCTATGAGGGTTAGATTTTTCCTTTTCATTGATATACTGTTTGACGATGCAATGTTAGTAAATTTTGGAAAACGTGGAAGGAAATTCAGAGACTGAGAGACGAGTAGTGAGTAGTGAGTAGTGAGTGAAGAGTTAAAAGTGAAAAGTGAAGAGTAAAGGAAGATTGTGAGGGCTTAGAGAGGGAGAAAGAGGGATTGAGGGACTCAGGGACTTAGGGACTTAGAGATGAATAGTGAGTATTGAGTGAAGAGTTAAAAGTGAAAAGTGAAGAGTGAAAAGTGAAAAGTGAAAAGTGAAGAGTAAAGGAAGATTGTGAGGGCTTAGAGAGGGAGAAAGAGGGACTCAGAGACTTAGAGATGAGTAGTGAGTAGTGAGTGAAGAGTGAAAAGTGAAAAGTGAAAAGTGAAGAGTGAAGAAATGGAAGATAGTGAGGGCTTAGAGAGGGAGAAAGAGGGACTCAGGGACTTAGAGATAGTGAGTAGTGAGTGAAGAGTGAAAAGTGAAGAGTGAAGAGTGAAGAGTGAAAAGTCATCCGAAACATGGAATGGTTAGTAAAGACGCAATGATTGCGTCTCAGGTTCATCAATGTTTCGGGGAGGGTCAGCCGGCTTCTGGGGAGGACCTGCCGGGTTTTCGCTATCAAGGTGTTCGGTGAAGACCTGCCGGGTTGTCAGGAACGAGGTTGAGTTTTCCAATCGCTGATTTTCGGAAAACCCGGCAGGTCGCCCGGATCGCCGATGTTTGGGAAATCCGGCAGGTCGGCCGGATAAAAAAATCCCCAACAGTATCCGAAGATTCTGGCGGGGAAATACTTTCTATGATTGGTGCGTTTTATACTAATTCCGGGTAAACAGATTAAGGTTGAGGTTAAGGTTAAGGTTAAGGTTAAGGTTGAGGTTAAGGTTGAGGTTGAGGTTGTGCTTCGACTTCGCTCAGCAACCAAGGTTGAGGTTGAGGTTGAGCGATCACTCAATTCCTGGTAGAAATTAAAAATTCCTTTTCCCCCTCAAACTAAAAAGGCCCAGTTCTCTCAATCTCATTTAGACATTAGAAATTAGAAATTAGAAATTGGAAATTGGAAATTTCTTCTTCTCCCCTTCTCTCACTCACCTTTCTCAAACTCAGAAGACCGAATCCTCTGAATCCTCTTTGGAAATTGGAAATTAGAAATTCCTTCTCCCCTTCCCCCCTCTCCCCTCCTTCACTTCGTTGCGGCGGGCAGGCTTGTCCCCTTGTCCCCTTGTCCCCTTGTCCCCTTGTCTCTAAATAAGAAACGTGAACACCTCAGCTCACTTATTCCTCTAACTTCTTCCTCGCATCCCACGCCCTCTTGGCGCCATAGGCGGCAAACAGCCCGGTCATCAGGACAAGGCCGGTGCCGATGGGGGCGCCATTGGCCTGCTGGTCGCCGGTTGCTCCATGGGCATCAGGTGGCGGAGGTGGAACCTGGGCAATACTTACACTTAATCCGACAAAGAACAGCATGGCAAGCGAGATTAGAACCAGGGTGATTTTCCTTTTCATAATATATATTTTTCTTCGTTTTTTCATTTATTTTAATCAAATCTGACCCTCAGGCCCTCTGCCGTTAAGCGCCGGAAAGAATTCCGGGCTTAACCGTCAGGTTACAAAATAATCTTGCGACTAAGTAACTCTTTCCCGCTAATAATTGTTACCACATAAATTCCATGTGGAAAATTACTGACATTCAAAGTAGTAATACTGTCTTCACCTGTGCGCACCTGTTTTAATACCCTGCCGGTAATATCCGTAAGGCGTACCTCGGCACCGGCCGGGGCGCCGTTCAGATAAACCAGGCCACTGTGGGCGTAAACCTGTACCGCTTCGCCGGTGGCCGGGTTGTCAATACCGACCGTGCTGAAGTGCAGGGTAAAGCGGTTCACATCGTCGCCTTCGGATGCGGTGAAGTTATACACCGGAGTCTGGCTTAGGTTGGTTACCGTGCTGGTTTTCTTGTCGGTGAGATAAACTATTTGACCATCAATGTACTCTTTAAGTTCAATGGTAAACGCCGAAGCTGCATTCTTTACAAAACCAAACGGGATAACTGATCCGGCACCGATAGATGCTATGGAATTGGTTGATAGCATTTCCTCGCCAACCATGGAATAAAACGTTGGAGCATAACCGGCCAGAAATCTCGAATCATAGTCAAAATCGAAGGCATCGGTAGCCATAGGGTTAATAATTACCTGACTTTCCTGGGCTGAGCCACCCTCTGTTTCAGAAGCTACCAGTAGAAAGCGCTGGTTTTCTGCAGTTGATTTGTACCATGCTGTTGCATCATGTGTTCTGGATCCAGCGGGTATAGTAATGCTATTGGTTGCGCTGCTGACCTGCACCATAAATCCTTGTGCTGACGGAATTCTTCCATTGGCTGCAATGTCACTATAACTCTTGTTGCCTTCATGCCAGATTTTTGCACCACCAGCGACATTGCTTAATGCCCAGTTGTCGTCATTCCATATTATGGAACTGGCAAACGGATTACCAAGCAAATGCCACCCATTGTATGAAGCACCACTCTTAGTTAGGTTGGTTTTAGTAGCACTGGCCACATTAAGGTAACCGGTGAAGGAATTTGTTGTTGGGGCATCGTAAGAAATCAGGTAACCTTGTCCTACATTAAAGTAAGTTCCTCCATTCCATGCGCTGAATCCTGCAGCCTGATAATTCTTCCAAAGGCTGGTAGTTTCGTCCCATCCATAGAAGTCATAGTTGCCGGTAGCAAAACCACTTATTGCCTGACTAACAACCGGCGAACTGATCTGGTGCCATCCGGTGTTCCAGGCACTCCAGCCACCGGTCATATAGCGCTCTGCTGTTGCCTCCACATCAGCCGTACTGTGAATCAGCGAGCCGGTTCCTGCAGCGGTGCTCCGGATAATCAATCCTCCGGTTCCAGCAAAATTTAATAATGTGTTGCTTACCGTAACCGCCGTGTTGAAAGCAATACTAACTCCACCGGTATTGGTGATGGTCAGGTTATTAAAATTCGAAAGGCTGCTTCCCGAAATGCCGGCAGCGGTGGTTCCCGAAAAGGTGAAGGTTTCACCGGCTTTCGTATAGGTTCCGTTGTTGATAAAACTGCCGTTGATGATTTCAATCGAGGATGCACCGGTATTGACAATACTGCCTCCGGTTGTGATTTCTATGCCCTGTCCGAGCACCATCGAGGGAATCAGCAGCAAGGCCGGCAGGCTGAATGCCGGTATTTTTAATAAATATTTTTTCATCTTTGCCAGGTTAAAAGGTGGATTTTATTCCCTGATGATCTATTTGGTAAAAGTTTCGCGACTGCCGAAAGTATCGAGCTGGTAGTGAAAATCAAGAAACAGAAGTCCAACATCTGAACCGTATGTGTCATTTGTATTATCTGATCTCCGCCAGATACGGCAAATCAGAATACTGGAAATGGTCTTGTCGTTAGCAACTAATCCGACATTATTATTAGTAAGTGCAGTAATCTGGTGGGTATTTGCTGTAAAAGGCCCGGGGCTTATCACGGTGATCGTGTTTACAGCCGGGAATACCTCTGGAGTCGCTGAATTGTAGATTGCCCAGGTATAGTCTAAATTCCACTCAACATTGCTTCCTGAAGAAGCTGTTGCTCTTGGCGTCCAATGTAGGTGAGGATAAATGGTTGTTCCTTGTTTCCATGTATGCGGCAATTGAACAGTAAAGGACATGGCTTCTACGCTTGCCTTATTCTTGAAATACCAGATTTGCGGTCCAGCACCTGAAAAATTTTCCAATGTTGCTGCATTACTGCCTTTATCCAATGTAACCCGTAAATCGTCCCAGACCATCGCGCCGGCATCCATCCTTACAGTGCCATCGCCTTCTACAACGAGGTTGGTATTCAACTTCACTTCCTGTGAAAAAGCTGTATATGATATACAGGCTATCACTAACACGGCCAATACTTGCTTCATTGTAAAATTATTTTATGTGAATAATTAAATTTCCTGATAATCAATCTACTAATTTTATAAAAGTAATACATTTTTCTCGCTTTTTTGTAAATATTTTTTATTTTACCAAAATTAAACCTGCTTTGAAACCGTACCCGGACCTCCGGAAATCATGGTATCAGTGATAAGTGGACCAGGAGACCGGGAGATAGATTAAGATGAAAAAGGGACTTAGAGACGAAGAGACTTAGAGACCGAGAGAGAGA